>NZ_DASYWO010000001.1:0-89357 GCF_035935935.1 Brevundimonas sp.
GGCGGAGCGCCGGGCGCGAAGCCCGGATGCAGAAAGAAAATACCGTTTCGGCTTCGCGTGACGCTCCGCGCGCATGGTTTTCCGGAAGCCCGCGTCGGGTGGCGCTGTTCACGCCTTACCGCGGTCGCCTCCGGCGGGCGGCGACGTCCTGCGACGTCTGCCGGATCGGTCCAGGTATCCCCCCTGACCCTTGCCCGGGATCATCTCTTGGTGACCCCGATCGGCCCCGCCGCCCGAAGGCGGCGAGCCCCGCTCCACACGCTCCCGCCGCCGCAAGGTCGCAGGCCTCACGAGCCCTCCGGTGCGACGGGACGAAGGCAGGATGGGTCAGGTCCGGAGCGACGTCGACGTCGGAGCCCAGAAAATCGAATGGCCTCTGATCGGCCTCATGAAATCGGCGCCGGTCATCACAATCGGACGCGGTCGATCTTCGCGTCGCCGCTGCGGCGCAGCGCGCCAGCACCGTCAGCGCAAGTCCTTCAGCACCGCCCTGGCCGCGTTGTGCCCTGGAGCACCTGTGACGCCGCCGCCGGGGTGGGCGCCCGCGCCGCAGAGATAGAGGCCGGGGACGGGCATGCGATGATCGGCGTGGCCGAGGACCGGACGGGCGCTGAAAAGCTGGTCCAGCGTCAGGCGGCCGTGGAAGATGTCGCCGCCAACGAGGCCGAAGCGCCGCTCAAGGTCGCGCGGCCCCAGGGCGAGGCGGCCGAGCACCGAGGCCTTGAACCCGGGCGCCCAGCCGTCGACCGTCTCTGTCATGAGGTCGGCGACGGTCTCGCGGTCGTCGTCGGACAGGTCGGGCGAGACGTGCTGGCAGAACAGGCTGGCGACGTGGCGGCCCGGCGGCGCGAGCGTGTCGTCCAGGGTCGAGGGAATCAGCATTTCGATGATCGGCCGGCGCGACCAGCCGTCCAGCCGGGCCGAGGCGTGAGCGCGCTCCATGTAGTCCAGCGAGGGCGCCATGATGATGCCGGCGGTCAGGTGGTCCCCGGGTTCGGGCATGGCGGTGAAGCGCGGCAGTTCGCTGAGCGCGAGGTTCATGCGGAAGGTGCCGGATCCCGAGGCGTAGCGGGTCATGCGCTCGCGGAAGTCGTGGGGCACGGCGGCGGGATCGACGAGCCGGTCGAACAGCAGGCGGGGGTGCAGGTTGGAGACGACGGCGCGGGCGCGGACGACGTCGCCGGCCTCCGTCACCGCGCCGACCGCCCTGCCCCGCTCGGTCAGCACCTGGGTCACTGGCGCGTCCAGCCGGACGTCGACGCCGCGTTCGGCGCAGGCGGCGGCCATGGCCCGGGTGATGGCGCCCATGCCGCCGATCGCATGGCCCCAGGCGCCTCTCTTGCCGTTCACCTCGCCGAAGACGTGGTGCAGCAGGACGTAGGCGCTGCCGGGCGTGTAGGGCCCGGCATAGTTGCCGACCACGCCGTCGAAGCCGAACAGCGCCTTGACGGGATCGCTCTCGAACCAGCCGTCCAGCCAATCGCCGGCGGACCTGGTGAACAGGTCCAGCAGGTCGCGACGGCCCTGCACGTCCAGCGCGGCGGCCTGGCGCCCCAACGCGCCCGCCGAGAGCAGATCCGGCAGGGCGTGCAGCCAGCCGCCGGAGGTCATGTTGGGCGGCGGACGCAGGATCCAGTCGCGCAGGACGTCGGCGACGACTTCCAGCCTGCGCTCGTACTCGGGCAGCCGGTCGGCGTCCTGCCGGGAAAAGCGGGCGACCTCCGGCCCGGTGATCCCCTCGCCCGCCAGCAGACGGTCGCCGTCCGGCAGGGGCAGGAAGTTGGCGACCTTGCGCAGCACGACCCGGAGGCCGTGGCGCGCCAGATCCATGTCGGCGATCACCTTGGGGTTCAGCAGGCTGACGGTGTAGCTGGCGGTCGAGTTGCGGAAGCCGGGGTGAAACTCCTCCGTCACCGCCGCCCCGCCGACGACGTGGCGCCGCTCCAGCACCGTCACTTTCAGACCCGCGCGGGCCAGATAGAAGGCGCAGACGAGGCCGTTGTGGCCCCCGCCCAGAATGACGACGTCCATTTCGGTGACGGCCATGACGCTCTCCCCCCCAGGACGCGCCGTCTAGCACGGGGCGGTCAGGCGGACAGCAGGTCCAGCACGGTGAGGCCGATCTGGGCGATCGTGCACAGGGCAAGGGCGACGACCATGGCGAGTTCGGTTCGTGTGGGTCGACGCGGCATGGCGATCCTCCGCGGCGGAGGATGCCACGATTCGCTCGCTGTGCAATCTTTGGTTGTTTTGCGCTACCTGAGGATGCCGTTCAGCCAGCGCTGGTGAAGCAGGGGCAGGCCCATCCAGTAGCAGAGCTCGGCCGGGCGCTCGACGTTCCAGACGGCGAGATCGGCGGCCTTGCCGGCCGCCAGCGTGCCGGCGGCGGACGACAGGCCGAGGGCGGCGGCCGCATGGCGGGTCGCGCCGACCAGGGCTTCCTCGGGCGTCAGTCGGAACTGGACGCAGGCGAGATTGAGCGCGGCGGTCATGCTGGCGACCGGCGAGGTGCCGGGGTTGCAGTCGGTGGCGACGGCCATTCGCACGCCGTGACGACGGAAAAGATCGACGGGAGGCAGGACGGTCTCGCGCAGCATCAGCCAAGCCCCGGGCAGAAGGACCGCGACGGCGCCGGCCGCGGCCATGGCGGCGACGCCGGCCTCATCGACGTGTTCGACGTGATCGGCGGACAAGGCGCGATGGGCGGCGGCCAGGGCCCCTCCCCCGCCGTTGGACAGCTGGTCGGCGTGCAGCTTGACCGGCAGGCCGAGCGCACGCGCCCTGTCGAACAGGCGCGCGACCTCCTCGCGGGTGAAGGCGATGGGTTCGCAATAGGCGTCGACCATGTCCACCAGCCCTTCGGCGTGGGCGGCGGGCAGGACGTCGTCGATCATCAGGTCCAGATAGGCGGCGCGGTCGGCGCGATGCTCGGGCGGCAGGGCGTGCAGGCCGAGGAAAGTGGTCGAGACGCGCACGCCGCCTTCGCCGCCGACGCGGCGGGCGGCGCGGAGCATCTTCAGCTCGTTGGCGGCGTCCAGGCCGTAGCCGGACTTGATCTCGACCGTGGTCACGCCGGTGTCGGTCAGGCCGCGCAGGCGGTCGAGGGCGGAGGCGACGAGCGCGTCCTCACCGGTCGCGCGCGTGGCCGTCATGGTCGAGACGATGCCGCCGCCCTCGCGCGCGATCTGCTCATAGGGCACGCCGGTCAGGCGACGCTCGAACTCGTGCGAGCGGTTGCCGCCGAAGACCAGATGGGTGTGGCAGTCGATCAGTCCGGGCGTGACCCAGCGGCCGTCGAGGCGCCGGGTCTCGACCGCGTCGTGGGCCGGCAGATCGGCGCGGGGGCCGACCCAGGCGATGCGGCCGTCACGGACCAGCATCGCGCCATCCTGGATCGCGCCATAGGGGGTCTCGCCTTCAGCCATGGTGGCGAGGCGGCAGTCGGTGAGGAGGAGGTCGAAGCCGTCAGCCACGCGACTGGAACCCGGCCAGCAACTCGCAGAACCAGCGCCCCGCCGTCAGCGAGCCGAGGTCGCCGACTTCGAGGGACGGGTCGTATTCGGTCAGGTCGACGGCGCGGACTTTTGGATGGGCACCCACGACGCGGGTCGCCGCGAAGAAGTCATGGACCGGGACGCCGCCGGGGCGGGCGCCGGGGCTGGCGGGCCACTGGCCGCGGTCGATGACGTCGATGTCGAAATCGACGTAGATCGCGTCGCAGAGGGCGGAGAGGCGGTCGAGTTCCTGCGTCACCATGGCGGCCATGCCGTGGGCGCGGCAGTCGGCGGCGGTGCGGACCGAGGTGCCGGCGGCCTTCGCCTTCTCATGGGCGCGGCGGGTGTTGGCGAAGGGGGCGAGGCCGATCTGGCTGATGCGGCGGCCGTCCAGCCCGTCGTCCAGCAGAGCCTGGACGGGATTGCCGTTGGTCAGGCCACGGTCGGCGTCGCGGAGGTCGAAATGGGCGTCCAGCGTCAGCAGGCCGACGCGGCCGAGGCCCAGGGCGTGGACGCCCGGCCGGGTGATCGCGTTGTTGCCGCCGATCAGCACGGTCAGGTCGCGGCCCGTCTGCGCGGCCACGGCGTCGCGGACGGGCACGAAGGCGGCGGCGGGCGAGACGGCCTTCAGCGGCACGTCCCCGGCGTCGTGGACGGCGGTCGTCAGCTCCAGCCCGGTCTCCACATCGTAGGTCGAGAACCGCGGCAGGACGGCGCGGAAGGCCTTTGGGGCCAGATCGCAGCGGCCGGGCGTCAGCGACCGCTCGTTCAGCGGCGCGCCGACGATCGCGACGCGCGCGTCGGGGTGATCGCCGGTCAGGTCGGCGACGGATCGCCAGCCCAGAGCTTCGGAGGCTTCCAAGGTCATGGTCGGGCAGCGTAGAGACGCGGCCATGAGCGAACAACACATGTCCAACGCGCGCGTCGTGCGCGCGCCGCGCGGGCCGCAGAAGACGGCCAGGACCTGGGCCGCCGAGGCCGCCCTGCGCATGCTGATGAACAACCTCGACCCCGATGTGGCCGAGCGGCCGCAGGACCTGGTCGTCTATGGCGGAATCGGCAAGGCGGCGCGCGACTGGGCGGCTTTCGACCGGATCGTGGAGAGCCTGCGCGGGCTGGGCGAGGACGAGACGCTGCTGGTGCAGTCGGGCAAGCCGGTGGGCGTTTTCCGCACCCACGCCGACGCGCCGCGCGTGCTGATCGCCAATTCGAACCTGGTTCCGAAGTGGGCGACCTGGGAGCATTTCAACGAACTGGATCGCAAGGGGCTGGCCATGTACGGCCAGATGACGGCAGGGTCGTGGATCTACATCGGCACCCAGGGCATCGTTCAGGGCACCTACGAGACATTCATGGAGGCCGGGCGCCAGCACCACGGCGGCGACTGGTCGGGCAAGTGGATCCTGACGGCCGGGCTGGGCGGCATGGGCGGGGCGCAGCCGCTGGCGGCGACCATGGCCGGCGCGTCGTGCATCGCCGTGGAGTGCCAGCGCAGCCGCATCGAGTTCCGCCTCCGCACCCGGTATCTGGACGTCATGGCCGAGAGCGTCGACGAGGCGCTGGAGATGCTGGAGCGGTCGCTGCAAGACAAAAAGCCGACGTCGATCGGCTTGTTGGGCAACGCGGCGGACGTCCTGCCTGAACTTGTCCGGCGTGGAGTGAGGCCCGACCTGGTCACCGACCAGACCAGCGCCCACGATCCGGTCAACGGCTATCTGCCGGCCGGGTGGACGGTCGCCGAGTGGGAAGAGAAGCGCGAGAGCGACCCCGCCACGGTCGAGGCGGCGGCGCGCAGGTCGATGGCCGTGCACGTGCAGGCCATGCTGGACTTCCACGCGGCGGGCGTGCCGACGACCGACTACGGCAACAACATCCGGCAGGTCGCCTTCGATGCGGGCGTGAGCGACGCCTTCGCTTTTCCCGGCTTCGTGCCGGCGTACATCCGGCCGCTGTTCTGCCGCGGGATCGGGCCGTTCCGCTGGGCCAGCCTGACGGGCGATCCGGAAGACATCCGCAAGACGGACGCGGCGATGAAGGGGCTGTTCCCCCACGACGCCGGCCTGCACCGCTGGCTGGACATGGCCGGCGAGCGGATCGCGTTCCAGGGCCTGCCGGCTCGCATCTGCTGGATCGGGCTGGGCGACCGGCACCGGGCCGGGCTGATGTTCAACGACATGGTGGCGTCGGGGGAGCTGTCGGGGCCGATCGTGATCGGGCGCGATCATCTGGACTCGGGCTCGGTGGCGAGCCCCAACCGAGAGACCGAGGCCATGATGGACGGGTCGGACGCGGTGTCGGACTGGCCGCTGCTGAACGCCCTGCTGAACACGGCGTCGGGCGCCAGTTGGGTGTCCCTGCATCATGGCGGCGGCGTCGGCATGGGCTACTCCCAGCACTCCGGCGTGGTGATCGTCGCCGACGGCACGCCCGAGGCGGCGAGGCGGCTGGAGCGCGTGCTGTGGAACGACCCGGCGACGGGGGTGATGAGGCATGCCGACGCGGGGTATGAGGTCGCGAAGGAAGCCGCGCGGGAACACGGGCTGAATCTGCCGTCGGTGGGGGGCTGAACATGACCGCCATCACGATCGGCGTCGCGCCGCTGACGCTGGCCCAGCTGCGCGCCGCCCTGGAAGGACCCGTGACGATCTCGTTGAGCGACGCCGCCTGGGCCGACGTCGAGGCCGGCGCCGCGACGGTGGCCGACATTCTGGCGAAGGGCCGGACGGTGTACGGGATCAACACCGGCTTCGGCCTGCTGGCCAACACGAGCATCGCCGCCGAAGATCTTGAGACGCTGCAGAAAAATCTGGTTCTAAGCCATGCCTGCGGGGTCGGCGCCCCGCTGTCGCCGGGCGTCACGCGACTGTTGATGACGCTGAAGATCGCCAGCCTGTCGAAGGGCGCATCGGGCGTGCGTCGCGACACGCTGCAGGCCCTGATCGATCTTGTGAACGGCGAGGTCCTGCCCGTGATCCCGTCCAAGGGTTCGGTGGGCGCGTCGGGCGATCTGGCGCCGCTGGCGCACATGAGTTGCGTGCTTATCGGCGTGGGCGAGGCGGTGGTCGGCGGACGCGTGGTCCCGGCGGTCGAGGCGCTGGCGAGCGTCGGACGCGAGCCGGTGGTGCTGGGGCCCAAGGAGGGTCTGGCGCTGCTGAACGGCACACAGTGCTCGACGGCGCTGGCGCTGGCGGGACTGTTGGCCGCGGAGGACGCGTTCGCCGCCGGTCTGGTGGCGGGCGCCCTGTCGGTGGACGCGCTGAAGGGCTCGGACGCGCCGTTCGATCCGCGCATCCACGCGCTGCGGGGCCAGCCGGGGCAGATCGAGGTGGCCCGCGTGCTGCGCGACCTTCTGGCCGGGTCGGACATCCGGGAGAGCCACCGCGACGACTGCGAGAAGGTGCAGGACCCCTACTCCCTGCGGTGTCAGCCGCAGGTCATGGGGGCGGGGCTGGACGTGCTGCGGGCCGCGGCGGCCACGCTGGTGCGCGAGGCCAATGCGGTGACGGACAATCCGCTGGTCTTCTTCGCCGAGGGCGACGTGATCTCAGGCGGCAACTTCCACGCCGAACCCGTGGCCTTCGCGGCGGATCAGATCGCGCTGGTCCTGTGCGAGATCGGCAACATCTCGGAGCGGCGGACGTCGATCCTCGTCGATCCGAAGATGAGCGGACTGCCGGCGTTTCTGGTGCGGGAGAGCGGGCTGAACTCGGGCTTCATGATCGCCCAGGTGACGGCCGCCGCCCTGGTGGCCGAGAACCGCATGCTGAGCCATCCGGCGAGCGTCGACACCGTCCCCACCAGCGCCAACCAGGAAGATCACGTGTCGATGGCGACGCACGGCGCGCGACGGCTGCTCGAGATGGCGGAAAACACCGCGACCGTGGTCGGGATCGAACTGCTGGCCGCGGCGCAAGGCATCGACTTCCAGCGCCCGCTGAAAAGCTCGGCCGCGCTGGAAGGGGCGTGGGCGATCGTGCGCGAGGCGGCGGCGGAATACGCCGAGGACCACTATTTCGCGCCGGACATCGCGCGGGCGACCACCACCGTCCGGGAGGGACGGTGGCGGCCGTTCGTCGGAGACCTGCTGGGCTGAGCCGTCCGGCTCAGAGCATGCCCATGCATTCCTGACGGGCCTCGGAGAAGTCGCCGGAGCTCTCAGGGTCCATGAGGAGGGTCACGCCCAGTTCGGCGACCTGGGTCTCCACGTCATCGCGGCTGAATCCCAGCGAGCCGCCGGTCGCATAGGCGCGATCGGTAAACTGGCTGCCTTCGGCGACGCGCGCCTCCAGCTGCTCTTCCGTCATCGACTCCATGGTGACGATGAGGTCGAGCGTGTCGACGGCCGCGCACAGCACATTCATCAGGTGTTCCTCGCCGCCCTCACGCCCGTCCAGCGCTTCGAGCCAGGCCAGATCGATCTCTCCGTCCGACGCCTCGGAATCGTCGGGGCCGAAGCCGTCGTTTTCCATGACCCGCGGATCGCCGCCGGAGACGAGGGAGAGCGTATAGGCGCCGGTTTCGCCGCCCTCCAGGGTGTTGGCCTTGATGAACCAGGCGCCGCCGTCGGTGGCGAACTCCGCGTGCGAGTCCAGGCCGTCGCCCCAGTCGTCATTGGCGACCGTCGTGCTGCCCGAGCAATCGCGGCCCTTGCCCACGGCGAGGAAGGCGTCGAAGTCGTCCGAGCGGTAGTCGACCGTGTAGGTCCCGGCGGGGGCGGTGAAGACCCAGCAGTCGTAGTGGCTGCCGTCCACTTCCACCTTGGGATCCGAGGTGGCGATCGTGCCGCGCACGGTCTGGCCGACCGAGATCGACTGGGCCGAGGCTGCGCCGGCAGCGGCGAGGGCCGTCAGACCGACGGCGGCGAAGAGAGTGAGGCGACGCATGTGCTGGAATTCCCCCGGCCGGAAGCGGCCATGGAGGGAACGCTACATCGTCGCGGCGACGCCGTCATCTGACGCCGCCTGACGCGCGATCACGGCTTGGGCTGGGGCTTGACCGTCAGCACGTAACGGCCGGCCTCCTGGGCGCCGAAGCTGCCGGCGCGGATGACGTAGTCCCCGTCTTCCGGCGCTTCCCAATCCAGCCGGGCATGGGTGTCGGACAGGGAGTCGTCGTCGCTGCCCAGCACCTCGAAGCCGCCGTCGTCCTTCTCACGGCCGATCATGACGAAGGCGTCGAAGGCGTTGGAAGCCAGTTCGATGCGCAGCGGCTCGCCCGCCTTGGCGTGCACGCGGTAGGAGTCGAACCAGCTGCCGTCCGCCGCGGCGTCGTCGTTTTCCGACAGGACGCCCCTGACGGAGGCGCCGACGATCAGACTGCCCGGCTGGGGCTTGGGTCCGCGGTCGATCAGTTCGACGGCGTAGAGGCCGTCGGCGTCGGGGCCGAGCGGCGAGACGCGAAGCACGTAGTCGCCGTCGGCCGGAACCGTGAAGTTGAGGCGGGAATCCGTGCCCTCCCCCAGACCGTCGTCGTCGGAGGCCAGGTCGGAGAACTCGCCCTCTGCCGAGCCGACCCGGAGAAAGGCGTCGAAGTCGCCGGAGCGCAGGATGGCCTGCACGCGCTGCCCTTCGACGCCGCTGAAGACATAGGAGTCGTAGCCGCGATTTTCGGAATCGCGCGGATCGGCGTCTTCGATCTGACCCTCGACCGCCGCACCAAAGGCGAGCGGCGTCGCCGGGCGCTCGGGCGCGGCCTCGGTCAGCGAGACCGTGTAGGCGCCGACGCCGCCGGGGGCGAAGGCCCGGACCTCGACGCGGTATTCGCCGTCGGCCGGGAGGGTGTGGAGCAGGCGTGAGTCCGTGCCCTCCGGGCCGCCGTCGTCGTCCTCGGCGAGCACCTGCGACGGGTCCGACTCCGCCCGCAACTCGACGTAGGCGTCGAAGGCCGACGAGGTCACGTCGATCTGGGCCCGCTGACCCGCCGTGCCGGTGAAGCGGTAGACGTCGACCACGGCGCCGTCGGCGTTGACGCCGTCGGTCGGGGACAGATCACCCTGGACCGACGCCCCCCAGCCGAGGGCGGCGGCCGGCGCGGCCGGGGGGGCTTCCGCCAGCGTCAGCACGTAGGCGCCGTCGTCGGCGCCGACGGGGGTCACGCGAATCACGAACTCGCCCGACGACGGCGCCTCGAAGACCAGACGGGAGTTGAGACCCTGCCCGTCGTCGTCGTTGACGCCCAGTTCGACGAACTCTTCGCCCACGCCGCGGCCCACCTGAAGCATCGGATCGAAGGCGTCGGACGTCAGGGTGGCGAGGACCCGTTCGCCCTGCCGCATACGCAGGGCGTAGGCGTCGTAGCGGACCCCGTCGCCGGTTTCGGGATCGCGGTCGGATAGATCGCCCTGAACCGCGCGGCCGACGCGCACGCCGGTCGGGCGCGGGGCGCGGGGCGCGGGGGGCCGCTCGGCGAGGGTGAGGGCATAGGCGCCGAGCGCCTCGCTTTCGAAGCCGCGGGCGCGCACGATCCAGTCGCCGGCGGGCGCGCTGAAGCGCAGGCGGGCGTCGGTGCCCGACAGCGAATCGTCGTCGGACCACTGGGGACCGTCGTCCGTGCCGGAATTCGCCGCCCACACTTCGAGATAGGCGTCGAAGTCGGCGGCGGTCAGCGTCAGCTCCACCCGCTGCCCCTCGCGGGTGGAGAAGGTCCACTCGTCATAGCGGTAACCGCCGTCCTCGACCCGGGCGTCGTCGGCCGTGAGCTCGCCGGAAACCGTGCGGCCGAACACAAGGGCCTGCTGCGCGGCGGCGGGCGTCGCGGCCAGCAGCAGGGCCGACAGGGCCGCGCCCAGGAGCGGATCGGGACGGGTCATGCGGCGCATCTCCGGAGGAACGGCGCCGATCATAGACGCCAGCCCCCCCGCCCTGTAAATCGCGGCCGTCCCCGAAACGACTTCCGCAGGTCCGGCCATGTCCGATTCCGCCCGTGCGCGCATCATCGACGGCAAGGGGTTCGCCGCCGGGCTGGTGCAACGCGTGGCGCAGGCCGCGGAGCGGCTGCACGCGGCGACGGGCGTGAGACCGGGACTGGCGGCCGTGATCGTCGGCGACGATCCGGCCAGCCGCATCTATGTGAAGTCGAAGGGCGAAAGGGCAGAGGCCGCTGGATTCCACTCCGAGACCGTGCGGCTGCCCACGGAGACGTCCGAGAAGGAGCTGCTGGCGGTGGTCGAGCGGCTGAACCGGGATCCGGCCGTCCACGGCATCCTGGTGCAGCTGCCCCTGCCGCCGCAGATCTCCGGCGACGCCGTGCTGGCCGCGATCGATCCGGACAAGGACGTGGACGGCTTTCACGTCGTCAACGCCGGTCGGCTGGCGACGGGCGGACGGGGGCTGGTCCCCTGCACGCCTCTGGGCTGTCTGATGCTGCTTAAGGCGGAGCTGGGCGACCTGTCGGGGCTGGAGGCGGTGGTGGTCGGCCGGTCCAACATCGTCGGCAAGCCGATGGCGCAACTGCTGCTGGGCGACAGCTGCACGGTGACGGTGGCGCACTCGCGGACGCGCGATCTGCCGGAGGTCTGCCGTCGCGCGGATGTTCTGGTCGCGGCGGTGGGGCGACCGGAGATGATCCGCGGCGACTGGATCAAGCCGGGCGCGACGGTCGTCGACGTCGGCATCAACCGCGTGCCGGCGACGGATCCCGCCCGGGCGGCGGAGGGCAGGACGCGGGTGGTCGGCGACGTGGCGTTCGACGAGGCGGCGGCCGTGGCCGGGGCGATCACGCCGGTGCCCGGCGGCGTCGGTCCGATGACCATCGCCGTGCTGCTGGCCAACACCTATGCCGCCGCCTGCGCCACGGCGGGCGTGGAGGCCGAGCCGCTGGACGCTTGATGCGGCGTGCCGAACGGCTGATATATCGGCCGAAGCGGCGATGGGGCCGCGTTCGCGAAGGGCCGTCACGATGATGCACATCAACCCCCGTCTGGCCGCCGTCGCGGCCGTGGTCGTGATGGCGCCGGCCGTGTCCGGCTGCGGCGTGAACGCCATTCCGCAGAACGAGGAGAATGCGAAGACCAAGTGGGCGGACGTGCAGGCCGCCTATCAGCGCCGGGCGGACCTGATCCCGAACCTGGTCGCGACGGTGCAGGGCGCGGCCGTCTCGGAGCGGACGACCCTGACGCAGGTGATCGAGGCGCGCTCGCGGGCGACGTCGATCCAGCTGACGCCGGAGATGCTGAGCGATCCGGCGGCGATGCAGCGCTATCAGGCGGCGCAGGGCGAGCTGACGCAGGCGCTGAGCCGGCTGATGCTGGTCGTGGAACAGTATCCGCAGATCCAGTCGAACCAGAACTTCCTCGCGCTGCAGAGCCAGCTGGAGGGGACGGAGAACCGCATCAACATCGCGCGGCGCGACTACAACGAGGCCGTCCGCGTCCACAACACGGCGCTGCGGACCTTCCCGACGGTGCTGTGGGCCAACACCATCCATTCGGGCTCGGGCCCGATGCAGCCGTTCCAGGGCAATGAGGCGGCGCAGAGCGCCCCGACGGTCAGCTTCAACGTCGCGCCCGGGGCCGCTCCGGGCTCGGCGCCGCCGGCGGCGACGCCGGCGCAGTGATCGCCTCGCTGAGAGCCGCGGGGGCGGCGCTGGCCGTCGCCCTGGTCTGGCTGTGCGCGGCCGCACCCGGTCTGGCGCAGGACCTGGCCTTCCCGGCGCTGACGGGTCGGGTGGTCGATCAGGCGAACCTGCTGTCGCCGGCCAAGGAAGCCGAGTTGACGACGCGACTGGAAGCGCTGGAGCGAGACACCTCGGACCAGCTGGTGGTGGTCACTGTCGACGGCCTGCAGGACCGCGACATAGCCGACTACGGCTATCAGCTGGGCCGGGCCTGGGGCATCGGCCAGTCGGCCGAGAACAACGGCGTCCTGCTGATCGTCGCGCCCAATGAGCGCAAGGTGCGGATCGAGGTCGGTTACGGCCTTGAGCCGATCCTGACCGACGCCCTGTCGGCGCTGATCATCCACGAACAGATCCTGCCCGCCTTCCGGGACGGCGGTTTCGAGCGGGGGATCACCAACGGGGTGGAGGCCATCGAGACCCAGCTGCGGCTGGACCCGGAGGAGGCGCAGGCGCGCGCGGCGGCGGCCGAGTCGCCGGACCCCGAGGTGCCGGTCGCGATCATCCTGTTCATCGCCTTCTTCGTCTTCATGACCTTCGTCAGCTTCGTCAGCGCGGTCTCGCGGGCCGGACGACGCCGCAAGGGCCGGGGCGGCAAGGACGACGACGGGGGCGACGGCATGACCCCGATCCTGATCTGGGCGGCGGCCGAGGCGCTGAGCGGCGCCGCGCGCGGCGGCCGCGGCGGGGGCTGGGGCGGCGG
This sequence comes from Brevundimonas sp., assembly GCF_035935935.1. GTDB lineage: Bacteria > Pseudomonadota > Alphaproteobacteria > Caulobacterales > Caulobacteraceae > Brevundimonas. The sequence continues at coordinate 12,811 of NZ_DASYWO010000001.1, forward strand.
CGGATTCGGCGGGGGCGGATTCGGCGGCGGAGGCGGCAGCTTCGGCGGCGGCGGCGCCTCGGGAGGCTGGTGATGAAGATGACCCCCGACGATCACGCCCGGGTGGCCGCGGCCATCGCCGAAGCCGAAAGGGCGACCAGCGGCGAGATCTTCTGCGTCTTCGCGCGACAGGTCTCCGGTTACTGGGACGTCCTGCTGGGCTGGGCGGCGGCGGCGGCGCTGATCCTGCCCCTGTTGGCGATCCCGCTGGGGCTTGACCCCACCGATCTGCCCAGCCTGGCGCACGGCTGGAGCGTGGGCCACGCGGCGGCGGCCGGATCGGAAGCCGGCACGGCGATCGCCGTGCACGCCGTGCTTCAGCTGGCGACCTTTCTGACGGTTCTGCTGCTGGGTCTGATCCCGGCGGTGCGGCGCGCGCTGACGCCGCCCGCGATCCGGCGCGACCGGGTGCGGCGCGCCGCCCTGAACCAGTTTCTGGCGCACGGCCTGCACGTGACGGAAGCCCGGACGGGCGTGCTGATCTTCGCGGCGGACGCCGATCACCGGGTCGAGGTCATCGCCGACAAGGGCATTCACGAGAAGGTGTCGGAAGACGTCTGGGCCGACGCCGCGGCGGCGCTGGTGTCCGGCATGAAGCGCAAGGCGCCGGCCGACGGCTTCGTCAGGGCGGTGTCGCTGTGCGGCGGCGTACTGGCCGAACATTTCCCGCCGCGACCTGTCAATCCCAACGAAGTGCCCGACCGTCTGGTGGAGATCTGAGCGCCCCCCGACGGCCATGATCGGCCTGTAGGGCGCCGCAACGCATGCCCCGTCTCGTCACCTACAACGTGCATCGCTGCGTCGGCGTGGACCGGCGGCTGGACGTGCCGCGCGTCGCCGCCGTGATCGCCGAGCTGGAGCCGGACGTCGTGTGCCTGCAGGAGCTGGACGTCGGCCGCGCCCGCACGGGTCACGTGGATCAGGCGCAGGCGATCGCCGACGCCCTGTCGATGGCGGTCCGCTTTCACGCCGCGATGCGCGTCGAGGCCGAACTGTACGGCGACGCCATCCTGACGCCGCATCCGGAGAGGCTGGTGCGTGCCGGCCCCCTGCCCACCCTGCCGAACGTGCCGGGACTTGAACCGCGCGGGGCCCTGTGGGCGCAGATCGACATAAGCGGGGCGACGGTGAACGTCATCAACACCCATCTGGGTCTGGTGCCGCGCGAGCAGCGCCTGCAGGCCGCCGCCCTGACGGGCAAGGAGTGGCTGGGCTCGGACCTGTGCACGGGACCGACGATCCTGTGCGGCGACTTCAACGCCACCTCGGTGACGCGGCCATACCGGCAACTCGTGTCCACCGGGCTGGAGGACGGACAGCGTCAGCTGGGCCTGAAGCCCTCGGTCAAGACCTTTCCGTCCGGCTACCCCGCGATCCGCATCGACCATGCCTTCGTCAGCCGCGAGATCCGCGTCACGCGCGTGCACACGCCGTTCTCGCCGCTGGCCCGGATGGCGTCCGACCATCTGCCGCTGGCGTTCGACTTCGACGTCGCCGCCTAGTCGAGGTCGAGGTCCGCCTCGCCGCGCAGCACGGCGTCCGCGCGCGCCGAATGACCGCCGCCCGCATCGTGGAGGACCAGCGGAGGGAGCAGGACCAGCGGCGCCCGGCCCAGACGCGTGGCCCTGACGATCACCCTTCTGGCCGGTCGATCCGCATACGGATGAACGGGCAGGATGCGGAAGGAGCCGGCCTTCCGGCCCAGCATGCCCAGCAGGTCGCCCAGACGATCCGCGCGATGGATCATCACGACGACGCCGCCATCCCTGACGCCGGCGAGAAGGAAATCGGTCCACGCCTGCAGCCCGTCGTCCGCCATCCACGCCGCCCGCTTGCCCGGCGCCGGCGCGCGCAGGGCGGTCGGATCGTCGAAGAAGGGCGGATTGCTGACGGCCCAGTCGGCACGCGGACGATCCAGCGCCGCGAAGCCGGCCGCGACGTCGGCGTTCAACGCCTCGCCATCCAGACCGTTGAGCGTGAGGTTGCGGCGGGCGAGGTCCGCCGCGGGCACCTCGCGTTCGACGCCGAGCAGACGCACGCCGGGGCGGCGGGCCCCGATCTGGCACAGCACCGCGCCGGCGCCGCATCCCGCCTCGAGCACCACCTCCCCCGGCCGCGCGGGCACGGCGGCCGCCAGCAGGGCGGCGTCCATGCCGGCGCGGTAGCCGTCGCGCGGCTGCAGCAGCCGCACGCGGCCGTTCAGCAGGCCGTTTTCATCGATCTCTGGTGCGACGGTCACGCGCTTGACCCGTTCATGGGCGGTCACCATTGTGCGCCGCGTCGCCATGAGGCAAGGCGGCGCTCGACTTCTCCCCGACCTCCCGCCTGAAAGTGCCGCCCTTGGACGCCGTGACCGCGCCCCGCCCCCGCCCCGCCGGTCAGGTCGACGACCTGGTGCGGATGGCCGGACCGGACATGGCCGCCGTCGACGCCCTGATCCTCGACAGGATGAAGTCCGACGTGCCGGTCATCCCCTTGCTGGCCGAGCATCTGGTGGGCGCAGGCGGCAAACGGCTGCGGCCCCTGCTGACCGTGGCGGCCGCGCGCGCGGCCGGGGCCGAGGGTCCGTTGGACGCGCCGCTGAAGCTGGCCGCCGCGGTGGAGTTCATCCACACCGCCACCCTGCTGCACGACGACGTCGTGGACGTGTCGGAGCTGCGGCGCGGCAAGGTGGCGGCGCATCTGATCTGGGGGGCGCCGTCCAGCGTGCTGGTCGGCGACTTCCTGTTCGCGCGCGCCTTTGAGCTGATGGTCGAAACCGACGACATGCGGGCGCTGGGCATTCTGGCCAAGGCGTCTTCGGTGATCTCGGAAGGGGAGGTGCTGCAGCTGACGCGGGCGCACGACCTGAACCTGGACCGCGACACCTATCTGACCATCATCGGCGCCAAGACGGCCGAGCTGTTCGCCGCCGCCGCGGAATCCGGCGCGGTCGGCGCAGGGTCGTCGAACGGGGCTTCGGCTGCCCTGCGCGACTACGGCATGGCGCTGGGGCTGGCGTTCCAGCTGGCCGACGACGCGCTGGATTACGGCGGCACGGCCGAGGCGCTGGGCAAGAACGCCGGCGACGACTTCCGAGAGGGCAAGGCCACCCTGCCCCTGCTGCTGGCGGCGGCGAGGACCAAGGGGCGCGAGGACGCCTTCTGGGAACGCACCATCACCAGGGGCGAGCGGACGGAGGACGATTTCCGGCGGGCGCGTGAGCTGGTCATCGGCTCCGGCGCCGTGAGCGCGACCCTGGACGAGGCCGGGGCCTTCGCCGACAGGGCCAAGGCCGCGCTGGCCGTTCTGCCGGCTTCCGCGTGGAGGACAGCGCTGGAGGACCTCGCCGATTTCGCCGTCAGCCGCGCGGCCTGATCACCGCAGCGAGGCGCAGAAGCGCTGGATGCGGCGGCAGCCTTCCTCCAGCACGTCTTCCGACGTGGCGTAGCTGATGCGGAAATAGGGGCTGAGGCCGAAGGCCGAGCCCTGAACCACCGCCACGCCCTCGGCGTCCAGCAGGGCCGAGACGAAGGCGTCGTCCGAATCGATCACCGTGCCGTCCGGCGCCGTTCTGCCGAGCAGGCCCTCAACCGACGGGTAGACGTAGAAGGCCCCCTCCGGCGTCGGGCAACGCAGGCCCGTGGCCTGATTGAGCATGGACACGACCAGATCGCGGCGGCGCTCGAAGGCGGCGGCGCGCCCCCGGATGAAGTCCTGCGGGCCGTTCAGCGCCTCGACCGCCGCCCACTGGCTGACCGACGAGGGGTTCGACGTGGTCTGGCCGGCGACCTTGCGCATCAGGTCGATCAGCGGCTTCGGCCCGCCGGCATAACCGATGCGCCAGCCGGTCATGGCGTAGGCCTTGGACACGCCGTTGACGGTCAGGGTGCGGTCGATCAGGTCGGGCGCGACCTGGGCGAAGGTCAGGTAGTCGAAATCGCCGTAGATCAGGTGCTCGTACATGTCGTCGGTCATCACCCAGACGTGCGGGTGGCGGCGCATGACGTCGGCCAGCGCTTCCAGTTCGGCGCGCGTGTAGGCGGCGCCGGTGGGGTTGGACGGGCTGTTGAGGATCAGCCACTTCGTCCGCGGCGTGATGGCCGCGTCCAGCGCCTCGGGCCGCAGCTTGAAGCCGTCCGCCTCGTGGCCGACGACCGTGACGGGCTCGCCGCCGGCCAGCAGAACCATGTCTGGATAGGAGACCCAATAGGGCGCGGGCACGATGACCTCGTCGCCCGGCGACAGGGTCGCGACCAGGGCGTTGTAGAGCACCGCCTTGCCCCCGGGGGCGACGTGGATCTGGTTGATCTCGTAGGACAGGCCGTTCTCGCGCGCGAATTTGGCGGCGACGGCGGCCTTCAGCTCCGGCAGGCCGTCGACGTCGGTGTATTTGGTCTCGCCGCGCATGATGGCGTCGACGGCGGCGCGCTTGACGTTGTCCGGCGTGTCGAAGTCCGGCTCGCCGGCGCCCAGGCCGATGACGTCGCGCCCTTCCCGCTTCAGCTCGCGCGCCCGCGCCGTGACCGCCAGCGTCGCCGACGGCTTCACGCGGGCCAGAGCTGAAGACTGAAGCTGGCTCATGTCGGAGAGTCTCATGCGTGCGGGGAGGCCCCGGCTGTTTACGGGCGGGGGGGCGTGAGGGCAAATGGAGGCATGATCCGTCGCGTCCTCGACTTCGTCCTGAACATGGAGGCGGCGCGGTGGCGCGCCGTGGCGGCGACGGTCGTGCTGCTGCTGGCCGTGGTCGGGCTGTTCCTGGTGGGCAAGCAGGCGCTGGGGCTGCATGCCGAGGAGAAGCTGAGGGACTGGCTGGAGGGGTATGCCGGCAGCCCGTGGGCGTTCGCGGCGACGGTGGCCCTGTTCGTGGGGGCGGCCTTCGTCGGGGCGCCGCAGTTCATCCTGATCGCGGCGTGCGTGGTGGCGTTCGGGCCGTCGCTGGGCTTCTGGTACAGCTGGGTGGCGACCGTCGTGTCCGCCGGGGCGACCTACTGGTTGGGGCGCGGGCCGACGGCGCGGACGCTGGAAAGGCTGGGCGGTTCGACGGCGGAGCGACTGAAGCGGTTCGTGGGCCGCAACGCCTTCTACGCCAGCTTCATGATCCGCAACGTTCCGTCGGCGCCCTTCATCGTCGTCAACATGGCGTTCGGCGCGACGCGGGCGAACTTCTGGTGGTTCCTGATCGGCTGCGCGCTTGGCGTCCTGCCGAAGACGGCGCTGGTGGCATTCTTCGGCGGAGCGGTGGCGACGGCGGTGTCGGGCGACGGGACCCACAGCACGATGATTCTCGCGGGCGTGGCCGTGGTCTGGCTGGCGATCATGCTGATCGTGCGCGAGTGGGTGAAGCGACGGGAGCTTAACCGCAACTGACGCTGTTGCATTAAGGCGCAACCTCGGCCATATGCCGACGTTCCATCGCCAAGGAGGCCGCCGTGACCACAACCCTGTTCATCTCGCCCGGCGCGTGCGCCATCGCTTCGCACGTGGCGCTGCTGGAAGCGGGCGCGCCGCACGAGACGCGAGTCGTCGACCTGAAGAAAGGCGAGCAGCGCACGCCGGAGTTCCTGGCCGTCAACCCCGCCGGATCGACGCCCGCGCTGAAGACGGACCAGGGCGTGATCACGCAGAACGCCGCCATCCTGGGCTGGATCGCGCAGACGTTCCGCGACCGCGACCTGGCGCCGGTGGACGACCCGTTCGGGTTCGCGCGCTTCAACGCCTTCAACGGCTGGCTGTCGTCGTCGCTGCATCCGGCGCTGGGCAAGGTGCTGTTCAGCCGGCCGCCGCTGGAGGGAGATGCGAAGGATCAGGCGGTCGAACTGGCGCTCAGCAAGCTGGATCTGGCCGAGCGGCATCTGGTCGAGGGCCCCTGGGTGTTCGGTGAGACCTGGACCCTGTCCGACGGCTACCTGATGGTGTTCGAGCGCTGGGCCCGTCAGGCCGGCCTGCTGGACGCGACCCGGTTCCCCAGGCTGAACGCCCACCTCGACCTCGTGCAGACCCGCGACGCGGTGAGGAAGATGCTGGAGGTCGAGGGGCTGCAACCTGTTTAGGTCCCGGGTCGCCGGTCGGTGAAAGGGCGGCGCGTCGGGGGTTGTAATCCCCGGCGCACACGGGCAAACGGGCCGCAGGTCGGCTCGACGAAATCGATCAGGACGGATCGCGCGAGGGGATGCGTGCGGGACGGGGCGTCGTCGCAGTGGGCCGGTTTCGACATCCGCCCCTCAAAGGCCCCAATCCGAACGGTATCCCACGCCCATGCACCTTTTCGGCATGATCTCGAACGACATCGCCATCGACCTCGGCACGGCGAACACGCTCATCTACATGAAGGGCAAGGGCATCGTCCTGAACGAGCCCTCGGTGGTGGCGCTGAGGAACGTCGGCGGGCGCAAGATCGTCCACGCCGTGGGCATCGAGGCCAAGCAGATGCTGGGCCGCACGCCGGGCCACATGGAAGCGATCCGCCCCATGCGCGACGGCGTCATCGCCGACTTCGAGGTCGCCGAGGAGATGATCAAGCACTTCATCCGCAAGGTTCACAACCGCAAGGGCTTCGTGAACCCCAAGGTGATCGTGTGCGTGCCGTCCGGCGCCACGGCGGTGGAACGCCGCGCCATCAACGACAGCTGCCTGAACGCCTCGGCGCGTCGCGTGGGCCTGATCGACGAGCCGATGGCGGCCGCGATCGGCGCCGGCCTGCCGATCCACGAGCCGACCGGCTCGATGGTCGTGGACATCGGCGGCGGAACCACCGAGGTGGCCGTGCTGTCGCTGTCGGGCATCGTCTATTCGCGATCCGTCCGCGTCGGCGGCGACAAGATGGACGAGGCGATCATCAGCTACATGCGCCGCAACCATAACCTGCTGATCGGCGAGACCACCGCCGAGCGCATCAAGAAGGACATCGGCACGGCGCGCATCCCGTCGGACGGCGAAGGCCTGTCCATCGAGGTCAAGGGCCGCGATCTGATGCAGGGCGTGCCGCGCGAGGTGCGCATGAGCGAGCGCCAGGCCGCCGAAGCCCTGGCCGAACCGGTCAGCCAGATCATCGAGGCCGTGAAGGTCGCGCTGGAGGCGACGCCGCCGGAACTGGCCGCCGACATCGCCGACAAGGGCATCATGCTGACCGGCGGCGGCGCCCTGCTGCGCGGTCTGGACGCGGAGATCCGCGACCACACCGGCCTGCCGGTGTCGGTGGCCGACGATCCGCTGTCGTGCGTGGCCATCGGCTGCGGCCGCGTGCTGGAGCATCCGCGCTGGATGAAGGGCGTGCTGGATTCCGCGCTCTGATTTGACCCGTTCCGGCGGTTCCCACGCGGCACGGATTTTGCGATAGGCTGGGCGGATCGGCGGGGTCGGTCCGTCGATTCTCAACCCCTTTCCGGAAGGCGCGCCGTGGCGTTTCGCGACGGACCGTTCGAAAACCTGAAGGTGCCGGCGATGCTGGGCGCCGGCGTCGCCGTGATCGTCGCGGTGGTCGCCGCGATCATGCTGCTGCTGGCCGACCGCCGGGCCGAGGCCAGTCCGCTGGCGCCCGTGCGGGCGGGCGCCGAGGCGACGCTGGGACCGGTCAACGGCGTGCTGGCCTATCCCGTGCGCTGGGTCGGACACGTCAGCGACTGGATCGGCGGCTACTTCCTCGCGGTGTCGGAGAACCGGCGTCTGAAGGCGGAGATCGCCGAGCTGCAGGCGGTGCGCGACGCGAACATCGCCCTGACCAACGTCAACCGCCGCTATGAGGCGCTGCTGGGCATCCGCACCCAGCCGCCGGTGCCGATGGCGTCGGCGCGCTCCATCTCCGACGCCCGCGGCCCGTTCGCCAACGCCCGTCTGATCGACGTCGGCTCGGGTCAGGGCGTGAAGATCGGCAATCCGGTCATCAACGAACATGGCCTGGTCGGCCGCGTGGCCGGCGTCTCGCCGAACGTGTCGCGGGTCGTGCTGCTGACCGACGCGGCCAGTCAGGTGCCCGTGCTGATCGACCGGTCGGACGCGCGCGCCATCCTGAGCGGCGACGGCAGCGGCAATCCGCGACTGGAGTACGTTCGGGGCGAAGACGCGCTGAAGGTCGGCGACCGCGTGCTGAGCTCGGGCGACGGCGGCGGCATGCCGCGCGGCATGCCGGTCGGCGTGGTCGCGCGCGGGGTGGACGGGTCATGGCGGGTCAAGCTGTTCAGCGACCGCGGGGCCATCGACTACGTCCGCGTGCTCAAGTTCGAGGACTTCGGCCAGCTGGTCGCGCCCGAGGCGCTGAGCGCGCCGCCGCTGGCGGCTCTGGATTCCAACGCCGCCGCGCGTCCGCCCGAGCCGGCCGCGCAGCCCTCGCCGGCGGCCGCAACGCCCGAACGGCCCGCCGCGGGAGCGCCGGAGTGAGACGCGCCGCGGTCACCGTGCGCACCGGCGGGACCATGCAGTGGATCGGATGGCCCGCGCTGGCGGCCGCCGCCGGCACGCTGATCCTCGCCACCCCGGTCGAGCTGTTCGGCCTGCAGCTGCCCGAGCCGATCCTGCCCCTGCTGCTGGCCTTCGCCTGGCCGCTGATCCGGCCGTCTCTGCTGGCGCCGGCGGTGCTTTTCGGGCTCGGCCTGCTGCTGGACGTCATGCTGTACGCGCCGCTGGGGCTGTGGCCGCTGTGCCTGCTGGTCCCCTATGGCGTGGTGCTGCTGTCCCGGTCTTTCCTGGCGGGTCAGGAGACGCGCGTGCTGTTCTTCTGGTTCTGCCTGACCAGCGCGGCCGCCTTCCTTCTGGCGTATCTGATCGTCACCCTGACGGGTGGGCGCCCGCCCAGCCTGCTTGCCCTGCTGGGGCAGGTGGTCCCGACCCTTCTGCTGTTCCCCCTGTCGAACGCCCTGATCCAGCGCTTCGACGACGTCGACGTCCGCTACAGATGACCCTACTTCGCCAAGGCTACGAAGGGCTCGTCCCGTTCTGCGAAGCTCCTGAAAGGAGCGAAGCGGAATGAGCTCAGAACCGTCGATCTTCTTCAGCGACCCGAACGAACGGCAGGGCTCGTTCCTGCGCCGCACGCTGGTCGTCGGCGGCCTGACGGCGCTGGGCGTGGTGGGGCTGGGTTTAAGGCTGGGCCAGCTGCAGGTGGTCCAGGCGCGCGAGTTCGCCACCTTGGCTGCCGAGAACCAGTTCAACTTCCGGCTGGTCCCCCCGCCCCGCGGCCTGATCAAGGACCGCAACGGCGTCGTCATCGCCGGAAACCGTCCCAGCTTCCGCGTGCTGGTGGTGCGCGACGAGACCAAGGATCTGGACGGCACGCTGGATCTTCTGGGCCGCCTGCTGCCGGACACGCTGGAGCGCCGTCGCGGGATCATCCGCGACGTCAACGCCGCGCCGCGCTTCACGCCCGTGCCGGTGAAGAGCGACCTGACGTGGGAGGAGTTCGCCCGGGTCAACCTGTACGCCAACGAGCTGCCCGGCGTGATGGCCGACATGCATGAGGCGCGCTTCTATCCGCACGGCGGCGCCTTCGCCCACGTCATCGGCTATGTGGCCAAGCCGAACGCGCAGGACGTCGAGGCGTATCGGGAGCGCGGCGAGGAGCCGCCGCCGCTGCTGTTCAACCCGGGCTTCCGCATCGGCCGGCAGGGCGTCGAGAAGGCGCTGGAAGAGGACCTGCGCGGCGAGCCCGGCGGAAACCGGGTGGAGGTCGACGCCCGCGGCCGGGTCGTCGGCGAGGACGCGGAAAACAGCCGTCCGGCGGTGCCCGGCAAGGAAGTGATCCTGACGCTGGACGCCGACGTCCAGAACAAGGCGCTGGAGGTCTATGGCCAGGAGTCGGGCGGCTGCGTCGTCATGGACGTGCGCAACGGCGACATCCTGTGCATGGTGTCGGCGCCTTCCTTCGATCCGAACCTGTTCGTCGGCGGGGTGCCGTCGAAAGTGTACCGCGCGCTGGCGGACTATGAGCGGCGGCCGCTGCTGGACAAGGCGATCTACGGCTCCTTCCCGCCCGGCTCGACCTTCAAGATGACGACGGCGCTGGCGTTTCTGGACGCCGGCATCGATCCGTCGCGCCGCGTGGTCTGCACCGGCGGCTATCGCTACGGCGGGCGGACGTTCCGCTGCTGGAAGGCGGGCGGGCACGGCGCGATGGACATGCACAACGCCATCAAGAACTCGTGCGACACCTACTTCTACGCCATGTGCAACGAGGCCGGCGTGGACCGCATCGCGCGGGTGGCCGAGGACCTGGGCTTTCACCAGACGTATGAGATCGGCATCTCCGGCCAGTCCAAGGGCGTGATGCCCAGCCGGGCGTGGAAGGCCAACTACAATCGCAAGAACCCGAACCCGGATTCGCGGGTCTGGTATCCGGGCGAGACGCTGTCGGTCGCCATCGGCCAGGGCGCCGTCTCGACGACGGCCCTGCAGCTCGCGGTGATGACGTCGCGGATCGCCAACGGACGGGTGGCGATCGAGCCGCGGCTGATCAAGTCGATCGGCGGCAAGGAGCAGCCTCCGGCGGCGCAACCTCGCGCCCTTCCCTTTTCCACCGAGCACCTGGACATCGTGCGTGCGGGCATGGCGGCGGTGGCCAACGACGTCACGGGCACCGCGTACCGCGCGTCCCAGCTGGGTCTGGGCGACATCCAGATGGCCGGCAAGACCGGCACGGCGCAGTCGCGCGATTACAAGCCCGGCGAGTCGCGCGGGCCCCGCAACGCCAACTGGCGACTGCGCGACCACGCCCTGTTCGTCGCCTTCGCGCCGCACGACGCGCCGCGCTACGCCATCGCCCTGATCATCCAGCACGCCCCCGCGGGCGGCGCGGCAGACGCCGCGCCCAAGGCCCGCGAGATCATGAAGGTGGCCTTGCTGAAAGATCCGGACATGCGCGCCCGGATCGAACGGCCCCTGCCGCCGGAGCCGGAAGCCCCGGCCGGCGCGGACGAAGGCGAAGGCGGCGCCGGACCGGGCGGTCTGGTGGACCCCGCTGTGCCCGCGCGCGCCGCTCCGGCGCCGACCACGCCCGTCCAGACGACGGGGCCTGCGGCGACCCCCCCGGCGCCCGCCCCGACTCCGGAGCCGCCGCAATGACCGCCTCGGCGCTGACCCGCCCCGGAGAGCGCGACCGCCTGTCCGTCAAGGTGCGCGAGATCGACTGGACGCTGGTCGTGCTGTTGTCGGCCGTGGCCGGCGTCAGCGTGGCCATGCTGTATTCGATCGCCGGCGGCCACTGGCAGCCTTGGGCCGCCGACCAGCTGGTGCGGTACGGCGTCGTACTGGTGATGGCGCTGGCGCTGGCGCTGGTCCATCCCAAGTGGTGGTTCCGCGCGGCCTATCCGATGTACGGCGTGCTGCTGCTGCTGGTGCTGATGATCGAATTCACGCCGCTGGGCTACGTCGCGGGCGGGGCTCGGAACTGGCTGAATCTCGGCTTGATCCGCATCCAGCCGGCCGAGTTCATGAAGCTGGGCCTCGTCCTTGCGCTGGCCCGCTGGTACCACAACCACACGGCGCAGGAGGCGCGGTTCAGCTGGAAGCTGCTGATCCCCGCCGCCATGATCGGCGTGCCCTTCCTGCTGGTCGCCAAGCAGCCCGACCTTGGGTCGGCGATGATCATCGGCCTGACGGGGGCGGCGGTCATGTTCGTGGCCGGCCTGAGCTGGAAGATCATCGCGCCGATGGGGGTGCTGGCCGCGGTCGGCACGCCGCTGTTCGTGATCTTCGGAATGCACGACTATCAGCGAAACCGCGTGCTGACCTTCCTGGACCCTACCAAGGATCCGTCGGGGACCGGCTACAACATCATCCAGTCGAAGATCGCGCTTGGGTCCGGCGGTTTCCTGGGGCGCGGCTACGGGCTGGGGAGCCAGAGCCAGCTGGAGTTTCTGCCCGAGCGGCAGACCGACTTCATCTTCTCCACCGTGGCCGAGGAGTTCGGGTTCGTCGGCTCTTTCTCCCTGCTGATCTGCTACGCCGCCATCATCCTGATCGGCCTGCGCATCGCCAGCCTGTCGCACAGCCACTTCGGCCGCATCGCCGCCAGCGGCATGGTCGCCTTCTTCGCCCTGTTCGTGCTGATCAACGGCGCCATGGTGATGGGGCTGGCGCCGGTGGTGGGCGTGCCGATGCCGCTGTTGTCCTACGGCGGCTCTTCGATGATGACCGTGATGTTCGGCTTCGGTCTCGTGTTGTCGACGCGGGTCCACCGCTATTCGGAACTGCCGAAGGGCCACGGACTTTTCTGAGCATGAGCGACGCGACGCCTGTGACGGCCCCGCCCGACATGTTCTCCGACTGCGCCGGCGAGCCCTGCCCCGAGCCCGTCCTGCCCGGCGCGGCGCCGGAGCGGCTGAAGGCCATGACGACCGGCGTGCGCATGCGCGAAAGCCCGGCGGAATGGGCCTTCGTCCGTCTGTCGAAGCTGATCGAAGACTTCGAAAAGGGGCTGGATCGCGACGAGGAGATCGGCGCGACGATCGTCGGCCTGCCGGGCGACGCGACTCTGAAGTTCGACGAGGTCGGCTTCTGGGCGCCGGACCTGCTGCTGTTCAGCGGCAAGAACGCCGACGGAAAGCCGGTGCGCGTGATCCAGCACTATGCCGCGCTGAACGTCACCCTGAGCTCCACGAAGAAGCCGGAGGAGCGGGAGGCGCGGCGCATCGGTTTCCAGCTGTCGGAGTTGGTGGAGAAGACCAACCCGCAGCCGAAGGCCGCGCGCCGGAAGTCATAGGCGCGCGCGGGCGGCGTCCAGCTTTTTCCGCAGATCGGCGCGGGCCTTGCGGTGCTTTTCGCGCTGCGAGGCCGCGTCGTCTTCCAGGGCGGCGCGTTTGGCCTCAATGGCCTCAAGCGCGGCCTCGTGACGGGCGTCGAGCGCGTCGAGATCCGCCTCGAGCTTCGCGACGCGCCTGAGATCCGCCGCCGAAGGGCCCTTCGGCGCGGGCTTGGTGGCGGCCTTTTTCGGTCGCCGCGGCGCTGCGGCGACCTCGCCGACGTCGACCGCCTCGCCCCGCTGGATGACTTCGCCCGGGCGGGACAGCGCGGCCTCCGCGTCGGGGGCGTCCGGCGTCTCCGTGGCCAGACCCGTCTTGAAGATGTCCTGGGACAGCCCCCAGGCCTCCAGCGCCTTCGGCTTCGACGTCGCCGCCACCGTGAAGCGGTGGAAGCCGTTGGACCAGCTGAAGACCTTCAGCTTCGCCATGAGCCGGTCAGAGGTCCGCCGCCCAGTCCGTCGCGCGGACCAGGCTGTCGACGATGCCAGGCTCGGTCGAGGCATGTCCGGCGTCGGGGATGACGTCCAGCTTCGCCTCGGGCCAGGCGCGGTGCAGGGACCAGGCGCCGGAGATCGGCGTGACGACGTCGAACCGGCCCTGGGCGATCCAGGTCGGGATGTGCCGGATGCGCGTGACGTTGCGCAGGATCCAGTTCTCCTCGGGGAAGAAGCCGCCGTTCATGAAGTACCAGCACTCGATGCGCGCGAAGGCGACGGCGAACTCGGGATCGGCGAACTTGTCCGGGCGGGCGTCGGGCCCCTGAACGCTGACCGTCTCGCCCTCCCAGCTGGACCACGCCACGGCGCAGCGCTCGCGCTCCGCCTTGTCGGGCCCGGTCAGGCGCTTGTAGTAGGCGCCCATGAGGTCGTGACGCTCATCTTCCGGAATGGGCGCGACGAAACGCTCCCACGCGTCCGGAAAGATGTTCGAGGCCCCCTCCTGATAAAACCAGCGCAGCTCGGGCTTCGTCAGCAGGAAGATGCCGCGCAGCAGGAGGGACTGGACCCGCTCGGGATGGGTGATGGCATAGGCCATGGCCAGGGTGGAGCCCCAGCTGCCGCCGAAGACCGCCCAGCGGTCGATGCCGAGCAGCTCGCGAAGGCGCTCGATGTCCTCGATCAGCGTCCAGGTGGTGTTGTCCTCCAGCGAGGCGTTCGGCTTCGACTTGCCGCAGCCGCGCTGGTCGAACATGACGATCCGCCACTTCTTCGGATCGAAGAAGCGTCGCATGCCGGGATTGACCGCGCCGCCAGGACCGCCGTGCAGGACGACGACGGGCCGCCCCTGCGGGTTGCCGGATTCCTCGTACCAGACCTCATGGATTCCGCCTGTAGACATCCAGCCGGACGCATAGGGTTCGATCTCGGGGTGAAGGTCGCGGCGAGGGCGGGTGAGCTCGGGGAAGGCCATGGAAATCCTGATTTTTCCTAGCTGTCGCGCGGCGATGCTTAACGCAATGTGACCGTTTCGGGGCAAACGCGCGGAGCCGTGCCCCGTTCGCGGCCGGAATCGATCGGCGACGCCGGGCGACGGCCACGCTAGACCGGCGCGGATGGCCGAGTCTCCCGCACCGCCCGCCGTAACGGCACAGCTTCGGCTTTCCATCGGCTATGTGTTGCTGTTCGGCGTCACCGGGGTCAGCCTGCCCTACGCGGGGCTGTGGATGCGGGATCGGGGACTGTCGGGGGCCGAGATCGGCATATTGCTGGCCGCCCCCATGCTGGCGCGGCTGATCACGGGACCGGTTCTGGCGGTCTGGGCGGACGGGTTCGCGCGGCGTCGCACGCCCATCGCCCTGCTGGCTGCGGCGGCGGCGGCGGGATACGGCGGCGCCCTGTTCGTCGAGGGCTTCGGCCCATGGATGGCGTGCTGGTTCGTCGGGGCGACGGCCGCGGCGGCCCTGCTGCCGCTCAGCGACGTGTTGACCCTGCGCCTGGCCCGGAGGCTCGGCTTCACCTTCGCCCTGCCCCGCGGCTTCGGTTCGGCCGCGTTCGTCGCCGCCAACGTCGGCATGGGGGCCATCCTGATGCGCACGTCGTCGCAGGCCGTCGGGGTCTGGATCGCCTGCGGCGCAGCGGCGCTGGCCGTCTTCGCGCTCGTCGGACTGCCCGGCGAAGCCGTGAGCGACGGAACGCGGACGCGGGCGCGGGACCGGTTCAGGGGGCTGGGCGCCCTGCTGGCGTCCCTGCCGTTCGTGGGGGCGGTGGCGGCGACGGCCGCGCTGCATGCCTCCCACGCCTTCTACTATGCCTTCTCTGCGGTGCTGTGGACGGCGCAGGGGCTGAGCGCGACGGTCACCGGCGTCCTCTGGGGCTTCGCGGTGGTGATGGAGATCGCCTTCATGTGGCTGGTCGAGCCGTGGCGCCGACGCGCCGGCGTCAGCCCGTGGACCCTCATCGTCGTCGCGGCGGCGGCCGGCGCGGTGCGGTGGGCGGCCCTGACCACTGAGCCGGGGCTGGGCTGGCTGGTGGCGCTGCAGGCGCTGCACGCGCTGAGCTTTGCGGCGTCCTATCTGGCCGGGCTGGAGCTGGTGGACCGCTTCAGCCCGCCGGAGGCGCACACGGCGGCGCAGACGCTGTCCTCGGCCTTGTCCTCGGGCGTGGTGATCGGACTGGCGACGCTGGTGTCGGGGCCGCTGTACGACGCGCACGGCGCGCGGGGCTATTGGGCCATGGTCGCGCTGGCGCTCTGCGGAGGCGCGATCGCACTGGCCATGCGCCCCCGGGCGCCGGCCTGAGGCGTCAGTGCGCGGAGGCGCGCGCGGCGGGCGACAGATGACGCGCGATCGCGCCCATGGCGGCCTCCAGACCCGCGCCGGCGCGGGCGGGGTCGCCGGAAGGCACGCGAAGCAGGGCCACAGCCGGGGCGTCTACGCCGTCGGGAAGACCGCACATGGCGCGGAACAGGACGTAGCTGGCGGCGTCCTCGTCCGACTGCGAGGAAATCTCCGCAGACTGACCCGCGTCCGTCAGTGCACGGACGATCTCCTGAGCCGAGGCGGTGGCGCGAACGACGCCGGGGCCAGTCGGCGCGAAACGGTCCTTGCCGTTCAGCGTGCGGTTCTCGGCCCGGGTCTGGATGCGGAAGCCGTCGGCCCGGGCCCGACCGAGGATCAGGAGGGCGCGACAGGCCGGATCACGCAGGCGGCCTTCAAGTTCAGCGGCCATGCTTTCGGGATCCGCGGCGTCGAGCCGGCGCGCGCGGGCCGAGGCGAGACCCGCCGTAAGGGCCGACGCTTCGCCCAGGGCGGCGTCCAGTGCCGGATCGCAGACGCAGACGACGATCTCCGGACGGGTGTCGGAACCGGCGGGCGAGAGGTCGGGCATGGGTGCGGGACCATGACGGTTGTGTGACGGCGAGGCGGACCCTCTCCCGCCGTCACCGCCGTCGTCAAGCCGGAAACGTCGACAGTCCGACAAAGGTGATCAGGATTCACCGATCAGGCGAGGTCGCCCACCGCGGCGTCCAGCAGCATGAAGGCGCGTCCGGCGTCGGAGGCCAGCCGGTTCAGCACGACCGCGGGATCGCCGGAGCGCGCATGATCGGCCAGGAGGCGCGCGGTCTCGCGGACATAGGCTTCCGCATCGGCCCGCAGCGCGGGGTCGCTCATCACCCGGCGGGAGACGCTGCGCACCGCCGCAGGGGCCACGCGGCGCACCACGGCGCGCGCGGCCGCCGGATCGCCGCGTCCGATGGCCAGGGCGGCCTCCTCGATCCGGGCGCGCGGCAACAGGGCGTTGGGATCGACGCCCATGCGTCGGATGGAATCGACGATGCGCGTGGACAGGCCTTCGGCCTCCGCCGCGGGCATCACGGGCGTGTCGAGGTCGAGCGGCGCGTCGCCTTCCAGGTCCGACCAGTCGAGGGGCGCCGACGGCGACGCGGCCGCGGGCTTTCCGGCGTTCAACTGCAGGCGGCGGAGACCGAAGGTGCGGCCGGACGGCGGCGGCGGCGCCTCGGGCGCAGGGGCGTCGGACGGCGGCGGGGCCGCCGGCCGCAGGGGCTCGGGCTCGCGGCGTCGGGTCTGGGCGTCGCCCGAGACGACCCCCATCAGGCGCACGGCCTCGGTCAGCATCTCGTAGTTGCGGCGGACCCGCTCCTGGAAGGCGGCGTCGAGCGCCTCGGTGTCTTCCGCGGCCTTGCGTGACGCCTCGGACAGCGCCCTGAGCCCGTCCTCTACGACGGCGCGCACGGACTCGGCCCTCTGGCGGGCGGCTTCGGGAAGCTCGGCCGCCTTGCCGTCCAGCTCGACGAGGGCGCCGTCGACCTGCTCGAGCATCAGCCCCAGGCGGTCGGCGAGCGCTTCCAGACGATCCTGCGCCCGCTGGCCGGCCTCGTCGACGAGGCCGGCGCTTTCGGAGACGAGACGGCGCGCGCCGTCGATCCGGGCGTCGGCCGCTTCGTCCGCCTGCTGGGCCGCGGCGAAGAGCGCCTCTCCCAGACGATCGGCGCGATGCTGCGCCTCCTCGGCGGCCTGCTGGGCCGTCGTCCGCGCCGCTTCGGCGGTGGCCTGCAGCGCCTCGAGGGCGCGCCGGGTCTCCTCGATCTGCACGTCGCGGGCCTCGGCGGCCAAGGCCTCGAAGCGGTCCAGCGCGACCTTCGTGGCGGCGTCGAAGCCGTCGGCCTCGCGCTGCGACATCTCGATGAGGGCGCGGAACTGGTCGGTGGCGGCCTCGATCAGGTCACGGACGCTCTCCACGGCGCCGGCCGAGGTCTCGGTCAGTTCGCCGCCGGCGGCGCGCGCCGCCGACAGCTGCTCGACCAGCTGGGCGCGCTGGCTTTCGACCTGGGCGGAAAAGTCCTCCTGATCGGTGCGCAGGGCGTAGGCCGCGGTGACGAGGGCCGCCCGTTGCTGGCCCAGCCCCTCTTCCACCGACTGAATCTGCTCCGCGACCCCCGACCCGGCGTTCTCCAGCCGGATGGTCTGGCGGGACAGGTCGTCGGCGGCCGCCCGCGCGGCGTCCTGGGCCTCTCCGGCGGCGGCGGCGAGGTCTGCGGCGCGCGCGGCCAGCGCGGCCTCGGCCTCGCGCAACTGGGTCTGGGCCAGGTCAGACGCGTCCATGACCATGCGCGACTGGCGTTCGACCGCCTCGACCACGACCAGGGCCTGACCGTCCAGCTTCTGGTTCAGCTGATCCATCGCCTGCCGCTCCTGCGCCAGGGCTTCGGACAGGCGCCGCGCGGTGGCGGCGGCCGTCTCGGCGGCGGCGTTCAGGCGCTGGGTCTCTTCCGACAGCGCCTCGCGCAGCAGGGTCATGTCGCGGCGCGCGCGCTCGGCGGAAAGCGCGGCCTGATCCACGTCCTGCCGCAGGAGGGTCAGCACGCCCCCGGCCTCCTGCGCCGCCAGGGCGGTCGGCGCCAGCAGGGCCTCCGACAGGTCGCGGGCGCGGCGCGTCTCGGCCGCCAGTCGCGCGGAGTCGGTCAGCGAGCGGGCCAGCAGCAGGGCCAGTCCCACCGGGGCCACGGCGATCAGGGCGTAGACCGCAAGGCGCAGCGGCTCGAGCTGCACCGAGCCGAAGCCCGTTTCGTAGGCGACCAGCGCGGCCACCCCGGCCGCCCAGAGAGCCGACGCGATCCCGGCGATCCAGTACGGGGCGGCGCCGGGCGAAGCGGTCGCGGGCGTGGGCGGAGGGGCCGGAGCAGGCACGGTCGCCCACGACGGCGCCTCCACCGGCGCCGGGGGCCGGGCGGCATCGAGGGCGATTTCGGCGCGCATGTCCGCGGCGCGGGCGCGCTCGGCCAACTCCGCCTCACGACGCGCGGCCTCTTCGGCGAGACGCCGTCGACGGCGCTCGGACATGGGGCGCTCGGCCGCGAGGGGCGCCGGCCCGGGTTCAGGGGCGGCCGGGTCCGGATCGACGGAGACCGCGACGTCCGCAGCCGGAGCCTGCGCGGCCGTCTCCGCCTCGGGAGCGGTGAGGTTGAGCGGCGGCCGTTGTCGGTTCTTCATAGGATGCGGTTTCAGGCTCGGGATCGCGGACGCGCGACCCTAGAGCGTGATCGGTTCACCGCAAAGGCGAACCCGGTCGAATCCGCAAATCAGCACTTCCGCGCGGCGGCCGAGATCAGAATGGTTCCGGTCGGCTGGGGCGGGCAGTCGTCCTTGACGCGCCGGACTTCAGGCTCGTCCGCGCGCTGGTCGCGCAGTTCGACGCCGAACTGCGACAGCGCCGCCATGGCCAGGGCGGCTACGATGCCTGCGATGAACTCGATCAGCGCGTGCATCCGCCGATCCTCTCCCCTGACTGCGAGCGTCGTTATGCGCTTTTTCGACGGGCCGAACAATCACCGTCGGGATGAACAAAGCGTCACGATTGACGATCGCCGTTCGCTTGTGTGACGCAAGACACGGCACGAATTCCCCTCCGGGCCGTTAGGCGCAGCCATGACCACAGAACCCGTGCCCGGCGACGACGCCTCCCTGCTGGCCCGTCCGGGTCTGTGCTGGCGCACGGCCCAGGCCACGCGGGCGGCGACGCTGATCGACGGACAGGCATGGTTCGACGCCCTGGCGTCGTCGCTGTCGAAGGCGAAACGGTCCGTCGTGGTGCTGGGCTGGCAGTTCGATCCGCGCACGCGACTGGATGCGGAAAGCCGGCATGGCGACCGTCATGCCGAGATCGGCCATCTGCTGCGCATGATGGTGAAGTCGCGACCCGATCTGGACGTGCGCCTGCTGATCTGGAACTCGCCGATTCTGATCGCCGCCTCGCAGGGGTTCTTTCCGCACCGCGCCCAGCGCTGGTTCCGCAAGCGGTTCGTTGAGTTCCGGCTGGATCGCCCAGGCCCGATCGGCGCCTGTCATCACCAGAAGATGGTCGTGATCGACGACGCGGTGGCGTTCTGCGGCAGCGGAGATCTGGGCCCGGACCGCTGGGACACGCTCGGCCATCTGGACGCCGATCCCCGGCGCGTCCAGCCGAACGGACGGCTGGCGCCCGCGCGGCACGAGACCATGTGCGTCGTGGAAGGCCCCGCGGCGCGCGCCTTGGGCGACCTGGCGCGAGAGCGCTGGTTTCGAGCCACGTGGGAGCGAACCGTGCCCGATCCCGAGGGCGTGTCCGATCCGTGGCCGGACGGCGTCGAGGCGGAGTTCGCCGACGTGCCCGTGGGCATTTCGCGCACCGAGCCGAAATGGGGCGGGCGCGGCGCGGCGCGCGAGGTCGAGGCCCTGCATCTGGACGCCATCCGCTCGGCCAGGCGGCGCATCTACTTCGAAAACCAGTACTTCACCTCGCCCGCCATCGCCGCGGCCCTGGCCGAGCGGTTGAAGGAGCCGGACGGACCGGAAGTGGTGGTCGTCTCCACCGGTTCGAGCCCGAGCTGGTTCGACGGCATCACCATGGACACGGCGCGGTCCGAGGTCCTGTACCGGCTTGAACAGGCGGACGCCCACGACCGCTTCTTCGCCTTCAGCCCCAACACCCGGCGAGGCGAGAGCATCATCGTGCACGCCAAGGTGACGGTGATCGACGACACGCTGCTGAGGATCGGGTCGGCCAACCTGAACAACCGGTCGATGGGCTTCGACACCGAGTGCGACCTGTCGCTGGAGCCCGACACGGCCGAGGGCCGGGCGGCGGTCGAGGCCTTCCGCCATCGCTCCATCGGGCACTTCCTCGGCGTCGACGCGGCGGCCTTCGCAGCGACGGAGGCGCTGTTCGGCTCGATGGGCAAGGCGATCGAGAAGCTGAACGCGGGGCGGATGTCGCCGCTGGGCGCCACGCCGCCGTCGGCGATCGAACGGGTGATCGCCGAGTGGCAACTGGGCGATCCGCGCGCCACCGACGACGCCTGGCGGCCGTGGAAGCGCCGCAACGCCTCGCAGCGCCCCTATGAGGAACGGCGGCGGACCCTGTCGCGTCGATGAGCGCGCCGCTGTAAGGGGGGCCATGACCCTGCGCCCGCTGTTCGTCACCCAGGTTTATGAGGCCAGCCTGTCCGGCGCGGCCGGATTCGACGCCTTCAACGCCGAGCTGGCCCACGCCTGCCGCATGCTGGCGGTTGAGGACGCGGGCGGTCGGGCGTGGTCACGCGAGAACGGCTATCGCGGCTACACCTCCTATGGCTCGCTGAACGACCTGCCGCAGCGGTTTCCGGAGTTCGCAGAGCTGAAGCGACGCCTCGACAAGCATGCGCAAACCTATGCGCAGGCTCTGAATTTCGATCTGGCCCGCAGGCCACGACTGGACAACCTCTGGGTCAACGTCCTGAAGCCCGGCGGCGGCCACAGCGGGCACATCCACCCGCACGCCTTCCTGAGCGGCACGGTCTACGTCGAGGTGCCGGACGGCGCCTCGGCGCTGAAGCTGGAAGACCCCCGCCTGCCGATGATGATGGCGCGGCCGGGCGTGCGGTCCGACGCGCCGGAGGCGGAGCGGCCGTTCGTCTATCTGGCCCCGCGCGCGGGCACGATCCTGATGTGGGAAAGCTGGCTGCGGCACGAGGTGCCGCCCAGCGCCGCGAAGACCGATCGCATCTCGATCAGCTTCAACTACGCCTGATCAGGCCTCGTAGGAGTCCCGCACCATCCGGTCGAGGGTGCGGACGCCCCAGCCCACGGCGCCGTCCGGCACGGTGGGGTTCTTCGAGTCCTTCACCCAAGCCGTAGGCGCGATGTCGATGTGCGCCCACGGCGTGCCGTTGGTGAAACGCTGCAGGAACAGGGCGGCGGTGATGGAGCCGCCGGCGCGGCCGTTGCCCATGTTCTTCACGTCGGCGATCGGGCTGTCGATGTGGCGCTCGTAGATCTCGGGGATCGGCATGCGCCAGACGTTCTCGCCGACCTTGGGCGCGGCCTTGCCGATGTTGTCGGCCAGCTCGTCCGAGTTCGAGAAGACGCCGGCGTATTCGAGGCCCAGCGAGATGATCATGGCGCCGGTCAAGGTGGCCAGGTCGACCATGAACTTCGGCTTGAAGCGCTCCTGCGTGTACCAGAGGCAGTCGGCCAGAACGAGGCGGCCCTCGGCGTCGGTGTTCAGGATCTCGACGGTCTGGCCGGACAGGGTCTCGACCACGTCGCCCGGGCGGGTCGCATTGCCGTCGGGCATGTTTTCGACCAGGCCGATGACGCCGATCACGTTGGCCTTGGCCTTGCGGCCCGCCAGCGCGTGCATCAGGCCGACGACGGCGGCGGAGCCGCCCATGTCCCACTTCATGTCCTCCATGCCCTCGGCGGGCTTGATCGAAATGCCCCCGGTGTCGAAGCAGACGCCCTTGCCGACGAAGGCGATCGGCTGTGCGCCCCTGGCGCCGCCGTTCCACTTCATGATCACGACCTGGCTGTCGCGAACGCTGCCCTGTCCGACTGCGAGCAGGGTGCGGAAGCCGAGCTTCGCCAGCTCCTTCTCGCCGATGACCTCGACCTCGAGCCCGGCCTTCTCCAGGGCCTTCACGCGACGGGCATACTCTTCGGGATAGAGGACGTTGGCGGGTTCGGACACCAGGTCGCGGCTGAACTCGATCGCCTCCGCCACCGGGGCGAAGTCGGCGTCGTAGGCGGCTTGGGCCGCACCGGGGTCCGAAGCCACGACGCGGATCGTCTGGATTGACGGCGTCTTCTCCGGCTTCAGCGTCGTGCGGTATTTCAGGAAGCGATAGGCGGCGAGGCGGGCGGCGAAGGCGGCGCGGGCGGCCTGCTGGGCCGACAGGTGGGAGACGTCGATGGCGAGGACGTCGGCGCCCGACATCTTCACGGCGTGATAGGCGGCGCCGGCGGCGGCTTCCAGCGCCAGGTCGTCGACCTGACCGGCCTCGCCCGCACCGGTCACGACGACGGTCGCGGCGTCGCAGCCCGACACGCCGGCGACCAGCTGCGTCGAATTCCTGGCTCCGGTGAAGCGACCGGCGTTCATGGCGCGCGACAGGGCGCCGCCGGTGGCCTGGTCGATCTGCACGCCGGCGCCGGCCAGACTGCGGCCTTCATGCGCCAGAACGGCCAGAACCGGAGCGGCGCCCGCGGAGGCGGCGAACTCGATCTTCATCGGATACTCCTGCCGGAAGAACGCCCGGCGTCTGAAACGGTCCGCGGACTGTCGCGGGAAACGAGGGCCATGTATTAGGGCGTTCCCGACGCCGCCCGCAACGGGCGATTTCCTTTCGTCCATGACCCTGATTCAAGGCTATCTTTTCCGGCAGATCGCGCGCCCCGTCGTCGGCGCGTGCGCGGCTCTGGCCGGAATCGGCATCCTGAGCCAGTCGCTGGAGCAGCTCGAGTTCGTGGTCGAGCGCGGCGCCAGTCTGTGGGTCATGGTCAAGCTGACCAGCCTGGCGGTTCCGCAGCTGCTGGCCGTCATCCTGCCCATCGGCCTGTTCGTCGGCGCCCTGATCGCCCTGACGCGGCTGCAGAGGGAGCAGGAGCTGATCGCCGCCTTCGCCGGCGGCATGACGCGATGGGCGGCGATCCGTCCCGCCGCGACGCTGGCGGCGATCGTCGCGGGCCTGACCCTGGTGATGAACGTGGCCGTGCAGCCGTGGGCCCAGCGGGCGGCGCGGGACGAGGCGTTCGCCGTCCGCTCCGACCTGGCCGCCCTGCTGGTCGAGGAAGGCCGCTTCGTGAAGGGGCCGAACGGCCTGACCGTCTACGTTCAGGAGATCGAGCAGAACGGGCTGATGACCAACCTGTTCGTCTACATCGACGACGGCAAATCGATCTCGACGTGGGACGCCGCGGAGGCGCGCTTCAGCCGCATCGCCGGCGAACCCTATCTGCTGCTGGGACAGGGCTCGTGGCAGCGGTACTCGTCGGACGGCGTGCTGAACTATCTGTCCTTCGACAATCACGCGTTCCCGCTGGCGGGCTTCATGGACGAGGCGGACCAGGCGGTCCGCTACAAGCCGTCGGATCTGTACCTGCACCAGTTGTTCGATCCGACGCCGCAGATGTTGGAGACCGCCGGCACGCGGGGCGAGCTGCTGGCGGAAGGGCATTCGCGCCTGTCGTCGCCGCTGTACGCGCTGACGGCGATGGCCATGGCCCTGAGCGCCATTCTGGGCGGCGCGTTCAGCCGGACCGGCTATGGCCTGCGCGTGGCCAAGGCGGCCGGGGCGTTCCTGACCGTCCGCATCGTCGGCTACGGCGTCGTCGCGGCGAGCGCGTGGAATCCCTGGGTCAACCTGCTGCAATACCTGTTGCCCATTGCGGCCGCGGCCGTGGCGCTGCGCGTCCTGTTCCGCGCCCTGAAGCCCCGACTTCGCAAGGCGCGACGCGTCGTGGCCATGGCGGGGGCCGGCGCATGACCGCGCCGTCGCGCCTGAGGGTCGGCCGCGTCGAGCGGTACGTGCTGAAGCAGCAGGCCCGGTCCCTGCTGGTCGCGCTGGGCGTCATCGCCGCGCTGATCATGCTGATCGACTTCGTCGAGATCTCTCGCGGGGTCGGCTCGGACGTGGACCTGTCGGGCGTCCGCATCCTGGGGCTGATGCTGCTGAAGTCGCCCGCGGTGATCCTGCAGCTGACGCCCTTCATCTTCCTGTTCGGCACCCTGGGCGCCTATGTCGCCCTGAACCGCCGCAGCGAGCTGATCGCCATGCGCGCGGCGGGCGTCTCGGCCTGGCGCTTCGTGCTGCCCGCAGCACTGATGGCCCTGGTCAGCGGGGCCGTCATCGTGGCGGCCATCAGCCCCCTCGCGTCCTATGCCGACGGCGTCTTCCAGCGCGAGCGCGCGCGCCTGTCCGGCCAGGCGGTCGGCGTCGGCGCGCCGGAAGCGGTCTGGCTGCGCGAGGGAGACGACCAGCGTCAGATCATCATTCGCGCCGACCGGCAGGATCGCGCGGGCGGGCGCCTGCTGGGCGTGACCTTCTTCGTCTACACCAACGATTCCCGCGGCGGCCGCCGCTTCGCCGAGCGCATCGACGCGGCCTCGGCCAGCCTGAGCGCCGGCAGCTGGCGCCTCGTGGACGCCGTCGGCGCGCGGATCGGGGAGCGGGGGGTGCGCTACGCCACGCTGGACCTGCGCTCCAGCCTGGCCGACGAGGAGGCGTTCGACCGGTTCGCGCGGCCGCAATCGACGCCGATCTGGTCGTTGCCGGCGCAGATCGCGCGGGTGGACGCCGCCGGATTCTCGACCACCGCCTATCGTCTGCGACTGCATCAGCTGGTGGCGACGCCGCTGGTGCTGGCCGCCATGTCGATCCTGGCGGCGGCCTTCTCGCTGCGGCTGATGCGACTGGGCGATCTGGCGCGCATGAGCGCCGCGGCCGTGGTGCTGGGCTTCGCCTTCTTCTTCATCAACCAGATGTCGGCGGCGTTCGGATCGGCCGAGGTGATCGCGCCCTGGGTGGCGGCGTGGCTGCCGCCGCTGCTGGCGTTGCTCGCGGCCCTGACCCTGCTGGTCTACACCGAGGACGGCTAGCGCCCGGCGGCGACGTCGCCTAGGGAAGGCAGGGAGGCGAAGCGGACAGGATTGACGGACCAGACCCCCCAGATGCGCGCCCGCCGACCCCATTTCCCGACCCTGAGGTCGCTGCTGCTCGCCGGCTGCGGGGCCTGTCTGCTGGCGGCCGGGGCGGCGCGCGCCCAGGACGCCACACCGCCGGCGCCCGACGACGGGCTGGACGACAGGGCGCTGTATCTGGACGCGGCAGAGGTGGCGCGCATCGGCGACCGGCTGGAAGCGTCGCGTGAACAGGGCGACCGGCTGTACGCCCGCTTTCAGGACCACGCCCTGCGCACCCGCCGCCTGACCTATGACCTGTCGACCGGCGTGGCCACCGCGCAGGGCGAGGTCGAGCTGACGGCGCCGGACGGCGCGACGGTCTTCGCCGACTATCTGGAGCTGACCGAAGGGGGGCAGACCGGCGTCGCGGTCAACTTCGCCACCCGGCTGCAGGACGGGTCCAGCTTGATGGCGGCCACGGCGGTGCGGCGGTCCGAAACCGTGAATGAACTGAACTACGCCATCTTCACGCCCTGCCCGATCTGCGACGAGAACGGGCCGAAGGAGCCCACCATCTCGCTGCAGGCGCAGCGCGTGATCCAGGACGAGAACCTGCGCGCCGTCCTGTACCGGAACGCCGTCTTCAAGGTGAAGGGCGTGCCGGTGCTGTTCCTGCCGTTCTTCGCCCACCCGGATCCGACGGTGGAGCGCGCGTCCGGATTCCTGGTGCCCGAGATCGGCTTCGATCAGGAACGCGGTCTAAGCTGGGAGCAGCCGTATCTGATCGTCGTGTCGCCGTCGGAAGACTGGCTGATCAGCCCGCAGTTCAACACCGAGGTGGAGCCTCTGCTGAACCTGCAGTGGCGGCGGCGGTTTGCGGACGGCATCGTGGTCGCGCGGGGAGGCTACACCTGGGCCCGCAACTTCGGCGACTTCGACGTCGACGACGACGGCGTCGACGATCCGCCGCAGTCGGCCGAGCGCAAGCATCGCAGCTATCTGCTGGCGTACGGCGCCTTCGACCGTCCCGGCCCGTGGCGTTGGGGTTTCACCGCCGAGCGGACGTCGGACAAGACCCTGTTCGACCGCTATGACGTGCGCGACCCCTATGCCGACAACGGGCTGTATCACGGCGACGAACGGCGCCTGATCACCCAGGCCTATGCCGAACGTCAGACGGAGCGGTCGTACGTCTCGGTCGCGGCCTTCGCCATCCAGAGCCTGCGGGTGGTGCAGTTCATCGAGTCGGCGCCGGGCCTGAACGTCTTCGAGCGCGACGGCGCCCTGCCCGTGGTCGCGCCCATCGTCGAGGCGCGCTGGGAGCCGGACGGGCCGGTGTTCGGCGGGCGCCTGCGGCTGACGGGCTCGGCGGTCTCGCTGTATCGCGACGACTATGTCGGGGCCCCCGTGTTGCGCCCGGAGGTGCTGCCCGTGGGACCGGCGCCGACGGAGGGGGTCGATTCCCGCCGCGTCACGGGTCGGGTTGAATGGCGCCGCGCCATGATCTCCGCGGCCGGCGTCCGGTGGGAGCCCTTCGTCGACGGACGCTTCGACGTCTATTCGATCTCGCAACTGCCGGCGCCCGGCCTCGAAGACGATCAGACGATCACCCGCGGGCGGTTCACCGCCGGGCTGGACGTCAGCTGGCCCCTGATCCGCCCGCTGTCGGGCGGCGCGGACCTGATTCTGGAGCCGATGGGACAAATCTCGGCCTCAAGCGACGCCGATCTGGATTCCCGGGTGCCCAATGAGGACAGCCAGGTTCTGGACCTCGACGAAACCAGCCTGTTCCGCGTCGACCGTTTCCCGGGGCTTGACCTCTACGAGGGCGGCTTGAGAGTGACGGGCGGGGCGCGCGCCACCGTCCGCTGGCGCGACGGCGGCAGCGCGGCGCTGTTCGTCGGGCGCAGCTGGCGATCGGACGCCGAGCCGGGCCTGCTGACCGCCGCGCCGGACATGCCGTCGGTGTTGTATGACGCGACCGGCCTGGCCGACCAGGCGTCGGACTGGGTGGTTCAGGGGACTTTCGAGCCGCACGACGGAATCCGCGCCTGGGGCCGGGCGAGCATCGACGATTCCGGCGACGTGCGGCGCGCGGAAGCGGCCGTCGAGGGGCGCTGGGGCCGCCGCAACGCCGGCTCGCTGATCTACGTCATGGACGACAGCAATCCCGTGGACGGCCCCCTGAACCGGAACTACGCCTTCGTCGAAAGTTCCGTACAGCAATTCGTGGTGGGCGACTGGGGCGTGGTGGGACGCGGCGTCTACGATCTGGACCGCGATCTGTTCGTCCGGTCGGAAGTGGGTCTGCTGTTCGACGACGACTGCGTGCGTTTCGAGATCGGCTATCGCCGGGACAACACCCGCGTGAGGCCCAGCGGGGCGTCGGAAGGCGCCTACGTCCGCCTAACGCTCGCCACTTTCGGCGGTACACGCTAATAGCGGGGCGACCGGCGCCGACAAGGGGGCGCGACCGGCCGATTCTCCATGATCGGCGCGCGGCCAGGCCGCATGAGGGTTCAGGAAGAACGATGCGAGTGATGCGTTTTGCGACGGCCGCGGCCATGACCGCGCTGATGGCCGGCTCCGCCGCGGCCCAGACCGCCCCGATGCGGCAGGACCCGCCGGCGCAAGGCGCGACGGCCGCCGGCACGCTGCAGCCCGAGCAGGTGCGGCGCGAGCCGCGCATGGTCCAGCGCGCCGACTTCCAGATTGCCGACGGCGTCGTGGCGACCGTCAACGACGACATCATCACGGGCTTCGACCTGCGTCAGCGGATGCTGCTGATCATCGCCATGAGCGAGGTGGAACCCACCGCCGAGGATCTGCCCCAGATCGAACGCCAGGCCCTCGAAAGCCTGATCGACGAGCGCCTGCAGGCCCAGGAGATCGCGCGCTACCCTGATCTGAAGGTCAGCGACGAAGACGTGAACGCCGAAATCAACGCCATGGCGGCAGACCTTCAGACGACGGCCGACGCCTACCTTCGACTGCTGGCGCAGGTCGGCATCCAGCCGCAGGCCATTCGCGATCAGGTGCGTGTGTCGCTGGGATGGCGCCGCCTGGTGGGCGGGCGCTTCGGAAGCCGCGCCCGCGTGTCGAAGGCGCAGGTGGACCAGGCGCTGCGACAGGCGGAAGAAGCCGCCGGCAAGCGTCAGTACCTGATCGGCGAAATTTATCTGGAGGCCGCCCAGACGCAGGGCGGCATGCAGGGCGCCGTGAACGGCGCCCAACAGCTGATCCGTCAGATGATCCAGGGCGCACCGTTTCAGGCCGTCGCCCAGCAGTTCTCCGACGCCCCTTCGGCCGTGCGCGGAGGCGACGCCGGCTGGGTGATCGAAGGCACGGTGCCGCCAGCGCTGCAGCAGGCGATGGACAATCTCGACGTCGGTCAGCTGTCCAACCCGATCGTGGTCGAAGGCGGCGTTTACATCATCTACGTCCGAGACAAGCGTCAGGGGTCCGCCACACAGCTGGTCAGCCTGCGCCAGGTGATGATCGAGCTGCCGGAAACCGCCGACGCCGCCGCGGTCGCTGCGGCGGGCCAGCGCCTGACCGCCCTTCAGCCGCAACTGACGTGCGACAACATGCTGACGCGCGCCACCTCCGAAAACGGACTTCTTGGAACGGACCTCGGAGAGAGCGACCTGCAGAGCGTGATCCCGCAGTTCCAGGAAGCCGTGGCGGACGCCCCGGAAGGCGCCGTCGTCGGTCCCGTCCGGTCTCCCCTGGGCGTTCATCTGGTGGGCGTGTGCGGCCGACGCGTCGGCTCAGCCGCCCTGCCCTCTCGCGACGAAATCGAAAGCCGCCTGCAGCGCTCGCAGCTGTCGATGCTGGAGCGGCGCTACATGCGCGACCTGCGTTCCGACGCGCTGATCGAACGGAAATGATTCCGCCGCTGGCGCTCTCTCTGGGAGAGCCGGCGGGCATCGGTCCCGAGATCGTCTTCAAGGCCTGGGCCGCGCTCAAGGCCGAGGGTCCCACGTTCGTGGTCGTCGGAGACGCGCGACTGCTGAAAGCGGCGGGTGCGCCGGTCGCTCCGGTCTTCGAACCGGACGAGGCCCGGGGCGTCTTCGGTCGCGCGCTTCCCGTCATCGACGTCCCGACGTCGGTCGAGGCGACGCCGGGCCGGCCCGACCCGGCCAACGCCGGGTGCGTGGCGGACTGGATCACGCGCGCCGTGGACCTGGCGATGGACGGCCGGGCGGCCGGGGTGGTGACGGCGCCCATCGCCAAGGCGCCCCTCTATGCCGCCGGATTCCCCTTTCCCGGGCACACCGAATTCATCGCCGACCTGACCGGCGACCTGCCGTTCGACGGCACGCGCGGGCCGGTGATGATGCTGACGGCGCGCGACCTGCGGGTGGCGCTGGTGACGATCCACACGCCGCTGGCCGAGGTGCCGCAGCTGGTCACGGCCGACCGCGTCATCCGCACTGCGCGCGTGGTGCACGAGGCGCTGCGCCGCGACTTCGGCGTGGCGCGGCCCCGGCTGGCGCTGGCGGGCCTGAACCCGCACGCGGGCGAAGGGGGATCCATCGGCCTGGAAGAGATCGAGGTGCTGCGCCCGGCCGCGGCATCTCTGCGCGCCGAGGGCGTGAACATCACCGATCCCCTGCCTGCCGACACGCTGTTTCACGACGACGCGCGCGTGACCTACGACGCGGCCGTCTGCCTGTATCACGATCAGGCGCTGATCCCGGTCAAGACGCTGGACTTCTGGGGCGGGGTCAACGTGACGCTGGGCTTGCCGGTGGTGCGGACGTCGCCGGATCACGGCACGGGGTTCGAGATCGCGGGCAAGGGCGTGGCGCGCGCCGACAGCCTGATCGCCGCGATCCGGCTGGCCGCGGACATGGCGGCGCGGCGTCGCGGATTGCGGTGAAGGAGCGCCGATCATGACCAAGAGCCCCGCCGAGATCGAAGCGATGGCCGAGTCCGGCCGGTTGCTGGCCTCGGTGTTCTCGCATCTGGACGGCCTGACGCTGGCCGGCATGAGCACGCTGCAGATCAACGACGAGGTCGAGCGCTTCATCGTCGAGGACCTCAAGGCGCGACCCGCCAGCAAGGGCCAGTACGGCTACGGCTTCGTGCTGAACTGCTCGCGCAACGAAGTGGTGTGCCACGGCGTGCCGAACTCCGCAGAGATCGTGCGCGACGGCGACATCCTCAATCTCGACGTCACGCTGGAGAAGAACGGGTGGATCGCGGATTCCAGCAAGACGTGGCTGATCGGCGCGGTCGCGCCCCACGCGCGGCGTCTGGTCCGCACGACGCAGGAGGCGCTGTGGAAGGGCATCCGCGCGGTCCGACCGGGCGCGACGCTGGGGGACGTCGGTCACGCGATCGAGCGCCATGCGAAGAAGGCCGGATATTCCGTCGTCCGCGACTTCTGCGGCCACGGAATCGGCCGCGAGATGCACGAGGCGCCGCAGGTGCTGCACTTCGGAAAACCCGGAACCGGGCTGAAGCTCAGGGAAGGCATGACCTTCACCATCGAACCGATGATCAACGAGGGCCGCGCCCGCACCGTGACGCTGGACGACGGCTGGACGGTGGTCACGGAGGACGGGAAGCTGTCCGCCCAGTTCGAGCACACGGTGGCGGTGACCGCGACCGGCGTTCGGGTCCTGACGCTGCGGCCGGGCGAGACGGCGCACTGAGGCCCCTCCCCTCTGCGCCTGCGCCCGGCTATGACCGGGCGTGACCGACGATCTGCCGAGCCTGCGTGAACAGCTGGACGCCCACGGGCTGTCGGCGAAGAAGAGCTTCGGCCAGCATTTTCTGCTGGATCTGAACGTGACGCGGAAGATCGTGCGCCTGGCCGGCCCCTTCGACGGACGCCCCGTCATCGAGGTGGGCCCGGGCCCCGGCGGGCTGACGAGGGCGCTGCTGGAAAGCGACGCCGGGCGAGTGGTGCTGGTCGAAAAGGACCCGCGGTTCATTCCCCTGCTCTCCGAGCTGGACGACGGCTCGGGCCGCCTGACGATCGTCGAGGGCGACGCCCTGAACGTGCGCGAGGATCAGTTGATCGAGGAACCGGCGCATCTGGTGTCGAACCTGCCCTACAACGTCGGGACGCCTCTGCTGATCAAGTGGCTGACGGGCCCGTGGACGCCGCACGCCCTGACCCTGATGTTCCAGAAGGAGGTGGCCGAGCGCGTGGTCGCCAAGGCCGGCGAGGACGCCTATGGCCGGCTGGCGGTGATCGCGCAGGCGGTGGCGGAGGCGAAGCTGGTCATGCACCTCCCGGCCGCGGCCTTCACCCCGCCGCCAAAGGTCGCCTCGGCGGTGGTGCATCTCGTTCCCCGGGCCGACCGACCGGAGCGAGCCCTGCTCAAGGCGCTGGAGCGGGTGACGGCCGCGGCCTTCGGTCAGCGGCGCAAGATGCTGAGGTCCAGTCTGAAGCAGCTGGGCGGAGCCGCCCTTTGCGAGACGGCCGGCATCGACCCGGAAGACCGCGCGGAGGTGATCGATCTGGACGGCTTCCTGCGCCTGGCGCGGGCATCGATCGGGGCCGCCCAGCTGGAGCCTGAGGACGGCGCCGGGCCGACCCTGACGCGGCGCAGGCGCTCCTGAAACGGCGAAGGGCCGCCTGTTTCCAGACGGCCCTTCCATTGTTCAGCCTTGGCGGCTGGATCAGAGACGCGCCCCCAAGAGGGCGGAGGTCGCGTGCGTCCGGGCCGCTGACGGCGTGAGACAATGAGACATTCGACCACCTCCTTTCGCTGTTTCGACGATGACTCCGATGTGGGGATCGCGTCCGGGCGTGCAAGAGCCCGTCATACGGACTCGTCCAGCAGGGCCTTCTGATACGCGGCGACCCAGAGATTGCGACGGCGGCGGCTGCGCTCGGCGTGATAGATGTGCGCCAGTTCGGCGTAGCTGCGATCGAAGTCGTCGTTGACGAAGACGTAGTCGAAAGCGTCGCTGTGTTCGATCTCGCTTTTGGCGTTCTGGATGCGGCGTTCGATGACGTCTTCCGCGTCCTGGCTGCGGGTGACGAGGCGACGGCGCAGTTCGGCCAGGCTGGGCGGCAGAATGAAGACGCGGACGGCGTCCTCCGGGCATTTGCGGGCCACCTCGGCGGCGCCCTGCCAGTCGATGTCGAACAGGACGTCGCGGCCCTCGGACAAGGCCTTGTCCACCGGCGCCCGCAGCGAGCCGTAGCGGTTGCCATGCACGTCGGCCCATTCGAGGAAGGCGTCCTGATCGATCAGGCGCTGAAACTCCGCGTGGTCGACGAAGTGATAGTCGCGGTCGGCGACCTCGCCCGGGCGGATGCCGCGGGTGGTGACGGACACCGACAGCTCCAGCGCCCCGTGATCGGCCATCAGTCGGCGGCACAGGCTGGTCTTGCCGGCGCCGGACGGGCTGGCGACGATCAGCAGGACGCCCCGGCGCGGGGTACGCTCATTCGACATTCTGAACCTGTTCTCGCAGCTGTTCGACGGCGGCCTTCAGGTCCAGACCGACGGCGGTGAGGGGGAGGGTGGCCGACTTCGAACACAGGGTGTTCGCCTCGCGCATGAACTCCTGCATCAGGAAATCCAGCTTGCGGCCGGCCGGCGGCTCGGTCAGCAGCTTGCGCGCCGACATGACGTGCGCGGACAGACGGTCCAGTTCCTCACGCACGTCCGCCTTGGCGGCGAGGGCGGCGGCTTCGAGAAAGACCCGCTCCTCAAGCCCCGGCGCATCCGGCGCAAGCTCGGCCATGCGGCGGCTGAAGCGATCGCGCACCGCGTCGATCTGGGCCGCGGCCTCGCGCTCCGCATCCTCGACCAGACCGGCGATGCGGTCGATGAGGCCCGTCAGGACCGGCGTCAGTTGGGCGCCCTCGTGCCGACGGGACGCCAACAGCGCATCGAGCGCGGCTTCGACGGTGGCGGCGATCTCCGTCTGCAGCGTCGCCGCCAGCGTCTCGTCCAGTCCGGTTTCATCGGCTGAGAGCACGCCGCGAAGCGTCAGAAGGCCGTCGGCCGACGGCGGAGCCGCCCCGGCTTCGACCAGCTGGCGCGCGAGTTCGACGTAACGATCCAGAACGGCCTGGTCGACGCCGACTGCGGCGCCGCCCGCCTCGGGCCGGGCATGAATCGTCAGCGACACCTGGCCGCGCGCGAAGCGGGACTGGCCGGCGGACTTCGCCAGGCGCTCAAGGTCGTCGAAGCCCGCGGGCGTGCGGGCGCGGACGTCCAGATTGCGCCCGTTCACCGAACGCGCCTCGACCGCCCAGGCCCAGCCATGGCCGGCCCCGTCGGCGCGCCCGAAGCCGGTCATGCCCGAGATGACGGCGTCCGCGCTCATCGCGGCGCCTGTCCGGGCGGCAGGATGGTGACCTCGGCCCCGGCGTCGGGGGCCATCTCGCCGGTGGGCGCCGGCGTCGCGGCGCCGGTCGTCGCGGCTGGGGCCGCGGGCTCGGGCGGCAGGCCGGCACGGCGACGCTCGATCGCCCGCCAGCGCGCGACGTTGTCGAGATGCTGCTCGTAGGTCGGCGCGAAGACGTGCCCGCCGGTGCCGTCGGCGACGAAGAACAGGTCCTGGGTCACCGGCGGGTTCAGCACGGCCTTGATCGAATCGCCGCCCGGATTGGCGATGGGCGTCGGGGGGAGGCCGTCGATCTGGTAGGTGTTCCAGCGGGTCGGAGCGTCTATCTCGGACCGGCGCAGGCCCCGGCCGAGGGGCCGGCCCTGGGTGATGCCGTAGACGATGGTCGGATCGCTTTCGAGGCGCATGCCGATCCGAAGCCGGTTCGAGAAGACGGCCGCCACACGCGGGCGCTCGGCGGCCACGCCCGTCTCCTTCTCGACGATGGAGGCGAGGATCACCGCTTCCTCCGGGGAGGAGACCACGCTGTTGGGTCCGCGCGTCGCCCACAGCTCCGCGAGATTGCGGTCGTGCGCAAGCCGCATGCGCCGGACGACGGACGCCCGCGTCTCGCCCCGGCTGATCTCATAGGTGTCCGGCCAGAGAGTGCCCTCGGGCGGAGTTTCAACGTCGCCGACGAGCAGCGGATTGCGCATCAGGATGTCGACGGCCTGGGCCGAGGACCATCCCTCCGGCAGGGTCACGTAGTGGCGGACGACGCGTCCGGAAACCAGCAGGCTGATGACCGATCTCAGGGACGCCCGGGACGGAACCTCATACTCGCCGGCGCGCAGCTTGCGGTCGGCGCCCGTCAGGGTCGCCGCGGCCTTGAACATGTCGGTCGAGCGGATGACGCCCGCCTGCTTGAGCTGCTGGGCGATGGCGGACACGCCGGCGCCCGACGGCAGGGTGACGATCGTCGCGTCGCCCGTCCGGGCGGAGGGACCGGGCGCGTAGAAGACGCTCCAGACCACCGCCAGGAGGCCGATCAGGAAGACGCTGAACGTCGCCGTGGCCGCCAGCATGGCGATGGCGAGCGGCTTGCGGTCTCCGCCGCCGAACCGGGGTAACCGCAAGGGCATTCAGTCCACCTTGCGGAAGACGACGGTGGCGTTGGTGCCGCCGAAGCCGAAGGAGTTGGACATGGCGACGTCGATCTTCATCGGCTCCCCCTTGTCCTTGACCATGTGGAGGGCGGTCTCCTGCTCGGGGTTCTCGAGGTTGATGGTCGGCGGGGCGATCTGGTCGCGGATGGCCAGCACGCAATAGACGCACTCCACCGCGCCGGCGGCCCCCAGAAGATGCCCGATCATGGACTTGGTCGAGGACAGGGCCACGTTCGGCGCGTGGTCGCCCATCAGGCGCTCCACGGCCTTGGCCTCGATCCAGTCGGCCATGGTCGATGTGCCGTGCGCGTTGACGTAGTCGACGTCGGAGGGCCGCATCCCCGCACGCTTCAGGGCCGCCTGCATGGCGCGATAGCCGCCCTCCCCGTCCTCGCTGGGCGCCGTGATGTGGTGGGCGTCGCCCGACATGCCGTAGCCGACGACCTCGGCGTAGATCTTCGCCCCGCGCGCCCGCGCATGCTCCAGCTCTTCCAGCACCATGATGCCGGCGCCCTCGCCCATGACGAAGCCGGCGTGATCCTTGTCGTAGGGGCGGCTGGCCTTTTCGGGCTGGTCCTGGAAGTCGGTGCACAGGGCGCGACAGGCCAGGAAGCCGGCGATGCCTATGGGCACGACCGAGCTCTCGGCGCCGCCCGCCACCATGACGTCGGCGTCGCCGAGGGCGATCATGCGCGCCGCGTCGCCGATGGCGTGGGCCCCGGTGGCGCAGGCGGTGACGACCGAGTGGTTCGGACCCTTCAGCCCGTGGCGGATGGAGACCTGACCCGACGCCAGATTGATCAGCGACATTGGAATGAAGAAGGGGCTGACGCGGCGCGGGCCCTTTTCCTGCATTTCCAGCGCCGTCGCCGCGATGGGGCCAAGGCCGCCGATGCCGGAGCCGATCATGACCCCCGTGGCGCACTTGTCCTCTTCGCTCTCCGGCTTCCAGCCGGCGTCGGCCAGCGCCTCGTCGGCCGCGGCGATGGCGTAGACGATGAAGTCGTCGACGCGCTTCCGGTCCTTGGCGGACATCACGGCGTCGGGGTCGAACACGCCGGGCTGGCCGGGAGCGCCGTGTCCGCGGCCGTCGACCTGGGGCACCTCTCCGGCGATCGAGCAGGCGAAGCCCTCGGTGTCGAAGGCGGTGATCGGCCGGATGGCGGACTTTCCGTCCAGAATGCTCTTCCAGGCGTGCTCGACGCCCGCGCCGTGCGGGGTGAGCAGGCCCAGTCCGGTGACGACGACGCGGCGCATGCGAAAACTCCTGTCGAAAGCGAAACGGCAGAAACGCCGATGGCCGCCGGACCCGCCCGACAGGGACGCGCCGCGGCGGCCATCAAGCCGTCAGTGACGGGCGGATCAGCCCGCCAGCTTCTCGTCGATGAACTTCACCGCGTCGCCGACCGTCTGGATGTGCTCGGCCGCGTCGTCGGGGATTTCGATGTCGAAGGCTTCCTCGAAGGCCATGACCAGCTCGACGTTGTCGAGCGAGTCGGCGCCCAGATCGTCGATGAAGGAGGCCTTCTCGGTGACCTTGTCGGGGTCGGCGTCCAGGTGGTCGATCACGATCTTGCGGACGCGTTCCAGGGTGTCGGACATGGGTGTCTCTGTTCTCTAAGCGCCGCGAGCGGCGGGGTCTTCGGTCAGGCCTGCCGTCTCACGACGGCGACGACGGCGCAAGTCCGTCGGGGACTCAACGCCGAAGCTCGGTTTGGGTTTAGCACAGGCGGCAAAGGTGGAAACACCCTGTTGCAGGGCGTGATCGCCTCAGATCATCGCCATGCCGCCGTTGACGTGCAGCGTCTGGCCCGTGACGTAGGCCGCCTCGTCCGACGCCAGAAACACGGCGGCGGCCGCGATCTCGTCGCCCGTGCCCAGCCGGCCAGTCGGGATGTTGCGCAGGATGGTCTCGCGCTGCTGGTCGTTCAGGACGTCGGTCATGGGCGAGGCGATGAAGCCGGGCGCGATGCAGTTCACCGTTATGCCGCGGCTGCCGACCTCCTGCGCCAGCGACTTGGAGAAGCCGATCATGCCCGCCTTGGACGCCGCATAGTTGGTCTGGCCCGGATTGCCGGTGACGCCCACGACCGAGGCGACGCCGATGATGCGGCCCGCGCGGCGCTTCATCATGCCCTTCATGGCCGCGCGCGACAGGCGGAAATAGCTCTCGAGGTTGACCTTCAGCACGTCGGCGAAGTCCTCGTCCTTCATCCGCATCAGAAGGCCGTCCTTCGTGATGCCGGCGTTGGCGACGAGGATGTCCAGCGGCGCGCCCGCGGCCTCTTCAGCGCGGCCGATCAAGCCGTCGACCGATTCGGGGTCGGACAGGTTGGCGGCGGCGGCGAAGGCGCGGTCGCCCAGATCCTTCGCCAGTTCGGCAAGCACCGCCTCGCGCGTGCCGGACAGGACGACGGCGGCTCCCTGGGCGTGGAGCGCGTGGGCCACTGCGCCGCCGATGCCGCCGGTGGCGCCGGTCACAAGGGCGGTCTTGCCGGAAAGGTCGAACATGGGAGCCTCCACAATTGTCGCCCCGTCCTTACCGCCCGGGGGCGGCGCGGGGCAAACGGGAGATCACTCCTTCTTCGCGCGCGGATCGCCGGGCGCGTAGCGCGTCAGGTCCAGATTGCACTTCCCGCAACGTTGGCGGGGGCGGAGGAAGCGGCGCGAGCCGTCGTCATTGCGCCCGAACAGGTGATGGCTGCAGCGCGGGCAACGGGGGAAGGCGAAGGCCGTCGCGAGCGCCAGCAGCGCGCCTACGGCGGCCGAAAGGCCGTGACCGACCGGGCCGCCGTCATGGATCAGGGCCCCCACCCAGAGGGCGGCGGCGATGAGGCCCAGGTAGACGGGCCAGCGCAGCCAGCCCCAGGCGACGGCTGCGGAATGGGCGGTGACGCGCGCGTTCAAGATCGAGAAACCACAGGCTATGCGAACGAAATACGAAGGCGGGGAGCGGTCAGACGCCCGCGAAATTCCGGAGGTCGTCCGGACCGTTCAGGGACAGGCTTTCGGCCTCCGGAGCGATGCGCTTGGCCATGCCGGCCAGCACCTTGCCCGACCCGATCTCGACGAAGCGGGTCACCCCGCCCTGCCCGGCCATCCATTCCATGGATTCGCGCCAGCGGACACGGCCGGTGACCTGCTCGACCAGCAGACGGCGGATCGTCTCGGGATCGGTCTCAGGCCGGGCGGTGACGTTGGCGACCACCGGGACCGAAGGCGAGGTCAGGGTGGCGGCGGCCAGCGCGGCGGCCATCTCGTCGGCGGCGGGAGCCATCAGGGGACAGTGAAAGGGGGCCGAGACGTTCAGCGGGATGGCGCGGGCCCCCAGCTCCTTGGCCTTCTCGATGGCGCGATCGACGGCGGCCTTCTCGCCGGAAATGACCACGTTTCCGGCGTTGTTGTCGTTTGCCACGACGCAGACGCCGATCTCCGCGCCCGCGGCGGCGGCGGCTTCGGCGAGGGCCAGATCGGTCTTCGGTCCGATGAGCGAGGCCATGGCGCCCTTGCCGACCGGAACGGCGCGCTGCATCGCCTGACCGCGCAGCTTCAGCAGGCGGGCGGCGGCGGCCAGCGACAGGGTCCCGGCGGCGCACAGGGCGGAGTATTCGCCCAGCGAGTGACCGGCCACGAAGGCGGCGGAAGACACGTCGACGCCGAACTCCGCCTTCAGGGCGCGCATGACGGCGACGGAGACGGCCATCAGGGCCGGCTGGGCGTTTTCGGTGAGGGTGAGCTGATCCTCGGGCCCCTCGCGCATCAGCAGCGACAGGCGCTGGTGCAGGGCGTCGTCGACCTCTGCGAACACCTCACGCGCGACGGGGAAGGCGTCGGCCAGGGCGGCGCCCATGCCGACCGCCTGGCTGCCCTGTCCGGGGAAGAGGAAGGCCGTGGTCATGGTTTCGCTCCGGGATGGGACGGCTCGGGTTCCCGTAAGGGCATGGGTCGCGGCGGGCAAGGCGTCAGATCAGACCGACGATCTCCCGTCCCGCCAGAAGGGCGAACAACAGGGCCGAAACGATCAACAGGCCGTTCGACACCGGGCCGGAGCGCCACTCCGCCGGCGTCCGGCCGGAGTTCAGCAGCCAGATCAGCGTGCCGGCGAGAAAGGGCATGAACAGGCTGCCCAGCACGCCATAGGCGACGATCAGGGCGAACGGCCGGTCCATGAACAGCAACGCCATGGGCGGGAACGTCAGCCACAGGGCGTAAGCCCGGAAGGCCGGGCTGCCCGATCCCTTCGCCGCCCCCTCAAGCCGTCCGGAGACATGGGCCGCGAAGTCGGCGAACATCAGGCTGACGCCCTGCCAGACGCCGATCAGGCTGGAGAAGGCTGTGGCCCAGAAGCCCACGAGAAAGGCCACGGCGATCGGACGATTGAAGCGGTCCTCCAGAACCTCGGCGAGGTCCAGCAGGCCGCGGTCGCCGCTCTGCAGGGCGGTTCCCGAGGCGTGCAGCAACTCCGCGCCGACCACCAGCATGGCCACGACGAACAGGCCGGTGACGCCGTAGGCGAGGCGATTGTCGATCCGCATCGTCCGCACGAACGCCGCGCCGCGCCAACCCTTGGCGGCCAGCCAGTAGCCGTAGGCGGCCATGGTGATGGTTCCGCCCACGCCGCCGATCAGGCCCAGGACGTAGAAGCCCGAGCCGCCCGGCAACGTCGGCCACAGCCCGGTCAGGAGACGAGGCACATCCGGCGCGACGAGCACCGCCAGCCCCACCACGGTGACGAACATCACGCCGACCAGCCCGGCCATGATCTTCTCGAACAGGCCGTAGCCGCCGATCATCACCAGGCCGAGCCCCAGCACGCCCATCAGCATGCCCCACGTCTTCAGGTCCAGGAACGGAAACAGGGCGGTCAGCGGCAGGGCGGAGGCCGTCATCGCCGCGGCCCCGTAGACGAAGCCCCAGACCACGGCATACAGGCCGAAATAGGCGCCGGCCCAGTTCAGCCGGCCGACGCGCGGACCGGGCAGGTCGGACCAGCCTTCGAACATCGTGCGTCCGGACGTGAGGGTGAACCGCCCCACCCCCTCGGCCAGGGCGATCTTCAGCACCGTGCCGAGAATGGCCGCCCAGAGCAGGACGTGGCCGAAGCGCGCGCCGGCGACCAGGGTGGCGACGAGGTCGCCCGCGCCCACCCCCGTGGCCGCCACGACGATGCCCGGGCCGATCAGGGAAACGGTGCGGGGCGGCGAGTCGGTCATGGCGCGACGCTGGACCCCGACGGCGCCTGCGTCCAGTTCAGTCCCGCTTGTCGCCGTCGGGGATGAATGCGCCCGCGATCCAGCTGACGACGCCGGTCACGACGGCGGCGCCGATGCCGGCCCACAGCCCGTCGACCGCGAAGCCGCCGAGGAACATCGCCGTCAGGCCGATCATGGCCGCGTTCACCACCAGCAGGAACAGTCCCAGAGTGATCACGGTGATGGGAAAGGTGACGACGACCAGAACCGGGCGAACGATCGCGTTCACGAGCCCCAGGATGAGAGCGGCGGCGATCAGGCTGCCGGTGGAGGTGAAGTCGACGCCGGGCACGATCTGTGCCGACAGCCACAGCCCCAGCATGGTCACGAGGGCCTGAACGACGAATCGGATCATGGGCGGTCTCTCCCTACGGTCACGCTTGTCCTAGCGCACCATCGCGCCGCCGGCTCCCTTCTCCGGCGCGAGTTTGCTAATCAGGCGGAAAGGAGCCCGCCCGATGAGCCTGACCGGCGCCTACGACCCCGACAACGTGTTCGCGAAGATCCTGCGCGGCGACCTGCCGTGCGTGAAGGTCTGGGAGGACGACCGCGTGCTGGCGTTCATGGACGTCTTTCCCCAATCGGAAGGGCACGTCCTGATCATCTCGAAGGCTTCGAAGGCGCGAAACCTGCTGGAGGTCGAGCCGCAGGTGATGGCGGACCTGGCCGAGGCCCTGCGCCGCACGACCCGCGCGGTGGCCCGCGCGCTCGAGCCCGACGGGGTGTCCGTGATGCAGTTCAACGGCGACGCGGGCGGCCAGACCGTGTTCCACCTGCACTTTCACGTCGTGCCCCGCTGGGCCGACAGGCCGATGAAGGGCCACGGCCACGCGCCGATGGCCGAGACGGAAACGCTGCGGGCGCTCGCCGCGCGCATCGCCGCGGCCATGGACTGACCTCGCGCGGCTGGGCATAAGCGCTCGTCGCCCTCACCCGGGGCCGGCTTAGCTCAGTTGGTAGAGCGCCAGTTTTGTAAACTGGATGTCGCGGGTTCGATCCCTGCAGCCGGCACCATCCTCCCCCTCCCCCGGGGTCGCCATGTCGGAACCGCTGACGAACAAGCTGGGGCACCGGATCCGCAACCGCGGCGCGCGGACGCGTGAGGCCCTGCTGACGGCCGTGCGCGCGCTGCTGGAGGAACGCGGGCCGGGCGCCGTGCGGATCGCCGACGTGGCGCAGCGCGCCGGCGTTTCGGCGCCCAGCGTCTACACCTACTTCAAGAGCGTGGACGAGGCGGCGCTGGCCCTGTGCGAGGCCGCGGCGCCGGACACAGAGGCGCTGACCACCTTGCTGGAAGGCGACTGGTCGGGAGACGAGGCGTTTCGCGCCTGCAGGGCGTTCGTGGTGGCCATGGCCGGCGTGTGGAAGACGCACGGCGCGGCCCTGCGGGTGGAGCGTCTGATGGCCGACCGGGG
Source organism: Brevundimonas sp. (assembly GCF_035935935.1). Classification (GTDB taxonomy): domain Bacteria; phylum Pseudomonadota; class Alphaproteobacteria; order Caulobacterales; family Caulobacteraceae; genus Brevundimonas. Next base: position 54,071 of record NZ_DASYWO010000001.1, read on the forward strand.
CGATCCGGACTTCGCCGAGAGCCGCATCCGTCGCCTGCGCAGGCTGCATCTGGCGCTGGAACGGCGCATCGCGCGGGCCCGCGCGGCCGGATTTCACCCGCCCGGCCTGGACCCGCGGCTGGCCAGCTATGAGGTCGTCAGCCTCGTTGAGTCGGTCGGCGCGGGCTTCGCGCTGCTGCGCCGCGCCGACGACGACGCCGCGATCCTGGACACCACGGCGCACATGGTCGTGCGGCTGACGACCGGTCGCTAGAGCCCGATCGGTCCGTAGAGCCAGACCAGCCACGTCCCGACCGCGAGGAAGACGCCGAACGGCAGCCGGTCGTCGCCGCGCACCGCCTTGCGCAGCAGCAGCCGGGCCGCCACCACGCTGAGCCCCGCCACGGCGGCCCACAGCAACACCGACGGCAGGCCCGCGGCGCCGACCCAGGCCCCCGAGCCGGCGAACAGGATCGGATCGCCGTCGCCGAGGCCCGTGCGGCCGCGGACGCGCGCGTAAACGAAGCCGATTCCCCAGAGCAGCCCGAAGCCCAGCACCGCTCCCAGCAGACGGAGGACCGCGACGTCCCAGCCGGACAGCGCGCCCTGCACCAGCCCGGTCACGATCAAGGGGATCAGAAGGACGTCGAACATCTGGAACCGCTCGGCGTCGATCACGGCGATCAGGAGCAGCTGCCAGCCCAGAACGGCGCCGACCAACGCCAGAAGGGGATCCGGCGCGACCAGAGCGGCCCAGATGCCCACGCCTGCGGCCGCCAGTTCGATCAGGGGGTGGCGGGCCGATATGGGGGCCCGGCAGTCGGCGCACCGACCGCGGAGCGTCAGCCACGAGATCACCGGAACGAGATGGTGCGGACGGATCGGGGCGGCGCAGGCGCGGCAGCGGGACCGCCCCGCGACGACCCCCTCGCCTTCAGGCAGCCGGATCGAAACGAGCGCGAGGAAGCTGCCCACCACGAGGCCCAGTCCGCCCAGAAGGGCGGCGACGACCGCGGGATCCAGCGCCGGGAACGGGAGCATGAGCCGGCGTATCAGCCGCGGGGGCGAGGCGTCCAGCGCCCTTGCCCCCGCGCGCGGAGCGGCTCATCACAGGCTCGGGAGACCCTGATGATGCGCACCGCCGTCCTGTTCGTCACGACCGCCGCCCTGCTGGCCGCCTGCTCCGCCGGAAGCGAAGGCGGCGCGGAAAAAGCGGAGGTGCCCCCGCCCCCGCCGCTGACCGAGACCCAGAAGGCCGCGGTGTTCCAGGCGCTGCCGGCGCCTTGGGCGGGCGCGGATCTGGAAAACGGCCGCCGCGCCGCCGCGCGATGCCGCTCGTGCCACACGTTCACGCCCGGCGGACCGAACATGACCGGGCCGAACCTGCACGGCGTCTTCGGGCGTCGTGCCGGAGGGAAGGACGGCTACAACTACTCCCCGGCGCTCAAGTCGGCCGGGTTCGCATGGGACGGCGAGCGGCTTGACCACTGGCTGGAAAATCCGAAGCAGTTCCTGCCCGGCAACAAGATGAGCTTCGCCGGCGTGCCGGACCCGACGGACCGCCGCGACCTGGTGGCATGGCTGATGGTCGAGACGGCGCCGCCGCCCGCGGGCTGACGGTCTATTCGGCCGCCAGCGGGGAAGCGTCGTTGGCGGTGACCTCCTGCGCCTCCCACTCCTCGATCTTGCGGGCGGTGTATTCCGGCGACCGGGTGAAGCGGGCCAGCACGCCGTAGATCACGGGCACCACGAACAGCGTCAGGATCGTCGCGAACAGTGCGCCGGCGAAGATGACCACGCCGATGGTCTGTCGGCTGCCCGCGCCCGCGCCCTGCCACAGCACCAGCGGCAAGGCCCCGAACGAGGTGGCGATCGAGGTCATGATGATGGGACGAAGACGCAGGGCCGACGCTTCCACGATGGCCTCGCGGATGGATCGTCCCTGATCCCGCAGCTGGTTGGCGAATTCCACGATCAGGATGCCGTTCTTGGCGGCGACCCCGATCAGGATGATCAGGCCGATCTGGGAATAGATGTTCAGGCTGGACCCGGCCATGACGAGGCCGAACAGCCCGCCGGCCGCGGCCAGCGGAACGGTCAGCATGATGACGGCGGGGGTGATCCAGCTCTCGAACTGGGCCGCCAGCACGAGGAAGACCAGCAGCAGGGCGAGGCCGAACGCCGCCAGCACCGCGCCGCCCGCCTCGTTCTGGTCGCGGGCCGCGCCGCCCCACTGCACCGCCCCCACGCCCGTCGGCTGCTTCGCCACCTCGGCGTCAAGGAACGCCATGGCATCCGCCAGCGTCGTGCCGGGGTTGAGGTCGGCCTGCAGCGTGATCGCGCGCTGGCGGTCGAGGCGACGACGGTCCGGCGTGTCGCCCGAAGTCTGGGTCTGAACGACCGCGGACAGCGGCACCAGGGCGCCCGAGCCGGTTTCGACGTAGAGGGCCTCAAGGTCGGCGACGTTGCGGCGCTGGTCGCGCTCGGTCTGCAGGATGACGTCGTATTCCTGGCCGCCCTTGATGTAGGTCGTCGACCGGCGGGAGCCGAACATGGTCTCCAGCGTGCGCCCGATCTGCTGCGACGAGACGCCCAGAGCGGCCGCTTTCTCCGGGTCGACGTCGACCAGAAGGCGGGGCGCGTTGGGCTCATAGTTCAGTCGCGGGCGGGAAAAGCCGGGATTCTCCTGCGCCGCCGCGAGGATCGGCTGCAGCCAGGCGTAGACGTCGCCGTAGTCCGAACCCGTGACCACCATCTCGATCGAGTTCGAATTGCCTGCCCCGCGCTGGAAGCCGCCCGGCACCGAGGCGTTGACCTGTGCGTCCGTCTGGCTGCGGAGCTTGCCGTTGAGCTCTTCGGCGATCTCGGCGGCGGAGCGGTCGCGCTCCGACCAGTCGACCAAGGTCAGGTTGGCGTTGCCTGAGTTGAAGCTGCCGCCGCCGAAGCCGGGAGCCGAAACCAGATAGGATTCCACCTCGCCGGTCTCCGCGTATTCGGCGAGGATCGGCTCCAGCCCCAGCATGATGCGACGCGTGTAGTCGAAGCCGGCGCCCTCGGGCCCCTGCACCCGCACGCTGACGCGGCCGCGGTCCTCGTCCGGCACCAGTTCACTGGGCAGGGCGCGGAACATGAAGAAGGCGCCCAGACCGACCGCCACGACGACGCCGGCGACGCCGATCACCGCCGCGCGACGGCCCACGAGGGCGTTGAGCGAGCGCTCATAGGACTCGCGCAGGGCATCCATGGCGCCGTCGACCTTGCGCACGAACCAGCCGGACGAGGTGGCGGGGCGCAGGATCTTGGACGCCAGCATGGGCGACAGGCTGAGCGCGAGGAAGGCGGAGAAGGCCACGGCCGCGGCGATCGCGGCGGCCAGTTCGACGAACAGCCGTCCGACGTAGCCGGGCAGGAACAGCAGCGGGGCGAACACCGCCAGCAGGACGATGGTGGTGGCGACGACGGCGAAGAAGACCTGACGCGTGCCCCGCTCGGCGGCGACCAGCGGCGGCTCGCCGTGGTCGAGGCGGCGCTGGATGTTCTCGGTCACCACGATGGCGTCGTCGACCACGAGGCCGATGGCCAGCACCAGCGCCAGCAAAGTCAGGAGGTTCAGCGAGAAGCCGAGGGGCGCCAGCACGATGAAGGTGGCCAGGAGGCAGATCGGCGCGACGATGGTGGGGATCAACGCGGCCCGGAAGCTGCCGAGGAAGATGAAGTTCACCAGCGCGACCAGCACCAGCGAGATGCCGATGGTGATCCAGACCTCCTCGATGGCGTGCTTGGTGAAGACCGAGTTGTCCGAGCCCATCACCAGCTCGGTGCCGGGCGGCAGGGTGGAGCGGACCTGCTCCATCATGTCCTGGACCCCGCTGGAGATCTCGAGGTCGTTCGACTGCGCCTGACGGGTGACGGCCAGACCGATCTGGTCGAGGCCGTTGCCCCGGAACAGGCGCCGGTCCTCCGTCGGCCCTTCCACGATCCGCGCCACGTCGCCCAGACGAGTGACGTAGGTGGCTGCGCCAAGGACGGCGTCCGTCGAACCCGGCTGCGAGGCGGAGCCGCCGTTTCCGATCGGCATCTGCGCGAAGTCTTCGGGGGTGGCGTAGTTGCGCGCCACGCGAACGGTGTAGTCCTTCTCGCCCGACTCCAGCGCGCCGGCGGGCAGTTCGACGTTCTGGCTGGTCAGGGCCGACTCGACGTCGGTGACGGTCAGGCCGCGGGCGCTTAGCGCCGCGGGATCCAGCCAGATGCGCATAGCGTAGCGCTGCTCGCCGTAGATCTGCACCTGGGCCACGCCGGGCACGGTGGCGAGCCGGTCCAGCAGATAGCGGTCGGCATAGTCCGTCAGCTCCAGACGGTTCATCGTCGAAGACCGCAGGAACAGGATGATGACAGGCTGGCTGTCGGAGTCGGCCTTGGACACTTCCGGGGGCTGCGCCTGATCGGGCAGACGGCCCAGCACGCGGGAGACGCGGTCGCGCACGTCGTTGGCGGCGTCGTCGATGTCGCGGTCGAGGCTGAACTCCATCGAGACGTTGGAGCGGCCGTCGCGGCTGGTGGAGGTGATGCGCTCGATGCCGGGGATGCCCGCCACCTGCTGCTCGATCGGTTCCGTGATCCGGCTCTCGATGACCTCGGCCGAGGCCCCGGCGTAGCTGGTGGACACCGAGACGATCGGCGGATCGACGTCCGGCAACTCGCGGACCGGCAGGAAGAAGAAGGCGGCGGCGCCGACCACGCACAGCACGATCGCCGCCACGGCGGCGAAGACGGGGCGGCGGACCGAGACGTCGGACAGCATCATCAGCGGGCGGCCTTCCGGGCCTGCGCGGGGGCGCCGGAGGCGCCGCCCTGACCGGCGGGCCGGACCGGAGCGCCGGGCTGGATGCGGTTGAGGCCCGACCCCACGAGGCGGTCGCCCGCGTCGAGGCCCGAGAGGATTTCGACGAAGCCCCCTTCGACCGCGCCGGTGTCGACCTCGACGCGTTGAGCGGTCGTTCCGCGCTCGCCCTGCGCGAGGCGATACACGAAGGCGTTCTCTCCCTCGTACTGCACGGCGGCCTCGGGCACGGCGAGGCTGGTGCGGACACCTTGGGCGACCGCCACGTTCATCGACATTCCGGGACGGATGCGGCCGCCAGGGTTCGGGATTTCGGCGCGGGCGATCACGGCGCGCGTCGTCTCGTCCACGCGGGTGTCCAGCAGGGCGATGCGGCCGCCGAACGTCTGGTCCCCGAAGGCGTCGGACTGCGCCGTGATGGCGGTGCCGGGCCTCAGCACCGCGACGAAGCGCTCCGGAATGGGGAAGTCGACCCGCACGGTCGACACGTCGTCCAGGGTGGTGATCACCGTGTTCGGCCCGACCAGCGTGCCCGGCGTTATGGTCGTCAGACCCAGCACGCCGCCGAAGGGCGCGCGGATGACGCGGTCGCCCAGACGGGCCCGTGCGGCGGCGAGTCCGGCGCGGGCGACCTCCAGATCGGCCAGGGCCTGTTCCGCCAGCACGCGCGGCGCGACGCCGCGCTCGGCCAACGTGCGTGTCCGCTCGTAGTCGCGCTCGGCCTGGGCCACGCGGGCGCGCGCCTCGATGATGGCCGCGTCTTCCTCACGCGCCTGCAGCTCCACCAGCGGCTGGCCGGCGCGGACGTACTGGCCGTCTCGGAACAGGACCCGCGTGATCAGCTCGCTGGCCGGCGCGGTGACGTTGACCGACCGAAGGCCCCGCGCGACGCCGAGGACGCGGATCTGGTCCGAGAAGGTCCTCTGCCCCACCACGGCCACGGCCACGGCCTGGCCGCCGCCGCGCCCCCCACCGGGGCCTCCGGGCCCGCCGCGCCCGCCCTCTTCCTCGGCGAAGGCGATGCGCATGACGGCCGCGACGGCCATCAGGCCGACCAGAACGGCGGCGGCGACGAGGAAGAAGTGACGCTTGAACACGCGGCGGGGCCTCAGGCGATGGAGTCGTGCCGAAAACGGCGCGCACGACCTGAGCCATCGCGCGCCGGATGTCCACTTAACGCTGCGACAAGAGAATCCCGTCGCGCCATTTCGTCACAACTTGTGTGTCAGAACCGTCGCCACAGACCGACGACGGGACCGGACGACGCGGGCGTCTCGCGTCCCCAAACGGCGCTGCGCCAGCCGAGCTGAAGGCTCCAGTCGCCCCAGTCGCGCACGAGAGAGGTCTCCACATTGACCCAGCGCGGCCCGTCGTCGTCCGCCATGCCGCCGAAGACCTGCGCCAGCACCATCCAGTCCGGTCCGTGCCGGACGCCGACCGTCAGATCGCCGCGGGTCTCGTCGGGCAGGCCGTCGCGCAGACGACGGGCGGCCTGGACGTCGACGAAGACGGACCGGCCGCCCAGCGTCATATTGCGGCCCGCGGCGGCGCGAACCTCCCAGTCCGTCGTCCCGCGACCCGGGGGCGCATAGCCGGCGTTGCGTCCCTCGCCGCCGTCGGCGACCGAGGCCTGAAGCGACACGGCGCCGCGGTCGTCGCGCCAGACCTGCCAGCGCGCCCCGACTTCCAGCGGTCCGCGCCCTTCGTAGTCCACGAAGGCGTCCTCGCCGCTCTGCCAGTCCCCCTTGAACAGGACGGCCAAGCGGTTCGCGACGCCGTATTCGACGAACAGGGATGCGGCGTCGTCGCGACGCGGGGCGGGCAGCGCGGCTCGATCGCCGGACGGATCGAAGCCCTGATCGGCGCGCATGGCCTCCAGCTTGAGGATGGCCTGCCCGGTTCCGCGCGGCGCGACCCAGGCCTGCGCGCCCGCCGGCGCGGCGGCCAGAAGGCAGACCCCGGCCGCCAGGAGGCCGGGGAGCGTCCTCAAGCGTCGTAGCCCGGCGACCTGCGGTCGAGCATCCGCAGGGCGCCCGGCCAGGCGAGGCCGGAGATGAAGCCGATGCCCCGGCCCTGCTCCTTGGTTTCGGCCTGGGCCGCGTCGGGGGCCATCAGGACGTGCTCGCGGCCGCCCGAGAGGGCCGCGACCTGCTGGGCGCAGGCGCGCTCGAGGAAGAACATGCCGACCCATGCCGCGGCGGCCGTCTGGCCCACGGCCAGCGTGCCGTGGTTCCGGAGCAGCATCAGCGGCTTGTCTCCGAGATCGGCCACCAGACGTTCGCGCTCGTCATGGTTCAGGGCCAGCCCCTCGTAGCCGTGGTAGGCGACCTGGTGCTGCAGCAGGCAGGCGTTCTGGCCGATGGGCAGGAGGCCTTCCTGCTGCGCCGCCACGCCGACGCCGGCGACGGTGTGGAGGTGGATGACGTAATGCGCGTCTTCGCGCGCGCCGTGAATGGCGGAGTGGATGGTGAAGCCGGCCGGATTGATGAAGCTGGTCGTGTCCTGAACGACGTTCCCGTCCAGATCGACCTTCACCAGCGAGGACGCTGTGATCTCCTCGAAATACCAGCCGTAGGGGTTGATCAGGAAATGGTGCTCGGGTCCGGGAACGCGGGCCGAGATGTGGGTGAAGATCATGTCGTCCCAGCCGTGCAGGGCGACCAGCCTGTAGAGGGCGGCCAGATCGACGCGGGCCTGCCATTCCGCCTCCGAGACGCGGGATTTCAGCGACTGGGCGTGACCGTCGGCCATGGAAAACCTCCTGAGGGACCGGGCGCGACCGTCGCGCCGGGAGGCCGGGGCGTCAAGCGCCCCGGCGCGGCGCGCGGCAAGGTCTGGTTAACCCCGTCTTCACCGTAAATGCGTCTGATGGCGCGCGAACGGCCAAGCCTTGGCCAGATGCGGAGTTCGCCGTGACCGCCGTCGCCCGGATCGCCCCCGTCCCCTCCGCCATCGCGCCGTCCGCGGCGGATTTGATGGCCTTGGCCCATTCGCGGGCCGTCGACGACCGACAGCGCCTGCTGCTGGGCGTGCTGTCGCTGTGCGAGACCAATCCTCCCGAAGGGCTCTCGCCGGTGCTGGAGGAAATCTTCCTGACGCTGGCCCGACAGGCCGAGCGCGACATGCGGCAGGTGCTGTCGACCCGTCTGGCCGAGGCCGACTGGGCTCCCGCCGCCCTCGTGCACATGCTGGCGCTGGACGAGATCGAGATCGCCCGTCCCGTCATCGCCGGCAGCCCCCTGCTGAAGGACGAGGAGTTGATCCGGCTGCTGGTCGAGGCGAGCCTGGACCACCAGGTCGAGGTGGCGAGGCGTCCGCGGCTGAGCGGTCGGGTCAGCGACGTCATCATCGAGCGCGGCGAGCCCGCGACGCTGACGGCGCTCGCGGGCAACTCGACGGCGGACGTCAGCGCGGAGGGCATGCGCCGTCTGGTGGACCATTCGCGCCGCGTCGCCGCCCTGCGCCTGCCGCTGACGCGCCATCCGAGGATGAACGAGGCGCTGGCCACGCAGATGTACATGTGGGTCGGATCGGCCCTGCGTCAGGCCATCGGCGAGCGCTTCGAGGTCGACGAGACGCGGCTGGCGGCCGCGGTCGAGGAAGCGGCCACGGCCGTCATCCCCGGACACCCCCGCGGCGCCGTCGCAGGGGAGCCGATCAACGCCGAGCGCGATGAGATGGAGCGTCGACTGGTCGACAAACTTCATGCCTCCGGCCAGCTGCGGGCCGGCTTTCTGGTTCGCGCCACGAGGGAAAAGCGCCTGTCGCTGTTCCGCCATGCGCTGGCGACCCTTAGCGGCTTCACCGTGTCCGAGGTCGATGCGGCCCTGCGACACGATTCGCCGGAAGCCCTGTATTGCGCCTGCGTCTCGGTCGGCATCGACCGGGCCGTCTTCCCCGCCCTGATCCATGAGATCCGGCAGCTGAACGGCGGACTGCCCGGCCACTCGGGCGGCGAGGTCTGGAACCGCGGGCCGGCGATGCCCGCCCAGGCGGCGCAGCGGGCCTTCCGCACCCTGCTGCGCGCGCCGGGCAAGAGCGCCGTTTGACAAGACGGCCCGCCTCCGGCTTGCCTGAGGCGTGACCGCACCCCCCGTTCTCGCCTTCGCCGCCAGCGACCGCCCGGAAGCGCAGGCCGCCCTCGCGCGGCTGACGTCGAGATATGGCCAGGTCGACGAAAGCGAGGCCGAGGTCATCGTGGCCTTGGGCGGCGACGGGCTGATGCTCGAGACCCTGCACCGCAATCTGGGACGACGCACCCCGGTATACGGGATGAACCGGGGCTCCGTCGGTTTCCTGCTGAACGACTACGCCGAGGATGGCCTGCCCGAGCGCGTCGCCCAGGCGGTCGCCACCGTCATCCATCCGCTGCAGATGGACGCCTGGGCGGAGGACGGCCGGGCGCATTCGGGGCTGGCTATCAACGAGGTTTCCCTGCTGCGCCAGACCCGGCAGAGCGCGAAGCTGCGCATCGAGGTGGACGGCCGGGTGCGGATGGAAGAGCTGTCGTGCGACGGATGCCTGCTGGCCACGCCGGCCGGATCCACGGCCTACAACCTGTCGGCGCACGGTCCGATCATCCCGCTGGACGCCAACGTTCTGGCCCTGACGCCGATCAGCGCGTTCCGGCCGCGTCGGTGGCGCGGGGCCCTGGTGCCGCACAAGTCCCGGGTCGCCTTCGAGGTGCTGGAGCCCGAGAAGCGCCCCGTCAGCGCCACGGCCGACGGGTTGGAGGTGCGCCGCGTCCGGCGGGTCGAGGTGCACGAAAGGCGCGACGTCGCCCTGACCATGCTGTTCGACGCCGGCCGCTCCTTCGAGGAGCGGGTGCTGGCGGAACAGTTCGCCGCCTGATCCACGGACAAAAACCGACGCACACCGGTTCTTAACGCGCGCGAGGCACGCTGGGCCTGAACGTCGTGAGGAGTTCCGCGTGAGCAACCCCGCCCAGGTGATCCAGCCGCCCAACACCCTGCGCCTGAAGGTGGGCGGCGGGCTGGGTGCGATCGACGCCCGCGCCATCGCCAAGGCGGAAGAGGCCCTGGCCGCCATGGCGGGCCAGTTCGGCCAGTGGCTGCAGGACGAGCTGGACAAGCTGGAAGCCGCGCGCGGCGCGGTCCGGGCCGGCGGCCTGACCGCCGAGACCGGCGAACAGCTGTATTTCCGGGCGCATGACCTGAAGGGCCTGGGCGGGACGTATCAGTATCCTCTCGTGACCCGCATCGCCGGATCGCTGTGCAAGCTGCTGGACGACGCCGACAAGCGCCTCCAGGCGCCGATGCTGCTGGTCGACGCCCACATCGACGCCATCAAGGCCGTGGTCCGCGACCGCATCCAGACCGATGACCACCCCGTCGGCAAAGCGCTGGTGGAAGAGCTGGAAGCGCGGACGGCCGAACACCTGGCCTGACCGTCCCACATCACAGGCGTGAAGATCAGGCGGCGCGAGCCGCCTGATGCGTTTCCGGCGTACGGTCGAGGCGCTCCATCAGATAGGCCAGATCTTCGCGCGGCGCGCCCGGCCGCTGGGTCAGGAACCGCTCCAGCATGCGCTCGCGGAAGTCGTCGCCGGTCGTGTCCTTCCCCTCGGCCTGCATGCCCCTGAAGGTGTCCACGCCCGCGCGGAAAGCGTGGAAAAGACGCGGCGGCAATCCGGCGCGGTCGTAGAGCGCCTTGAGGCCCAGCGGGCCGGCATCATGGACCATCAGGGCGGCGCGGGCGGGCGTGGAGCCCGCGAGCTCCGCCAATCCGTGCTCCAGAAAGGCCATCTGCCCGCGGGCCAGGCCCCGCAGCAGAAGCGAAGCCGTCAGCGCCTTCCGGCCGTTCAGGCGCGCGCAGAATTCCGCGAGGTCGGGCTCGCGCTCGGCCTGGTCGATGAGGTCGACGGTGGCGCGCTCGCGCGCATGAGCCGCCAGACGGATGGCGGTCTCCGGCGCCAGGGCGTGACGTGACACCAGGTGATCGCGCACGGCGTCAGACGCAACCTCGATCAGACGCTCGGTCACCGACAACGGCAGCGCCTGCCGATAGGCGACCGCCGCGACGACGTCCGCCGACGGCGCGAAACGATCGACGATCCTGTTCAGGCCACGTTCGCCGACGTCGGCGTCGTCGTTGGCGGCCAGGGTACGGACCGCCTCTTCGCATCCGGTCTCGGCCAGCGTCTCGGAGACGTCGCGCGAGACGAAGGGCCGGGCGGCCACCGCGACCTGACGCACGGCCGAGCCCGCCCGCACGATCTCGATCAGATCGTCGTCGCTGAAGACGGGCGAGAAGCCGATGATCGGCAGGGCGACGGCGTCCACGTCGGCGGCGAGGCGGCGCGCGACGTCGTGGGGAATGAGATCCGAAGCCTTCAGCGTCACCGCCATGGCGCGCCGCACCAGTTCGGCGGCGTCCTCCGCCATGAGGCGAAGGATCTTCTGCGCCGCCTCGCGGTCCAGCCCGGACAGCTCGCCCCGATCCATGCTGCGGCACAGCTTGTGCGCGGCGGCGGCCCGCTCGTCCTCGTCGGTCGATTTCACCAAGCGCCGGACGTCGGCTTCGGTCAGGCGGGAGCGGATGGCGGTCATGCTCGGGAAGGTGCTCCGACAGGCTTAACGGCCGGTTTACCGTGCCTACGACGCGGCGCGATCCAGGTTCCCGAAGGCGGCGCGGAAGGCGTCGTGGCCATCGTCGTCCCCCTGCCCCAGCAAGAGGGCGAGCAGAGCACGATTCTGTTCCATCCGGCCGAGCGTCAGCGGATCGAGATCGGTGCGCGCGTCGCGTATGAAGCCGCCGCCCGCCGCCTCGACGCCGGACGCCGGAGCGCCGCCGCCCGCGTGCTTGCCGAGGTTCGCGTACAGTTCCTCGACCGTCGCCGGCCGGCCGTCGCGGTAGAAGATCGATCGATTGGCCGAGGCCGCCTGCGGGAACAGCGCCACCGCGCTGGAGCCGGGTCGCCGGTCAAGCGCCTGCATCAGCGAGGCTGCGCCCGCCGGCCCCAGGAAGTGCGCGGCGTACAGGTCGGTGGCCGTGGGCTCCTTGCCCGTTCGGCCCCGCAGATAGGCGGCGTTCGAGGCCGTCAGCTCGGCCGCCATGGTCGAGGCCGCGACCGGGTCGAAGCGCAGGTCCAGCACCACGTTCCGGGCCGAACCGCTGACGTGCCAGCGCCCGTCGGCGCCGCGGAAGATCAGGTCGGCGTACTGCCCATAACCGTGCTTGCGCCCATGCTCCTTCAGCGTGCCCAGCCAGGTCTGTTCGATGAACTGGAACAGGCCCGAGGCGGACGAGGTCGGGGCCTTGGCCGAAGGATTCATGCCGCTTTCCCGGCGCGCCGTGCGCATCAGGAAATCGAAGTCCACGCCGGTCGAATCCGATGCGCGGCGGATAGCCGCCTCCACGCCTCCGGATGCTCGAATCGCGGACAGGGTCACGAGTTGAGGGTCGAAGAACGCGGTTAACGAGACCTTAATGGACGCGTCGCGCCTTTGGATGGAATTTACATTTGACGCGCCCCCCGCCCCAGGCCGGGTGTGGCGCCGAAGCCCGGGCGCCTGACGGGCCGTGACGATCCGCGCATCCACGGGTCGCAACGCCGCAAACTTGCCGCAAGGTGAGCGCGCACTGATTTCTGGGGAAAGGCCGGGGGCGCTTCTGACAGGAGTGACGGCCATGATGATGATGCGGACGGCGGGCGGACCCGCCCAGCCCGTTTGGACGAGGGAGGCGCGGAAGCCCAGGCTTCCGGCCTGGATGTGGGCCGCGGCCGTGCTGTCGGTCGGCGCGCACGTCGGTGCGGGCGTCTGGCTGATGAGCCAGCGGTGGACGCCGCCGGAGGTGGTTCTGGACGAAGGGCCGAACATCACCCTGCTGCCGCCGATCCAGCGCAAGAAGCCCGAGCCCAAGCCCGCCGAGCCGGCGAAGGCGGCTCCGGCGCAAAGCACGCCGCTGAACAAGACGCCGGCTCCGACCGTGCCCACCGAAACGCTGAACCATACGCCGACCGACGCCGCGGAGCAGGCGCAGGGTCCGATCGCCCTGCAGCCCCTGCCCGACGCCGTTCCGGAAGGCACGGGCGTCGTTGAAACGCCGGAGCCCGCGGCCGTGAGCGTGGTGACCCATCCGGACTGGATCCGCAGGCCGACCGCCCAGGCGCTGATGGACGCCTATCCCGACCGCGCGTTGAACGCGGGCGTCACCGGGTCGGCGCGGCTGAACTGCGTCGTCCGCGTCGACGGCACCCTGACCGGCTGCTCGGTCGCGGAAGAGACGCCGTCGGGTCAGGGCTTCGGTCGCGCGGCGCTGAGGTTGTCGCGGGACTTCCGGATGTCCCCCCGCACCGTCGATGGGCGGGCCGTGGAAGGCGCGCGGGTGAACGTCACCCTGCGCTTCACTCTGCCGGAGCGCTGAGCCCCGGCCGATCTGGTCTGAGCGACGCCGCCTGGGGTCCGGGCGGCGTCGCCCGGACCGCGTCGGCAACGACGCCCGCAACCAGCGGGGCCAGCAGCCAGCCGTTTCGTCGGGGGCCGAGGGCGACGATGACGCCGTCGATCTCGCCCACCGCCGGCAGGCCGTCTGCGAAGGCGCCGCGAACGCCCACGCGCGGGCTCGCGGCGCCGGCGGGCAGCCCGAGCGCATCGAACACCTGGCCGACCTGTCTTCGCGCCGCCGCGTCCTCGGGCTGCAGGTCGCGGCGTCCGTGTTCCATCGTGGCGCCGACGATCACGCCGCCCTCGACCGGCACGACGTAGCCGTGCGGCGTGCGCGTCGGGATCGCCGGGCCCGGACCGTGCACGTGGGCAAGCTGGCCGCGAATCGGAATCACACCTTCAATCAGCCGCACCACGTCCACCGGCAGGCCCTCGATCGCCCCGGCGGCTCCCGTGGCGACGACCAGATGCGGGGCGTGCAGTTCGCGGTCGCCGTCCAGACGGACGGTCCAGTGCCGCTCCACGCGCGACGTCCTCCGGGCGGAGCCGGCGATCACCGTGACCGCGCGACCGAGCTCCTGCAGCGCTCGACCCGCGTCGATTCGCGCGTCTTCGGGCGTCCGAAAACCGTCAGGTCGGGCTTCAACGACGAAGCCGTTCCGCTCAAGGCGTCGCCGGAGCGCTTCGGCGCCGCGTCCGCGCCAGTCGGCGCCGTCCTGGATCAGGTCGAGGCCATGCCGGGCAGCGAAGTCCGGCCACAAGTCTCGGGCGGCTTGCAGAACCGCCACCACCCGCGGGGGCAGGTCCTCAAGCGCCGACTCCATGGCCGGCGCGATCATGCCCGCGGCGATCGAGGACGCGTTGCCGCCGCCCGGATCGACGACCACGACGGACAGGCCGCGCGCGGCCATCTCGGCCGCCGAGGCGAGGCCCAGCACGCCGGCGCCGATGACTATGACGTCTGGAGACCCGGTCACGGGCGGTCAGATCGACCGCCCGCGGGGGATTTGCAAGCCGTCGGCCCTACTCGGCCGCGACGGCGGCCGCGCGCGTTTCGTTCAGACGCGCGGTCAGGGCCGCGTGCTGATCCCACAGCGCCTTGGGCAAACGGTCGCCGAACTTCTCGTAGAAGGCCGGGATCATCGACGCCTCTTCCGTCCAGACGTCGGCGTCGACGTCGAGCAGGGTCGTCAGCTGATCGTCGGTCAGCGAAAGGCCGGTCAGGTCCAGGGCCTCCGCGGTCGGCACGCGACCGACCGGCGTGTCCACGGCGGAGGCCGTGCCGTCCAGGCGCTCCACGATCCACTTCAGGACCCGGGCGTTGTCGCCGAAACCGGGCCACACGAACTTGCCGTCCTGGTCCTTGCGGAACCAGTTGACGAAGAACATGCGGGGCAGCTTCGCCGCGTCGCGGCCCTCGCCCATGCGCAGCCAGTGCGCGAAGTAGTCGCCCATGTTGTAGCCGCAGAAGGGCAGCATGGCGAAGGGATCACGCCGCAGTTCGCCGATGGCGTTCTCGGCCGCCGCAGTGCCCTCGGACGCCACCGTGGAACCCATGAACACGCCGTGCTCCCAGTCGAAGGCCTCGGTCACCAGCGGCACGGCCGACGCGCGGCGGCCGCCGAACAGGATGGCGTCGATCGGCACGCCCTTGGGGTCTTCCCATTCCGGCGCGATGGTCGGGCACTGGTGCGCCGGCGCGGCAAAGCGCGCGTTCGGATGCGCCGCCGGCGTGCCGGAGGCGGCGTCGTGCCGTTGGCCGGTCCAGGTCGTCAGGTTCGCCGGCGCTTCCTTCGTCAGGCCCTCCCACCAGACGTCGCCGTCCTCGGTCAGGGCCACGTTGGTGAAGACGGTGTTCTTCGCCAGGGTCTCGAGGGCGGTCAGGTTGGTGTTCCGGCTGGTGCCGGGGGCCACGCCGAAGAAGCCGGCTTCCGGGTTCACGGCGTAGAGGCGGCCGTCGTCGCCGAAACGCATCCACGCGATGTCGTCGCCCACCGTCTCGGCCTTCCAGCCCGGCAGGGTCGGCTGGAGCATGGCCAGATTGGTCTTGCCGCAGGCCGACGGGAAGGCGGCGGCGACGTACTTCGGCTGACCCTGCGGCGGCGTCAGCTTCAGGATCAGCATATGCTCGGCCAGCCAGCCCTCGTCGCGGGCCATGACCGAAGCGATGCGCAGGGCGTAGCATTTCTTGCCCAGCAGGGCATTGCCGCCGTAGCCCGAGCCATAGGACCAGATCTCGCGCGTCTCGGGATAGTGGACGATCCACTTTTCCTCGTTGCAGGGCCACGGAACGTCGGCCTGCCCCTCGGCCAGCGGCGCGCCCAGCGTGTGAACGCAGGGCACGAACTCCCCGTCGGAACCCAGCGCTTCGAGCGCCGCCTTGCCCATGCGCGTCATGATGCCCATCGACACCGCGACGTAACCGCTGTCGGTGATCTCCACGCCCAGCGCGCTGATCTTCGAGCCCAGCGGACCCATCGAGAAGGGCACGACGTACATGGTGCGGCCGGCCATGCAGCCGTCGAACAGACCGTTCAGGCGTGTGCGCATCTCGACGGGGTCGGCCCAGTTGTTGGTCGGGCCGGCGTCGACCTCGTTGGCCGAGCAGATGAAGGTCCGGCTTTCGACGCGCGCGACGTCCTTGGGATCCGAAGCCGCATAGAAGCTGCCGGGGCGCTTGACGGGGTCCAGGGCCCGGAGCGTGCCCCTGGCGATCAGGTCGGCGGTTATGGCCTGCTTTTCCGCCTCAGAGCCGTCGCACCAGTGGACGCGGGCGGGCTTCGTCAGGGCGGCGATCTGTTCGACCCAGGCGACGAGACCGGCGTGCGCGGTCGGGGCCGGGTGAAGGCCGGGAACGATGGACGTCATGCTACTCTCCTGAACGGCCCGGACGCTCTTCGTCGCCTCGGGGCCTCCTCGCTGCGCTCTTCACGCAATGTTTCAGGGAGGAGGAACACGGGAGGCGACGCGACGTCAACCGCCGCACGTTTCATCCCTGCGTGAGGCGGCGGGAGGATCGGACGTGCATTTCGCCCGTCGCGGAGCGCGGCCGGGCGCGCTATCTCACCCGCGTGCACACGCTCGACCCCGCCACGCCGAGTCCCGACGGCGCCCGGACCTCACCGGCCGCAGAGCGCAACGTGGCGCCGATACTCGAGGTGCTGCGGGCCCACCTGCCGGCCTCGGGAGCGGTGCTGGAAGTCGCGTCGGGGACCGGCCAGCATGCCGCCGCCTTCGCGACCGCCCTGCCCGGCGTGGACTGGACGCCCAGCGACCCGTCCGCGGAGGCGCGTGCCAGCATCGAGGCGCGGCGCGCGCGGGGCCCCGCCAACCTGCGGCCCTGCCTGCCTCTGGACGTGCTGGACGAGACGACCTGGCCCGACGAGACCTTCAAGGCCGTGTTCTGCGCGAACATGATCCACATCGCTCCGGCCGGCGCGACGGAGGCGCTGATGCGGCTGGCCGCTGGGGCGCTGACGCGGCCGGGAGGGCTGCTGGCCCTGTATGGGCCCTTCCTAGAAGCAGACGTCGAAACGGCGACGAGCAATCTTGAGTTCGACGAAAGCCTCAAGGCCCGCGACCCGGACTGGGGACTGCGCGACCGGGACGCGGTGATCACGGCGGCGCGGGCCCACGGCCTGGCCTTCACCCTGCGAAAGGCGATGCCGGCCAACAATCTGATGCTGCTGTTCCGGGCCTGGCCGTGAGCGTTTCCCGCACGCACGACGGCGCCGAGCCCGTCCGGCTGAACAAGTTCATGGGCCAGACGGGGCTGTGCTCGCGACGCGAGGCCGACGCCCTGATCGCCGACGGCCTGGTTTCGATCGATGGTGAGACGGTCACGGACGCGGGCCGGAAAATCCAGCCGGGCCAGACCCTGACGCTGGGGCGAGGCGCGGAGACGGCGCTGGCGGCGAGTCAGACGATCGTGATGAACAAGCCGATCGGCTACGTCTCCGGCCAGCCGGAGCCGGGCAAGACGCCGGCGGCGCGCCTGCTGACCGCGACGAACCGCACCGGAAACGGCGACGTCCCGGGACGCGACGCCTCCCTGCCGCCCATCGGCCGTCTGGACGAGGATTCGCGCGGCCTGCTGCTGCTGTCCTCGGACGGCGTGGTGGCCAAGGCCGTGATCGGGCCGGAGTCCGACCTCGACAAGGAGTATCTGGTGCGCGTCGAAGGGCGGGTCACGGAAGCGTCGCTGACCCGCCTGCGGCACGGGCTGGAGCTGGACGGTCGCAAACTGAAGCCCGCGCGCGTCACCCAGATCGAGCCGCAGCGCCTGCGCTTCGTGCTGAAGGAAGGCCGAAAGCGGCAGATCCGGCGCATGTGCGAACTGGTCGGACTGGAGGTCGTGGACCTTCTGCGCGTCCGCATCGGGCCGCTGGAGCTCGGCGGGCTGCCTGAGGGGCGGTGGCGCGCGCTGACCTCCGATGAGCGGGCGGCCTTGATCGCCGGATCGAAGGCCTAGCCGTTCCCGGCGGCCTGGACGAACAGGCGGGCGACCTCGTCGTCGACGTCCGCGGGACTTCCCAGCTCGACCACGGCGGTCAGGCGCTCGGACCAGCTCTCCCGCCGCCGGGACGGCGCCAGCCTCGGGGAGACCGAGGGATCCAGTTTCAGCCCCAGCAGGGCCTTGCCCCCTTTCAGAGGCCGCATCGCCGCGAACTGCACGGCGCGGGAGAAGGCCGTGTAGCCCTTCCGCTGGGTCGGCACGACGCCGGCGACGGGCGCGGCCGCCCGCTCCAACGCGATCAGGATCGCCAGCGACGCCGGATCCTTCCACAGAGCCGCACGCAGCGCTTCGGGCTCATCCCACCCCGGACCGTCGCCGGACCGGCAGGCGTCGAGAATGGTGGAGCCGTAGTTCACCCCCACGCCGTGCTCGGCCTTCAGCCAGGCCAGCTGCGCACGCGGGGCGGACACAGGGCAGGCCTTCATCACCTCGCGCCACTCGTCCAGCGAACGGCCGGTGCTCTTCTCCAGGCTCGCGCGCACGGACGCGAACCATTTCTGCTGACGTTCAGTCAGGACCGGCGGGGTCATGTGGGCCTCCTGCGTCACGTCAGCCTAGCTTTGAAGGCCGGCGTTTTCGAGGGGAACCCTGACCGGGCGACGCGCGCTTCACCGGCTCCTCCCCCACCCTGCATCAGGACGAACATATGACCGACCAACGCATCCTCGGCTCCACCGAACAGGGCCTCGGCAAGGCGCAGGCCGGGCTCGGCAAGCTGACCGGCGACGCGAAGCTGCGGCTCGACGGCCGCGTCACCGAATTCAGGGGTCAGGCGCGCGACGCCTACGGCCGGGTCGTCGACGGCATCGAGGGCCTGGTGGCCAAGGCGCCGGCCGAGTATCAGGAGTACGGCCGTCGTGGCATCGACTTCGCCCGTCGCAAGCCTCTGCTGACCACCGGCATCGTCGCCGGTCTGGCGATCGTTCTGGGTGGCCTCGGCCGCCGCCGCTGACGACGGTCACGCCCCAATGAAAAAAAGGCCCGGACCTGCGTCCGGGCCTTTCTCGTTGGGCGATCGGCGAGATCAGTCGGCGCCCTCGTCGGCCGTTTCGGCCGCCTTGGCGGCGGCCCCCGACAGAGGCGTGACGTCGAAGTCGATCTTGCCGTCCACAAGCCGCACCTTGACGTGTCCGCCCTTGGTCAGGCGGCCGAACAGGATGTCGTCGGCCAGCGGCTTCTTGATCGACTCCTGGATGACCCGCGCCAGGGGACGCGCGCCGTACAGTTCGTCGAAGCCGTTCTTGGCCAGCCAGTCGGCGGCCTCGTCGGTCAGTTCGATGGTGATGTTCCGGTCCGCCAGCTGGGCTTCCAGCTGCAGAACGAACTTCGTCACCACCGACTTGATCGTCTCGGAGTCCAGCGCCTTGAAGGCGACGATGGCGTCCAGACGGTTCCTGAACTCCGGCGCGAACAGACGCTGGATGGCCTTGTCGTCCTCGCCCTCGACCTTGCCGCGGCCGAAGCCGATGGCCGCGCGGGCGTTGTCCGCGGCCCCCGCGTTGGTGGTCATGATCAGAACCACGTTGCGGAAGTCGACCTTCTTGCCGACCGCGTCGGTCAGCATGCCGTTGTCCATCACCTGCAGCAGGATGTTGTAGACGTCGGGGTGCGCCTTCTCGATCTCGTCCAGCAGGACGACGGCGTGCGGGTGCTGGTCGACGGCGTCGGTCAGCAGCCCGCCCTGGTCATGCCCGACGTAGCCCGGGGGGGCGCCGATCAGGCGACTGACGGTGTGCCGCTCCATGTACTCCGACATGTCGAAGCGCAGCATCTCGATGCCCAGCGTCGCCGCCAGCTGCTTGGCCACCTCGGTCTTGCCGACGCCGGTCGGGCCCGAGAACAGGAAGCAGCCGATGGGCTTTTGCGGGTCGCGCAGCCCGGCCCGCGCCAGCTTCATGGCCGCAGAGACCTGTTCGATCGCCGCGGACTGGCCGAAGACGACGCGGTTCAGGTCGGTCTGCAGCTCCTTCAGGCTCTCGGTGTCGGACTTGGACACCGACTTCGGCGGGATGCGGGCCATTCTGGCGATGACGCCCTCGACCTCCTTCTGGCCGATGACCTTCTTCCGCTTCGATTCCGGCAGCAGCATCTGGCTGGCGCCCGCCTCGTCGATGACGTCGATCGCCTTGTCCGGCAGTTTGCGGTCGGTCATGTAGCGCGCCGACAGCTCCACGGCCGTGCGGATGGCGGCGTCGGTGTAGCGCAGCTTGTGGTGGCCTTCGTAGCTGGTCTTCAGCCCCTTGAGGATCTTCACCGTGTCCTCGACCGTCGGTTCGTTGACGTCGATCTTCTGGAAGCGGCGGACGAGGGCGCGGTCCTTCTCGAAGTGCTGGCGGTACTCCTTGTAGGTGGTCGAGCCCATGCACCGCAGCGTGCCCGAGGCCAGCGCCGGCTTCAGCAGGTTGGACGCGTCCATGGCGCCGCCCGAGGTCGCGCCGGCGCCGATCACCGTGTGGATCTCGTCGATGAAGAGGATGGCGTCCTCGTGCGTCTCCAGCTCCTTCACGACCTGCTTGAGCCGCTCCTCGAAGTCGCCGCGATAGCGGGTGCCGGCCAGGAGCGCGCCCATGTCGAGCGAGTAGATGGTCGCGCCCTTCAGGACGTCCGGCACCTCGCCCTTGACGATCTTGCGGGCGAGGCCCTCGGCGATGGCGGTCTTGCCGACGCCGGGGTCACCGACCAGCAGAGGATTGTTCTTGGTCCGCCGGCACAGGATCTGGATCGAGCGCTCGACCTCGGCCTGACGCCCGATCAGCGGATCGACCTTTCCGTTCTTCGCCTTCTCGTTCAGGTCGACGCAATAGGCCTCCAGCGCCTCGCCGCCGGTCTTGGCGGCGGCGGCGTCCTCGGCGTCCTCGGGCGACTGGCCGGAGGCGCGCGCGGGCCGCGTCTCGCTGCCCCCCGACTTTTTGGCGATGCCGTGGGCGATGAAGTTGACCGCGTCGTAACGGGTCATGTCCTGCTCCTGCAGGAAATAGGCGGCGTGGCTTTCGCGCTCGCTGAAGATGGCCACCAGCACGTTGGCGCCGGTCACCTCCTCGCGGCCCGAGGACTGGACGTGGATGACCGCGCGCTGGATCACGCGCTGGAAGCCGGCGGTCGGCTTGGCATCGTCGCCATCGGCGGTCGCCAGCGCGGCCAGGTCGTTGTCGACATAGAGCGTCAGCGCCGCCTTCAGCGCCTCCAGATCGACGTTGCAGGCGCCCATGACGTTGGCGGCGTCGGGATCGTCGATCAGGGCCAGCAGCAGGTGCTCCAGCGTGGCGTATTCGTGCCGGCGGGCGTTCGCGTAGTGCACCGCGCGGTGCAGCGTCTCTTCGAGAGGACGGGAAAACGAGGGCATCAGGTTCCTCTCAGTCCTTTTCCATCGTGCATTGCAGGGGGTGCTGGTGCCGCCGCGCCGTCTCGATCACCTGGGCGACCTTGGTTTCGGCCACCTCGTAGGTGAAGACGCCGCACACGCCGACGCCATGCTGGTGCACATGCAGCATGATGCGGGTGGCCGCCTCGCGGTCCTTCTGGAAGAACCGCTCCAGCACGTAGACGACGAATTCCATCGGCGTGTAGTCGTCGTTCAGGATCAGCACCCGATACAGCGAGGGCTTCTGAAGCTTCGGCTTCGTCTCGGTGACGGTGGCGACGCCCTGGCCGCTTCCCGTCTCTCCTGAACGTCTAGTGGGCATTCGTCGTCCGGTGGGGAGTCGAAGGACTAGATGGGGAATGATGGCCTGAATTGAAGACGCGGCAAGTCACAGGTTTTTGCGCGCAAACGAAAAAGGCCCCGGCGTTTCCGCCGGGGCCTTCGTCTTCAGCCGGTCGCCTGGATCAGCGGGCGGCCTGGAACTTCTCGACCGAGGCGGTGACGCGCTCGTTGAGCGGACGGAAGCTGTCCTTCATCGAGGCGGTGAACAGGTCGGTCGTCTTCGTGACTTCGGCCAGATAGGCCTCGGTCGCCGACTTCGCCCAGTTCGTCTGCAGCTCGATCAGCTCCTGAACCGAACGGGCCTGGGCCATCGACTGGGCGGCGGCGACGCCGTCTTCCCACGTCTTCTTGCCGTAGGCGAAGGCGTTCTGCGACAGCGCTTCCGCGCCCTTCTGGGCGGCGGTGGCCGACTCGACCATGGCCTCGAGGTTCTTCTTGCCGTGGGCGTTCAGCTCGGTCAGCGAGGCGACCGACTTGTCGACTCCTTCGCGGAAGGCCTGGGCGCCGGCGGCCTGGACCTTCTCGGCCTGGGCCTGGGCCTGCTGGGTCGAAGCCTTGACCTGGGCGGTGGCGGTTTCGACGTTCTTCTTGGCGGCGGCGGTGATGGTTTCGGCGGCGTCGGCCATGGCGGTCTCTCCTGAACGGCGGGTGCGGCGTTGATCGCCGCTGATGAGGTTTCGAACGGGACGGTCCCGCTCGCGGGGCTCATATGGTGCACCTGCGAACAAAGGTCAAGCCGATATTGTGCAGTGCACAATCGCCTGATCGCCGATGCCGTTCAATTCTGCGTTGACGCGGCGTTAACGACCGCGAAACTGGCCCGGACCATGTTAGGCCTCACGTGGCCGGGGGGCGTCCGGGCGACCGGAAGCACTGAAGTGAGTTTGCGATGGCTTTGATCCTGCGTCGGACGCTGGCGGTCTTCTCCATTCTGCTGACCCTGTCGCTGACGGCCGCGCCGGCCGCGACGCCGGTCGTCGCCCAGGAAAACCTGCGCTACGCCGCCATCGTGATCGACGCCGAGTCCGGCGAGGTCATGTTCGCCCGGCACGCCGACGCCCGGCGCTATCCCGCATCCATCACCAAGGTGATGACCCTGTACCTCGTGTTCGAGGCGCTGGAGCAAGGCAAAATCAAGCTGGACGACGTCATCCGCGTGTCGGCGCACGCCGCCAGCCAGCCGCCGTCGAAGCTGGGGCTTGCCGCCGGCCAGACCATCACGGTTCAGGACGCGATTCACGCCACGGCCATTCGCTCGGCCAACGACATGGCTGTGGCGCTGGCCGAGCACGTCGCCGGCTCGGAATCGCGATTTACGGCCATGATGACGCTGAAGGCCGAGGAGCTGGGGATGACCCAGACCCGCTACGTCAACGCCAACGGCCTGCCGGACAGCCGCCAACTGACGAGCGCGCGCGACCTGGCCGTCCTGTGTCGGGCGCTGTTGCGCGACTTCCCGCAGCACTACCGGTACTTCGGGGTGAACAGCTGGTTCTACGGCGGGCGGGAGTACCGAAACACCAACGGCCTGCTGTCGACGGGTCAGGGCTACGACGGCATCAAGACGGGCTTCACCAACGCCTCCGGCTACAATCTCGCGGCCTCGGCCGTGCGCGACGGACGCCGGATCATCACCATCGTGCTGGGCGGCCGCTCGACGGCGTCGCGCAACGAGCACGTCGCCTCGCTGATGAGCACGGGGTTCGAGGTCGCCGCCCGGCGTCGCGGGGGCGAGCGGATCGAGGTGGCCCAGACCTTCTTCGAGCAACGCGGTTTCGGCATCGGGCCGGAGACCACCGAAGGCGGCGTCCTGTACGCCGCCCTGCCCGGAGACGCCGCGGCCGGCAGCCGTGCGGATCCGGAAGATTCGGACGTCCGGCTGGTGTCCGCCCCGGCGCCGCGGACGGACCGCACCGGCGAGCTGAACCGCCAGCCGACCGCGCCCGCGCCCTCGACCCGCCGCTCGACCCCACCCGTGCCAGCGGGCCTGTGGTCCGTGCAGGTGGGCGCCTTCCGCGACGAGACGGTCGCGCGTGATTGGCTGAACGAGGTCGATCGCCGCTTCCGGGCCCAGTTCCGCGGCGCCGACCGCCGGGTGGTGAACGCGTCCGGCTGGTTCCGTTCGCGCTTCACCGGCATGACGGAGGACGCCGCGCGCGCCGCCTGTGCCGCGCTGGACGCCCGCAACGTCACCTGTCAGGTCGTGCGGCCGGACTGACGCCGGTCACGCTTGACGCTCCGGACGGGCGCGGTGAAGGTCGCCGCCCTGCCCGTTCCAGTCCGCAAGAGTGATCCTATGACGCGCGTCCGCTCCCACGCCCGCATGGCCGCAGCCTGCGCCGCCGCCCTGCTGACCGCCTGCACGGCCGGCGCCGCCTGGGCGCAGGCCGGTGTCCAGAGCCTGCCGCGCGACGTACCGCCGATCCCGGCGCCGACGGCGGACGCTTTCCCGGGTGTGATCCGTCACGAAGTCGACGCCACGGATCTGGATCGGCGGATCGTGTGGGTGAAGCAGACGATACCCGTCCCCGCCGCGGGACCGATGACCCTGCTGTATCCGAAGTTCCTGCCGGGCAACCATGCGCCGACCGGCCCGATCCAGCTGGTCGGCGGGCTGACGGTGACGGGGAACGGGCGGCGCATCGAGTGGCTTCGCGACACCCTGGATCCCTACGCCTTCCACGTCGACGTCCCGGCCGGCGTCCGCGAGATCGAGGTGGCGTTCCAGTGGCTGACCCAGCCCGACAACGCCACGTGGCGCGTCGTCATGACCCCCGACGTCTCGAACCTGCAGTTCGAGAAGGCGATCCTGTATCCGGCAGGGTATCGCCATTCCGGCGTCATGGTGCAGACCACGGTCAAGCTGCCGGACGGCTGGAACTACGGCACAGCGCTGGACACCCGATCGTTCGAGGACGGCGTCGCCGTGTTCGAACCGATCGACCTGGAGATGCTGGCCGACAGCCCGATGTTCGCCGGTCGTCACCACCGCGTCGAGGATCTGGACCCGGGCGGCCGTTCGCCGGTGCGCCTGCACATCGTGGGCGACACGGCGCAGGCGATCGCGATCACGGACGAGCAGCTGGCGGGCTTCCGCGGCATGGTGCGGCAGGCGGACCTGCTGTTCGGCTCGCGCCACTACGACCGCTACGACTTCCTGCTGGCCAACTCCAACCAGCTGGGCGGCATCGGTCTGGAGCACCACCGCTCCAGCGAGAACGCCGTGCCGGCCGATTTCTTCCAGAACTGGACCGCCTATCACGGCGCCCGGACCCTGCTGCCGCACGAATACGTGCACAGCTGGAACGGCAAGTTCCGCCGCCCCGCCGACCAGATCACGCCGAACCTGAACACGCCGGTCCAGAACACCCTGCTGTGGGTCTATGAGGGGCAGACGGAATACTGGGGCGAGGTGCTGGCGACGCGCGCGGGTCTGGTCACGCCCGAAGAGACGATCGCCAACCTCGCCGGGCTGGCCGCCTTCTACGACGCGCAGGCCGGGCGGGGATGGCGCCCGCTGCAGGACACGACAAACCACAACCTGCTGGGTTATCGCACGACCAACCCGTGGGGCTCGTGGATGCGCGGCACCGGCGACTATTACCGGGAGTCGCTGCTGATCTGGCTGGACGTGGACACGAAGATCCGCGAGCTGACCGGCGATCGGCGATCGCTGGACGACTTCGCCAAGGGCTTCTTCGGGATCCAGGACGGGGTCTGGGAAGCGACCCCCTACACCTTCAACGGTCTGGTCTCGGCGCTGAATGACGTGGCTCCCCATGACTGGGCGGCCTTTCTGCGCCAGCGGCTGGACGCGGCCGGGCCCGAGGCCGAGGCGCCGCTCGACGGGCTGGCGCGCGCCGGATGGCGACTGGTCTGGAGCGAGGCGCCGACGGAAGTCGAGAGCTACGTCAACGGCTCGGGCGACGGAGACTTCCAGTACTCGCTGGGCTTCAACCTGTCCGGCGCGCGGATCACCGGCGTCCAGTGGGGCGGACCGGCGTGGGAGGCCGGCATCGGGGCCGGCTGGACCTTGGTCAGCGTCAACGGCCAGCCCGGCAACGCCGCCAATCTGGCGGCCGCCGTCACGGCGTCGAAGGGCAACAGCCAGCCCATCGGCGTGGTGATCCGCAACGGCCAGCGCGAACGGACCGTGCAGTTCGATTATCACGACGGCCTGCGATACCCGCGGCTGGAGCGCATTCCGGGCACGCGCGACAGGCTGACGGAGATTCTGGCGCCGCGGACGAACTGAGCTATTTCGCCCAGCACTCGCGCGGCATCGGCGTGGACTCCAGCTCGGCGTAGCGCGTCGAGCAGGTGGTCTCGACCGCATCGGGATCCAGAGCTTCCAGCTCGGCGCGCAGGGCGACCAGGTCGGCGATCAGCTTCTGGTCGTCCGGCAGGCCCTCCGGCGTCTTGTGCAGGCACCGGCTCATGTCGAACAGGATCACCGCCATCGATCTGCACTGCAGCGGCAGGCCGTCCAGCACCTGGATGGCCTTGGCCGAGGTCATGGGCGGCGTCGGCAGGGGCGCCCGCTCCGGAACCTCGACGGTCGCCGGATCCGGCGTTTCCACGCCCTGATCACAGGACGCGACGGACAGCAGCACGGCGGCCGCGAGCACGGTTCTGATCATCTGAAAGCCTCCCGCCGGGAGGCTACGCACGCGGAGGGCGCCGCGCAAACGAAACGGGCCGGGGATCGCTCCCCGGCCCGTCCGCATCTTTGCAAGAAGTCAGATCTTACTTGATCTGGACCTTGGCGCCGGCCTCGGTCAGCTTCTTGGCGATTTCGTCGGCCTGCTGCTTCGAGACGTTCTCGACGACGTTCTGCGGAGCGCCTTCGACCAGGTCCTTGGCTTCCTTCAGACCGAGGTCCGAACGGACGCCGCGGACTTCCTTGATCACGTTGATCTTCTTGTCGCCGCCGTCGACCAGGACGACGGTGAACTCGGTTTGCTCTTCAGCGGCTTCGGCAGGAGCGGCGCCGGCGCCGCCGCCGGCCGGCATGGCCATGGCGACCGGAGCGGCGGCGGAGACGCCCCACTTTTCTTCCAGCAGCTTGGACAGCTCGGCGGCTTCCAGCACGGTCAGGGCGGACAGGTCTTCGACGATTTTGGCGAGATCGGCCATTTTTTCAGTTCCTTCGGAGGATTTTGGTTTGAGGAGATGCGGAGATGGAGGTGCGGCTTACGCCGCGTCCTTGGTGGCGTAGGCGTTGAACACCCGGGCCAGCTGGCCGGCCGGGGCCTGGACGACGCCGGCGATCTTGGTCGCGGGAGCGTTCAGCAGACCCAGCAGCGAGGCGCGGATCTGGTCCAGCGACGGCAGCTTGGACAGGGTTTCGACACCCTTGGCGTCCAGCACCTTGTCGCCCATGAACCCGCCCTGGACGACGAACTTGTCGTTGCCCTTGGCGAACTCGGCGGTCACCTTGGCGGCCGTCACCGGGTCGTTGGCGTAGGCGATGCCCACCGGGCCCTTGAACAGGGGGTGGTAGTCGCTGCCCTCTTCGGCTTCGAGCGCCTTCAGCGCCAGGCGGTTCTTGACCACCTTGAACGCGCCGCCGGCGGTACGCAGCCGGCCACGCAGGTCTTCCATTTCCGCAACGGTCAGACCCAGGTTGTGGGTCACGACCACGGCGCCGGCGTCGGCGAAGACGCCCTTCAGCGTCTCGATCGACTCGGCCTTTTGTGCGCGGTCCATTGCGGTCTCCAGTCTTGGTGTCGCCGCCGGGGTCATTCCCGACGGCAAGATGGCCAAAGCGCCGCGCGTCGCCGCGAGACGTTCAGGCCGGTAGCGATGTCCGAAGGAAGCTCACGCCCTCTTCGCGCGAAGCGAAGGGGATCGTCTGCGACCCATCTCCCCACGGCGCCGGAGGGCTCCCCGACATTTACGGCGTGGGTGGCCCCCACGCCCCGAAGTTCTCGGACAGGACCGTCACGGGCGGACCCGTCACGGCAAGGCGCGCTCCATACACAGCGGCGCGCCGGAACTCAAGACCGGGCCGTCATTTCGACGAAGGCGCGTCGCTGGGCCACGGTTCAAGGTCGCCCAGATCCTCGCAGCCGAAGGCGGCGCAGTACTTGGTCTCGATCTCGACGCCCATGGCCTCGGCCGCCTGCATGAGGTCCGCGTCCATCTCGGCCTGCAGCATGATCTGCTTGCGGGCCAGGGAACGGCCGAGGGGCGAGCTGTAGAAGGCGATGCCCGCGTTCAGCTCATCGTCCGTCATGCTGGCCGCGTAGCGCGGGGCCATGACGTCGATCAGCCTGTCCATGAAGGTGTCGAAGAACACCGGCATGTTGCTGCGGTACCAGCCCCGTTGTTCGGGCGTCAGGCCGCCGTCCGACGCCAGCTGCTGCTCGATCACGCTTTCGATCATGGGCCGCAGGTCGTCGCCCAGCGACAGCCTGATGTAGCGCTCGGCCAGTTCGGTCCGGCGTTCCAGGCCCCGGTCCTGCGCGGCGGCTGGACCGGACAGGATCAGCGTGGCCGCAAGGACCGCGGCGAGCATGGTCAGAAATCGCATGACGTGTTCCCCCTGCGGCGACCATCGCCGGACACGCGCCGGGCCGCAAGCCGGCGCGCCGGCCCGGACACGAAAACGGCGGCTCCTGTCGGAGCCGCCGTTTCCGCGTGCAGGTCGAAGCGACCGATCAGGCGCCCAGCGAGGCCGGGTCCACCTTGAAGCCCGGGCCCATGGTGGACGACAGGCTGATCTTCTTGACGTAGGTGCCCTTGGCGCCCGACGGCTTGGCCTTGACCAGCGCGTCGACGATCGCCTTGACGTTGGCTTCCAGCGCGGCCTGGTCGAACGAGGCCTTGCCGATGCCGGCGTGCACGATGCCCGCCTTCTCGACGCGGAACTCCACGGCGCCGCCCTTGGCGTCCTTGACCGCCTGGCCGACGTTCGGGGTCACGGTGCCGACCTTGGGGTTGGGCATCAGGCCGCGGGGGCCCAGCACCTTGCCGAGACGGCCGACCAGACCCATCAGGTCCGGCGTGGCGATCACACGGTCGAAGTCCATGAAGCCGCCGTTGATCTTCTCGAACAGATCCTCGGCGCCCACGACGTCGGCGCCGGCCGCGGTGGCCTCGGCGGCCTTGGCGTCCTTGGCGAAGACGGCGACGCGGACGTCGCGGCCCGTGCCCGACGGCAGGTTGACCACGCCGCGGACCTGCTGGTCGGCGTGACGCGGGTCGACGCCCAGGTTGACGGCGATCTCGATCGACTCGTCGAACTTGGCCTTGGCGTTGTCCTTCACCGCCTTGATGGCGTCGGCGTAGGCCATCGGCGTCTCACGATCGCCGGTCCAGGCCTGGATGCGCTTGGCTTGCTTGGCCATGTGATCAGCCCTCCACCACGTTCAGGCCCATCGCGCGGGCCGAGCCTTCGATGATCTTGGTCGCCTGATCGAGATCGTTGGCGTTCAGATCCTTCATCTTCTTCTCGGCGATCTCACGCAGCTGGCTGCGCTTGATCTTGCCGGCGGTCTCGCGGCCGGTCTTGGCCGAGCCCGACTTCAGGCCGGTGGCCTGCTTCAGGTACCAGGTCGCCGGCGGCGTCTTGGTGATGAAGGTGAAGCTCTTGTCCTGGTAGACGGTGATGACGGTCGGCAGGGGCGTGCCCTTGCCTTCCTTCTCGGTCCGCGCGTTGAACTCCTTGCAGAAGCCCATGATGTTAACGCCGCGCTGACCCAGGGCCGGGCCAATCGGCGGCGACGGGGTCGCGGAGCCGGCGGGCACCTGCAGCTTGATGTAGCCGAGAATCTTCTTGGCCATTGGTCTCTCCTATGCAGCGGGGAACTCAATCCCCACGGATGAGCCGTGGTGCGGCATGGCTGCCTTCCACGGATTTGCCTCACGGCCGGGACCGCGAGGAGGCGGGCGTGTACCAGAGGCGCCCCTTGAAAGCAAACGGCCGCCCCGAAGGCCGGCCGCAGCTGAAGTCTTCAGGCGGGGCGATCAGCCCGAGACCTTCTCCACCTGACCGTATTCCAGGTCGACCGGGGTCGGGCGGCCGAAGATGGACACCGCCACGCGCAGGCGGGCGTTGTCCTCGTCGACGCTCTCGACCTGGCCGTCGAAGCTGGCGAAGGGGCCGTCGACGACCTTGACCGTCTCCCCGATGTCGAAGCGGATGGTGGGCTTCGGGCGCTCGACGCCCTCTTCCACCTGGCCGATGATGTTCTTCACCTCACGCTCGGAGACCGGCAGCGGCTTGGTGCCGCCCGCGGCGCCCAGGAAGCCGGTCACCTTCGGCGTGTTCTTGACCAGGTGGTAGGCGTCGTCGGTCATCTCCATCTTCACCAGCACATAGCCGGGGAAGAATTTCCGCTCAGAGTTCACCTTGCGGCCGCGGCGCACCTCCACGACGTCCTCAGTCGGGACGAGGATCTCGGAGAAGTTCTCGGCCAGTCCCTGACGCGCGGCCTGCTCGCGCAATTGCTCGGCGACCTTCTTCTCGAAGTTCGAGTAGGCGTGGACGATGTACCACTTGTGCCGCGGATTGGCGGCGGATTCGGGGGCGACGTCGGTCATCTTCTGATCTTCTTCTTAGGAACCGATGGCCAGCAGCCGGTTGACGATGAAGCCGAGTCCGAAATCCACGCCCCAGAAGAAGGCTGCGGCGATCACCACCATGATGAAGACCATCACCGAGGTGATCCACGTCTCCTTGCGGGACGGCCACACGATCTTGCGCCCTTCGGCGCGGACCTGGCTGAAGAACTGGACGGGCGAGGTGCGGACCTTGGGCGTCGCCGGCTCGACCGTCACGGTCGCGGCGGACGCGCCGGCCGAGGCCTTGGCGCCGGCGGCGGGGTTGCCCGTGCGGCGACCGGGGAACTTGGGCTTGGCCATCTCTGGTGCAGTCTTTCTCGAACGCTGGATCCTGTCCCCGCAGATGGGGTGGCCCAGGCTGCGGGAACAGGGGGAATGGCAGGAGTTGGGGGACTCGAACCCACGACCCCCGGTTTTGGAGACCGGTGCTCTACCAGCTGAGCTAAACTCCTAGACAAATCGCGCCGTCCCGACGGATCGGGTGCGGTCTTCGCCAGACGCGGGGCTATGCCCGACCCCGCCCGTCATTTCAAGGGCGAAGGGCGGCCGCCGACGACGTCATTCCTGATGCGCCGCCACCGCCGACGCCTCGTCCTCGGGCTTCACGACCTGGCGGAACAGCAGCTTGTCGATTCGGCGGTCGTCCATGTCGATGACCTCGACCTCGAAACGGCCCAGCTGCAGGACCTCGCCCTCGTCCGGCACCCGCGACAGCTGATGCAGGACCAGTCCGGCCACAGTGTGGAAACCCTCCGCCTCGCCGAAGTCCTCGCCCAGCTCGTCGGCCAGCTCCTCGAGATCCGTCTGGCCGTCGACCAGCCAGGTGCCGTCCTCACGCTGACGGATCGTCGCATCGTCCTCGTCGTGCCCCTCGTCGAAGTCGCCGGCGATCATCTCCAGCAGGTCCGTGGCCGTCACCACGCCCTCGAACGCGCCGAACTCGTCAACCAGGAAGGCCATGTGGACCTTGGACGACTTCATGATCTCCAGCGCCTTCAGCACGCTGGTCGACTGCGGGATGAAGGCCGGGGTCTGGACCAGGGTCTCGACGTTGAACTCGCCGTTGTCGAGCAGGCTGTCGAGCAGGTCCTTCTTGTGAACGACGCCGAGGGGGTTATCGACGTCGTTCTCCCGCGCCACCACGATGCGGGAATAGGGGCAGGTGCGGATCTCCTCGCGCAGCTGTTCCTCGCTGTCGTCCAGGGCGATCCAGAACACCTCATGCCGCGGGGTCATGGCCACGCGGATCGGCCGGTCGCCCAGGGTCAGGATCTCCTCGATCATCTCCTGCTCCTCCGGCTCGATCAGGCCGGCGGAGGCGCCTTCGGCGATCATGGTCTCGACCTCTTCCTGCGTGACCTCGGAGCCGTCGCGGTCCTTGACGCCCATGAGCTTGAGGATGCCGGAGGTCGACGCGGTCAGCAGGGCCACGAAGGGATGCAGGACGATGGCCAGGGTCGAGATCGGCGCCGCCATCTTGGCCGCGATCGATTCCGGAAAGATCAGCGCCAGGCGCTTGGGCACCAGCTCGCCGACGATCAGCGACACGTAGGTGATCAGGATGACCACCACGGCGGTGGAGGCGATCTCGGACCAGGCCGCGGCCGCCGGGAAGGCCGCCTCGATCATGCGGTTCAGCTCGCCCGCGATCGCGGCCTGACCGTAGGCGCCGGCCAGGATGCCGATCAGGGTGATCCCGACCTGCACCGCCGACAGGAAGTGGGTGGGCTCCTCGGACAGCTTCAGCGCCGCGCGGGCGCCCCGGTCGCCCTTCTCGGCCCGGCTCTGCAGCTTGGATTTGCGGGAAGACACGACCGCCAGCTCGGTCATGGCGAACAGGCCGTTGAGCACCACGAGGAGCAGAACGACGACGATGGCGACGGCTAACATCTAGGGGGAGGAACCCGACGCGGCGCGACGGTCGGCGTCCGCAGGCGCGATGATAGGGGCGAAAGGCGCGGCGCGCCACGGATTCGTGCGGACGGCCTCAGTCGCGGTCCGAACGCCCGGCGTCGACCCCGCCGTACCAGCCGCCCTGCCCGCTGGCGGCAGGCGCCATGGCGCAGGCGCTGGCCCCGATCAGGGTGCCGATGAACAGGCCGAGGCGAAGCGCCTTCATCATGGTTGACGAATTCCTAACGTGCCGACGGCGAACGTCTCCCGCGGTTCCACGGTTCCGCGCAACCGCACACGCCCGGCGACACGCGGCTTAACCGCGTCCGTCGCCCCACGGGGGAACGACGGGGGGCCCGGGCGGGTTAGGTGCCCCATGTCCCGTCTCGCGTACGCCGCTTCCGCCCTCGCCCTTCTGCTCCCACTCGCCGCCTGCGGCGCCCCGGACCCCGACCAGCCCCCGCCTCCCGCGGCGACCCCGCCGACGGCGCCGGCTTCCGCCTCGCTGGACGTCGCCGCCATCGAGCGGGCCGTGCCTTCGGAAGCGGGCTGGACCGCGCCGGCGGCCGGTCAGGAGTCGCGGCCCGACCCCGCGTTGATCCGGGTCCAGATACTGCTGGACCGCTCGGCCTTCTCCCCCGGGGTCATCGACGGACTGCCCGGCGACAACACGCGGCGGGCGGTGGCGGCCTGGCGGCAGGCCAACGGCATGAGCGGCGACGTCGTGGACGCGGACATGGTCGAGGCCCTGTCCCGCGCCCACGGCGGGCCCGTGCTGCGCCGCGTCGTCCTGACCGAGGCCGACGTGGCGGGCCCCTTCGATCCGCCGGCGTCCGACGACCTGTCGGAAACGGCGCGCAACGGCGTCGGCTTCACGAGCGCCCGCGAGCGGCTGGCCGAGCGCTTCCACCTGACCGAAGGTCTGTTGCAGGCGCTGAACCCGGGCGTCGACTTCCGCCGGGCCGGCGTCGGGGTCGTCGTGCCGGCCGTCGACGACTCGTCCCTGCCGCAGGTCGCGCGGATCGTCGTCGACAAGGCCGAGACCTCGCTGCGCGCCTTCGACGCGGACGGGCGACTGGTGGCCTTCTACCCGGCCACCATCGGCTCCGCCGAGCGGCCCGCGCCTTCCGGAACGCTGAGGGTTCTCGGCGTGGCCCCCGAGCCCGACTACACCTACGACCCGGCCAGGCTCAGCTATGACCGGGGCGATCGCAAGGTGGTGGTGCGGGCGGGCCCGAACAATCCGGTCGGCACGGTCTGGATCGACCTTTCCGCAGAGAGCTACGGCATCCACGGCACGCCGGACCCCTCGAAGGTGGCCAAGACCGCGTCCAACGGCTGCGTCCGGTTGACGAACTGGGACGCGGAGCAGTTGGCGGCCGCGGTGAAGCCCGGCGTGACGGTCGAGTTCCGCTAGGGCGCGCCGGCCAAGGCCGCGTACCACGCGGAATAGGGCGTGTTGCGGGCCATGCGGCGATTGTGGTCCGGCGCGCCGTCGTCCCACCAGACGGGGCCGCGCTCGCCCAGGGCCACCTTGGCGTCGTCCACCGCCCGGCCCGCTTCGGCGAGTTTCTTCCGGTCTCCTGCCCGCCGTGCGCGCCCCACCGCGCTGCGGGCCGCCATCAGATCGCGCGTCAGCCGCGCACGCTCGCCAGCAGGAAGCGCCGGGTTCGTCGCGCGCCAGAGGCGGCCGCGGACGACCAGATACCGGCCGTCCGGCGTGACCGGGGGACCTTTCGCCTCAGCGCCGGTAATAGCCGTAGTCGCCCCGACGCGGCACGCGCTCATAGCCGTAGCGGCCGTCGCGATTGTACCCGGCGAAGCCGTAGCCGCAGGGATCGTCGCGTTCCGACAGCTGGTTGCCGATCAGACCGCCGGCGATGGCGCCGATGGCGGCGCCCTCCTCCCGATTGCCCTCGCCCGCGATGGCCGCGCCGGCTATGGCGCCGAGCGCCGCGCCGGACGCCGTCGCGTATTGGCGGTTCTCCTGATAGTCGCGCTCGCACTGGGACGCGTAGTCGTCTCCGGTGGACGCGCAGGCCGCGAGCATGAGGGGCGACAGCAGGGCCAGGCCGGTCAGGACGGTGCGCATGGCGATCTCCACGAAGGTCCGCCGTCTGAACGTCGGGCCCGCGACGCCGTTCCGGGGCTCGAGGGGTTGCGCGCCGCAGAGGAACGCGTCCCACTGCCGCCATGCCCGCTCTGGACCGCCGTCGCCTTCTGCTCGCCGCCGGCCTGACCGCCGCCGCTCCGGGCACGCCCCGCGCCGGAGCGGAGGACGAGCAGTGGCCCCTGTGGCCGCTCGGCGCGCCGGGCCGCGATCAGGTCTCGCTGCGGCCTGAGGTGATCGAGCGCTCGACCGATCCCCGCTGGCATGACCGCATCGCCGTCCAGACGGTCGAACCGCTCCTTACGGTCGTCCGTCCGGAACGGCCGAACGGCGCGTCGCTGCTGCTGATTCCCGGTGGCGGCTATCGCTGGGCCGTGGTGGACAAGGAAGGGCTGGACTGCGCCCGCGTCTTCGCCACGGCCGGCGTCACGTGCTTCGTCCTGCGCTACCGCCTGCCCGGCGACGGCTGGCCGCAGGGGCCCTCGGTGGCCCTTCAGGACGCGCGGCGCGCCCTGCGGCTGATCCGGGCCCGGGCGGGCGGCGCGGGGCTGGATCCGGCTCGGATCGCGGTGCTGGGGGCCTCGGCCGGCGGACACCTGGCGGGGTGCCTCGCCGCTTCGGAGGCCCCCGACCACGAGGCGATCGACGCCGTCGACGAGCAATCCCGGCGGCCCGACCTGAACGTGCTGCTGTATCCGGTCGCCACCCTGAGCGACCCCTTCGCCCATGCGGGCTCGCGGCGACGCCTGCTCGGAGACTCGCCGACGGACGCGGACGTCGGCGCGTGGTCGCTCGAGAGGATGCCTTGGGCCGGGGCCGCGGCGACGGTTCTGGTCCACGCGATCGACGACGCCTCCGTGCCGGTCGAAAACGCTCTGATGCTGCTCGCCGCCCTGCGCGCGGCGTCGGTGAAGGTCGAGGCCCACCTGTTCGAGGAAGGCGGTCACGGCTTCGGCGTCCGCCTGATCGAGGGTCGGCCGGCGCGGGTCTGGCCGGACCTGGTGCTGGCGTTCGGTCGCCGCCACGGCTGGATCGACTGACTGCTCCGGCAGCAGAAAGGCCCCGGGATCGCTCCCGGGGCCTTTCCAGTCTCGGTCCTGTGATCGTCGCTTACGCGATGATCTTGGAGACCACGCCGGCGCCGACGGTGCGGCCGCCTTCGCGGATGGCGAAGCGCAGCTTCTCTTCCATGGCGATCGGGGTGATCAGCTCGACGGTCAGCTCGGCGTTGTCGCCGGGCATGATCATCTCCACGCCTTCCTTCAGGTGC
>NZ_DASYWO010000002.1:0-307107 GCF_035935935.1 Brevundimonas sp.
ACAGCGCCACCCGACGCGGGCTTCCGGAAAACCACGCGCGCGGAGCGTCACGCGAAGCCGAAACGGTATTTTCTTTCTGCATCCGGGCTTCGCGCCCGGCGCTCCGCCCGCCCTCCAACTCCGCGCGAAAGCGACGGGGCGATTTGGCGCGTCACGACATCGGCTTCGTGATGCGGAAGAGACTTCGCGCTCGACTTCCCCCGCGTCATCACGGAATGTTTCAGCCTCTCAGCCGACGGAGCCGCCATGCCGACCCTCGACCGCGCCGGACTTCAGGTCGACGCCGAACTGACGCGGTTCATCGAGGATGAGGCGATGGCCGGCCTGGCCCTCGACGCCGACGCCTTCTGGCGTGGCGCGGCGGACGTCCTGCGCTGGGCGGCCGCCCGGGGAGGGGAACTGCTGACTGTCCGCGACGACCTGCAGGCCAGGATCGACGCCTGGCATGAGGCGCGGCGCGGACGGCCCCACGACGCTGCAGCCACGCAACGCTTCCTGACCGAGATCGGCTATCTCGTGCCGGAGCCGGCGCCGTTCACGGTGGGCACGACGAAGGTGGATCCCGAGGTGGCTGCCCGGGCCGGTCCCCAGCTGGTCGTGCCCTCGCTCAACGCCCGCTTCGTGCTGAACGCCGCCAATGCGCGCTGGGGCAGTCTCTACGACGCCCTGTACGGCACGGACGCGCTCGGGGATCTGCCGCCGTCGGGCGCCTACGACGCGGCGCGCGGGGCGCGCGTCGTGGCCCGGGCCAAGGCGTTTCTGGACGAGGCCGTGCCGCTGGCGGAGGGGTCGTGGGCCGACTGCAGCGACGCGGACGCCCCGCTCTCCGACCCGTCGCAGGAGGTGGGGAGCACCGACCGGGGCCGGATGTTGCGGAACAGCGGCCTCCACATCGAGGTGGTGATCGATCCCGGCCATCCCATCGGGGCGACCGACCCGGCCGGCATCGCCGACGTGGTGCTGGAAGCCGCCCTGTCGACCATCGTCGACCTGGAGGACTCGGTCGCCGCCGTCGATGCGGCCGACAAGGCGGCGGGATACCGAAACTGGCTCGGCCTCATGCGCGGCGACCTGTCGGAGACCTTCGAAAAGGGCGGCAAGTCCCTGACGCGCGAACTGGCTGCCGACCGCCTCGTCGCCCGACCGGAGGGCGCCACCCTGACCCTGCCGGGCCGCAGCCTGTTGTTCGTGCGCAACGTCGGCCATCTGATGACGACCCCGGCCGTCCTGCTGCCGGACGGATCTGAGGCGCCGGAAGGGGCCTTGGACGCGATCGTCACCGCCCTGTGCGCGATGCACGACCTGCGCGGTCTGGGACACTTCCGGAACAGCCGCGCGGGGTCGATCTACGTCGTGAAGCCCAAGATGCATGGGCCCGAGGAATGCGCTTTCACCAACGACCTGTTCGACCGGGTCGAGGACCTGCTGGGCCTCGACCGTCACACGATGAAGGTCGGCGTCATGGACGAGGAGCGCCGGACCAGCGCCAACCTGGCCGCCTGCATCCACGCGGTTCGGGACCGCATCGTCTTCATCAACACCGGCTTCCTCGACCGCACGGGCGACGAGATCCACACCTGCATGCGGGGCGGCCCCGTGGTGCGCAAGGCGGACATGAAGTCCTCCGCCTGGATCGCCGCCTATGAAGCGCGCAACGTCGCGATCGGGCTGCAGTGCGGCCTCGGCGGCCGCGCCCAGATCGGCAAGGGCATGTGGGCCGCGCCGGACCGGATGGCCGAGATGCTGCAACAGAAGGCGGCGCACCCCCGGACCGGCGCCAACACCGCCTGGGTGCCGTCCCCGACCGCCGCGACCCTGCACGCCCTCCACTACCACCAGACCGACGTCTTCGCCGTGCGGGAGCAGGTCGCCGCCCGCCCCGTCCCGTCGCTGGACGATCTCCTGACCCCGCCGCTGGCGACCGGCCGCAACTGGTCCGGGGCCGAGGTGGTCGAGGAGATCGAGAACAACTGCCAGGGTCTGCTCGGCTACGTCGTCCGCTGGATCGATCAGGGCGTGGGCTGCTCCAAGGTGCCCGATCTGCACGACGTCGGCCTCATGGAAGACCGGGCCACCCTGCGCATCTCGTCACAGCACCTCGCCAACTGGCTGATGCACGGCGTCTGCAGCCGCGAGCAGGTCGAGGCGGCGATGCTGAAAATGGCGGCCAAGGTCGACGCGCAGAACGCCGGCGATCCGAACTACCGCCCCATGGCGACAGATCCCGACGCCAGCCTCGCCTTCCGCGCCGCCCGCGCGCTCGTCTTCGAAGGGGCCGCCCAGCCCAACGGCTACACCGAACCGCTGCTGCACCGCTTCCGGCGTGAGGCCAAGGCGGCCGGCTGATCTACTGTTCGCTGCCGGACCGCCAGAGGCCGCGCAGCAGGGGTTCGAACAGATACTGCAGCGCCGTCCGCTTGCGGGTCAGCACCACCACTTCCACCGGCGCGCCCGGCCGGACGGCTGAGGCTGCGCGGCCCAGCTTCCTAACCTCGGCCTCCGGCACCACGATCTCGGTGCGGAACCAGCGGCGGCCGCTCTGGGCGTCGGTCAGGACGTCGGCGGAGATGCGCGTGACGCGCCCTTCCAGCCGCGGCGGACTGCCCTCGCGAAGGCCGGGGAACATGATCTGCGTGCTCTGGCCGACGGCCAGGTTGTCGACGTCGGTCGGCGCGATCTCCGCCACGATCACCGGGCTGGCGTCGTCCGGCACGATCTCCATCAGCGTCTGCCCCGCCTGGATCACTCCGCCAGGCGTGAAGATGGTCAGGCCCACGACCTGCCCGTCCGCCGGCGCCCGGATCTGGTTGCGGGCGATCTGGGCCCGCACCGAGGCCAGTCGGGGCTGCAGCTCGTTCAGCTGCACCTCGACGGTCTTCAGCTGGTCGGCCACGTCCTCGTTCAGCGTGGTGCCGACCGAGGCCATCTGCAGCCGCGTCTCGCCGATCTGTTCGCCGACCCGCGCGATCTGCGCCCGCAGATTGCCGTCCTCGCCGTCCAGCTGGGCGGCCTGGCGTTCCAGCGCCCGGACGCGGCTCAGCGGCGCATAGCCCTGCTCCGCCAGCCGGCGCACGTCGGCCAGCTCGTCCTCGATCAGCCGCCGCTGCTCCGCATTCGCCGTCAGCTGGCGCTGGAAGCCCGCCATCTGCTGCTCCAGTTGGCTGACGCGCTGCGACAGCACCCCGCGCTCGGTCGACCGTCCGCTGCTGCGCGCCCCGAACTGGCGCCGCTGCAGCCCCAGCGCCTCGTTCGCCAGCGGCACGTCCTCGGGCGGCAGGCTGGCGAACTCCGGCGGCGTGGGCACCGTGCCCAGTCCGTCGCGCTCGGCGATCAGTCGCGACCGCTGCGCCAGAAGGGCCAGAACCTGCCCTGCCAAGCCTCGCTCCGTGGCCTGCAGTTCACCGCCGGCCACCTCGATCAGGATCTGCCCGGCCTTGACCGTGTCGCCCTCCTCGACGTGCAGGGCGGTCACCACGCCGCCGTCACGGTGCTGCACCGCCTGCCGGTTCCCCGACACCGCGACCTGCCCGGTCGCATACGCGCCGGCGTCCAGCGGAAAGAAGGCGGCCCAACCCAGGAACAGGACGAAGAAGGCGAAGATGACGCCCAGGCCGATGCGCAGCTCCAGCCGCGGCACGTCCGTCACCTGCGCGTCGGGCGTCGGCGCGACGGGCGGCGCCGGAGCCTGCGGCGGCGGAGTCTTCAGCGGCGGGAAGGACAGATCGCTCATCGGCCCGCGGCCTCCTCGGACGTCGCGCCGCGCATGCGGGCAAGCACCTGCTCGCGCGGACCTTCGGCCACCACGGCGCCGCCGTTCAGCATCAGCAGCCGGTCCACCCGCGCCAGCACGCCGGCCCGGTGGGCCACGATCACCACGGCGGCCCCCCGGGCGGCGGC
This sequence comes from Brevundimonas sp., assembly GCF_035935935.1. Taxonomy (GTDB): domain Bacteria; phylum Pseudomonadota; class Alphaproteobacteria; order Caulobacterales; family Caulobacteraceae; genus Brevundimonas. The sequence goes on from NZ_DASYWO010000002.1 coordinate 3,898, forward strand.
GTCACGCACGGCCGTCATCAGCGCCGCCTCTCCGTCCTGGTCCAGATTGGAGTTCGGCTCGTCCAGCACCAGCAGGACCGGGTCGCCGTACAGCGCCCGGGCCAGCGCCACCCGCTGCGCCTGCCCGGCGGACAGTCCGGCCCCGTATGGCCCCAGCACGGTGTCGTAGCCGTCCGGCAGGCGCAGGATCATCTCGTGCGCCCCCGCCGCCTGCGCCGCCGTCACGGCCAGCCGGTCGACCTCGGATGGCGGCGTGCCCGTAGCGCCGGCGAACCGGCTGACGTTGTCCTTGATCGTGCCCGCGAACAGGCTCGGAACCTGGGGCAGATATCCGATGAACCGCGCAAGTTCGTCGCCCTCCCGGGCCTCGAACTCGGCTCCGTCCAGCCGCACGGTTCCCGAGGTCGGCTTCAGCGCGCCGGCGACGGCGCGGGCCAGGGTCGTCTTGCCGGAGCCAGAAGGGCCGACCACGCCCAGCGTCTCCCCCGGCTCCAGCTGCAGCGTCACGCCGCGCACCTGCGGCTGCTCGGTGCCGGGCAGGCGCACCGACACGGCTTCCAGCGCCAGCCGGCCCCGCGGGGCCGGCAGGGCGGTGGTGGGCCGGTCGACGTCGGCCGTGCCCTCGAACAGATCCGTCAGCGTCTTCCACCCGGCCCGCGCCGCCACCAGCGACGGCCACGCCCCGACCAGGAGCTCGATCGGCGCCACGGCCCGTGTCAGCAACACGGAGGCGGCGATGATGGCCCCGGGCGACAGCTGGCCCTCGACCGCCAGCCATGCCGCCAGACCCAGCGAGAACGACTGCAGCAGAAGCCGCAGGAACTTGATCGCGCCGGTGTAGCGCCCACCGGTGAACTGCGCGTCCGCCTGGCGGTCCGCCGCCGCGCGTCGTTGCCGCAGCTGTCGCGCGATGCCGGCACGCCGCATGCCCAGCGCCCGCACCACCTCGGCCTGCTCGGCCACGGCCTGCTGGGCGGAGTAGGCGTCGATCTGGGCGTCGTGGGCCTGCTTCAGCCGGGGTCGCGCGTCGCGCTCGTTCATCACCGCCAGCACGACCAGAACGATGCCGCCGACCAGCGTCAGCACCCCGATGAACGGATGCAGGAGGAAGCACGCGAGGAGATAGATCGGCGTCCACGGCGCATCGAACAGCGCCAGCACGCCCTGACCCGACACCGCGCCGCGGACGGCGTCGAACTCGCGCAGGGCCTGGGCGCCCGAGGCCTTGCCCGGCATGTCGATGATCCGCGCCAGGATGCGGTCCGCCAGTTGCCGGTCGAGCCGCAGGCCGGCGCGGATCAGGATCCGCGTCCTCAGCCAGTCCAGCGTCGCCAGCGTGCCCAGGGCGAAGACGGCCACGGCCGTGATCAGCAGCAGGGTGGTGATGCCGCCCGTCGGCACGACCCGGTCATAGACCTGCATCATGTAGATCGTCGGCGTCAGATAGAGCAGGTTGACCAGGGCGCTGAAGACGGCGGCCCAGATCAGATGGGTCCGGCAGGCCCTGAGAGCCTCGGCCAAGGGCTCGACGCCCGGTCGGTCCGGCAACAGCTTGAACACGCACGCATCCGTCAGCCGCCCGGTCACGCGGGCTCGCCGACTACATAGACCCGCCGATCCCGGCGGAACAGCGGCGTCTTAGTGAAGCGTCTCGCCGTGCAGTGCCGAATCCAGACCCTCGATCTCCTGCTCGCGATCGACCCTCAGGCCGGTGGTGAGGCGGCAGATCAGAAGGATCAGGCCGGTGCCGACGGCGCTCCACGCGATCACAGCGACCAGGCCGACGGCCTGTTTCAGCACGGTCGCGCCCTCGGCCACGCCGTTTATGGCGGCGTCCGCGAAAACGCCCGTCAGCAGGGCGCCCACGATCCCGCCCATGCCGTGCACGCCGAAGGCGTCCAGACTGTCGTCGACCTTCAGCCAGTGCTTCAGCTTCACCGCGCCGAACCAGCAGGCGACCCCGGCGGCCAGGCCGATGACCATGGCGCCCTGGGGGTTCACCAGCCCCGCGGCGGGCGTGACGCCCACGAGCCCCCCGACCAGCCCCGACAGCATGCCCAGCAGGGTGGGCCGCCGGTGGTCTATCCACTCGACCACCAGCCAGCCCAGGGCGGCCGCGGCCGCCGCCAGGAGGGTGTTCAGCGCCGCCACGGCGGCGATGCCGTCGGCCGCCCAGGCCGATCCGGCGTTGAAGCCCATCCAGCCGACCATCAGCAGACCGGCGCCGATGGCCGTGAAGGCGAGGTTGTGAGGCGCCAGGTTGTCGCGTCCGAAACCATGACGCGGCCCCAAAACGATGGCGCAGACCAGCCCGGCGACGCCGGCGTTGACGTGCACTACCGCGCCGCCGGCGAAGTCCAGCACGCCCAGACCGCCCATCCAGCCGCCGCCCCAGACCTGATGCGCGATGGGCGCATAGACGATCAGGTGCCACAGGGCGAAGAACAGCAGTGACGCGGAAAACTTCATCCGCTCGGCGAAGGCGCCCGCGATCAAGGCGGGCGTGATGATGGCGAAGGTCAGCTGGTACGCGACCCACAGGAACTCGGGCAGGGCGGGCGCAAGGGAATGCGCCGTGTCGATCCGGACGCCGTTCAGGAAGGCGGCGTCAAGGCCGCCGATCAGCGCGTTGCCGCTTCCGAACGACAGCGAATAGCCGACGGCGAACCACAGCACCGTCACGACCATGAAGGCCGCGGCCGAATGGGCGATCGCGCCGACGACGTTCTTGCGCCGCACCATGCCGCCGTAGAACAGCGCCAGTCCCGGCAGGGTCATCATCAGCACCAGCGCGGTGGACGTCAGGATCCACCCGGTGCCGGCCGGATCGAGTTGCAGCGCCGCCTGGTGCGGCAGCAGGGCGGCGATGCTCATGGGCGCGACGTCTCCGGGCGGCGATCAGGATGCCGGCCGCGCCGTCGTCGCGGGCCGCGGAAACGCAATGGATCGTATTGCGGTGCAACAGGCAAATCATTTCGTAGTGCCGCGGCGCAGCGCCCTCCGCATGCAAGGATGGGGGTTGCAGCGTTCATTGGCGCATGCCTCCACCTTCACCATTTCGCAGCGCGGCGGCCGTCGGCGCCATATTAACAAACCGCAATGTCACGGACCTTGCGCGGGCGGCCCTCGCAGGCATCAATGCAGCCTGAAAGCGCCCGTCGGCGCCGTCAGAGCTGTGTATTCAGGGGGATTTCCATGAGCCTGCCCACCCTTCGCCGCCTGCTGGCCGGCGGTTGCTGCGCCGCCGCGCTTCTGTCCGGAGCCGCCGTCGCGCAGGAGATCGATCCGAACTCGACCTCCATCGTCCCGATCGCGGCCGCCGATCCGGTCGAGCCCGCGATGCAGCAATTGCCGCCGCTGCCCGACGTCCAGATCCCGTATCAGCGCTTCGTCCTGCCGAACGGCCTGACGCTGATCGTGCACGAGGACCGGAAGGCTCCGATCGTGGCCGTGAACATCTGGTATCACGTCGGCTCGAAGAACGAGCCCAACGGCCGCTCGGGCTTCGCCCACCTGTTCGAGCACCTGATGTTCAACGGCTCGGAGAACTTCAACTCCGACTTCTTCAAGGCCACCGAACTGCTGGGCGCCACGGACCAGAACGGCACCACGAACAAGGACCGGACCAACTACTTCCAGAACGTTCCGACCTCGGCGCTCGATTCGATCCTGTGGCTGGAAAGCGACCGCATGGGCCACCTGCTGGGCGCGATCGACCAGGCCCGCCTGGATGAGCAGCGCGGCGTGGTGCAGAACGAGAAGCGCCAGGGCGAGAACCAGCCCTACGGCCGCGTCTGGAACTCGATCACCGAGGCGACCTATCCCGACGACCATCCCTATGGTCACACCGTGATCGGTTCGATGGACGACCTGAACGCCGCCGACCTGCCGACCGTGCAGCAGTGGTTCAAGGACTACTACGGGCCGGCCAACGCCGTGATCGTGCTGGCCGGCGACATCTCGCCTGAAGAGGCGCTGGCCAAGGTCACCCACTACTTCGGCGACATCCCGCCCGGACCGCCGGTGACCCAGCCGGCCCGCATGATCGCCCCCATGGTCGGCGAGCAGCGCGAGGTCATGTACGACCGCGTCGGGCAGCCGCGCCTGTACAAGGTCTGGAACGTGCCGCCGGCCGGCGACGCCGACGCCGACTATCTGGGACTGCTGGGCCAGGTTCTGAGCTCGGGCCGGAACTCCCGCCTCTACAAGCGCATGGTGTTCGACGACCAGACCGCCACGTCCGTCTCCGCCGGAGTCAGCGAGGGCGAGGTCGGGAGCCAGTTTCTGATCATCATCACCGCCAAGCCCGGTCAGGATCTGGCCGCCCTTGAGGCGGTGGTGGACGAGGAGCTGGAGCGCCTGCTGCGCGACGGTCCGACCGCCAACGAACTGGAGCGGGCCCGCACCTCGACCGGCGCCGGCCTGGTGCGTGGGCTGGAGCGGATCGGCGGGTTCGGCGGCAAGTCCGACCGCCTGGCCCAGGGCGAGGTGTTCCACGACAACCCTGACCAGTGGCGCGAATCCTACGCCCGTCTGCTCGGCGCGCGGCCGCAGGATCTGACCGCGGCCGGCCGCGAATGGCTGTCCGACGGCTCCTACACCCTGGAGGTCCGGCCGTTCGAACAGTACGCGGCCGCCGCCACCGGCGCCGACCGCTCGGCCATGCCGACGCCCGGCGAGACGCCGATGGCCAACTTCCCGTCGTTCGAGCGCTTCGAGCTGTCGAACGGGCTGGACGTGGTGCTGGCCACCCGCACCGGCGTGCCGACCGTCTCGATGAACCTGATCGTCGACGCCGGCACCGCCGGTGAGGGCGCCGACAAGGCCGGTCTCGCCGTCCTGACGCCGGCCGTGATGACCAGCGGCACCGACGACCTTGACGCGCTGGAGCTCAGCGACCGCCTGCAGCTGCTGGGCGCCACGCTGGGCGGCTCGTCCGGCATCGACTTCACCAGCATTTCGATGACCGCCATCGACAGCCGTCTGGAAGAGTCGCTGGACCTGTACGCGGACGTGATCCTCAACCCGGCCTTCCGCGCCGAGGACTTCGAGCGGTCGCGCGTCCAGCAGGTCTCGGGCATCCAGCAGGCCGATCGCAACCCGGGCGCGGTGGCCAACCGCGTTCTGGCGGGATCGCTGTACGGGTTCCAGAACCCGAACGGCCGCCCCACGTCGGGCACGGTGCAGACCGTGGGCGCGCTGACCCCCGCCGATGCCGAGGCCTATCACGCCGCCTGGTTCCGCCCCGACAACGCCACCCTGGTGGTCGTCGGCGACGTGACGCGCGCGGAACTGACGCCGCTGCTGGAAGAGAAGTTCCGCGGGTGGACCGCTCCGGCCTCGGCCATCCCGTCGCGGCAGCAGCCGACCGCGGTCGCCGCCGCGTCCGGGCCGGTGATCTACCTCGTGGACCGCGCCGGTCCGCAGTCGACCATCACCGCGGGCCGACTGGTCCCGGCGCTGGATCCGGCGACGGAGCCGGCGATCACGGCCATGAACACCGCCCTGGGCGGCGCCTTCACCAGCCGGATCAACATGAACCTGCGGGAGAACAAGGGCTGGTCGTACGGCGCGGGCTCCGGCATTCGCAACGCCCGCGGCGAGCGTCTCTTCCTCGTCTCGACGGGGGTGCAGTCCGACAAGACGGCGGAAAGCCTCGTCGAAATCGACCGCGAGCTGACCGAAATCCTGAGCGGCCGCCCGATCGGCGACGAGGAACTGGCCGCCCACAAGTCGAACCTGATCCTCGGCATGGCCGGGGAGTGGGAAACGAACGGCGCGGTCGCCGGCGATCTGGCCCAGATGGTCGTCTATGGCCTGCCGGACGACTACTACGACCGTGAGGCCGCCGGCATCGTGGCGACGACGTCCGCCACGGCGTCGCAAGCCGCGCAGGCCATCATCGGCGACGGCCCGACCGTCTGGGTCGTCGTCGGCGACCGCGCCACGCTGGAGCCGCGTCTGCGCGCGCTCAACATCGGCGAGGTCCGGGTGGTGGACGTGTACGGAAACCCGGTCCAGTAAGGCGCTTCCAGACCCGGCCGGTTCGCCCCGGCCGGGTCGCCCGCCCTCACGGACCTTCGCCATGACCGACGCCCCGCTGGACCTCCATCACTGGATCGGCGGGAAGCGGGTGGCGGCGGAGCGGCCGTCGGAGCGCCGGAATCCCTCGGACCTCGACGAGGTCGTCGCCCGCCTGCCCGAAGCGGGTCAGGCCGAAGTCGACGCCGCCGTGGCCGCTGCGCGTGCGGCCTTCCCCGGCTGGAGCGACGCGTCCCCCGAAACCCGTGCCGACGTTCTGGAGCGCGCGGGTCAGCTGCTCTGGGACCAGCGCGAGGTGGTGGGCCGACTGCTGTCGCGCGAGGAAGGCAAAACCCTCGTCGAAGGCATCGCCGAAACCGGCAGGGCCGCACGCATCCTCAAATACTTCGCAGGCGAGGCCGTCCGACTGCACGGTCAGGCGCTCGACAGCGTCCGCCCGGGCGTGTCGGTGCGGACCCGCAGGCGTCCGGTGGGCGTGTTCGGACTGATCACGCCGTGGAACTTCCCCATCGCCATTCCCGCCTGGAAGCTGGCCCCCGCCCTGGCCTTCGGCAACACGGTCGTGATGAAGCCCGCCGGACCGACGCCCGCGACGGCCGAGGCGCTGGTCGCCGTCCTGCATGAGGCCGGCCTTCCCGACGGCGTCCTGAACCTCGTCATCGGTCGCGGTCGGGTGGGACAGGCGCTGGTCGACCATCCCGACGTCGACGGCGTCAGCTTCACCGGCTCGCAGGGCGTTGGCGCGGGCGTGGCCGCCGGCTGCGCCGTCCGTCAGGCGCGCTGCCAGCTGGAGATGGGCGGCAAGAACCCGCTGGTCGTGCTGGACGACGCCGATCTGGAGCGCGCCGTGACCGTGGCGCTGGACGGCGGCTTTTTCTCCACCGGCCAGCGCTGCACCGCCTCCTCGCGCCTGATCGTGCAGGACGGGATTCACGACCGCTTCGTCGCGGCGCTCGCGGAGAGGGCCGCCGCCCTGCGCGTGGGTCACGCGCTCGACCCGCAGACCCAGGTCGGCCCGGCCGCGACCGACGATCAGATGGAGACGGTCCATCGCTGGATCGACACGGCGCGCGAAGAAGGCGGCCGGATCCTGTGCGGCGGAGAACGCCTGTCACTGTCGCCCCGCGGCTGGCACGTGCCCCCGACCCTGATCGTCGACACCGCCGCCGACATGAAGATCAACGCCAATGAGGTGTTCGGGCCGGTCGTCTCGGCAGTGCGCGTCCGGGACTATGAGGAAGCCTTCGCCGTCGCCGACGCCGGCGAGTTCGGCCTGTCGTCCGGCATCGTCACCACCTCGCTGAAGCACGCGACGGACTTTCAGCGCCGCATCCGCGCCGGCATGACCATGGTCAATCTGCCGACCGCCGGCGTCGATTATCACGTGCCCTTCGGCGGAACGAAGAAGTCCAGCTTCGGCCCGCGCGAGCAGGGCTTCGCCGCCGCCGACTTCTACACCTGGACCCAGACGTCCTACGTGTTCGCCTGACCGCAAAGACAACGGCCGGCCTCGAAGGGCCGGCCGCGTCTCACGTCGTTCTCCTTGAGCTCAGAAGCGCGTGGTCAGGCTGACCGAACCGCTCTGGCCCAGGTCGTAGCCGTTGGCCGTGATCCGGTTCCCCAGCTCCTGGTACTCGATGTAGTCCTCGTCCAGCAGGTTCCTCAGCTCGATCGCCAGGCCCATGTCGCGGCCCGCGTATTCGAAGTCTTTGCGGTAGACGAAGTCCAGCATCACGCCGGGCTCCTGGATCAGGTCCGGCTCGCCCGGACGGCCGCGGGCCGAAGAACGCTCCGAAACCCAGGTGACCAGGAAGGTCGCCTGCGACCGGGCGACGTCGTCTTCCCATCCGAACTGCAGGTTCGCCATGTGGTCGGACTGACCCTGCAGGCGGCTGCCGTCGATGATGAAGTCGGACGCGGCGAACGCCGTGCGGACCGGGCGGAAGGGGAAGACCTCGTCGCCGGCCTCGACCTGCACTTCCGACGACGTCCACGTGTAGTTGGCCTGCACCAGCCAGCGCTTGTCGGCGACGAAGCTCCACGGCGAGTCCGGGAACTCGAAGTACTTCTTGCCGTCGACCTCGATCCCGTAAAGCACCGCCTGCGGCGCGTTCAGGTAGGTCTGCTGGATCACCGAGCCCTGGTCGTTGATCGAGGATTCGATCGGGTTCTTGATGTCCTTGTAGAAAACGCCGGCCGTCACGTATTCGCCGCGCGCGAAATAGCGCTCCAGACGGGCGTCCAGATTGACGATTTCGGTGTCGACCAGGAACGGGTTGCCGATGAACAGGCGGTCGTTGTCCGGATCCTGATACTGCTGGGGCGCCAGTTCGCGGAACTGGGGACGGCCGATGGTCTTCGACGCGCCCAGACGCAGCTGGGTGTCCTCCGCGAAGTTCCACGTCAGGGTCGCCGAAGGCAGCCAATAGCTGTTTTCCAGCGTCGTCCCGGACAGGAAGGTCGCGCCGCCGAACAGATCGTAGGGCGTGACGAACTGGTCGGCCTCCTCGTAGCGGACGCCGGCCGAGACGCTGACCAGCGGCACGACCTCGGCTTCGACCTGCACATAGGCCGCGCGGGTCTCGAGGCCGGCGTCATAGGCCGCCGCGCCGTCGCCGGGCGTGATGTCCTGAAGCTCCCACAGCAGCGGGCCGATGTTGAAGTCGGAGAACAGGTAGTCGACGCGGCTGTCCTGCACGTCCAGCGGGATCGATCCGCCGGCCGCATAGAAACGGAACACGCGCAGCTCGGAATTGCGGGTGTTGTCCATCCACGCCACGCCGCCGCGCACCGTCAGCTCGCGCACGTCCGACAGCGGCATGGTCCACGCCAGATCGGCGCCGGCGCTGAGAACCTCGTCTTCCAGCTCCGAAAAGCTGGTGGAGTTGCGGTACTGCTCGCCGTCGTGGCGATACACGCCGTCGGCGCCCAGACCGTAGCGGATCACCTTCTCATACGGAGAGTTGCGGTTGGTCAGGGCGTAGGCCCCGCGCCACGACAGCTCCAGCGCCCCGTCCATCAGGTCGTGTTCGCCCGCCAGCTGGGTCGAAAACAGGTCGCGTTCGAACCATTCGGTGTAGTCGTCGCGCACCTCGCCGGTGCCGGGCGCCGCGAAGTCGACGCCCTCGCGGGTGCGGGCTTCCTTGGTGGTGCGCCGGACGTACAGGTTGGTCCACTTCAGCTCGTGGAACTCGTTCTGCCAGCTCAGGCCGCCCAGCAGGTTCAGGCCGACGTCGTTCTCGGTCGAATAGACGTCGTAGTCGGTCTGGACTTCAAGGGTGTCGATGTCGAGACGGCCTTCCTGCTGGATCGCGTGGCGCGTGCGCCAGTCGTTGTCGTAGCTGGCCACCGCGATCAGGCCCAGGTCGCCGCCGCCGACGACCCACGACGTTCCGCCGGAAATTTCGACGCCGAAGTTCGGCTGGATGTACCGCTGCTGCTGCAGCAGGTTGAGCGGCGCGTTGACGAAGTCGCGGCCGATCGCCTGGATCTCGGCCTGGGTGAAGTCGGCGCCGGCCGAGACGCGGTTCCCCGTGGCGATGGCGTCGCGCAACAGGTTCGGCATGTCGCGCGTGCCGTCGTCGAAGCCGGTGAAGTCGGTGCGCGAGCCGTAGTAGATCAGCCCGTCGCGGCCCGTCGTCTCCAGATTGCCGCCGACGCTGAACTGAAGGTTCAGGAACGGCTCGCGCGGAGCGCCCACGGTGGTCAGGTCGATCACGCCGCCGCCGAACTCGCCGGGCAGGTTGGCCGAATAGGTCTTCTGGACCTGCACCCCGCCAAGGATCGACGAGGGGAAGAGGTCCAGCGGCACGACGCGCTGCAGCGGCTCGGGGGACGGCAGCGGTGAGCCGTTCAGCAGGGCCGAGGAATAGCGCTCGCCGAGCCCGCGCACATAGACGAAGCGGCCTTCGACGATCGACAGGCCGGTCACGCGCGTCAGCGCCTGCGCGGCGTTGTCGTCGCCCGTGCGCTCCAGGTCTTCCTCGGTCAGGAAGGCCGCGACCTCTGACGTCTCGCGCAGCGGCTCGGGGATGTAGCGGCCCAGAACGACGATTTCGTCGACCTGGGTGTCCTCCGGCTCCTGATCCGGATCCTGGGGCGGGTCTTGCGTCTGCACGACCGGATCGGTGGGCGGCGTCTGGGCGAACGCCAGGCCGGGCGCGGTCAGCGCGGTGCCGGCGAGCAGCAGTCCGCTCAGGGTCTTGGAAAGCGTCTTCATGATCGGCGCCTTGGTCCTATGGGTTCGACACGGAACGACGAGGGGGACGGCCGCGAACGACCGTCCCCACAGGGCGCGTTGATCAGCAGGTGGAGCCGGCGGCGATGCCGCAGGACCAGCCGGCGTACCAGGTGTCGGCGGAGTCACGGACGGCGCCGATGTAGGACACGTTGGTGAAGAACGGATCCAGACCCGCGACCGGGGTGGACGTCCGGCCGGCCTCGGTCGCGCCGTTGGTCACGCCCGACAGGGTCGAGGCGCCCGAGCCGTTGTTGGCGCCGGTGGCGAAGATGCCGGCGGTGGCGGCGTCCTGGTTGGCGTCCACACGGAAGTCCGTGCCGCAGCTGAAGTAGACCGAGTTGAACGTCGGCCCGTTGGCCACGGTGGCGGCGTCGTCGAGGTCGAAGCAGGTGCCCCCGGTCTTGACCACGACCGAGTTGTAGAGACGCAGCGCGTTGCCGGTGTTCAGCACGATGGCGTCGCCGCCGCCGGCGTCGGTCCGGCCGATCAGGGTCAGGTTCGAGATGGTCGGACGGGTGAACAGCGTGGCGCTGGAGCTGCCGGCCGCGGAGAACTCGAAGCCGCGGTCGCCGCGGTTGGCGGCCTGGCGCACGATCATGAACTGCACGTTGCCGCGATAGCCGGTGTCGGTGTCGAAGCTGTCGTCGTCGTTGCCGGTCAGGACGATGTACTTCAGGTTCACGGTGCCGCCGAAGGGCTCGATGCCGTCGTCGGACGAGTTGTGGACCTGCAGGTACTCCACCACGGTGCCGTTGCCGACGCCCGCCATGGTGATGCCGTTCAGCTCATTGCCCGGCAGGATCTGGAAGCCGGAGTGCATCAGGCGGAAGTAGCGCAGGCGCCCGGAGTTGTCCGAGACCGTGTTGCCGCCGTAGAAGGCGTTCGTGCCCTCGACCTGGGCTTCGCAGGCCACGTTCGGCGCGGTCACGCCCGCCGGGCAGGCGGCGATCGGGGCGCGGCCCAGGATCACCAGACCGCCCCACTGACCGATCGAATCGCCGTTGGTGGTGCCCTCCACCGACTGGCGGCTGGTGAAGACGACCGGGTTGGTCGCCGTGCCTTCGGCGAAGATCTGCGAGCCGCGGTTGACGACGATGTAGTCCAGGCCGCCCGAGCCGAACACGCGCACGCCCGGCTCGACCGTCAGGATGCCCTGCTGCGCGCCGGCGATCGGCGCGGCCGGGTTGGCGCCGCGGTCCTGACCCACGTCGGTGCGGCCCGAGACCGAGTAGATCACGCCGGTGGTGTTCGCCAGGACCAGGTTGCCGACGATCAGGGCCGGCAGCTGGCAGTTGCGCAGGACCGTGCCGCCGGCCGCCGTGATCGTGCCGACGTTCGAGGTTCCGGTGGGGCAGGTGGCCGGCGTGGTGCCGCCGCCCGTGCCGCCGCCTCCGCCGGTGCCGCCGCCGCCGCCGCCGAAGTCGCCTTCGCCGGGCGACGCCACTTCAGCCGAACCGCAGGCGGCCAGGGCCAGGGCGGCCGCGCCGGCCATCAGGATCTTGGTGAAACGCATCGTCGGCAATCCCCTCGGAATGAATGAGTGGGTCACCCGTGCACCGTCTCGCCCAGCAACCCCGGGACGCTCGATTAGAGGGGCTTTGCAATGGCGACGTGACGTTTATGTAATCAAGTATGTAGATCGTTCCGAATCCAGATCGATCGTCACAATCGGTCCCGCGATTACTTGCAACGGAACCGTGACTATCGATCCGTCGCCGGAGCAAGCGTCGCCGTGAGGATCTGCGAACCGCGCCTGTAGCGGACCTCGACGGGACGGCCGGAGGCGAGGATCTGGGCCAGCTCCGCCACCCGCTCCTCGCTGGTCAGGGGCTCGCCGGCGACGCTCAGGATGACGTCTCCCTCGCGCAGTCCCAGCTGGGCCAGGGCTCCGCCCGCCGCGCCGCGCCGCCAGACGAAGCCCTCGATCACACCGTCGCGCGTCTGCGGCCGCAGGGCCGAGGCGTACACGTCCTGCGTCGGGGCGTTCAGCCCCATCGCCGCGGCGGCCTGGCCGGCGTCCGCTCCGAGGGCGGCCCGGGCTTCCGGCGGCGCAGGCGGAGGGGGTGGATCGTCGCTGAACTCCAGTCGGACCTCACGCCCGCCGTCGATCAGCACGACGTGGTCGACCGCGACGTGGCGCAGCTCGGGCGCGCCGGGCGTGGCTTCTCCCCGCCTCAGAACGATCTGGGCCCCGTCCGGCCGCTGAAGGATGGCCGAAGCGTCCGCCCCCGTGCGCGTCCCCACCAGACGCCAGCCGATCAGACCGGGCTCGGCCGCCACTCCGGGCGGCGCCGTGCCGGCCCTGTGAAAGGCGTCGAAGCGCGCGAACACTCCGGGGTCGGCAGGAGGCGTGACGCGCGACGTCGCGGCGGCCGGGCGCTCCTGCGTCAGCGACCGCACGCCCCCGATGGCCAGCGTCGCGAGCGCGGCGATCAGACCGATTTCAAGCCGACTGGCCGGCGTCAGGCGGGCGAGGGCGGACTGACCTTTCGTCATGGCCGCGACATATCCGGCCTTTGTGACGATCGCCCCACACCTCAGTCGGGCGCCAGGATTCGGCCTGCCAAGGGCTCCAGACGGTCGACCTGATCGGCTCCGACCGCCTCGACCACCGTCCATCCTGCGGGCGCCGCCCACTCCCGGCTGGTGAAGCCGAGATTGAAGGCGCACAGCCGTCGTTCGTCGCCGAGCGACCGCTCGAACACCAGCAGATCCCCGTCGGCAATGAGCACGCGCATGTCTCCGGCCCGGAGGCAGGGCGTCGTCCGGCGCAGATCGATCAGACGTCGTGTGGCGGCCAGCATCGAGCCCGGGTCCTCGTCCTGCCGGTCCACCGCGAGCGCGGAATGGCGCGCGTCCACGGGCAGCCACGGGTCCACCGTCGAAAACCCTGCGAACGACCCTTCGGTCCGCCAAGGCATCGGCGTGCGCGCCCCGTCGCGGCCGAGCGTTTCAGGCCAGTTGGCGATGGCTTCGGGATCGACCAGCCGCTCGAACGGCACGTCGCCCTGCGGCAGGCCCAACTCCTCGCCCTGATAGACGATGGCCGTGCCGCGCAGGCACATCAGCAGCAGCATGGCGACCTCCGCCGTCGCCCGCAGGTCCCGGCCGTGCGCCCAGCGCGAGGCGGCCCGCGGGGCGTCGTGGTTCGAGAAGGTCCAGCTGGGCCAGCCCTGCCCTTCGCGTCCGTCCCAGGCGTCCGTGGCCGTGCGCACCAGTTCAGGCGTCAGGGCGTCGGCGTAAAGGTAGTTGAAGCCGTAGGCGCTGTTCAGGCGGTCTCCGCCCTGCGTGAACGCCTGCATCTCGGCCTCGGCCCCCTCGCCGGGAATTTCGGCCACCGTGAACCGGCCCGGGTAGGCGTCCGTCACCGCCCGGATGCGCCTCATGAAGTCGATCAGTCCCGGCTGCGACTGGTTGTGCAGATGCAGCTGGAAATCGAACGGCCGGGTGCGCTTGCCGCCGGCAGGCGCCGGCGGATTGTCGGTCAGCGCGGGGTCGTGCATGCCGAAGTTGATGGCGTCGAGCCGGAAGCCGTCCACGCCGCGCTCCAGCCAGAAGCGCGCCACGTCCAGCAGCGCGTCCTGCACCGCCGGCAGATGCGTGTTCAGCTGGGGCTGCTCGGGCAGGAAATTGTGCATCCAGTACTGCCCGCGACGCGCGTCCCACGTCCACGCCGGGCCTCCGAACACCGATTGCCAGTTCGACGGCGGCGAGCCGTCGGGCTTCGCATCGGCCCAGACGTACCAGTCGGCCTTGGCATTGGTCCGCGACGTGCGGCTCTCGGCGAACCATGCATGCCGGTCCGACGTGTGCGCGAACACCAGGTCGGTGATCACCTTCAGCCCCAGGTCATGGGCCGTCGCGACCAGCCGGTCGAAGTCGTCCATCGTGCCGAAGACGGGGTCGACCGCGCAGTAATCCGAAACGTCGTAGCCGAAGTCCTTCATCGGCGAGGCGTAGAAGGGCGACAGCCAGACCGCGTCCACCCCTAGCGAGGCCACGTGGTCCAGATGCCGCAGGATCCCTGGCAGGTCGCCGACGCCGTCTCCGTTCGTGTCGGCGAAGCTGCGCGGATAGATCTGATAGATCACCGCGCCGCGCCACCAGTTTTGATCCAGTCCGGCCATGGGATCTCCGCTGCAGGCGTCGTTCGTCCGACATCGCGCCGGGGCGGTAAAGCCCTGTCGGGAACTTCGATCCATGGGGCGCCGCCCTTTTCCCGTCCCGCCGATCAGGGCAGTGTGGCGTCATGTTCCGTTCGCGTCTCAGGTCCCTGCTCGCCGTCGCTCTGCTGTGGCTGGTCGCCGGACCCGCCGCGGCGGCCGTCACCGTCACCTTCTTCGGCCATGAAGGCGCGCAGGTGAGGGGCGGCTGGCTGTATTTCCCGCACGCCTACGTCCGACTGCACGGCACGCTGGAGACGGGGGAGATGGTCGAGCGCTCGGTCGGCTTCACCGCCCGCAGCCCGGGGCCGCAACTGCTTCTGTTCTCCGGCCCGGGCATCCTGAAGGAGCCCGACGCGATCTATGTGGCCGAGGGCGTGCCCTACCTCAGCGTCGAGATTTCCGACGAGGCCTTCCGCCAGATCAGCGCCCGCATCGACTGGTGGGGCACGCCTGAGGGCTCGCGCTACAATCTGAACAAGCGCAACTGCATCGCCTTCGTCGCCGACGTGGCTCAACGGCTGGGCCTGCGCACGCCTTCGCACGAGACACTCAGCCCCAACGGCTTTCTCAAGGACATGGTGACGATGAACCCGCCGGGCAGCGTGCCCGGCATGCTGGCCGCGCCGGCGCCCGCGCCCGCCGTTCCGACCTAGAGACGCCCGCGCGCCCGCGCGGCTTCCTCCACGGCGCCGACGATGTGGTACAGGCTGCTTGCCGGAGCGGCCTCCTCGATGATCGTCCGGTCCGGTCCCATGCGGTCGCGCCACGCCCCCGGAGGCGGACCCTTCAGGAACAGTTCCAGCGCGCCCGCCGCCGCTTCCATGCGTTCCAGCGCCAGTGCGCGCCGTGCCGGCTCCGGCGCCCGCATCGCCGCCTGCGCCCAGGCCTTGATCCGCTCCCCCTGCGCCCACAGCCGCGCATGGAAGGGGCGGGGTGTGAGCGCCCCGTCCAGCTCGCCCGCCGTCACGCCAGTTCCCGCGTCCAGACCATGCGCCTCGCCAAGGTCGATCAGCCGCGCGCCGGCCGCCGTGGCGTCCGCCCGGCCCCGGGCCGCGCCCCACCGCGTCAGCAGCCAGCCCCATTCGAACTGGTGCCCGGGCTCGACGATCTCCTGCGCGCCGGCCAGCCGGGTCCAGTCGCCGTCATAGAACTCATGCACCGCCCCCGTGTCCGGATCGACGAACCGCGCCATCGCCAGCTCCGCCAGTCCGTCCGCGAAGGCGTCCCAGGCCGCGCCGTCCGGCCGGCCCTCGACCTCGCCCCAGGCAAGTCCCGCCTCGAGCAGGTGCATGTGCGGATTTGCCTTCAGCGGCAGGGTGCGCGGCACGGCCTCCTCGAAGCCGCCGCTGACATGGGCGTGCGACTGCAGTGCCCCGCGCATGCGCCGTGCCGTCTCCACGACCGCTGTCGGATCCTCGGCGAAGGTCAGGGCGTGAGCCAGGCCGAACAGCACGAAGGCCTGATCGTACAGGTCGATCGGCTCATCGATCGGCGTGCCGGCGTCGTCGACCCGGGCGTGCGCCAGCCCGTCGTCCCGCAGGAAGCGGGGCAGGGCGGCAAGCCCATGCCGGACCATGCCTCGTGAGTCGCCGTCCCAGCCCAGCGCGGTCGCCCGCGCGAAGCTGTACATCTGCCGACCCAGCACCCGCGCCCGCCGCGGTCCGCGCACCGGCTCACCGGCGGCGTCCAGCTTTTCGAAAAATCCGCCTTCGGCATCGACGCCCGCCGTCGACCAAAGCGGATATGCGGATCGCAGCAACCAGGCGTGGAGGCGCTCCGAAGGAAGCGGGGGTTCGGAGCTCAAGCGGGCCTCGCGGGACGCAAACTGGAAAGCCATTGAAGCAGCGCGGATGGGACCGCGCAACGCGCCCGTCTTCGTCGCTCGTTTACCATGTTCGGTCACCATCGGCCGACGGTTCCGCGTCCCGGAACCCCTGCGGAAGATCGATGGACCTCAACGGCAAGCGCATCCTGGTAACCGGGGCCGACGGCTTCATCGGCTCGCATCTGGTCGAGCGGCTGGTCGCCGACGGTCATCGCGTGCGGGCGATGGTTCAGTACAACAGCCTCGGCACGCGCGGCTGGCTGGACCGCGCCGCGCCGGGCGCGCTGGACGGGGTGGAGTTCGTCGCCGGAGACGTCCGCGATCCCCACGGCATGCGCGACGCCATGCGCGACTGCGAGGTGGTGCTGCATCTCGCGGCCCTGATCGCGATTCCCTACAGCTATTCCTCGCCCGACGCCTATGTGGACACCAACGTGCGCGGCACGCTGAACGTGGTGCAGGCGGCGCGCGAGCTGGGGACCGAGCGCGTCCTCGTCACCTCGACCAGCGAGGTCTACGGCACCGCCCGCTTCGTGCCGATGACGGAGGAGCACCCGCTTCAGGGCCAGTCGCCCTATTCGGCGACCAAGATCGGGGCCGACCAGATCGCGCTCAGCTTCCACGCCGCGTTCGGCACGCCGGTGACGGTGATCCGGCCCTTCAACGTCTACGGCCCGCGCCAGTCGGCCCGTGCCGTCATCCCGACGGTCATCACCCAGATCGCCGCCGGCGCCGACCGCGTCCGGCTGGGCGCCCTGCACCCCACGCGTGATTTCACCTTCGTGCACGACACCGCTGCCGCCTTCCCTGCGCTGGCCGCCTGCGACGCCGCGGTCGGACAGGTGGTCAACGTCGGTTCGGAGTTCGAGATATCCATCGGCGATCTCGCCGCCCTGATCGCAGAGGTCATGGGGCGCAGGGTGGAGATCGACGCGGACGACGCCCGCCTGCGCCCCGCCCTGTCCGAGGTCGAGCGCCTGTTCAGCAATTCCTCGCGGATGCGCGCCCTGACCGGCTGGGCGCCTGAGCACGCCGGCCGCGAAGGCTTCGTCCGCGGGCTGGAGAAGACGGTCGCCTGGTTCCGTGATCCGGCCAATCTGGCTGCCTACAGGCCCGGAGAATACGTGCTGTGAGCCGGCCGCCGGTCTCGATCTC
The DNA here is from genome assembly GCF_035935935.1 of Brevundimonas sp. Taxonomy (GTDB): domain Bacteria; phylum Pseudomonadota; class Alphaproteobacteria; order Caulobacterales; family Caulobacteraceae; genus Brevundimonas. The sequence continues at coordinate 21,326 of NZ_DASYWO010000002.1, forward strand.
AGCGCTTCAGGGGGCGGGCCGGATTGCCGACGACCGTCTCACCCGCGGGCACGTCGCGGGTCACGACCGCGCCCATGCCGACCACGGCGCCCGGCCCGATGCGCATCGCCCGTCCCGGCGCGCCCTGTTTAATCACGGCGCCCGCGCCGATGTAGGCGCCGTCGCCGATCTCGACGTTGCCGTTCACGATCGCCCCCGGAGCCAGGGTCACGAAGTCGCCGATCACGCAGTCATGCATCACGCAGGCGTGCGGGTTCGCAAGGAAGTGTCGGCCGATGCGGACGTCGTCGGTGACCACCACCCCGTCGCACAGCACGGCGCCTTCGCCGATGTCGCTGCGGCCGCGGCGCCGCGCCGTGTCCGCCATCACGGTGGCGAACCGCCGGCCCGCCGCCTCGCCCTCCGCGATCCGGCGGCGCAGGGCGGGATCACCGACGGCGATGACCAGCTCCCGATCGTCTTCAAGCTCGGCCAGAGCACGCAGGGAATGCCCGGCGAGCGGCGCGACGTCGGCCGCGTCCCTGGGCACGAACACGACCGGTTCGCCGACGTCGGCGGCCTCCGCGCCTACCTGATCGAGGGCCAAGGCTGCGACCTCCCGGGCCAGGGCGCCGGTTCCCAGTATGGCGATGCGCATGTGGGGCTTCCTGTGCTGTCGCGCGCCGAATCGACCGTTCCGCTCAGGCTGACGGACCCCGGGCGCGGCGTCGAGGAGGCCCGGCGGTGAAGCGTCTGCGCCTGCTGACGACCGGCCGCGCGGATTGGAACATTCTGGCGCCGTTGGCCCGCGCCCTTGCGGCCGAACGGGGCTTCGACTTCGGCGTCATCGCGACCGGCGGCCATCTCGATCCCGATCAGGGCTTGACGATGGCGGCGGTCGAAGCCGCCGGCGTGCCCGTCGCCGCCCGCGTGGCTTGGGGCCACGGGACGCCCGCGGCCCGCGCCGCCCGCGTCATGGAAGGCACGGCGCGCGCGCTCAGCGACGATCCGGCGGATCTGCTGATCCTGCTGGGCGACCGGTTCGAGACGCTGGCGGCGGCGCAAAGTGCGATCCTGGGGGGCGTGCCTCTGGCTCACCTTTCCGGGGGAGACGTCACCGAAGGCGCCATGGACGACGGCTTTCGTCACGCCCTGACCAAGCTGTCGCACCTGCATTTCGTCTTCCACGAGCCGGCCGCCAGACGCCTGCGGCAGATGGGCGAGGCGCCCGAAAGGGTCCACGTCGTCGGCAATCCGGCGCTCGACGGACTGGCGAAATCGGCGCGAATGCCCGAGGCGGAACTTGAGCGTCGCCTCGGCGCCCCCTTGGGCGACCGGAACCTGCTCGTCACCTTCCACCCCGTCACGCTTCAGCCTGACCGCGGCGCGGGGGAGCTGGAGGGACTTCTCACGGCGCTCGGCCGTCTCGGCGAGGGCTGGACGATCTGGTTCACCGCGCCGAACGCCGACCCCGGCGGCGAGGTCGTCCGACGCCGCATCCGGCAGTGGGCGACGGGTCGGGAAAATGCCCGCGTCTGCACCGCGCTCGGCGAGGCCTACCCGGCGCTGGCCGCGCGATGCCGGGCGGTCATCGGCAACTCGTCATCGGGCCTGGCCGAGGTCCCGACGCTGGGCGTGCCGACGGTGGACGTCGGCCTGCGCCAGTCGGGCCGCCTCGCGGGACCCAGCGTCGTGTGGTCAAGGGCCGAGCCGGACGCGATCCTTGCGGCGTTGGCCGCCGCCGAAAAGCTGGGTTCCGACGCGATGGTCAATCCGTACGGCGACGGCCGATCGGTGCCGCGCATCGTCGCTCTCCTCAGGGACGCGCCCTCCCGCGACGCCCTGTTGCGCAAACCGTTCGTGGATGCGGAGCCCGGCCATGGCTGATCGCGTCTTCATCGTCGCCGAAGCCGGCGTGAACCACGACGGGTCGGTCGACGACGCCCTGACCCTGGTCGACGTCGCGGCGGAGGCGGGCGCCGACGCCGTCAAATTCCAGACCTTCCGCGCCGACGCGCTGGTCACCCGCCGGGCGGCGAAGGCCGACTATCAGGCGGCCAACACGGGTGAGGCCGGTGGGCAGGCCGACATGCTTCGCCGGCTCGAACTTTCGGAGGCGGCGCATCGCCAGATCGCCGAGCGCTGCCGGACGAGGGGGGTCGACTTCATGTCGACGGCCTTCGACATGGAGGGTCTGGCCCTGCTGGACGGGATGGGCGTGCCCGCGATCAAGATCCCCTCCGGAGACCTGACCTGGGGGCCGATGCTGCTGGCGGCCGCGCGGACCGGTCGCCCTCTCTTCGTCTCCACCGGCATGGCCGATCTGGCGGAGGTGCGGCAAGCGCTCGGCGTCATCGCCTTCGGTCTGACGCGAGACGGCGACCCGTCGGGACTGGCCGACTGCGAGGCCGCCTTCGCCTCCGCGCACGGTCGCGCGGCCCTCGCGAAACGCGTCACCGTCCTGCAGTGCACGACGCAGTACCCCGCGCCTCCCTCGGCGGTGAACCTGCGGGCCATGGTCTCTATGGGCGAGGCGTTCGGCGTGCCGATCGGCTATTCGGATCACACCTTGGGGATCGCGGTGTCCACGGCGGCCGTCGCGCTGGGCGCGAGGGTGATCGAAAAGCACTTCACCCTCAGTCGAAGTCGGCCGGGGCCGGATCATGCCGCATCCCTGGAGCCGGGCGAGCTGGCCGCGCTGGTCCGCGCCATCCGCGACGTCGAGGCGGCGCTGGGCGACGGGGTGAAATCACCCTCTCCCGTCGAACTGCCGAATCGGCCGATCGCGCGACGATCTCTCGTGGCGTCGCGCGCGGTGTCGGCGGGCGAGGTCTGGACGGCCGACGCAGTGACCGCCAAGCGGCCCGCCGATGGGTTGTCGCCCATGTGCTGGTGGGACGTCGCCGATCGCGCGGCGACCCGACCCTATGTGCCGGACGAGGCGTTGGACCCGGAGGAACTGCGGTGAAGCACTGGGAACGCACCCTCATCGCGCCCGACGCGACGCTTCGCGACGCCCTGCGGAACATCGACGCGACGGGAGTCGGCATGGCGCTGGTGGTCGACGCGGAGCGTCGGCTGCTGGGCACGCTTTCCGACGGCGACATCCGCCGCGCCCTGATTCGGGGAGAGGATCTGGACGGCCCCTGCGGCGCCTTCGCCAATCCGAATCCCGCCAGCGCCCCCGCAGACATGGACGCCGCGTCGCGCCTCGGCCTGCTGCGGTCGCGCAAGTTGCGGCAGCTGCCCCTGATCGACGCCGCCGGCCACATCGCCGGCCTGTCGACGCTGGCCGATTTTCTGGAGATGCCGGACCGGCCCAACGCCGTGGTCATCATGGCGGGAGGCAAGGGAACGCGGCTGGGCGACCTGACCCGGGACACGCCCAAGCCGATGCTGAAGGTCGGGCCGAGACCCATGCTCGACACCGTGGTCGACGCCTTCGCGGCGCAGGGCTTCCGGCGCATCTTCCTGTCCATCAACTATCGCGGCGAGCAGATCGAGGGCCATTTCGGCGACGGCTCGGCGCGCGGGCTCGACGTCCGCTACCTGCGCGAAAGCCAGCCTCTCGGAACGTGCGGATCCCTGTCGCTTCTCCCGGAGGACGAGCCGGGCCCGATCCTCGTGACCAACGGCGACGTCCTGGCCAAGCTCGACTACGGCCAGGTGCTGGACGGGCATCAGGCCTCGGGGGCCGCGGCCACGGTGGTGGTCCGGGACTATGAGATGCAGGTGCCGTTCGGCGTGGTGCGCGCCGATGAAGGGCGAGTTTTGGCGATCGAGGAGAAGCCCAGCTTCGTCCATCGCATCAACGCGGGCGTCTACGCCCTGTCACGACCCGCGCTGGAGCTCGTGCCCCGGGGCAGCGCCTTCGACATGCCCCAGCTGCTGCAGGCCCTGATCGATTCGGGACGGGGGGTGCGGTCACACCGCGCAGAGGGGTACTGGGTGGACGTGGGTCGAATGGCCGACTTCGCGCGCGCCAACGACGACTACGGCGCCGTCTTCGAAGGCGGCTGATCCCATCGGCGGCAACGACGAAAAGCCGACGAGCGGATCGCTCGTCGGCTTCGATGTCGTCGTACGCGGCCTCAGCCGCGAGGAACCGACTTAGGCGCTTTCGCCGTCGTCGTCCGTGGCGACCACGATCGCGGTGGCCAGAACGGCGCCGCCGATCAGGAGCACGGCCAGCGGGATGCCGGCGAACTCGTTGGAGCCGTCGGCCGAGGCGCCGACGCGGTCGCCCACGCGAGCGACGGCGGTGTTGGAGCCGGCGGCGGCGGCTTGGCCAGCGACCAGCAGCAGACCGACCGAAACGGCGGCGATCGTCTTACGCATCTGAATCCCCTTCAAAACTTTGAGTTGGCGCGGTTGGTCCGCGCGTTTCCGAGAATGCTTCTACTCGCCACCGGTTGCGGAAGGCAAGCGTTTTTCCACTGATTTCGCTCAACCAAGGGTGCCCTTGTGGCCTTACGGCACCGCTTGAGGGGGGCACGGAGCGACCGCAGTCACTGCGTCAAACTCCCGCCCAGCGGGGCGGTTCCCCGGATTTCCGCCACGACCTGGTCAAGCTGCGCTGCGCGGACGGCGGCGGACGGGTGGCCCCACTGGGCCCAACGCACGCGCCAGTTCGCCTCCCCGAACCGACGCCAGAACCCCGGCGCCACGTCGTAGGCGAAGCCGGCGCGCGCCATGAGCTGCAGCCCCGTGCGGTCGGCGTCCCGCTCGGCGCGCTCCAGCCGGCCCGGCGCCACGGCGAGATTGCCGAAGACCCGCCGCGCGGGCGCCTCGCGATCAAGGATTTCGCGGTGCTCCAGCACATTGTGCGCCAGTTCGTGGCCGAGAATCACGGCCAGTTCGTCGTCGCTCGTCGCGAAACGAACCAGAGCGCTGGAGACGTGAACCGACGAGCCGTTCGCCCGCGCGTTCAGCTCGTCCGACACGTCGAGATGCACGTCGTAGTCGCATGCCGCCTGGGGAATCATCCGTACCTCGCGCTCGACCCCCTGCCGCCGGACGGCGAGCACCACGGGCCCGTCGTCGGCCAGGGCGGCGTCGATCGTCTTCAAGTTCGCCTCCACGCCCTCGTACCGCGCGCGCCCGGCGGTCTGGCCCGGCGCCAGGCGGACGCCGTCGACGCCGACGATCACATCCCCCCGGGAAAGGCCCGCCCGGGCGGCGGGCCCGCTCGGAGCCATCGCGGAAACCGCCGGCAGGTCCCCCTCCAGCCCCTCGGCGACAAGCACGTCGCGCAGGGCGCCGTCATACTGGTTGGCGGCGTGCACACTCCACCCGGCGGTCCAGCCCTTGTCGGGACAGGCGTCCACGTTGGCCACGATCAGACGGTGGAAGACGCCGATCACGCGGCGATCCATGTCGGCGATGCCCTCAAGCCGCTCGGCAGGCCCTTCGGCCAGGGCTTGCGGCTGCGAGCTGCCGCCGTCCGCGGCGCACGCCGCCACGGTCAGCGGCAGGGCGATCGCCAGCGCCGCCTCGCGCATCATGGCGTCACAGCAGAGTGAAGATGGACAGGGCGGGCAGGGTGGCGATCGCCTCCCGCAGCGTCGCGTTGAGGCGCGAAGTGTCGACCACCACCACGTCGTCGCCGAGGAGGACGGGATCGCTGGCGGCGCCGTTGCGGATCGCGGCGAGGTCGAACACGGCGACCATGCGCTGTCCTCCGACCGTGCGGAACACGGCTACGCTCTGAATGTCCGCAGCCGGGGCGGGGCCTTCCGCCATGGCCACGGCCTGCAACAGGGTGGTCCGGCCGCGCATCTCGTAGACGCCGGGACGCTTCACGGCGCCGTCGACGGTGACCTTCTGGCTGGCGGCTTCCTTGACGGTCACCGTGACCTGCGGATTGCGCAGATAGCGTTCGCCCAGGCGGCGCGCGATGTCGCCGGACAGTTGGTTGGGCGTAAGGCCGGCGGCCTGCACGGACCCGATCATGGGCATCTGGATGTTGCCGGAGGCGTCGACCACGATCTCCGGAAAGCTCAGGTCCGGCACCTGAAACACCGTCACGCTCAGCTTGTCGGTCGCGCCGATGCGATATTCGCCCGTCGCCTCGGGGCCGTCGGCCGCCGCCATGGCGAAGGGGTCGACCACGGTGGCCGCCGTTGTCTGGGACGGGTCACGACGGGGCGTGGTGCTGCAGGCCGTGACGGCCAGCGCGGCGAGGACGAGAAGCAGCAGACGCATCATCATATCCTTAAGGCCGCCCCGCTGCGGATTCGGGCAGGCTGCCTGCCGAATTCGACGCCCGTGGGGCCGTCCGGACGGGTAACAGCCCCGTGCGGCGGGGTCCAGTCGCCATCAGACGCCGTAGTAGCCGCGATACCAGTCCACGAACCGACCGACCCCCTCGTCGATCGACACGCCGGGTCGGTAGCCCAGCGCCGCTTCGGTCTGCGCCAGCCCGGCCTCGGTGCGCACCATCTCTCCGGGCTGGACGGGCAGGGAGTTCAGGATCGCCTTGCGACCCAGCCTGGCTTCCAGCACCTCGATGTATCGCATCAGCGGCTCGCGGCGTCCGGCGCCGAGGTTCAGCAGCCGCCACGGCGCCACGCCGCTGCTGGCGGGCGAAGGCTGCTCCGACCGCCACGAGGGGTCGCGTTCCGGAACGTCGTCCAGGGCCGCGATCACGCCGTCGACGATGTCGTCGATGAAGGTGAAGTCCCGTTCCATCCGGCCTTCGCCGTACACGTCGATGGGCTCGCCATTCAGGATCGACCGGGTGAACTTGAACAGCGCCATGTCGGGCCGGCCCCACGGGCCGTAGACGGTGAAGAACCGCAGTCCCGTGCACGGGATGCCGAAGACGTAGGCGTAGGCGTGGGCCATAGACTCATTGGCCAGCTTGGTCGCCGAATAGAGATTCAGCGGGTGTGAGGTCGCCTGCTCCACGTCGAACGGCAGGGCGGTGTTGGCTCCGAACACGGAGCTGGTCGAGGCGAACACCAGATGTTCGGCCTGCACCGCGCGGCAGCCCTCCAGCACGGTCAGGAAGCCCACCACGTTGGAGTCGACGTAGCTCTCAGGCGCCTCGACGCTGTAGCGGATGCCGGCCTGGGCCCCGAGGTGGACGACGCGGCGGGGCCGGTAGCGGTCGAACAAGGCGGCCATGCCGGACCGGTCCGCCAGATCCAGCTCGTTGTCTTCGTATCCGGCGTGCGCCAGCAATCGCGCCCGGCGCGCCCGCTTCAGTTCCGGATCGTAATAGGCGTTCAGGTCGTCCACGCCGACGACCCGCTCGCCGCGCTCCAGCAGCCGCAGCGCCACGTGCGAGCCGATGAACCCTGCGGATCCGGTGACGAGGACGGGCGCGGTGTGGGTCATGCAAGGGTCCTATGCCCCCCGCGTCGTGCGCGCCAGTCCTTCAGCGCCGTTCCCGGCGCGCCGGGTCGGCCCTACGCTCCAGTAGGGCGCAGCACAGCGCGAACAGCACCGTCAGCGTCACCGTGCGGAGCGGATAGTCCACGGCGGAGTGCACCAGCACGGCGACGATGGCGACCGCGGCGGCCGGGGCCGCGCGACCGTGCGACCGCGGATCGCGCCACAGCTCAAGCACCCGGCGCCCGAACCAGATCAGAAAGGCGATCAGGATCGCCGTCGCCAGCCAGCCCGCCTCGAGCCACGTCTCGAGGTAGTCGTTGTGCGCGCTGTTGAAGTAGGTCGCGTCCAGGTCCTCCAGCGGCTCCACCGTCCGGAACACGCGGTCGAACGATCCCATTCCGGCGCCGGCGGGCAGGTGCGTCTGCGCCGCCTCGACGATCAGGGGCCAGTTCTCCAGCCGTCGCTCCGCCTCTTCGGACTGGAAGCGGTCGAGCACGGCCGCTCCGCCGAACCAGCCCAGCGCCGCCACGCCGACGAAGCCCGCGGCGAGGACCGCCAGAACTTTCGGCCCGGGGAAGGCGCGGCCGCTGGCCATGTGCGCCACCAGGGCCGACAGCGCCAGGATCGGCAGCAACAGGACGACCCCCGCCCGCGACTGGATGGCCAGCGTCAGAGCCGCCAGCAGGGCGGCGACGCCAGCCCAGAGCCACAGGGCGGCGCGGCCGTCGTCGCCCCGACGCAGTCGTCGTCCGATCATCAGGCCGCAGAAGGGCAGGGCGGTCAGCACCATCGTCGCCAAATGGTTTCGGTTGGCGAAGAAGCCGGTCATCTCGCCGGCCTCGGAGGTCGGCCAAGGGTGAAGCGCCGCCGCCCCGACGGCGACCTGGGCGATTCCCAGCGTCAGGCCGGCGACCGTCAGCCCGATCCACAGCCGGGCGGCGTCTCGTCCCGGATCCCTCGGCAGGGCCAGCACGGCGAGAAAGACGGACATCGGCGGCAATAGAGCCAGGGCGCTTCGCAACGTCAGGTCCGGGGTGAGGCTGTAACGCGACCAGCCGGGCTGCAGGCCCGCGACCTCCAGCGCCAGAACCGCCTGTTCGCGTCCGGGCAGGGACTGCCAAATGCCGGGGGGCAGGGGGATCAGCTGGATCAGCGGCACGGCCGCCGCCGCCGCCGCAAGAGCCAGGGCGAAGCGATGCCGTCGCCAGCTGCCGTCGGTCCACAGCCGGATCAGGGCGACTCCCAAGAGGGGCAGGCTGGCCAGTTCCAGCAGGCTCAGCCGCAGCGCGTTGCCTCTCGAGGCGCCGCCCAGCAGCACGGCCAGCACGATCAGGACCGCGACGCCGGCGCCGAGTTTGCCGCCGGGGATCCGATCCCACACGGATGCGCCGGACCTTCGGGCCCTCATCGTGCGCCTCCGGCGAAGACGGCGACGCGGTCGAAGGAAGCGGCGATGAACGTCCTCCGCGGGCCGGAGGTGGTTTCGAGCTTCAGCCACTGGGCCGTGCAGCCGCTGCCGGGAACGTCGTAGGCGACGCTCACGTCCCGCCAGTCGGCGGAGACGGGCACGATCTGCTGCGCCAGCGGCGCGCCGGATTCGACGCAGGCGAGTGTCCAGCGCAGGCGGGAGTCTTCGACGCCTGACTCGACACGCGAGCGGAAGGTGAGCCGGCCTGCGCCCGCCGGAAGGAGCAACAGCTGCGACGCCACCGTCTGCCCCCGGAAGCCGTCGGTCTCGACGTAGAGGATGCCGCCTCGGTCCTCGTCCTGCGACAGGGTCGCGACCACCCCCGGGTTCTGCTCCAGCTGCCAGCCGAACGGCGCCGGTGCGGGCAGGCCGTCGAAACCGCCGTCGTGCAGTCCCGGCGCGGGCCGGCCGCTGCGCCGGCGCAGCTCGATCAGGCCCGGAAGTCGCCCGGCGTCCAGCCAGTCGCGGTAGATCAGCTGCAGCTCCGGGTCGCGCAGCCGGCCCGGTCCGTCGTTCAGTCCCAGAACGATCGCCGCCTGGACCTGCGGCCCGCGCGGGTCGCTCCGCAGCACGCCCAGATACTCGTTTCGCCAGGGCGGATGGGCCGCGATCCGCTGCAGCAACGCCGGAACCGCGCGCGGGTCTTCGGCGGCGGCCGTGGTGAACAGGCGGAAGATGCCCGGCCAAAGCTCGGGCCGACGTCGAGCCAGCGCGTCGGCGTGTCCGAAGGCGCCGACGTAGTCGCCCTGCCGCAGACGGCGCGTCATCAACCAGGCATGCGAAGGATCGTCCCGCAGGCTCCAGTTCCCGGCCAGGGTCAGGATCGGATCGGCGGCGGCCTCGTCTTCCTTCGCGATCGCCAGCCCCAAGACCCGCAGGGCGCGCACGTCGAACGGCGAGGACCTGAGCGCCAGTTCGGCCAGATCGCGCGCCTGATCGTTGCGGCCGGCGACGAACTCGGCCTCGGCCGCGCGGCTCAGCACCGCCGGCGAGCCCGGCGCGACGCGGATCGCCGCCTCGACCGGGGCCCGCTGCACCAGCAGCGCCACGACGATCTGCCACGCCAGCCAGATCAGCAGGGCCACGAGGACGTAGGGCGCCCAGCCCTTCGCGCCCGAGGCGGCTTTCGCGGCCCGTTCGGACGGCATCAGGAGCCCTTGTTCCGCCTCTTGTCGGATCGATCCGCGCCGTAGTTGTAGTCGTACGCGTAGTCGTATCCGCCGTACTGGGTCGCCTTGGTGTTGAACTTGGTCAGCACCCCGCCCAGCAGTCGACCGCTGCCCATGGTCAGGCGGCGCAGGGCGCCCCTCGCCTGGGCGCGACGCGTGCCGCGCGATTCCAGCACGAACACGGTGCCGCCCACGGCCGTGGCCAGCAGCGGCGCGTCGGCGAAGCCCAGCACGGGCGGGCCGTCGATCACGACGTGATCCACCTCGTCGCGCATGTCGGCCAGGATGGCGCGCAGCCGGTCGCCGCCCCACAGCTCGGCGGGGTTGGGGGGCAAGGGCCCGGACGGCACGATGCCGAGGTTCGGTTCCGACGTCGCCTGCACCACCTGCGCCAGCGTCGCGGCGCCCGCCAGCAGGTTGCTCATGCCCGCGGCGTTTTCCACGCCCACGATGCGGTGCATGGACGGGTTGCGAAGGTCGCCGTCGATCAGGACGACGCGCTTGCCGATGCGGGCGAGGTTCAACGCCGTGGCGTAAGCCGTCGTGGACTTCCCTTCCGCGGGCCGCGAGCTGGTCACGAGAATGCTGGAGGGCACGCCGTCCGCCGACGAGAACTGCAGCGCGGTGCGCAGCGAGTAATAGGCTTCCGAGAAGGGAGATCGGACGTCGCCCAGGGCCTCGCGCGGCGTCTGGTCGCGCGGCAGCAGCGGAATGACGCCGAGGATGGGCAGGTGCAGCTTGCTTTCCGCATCCTCCGGCGTCGCCAGCGTCTCGTCCAGGGCTTCGAGGATCAGCGCGGCCAAGGCGCCGAGACCCGCGCCGATCAGCGCCGCCAGGATCAGGTTCGTGATCAGGTCGGGCTTCGACGGCGCGTCCGGAACCTGCGCCCGATCGACGATGGAGATGTTGTTGGCCGCGACCGTCCCCGTCACGCCCACTTCCTTGTAGCGCTCCAGCAGGGCGTCATAGAGCGAGCGGCTGGTGTCCACCTCGCGCGACAGGATGTTGTACTGGACGCTGCGGTCGCGCAGGTCCAGGACCTCGTCCTTCAGGCCCTCGACCTGGGCGGCCAGCGCGCGCTCGTTGTTGGCCGCGACGACGTACTGGCCCTGGATGGAGTTCAGGACCCCGCGGGCCAGCTGCGTGATCTGCCGGTCCAGTTCCTCGATCTGGCTGCGCAGCTGACGCTGGGCCGGCCAGTCGGCCTGGTAGACGCTGGCGTTCTGCTGATACTGGGCGTCCAGCCGGGCGCGCTCTTCCTGAAGCCGCTGGATCGCGGGGCTCTGCAGCACTTCCGGCAGGCTCAGCAGGGGCGCGGAGCGCGCCTGACGCCACCTTTGCTCGGCGGCGATGCGGGCCGCGCGGGCCTCCGCCAGCGAGGCGTTCAGCGCCGAAAGATTGGTGCCCGACAGCGACTGGGTCTGGCCCTCGCCATCCGCGGATTCCGTCAGATTGATGATCCCCTGGTTCGACGCATAGTCGACCAGCGCCCGCTCCGCCTCCTCGAGCTTGGACTTGGTCTGGGTGATTTGTTCCTCAAGGAACTCGCGGGCGTACGACGCGGACTCGAAGCGGCGGTCCAGGTTGGCCTGGATGAAGTTCTCGGCATAGGCGTTGGCCAGGCGGGCCGACAGCGCACGATCGGGGCTGTCGAACGAGATCACCACCAGGCGCGACCCCCGCGTGGGGGACACCGAGAAATTGCCCCGAACCAGCCCGATGACGATCTCCCGCCGAATCGCCGCGAATTCCGCCGCCGAGCGGTCGCCCCGCTCGGGCGGGGTGGCGCCCATGGCTTCGATGAAGGCGTCCGACGAGGCCAGCCCCAGGCTGTCGATGACCCGCTCGGCCAGCGAACGGCTCTCCAGCAGGCCGTACTGCGTCTGGAAGAACTCCTCGCCGAACATCATCGACTCGCGCGGCTGCTCGTCGCTGGAGTCCAGCACGCGGACGCTCTCGCGATCGATCTGCAGGGTGGCCGACGCCGTGTAGATCGGCGTCATGACCATGGTCAGCGCCAGCGCGATCAGGATCGTCGCCACGAAGGCGCCGATGATCACCAGCCGGTGCTTGACCGCGATGCGCCAGTACTGGGCGAAGTCGAACTCAAGCTCCGGCGCGGCGTCCGGGCGTCCGGTCATCGTCGGCGAGCGCGGATCTCCGCGGCGAGCGCCGATATTGTCATCCCACATAGACGTGTCCGCTCAATTCCCACCGATCGCCGCGTGGCGTGTCGATGCCCTTACCCCATACTTCCGTGACGCGCGAGCGGCGAACGTCAGGCGCGGCGCAGAGGCCGCACCTTCCCCTTTTGCGGGGTCCGCAGCTGGGTCAGGATCTCGAAGATCATCGTCTTCACGCGCGCGTCGTCTCCCTCGCGGGCGGCCGTCTCGAGCCGGCGCATCTCCGCATCCGACAGGGTGACGGCTCCGTTGGCGTCGATGACCTCCATGACTCCCGGATCGCAGTGGCGGGCGGTCTCGGTCACGTCCACCAGCGCCTCCGTCATCTTCTCACCGGGGCGCAGGCCGGTGACGCGGATCTCGACGTCGACGCCGGGCGTCTTGCCGTGAAGTTCGATCAGGCGGCGGGCCAGTTCGATGATCTTCACCGGCTCGCCCATGTCCAGCACCAGCACGCCCTCCACGTCGTCGAAGGCCGACTTGGCCGTGGCGTGCAGGACCAGCTGCACCGCCTCCGGAATGGTCATGAAATAGCGTTCGATGTCGGGGTGCGTCAGCGTCACCGGGCCGCCGCGGCCGATCTGGTTCAGGAAGGTCGGCACGACCGATCCCGCCGAGCCCAGGACGTTGCCGAACCGGACGACGTTGATGCGCGGGCCGCCGGCGCGCCGGCGCTGACAGACGGCGCGCTCCGCCAGACGCTTGGTCGCGCCCATGACGTTCGGCGGATCGACGGCCTTGTCGGTCGAGATGAAGACGAAGTTCGACGCGCCGGCCGCCACGGCGGCGTCGGCTACGTTGGCGCTGCCCATCACATTGGTCAGAACGGCGTCGCTGGGATGCGCCTCCATCAGCGGCACGTGCTTCAGGGCCGCGGCGTGAAAGACGATCTCAGGGGCCTCAGCCGTCATGAAAGCGCGCAGCCGCGCGCCGTCGCGGACGTCGCAAAGTCGCGCGGAGCGCGACAGCGTCGGAAAGGCGTCGGCGATTTCCTGCTCGATCCGGAACAGCGCGAACTCGGAGTTGTCGACGAGCGTGACGTGGGCGCACGACAGGCCGGCGACCTGCCGACAGATTTCCGAGCCGATGCTGCCGCCCGCCCCGGTGACCAGCACCCGCTTGCCGGTGATCAGCCGGCGCATGCGCTCCCGGTCCAGATGGACCGGCGGCCGCGCCAGCAGCTCGTTGAAGTCCAGTTCCCGCAGCGACAGCGCGCCGATGGCGGTGTCGAGCTCGGTCATCCGGTTCAGGCGCACCAACCGCACCTTGCGGGCGCGGAGTCTGGCCAGCAGTTCGGCGTCCAGATCGGCCGGCGCCGGCGCACCGTCCAGGAACAGAACCGCGCGCTCGCCCTCGCCTTGGGCGAAGTCGTCCAGAATGCGCGGGGCGTCCTCGACGCTGCCGAGCGCGCGCACGCCGCGGACCTCGTGCCGGACGTCGCCCGCATGCGCGGCGATCAGGCCGGCGGCGTAGTATTTCGGCGCGCTCTCGCGGTTCAGATCGCGCAGGAAGGAGTCCGCCGACTCCAGGCTGCCGATCAGCATCAGCGCCTGCCGCGGCGGGGCGGGGCGGCCCAGCAGCGGGTGGAAGATGTCGGCGAGCGTGTTCTCATATGCCGCCCGTCGCAGCATCAGCAGGCCGCCGGCGATCCCCACGTCCAGAAGCCAGGTCAGCAGCAAGGCCGAGCGGGGCAGGGCCTCGCCGCGGTCCATGGTGAAGACCACCAGCAGCAGCGCCAGCGCGACGACGGTCGAAGCCTGCGCCAGCGTCAGGACGTCCTTCAGCGACGTGAAGCGCCACGATTTCCGCCAGCTGCGCATGGCGATGTCGAAGGCCAGCCCCAGGGCGAGGAAGACCAGCATGTACGGACCGATGGCCTCGACCGTCTGCAGGGCGCGCAGTGGGCCCACGTCGCCGTACTTGGCGATGCTGTACGCGAAGGTCAGGGCGAGCAGGCGAACGGCCGCGCGGACGATCAGCTTGGCGACGGCGACGTGCACTGTGGCGTTCCCCCAGGGCGGCGGCCCGGCAACGCGCGGCTTATGCGCGTCGCACGTGTCGACTTCAAGAATGTTCGCCTTTTCAGCGCTGCGCGAGCGCCGCGACCTCGTCGATCGCCCGGACCGTCCTGTCGATCTCTTCGTCGGTCAGCGTGGGATGGGTCAGGAAGCAGACCGCCGTCTCGCCGAGCTCGCGCGCCGCGGGCAGCCGTTGCGGCGGCCGCCAGCCCGTGCCGTCGAAGGCGCGCTCCAGATACACTTCCGAAGCCGAGCCATGCAGGCAGGGCACGCCCCGTGCCGTGATCTCATCGACGATCCGGTCCCGCGTCCAGCCATCGGCCAGCCGTTCCGGCCGAACGAAGGCGTAGAAGCGGTACCAGGCGTGATCCACGTGGGCCGGGACGGGCGGCACGCGCAGCAGGTCATGCCGTCCGCAGGCTTCAGCCAGCTTCAGCGCGATCTTCGTCCGCCGCGCCGTCCAGCCGGCCATGCGTTCCAGCTGGATCAGGCCGATGGCGGCCTGCATCTCGATCATGCGCCAGTTGGTGCCGAAGCTGTCGTGGACCAGCCGCGGTCCGGGCGGATGGGCGCGCTCGTAGACGCCTTCCCAGCTCTTGCCGTGGTCCTTGTATGACCACATGAAGCTCCAAAGGTCAGGGTCGTTGGTGGTGACCATTCCGCCTTCGCCGCCGGTGGTCATGATCTTGTCCTGACAGAAGGACCAGGCCCCCACGTGGCCGATCGATCCCACTGAGCGGCCGCGGTACCGCGCGCCGTGCGCCTGGGCGCAGTCCTCGATGACCTTCAGCCCGCGCTCCTCCGCCAACGCCATGATCGGATCCATGTCGCAGGGCATGCCGCCCAGATGCACGCAGATGATCGCGCGCGTCCTGGGCGTCAGAACGGCGCGGATGGTGTCGGCCGTGATGTTCTGGCTGTCGCGGTCGACGTCCGCGAACACAGGCACGGCGCCCGCCGTGACGATGCACGACGCCGAGGCCAGAAAGGTGCGCGGCGTGGTCACGACCTCGTCGCCCGGCCCGATTCCCAGCGCCTTCAGCGCCACGTCCAGCGCCAGGGTGCCGTTGGCCAGCGCCACGGCGTGACGCGTCCCGGCCCACTCCGCGAACTTTCGCTCGAACTCGCGTCCGCGGTCGCCGGTCCAGTAGTTCACGCGGTTCGAAGCCAGGGTCGCGGCGACGGCGTCCACCTCCTCCTGCGAGAAGGACGGCCAGGGGGAGAAGGGGCTGTTCAGCATGAAGGGGTCACCTCGGAGCGTTCAGGTGGTCGGCTGCGGATCGCGCAGGAAGTCGACGAGGCTCTTCAGCCCTTCATCGACGCCGACGGGGTCATAGCCAAGCTCCCGTCGGGCGCGGCCGATGTCCAGTGCGGGAAATCCCGGATCCTCGGCGACCACGTCCTGTCGCACGATCAGTGAGGGGGCCGCCCCCGTGCAGCGCGCCAGCACGTCGGCGATCTCCGCCATAGACGACCTCACCCCGCTGCCCACGTTGTAGCTGCCGGACGCGCCGGGCCCCAGCGCGGCGATCAGCGCGGACGCCACGTCGTCGACATGGACGAAGTCCGCGGCGAAACGGCCGCCGTTCGCCAGCGTGACCGCCTGACCGCCCAGCAGCGAACGGGTCATCCCCACCAACGCGCCCTTTTGCTGGCCGGGCCCATAGACCGAGCTCAGCCTGAGGCACACGACCTCCGTCGTCCCTGCCGTCGCCCGGTGCGCGGCGAACAGCTCCTGCGCCATCTTGGACGTCAGATAATAGGTGCCGCGATGCACCGGGTACTGGGGCGCCCCCTCGTCCGGGTGCGCCTGACCGGCGGCATAGGCGTTGGCGGAACTGGTGTGGACGAACCGGCCGACCCCCGCTGCCTCCGCGGCGTCCAGCAGCCTCAGCGTGGCCATGGCGTTCCGGTCGAAGCAGACCTGCGCCTCGGTCGGATCGGCCATGTTCGCCGGAATGTGCGCCGCCAGGTGCACGACCGAGGTGCATCCGGCCAGGGCGTCGGCGGAAACTGAGGTCCCGGCGAGGTCGAACTCCGCCTGTTCCAGCCGCGCGTCGTCGAGCTCAAGCGGCTTGCGCGTCATCAGACGCACCCGATGGCCCCGCGCCAGCGCAAGCCGCGCGAAGGCCTTCCCCACCAGACCGGTGCCGCCGGTCAGGGCGATGGTGGACGACGGCGCGGTCATGCCGGGCGCACCAGTTCACCGTCCTGGACCACGGTTTCGCTCCAGTGGCGCAGGATCGTCAGCGGCCCCAGCTTCGGCTGGGTCACCGGCGTGCCGTCCAGGATGCGGCGGACGCACATCTCCACCTCGTTGAAGCCGGCCAGCGCCCTCAGCGGCGTCGTTCCCGAGAACCGCCCGTTGATCTCGAACACGCGCGGCCGGCCGGCGGCGTCCAGCCGGAACTGGAAATTCGCCGGGCCGTAGGGTTTCAGCTGCTCGCCGAACGCCAGCACAGCTTCGTGCAGGCCGGGGTCCAGATCGACGAAGGCGCGATAGGTGTTGCCGTCCCGCAGGTCCCGCCGCATCACGATGGCGGCGTCGGCCTTGCCGTCGAAGACGATCACGCCGGCGGTGTACTCCGTGGCGTCGGTGCCGACGCACTCCTGCACCACCAGACCTTCCCGGCCGGCCAGCGCGGCGGCCAGTTCCGACCGGTCGTTGACCCGGGATACGCCGATCGACCGCGCGCCCATGCGCGGCTTGACGATCAGCGGGAAGCCCACGGCCTCGATCACCGCTTCCAGTTCGTCGGCGTTCTCGGGCAGGGCCGACGCCGGCGGGGCGCCCCCGGCGTCCCGGAAGAACTCGAAGGTCCGGTATTTGTCGTCGGCGATGCCGACCACGCGCGGGTCGCTGACCAGAATGTGCGTGCCGTGCCGCGCCTCAAGTTCGGCCCGATGCGTCGCCAGAACCATGAGCTCGACGTCGGTGCCGACCATCACGACGTCGGGCCGTTCGAGGTCCATCACCTCGGACAGGCGGTCCAGATAGTCGGGGTCCGCGGCCGGCAGGATCAGGTGGCCCCGATCGCCCCAGTACAGTCCCGCGGACAGCGGCGAGGGGTCGGCCGTGACGATCCGGACGTCCAGCGTCGACGCCTGCAAGGCGCGGATGATGCCCTGACCGAGAAGCGCGCCTGCGCCGGTGACGAGAACCGTGATCATGTCGAGAAGAATCCGCAGAGTCGGTCTTTGGTGGAATCTGAAAGCGTCGTGGCCCGGATCGACGCGGCGTGCGCGGCCCAGTCGACCTCGACGCGGCGCGGCATGACGGTCAGGCCGCCCGGTCCGACCTCCAGCATGGCCCACTGGGCGCAAGGGTCCTGCCGGTCGCGGGGCTGGCCCAGCGAACCCACGACCACGACGTCCACGCCCGCGGCCGTCAGGGTGCGAAAGCGGTGCGTATGCCCGAACACGCCGTGGCGGCGACCCCGCGCGGCCAGCGCCTCCGCCGCCGCCTGCAGGGCCGCTTCGGTCGAGAGATAGGTCCAGTCCCCGTAGCCGTAGGGATTGGCGTGCGCCGCGTACAGGTCGCCCCACGTCCAGTCCGGCAGCCAGGTCCAGGGCGCGGCCGCCCAGCTTCCGCCCACGCGGTCGCGCGTCCAGTCCACGGACTCGCGGATCCAATCGGGGAGGGCGTCGGCGTAGTCGGAGCCGCCTTCGGCGAGGTCGAAATAGATCTGGTCGTGGTTGCCCAGGATCACCGCGGCGCCGTCCCGGGCTGTCGCGCCGGCGGTCAGCTCCATCACGCGCTCCGGCTCGACCCCGTAGGTCAGCAGGTCGCCGAGGATCAGCATGTGATCGAAGCCTTCCGTGCGCGCCGCCGTCAGGGCGGCGTCGAAGGCCCGGGCGTGCCCGTGAACGTCGCTCAGGACCGCGAGGCGCATGGCCCGCTCTCCCTCACTTCGCCGACCCCTTGAACCGTTCCATGATGACCTGCGTGTCGGGGGAGACGCCTTCGCTGCGCAGCACCTTCCTGACGGTCAGCAGCAGGATCCGGAAGTCCATCGCGAAGGATCGCCGGTCGACGTACTCGAGGTCCAGCCGGAACTTCTCGTCCCAGCTGATGGCGTTGCGGCCGTTGACCTGCGCCCAGCCGGTCACGCCGGGCCTGACCTCATGACGTCGGGCCTCCTGCGGCGAGTACAGCGGCAGATACTCCATCAGAAGCGGGCGCGGGCCCACCAGGCTCATGTCGCCGCGGATGACGTTCCACAGCTCCGGAAGCTCGTCGAGGCTGGTCGACCGCAGCCACAGGCCGAACGGCGTCAGCCGCTCCTCGTCCGGCAGCAGCGCCCCGTCCGCGCCCACCGCATCACGCATGGTGCGGAACTTGATCATGAGGAAGGGTCTGCCGCCCAGGCCCGGCCGCTCCTGCCGGAACAGCGCGGGCGCTCCCAGCCGGGCGCGCACCATCACCCACAGGACGGCCATCACCGGCGACAGGGCCACCAGCGCGCAGGTCGCCACGATCACGTCGAAGGCCCGCTTGATCGCGTCGGTGCGCCGCTTCATGCCGCCGCCCTCGCCACGACGCGCGCGATCGCCTGCGCGCGGCGATCGATGCCCTCGGCGAAGGAAAAGCGCGCGTCGTAGGCGCGACGCCCCGCGGCGCCCATCGCCGCCAGTTCGGCCGCGGGCCGTCGGCTCAGGTCCACCATGGCGCGCGCCAGCGCCGGCACGTCTCCGGGAGCAACGGCGATTCCCGCTCCGGTCCCGGCTGTGATGCGCGCCGCCTCGCCGCCCACGGCCGTCAGCACCGGCCGGCCCATGGCCAGATAGAACTGCAACTTGGAGGGCAGGGTGATCTCGAACAGCGGGTCGTCCTTCAGATGCACCACCAGCACGTCGGCGGCCGCCAGAACGTCGCCGATCTCGCGTTGGGGAACGGCGTCGCGCACCTGAACGACGCCGTCGCTCCGCGCGGCCAGCGCCTCCAGCCGCGCCTTTTCCGTGCCGTCGCCGATGAGGGTCAGCCGGATCCGCGGCTCCTGCCGCGCCGCCTCACGCGCGGCCTCGATCAGCGCGTCCAGCGCCTGGACCACGCCCAGGTTGCCGGCGAAGACCAGGTTGAAACGCCCCTCGAACCCCAGGTCGTCGGTCCGCCGCCGCCCTGCGGCGCGCGCCGCGTCCTCGTCGGCCCAGTTGAACACCGTGCCCGTCTTGTGCGCGGCGGCGCCCCGTTCGATCAGTCGCGCCGTCATGCCGTCCGACTGTCCCAGCACGCCCGCGGCGCTGCGGTAGACGAAACGGCACAGGGGGCCCAGCACGCGCGCGATGGCGCCCGTTCCCGCCATGTCCGCCGTGGCGACGGAGTCCGGCCACAGGTCCTGCACCTCGACGATGAAGGGGCGGCGCGTGAACCAGCCGCTGATCGCCGCGGCTAGCGCCGGCGTCAGGGGCGGGTGATAGACGTAGATCACGTCGAAGCGTCGCGCCTGGAACAGCAGGAAGACCAGCGCCGACAGGAAGAACGACAGATAGTTCAGCGCCCGCCCCACGCTGGATCGGTCATGGCTGGGATGCAGCCACACCCGGTGCACCACCACGCCCTCCACCACCTCGCGCCGATGCCACGCCAGACGATAACCCTCCGCCAGCTTGCCCGTGGGATAGTTGGGAAAGCCCGTCAGGACCTCGACCTCATGGCCCCGCGCCTGCAGTCCGTGCGCGACCTGCAGTCCGACCGTGTTGGGCTCCGGCGGGAACCACTGGCTCAGGTAGAGGACGCGGGACATCAGTACTCGCGCCAGACCACCCGGCGCACATAGTCCGCATAGCTGTGGATGATGCGCACCACCTTGTCCGACACGTTCGGCATCGAATAGTCGGCCACCCGGCGGAAGGTCCGGTCGTCGCCGCGCGGCTGGTCGGCGATCAGCGCCAGGCCCTGCATGACGCGGTCCGGGTTCAGGCCGACCATCATGACCGAGGCCTCTTCCATGCCCTCGGGGCGCTCGTGCGCCTCACGGATGTTCAGGGCCGGGAAGTTCAGGATCGAGCTCTCCTCGGTGATGGTGCCGCTGTCCGACAGAACGGCGCGGGCCGATTTCTGCAGACGGACGTAGTCGTGGAAGCCCAGCGGCTTCAGCAGCCGGACCTGGCCGTGGAACTTCGCGCCGGCGGCGTCGATGCGCTTCTGCGTGCGCGGGTGGGTCGAGACGATCACCGGCCGGTCGTAGGTCTCGGCGACGCGGTTAAGGATCTCGACCAGGCGCGGGAAGGCCCGGCCGTCCTCGATGTTCTCCTCGCGGTGGGCGCTGACCACGAAGTAGTCGTGCTCCCTGAGGTCCAGCCGCTCCAGCACGTCCGATCCGTCGATCCGGTCGGCGTAGTGGGTCAGCACCTCGAACATCGGACTGCCAGTCTTGATGACCCGATCGGGCGGCAGGTTCTCGGCCAGCAGGTATTCGCGGGCGATGTCGCTGTAGGTCAGGTTCACGTCGGCGACGTGGTCGACGATGCGGCGGTTGGTCTCCTCCGGCACGCGCTGGTCGAAGCAGCGGTTGCCCGCCTCCATGTGGAAGATCGGAATGCGGCGGCGCTTGGCGGGGATGACCGACAGGCAGGAGTTGGTGTCGCCCAGCACCAGAAGCGCGTCGGGCTTTTCGGCCTCCAGCACGCCGTCCATGGCGCCGATGATGTTGCCGATCGTCTGGGCCGCCCCGCCGGTCGCCGCGTTCAGGAAATGGTCCGGCTTGCGCAGGCCCAGATCGTCGAAGAAGACCTGGTTCAGTTCGTAGTCGTAGTTCTGGCCGGTGTGGACCAGCACGTGGTCGGTCGTCGCGTCCAGCCGCGCCAGCACGCGCGACAGGCGGATGATCTCCGGCCGGGTGCCGACCACGGTCATGACCTTGAGCTTCTTCATCGTCAGACCTTCATCGCGACGGTGTCGGGGCGGGCGCGGTCGAAGATTTCGTTGGCCCACAGCATGACGACCATCTCCTGATCGCCGACGTTGGTGATGTCGTGGGTCCATCCCGGGATCGTCTCCACGATCCGGCCCTGGCCGCCCTCGGTTTCCAGGTGGAAGGTCTCGCCGGTCAGGATGTGGCGGAAGCCGAACCGCGCGCGGCCCGTCAGCACGAGGAACTTCTCGGTCTTGGTGTGGTGATAGTGCTGGCCGCGCGTGATGCCTGGCCCGGCGGTGAAATAGCTGAACTGACCGCAGTCGGGGGTCTTCAGCATTTCGACGAAGACGCCGCGCGGATCGCCGTGACGCGGCACGTCGTAGGCGAAGTCTTCGGGCTTGAGATAGCTGAGATAGGTCGCGTGCAGGGCGCGGGTCAGGCCCGTCCCGACCCGGTCCGTGACCATCGTCGTCCGGCTTTCAGGGAAACGGCGGATCAGATCCGCCACGGCCCCGACGGTGGTCTCGTATTCCGGCCCCGCGTGGGCGAAGCCGGGGCGGTCGCCATGCGCGCCCCCCGGATCGTCGAGCACCCGCAGGAAGGCGTCGCAGACGTCGTCGACGTAGACCAGCTTCAGCGGCGCGGCCGGATCGTTGACCGAGATGGGCAGGCCGTGCGCCACGTTGTGGCAGAAGGTGGCGACGGCCGAGTTGTAGTTGGGCCTCGCCCATTTGCCGAACACGTTGGTCAGGCGGAACACGTGCACGGGCGCGCCGGTCGCGGCGGCGTGCGCCAGCGCCGCGTCCTCGGCCGCGCGCTTGGATCGTCCGTAGGGGTTGTCCCGCTCGGCCTGGGTGGACGAACTGATCACCAGCGGCGCGGCGTTGCCGGCCGCCGCCAGCGCCGCGCAGACGCGCGCCGTCAGGTCCGCGTTGCCGGTGACGAACTCCTCCTCGTTCTGCGGCCGGTTCACGCCCGCCAGGTGGAAGACGAAGTCGGCCCGGGCCACGGCCGCCAGCATGGCCTCGTCGTCGCCGCGGCCGAACCCGACCGCGTCCACGCCGCGCTCCGCCAGCCGCACCATCAGCGTCTTGCCGACGAAGCCGTTCGCGCCGGTGACCACCACGGCCATGGTCAGTCCTCCAGCACGGCGGGTTCGCCCGCCACGATGCGCCGCATGAAGTTCAGCTTCATCAGCAGGGTCTTCATGCCCTCGACGTCCAGCCGCTCGGTGTTGTGGCTGTTGTACTCCTCGCCGCCCGCGGCGCCCGGATCGCCCTCGTCGACGAACTTGTCGTAGTTCAGGTCGCGGGCGTCCGGCGGGACCCGGAAATAGTCGCCCATGTCCTCGGCCTGCGCCCGCTCCTCACGGCCCAGCAACGACTCGAACAGCTTCTCGCCGTGGCGCGTGCCGATGGTCTTCACCGGATGATCGGGACGGCCCATCAGGTCCAGGATCGCCTTGATCAGGACCTCGATGGTCGCCGCCGGCGACTTCTGCACGAACATGTCGCCGTTGGCCCCGTTGGCGAAGGCGAACAGCACCAGTTCCACGGCGTCGTCCAGCGTCATCATGAACCGCGTCATCTGCGGATCGGTGACCGTGATCGGCTTGCCCGCCAGCACCTGGCCGACGAACAGGGGGATCACCGAGCCCCGGCTGGCCATGACGTTGCCGTACCGCGTGCCGCAGGCGACGGTGCCCGTGCCCTCGAACGTGCGCGAGGTGGCCACCATCACCTTCTCCATCATCGCCTTGGAGATGCCCATGGCGTTGATCGGATAGACGGCCTTGTCCGTGGACAGACAGATCACGCGCGACACCTCGGCCGCGCGGGCGCAGTTCAGCACGTTCTCGGTGCCGACGACGTTCGTCTGCACCGCCTGCATCGGATAGAATTCGCAGCTCGGCACCTGCTTCAGCGCCGCGGCGTGGAACACGTAGTCGACGCCGTGCATGGCGGCCTGGACGCTGGTGCGGTCGCGCACGTCGCCCAAATGGAACTTCAGTTTCGGATGCGCATACGCCTTGCGCATGTCGTCCTGCTTCTTCTCGTCGCGCGAGAAGATGCGGATTTCCGCCATGTCCGACTGCAGGAAGCGGCGCAGCACGGCGTTGCCGAACGAGCCGGTGCCCCCGGTGATCAGTAGCGTCTTGTCGTCGAACATGGCCCCTCCAGCCGTGCCTGCTCCCCTCATCCGCGCGCAGCGGCGAACAGGGGCTCCTTTTCGGCGGGTTTCGGATAGTTGATCAGCACGGCCTTGTACTGGCCTTTGAAGACGAAAAGACTGCCCGCCGCGGCGCCCACGACGCCGCAGGCCGCGAACAGCTCGGACAGATGCTCCAGCCGGCCCGCGCCGCCCAGCATGGTCATGGGAATCCTGACCCGCTCGCGCAGTTTCCGTGCCAGATCCAGATCGTAGCCGGTCATCTTCCCGTCCAGGTCGACGGCGTTCATGACGATCTCGCCGGCGCCCAGTTCGGCGACCCGCGCCGCGAACTCCAGCGCGTCCAGCTTCGCCGAGCGCTTCGCGTTATGGGTGACGACGTCCCAGCCCCGTCCGAGCATCTTCTTTTTCGCGTCGATGACGACCACGACCGACTGGCGCCCGACTTCGTCGGCGATCTCGGCCACCAGTTCGGGACGGTCGACGGCCGCGGCGCTGATCGAGACCTTCTCGACCCCCAGACCGATGATCCGCTTGGCCTGCTCCGCCGTGCGCACGCCGCCGCCGTAGCAAAGCGGCATGCGGCACTCCAGCGCCATGTGCTCGATGGCCCGGTAATCCGGCTCGACCCCGTTCACCGTGGCGTCCATGTCGACGACGCACAGCTCGTCCGCTTCCTTCTCGTTGAAGATCTTCACGGCGTTGATGGGGTCGCCGACGTACTTCGGGTCCCTGAACCCGACCGTCTTCACCAGCCCGCCCTCATGCACCAGCAGGAAGGGGATGATCCGCGGGCGGAGCATGTCAGGCCTCCGCGAAGTTCTTGAGGAGCGCGTAGCCGAAGTGATGGCTCTTCTCCGGGTGGAACTGCACGCCGTGGATGTGATCCCGCCGCACCGCGCAGGCGAACTCCAGCCCATAGGACGCGTAGGCGACCGCGTCGTCCGTCTCGGCCGGCTCGAAGTAGAACGAGTGCAGGAAATAGAACCGCGCGTCGTCTTCCATGCCCGCGAACAGCCGTTCCCCGGCGGCCGGCTTCACGTCGTTCCAGCCCATGTGCGGCATCGGCAGCTCGGCGTTGCCCGCGCCATGCGAGAAGTGTCTGACGCGTCCGGGAATCCAGCCCAGCCCCTTGCGCTCGCCCTCATCGGACCCGTCGGCCAGCATCTGCATGCCCACGCAAACGCCGATCACGGGCGTCTTCTTCCCGACGACCAGGTCCTCCAGCACGTCGCGCATGCCCGAGGCGTCCAGCAGGTCCATCGCCGCGTCGAAGGCGCCGACGCCGGGCAGGATGATGCGCTCCGCCGACGCCAGCTCGTCGGCCGTCCGCGCACGCCTGACGGGCACGTCAAGCCGCTTGTAGACGTTGGCGAACGCGCCGACGTTCCCCAGCCCGTAGTCGACGATGGTGATCACCGGAACAGCCGCTTTTCCATGCCCAGCACCTTCATCACCCACGCGCCCAGCCTGATCAGGGCCAGCTTGTTGGGATAGTCGTGGAAGGTCTTGTTGGGGCCCTCGAAGATGCGGCGCAGCTCCTCGACCGTCATGTCCAGCTTGTTGGCGACGTACTCGAACTCCTGCGCCTGGAAATGGTCGTCCATCTCCGGCCGCGAGATGCGGTCCAGCGCGGCCTCGCGCGTCATCTGACCGGTCATGATCAGGCTGGAGAAGTGCGCCCGGCGCTTCTCGTAGCCGAACTTCCGCGGCATCCAGTAGTCTTCGTAGAAACGGGTGAAGCGCGACTCGTGATGCTTGTGCTGGAACGGCTGCCAGCCGAACCGCCGGGCCAGTTCGGCTTCCGCGTCCTTCTTCACGTACGGCACCAGGTTCAGGGGCTTGACGATCTTCATGCCCAGGAAACGCTGGTACCAGATCTTGTAGACCAGGATGTCGATCAGCGGGAACGTCTTCAGCTCACGCGTGCCGAACCGCTTGTGAATGGCCCCGATCAGCGTCTTGTCGATGCCCGGATAGGCGCCCCATTCCTCGGGCTCGCGGCAGCACTCGGTGGAATAGTTGGCGCCGGTCAGCACGTATTTGATGCCGTGCTTGCGCGCGAAGCGATAAAGCCCGGAAAAGAAGGCGGCGTCCTGGGGGATGTCCTGATCCGGAACCTGCGCCTTCAGGAAGGCCGCCTGCAGGTCCTTCATCTCCTGCCAGTTGACCACGTCGGTGTAGAGTTCCAGCCCCAGACCGTCGACCAGCTTCTCGATGTTGCCGACCGCCTGGTCGGTGTTCCAGCCGGCGTCGACGTGGAACAGCAGCGGACGCAGGCCCATCCGCTCCTTGGCGACATAGGTGGCGTAGGAGCTGTCCAGTCCGCCGCTCAGGCCGATGATGCAGTCGAAGTCCTTGCCTTCGCCGGCCTTGCGGATTTCCGCGGCCATGGCGTCCAGCTCGCGGGCGCCGCGTTCGTCGGTGTGCCAGCTGGGGGCGATGCGCTCATCGAAATTATGGCAATAGTCGCAGACCCCCGCTTCGTCGAAGACGATCCGCGGGTCCGTCGTGTCCATGATGCAGCGCGTGCAGATCTGGTAAGGGCGACTGGCGCCGTCCGTCGAGGTCATCTGGTCAGTTGCCCTTGGTTCGCGCCCTGATAGCGGCGCCGCGGGTTTCCGCCAAGCGCCGTCACATCCGCGCCAGCCCCTCCGCCGAAAGCAGCGACGCCGCGGCCACCTGCGGCGTGATCCTCTTCGACAGCTCCCTGCTGGCCCGACCCATGGCCGCGCGCTCCTCGTCCGACGTCGCGGCCATTCTGGCGAGGGCCTGCGTCAGATCGGCGACGTCGCCGCCCCGGACGAGAATTCCGTTGTGCCCGTCGATGAGGAAAGTCGAGGTCGCCCCGGCCTGCACGCTCGCGATCAGCGGCAGCCCGGCCACCGCCATCTCGTGCAGGCTGACTCCCCACTGCTCCCACCGACTGACCAGCATGCCGACCCCGCCGGCTTCCAGCTCGCGCGCCACGCCGTCCGGCTGAAGGTAATCGACGATCCTGACCTCGGGAGTTGCGCGCGCCTCCAGCGACCCGCGCAGCGCCCCGTCGCCGATCAGCACCAGCGGCCAGGCCGCCCGGGTCTCCTGCGGCAGGCGACCGTGCGCCTCGACCAGGGCGTCGAGGCCCTTCACCGGGTCGAACCGTCCGACGTAGACGAAGCGCCGGTTGGACGCGTCGCCCGCCCTGAACCGCGCGTCGTCGGCGCTCAGCAGATTGCCGACGATCCGGTCGTGCGGATAACCGAAGCGCCGGGCGTAGTGGTACTGCGCCGGCCCGGCCGTCCACATCACGTCGATCAGGGCCCGGTAGGCCAGCCGGAACCAGATCGTGCCCACCCGCTGGCGCCAGGTTCCCCGCCACTGATCGTCCAGTCCCGCCACTGTGACGAAGGCCTGCCCTGCGCGACGCCGGGCCCGGATGGCGCGCAGGTAGCCCTTGTCCATCCACCCCGAGACGTAGACCGTCGTCGGACGCACGTCCTCGATCAGGCGCGCCAGACCTTCGTCGTCCAGCTCGTCGCGCCGGCGGAAGGTCACGCCGTCCACGCCCTCGGGGCGATAGTGGTTGCCGATCGCGCCCGCGTTCGACCAGTGGACCACGTCGATCCGCTCGCATCGTCCGCTCGCCTGCAGGGCGCGCAGCGTCGACAGCACGAAGCCGTTCAGCCGGCTGTAGAGAAACAGGACGCGCCGCTTGTCCATCAAGCGCCCTCAGTCCACGTGGACGCAGGCGGGGCGGGATCCGCGCCCCAGAATCCAGGCGTATGACTCCGCCATCCGCGCGCCGATCGACGGCCAGCCCAGCGTGCGCCCCACATAGTCACGGCCGGCTCTTCCCATGCGACGCCGGGTTCCGGCGTCCGTGTCCGTCGCCGTCATCAGCGCATCCGTCAGGGCGTCGACGCCGTTGGGGATCCACCAGCCGGCCTTCTCGGCCTCCAGCGCCGCCCACGGCGCGCCGTGGTTGGCGATCACCGGCGTGCCCACGGCCAGCGCCTCGGCGACCGTCACGCCGAAATTCTCCGTGGGACTGGGCAGGACGCAGATCGACGCCTCGCGGAGCGCCTCGAACTTGCCGTCTCCCCAGGCGGACCCCGCGAACTCCACGCGCGGGATCGCCGTGGCCGCGATCCGCGCCTCCAGTTCCGCCCTGTGCCCGTCCTGATCCGGCCCCACGAGACGCAGACGCCAGTCGGGGCGCCGCTCATGGATGCGGTCCCAGGCCTCGATCAGGTCCATCGGCCCCTTTTCCGGGTGCAGGCGGCCCAGGAAGACGATGACCTTCGGATCGTCCGTCGGAGGGTCGCGCCACGCCGGGAGGTCGAGGCCGATCGGCAGGAAGGCGGCCGGCTGACGCAGTCCCAGCCGCCGCAGGTCCTCGATCTCGGACTCCGCCGTGACGTGAAACAGCGACGCGCGCCGCATCGCCGGCCGCTGGATCAGGGGCCACCACGCCGCCTTCAGGCGCGACCCGACGCTCATGGAATAGGCCGTCAACGTGCCCCGCGGCGACACGACGTGCGGCACGCCCCAGCGGCGCCGCGCGGCGTCCGGGTAAAGGGACGGCATCTGCCACAGGACGTGGCTGTGGGTGACGTCGACCTGGCCTTTTGCCGCCTTGTGGTTCAGCCACCGTTCCATGTCCGGCGCGCGGCCCAGCTTCCACGGGCCCTGAACGTCGAACTCATGCCGGGGAGCCGCGATCGCGCCGCCCCGGGGGTCCTTCAGGGTCAGCAGGTCCACATGCACGCCGGCGGTCCGCAGCGCGGCGCAAAGCCCCGGAATGCTGTAGGCCGGCCCGCCCGCGGCCGGATCGACGCTGCCGGCCAGATGCACGGCGCGGATCGAAGTCCGAATCTCTTCCGTCACAGCGACCCGTTGACCAGCTTCGCCGGCGGGGCTTCGCGCGTGCGCCGCGTCACCGTGGCGACGTCCTTCAGGAACAGGGTGTTGATGTGTGCGGGATCCCCGGGCCGGGCCGGCGACAGGGTCCGGCTCAGGGCGTCGTAGTGGTGCGGCGTGAACCCCAGGGCCGCCATGAGGTCGAACAGCTCGGCGTCGGTGACGCCATAGCGCTCTCCGCTGCCGTTCGTCTCCATGACGACGGCCAGGACGTCCTCGCTGCCCAACGTCCGCGCGCCGCCCGTCAGGACGGCCTTCTCGAAACCCTCGACGTCGATCTTGGCGACGATGGGCCCGTCTCGGTCGGGCATCGCGTCGTCCAGCCGCACCACGCGCACCTCCACGGTGTCGTCGTCCGGATAGTCGTCCGGCGCGACGAAGTTCATGCTGTCGAGGGTCGTGGTGAACCTCAGGACCCCCGCGGCGTCGCCGACGCCGCATTGGCGGGCCTCGAACCTGTCCGTCGCGTCGTTGACGATCAGGTTGCGTCTCAGTCGATGGTGGGTGGCCGGCACCGGCTCGAAGGCGACGCCCGTCACGCCGGGAACGCTGGCGGCCAGCACCGTGTAGCTGCCCACGTTGGCCCCGATGTCCAGAAAGCGGTCGCCTGCACGCAGAAGGTGCAGCAGGAAGCCCATCTCGTCCGGTTCATCCAGGCCGCCGTACCAGTTGCCGGTCGCCCCTTCCATGCCGCGGCAGACGGCCAGGCTCGACCCGTTGGCGAAGGGCAGGATGAAATGCGCGGCAGGCAACAGGCGCACGGCGATCTGCCATCTGACGACGCGTCCGAGTGCGGCCATTCGGGCGGCGGGACTCCGTGCGTTCAGGGGGTGGCTCAGGGTCGCCTTCAGAAGCTTGAGCAGAGCGCGCACGGCGTATCCCCTCACGGCGTCCGGGCGGCGACGCCGCCGATGCGTCCGAACGTCGGGGATCGCCGGGGCGCCTTGCGCGCCTCCGACAAGGCCCACCCCATGATCAGCCAAGTGTAGAGCCCGATCCCGCCCATCGAGAAGAAGGTCATCTCGGACACATTGGTGCCCAATGCCGCCAGCGCCGCCCAGGCCACGGCCAGGCTTTCCGTTCGTGCGAGGCGCAGGATCAGCGCCAGGAAGAACGGCAGGAAGGCCAGAGCGCCGACGATGCCCGTCTCCTCCAGCACTGCGAGCACGAGGTTCGCCTTTTCCGTCGCCGCGCCCACCGGCAGGCCGGTCACGGGGTCTATCACCACGTTCAGCGCGTGAGTGGCGCTGTTCGACACGCCGAACCCGATGCCGAAGATCGGGCTGCTCTGGAAGTTCAGGATCTGCTGATCGGCGATGAAGCCGCGAGACGCGGCCGCGGCTCCGGTCACGGCGTCGGCGCCGGACCCCTTGAGCAGGAATTCCTGCACCGCGGCGACCATCTCGGGCGCCTTCCACACGACAAGCGGGATCAGCAGCACGAAGCCGGCCATGACCCACGACTTCGACAGTGCTCTCAGCGCCAGCGCCGCGGCGGTCTTGAAGAAGCCGGGACGCAGCAGCAGCAGCGCCAGCCCCGCCAGCACGATCGCCGCCAGCCCGGTCCGTCCCCGCGTGAGCCAGAGCGACCCGAAGGAAATCAGAAACAGCCCGATGACCACCGCCCGGCCGCGGCCCTCGGCCGAGAAGGCCTGCACCGCGCTCCATGCGACCACCGGCGCCAGAAAGACGGCGAAGCCCTGCGGGTGGTTCAGCACGCCCTGAAAGCCTTGTCCGTCGCGCAGGAAGCCGATCGACGGGATGACGAAGGTCGGGACTGACAGCACGACCACCGCCAGCCACAGGCCCTTTATCCATGACGACGCGGGACGTCCCTGCGCCCTCAGTTGGGCGAAGCCCAGCGTGACGGCGGCCGTCACCGTGGTGAAGCTGATGGCCTTGAACAGCGACACGTCCCGCACCTGGCTGAACAGCACCGACACCGTCAGCAGCACCGCGGCGTAAGGAAGGAAGAAGGCCGGCAGTCGGCTCAAGGCCTGACCGCGCGACATGAGCGCGTCGAGCAGGATGCGGCCGCATGCCAGCATCACGGCGCCCCACGCGAAAATCTCGAACGCGCCCGAGCCTGCGACCAGACCCGGGTTGGCCAGACGCAAGATCATGACGACGATCAGCGCGCCGATCGCCATTCGGGTGGAAATCAGCGCCGCCGCACCGGCCGCCAGCGCCAGGCCGGTCTGTGCATTGGGAGCCTGCAACGCGACCAGGGCAGCCGTGACGACGCCAACGAACACAAAGGCGTTGCGCCGGTCCGCCGACGCCGCGTCGACCGGCGGAGGCGCCGTATGGCCGAAGTTGAAGCTCGCGCCTGTCATGCTCATGACTTCAGAGCAGTCCCGTGTTCCCGACCGCCGGCATCCGTCTCGACGTCACCCCGCCTCCACTGCGGGAGAAAGACGACGCTGACAAGGCGGCCGGCGGCCTCAGGCCTTGACCACGTGGGGCAGGGGGTCGCGATAACGGCCGCGCGCGTCGACGATCAGCGACGCGTGGTCACGGATCACGTCGTAGTCGAACTTGTCGTGATCCGTGGCGATCAGGACGCAGTCCCACCGGCCAAGCGTCGCGGCGTCCGCCGCCACGCTCTCCAGATCAAAGTGGTGCTCGCGCATGGGCGGAAACACCGGCACGTGCGGGTCGCTGTAGGCCACTTCGGCGCCCAGATCGCGCAGCTTCTCCATCAGCACGACCGACGGGCTCTCACGCATGTCGTCGACGTTCTTCTTGTAGGCGATGCCCAAGACCAGGATCCGGCTTCCGCGCACGGATTTCTGGCGGTCGTTCAGCGCGGCCGTCACCTTTGCGACAACGTAGTCCGGCATCGCCGAGTTGACCTCGCCCGCCAGTTCGATGAACCGGGTGTGCACGCCGTACTCGCGCGCCTTCCACGTCAGATAGAAGGGGTCGATGGGAATGCAGTGACCGCCCAGCCCCGGACCCGGCTGATACGGCACGAAGCCGAAGGGTTTGGTCGCGGCCGCGGCGATGACCTCATGAATGTCGATGCCCATGCGGTCGGCAACGATCTTCATCTCGTTGACCAGCCCGATGTTCACCGCGCGGTGGATGTTCTCCAGCAGCTTGGTCAGCTCCGCCGCGCGCGTCGAGCTGACGGGCACGACCTGGTCGATGACCTGGTCATACAGCGCGACGCCCGCCTTCAGGCAGGCCGGGGTCGCGCCGCCGCAGACCTTCGGGATGGACCGGGTGGAGAAGTGCGCGTTGCCGGGGTCTTCCCGCTCGGGCGAATAGACCAGGAAGGCGGTTTCGCCGATCGTCAGCCCGCGCGCCGCGATCCGGGGTCCCAGCTCCTCGTCGGTCGTGCCGGGGTAGGTGGTGCTTTCCAGCGCCATGACCTGTCCGGGCCGCATGTGCGGCACCAGGCTTTCCACCGTGTTCACGACGAAGCTCAGGTCCGGCTCGCGGTATTTGTTCAGCGGCGTCGGCACGCACAGGATCAGGGCGTCGCACTCGGCGGCGCGCGAGAAGTCCGTCGTGGCCTCGAAGCCCGATTGCCGCATCGTCGCGATGTCGGCGTCCGGAATGTGCTCGATCAGGCTCTTGCCGTCGTTCAGCCGGCGCACCTTGTCCGGCGCGATGTCGAAGCCGACGACGCGATAGCCGACCTCGCAGTAGCGACGCGACAGCGGCAGGCCGACATAGCCCAGTCCGACCACGCCGATGACCGCGTCGCGATCGCGCAGGCGCGTGAGAAGATCGTCCAGAACGGTCATCGTGGCTTCCGGTTACCGAGGTCGGGGCTGATACCCCGCGGCGGCATGAATGAGAAGGCTGGGCCTCAGGCCCGCCCGATGGAGGCATAGCGGAAGCCGCGCGCCCGCATTTCGTCGGCGCGATACACATTGCGCAGGTCGACCATGACGGGGGCCGCCATCGTCAGCTTGACCCGGTCCAGGTCGAGGGCGCGGAACTGGTCCCATTCCGTCACGATCACCGCCGCGTGGGCGCCGGCGACGGCGTCGTACGGGCCTTCGCAGAAGGTCAGGCCGGCCAGAAGCTTGCCGGCCTCGTGCATGCCCTCGGGGTCGAACGCCTGCACCGTCGCGCCCGCGGCGGTCAGCGCGGGGACGAGGTCCAGCGCCGGGCTGTCGCGCATGTCGTCCGTGTTGGGTTTGAAGGTCAGGCCCAGCACGCCGACGGTCTTGCCCTGAAGGTCGCCGCCCACGGCTTCGCGAACGCGATCGACCATCGACTTCTTGCGGGCGTCGTTGACCTCGACGGTGGTCTCGACCAGTCGCACGGGCGCGCCCGCCTCGCGCGCCGTCTGCACCAGCGCCAGGGTGTCCTTGGGGAAGCAGCTGCCGCCGTAGCCGGGCCCGGCATGCAGGAATTTTGATCCGATGCGGTTGTCCAGCCCGATGCCGCGCGCGACCTGCTGCACGTCGGCCCCGACCTTTTCGCACAGGTCCGCCATCTCGTTGATGAAGGTGATCTTCATCGCCAGGAAGGCGTTGGCCGCATATTTGATCAGCTCCGACGTCCGCCGGGCCGTGAACAGCAGCGGGCTCTCGTTCAGATTCAGCGGGCGGTACAGCTCCGACATCACCGCTCGGGCGCGGGCGCCGGCGGGTCCCTCCGGGTCGTCGACGCCGATGACCACCCGGTCGGGGCGCTTGAAGTCGCCGATGGCGGCGCCCTCACGCAGAAACTCGGGATTGGACACCACGGCGAAGTCGGCGTCGGGATTGGCCTTGCGGATGATGGCCTCGACCTCGTCGCCGGTGCCGACCGGCACGGTCGACTTGGTGACC
Organism: Brevundimonas sp.; assembly: GCF_035935935.1. Taxonomy (GTDB): domain Bacteria; phylum Pseudomonadota; class Alphaproteobacteria; order Caulobacterales; family Caulobacteraceae; genus Brevundimonas. The sequence continues at coordinate 54,201 of NZ_DASYWO010000002.1, forward strand.
ACGACGGTGAAGCCCTGGATCAGCCCGGCGATCTCCTCGGCGGCGGCCTGCACGTACGACAGGTCGGCGTGGCCTCCGCCGCGCCGCGTCGGCGTGCCCACCGCGATGAAGACGGCGTCGGCCTGCCGGATCGCCTCGGCGCCGTCGACGGTGAAGAACAGCCGGCCGTCGCGGACGTTGGCGGCGACCAGATCCTCCAGCCCCGGCTCGTAGATCGGCATCTCACCGGCCTCGAGCCGCGCGATCTTCGGCGCGTCCTTGTCGATGCAGGTGACCACATGGCCGAAATCGGCGAAACAGGCGCCAGAGACCAGCCCGACGTAGCCCGTTCCGATCATCGCCACGCGCATGCGCTCGCCCCCTTCAGGTCCGGGCGCCTCGTTAGCGGCACGGGCCGCGCAAGACCAGAGCCGAACCGTTGCCGGAGTGCGGAGTTTTGATGACGAAGGTCCGCATCGCGGGAGTCGCGGCGTGAGCGTCGTCCCCGTCATCCTGTGCGGCGGCGGCGGCACGCGCCTGTGGCCCGCGTCCACGCCGCAAAGGCCGAAGGGGCTGATGTCGGTGGGCGGCCGCAGCCTGCTGGGCGCGACGCTGGATCGTTGCCGCGGGCTGTCCGACGCCCCCGCCGTGGTCGTCGCCGCCGCCGACCACGCAGACGCCGTGCGCGCCCTGCTGGCCTCCCGCCACGATCCGGCTGAGCTTCTGCTCGAGACCGCGCCGCGCGACACGGCGCCCGCCATGCTGGCCGGCGCCCGCCTGGCCGCCGCCCGCGATCCGGAAACCGTCGTCGCCCTCCTGCCCTGCGATCACCACGTGGGGGACGAGGCGGCGTTCCGCGCCGCCCTGCGCCAGGCCGGCGAGATGGCCCGCGACGGCCGCCTCGTGCTGCTGGGCGTGACGCCCGACCGGCCGTCCCCGGCCTACGGTCACATCCGGCCGCAGCGGCCGGGACCGTCTCCGGTTCAGGCCTTCGTCGAAAAGCCCGATCCCGCCGGCGCCGCCCGGCTGACGGCAGAAGGTTGCCTCTGGAACGCAGGCATCCTCGTGGCCCGCGCCGACGTGCTGTGGGCCGAGGCGCAGCGGCACGCGCCCGAGGTCGCCCGCGCCGTCGCCGACGCCGTTACCGGACCCGGGCGCCTCGGCCCGGCGTTCGCCGCCTCGCCGCGCATCTCCATGGACTACGCCGTGCTGGAGAAGACGGACCGCGCGTGGGTCCTGCCGGTCGACTTCGGCTGGTCCGATCTGGGTGCATGGGACGCCGTGGCCGCTCATGCGCCATCCGCCCCGTTCCGGGGCGTCGACGCCGACGGCGCCTGGGTCCAGGCGCCGGACGGCGTGCAGGTCGCCGTGGTGGGCCTGCCCGACGTGATCGTCGTGGTCGAGGACGGCGCCGTTCTGGTCTGCGCCCGAGACGCCGCCCAGCAGGTGCGGCGCGTCGCCGATCAGTCCTGAGGCCTCAGCCATCCCAGCAGAGGCGTCAACAGAGGCGAAACCGCCCAGCCGATCCCGGCCCCGGCCGCGTCGGCGATCAGGTCCAGCAGACTGCGCTCGCGCCCGACCCACTCCTGAACCACCTCCACAGCCGCGCCGATCGCGACCGCCAGCAGCGCCGCGCCCAACCGGTTCCCCCACACCGGCCCGACCTGCAGCGCCAGGGTGATGGCCAGAAAGCCGAGCAGGTGCCAGACCTTGTCGGCATAGGCTTCCGGCCCCGGCACGCGGACCTGCGGCGTCAGCATCAGGATCATGAGCAGCAGGATCCCGCCCCAGGCGGCGGCACGGACGAGCAGGCGCATGCCGCCCGACTAGCACGCGCGCCGCATTGAATCCTCACGCGCGAACGTGCATCGAGTGCGCGACATGTTCGGCGGTCTGTTTCGTAAATCCCCTCCCGCGGCGACGCCCGCCACGGACGTCCGCGTCCCGCGCGCGGGGCCCGACGGGGCGGTGGTGTGGGCCATAGGCGACGTCCACGGCTGCCTGGACCTGCTGGACGGGCTGCTGCAGGCGATCATCGGCGACGCCGACGTCGACGACCGCCCGCGCACGCTGATCTTCCTCGGCGACTACGTCGACCGCGGGCCGGATTCGCGCGGCGTCGTCGACCGCCTCATCCAGATCGCCGACATGCCCGATGTGGACGCCCGCTTCATCCGCGGCAATCACGAGGACAAGATGCACGAGTTCCTCGACGATCCGTCGGTCGGGGCCACCTGGTGCGAATACGGCGGCGACGCGGCCCTGGCATCGTACGGGCTTCAGCCGCCCGCCATGCGCCACCGGCGCGAAGGCTGGGTCGCGCTTTCGGCGGACCTGTCGCACAAGCTTGGCCCCCGCGGCCGGCGATTTCTGGAGCAGCTGGAGCCCAGCGTCACCTTGGGCGGCTATTTCTTCTGTCACGCAGGGGCGCTGCCGGGCGTTCCCCTGGATCAGCAGGCCGAGCGGGATCTCATGTGGATTCGCGGCCGCTTCCTGAACGACGACCAGGCCTTCGACCGCGTCGTCGTCCACGGCCACACCCCGACGGACGTTCCCCACGTCGATCACCGACGCATCGGCGTCGACACCGGCGCCTATGCGACCGGCGTGCTGACGGCGCTGCGCATAGACGGCCGGCACGAGCGCTTCGTCCAGGCGGTGCGGGGGACGGACGGTCAGGTGACGATCCGCGACTGGACCGCCCCGGCGCCGGCCCCGACGCCCGTCGCCGCATGAACCGTAACGCTTGTTGGCGCCGTTCCGCTGGCCCATGTAGGGTCCGGGGCGATCGGAGACGGCAGACTTGACCTTCGTGTGCGGCCCACGGATGCGGAACTCGCTGGCGACGCGCGCGGCCCTGCTGGACGCGGCGGTCAAGCGGTTCGCGCGCGACGGCTACGACGACGTCGGCATGCGCGACGTGGCCGGCGACGTCGGCATCGATGCGGCCCTGGTCGTCCGGTACTTCGGCTCCAAGGAGCAGCTGTTCGAGGCGGCGATCGACGCCTGTTTCGACGGCGAACATTTCTGGGAGGGCGATCGCGCGGACTTCGGTCGCCGCATCGCCGACCAGCTGGTCTTCGGCGCCGCGAAGAAGCCCGGCAAGATGCAGGGCCTGTCGATAATCCTGCGCTCCCTGGGCTCCGCCAAGGCGATCGAGGTGGTCCAGAGATCCTGCGTGAAGGATTTCATGCAGCCCCTGACCGACTGGCTGGGCGGGCACGACGCGCCCGTCCGCGCCCGCCTCATGGCCGGGCTCCTCATGGGCATGTCCATCGGTCGCGAGATGACGGGGGGCACCCAGACGCTGTCCCCCGAGCACTGCGACCTTCTGCGCGACCGTCTCGCCGGGCTGCTTCAGTCACTGGCGGACGGCTGACTTGAGCCCTCCGCACGGCCCGCTATAAGGGCCGCCAGATTCCGTTTCGCCCAGGACCCGACGACATGGCCGACCCGCACGCTTCCGGCGATCACTCCTACCATCGCGGTTCGCAGGAGATCTCCGAGCAGGTCTCGACCTTCCACCTCGTCATGCTGCTGACCAAGTGGGGTTCGCTGGGCGTGGTGTCAGTGATCCTTTTCACGACCCTGATCCTGTCGACGGGCAACTTCTTCACCTCGGCCATCGCGTCGACCCTCCTGCTGATCGTCGGCATCTTCCTGCTGCGCGAGAAGAAGAAGGCGCACTGAGCGCCCTTTTGACGGCCCTTCACAAACCGGCCTAACGTCCTTCCCTGACCTGAGGGGAGGGGATTCGCTTGACCGTCGCCCTGGCCGTGACCCGCGAGCGCCGCGACGGCGAAACCCGCTGCGCCGTCACTCCCGACACTGTGAAAAAGCTGGCCGCGCTGGGCTGCACCGTGACGGTCGAGGCCGGGGCCGGGCAGGGGTCCTCCATTCCGGACTCCGAGTTCACCGCGGCCGGCGCGACCGTCGCCGCCGACACCAAGGCCGTCCTGTCCCACGCCGACGTCCTGCTCAAGGTGCGCGGTCCCACGGCGCAGGAGATCAGCGCGCTGAAGCCCGGCGCCGTGGTCGTCGCCCTGCTGGACGCCTACCGCGAGAAGGACACGGTCGCCGCCCTGGCCAAGGCCGGCACCACCGCCTTCGCCATGGAGTTCGTGCCCCGCATCACCCGCGCCCAGGTCATGGACGCCCTGTCGTCCCAGGCCAATCTGGCCGGCTATCGCGCGGTGATCGAGGCGGCGCACAGCTACGGCCGCGGCTTCCCGATGATGATGACCGCCGCCGGCACCGTCGCCGCCGCCAAGGTGTTCGTCATGGGCGCGGGCGTCGCGGGCCTTCAGGCCATCGCCACGGCGCGCCGTCTGGGCGCCGTCGTCACCGCCACCGACGTTCGTCCGGCCGCCAAGGAACAGGTCGAAAGCCTCGGCGCCAAGTTCGTCGCGGTGGAGGACGAGGAGTTCAAGGCCGCCGAGACCGCCGCCGGCTACGCCAGGCCCATGTCGCCGGAGTATCAGGCCAAACAGGCCGAGCTGACCGCGTCCCACATCGTCAAGCAGGACGTGGTGATCACCACCGCCCTGATCCCCGGCCGCCCCGCGCCGCGCCTGATCACCGCCGCACACGTCGCCTCCATGAAGCCCGGTTCGGTCATCGTCGATCTGGCCGTCGAGAACGGCGGCAACGTCGAGGGCGCGAAGCTCGGCGAGACCGTCACCACGCCCAACGGCGTCCAGATCGTCGGCTGGGCCAACCTTCCGGGCCGCATCGCCTCCGACGCCAGCGCCCTCTACGCCCGCAACCTGACCGCCTTCCTCGGCCTGCTGGTCAAGGACGGCGCCCTGACCGTCGACCTCGATGATGAAATCCTCAAGGCCGCCGTCGTCACCCACGGCGGGGCGGTGGCGCACGAAGGAGTGAAGGGCTGATGGAACACGTCGATCCCACCGTCTTCCGCCTGGCCATCTTCGTGCTGGCCATCTTCGTCGGCTACTACGTCGTCTGGTCGGTGACGCCCGCGCTGCACACGCCGCTGATGGCCGTGACCAACGCCATCTCCAGCGTCATCGTCGTCGGCGGCCTGATCGCCGCGGCCGCCCTGTCCGGCGACGCCACGGGCGCGAACGCCTGGATCGCCAAGGGCGCCGGCGTCGCCGCCGTGACCCTGGCAAGCGTCAACATCTTCGGCGGCTTCATGGTCACCCGCCGCATGCTGGCCATGTACCGCAAGAAGGAACGGCCGAAGGCATGACGCTGGACCCCGTCCGTCTTGCCGTCGGCGCCGCCTGGCTGTCCGCCGTGGGCGGCCTGGGCCTGTGGGTCTGGATGGCTTGGCGCTGCGACTGCGCCATCACCCGCATGCGCCTGTATGACTGCGGCGTGGTGCTGGTCTTCTCGGCCGTTCTGACCTGGCTGCTGGTCAAGACCGATCCGATGAACGCCTTCGACTGGGCCATGGTCTTCCTCGGCCCCCTGTTCATCGCCGCCGCCCTGTGGCGACTGAACCGCACGCGCATGGGTCGATAGAATGAGGAGAGGGGCGGCATGAACGCTTCCGTCGCGGCCCTGGCCTATCTGGCCTCCGGCGTCCTGTTCATCCTCAGTCTGCGCGGCCTCTCCAGTCCGGAGACCAGCCGGCGGGGCAACACCTTCGGCATGATCGGCATGGCCATCGCCGCGGTCGTCGCCCTCGGCACGGTGTGGAGCACCGGCGCGCTGGATCCGCTGACGCTCGGCCTGATCGCCGGCGGGGTGATCGTCGGCGGCGGGGCGGGCGCCCTGATCGCCGCGCGGGTGCAGATGACCCAGATGCCCCAGCTGGTCGCCGCCTTTCACAGCCTCGTCGGCATGGCCGCCTGTCTGGTCGCCGTCGGCGCCGTCTACGCGCCCGACGCCTTCGGCATCGCCACGGCCGACGGCGGCATCAAGACCCTGTCGATCGTCGAGCTCAGCCTCGGCGTCGCCATCGGCGCCGTGACCTTCACCGGCTCGGTGATCGCCTTCGCCAAGCTGAACGGCAACATGTCGGGCGCGCCGATCCTCCTGCCCGCGCGGCACCTGATCAACATCGGCCTCGCCCTCGGCATGGTGCTGCTGATCGGCATCATGGTCGGCTCGGGCGGGACCGCGACATGGGCCTTCTGGGGCGTCTTCCTGATCGCGCTGGTCCTGGGCGCGACCCTGATCATCCCCATCGGCGGCGCCGACATGCCGGTCGTCGTGTCGATGCTGAACTCCTACTCCGGCTGGGCCGCCGCCGCGCTCGGCTTCACGCTGGAGAACATCGCCCTGATCATCACCGGCGCCCTGGTGGGCAGCTCCGGCGCGATCCTCAGCTACATCATGTGCAAGGGGATGAACCGCAGCTTCTTCTCGGTGATCCTGGGCGGCTTCGGCGGCGACGCGGCGGCGGGCGGCGAGGGCCGGGTCGAGACCCGCCCGGTCAAGCAGGGCTCGGCCGACGACGCCGCCTTCATCATGAAGAACGCCTCCAAGGTCATCATCGTCCCCGGCTACGGCATGGCGGTGGCCCAGGCCCAGCACGCCCTGCGCGAAATGGCCGACAAGCTGAAGGAGGAGGGGGTCGAGGTGAAATACGCCATCCACCCCGTCGCCGGCCGCATGCCGGGCCACATGAACGTGCTCCTGGCCGAAGCCAACGTCCCCTATGACGAGGTCTTCGAGCTGGAAGACATCAACGCCGAGTTCGCCAGCTGCGACGTCGCCTTCGTCATCGGCGCAAACGACGTCACCAACCCGGCCGCCAAGACGGACCCCACCAGCGCCATCTACGGCATGCCCATCCTGGACGTGGAGAAGGCCGGCACCGTTCTGTTCGTCAAACGCGGCATGGCCGCCGGCTACGCGGGCGTCGAGAACGAACTCTTCTTCCGCGACAACACCATGATGCTCTTCGCCGACGCCAAGAAGATGGTCGAGGGGATCGTGAAGGGGCTCTAGATGGCGACCGAACCCAAGACCCGCCCCACCGACGTCCCAGCGGCCGATTTCATCGCCTCCATCGAGCATCCGACGCGCCGCGCCGATGCGGAGGTGGTGTGCCGCATGCTGGAGGAGGTTTCGGGCCAGCCGCCCGTCATGTGGGGCGACGCCATCATCGGCTTCGGAACCTACCGCAGCTCGACCGGAGACTGGCCGCGCATCGGCTTTTCGCCGCGCAAGGCCAACCTGTCGCTCTATGTCCTGTCGGGCTCGCCGGACGTCGCGCCGCTGCTGGCGAAGCTGGGCAAGCACAAGACCTCGGTCGCCTGCCTGTACGTCAACAGGCTGTCGGACGTCGATCCGGACGTCCTGCGCGAACTGGCCGCCACCACCTGGGCCGCGATGGCGCGGAAATACCCGGCCTAGCCGCGCCCCTCATAGGCGTCGAAGAACGGCTTCAGCTTGTCCTCATAGCGCTTCCACGCCGTCGCCGACTTTGAATACAGCGGCTTCCTCACCTGGGCGAAGCTGGCCGTGGTCACAGCCCGGTCGGTCTTGTGGAAGTCCTTCACCTGGTCCTCCCAGGGCAGGCCCACGTGGTCCAGGATCTTGCGCATCCACGCGTCCGGATCGGCCACCAGCTCCTCATAGGGCACGGTCAGCAACGTGCCGGCCGGCAGCACCTTCGACCAGTGCGCCCACAGCCGGTCCTCGCCCCGGAAATGCCGGCCGATGTGCTCCAGCGACCGGGCCCAGTCCACGCCCTTGGCGAAGCGGGTGCGGAAGCACGACCAGGCGATGCCCGCCGGGTGACGTCTCAGCCAGATGAATTTCGCGTTCGGCAGACACTGATGGATCAGACCCAGAATCCGCGTGTGGTTCAGCGTCTTGTCGACCACCCGTCCTTCCTTGCCGAAACGCTCGTCCAGCAGGTGCAGGTAGGATCGGCCGATCCTGCCCGGCATCGCCGCGCCTCCCGGCCCCCCGAACGCTTCGGCCACCGAGCGCGGGTCCTGGCTCGGCAGCTTCATCGCCGCATGGCGGAACATCTGCACCTCGGCTCCGTCGTGCACCTGCGAATGGCTGACCAGTATCTGCTCGACCAGCGTCGTCCCCGAGCGCGGCAGGCCCAGCACGAAGATCGGCCGGTCGCTGTCGCAGTCGGAGCGCGGCAGGCTCTTCATGAAGATTTCGTCCCAGACCCCGGTCACGTCGTCCACGAACCGATCCGCCTCGTCCGGACGATAGGTGCTGTCCGGCATCTGCAGCCGCCCGGCCTCCGTGAAGGCTTCGAAGGACCGGTCCGCCTGCCCGGCGTCGTCATAGGCTTTGCCCAGCGCGAAGAGCAGCACGACCCGGCTCATCCGCCGGTCCGGCGCATGGCCGATGCGGGCCAGCAGGGCTTCCATCGCCGGAATGTCCGGGTCGTCCGCCGTGAAGGTCTTGATGCCCGCCAGCACCGACCAGGCGTTCTCCGCCCCCATGGCCACCGTCGGCAGGGCCAGAATGCGGCGCAGGATCGCCGTCGCCTCACCCTCCTCACCGAACTGCACGTGGATGGTCGCGAGGAAGTGCAGGGCGGAGGGGTCGTTCGGACGGTCGCGAACCAGCGCCAGCGCCTCCCGCCGCGCCTCCTCCGTCCGCCCGTTCTGGCTCAGCAAGTTCGCATACGCCTGCCGGTGCTCGGCCGTCGGCGACGCCGCGATGGCGAGCCTCGCGGCGGCAAGGGCGATGTTCACCTCGCCGATGGTGTCCGCCATGCGCGACACGGACATCCACTTGGGGCCCAGCGGCGGAGCCGCCTGCAGCGCCCGGCCAAGAAGGGCGGCGCAAGCGTCTCTTTCCCGCGCCTTGAAGGCCTCGACTGCGGCATTCACGGCTTGTCCGCCGTCGAGGGTCTGGATCGCGTCCGTCATCACCTCCGGCTAGCCGGGCGCAGGGCGGCGGGCAAGGCCCGGATCACGCGGCCATCCGCAACGGTTCGGCGTCCGCGGCGTGGAAGGCCGCGCGGCCCTCGTCCCACAGGGCGTCCTCTTCGGTCCAGCGGGCGGCGGCGCGGCGATCGATCACGTCCACCACCTGCTCCTCCAGCCGATCCCAGATGACGGCGAGGTCGCTGGACCGGCCTTCGCAGGGCACGATCATGTAGCGGGCTTCGGCGACGGCGGCGTGGGGCTGGAAGGCGGTCATTTCGGTTGTCCTGCACGGGGCGACTTGTCGATGGGATCATTATGGTGCAGCGTTGCGTCAGAAACGGTCGTAGCTTTCAGGGGCGCCCATGCGGCACGAAAAAGCGGGTCTGGTCATCGAACTCGCCCGGCGCATGGCGGCCAGCGCCGAGGGTCTGACGCTGGACGAGATGGCGCAGGAGCTGGGCGTGGGCCGCCGCACCGTCGAGCGCATGCGCGACGCCGTCATGTCCTTGTATCCCCTGGCCGAGGAGGTGTCGGACCCGCCGACCAAGCGCTGGCGCATCCGCGGGGGCCTGAACGGTTTCGAGCAGGCCCCGACCATGCCGGAACTGGTCGAGCTTTCCCGCGCGGCCCAAGGCTTGCGCGCGACGGACGAACCCGCCCGCGCCGCGGCGCTGGAAAGCCTCGAGCGCAAGATAAAGGCCGCCATGCGCGCCTCGGTCCTGACCCGCATCGCGCCGGATCAGGAGGCGCTGATGCGCGCCGAGACCCTCGCCGTCCAGGCCGGACCGCGCCCGTCGTCGGACGAGGCCATGCTGGCCGAGATCCGGCAGGCCGTGCTGGCGCAACGGCCGCTGGGCTTCACCTACAGCCGCCCGGGGGCCGAGGCGCGGCGCCGCACCGTCGCGCCCTGCGGCCTGATGTTCGGCCGCGCCAACTACCTCGTCGCCGCCGACCTCACGACGTCGAAGGTTCAGACCTTCCGCCTCGACCGCATGGCCGCCGTCCGGGCGGAGGAGGGGACCGCCGCTCCGCCCGCCGACTTCGACCTCGGCGCCTTCGCCGCCCGCAGCTTCGGCATCTACCAGGACGCGGTCGAGGACGTGGTTCTGAAGGTCGCGCCCGGCGAGAAGGCCGAAGAGGCCCGCGCCTGGCGCTGGCACCCCACCCAGACGCTGGAGGACCAGTCCGACGGCGGCGTGATCGTCCGCTTCACCGCATCCGGCATGCGCGAACTCGCCTGGCACCTGTTCACCTGGTCGGGCTCGGTCACCATCCTCGCGCCGGAGCGGCTGAAGCAGGTGATGGCGGATGAACTGGCGGCGGCGCAGGCGACGTTAGGCTGACCGGAACGTCTCCTCCGTCCGCAGGCGAGGGTGGCCGCGTCCGGCCAGCGACGCCTGGTATGGTACCCGGCAAGCGCCCGCGTGATCGCCTTGCTCCCAGCCGCGGCACGTGCAGGATCGGGGCATGTCCGTCGCCCTCGCCATCTCCATCGTCCTCGTCGCCGGCGCGCCCGACCCCGTGGCGGTCGCCGACGTTTCCGCCGTCCTCGGCAAGGGTTGGTGGTGCACCTGGGACGCCGAAGAGAACGGTTGCTCGGCCATTCAGCGCTATGATTTCGCGCGCAAGGAAATCTACGTCTGCACAGGCACCGACGTCGCCTGGTTCCGGGTCGCGACCGGCTGGGCCGACGACGGCCTGGCCACGGCCGAGGACGCGCGCCCCCTGATCGAATCCCTGCAGGCCCGCGCCGACGCGCACGGCGCCCGCCTGATCAAGTTCTGCTGGACCTCGTCGTTCAAGCTGGACGAGCGGGGAGTGTGCCAGCGTCCGTGGTCGACGACCGACCGGCCGACCATGCGTCTGTCCCGCAACGGCGCGTGGTCCAGCGAGGACGACGTCCTCATTCCGGAGGACGAGGCGGAGGTCTACTACCGCTTCTGGCCTGCCGCATTCGACGAGATGGTCGCCGGCATTCCGGCGACCGCCCTTTCGGACCCGGCTGTGAAGAGCTTCGTGGCGGTGCAGACCGCCGAAATCCGATGCGAGACCTACGCGCGATCCGACGCGGGCGTCCTGACTCGATCCAGCGGCACGGCAGGCCAGGTCTACGTCGATGAAATGCGCCCCCTCGCTCGCCCCGAGGACGGGGTGATGGTCCAGCGCCTCGAATGAAACACGGCGTGCCGCTGTGGCCACGTCCGGATCTGGCGCAGCGGCGTCGCATGCTGCGCGCATGACTGACGCGACGCTCACCGGCCCGATCTTCGGCGACGACCTGTGGGACGTCGCCCGCCAGCTCTACGACGCGGGGCTGCCCGCTCGTGAAATCTGTGAAGATCTCGGCCTCGCCACCGCCACCTTCTGGCGCCGGGCCCGACAGGACGGTTGGCTCCGGCGCGACCGTCGGGTCGAAGCGCCCGCGCCCCTCGATCTCGAGGCCCCGATCCAGGCCAGCTCAGACGCCGCCGACAAGGCGTGGCGCCGCATGACCCAGGCGCTGGAGGCCGGGCGCGCCATGGAGGCGCTCCGCTGGCGGCGCCTGCATGAGGCCCTTGCCGACGGCGAGGCCCGCGCGGCGTCCCGGACCCAGCGGGAGGCGCGCGAACAGCTCGACCGTCTCAGCGGCGCGGCGAAGCTGATCGAGGCGCAGGCCAAGGCCGCGCTGCGGCTCCGCCACGCCGAGGAGGGTGAGCGCGCCGACGACTGGTGATGGAAATGAGAGTCTTTTTTATTCGGACTCTCACTCTCACCCCGTCCTGAACGGATACGGGCTCACCGACTTGGCCCAGTCATCGACCGCCAGCGGCCGGTCCAGCGGCGGGGCGGCGCGTTCGGCGCAGGGGTGGCGCGGGCACAGGCGGCAGGCCGGTCCGATCGGCGTTACCTGCGGGGCAGCCAGATCCAGCCCGCGCGCGGCGGCCAGCCGGGGCGCGTGTCGAAGCTCGCACCCCAGACCGATCGCCAGGTCCTGCCCTTCGCCGAACCCGTCATGACCCTGCCGATCCACCGTCCGCGCCATCGTGAACCAACGCTGCCCGTCCGGCGTCTCGACGATCTGCGTCACCATGCGGCCCGGCGTCCTGAACGCGCTGTGCAGCCGCCAACGCGCGCACGACCCGCCGAACCGGGCGAAGGGGAAGGCGTCGGCCGCATACCGCTTGGACACGTTGCCCGCCTGGTCCACCCGCATCAGGAAGAAGGGCACGCCCCGCGCTCCGGGCCGCGACAGCGTCGTCAGCCGGTGCGCCGCCTGTTCATAGCTGACCCCGAACCGCGCCTGAAGCCGGCCGAGGTCGTACCCGGTCGCCTCCGCCAGGGCGTGGAAGGCGCCGTAAGGCATCAGAACGGCCGCGGCCAGGGTGTTGGTCAGCGCCGTCTTCAGCAGCCGCCCTGCGCCGTCGTCGGGCGGGTTCGCCGCTGTGACCATGGCTTCGAGTTGCGGGCCGTGTTCTGTCAGGGCCAGCTGATAGGCGACGGCGAAGGCCCGCGACGATGGCCCCAGCGTCTCGGCCAGCAGCAGGCGGTTCCGGTGCGGGTCGAACCGGCGGGTCCACTCCACCATCACCTCGGCCGGCACGGTGCGGACGGTCAGGTCATGCCGCGCTCTCAACCGTGCGCGGGCGCGTGCCTCGAAGGGTTCGCCCGGGGTCTCGACCTCCAGCGCCGCCGCCAGCGCCTCGCCCATCCCGTCAAGTTCGGGGAAGAAGTTGCGCCTCTGCTGGACATGCTCGCGCACCCAGTCGGCGGGGCCTTCCACGGCCTCCTGCCCCAGGGTCGCCTGCGCCGTGCGCCGCGCATCGTGGGCCCGGAACAGCCGCAGCAACGCCTCGGCCAGGGCCGGCTGGTCGTCGATCAACTGTACGATTTCGTGGCGCGGCACCTCCAGCCCCGCCAGCACCGGATCCGCCAGCGCCTCGCGCACCTGCGCCTCGTCCACGGCCCCGTCGCGGCCCAGCGCCCGGAGGTCGACGTCGTAGGTCTCGGCAAGGCGCAGCAGCAGCTGCGCCGACACGGCGCGCTGGTTGCGCTCGACGTGGTTCAGATAGCTCGGCGAAACGCCCAGGTCGGCGGCCATCGCGGTCTGGGTCAGCCGCAGATCCCGACGCAGCCGCTTCAGCCGGCCGCCCAGAAACAGTTTCTTGTCCGCGTCCATGTCCCCTGATGTCACATCATGACTTAACAAGCGATGTCGCAAAGTGTCTAAAAGACTTCATTGGGTCGGTGGTCGCGGTGTCATTCGTGACCGACGCGTGTTCCTCTCTGGACCAGGCCGCATCCCGCGGCGCCGCGAGCTGAACCATGACCGACTTCACCGACCTCGTCCCCGCGCCGCAAGGGCGCTTCGACGGCATCGAGCGGCCCTACACCGCCGAGGACGTCCTGCGTCTGCGCGGCTCGGTGCCGATCACCCACACCCTGGCCGAGCGTGGCGCCAACAAGCTGTGGGAGCTGCTGCGCACCGAGGACTACGTGAACGCGCTCGGCGCCGTCACCGGCAACCAGGCCATGCAGATGGTCCGCGCGGGGCTGAAGGCCATCTACCTGTCGGGCTGGCAGGTCGCGGCCGACGCCAACACGGCCGGCGCCATGTATCCGGACCAGTCCCTGTATCCCGCCAACGCCGCTCCCGAGCTGTGCCGCCGCATCAACCGCACGCTGCAGCGGGCGGACCAGATCGAGCACGCCGAGGGCGGCGCGCAGCGCGACTGGTTCGTGCCGATCGTCGCCGACGCCGAGGCCGGCTTCGGCGGACCGCTGAACAGCTTCGAGATCATGAAGGCCTTCATCGAGGCGGGCGCCGCCGGCGTGCATTTCGAGGATCAGCTGGCGTCCGAGAAGAAGTGCGGCCATCTGGGCGGCAAGGTGCTGATCCCCACCGCGCAGCATGAGCGCAATCTGGTGGCGGCCCGTCTGGCCGCCGATGTGATGGGCACCGCCACCCTGACCGTCGCGCGCACCGACGCCGAGTCGGCCCAGCTGATCACGTCCGACGTCGACGAGCGCGACCACCCCTTCATCGACCGCGACGACCGCACGGTGGAGGGCTTCTACCGCCTGAAGGCCGGAACCGGCCTGGATCACTGCATCGCCCGCGGGCTGGCCTACGCCAGGGTCGCCGACGTCCTGTGGTGGGAGACCAGCCACCCCGATCTTGACGACGCCCGCCGCTTCGCCGAGGCGATCCAGAAGGAGCACCCCGGCAAGCTGATGGCCTACAACTGCTCGCCCAGCTTCAACTGGGAGGCCAAACTGGACAAGGACACGATCGCCAAGTTCCAGCGCGAGCTGGGGGCCATGGGCTACAAGTTCCAGTTCGTCACCCTGGCCGGCTTCCACAGCCTGAACAACGGTATGTTCGAGCTGGCCTCCGGTTACCGCGACCGCGGCATGGCGGCCTATTCCGAGCTGCAGCAGCGCGAGTTCGCGAACGAGGCCGCCGGCTACACCGCCACCCGCCACCAGCGCGAGGTCGGCACCGGCTACTTCGACGCCGTCGCCACCGTCATCTCGCAGGGCCGGTCCTCCACGACCGCGCTCAAGGACTCCACCGAGGCCGCCCAGTTCGCGGCCGCCCACTGATCAGGAGACAGCCATGGAACCGCTCAGCAACCCCACCGCCATCATCGACTTCTGCCTGGCCCCCCTGGCCCTGCAGGACGGCACCGAGGCCGAGCGTGAGGTGCGTCGCCGCCTCGAACATGTCCTCAAGACCTTCCGCGCCAAGGCGACCCAGCCGGTCAGCGTCGACTTCTCGTCCATGCCCAGCCAGGTCATCAACGAGGCCGCGCACGGCTACGAATGACGCCTCAGGTTTGCCGACGGCGCATCGTCAGATAGGCTGGTTCGAGTCTTGGAGGGGTCTCGCATGCGGACTGGTCGGTTTTTGACGCTCGTCATCGGGGTCCTCGCGTTGGGAGGATGCGAAACGCTCAGCGAGCCGAGCATCCTCAGTTCTACCGTCAAAGTGCAGGCCACATCGGGCCCAATGGTGGGCGCGCTGATCCGGACCGATCTGACGCAGGACATGCTTGGCGGGATGACCTACCGGGAACGGGCGGTCAACTACAGCGGCGTGCCCGTCTGCGCCCGCGTTCTGCTGCTCTCGACCAATGCGTCCAACTATTCGTACGGCGGCACGCACCTCGTGCCTGTCGGCGCGACGGTGGAGCTCGGATATGCCGACAACGGCGCCACGCTGGAATATGACCTCTGGCAGCCGAACGCGTCAGGCGTTTGCGGCTATCCTTAAGGCTCCCGAACGCGCCTCAGGCGAAGGCGAACAGCAGGCGGCCGTGTCCCATGCGCTCGCGCAGGTCCGGCAGGTCGGCGTGGGCCACCGAGAAGCAGCCGTAGCTGCGGCCCAGCTTGCCTTCGCGGGCCAGGAAGTCCGGATCGGCATAGTCCGCGCCGTGCACGATGATCGCGCGGTCGCGGGCCTTGTCGTTGGAATACTCAAGGCCGTCCAGCAGAACGTTCGGCCCCTGCGCGGGACCCCACGACGGACCCGCCGACACATACGACCCGACGGATGAGCAGTAGCTTTCCGGCACGTTCGAGAAGTTCTGGGCGTAGCCGCTGTGCGACGGGTCGGACCCGCGCCCGTGGCTGGTCCGCAGCGTCTTGACCGATCCGCCGTGCAGATCGACCTCGTACAGCCGTTCCTCCCCCGAATGGCGTTTGAAGTCGACCAGGTACATGCGGTCCCGGTTGGGGATCCGGGCGTGGTGGATGTCCAGCGCCGCCATGGCGCGCTCCATCAGTTCCTTGCGGACCACGCCGCGGGGATCGAGCGGCGGGCTGACGAACGGGTCGGCGGAGGCGATCTGAATGGCGGGAGCCGCCACCACCGGCGGCGCGACGACCTTCGCCAGCGGCGTCACCGGCTGAACCGACGACGCGGCCGACGAGCAGCCGGCCAGCAGGGCGGACCCGCCCAGTATCATTCCTCGCCTCGACACCCGCATGCGACGCCCTCGTAGCGGTTACACTGACTGTGTCCGAACATTTCAAAGCCGGCCGCCCGTTTCAACCTGAGCCTTGGCGAATGGCGGCGAGCGGGTAGGGTGCAAGGCTCATACCGGGAGGGGCGCCATGAGATCGATACTTGCGACCGCGATGGCCTGGGTGGCGCTGGCGGGCGCCGCATGCGCGCAGCAAACGCCCGCCACACCGGCCCCTGCGCCATCAGGTCCGACCATCTACGTGCACGTCGGCCGCCTGCTGGCCGACCCGTCGAACGGCGTTGTGCAGCGCGATAAAACTTTGGTGATCACCGGGAACCAACTGGTCGAAATCCGCGACGGCTTCGTCGGCGACGGCCAGGTGATCGATCTGCGGGACGCCTTCGTCCTGCCCGGCCTCATCGATTCCCACGTCCATCTGACCAGCGAGCAGAACCCGAACGCACGTCTTCAGGCGGTCACGCTGGACGACGCAGACCGTGCGATCCTGGGGGCCGGCGCCGCCCGCAAGACCCTGATGGCGGGGTTCACCACCGTGGCCGATCTGGGGGCGCCCAACGACGCCATCTTCGCCCTGCGCGACGGCGTCGCCCGTGGGGACGTGGTGGGTCCGCGCATCTTGGCCTCCGGCAGCTCCATCTCGGTCCACGGCGGTCACGGCGACGCGAATGGCTATCGCGAGGACGTGCTGCATCTGCTGTCTTCGGAGTCGATCTGCTCCGGCCCCGAAGACTGCATGCGTGCCGTGCGCACGCAGGTCCGCGCCGGCGCCGACGTCATCAAGATCACGTCCACGGGCGGCGTTCTGTCGAACACCGCCGCCGGTCTGGGCCAGCAGTTCACGGACGCCGAGCTGGCGGCCATCGTCGAGGTGGCGCACCGCATGGGCCGCAAGGTCACCGCCCATGCCCACGGCGCCGACGGCATAAACGCCTTCCTGCGCGCCGGGGGGGACTCCATCGAACACGGCACCTATCTGGACGACGAGTCGATCCGGCTGTTCCGTGAACACGGCGCCTGGCTGGTGCCCACGCTGATGGCCGGAGACTACGTCGCGCGCGTCGCCTCGGGTCCGGACAATTGGTTCACCCCGGCGCAGACGGCCAAGGCGCTGGAGGCGGGACCGCGCATGCTGGACATGGCGGCCCGCGCGCACCGCGGCCGCGTCCGCATCGCCTTCGGCACCGACAGCGGCGTGTCGCGCCACGGCGACAACGCCGGCGAGTTCGCCCTGCTGGTCCGGGCCGGGCTCACCCCGATCGAGGCCATCCAGACGGCCACGGTCAACGCCGCGGAGCACCTCGGCATCTCCAGCCAGGCAGGCCGCCTTCTCCCCGGCATGCCGGCGGACCTGATCGCCGTATCGGGTGATCCCCTGCAGGACGTCACCGAACTGGAACGGGTCCGCTTCGTGATGAAGGGCGGCGTTGTGCATCGCGACGACCGGCCGTGAGGCCTCGGGTCGCCATCGCCCGGCATCTGCTCTAAGGACGGCGTTCGGCCAGAGAGACGCGACGCGTGAGCGAGACTTCCCGCAGCGGTGGCAAGCCCGCCACCATCAACGACATCGCCCGTCTGGCGCGCGTCTCCAAGAAGACCGTCTCGCGCGTCATCAATCACTCGCCTTCCGTGAAGGAGGAGACGCGTCGCCGCGTCGAGGCCGTCATCGCCGAGCACGGCTACACCCCCGATCCGCAGGCTCGTGGGCTGGCGCTGAAGCGGTCCTTCCTCGTCGGAATGATCTACGACAACCCCAGCCCCAACTACGTCGTCAACATGCAGCAGGGCGTGCTGGACGGCGTGCGCGGCTCGGGCCTGGAGCTGGTGGTGCACCCCTGCGACCGCGCCTCGCCGACCTTTCTCGACGACGTGCGCAACTTCGTCGTCCGCCAGAAGCTGTTCGGCGTCGTGATGCCCCCATCGGTGTCCGAGGACGAGCGCGTCGTGGCCATCCTGAACGAGGCCGACTGCCCCTACGTCCGCATCGCCTCCGTTTCGCTGGACGAGCCGGGCGCCATGGTGGTCACGCACGACAGTCGAGGGGCGGCGCGCGCGGCGCGTCATCTGGCCGGGCTCGGCCACCGCCGCGTCGCCTTCATCTCCGGTCCCGGCACCTTCCGGTCGTCGCATGAGCGGGGGAGGGGCTTCCGCGAAGGGCTGGCCGAGCACGGACTGGAGCTGGCGGCGGATCTGGTCCGGCAGGGCGCCTACACCTTCGAGTCGGGTGTGGAGGCCGCCCGGGATCTGCTGGCGCTGACGGATCGTCCGACCGCAATCTTCGCCGGCAACGACGAGATGGCCATCGGGGTGATGAAGGCAGCGCGCGACCTTGGGCTGGAGGTGCCGGGCGACCTCTCGATCGTCGGCTTCGACGACCTGCCGATGGCGTCCCGCGTCTGGCCGAACCTGACCACGGTGCGACTGCCCATCCGGGACATGGGACGCATGGCGGCCGAGAAGCTGACGGCCGGCCTGCGCGGGCTGGATCCTTCAGCTCTCGATCAGCCGACGGTCGACCCGCAGCTGGTGGAGCGCGACTCGACCGCCGCCCCGCCGCGTTGACGCCTCAGGCGGGCTGCGGCGTGCGGGCGCCGATGACGCCCCGCAGGTGCTCGCGGATGCCCTCGTCGGTCGCGTTCGCAAAGAACAGCTCGCCGAAGCGCTCGCCGGCGACGGCGGCCTTCAGCAGATCCTGATCGACCGTTCTCAGCACCGTCAGCATGTCGTGGCAGGTGACGGCCTTGAGGTCCTTCAGAATGCCGCGGTTGCGGCGCATGATCTCGGCGCGCTCCTTCGGGTAGCCCAGTCCGCGCTCGCCCTCGAACAGCTTGCGGTAGACGTCCTGCAGGTTCAGTTCGGCCGCCCAGCCGAAGCCCTTGGCATAGGGCATGGCGATGGCGTTGCCGTCGTTGATCTGGCCGAACAGGAAGGCGTCGGTCGGATCGACGATCAGGCCGCAGAACACGCCCGGCATGGCGTTCGCCGCCAGCATCGAGCCTGTCCCCGTGCCGCATCCGGTGACCACGAAATCCGCGGCGCCGGAGTTCAGCAGGATGCCCGCCAGCAGACCGTTCATGACGTAGGTCAGCGAGGCGCCGTCTTCCGCCGAGTACATGCCGTAGTGGTGAACCTCGTGCCCAAGCGGTTCGGCGACAGCTTTCAAGGCGGCATGCACCGTCTCGCTCTTGGCGGCCTGGCTGTTTTCGATGATGAGGGCGATCTTCATGGCGATCCTTTCGGGACGTCGCGGCGCGTTTGCCACAAGATATGACACCGGTTACCTATTCACAATCCGGCGTCGGGACGCGATGGTCCTTTCCGCCCTCCAGACCTGACGAAATGAGCACCATGTTCGATCTCACCGGCCGCACGGCCCTCGTCACCGGCGCGAACACCGGTCTGGGTCAGGCCATCGCCGTGGGGCTCGCCGACGCCGGAGCGGACATCGTCGCCGTGGGCAGGTCGGCGCCGAGCGAAACGGCGGGCATGGTCGCGGCGACGGGCCGCGCCCTCCACGCCGTGCCCGCCGATCTGGGCTCCACTGCGCCGATCGCGGACGTCGTCGCCACGGCCGTCGCGGCGGTTGGCGCGATCGACGTGCTGGTCAACAACGCGGGCATCATCCGGCGGGCCGACAGCCTCGACTTCACGGAAGAGGACTGGGATGCGGTGATCGACACGAACCTGAAGTCCGCGTTCTTCCTGTCGCAGGCGGTGGCGCGGACATGGGTCGACGCCGGACGGGGCGGGAAGATCATCAACATCTGCTCGATGCTGAGCTTCCAGGGCGGCATCCGCGTGCCCAGCTACACCGCCTCCAAGAGCGGGCTGGCGGGTCTGACCCGGCTGCTTGCGTGTGAATGGGCGAGCAAGGGGATCAACGTCAACGGCATCGCGCCGGGCTACTTCGCGACGAACAACACCGAAGCCCTGCGGGCCGACGAGACGCGCAGCCGGGACATCCTGGCGAGGATTCCCGCCGGCCGGTGGGGTTCTCCTGACGACCTCAAGGGCGCCGCGGTGTTCCTCGCCTCGGACGCCTCGGCCTATGTCCACGGCACGATCCTGACCGTCGACGGCGGCTGGATGGCGCGCTGAGTCTCAGGTCAGGCTGTTCAGCCAGTCCTCGAGGTTGGTGAAGCCGTCGCCGTCCGCGTCGGTGGGACCGTCGTTTTCATCGGCAGGATCCAGCCCCCGCGCAAGCTCCCACGCGTCGGGCATGCCGTCCCCGTCGGAATCCGTCCACGGGACGCCGGGCGCGAGCTCAGGCCAGCCGCCCACGCCTTCCTGACTGTCGATGATCCTCCCGGAGCCGCCCCGCACGCCCTCAGCGACCCGCGCGTCGACGGGGTCGCGCGGCAAGGCGCCGGCTTCCGCCAGCACGCGCGTCGTCGTCGCGACCGGGCCGGAGTCGGCCGCTGCAGCCCACTCCGGACGCGCGGCGAGGCGCTGGCCCGGCCCGCCGTCGAACCTGACGAGGCTCCACGGATCCGCGGGCACCACGCCGTTCATGGCGTTGCCCTCGAACCAGGCCTTGGCCAGCGGATTCGAATCCTCGAACGCCCAGCGCCCCTGGCTGTCCGGGCCGGGGAGGTAGGCGTTGCCGACGAAGGCGTAGGTCGAAATGGACTCCGTGTCCGCGTCATAGCCCGCGTGGCCGCCTCCCCAGTTGAAGAAGACGTTCTGACGGAACTCGAACAGGGGACCGACCGGGTCCGCCGCAGGCGGATTGTAGTTGCCGGGCCGAGGCATGCGCGCGCGATGACTGGCCCAGAGGTTGCCGATGAAGCTGATGCGCGCCCCGTGTCCGCCCCGCGCCAGCGTGCCGTAGCCATGATCGCCCTTGGCGTGAGCGGACGCGTTCAGGGACTCCGAGATGATCGAGTTCTGCACGGTGACGTCGTAAATGCCCCGCTCCGGCGGATCATAGCGGCTGCCGATCGACAGGGTCTCGTCCACCGACCAGCTGGCGGAAACGTGGTCGAGGATGATGCGGCTGCCGCGTTCTATGGAGATCGCGTCGGCCTCCACGCCGCTCTCGTCGCCCAGGCGGGAGCGGATGTGCCGGATCACCACGTCGTCGGCACGGATGATCAGCGGCTGGTCCCGCAGGGCGATGCCGCCGCCCGGTGACGTCTGACCGGCCACGGTCACGCGACCCTCGCGCACGACCAGCGGCGAGCGCAGCCGGATGGTCCCGCCGACGTCGAAGACGATCGTGCGCGGCCCTTCGGCGTCGATGGCCGCTCGCAGGGTTCCGGGCCCCGCGTCCTCCAGCGACGTGACCCTCAGCACGGGGCCGCCGCGTCCGCCCACGGCATGTCGACCCGCGCCTTCTGCGCCCGGAAACGCCAGCTGCTGGGCCCGGGCTGGCGACTGTGCGCAAACGGCAACGGTCGCGACGCCGATGACGGCGGCGGTGAGCAGGCGTTGAGCGAACGGGGTTGCCGAAACGCGAGTCATGAGTTTAGGCTCTTGTTTGATACCGGTGTCACGCCGCATTCCACGCGCATTTGACACCGGTGTCAAACGGTAGGCCCCCGAGGGGCTCGCCGCAAAAACAGATAGACCGGGGTCACTCCGGCGTCCTGTATGCCCATTGGGAGGAGGCATATGTCGCAGTTCATTCAGGCCCGGGATTCCCGCGCCTTTCGCCGCACGCTGATCGCAGGCGGTTCCGGCCTCGCCATGGCCATGACGCTGGGCGTCATCGGGGCCTCGGCGCAGGTCCAGGACCCGGAAACCGAGGTCGATGAGATCGTCGTGACGGGCTACCGCGCCAGCCTTACGGCGGGTCTCGCCGCCAAGCGTCGCGAGGCGACGGTGGTCGACGTCATCGTGGCGGAAGACATCGCCGACTTTCCTGACCTGAACCTAGCCGAAGCCATCCAGCGGGTGCCGGGCGTCGCCATCGATCGCGACGCCGGCGAGGGCCGCTCGATCACCGTGCGCGGCCTCGGCGCGGACTTCACCCGCACCCGCATCAACGGCATGGAGGCGCAGGCCACCACGGGGGGCACGGACTCGTCCGGCGGCGCCAACCGGGGCCGCGGTTTCGACTTCAACGTCTTCGCGTCTGAGCTCTTCAACTCCATCACCGTCCGCAAGACCGCGGCGGCGGAAACCGAAGAGGGCTCGCTGGGCGCGACCGTCGACCTGCAGGCCTCGCGGCCGTTCGACTATCCGGGCACGGCCTTCGCCTTCTCCGCCCAGGCCGGCTACAACGACCTCTCCGAGCAGTGGAATCCGCGGATGGCGGTGCTGGCCAGCAGCACCTTCGGCGATCAGGACCAGTTCGGCGCGCTGATCTCGGTGGCCTATAGCGAGCGCAGCCTGCTCGAAGAGGGCTTCAGCACCGTGCGCTGGGCGCCCGCCACGGGCACCGGCAGCTCGGGAGGTTTCTGCAGCCCCGTCGGCGTCACGCCGCAGAACCCGGGCAACAGTACGGCCAACGGCTCGAACGCGGCCAACTGCTCGACCGGCAACGCGCGCCCGACCAACACCGCCGCCAACGTCACGGCCTACCAGACGGCCAACCAGGCCAACGTCTTCATCCCGCGACTGCCGCGCTACGGCCGGCTGACGCACGAGCAGGAACGGCTGGGCGTGACCGGGTCGCTGCAGTGGCGCCCTGCGGACACGACGATGTTCTCCGTCGACGTGCTGTACTCCAAGCTCGACGCGACGCGTCAGGAGGACTTCCTGCAGGCCCTGTCGTTCAGCCGCAACGCGGCCGCCGGCGGTCAGACTCAGGTCATCGTCCGCGACGCCGCCGTCGAGAACGGCATGCTGGTCTATGGCCTGTTCGACAACGTCGATCTGCGTTCCGAGAGCCGCTACGACGTGCTGTCGACCGAGTTCACCCAGGTCAGCTTCACCGCCGAGCACGAGTTCACCGACCGCCTGCGGGGCCGCTACTACATCGGCCGGGCCGAATCGACGTTCGAGAACCCGATCCAGACCACCGTCACCCTCGATGCCAACGACGTCGACGGATACGGCTGGGACTTCCGCGGCAACATGAACTCGCCGGTCATCACCTACGGCATCGACGTTACCAACCCCGCCTCCTGGGCGTGGCGGCCGTCCACCGCGTCGACGCCCCGGTCGGAGATCCGCATCCGTCCCAACGGCGCGGACAACCTGTTCATGTCGTGGCAGGGCGATCTGGAGTACGACGCGTCCGACTGGCTAACGTTCAAGACCGGGGTCAACTACAAGACCTATGAGTCGACCACCTACGAGTCCCGCCGCGCGGACGAGACGGTGGTGCCGGTTCTTCCCGCCGGGGTCACGGTGGCCGACATCTCGAACCAGTTGACCGGCTTCGGGCGTGGTCTGGTCCCCGGCGGCACGATCGGGTGGGTACGCCCGGACCTGAATGCGATCGCCGCGCTGTTCGACATCTACTGCAACTGCAACACCGGCGTGCCGGGCGGGGACTTCACCCTGACCAGCATCACCAACGGCAACGCCCGCGGCGGCAACCGGTCCATCGAGGAAGAGGATCTGGCGGTCTACGTGCAGGCGGACTGGAACACCGAGCTGTTCGGCATGCCGTTCCGCGGCAACGTCGGCGTGCGTCAGGCGAACACCCGCATCTACGCCGAGGGCTACAGCTCTACCGGCGGGGGCACCAAGGTCAGCGGGGAGCATGAGTACACCGACACCCTGCCGTCCCTGAACCTGGTGTTCGAGCCCATGGATGACCTGCTGGTCCGCTTCGGCGCGGCCAAGGTCATGGCGCGCCCCCAGATCGGCAACACGCTGGCAGGCACCAACTACCTGGTGCCGACCACCTCGCTGAACGCCTCGGGTCCGAACTTCACCGCCTCGATCGGCAATGTGAAGCTGGAGCCTTTCCGGGCCGACACCTACGACTTCTCGATCGAGTGGTACTTCGCGCCGGAAAGCCTTCTGTCCTTCGCGTACTTCCACAAGGAGATCGACACCTACATCCAGATCCTGCGGCAGGACCTGCCGTACACGGATTTGACGGCGCTGAACCCGTCGGCCTTCGCGCCAGCCTTCTGCACCGGCGTGTGCTCGGGCTCGACCATCTTTCAGCTGACCAGCGCGGTGAACACCGACGGCGGTCCGCTGAGCGGGTTCGAGGTCAGCTACCAGCAGCCGTTCAGCTTCCTGCCCGGACCGCTGGGCAACACCGGGGTTCAGCTGAACTACACCCGTGTCGAAAGCGAGATCGACTACTGCAACGACGCGCTGTGCTCGACCTTCGTCACGGCCGATCTGATCAACCTGTCGCCGGAATCGTGGAACGCCACGCTGTACTACGAGGACGAGCGCTTCTCGGCCCGCGTGTCTGGTTCGGCCCGCGACGCCTACATCCAGAACGTGCCGGGCCGGAACGGCAATGCGCTGGAAGGCAAGATGGAGACGTTCAACCTGGACGCTTCCGCCTCGTTCAAGCTGACCGACGACGTCGACCTGACGTTCGAGGCCATCAACCTTACGGACGAGTTCAACCACCAGTGGGTGGGCGACGACAACCGCCAGAGCACGTCCGTCTACCACCACACCGGACGCCAGTACTACATCGGGGCCCGCGCGCGGTTCTGATCCCCTTCCTCTCCTGAGGAGAACACCTTCGGCCGGTCCGGCCCCAATCCGGACCGGCCGTCTCTTTGTCCGGCGCACGCCTTGAGGCAGGGTGTCGCCAGGGAGGCCCGATGACCGCAGCGCCGCTGAGCATTCGATCCGCAGACGCCTGCCGCTGGGACCTGGCGGCGCTGGGCGAGGTCATGCTGCGTCTGGACCCGGGCGAGGGCCGGGTGCGCACGGCGCGCCGGTTCGACGTCTGGGAGGGCGGCGGCGAGTACAACGTGGCCCGCGCCCTGGCCAAGGGCTTCGGGCGGCGCACGACGGCGGTCACCGCCCTGCCGCGCAACGACCTGGGCCTGCTGGTCGACGACCTGATGGCGCAGGGGGGCGTGGATCGCAGCCACGTGGTCTGGCGTGAGTTCGACGGCATCGGGCGAAACACGCGCGTGGGCCTGAACTTCACCGAGCGCGGGTTCGGCGTGCGGCCGGCGAGGGGCGTGTCGGATCGGGCCGGCTCGGCGGCGTCGCAGCTGATGCGCGAGGAAATCGACGGGGGCCGTCTGTTCGGGGCCGAGGGCGTGCGCTGGTTCCACACCGGAGGCATCTTCGCGGCCCTGTCGGAGAGTTCCGCCGAGACCGCGCTGGCGGCGGTGAAGGCGGCGCAGGCGTCGGGCGCGGTCGTGTCCTATGACCTGAACTACCGGGCCAGCCTGTGGGCGGCGCACGCAGACCCGGAGGCCGCGCGGCGCGTCAACCGCGAGATCGCCCGGCACGTGGACGTCATGATCGGCGACGCCTGGGGCTTCCGCGCGTGCCTGGGTCTGGACGTCGACGCGAAGGCGGATCTGGAAACGGCGGCGCGGGCCTATGCGGCCGAGTTCCCGGAGGTGCGGATCGTCGCGGCGACCTTGCGGACCGCCGACACGGCCGGGCGTAATGACTGGTCGGCGCAGGCCTGGTCGGACGGGCGCGTCGTGAGCTCCGTCGCGCGACCGGGACTGGACGTGCTGGACCGGGTCGGCGGCGGCGACGGCTTCGTTGCGGGGCTGGCGCACGCCCTGCTGGACGGCATGGACCTGCAGGCGGCGGTCGAGTGGGGCGCGGCGCATGGCGCGCTGGCCATGACGACGGCGGGCGACACGTCCATGGTGGACGCCTCGGAAGTGGCCGCTCTGGTCGCGGGCGGCGACGCGCGCTCGGTGCGCTGAGGCTTGGCCTCCGGCGCGGCGGAGCGCAGGATGACCGCATGCAAGCCCGCCCCCTGACCGACGGACTGGCCGTCGCCCCCCAGATCACGCTCGACGACGTGGCGACCGCCGCGTCGCAAGGCTTCCGCAGCCTGATGTCCAACCGCCCCGACGGCGAGGAGCCCGGCCAGCCGGACGCCGCGGAGATCGAGGCGGCGGCGCGCGACGCCGGGCTGGAGTTCCGCTGGTTGCCCGTGACCATGCCCACGCTGTCTCAGGAGGACGCGCGGGCGTTCGGCGCGGCGCTGGAAGAGATGCCCGGCCCGACGCTGGCCTTCTGCCGCACGGGCACGCGCTCGACCGTCCTGTGGGCCCTGTCGCAGGCGGGAGGGCGCCCGACCGACGAGATCGTGTCGACGGCCGCCGCGGCCGGCTACGACCTGGAGGGCCTGAGACCCCAGCTGAACCTGGGCGGGGTGCGGGGTTCAGGCCGACCGCGAGAGTGAGAGTGAGAGTCCAGAAAAAAAGACTCTCATTTCCATCATCCGGCCCACTTCCGCGACGACGGCAGAGAGTGTGACCGCCGCGACGACCGACGGCGACGCAAGGCGACGGAATTCCGGGCGGCCCCTGGTTTCACTGGGGAAGTCCGCGCACACCAGCGCAGTGAACCGCACTCTTTCGCCGGATCTCCGCCGATGCCGTCGGCGTCAGGCCAGCTCCACCGCCATCGCCACGGCCTCGCCGCCGCCGATGCAGAGCGAGGCCACGCCCTTCGTGCCGCCGCGGGCCTGAAGCGCCGCCAGCAGGGTAGAGAGGACGCGCGCGCCCGAGGCGCCGATCGGGTGACCCAGAGCGGTGGCGCCGCCGTTGACGTTCAGCTTCTCGCGGTCGATGCCGAGCTCCTGTTGGGCGATCATGGCAACGACGGCGAAAGCCTCGTTGACCTCCCACAGATCGACGTCGTCGACGGACCAGCCGGCCTTCTCCAGCGTCTTCTTCATCGCGGGCACGGGGGCGGTGGTGAACAGGCCCGGCTCGTGGGCGTGCGAGGCGTGGCTGACCACTCGGGCCACGACCGGCAGACCAAGGGCCCTGGCCGTGCTTTCACGCGTCATCACCAGCGCCGCGGCCCCGTCCGAGATTGAGCTGGCGTTCGCGGCGGTGATCGTGCCGTCCTTGGCGAAAGCCGGCTTGAGGGTCGGGATCTTGTCGGGACGCGCCTTGCCGGGCTGTTCGTCCGTGTCGACGATCTCGACGCCTGCGCGCGTCTTGACCTCCACCGGCGTGATCTCGGCCTTGAAGGCTCCGGAGGCGATGGCCGCGTTGGCGCGGCGCAGGCTTTCGATGGCGTACTCGTCCTGCTGTTCGCGGGTGAACTGGTACTGGCCTGCCGCGTCCTCGGCGAAGGCGCCCATCAGCTTGCCGGGGGTGTAGGCGTCTTCCAGCCCGTCCATGTACATGGTGTCGACGATGACGTCGTGACCGATGCGGGCGCCGCCGCGGTGCTTGTTCATCACGTACGGGGCGCCGGTCATCGACTCCATGCCGCCCGCGACGATCACGTCGGCGGTGCCGGCCTTGAGCGCGTCGTGCGCCATCATGGCGGCCTGCAGGCCCGAGCCGCACATCTTGTTGACCGTCGTCGCCTCCACATGCTGGCCGAGGCCGGCGCCGATGGCGGCCTGACGGGCCGGGGCCTGACCGAGGCCGGCGGGCAGGACGCAGCCCATGAGGATCTGGTCGACCTTTTCGGCGGGGACGCCCGCGCGCTCGACCGCCGCCTTGACGGCGGCGGCCCCCAGATCCGTGGCCTTCACGCCGGACAGGGCGCCCTGGAACCCGCCCATGGGCGTGCGGGCGAACGAACAGATGACGACGGGATCGGACATGGCGTGGCCTTTCGAAACTCAGGCGGTGTAGATCGCGGGTCGCGCGTCATGTTGCAAGTGCTCAGTCGGAATGAGCGGCGTCCCAGGCGGCGGTGACGCTGAGGCGCCAGAGGTGGCGCAGCGCGTCGTGCTCGCGGTCGGTCGAGCCGATCCGGGAGGCGGCGCCGCGGCGCGTGATCATGGCGTCGCCGGCCTCCCGTAGCAGGGGCAGGGCGTCGTCCGGCCGTGCGGCGGCGGCCAGCGCGGCGCCGAGATCGGCGGTCGTCGCGATACGGCCAAGGTGAAGCGGCGGCAGGACGCGGGACGCCAGGTCCGCGGCTTCCGCCAGACGTTCGAGCGCCGGGTCGTCCCGGCCGAGTTCTGCTTCCGTCAGGCCCAACAGGGTGAGGATGCGCAGGGCGTCGACATGGTCCGGGCCGAGCGACGCACGCGTCAGGGTCAGCGCCTCCTCGAGCAGGGGCAGCGCCAGATCGGGCCGCCCCCGGGCGAGATGCACGTCGGCGAGCACGGTCAGCGCGCCGGCCACGTCCGGGTGGGCGGCGGGGAGATGCGACCGACGCAAGGACAGGGCGCGTTCCGCGGAGATCAGCGCTTCATCCAGGCGCCCGAGCTCGAGCGCGAGGTCGGCACGCCCCGTCAGGGCGGCCGCCAGCTCGACGGGAGCGTCGGCTGCCCCCAACGTCTCCACCGCGCGCGCCTGGGTCGCCCACGCGGCCTCCGTGCGACCGTCGCGTGCGAGCGCGACGGCCAGCAGGGTCAGGGTCTGGGCGGTCAGGGGGTGGTCGTCACCCAGCGCTCGCGCGCGGATGCCTGCCGCGCGACGCAGCAGATCCTCGGCTTCTTCCGGCCGGTCGAGGTCCAGCAGCACGGCGCCGAGATTGTTCAGGGTCAGGGCCAGCTCTGGATCGTCCGCAGGCAGCGTCGTCTCGCGCGCTGCCAGAATACGGCGCTGGATGTCGGCGGACTCCGGAAACCGGCCGAGCGCGCGCAGGATCGACGCGAGGTTGTTGAGAGACGTCAGGGTCGTCGGAGCGTCAGGACCTTCCGAGGCCGTCCGCAGCTCGACGGCCCGGAGCGTGACCTGTCGCGCCTCTTCATGTCGGCCCTGACGATGCAGGTTCAGGCCGAAGTCGTTGAGCGCCCAGCCGCGACGGGGGTGGCCGACTTCCGTCGAGCGCTCGAGCGCGGCAAGCGCCTGTCGGTACAGGACTTCGGCCTCGGGCAAGCGGCCCTGGTCCTCGACCGCGTTCGCCTGAAGGAGCAGCAGGCTGCCGGCGTCGGGGGAGGAGTCGCCCCACAGCACGCGGGCGTCCGAGGCGGCGCGGGCGAACATGGGTTCGGCCTCTGCGGGGCGTCCCTCGGCCATCAGGCGCTGGCCTTCACGCACGTCGGACTGGATGCGCGCGGGATCCTGGGCCGCGGCGGGCGTGGCCAGCATCAGCAGCGCGAGGATGAGTCCGGGGCGCATCCGCTACCGCTAGGCCCCCATGACCGGCCGTGCCAGCCTTCCGGACCTGACGGTCAGGCCGCCTTGTCGTCGGGCATCACGTCGCCGACGGTGGGACGGTCCGCACGCATGGTCAGCTGGATGTCGCGCGGCTTGACGATTTCGCCGCAACAGCCGCAGGCGATGCGCGGCTTCAGGTCCTCGCCGCAGGCCTTGTGGGTCATCAACACGCCGGCGTCGGCGTCGCCATAGACGTGCTTGGCGCCCCAGCCGTGCAGGGTGATCAGCACCCCGTAGAGATCCTTGCCCTTGGCGGTCAGGACGTACTCGTTGCGCGGCGGGCGCTCGGAATAGAGACGCGGCTCCAGCACGCCGTGCTGGACGAGGCTTTTCAGGCGGGCGGCGAGGACGTTTCGCGCCACGCCCAGCCGCTCCTGCCACTGTTCGAAGCGGGTCACGCCGTTGAAGGCGTCGCGCACCACCAGAAGCGTCCACGGGTCGCCGATCACTTCCAGAGTGGCGGCGATCGAGCAGCTCTGGCGCGAATAGTCGGCGGTGCGTCCCATGGTCGGAAAGTGACCCTGCGTCAGCGGTTTGGCAAGAGGGTTGCGTTTCGGAACGGACGCAGTAAGTTGCTTTTCGAGACGGACGTGTCGTCCCGGCGACGGTCCCGATCCCCGAAACTGGGCGGAGGCGGCGACGCTTCCGCCCTTCCTTTGACTGCGGCACGACGGGCGGATGAACACCACGACCCTTGGCGAAGCCCTGACGCTGACTCCGCGTGACGGCGCTCTGACGGCGACGCTGCACCCCGAGTTCTCGAACGCGCCACAGGCGGTGGACCCGCTGAAGGGCGCGCCGTTCGGTGGGCTGATGGCGGCTCTGGCCGGGGAGTCGGCGCGCGCGGGCCTGGGGGTCGCGGCGCCGATCCGCAGTCTGACGATCCAGTATCTGGCGGCGGCCCGGTTCGAGGAGGTGGGATTCACGCCCATGCTTCTGCGGGGTGGGCGCAACCTGACCTATGCGGCGGTTTCGGGCGGGCAGGACGAACGGGCGGCCGTGCAGGCGCTGGTCACCTTCGGACGCGACGTGGCCGGGCCGGAGCTGCATCCGATGCCGCCCGCGCCGGGACGCCCGAACGACTTCGAGACGCAGCCGATGGACGCGGCGTTCGGGCCCTGGTTCACGCGGCACATCGAGCATCGTTTCCCGAACGGCCACGGCCTTTTCGGACAGAACGCGGGCAAGACGGTGGAGCTGGGCTGCTGGATGCGCTGCATCGACGGCCTGCCGCTGGACGAAGCGCGGCTGCTGTTCCTGCTGGACGGTCTGTATCCGACCTACTTCACCGCGTTCGAGGCGCCCCCGGCGATTTCGGCCAGCGTGGACCTGCGCGCGGACCTTCTGACGCCGCTGACGCCGGAGACTTCGCCCGAGGGATGGGCGTATTTCCACTTCATCAGCCGCGACGTCGGCGGCGGTTGGGCGGTCGAGGACGGCACGGCGCAGGCTCCGAACGGGACCGCTCTCGCGCTGGTGAGACAGCGGCGACGCATCCTGCCGACGCGGGGCTAGACCAGCCCTCCGCCGCGAAGCTGGATGAGGGGGATCACGATCTCCTCCTCGTCGTCGAGGTGGCGCAGGACCAGCGGGCCCATGGCGTCGATGACGTCGGACAGTCGGGCGGCGTGGTCGGCGACGTCGGGCGCGGCGCCCAGAATGGCCTGATGAAAGGCCGAGGCGGCGGCGAACAGCGCCTCCAGCCGCTCGTGGACGACGTCGTGGTCGCGGTCCAGCAGGTCGATGCCGTGGGCGATGCGCGGATCGAGATTCCGAAAGCTGGGGAAATACTGTCCGCTCTCGATGCGGTGATGCATGTCGAGATGCTGCAGGAACTGCTGCGTCGCAGGAATCAGGCGTCCATGCAGGGTCCGGAGGTCGGAGCGTCCGTCCCGCCATGGCGAGACCAGCGCGCCCAGATGGGCGTGATGCCGACGAAATCCGTCGTGCACGCCCAGCCAGAAGCGGGCCATTTCGGCGACGGTCGGCTCCGACCAGCGGGCGCGCGGGAAATCGATCAGGCCGACGCGCAGATCCTCGGGGAGGCCGGAACGCGTCGACAGGTGCAGAGGGTCTTCAGGCAACCGCAGTGGTCTCGCGGATGAAGCCGCCGCCGATCAGACGGTCGGGATCGGTGGGCTCGTAAAGGGCGCAGGCCTGGCCCGGCGCCACGCCTTCCTCGCCCCGGTCGAAGGCGACGGCGATCGCGCCGTCGCTCAGGGTCAGTCGGGCGTGCGAGGGCGGACGCGTGGAGCGCACGCGGGCCAGCACGGGGGCGCCGTCGCGGGCGGCGTCCAGCATCGTCGGCGCGTCGCCCAGCCAGTTGGTCTCCTCCAGCGTCAGGGCGGCGGTGAGCAGGGCCTCGCGCGGGCCGACGATGACGTGGCGCCGGGCCGGATCCAGCTTCGTGACGAACAGCGGTTCGCCCACCGCGACGTTCAGGCCACGGCGCTGGCCGATCGTGTAGTCGGTGACGCCCTCGTGCCTGCCCAGCACGCGCCCGTCCATGTGCACGATCTCACCGGCTTGCCGGCCTTCCGGGCGAAGCTTGTCGATCAGCGAGCGGTAGTCGCCGGACGGGACGAAGCAGATGTCCTGGCTGTCGGGCTTGGCGGCGATGCGCAGGCCCAGCTCGGCGGCGACGCCCCGCACCTGCGGCTTCGCGAGATCAGCCAGCGGGAAACGGAGGAAGTCCAGCTGCTCGGGCGTGGTGGCGAACAGGAAGTAGGACTGGTCGCGCGAATGATCGACCGCCTTGCGCATCTGCGGACGGCCGTCGGCGCCGATCGCGCGGCGGACGTAGTGCCCCGTGGCCATCGCCTCCGCGCCGAGGTCGCGGGCGACGTCCAGCAGGTCGCGGAACTTGACCGTCTGGTTGCAGCGGATGCACGGCACCGGCGTCTGGCCGCGGAGGTAGCTGTCGGCGAACTGGTCGATCACCGCGTCGCGGAACTTCGATTCATAGTCCAGGACGTAGTGCGGGATGCCCAGCGTCTCGGCCGCCAGGCGGGCGTCGTGGATGTCCTGACCGGCGCAGCAGGCGCCCTTCTTCTTCAGCGCCGCGCCGTGATCGTAGAGCTGAAGCGTGACCCCGACCACGTCGTAGCCGGCCTTGTGCAGAAGGGCGGCCACCACGGTCGAATCCACGCCCCCGGACATGGCCGCGACCACGCGCGAACCGGCGGGCAGGCCGACCGCCGCGCGCGCCGAGGCGATCGCCGCGTCCATGTCGCCGTCGGCGCTCATGGGGGCGATGGCCGGGATCGGGCAGATGTCCTCGGTCAGGCTCATGCGGCGCCATTTAGTGCCGAACCGGCGCAAATTCGAGACCGGACGCGCCGAGGGCCGCCGACATCGCTGCCGGCGGCCCTCGGTTCGGCTCGCAAGGAGGGGGAGGGTTACGAGCGGTAGTGCTGGATGCGCGTGGTGCGCAGGCCCTGCATGCCCCATTTGTCGATGGACTGCTGCCAGGCGGAAAACTCTTCGGCGGTGAGGCCGTAGCGGTTCAGGGCGTCGTCGATGGACAGAAGTCCGCCGCGGACGGCCGCCACCACCTCCGCCTTGCGGCGGATGACCCAGCGGTCCGTGTTCGCCGGGGGCAGGTCGCGCAGCGTCAGCGGCGTGCCCGTCGGGCCGACCACGTACTGCTCGCCTTTGCTGTTGACTCGACGCTCTTGCAGCATGGGCTTTTGCCTCATTCACCAACCATCACGGGCGGACCATGCGCCGGGCGCCGCTAAGGGCCGTTTAAGCGGCGTGGTGAAGGAGGCCTTACCCGCGCGCAGGCCCGGCCACATTCGATTCAGATTGCGAACGACGGTCATTCAGTCCCCCCGACGACCGGATCAGCGCTTGATGCTGATCAGCTCGGCCAGCATCTCGTCGGCCGTGGTGATGATCTTGGACGAGGCGGAATAGGCGCGCTGGGTGGTGATCAGGCCGGTGAACTCGGCCGACAGGTCGACGGTCGAGGCCTCCAGCTGGGACGAGCCGATGGTGCCCGCGCCCCCCGTGCCCGCGGTCTTCAGGTTGTAGGTCCCCGATCCCTGGCTGACGCGATAGGCGTTGCCGCTGGTCTGCAAAAGGTTGTCGGGGCTTGGGAAGGTGGCGATGGCGATCTGGGCGATCTTGCGGGTCACGCCGTTGTCGAAGATGGCGGTGACGAAGCCGGTCTCGTCGATCTTGACCTCTGACAGGTTGCCGAAGGCGGTGCCGTTGGTCAGGACGGCCTGGACGACCGACGCGCTGTCGTACTGCGTGAGGCCGCCGGCGGCCGCCGTGAGGTCGAAGCTGAGGGTCTGATCGTCGATGCCCAGGCCGGGGGCCCAGTTCACTTCGCCGGCGCCCGGCGCCCCGGAATCGGAAGCGCCGAAGGTGAGGCTGGCCACGGAGGGATCCGCGAACAGGGCCTGGGCGCCGAGGGTGGCCATGGCGTCGACGTCCAGGCGGCCGTCCTGGGTGAAGGCCACCAGGCCGGTCTTGATCTGGCCGTTGGCGAGGCCGGTCCCGGTGACGACGTCGCCGGCCGGAACGGCGCGGATTTCGGAGTACCACTGGTTCGGCGTGGTGCTCTTCAGGAACGAAATGGCGATCGTGCGCTGTCCGCCCTTGGAGTCCGAAACCGGAATCGTCAGCTCGAAGTCCGGCTTCACGCCGACGCCGGTTTCCGGGTCCCACATGGCCATGGAGTTGGTCGCGGGGTTGTAGGCGTCGGCGCCCGGCGGGACCGCGGCGGCGGCGGCGGCTTCGGAAGACACGGCCTGGCTCGAGCGGATGTTGGCGTTCAACTGAATCCGGGTCGTGGCCTCGGCCGTGCCGCCGACCGAGCCGACGTTGATCGTGCGCAGGCGGTTGAGGTCGGACGGGTCGGTGGTGATGTTGCCTTCTGCGTCGACCGGCCAGCCCTGCAGGTACAGTCCGGAGGTGTTCTTGAGGTAGCCCAGATTGTCGACGCGGAAGGCGCCGGCGCGGGTGAACAGGCGGCTGTCCGTGACCTCGAGGTTCTCCGCCTTCTCCGTGACGACGAAGAAGCCTTGGCCCGAGATGCCGAGGTCGGTGGAAGAGGTGGTGCGCTGCAGTTGACCGTTCTGGCTGGTGTAGTGCCGCGCCGTGGCCAGCACGCCGCCGGCGGAATAGCCCGCACCCTGGGACTGGCTGTTGATGACGGTCTGGAATTCGCCGGCCGTGCGCTTGTAGCCGACCGTGTTCACGTTGGCGATGTTTTGGGAGATGGCCGCCAGGGCGGCCGAGTTGGCGGTCAGGCCGGACACACCGGCGAGAAGGGCGCTGTTGATGGACATGGCGCGGCTCCGTTACGAGAACAATTTCATGGGATTGAGAGCGGAGAGGATCGAAGCTTCGGCTTCCGGCTCCTCGACCGCGGCGCGGGCTTCCTCGACCGCGATCACGGCCGAAAGCGGGAGGATCGACGCGCCGATCGTGAGGTAGGGCTGGCCGTCGTACATCTCGACGCCGGTCACGCGGCCACGGACCAGCACCTGCGACTGGACCGCCTCGCCCGCGGTGTTCGTGGCGGCGACCTTCAGGGTGTAGACCTGACCGTCCTGACCGCCGGTCCATGTAAAGTCGTGGACGCCCACGCCCTTCTCCGGCGCGTCGATCTCGTGGACCACGCGGCCGGAGGCGTCGAGCACCTGCAGTTTCGCCGAGGCGGCGTCGGAAGCCAGTTCGTAGCTCCACGTCGCCTCGCCGTCGGTCGCCTTGACCGCGGACCAGACGGCGGTCGCCTCGCGACCGATGTAGCTGGTGGCGCCCGTCAGCCCGGCCCCGCCCTGACCCTGCAGGATGGCCGTCAGCAGGTCGTTGGTCAGCAGCTGCTGCTCGACCCCGGCCATCTGGGTCAGCTGGCCGGTGAATTCGTTGGAGTCGACCGGCGACAGCGGATCCTGGTTCTTCAGCTGCGCGGTCAGCAGCGCGAGGAAGGTTTCGAAATTCTGGCTGAGCAGAGCCGAGGAGGCGCCGATGCGGCCCCCGGCCTGACTGGCTGTGGTGACGGCGTCGACCATGGGTTCAGACCTTCACGTCGACGCGGTCGCGCGCCGATCCGAGAGACAAGGAGACGTTGATCAGCGGCGCGGCTTCGGCCCGATCGGCCAGATCGCGCGCGGCCGCGAAGGCGCGGCCCGGGCGGCGTTCGAAGCCATCCTGTCGCTGGCCCGAGGCGCCTTCGCGGTGCGAGAACTCCAGCGCGTCGCGGGCCAGCTGGAAACCAGCCTGTTCCAGCTGGCGACGCAACTGGTCGACTTGGGCGCGCATCTCGGCGGCGGCGGCGGGCGTGTCGAAGGCGAGGCGCGCCGTCAGCGAGCCGTCTTCGCCCATCTCAAGACTGACGTCGACGCGGCCGAGGTCCTCGGGCGTCAGGGCCATTTCGAAGCGGGTGAACTTGCCCTCCAGCCGCTTTACGATCTGGGCGGTGAGGTCGGCCAGCGTCTCGTGCGCGACGCGCGACAGCGAGAAGAGGGGCGCCTCGGTGGCGGGAGAGGGCGCGGCCTCCGGCGCCGATGAGACCGCGGGGTCTGCGCCGACGCCGGCGACGGACGGCTCAATGCGAGGGGTCTCGGGCGCGGCCGGGTTTGCCGGTCGCGGCGCCCCGCTTGCGGGAGCCGCCGGAGACGCTTGCGGCGCGGCGTCTCCATCGGGCGCCGTGGCGACGGTCGACGTGGGGCCAGATTCCGGTGCGGGTTCGTCGTCTTGAGGCAAGGCCGCGCGGACGTCTTCGCTCCTCACGGACGGCACGCCCGGCGCGACCGGCGCGAGCGCCGGAACACTCTTCGCAGGGGTCGACTGGGGGGCCGGCTGCGGGGCCGGACCGACCTCCGCGGGCAGGATCTCAGGTCGCGCGGTTTCAACGGGGCCGACCTCGGCCGGAAGGATTTCGGGGCGGGGCCCGGCGTCCTTGAGGGCCTTTGCCCCGACGCGCGGCTCTCCCATGGCCGTGTCCGGTTCGGCCGGCAGCACTTCCGCGACGGGGTCGGCGAGGTCGTCCGGCGCGACGAGGCCCGTCTCCGCCGGCAGGACTTCGGGCCGGACCTCTTTGCCGGTCTTCGGCGCAAGGCTGAGGGCATCCTCTCCGGGGAGGATCTGCGGCCCCGTATGATCCGGCAAGGCCTTGTGGGCCGGCGGGCGGGCCGGCCCGACGGTTTCGGGTTCCGCGGCAGGCGCGACGTCCACCAGACGGCCGAATTCGCCGTCCGCCGGAGCGGCGGACGCGTCGCCGGGCTGGGGCGCGGCAGGGACGGCGAGGGCGAACAGGCTCTGAACGAGCATCGGGCACCGGGAAGGGGTGGGAACGGCGGCGCCTGCTGCGCCCAAAGGTCGGCAGCCCTTGGCGCAAGCTCCGGGCCAGCCGGTCCTCAGCATGCTAGTTAGCTGTCTTGTCGAGATAATCCGGGTTCTCGACAGGTCGTAAGATCAGGCTCTCTGCGGCGAAATCTGCCGCGCCCCGACCGGTTTTTGCCCGGCGCCCGCGGGTCGATCCTGATTGGTCCGGGTCTTGCGCTCCCAGCTCACCATGATCGTGCGCCTCGACCGGCATCCTAAATTTATCAGTGACTTGCCTGTCATGGGCGGGCGGCAAAATCCGCGCGCCCGGATGCAGGCTTTGCCCACCGGGGAGGCGCTCACGTGTCGCTGAACTCGATCCTGAGCGCCGGCCAGTCCGGCCTGACGGCGGCGCAGATGCAACTGCGCGTGGTCTCGGACAACGTCGCGAACGTCAACACGCCCGGATACGTCCGCAAGGTCGCCGAGCAGAGCTCGCTGGTCAGTCAGGGCGTGGGGGTGGGCGTCGAGGTGACGCGCGTCCGTCTGGCCACCGATCGCTTCCTGCAGGCCGCGACCATGTCGGCCTCGGCCGAGGCGCAGCGTCAGGGCGTGCGGCACGAACTGTTCGACCGCATCCAGGGCCTGTTCGGCGACCCGGGCGGCACGTCGGGCTTCTTCGCCCAGGTGGACGACATGTTCTCCGCCTTCGCGGCGACGGCCGAGGATCCGGCGTCGTCGCCCGCGCGCCAGGCGGCGATCTTCGGCGTGCAGAGCCTGTTCGACGAGGGCGCGCGCATCTCGCGGCAGATCCAGTCGGTGCGCGAGGACGCGGACGGCCGCATCAAGAGCGCCGTGGATCGGGCCAACGGCCTTCTGCAGCAGATCGAGGCGCTGAACGTCCAGATCGCCAAAGCCACCGTCGTCAACGAAGATGCGTCCGGCGCCGAGGCGGCGCAGGCGCGGCTGATCGACGAGCTGTCCGGCATCCTCGACGTGCGGGTGTCGCAGCGGAACGTCGGCGGCGTGTCGATCCGCACCAACGGCGGCGCGCTGCTGGCCGGAGACGGGTTCGCGACGCTGGAGTATGCGCGCGCGGGGGTGATCAACGCCGAGAGCAGCTTCAACGAGATCTGGGTCACCGAACCGCGCGGTCAGAAGCGTCCGCTGCTGGACGGCGTGACCTCAGGCGAGATCAAGGGGCTGGTCGAGCTCCGCGACGTCGACGCGCCGCAGGCGGCGGAGCGTCTGGCCGAGCTTCTGACGCGCGCCGCCGACGAGCTGAACCGGGCTCACAACGCCAACACCGCCGTGCCGGCGCCGCAGTCGCTGAGCGGACGCAACGTCGGGCAGTCGCTGGATACGGCGCTGGCGGGTTTCACCGGAAACACGGCCGTCTTGATCACCGACGCGGCCGGCGTGGTGCAAACGCGCGTCGCGCTGGCGTTCGACGGCGCGGGCAATGTGTCCGTGAACGGGGACACCGTGCCGCTCTCGGGCTTTCTGGCGGAGTTGAACACGAAGCTGGGGACCTCGGGCACGGCCAGCTTCGTGGACGGGCGGCTGACGATCACGGCCGCGGCTAGCCGCGGCGCCGCCGTGGTCGACGATCCCGCATCCCCGGCCCGCAAGCAGGGCATGGGGCTGTCGCATTTCTTCGGCCTGAACGACCTGATCACCACCGACCGGCCGGCGTTGTACGCCACCGGTCTGGGGGCGACGTCGCCGCACGGCTTCCCGGCAGGGCAGACGCTGAAGCTGCGGCTGACGGGCGAGACGGGTGCACGCCTGCGCGACGTCGAGGTCACCCTGCCGGGCGGCACGATGACCGATCTCCTGAACGCCCTGAACGACCCTGTGACGGGCGTCGGCGGGCACGGCGCCTTCCGCCTCGGCGGCGACGGCTCTCTGACCTTCGTGGGCTCGACCACGCCGCCGGCGAGGCTGTCGGTTCTGGAAGACCGGACCAGCCAGTCCGCGTCGGGCGTTTCGATCACCGAGATGTTCGGCATCGGCGGCGGCGTGCGCGCGTCGCGGGCCGACGGGTTCGCCCTGCGCACCGACGTCGCGCGCAACCCTGCCCTGCTGGGTCTGGCCCGGGCGGACTACGCCACGGCGGTCGGCGCGCGCGCCTTCGTGTCGGGCGACGGGCGCGGCGGACTGGCGCTGGCGGACGCGGGGCAGGGATCGACGAAGTTCGACGCCGCCGGGGAGTCGGTCGGCGGCACGTCCTCGGTTTCGCGCTACGCCTCCGAACTGGCCGGCGATGTGGGCGGCCGCGCGGCGGTGGCCAAGTCGCGGGCGGAAAGCTCCGCCGCGCTGCATTCCGAGGCCTTTTCGCGCCAGCGGGCGCACGAAGGCGTCAACTTGGACGAGGAGCTGGTGCTGATGACCACCTATCAGCAGGCCTTCAACGCCTCGGCGCGCCTGATCCAGGCGGCCAAGGACCTTTACGACGTGCTTCTGGGGATCGTCTGATGCGGGTCTCGACCTTCGGGAACTACCAGTCCGCCCTTCTCGACCTGATGGGGGCGCAGGTGCGCTCGCAGGAGGCGCAGGAGAGGGTTTCCACCCAGAAGAACGCGACCGATCTGGTCGGCTTCGGCCGCGGGTCGGAGTCGCTGACGGCGCTCAAGTCGGCGCAGAGCCGGATCGCCGGCTTCATCGACGCCGGAAAGGCGGCGGCCGGGCGGCTGGCCAGCCAGAACCTGGCGCTGAACCGGGTGGCTGACGGGGCCGGCGGCGCGCGCG
This sequence comes from Brevundimonas sp., assembly GCF_035935935.1. Lineage (GTDB taxonomy): Bacteria > Pseudomonadota > Alphaproteobacteria > Caulobacterales > Caulobacteraceae > Brevundimonas. The sequence goes on from NZ_DASYWO010000002.1 coordinate 93,147, forward strand.
AGGCGATCGCCGGCGCGTTGGCGGCGGGGCGTGTCGACGGTCTGATGCTGGAGCTTCAGGGTCAGTTCCAGATCGCGCTCGACGGCCTGAACACGCGCCATCAGGGGCGTTATCTCTTCGCTGGCGGGGCCTCGTCGGAGGCGCCGGTCACCCCCCGGACGATGGCGGAGCTGTCGGCCTTGGCCGATCCGGACACGGGTTTCGTCAACGACGACCTGGTTCAGGTGTCGCGTCTGGACGAAGGCACGGCCCTGGAGACCGGCTTTCTGGCCGACGATGTGGGCGGGGCGCTGTTCCGCGTTTTCCACGAGATCCAGCGCCGACACGAGGCCACGCCGATCGCCGGCGACATGGACGACGCCACGCGCGACTTCCTGACCGGCATGCTGTCGCGTCTGGACGCCGCGCGGGAGGGCGTCACCAATCAGGCAGCCCAGAACGGCGCGGTGCAGAACCGCGTCGACAACGTGCTGAAGGCCCAGAAGGAGCAGAGCGACGCTCTGGAGGCGCTGGTGTCGGAACGGACCGACGCCGATCTGGCGCAGGCGTTGACCGACCTGGAACTGTCGCAGGTGGCCATGCAGGCGTCCGCCCAGGTCATCAACCAGCTGCGGCAGGTGTCGCTGCTGAACTTCCTGACCTGACGCGAGTTTACGGCGGTGGTCAGCCGCCACGGCTCCGTTTAAGCAGGGGACATGGCGAAAGCTGACTTTCAGGTCGAGGAAGCGGGCGACGGCGCCTTGCTGAAGCTTTCGGGCGACTGGACCACCACGTCGCTGGGCCGCACCGGCCGGCGGCTGGAAGAGGCGCTGGCGGGCCGCAAGGTCGCGGGCGTCGACCTGAGCGATCTGCAGAAGTTCGACACCGCGGGCGCCCTGGCGCTGGTGCAGGGCGGGGCGGGCCGGCTCGGCAAGGCGGACTGGAAGGCGCGGCCCGAGGCCGGCCGGATCTACGCGCTCGTCGAGAAGCTCGAACGACAAAGCGCGCCGCCCCCGCGCCGGGCCGACCCCGTGACGCGGACCTTCGCCAAGATCGGGCACGGCGTCTACGATTTCGCCGCGGAGGCGACCCTGTCTCTGGCGTTCCTCGGGCGGCTGATCGCCGCGACGGGAACGGCGCTGAAGCATCCGGGACGCATTCGCTGGGCGGCGTGGGTCAGCCAGTCCGAGCGGGCCGGGCTGGACGCCATGCCCATCGTCATGATCACGAACTTCTTCATCGGCGCGGTCGTGGCCTTTCTGGGTGTGAACCTGCTCAGCCAGTTCGGGGCGGGCGTCTTCGCGGTCCAGCTGATCGGCTTTTCCGTGCTTCGCGAGTTCGCGGTAGTGCTGACGGCCGTGCTGCTGGCGGGCCGCTCCGCATCCTCGTTCGCGGCGGAGATCGGGGCGATGCGGATGAACCAGGAAATCGACGCCATGCAGGTCATGGGCGTGAACGCGTTCCAGGCGCTGGTCATTCCGCGCCTGGCGGCCCTGCTCGTGATGCTGCCGCTGCTGACCTTCACGGCCATGCTGGCGGGCCTTTTCGGGGGTCTGCTGGTCACCTGGAGCACGCTGAACCTCGGCCCCGCCTTTTTCCTGCAGCGCATGCAGGACGATCCGCTGATGTTTCAGCAGGCCATGGTGGGTCTGTCCAAGGCGCCGGTATTCGCCATGGTGGTCGCCGCGATCGGATGCCGGCAGGGGATGGCCGTCGCGGGCGACGTCGAGAGCCTGGGCCGGCGCGTGACGGCGGCCGTGGTGCAGGCGATCTTCGCCATCATCCTGCTGGATGCGGTGTTCGCCCTGATCTACCTGGAGCTGAACATTTGACCGCCGCTCGCGACGCCCTGATCGAGGTGCGCGGCCTGCGCAGCCAGTTCGGCGACAACGTCATCCACGACGACCTGGACCTGACCGTCGAACGCGGCGAGGTCATCGGCGTGGTCGGCGGGTCCGGCACCGGCAAGACGGTGCTTCTGAACACCATCATCGGCCTGAAGGAACCCGAGGGCGGGTCTGTCTCCATCTTCGGTCACGACATGGCGACGCTGTCGAAACAGGAGGCCTCCGACGTCGAGCGGCGGACCGGCGTGCTGTTCCAGAGCGGCGCGCTGTTCTCCTCCCTGACCGTTCTGCAGAACGTGGCGGCGCCGCTGGTCGAACACACGAAGCTGCCGGCGGCGATGATCGACGAGATCGCCGAGATGAAGATCGCCATGGTCGGTCTGAAGCCGGAGTCGCACCATCTGAAGCCGGCCGAACTGTCGGGCGGCATGAAGAAGCGGGTCGGGCTGGCACGGGCGCTGGCGCTGGACCCGGAACTGCTTTTTCTCGACGAACCCACGGCGGGACTCGATCCCATCGGAGCCGCGGCGTTCGACGATCTGATCCGCCAGCTGTCCGACGATCTGGGCCTGACGGTGTTCATGATCACCCACGATCTCGACAGCCTTTACGCCATAACCGACAAGGTGGCGGTGCTGGCAGACAAACGCGTGGTCGCCAAGGCGACCGTTTCCGAGCTTGAGCGTTCCGACCATCCGTGGATCCGGGAATACTTCCTGGGACCGCGCGGTCGCGCCGCGAAGGCCGCCTGAGGACGACGATGGAACGAGACGCCCACTACGCCGCCGTCGGCATCGCCACCGTCGCGCTTCTCGCGGCGCTGGTGGTGTTTTCGATCTGGCTGGCCCGCCTGTCGTTCAACAACGAGTTCGACCAGTACGACATCGTCTTCTACGGGCCCGTCCGCGGTTTGTCGGAAGGGGGCGAGGTGCATTTCAACGGCATCCGCGTGGGTGAGGTGACGGACCTGCGGCTGGATCCGCGCAAGGGCAACCAGGTCGTCGCCCGCATCCGCGTGGACGCCACGACGCCGATCCGCGTGGACAGCCGCGCGCAGCTGGAACCGCAGGGCATCACCGGCCTGAACTACATCCAGATCACCGCCGGCACCGACGGGCGGCCGCTGCTGAAGACGCAGTATCCCGACAATGTCGTGCCTGTGATCCAGAGCCAGCCCAGCCCGATCTCGGAACTCCTGAGCGGGTCCGGGACCGTTCTGGCGCAGACGGTGGACGCGCTGAACCGCATCAACCGCGTGCTGAGCGACGACAACATCCGCAGCTTCTCCACCTCGCTGCGCAACGTGGAATCCCTGACCGCCGAACTGGAGGCCCGCAAGGGCATGCTGGAGCAGCTGGAGCAGGCGCTGACCCGCGCCAATGAGGCCATCGCGGAATACACCGCCCTGGGCGAGGACGCCCGCCGTCTGGTGAACACCGACGGCCGGCAAGCCATCGCCAACATCAACGCGGCCACCGCCGAGGCGCAGGAGGCCGCGGCGTCCGTCAACCGGACGGTGTCGAACCTCGAGGCGCCGCTGGGCGACTTCGCGGACAACGGCCTGCCCCAGCTGGAACGGGCCATCGCAGGGCTGGAGGCGGCCACGGCGTCTCTGGAGGACCTGATCGACGAGGTCCGGTCCAGCCCGCGCGACTTCATCGGGCGACCGCCCACCAAGGAGCTGGAGGTGCAGCCGTGATCCGTACGCTCTCGATCGCGGCCGTCGCCGCCGGCCTGTCGGCCTGTGCGCTGCTGTCGTCGCCCGATCCAGTCCAGATGTACCGCTTCGGCGCGGCGATGGACGCGCCCAGCGGCGGCGAGGCCGCGGGCGCGGTGGACGTGGCGGTGCGCCGCGTCACCTTCCCCGAATCCGCCGAGGGCGACCGCATCCTGACCGTCACGGGAACCGAGGCGGCCTATCTGAAGGGCGCGCGCTGGGTGGAGCCGGCGGACCGGCTGTTCGCGGCCGCGCTGGAGGGCGCGGTGGCGAACCGGGGCGGACGCATCCGGCTGATCGGTGCGCGCGACCTGGCCCAGGGTGACGTGGCGCTGGACGTCGACGCCACGACGTTCGAGACGCGCTATGCGGCGCCCGGCGCGGCGCCGGTCGTGGTCATGACCGTGCGGGCCCGGCTTGTCGGCCTGCCGGATCGCGAGATTGAGGCCGAGCGGACCTTCACGGTCCAGACGCCGGCGGCGGAGAACCGGGTCGCGCCGATCGTGGCGGCCTATGACGCCGGCTCGCGCGATCTGGCCGAGCAGATCGCCGGCTGGATCGAGAGCACGGCCCGCCCCTAGAGCGGGCGGCGCAGCTCCTGCAGTTCGCCCGTCACCGCGGTGCGACGGGCCAGCGAGGCGTCGAGGCGCCGCACGGCGTCGGCGACGGCGCCCGCCAGCGTCCGGCGCGACGTCTCCAGGCCGACGGCGTCGGGCCGCACCTTCTTCGGTCGTCGACCAGCCAGACCCAGCGACCGGGTCCACTCGGCCTTCCACGCCTCGACGGCGGCGGAGCACCTCTCCAGCGAAGCCAGCGCCGGGGCGTCGGCATTCTGCGCGGCACGCAGACGGGGCAGGGCCGCGAGGGCCGCGTCCCGGCAGGCCGCGAGGTCGCGGGTCCGCTGCCGAAGGGGGGCGTGCGGATCGGGCTCGTCGCCGGTCGGCGCCGGATCAAGCACGGCCAGCGCGGCGGCGAGATGGGCGTTCACCGTCTCCAGCGCCGCGCGCACTTCGGCCCAGAGCGCGTCCAGACCGGCGTCGCGACGGGCGACGGCGGCGCCCCGTTCGGTGAGTTCGCCGGCCGTCTCGGACACAGTGCGGGCGGCGTCCGAGAACGCTTCGCGGAAGGTGCGCAGCCGCTTGCTCCGCGAGTCGAACAGACCCGCGAGCCCCTGGCGGGGCTCCAGCGAGCCCACGTCGAGCCGGGAGAGGGCGGTGTCCAGATGCGTCAGGCGGGCGCGGGCCTCGGTGAGGTCGCCGGTGCGGACGTCGGAGACCACACGATCGAGGAGCGCCAGCAGGGTCCTGCGCTCGGCCTCGCCGAAGGTTTCCGGCGTCGTCGGATCCAGCGTGGCGCGCAGGGCCTCGACGCGCCCGACGTCAGGCGCGGGCAGTCCGCCCGCCCGCAGGTTCGCGCCGTCCGCCATGCCCATTCTCCCCGTTCCCGCCGACGATGGGCGGGCCGGAAAGACTATGCGACGGTTTTCAACTCAGGGGCAATTTCGTAGGCCGCCTCGGTCTTCTGCGCGACCTCTTCCAGCGTCACGCCGTCGGCCAGCTCGATGAGGACCAGGCCGGAGCCGTCCGGCTTGACGTCGAAGGTCGCCAAGTCGGTGATGACCCGGCTGACCACGCCCGTGCCGGTCAGCGGCAGGGTGCAGGCCTTCAGCACCTTGGACTGACCGTGCTTGTTGGCGTGCTCCATGACCACGACGACCCGCTTGACGCCGGCGACCAGATCCATGGCGCCGCCCATCCCCTTCACCAGCTTGCCGGGGATCATCCAGTTGGCGATGTCGCCGTTCTGGGCGACTTCCATGGCGCCGAGGATCGACAGATTGATGTGGCCGCCGCGGATCATGGCGAAGCTGTCGGCCGAGCTGAAGTAGGCGCTTTCGGGGATCTCGGTGATGGTCTGCTTCCCGGCGTTGATCAGGTCGGGATCGACGTCCTCGTCATAGGGGAAGGGCCCCATGCCCAGCATGCCGTTCTCGGACTGGAGGGTCACCTCCATGCCGGCCGGGATGTGGTTGGCCACCAGCGTCGGAATGCCGATGCCGAGGTTGACGTAGAAGCCGTCCTGAAGCTCCCGGGCGGCGCGGGCGGCGAGCTGGTCGCGGGTGCGGGGCATCAGGGAGCGTCCTTCTTGACGGGGGCGGGCTCGGAGGCCGGCAGGGCGGCGATGGCCTCAAGGCCCTCGGCCTTGCGCTCGGCACGGCGCGCGTCGCGGATGGCGTCCTCGACGTCGTCGCTGACCGAGCAGGTGTTCAGCATGATGATGAAGAGGAAGACGAGCGCCCACGTCAGCTGGCCGCTGATCTTCTTCAGGATGTCGTAGTGACGGTCTTCCATCAGACGGTCTCGCGCTGGCGGATGGTGCGCTGCTCGATGCGCTTCTCGAACGTGGCCTGGATCAGGCGGTCGACGTAGATGCCGGGGGTGTGGATCTGATCGGGGTCCAGCGAGCCGGTCGGCACGATCTCCTCGACCTCGACAACCGTGACCTTGCCGGCCGTGGCCATCATCGGGTTGAAGTTGCGGGCGGTCTTGCGGAAGACGAGGTTGCCGCGCTCGTCGGCCTTCCACGCCTTGACGATCGACAGATCGGCGACGAGGCCGGTCTCCATGACGTAGTCGCGGCCGTCGAAGTTGCGGACCTCCTTGCCCTCGGCGACCAGGGTGCCGACCCCGGTGGCGGTGAAGAAGGCCGGGATGCCGGCGCCGCCCGCGCGGATGCGCTCGGCCAGGGTGCCCTGGGGGTTGAACTCCAGCTGCAGCTCGCCGGCCAGATACTGGCGCTCGAACTCCTTGTTCTCGCCGACGTAGGACGAGATCATCTTCGCGATCTGCTTCGTCTCCAGCAGCTGGCCGAGGCCGAAGCCGTCGACCCCGGCATTGTTCGAAATGACGGTGATGCCCTTCACCCCGGTGTCCCGCAGGGCCGCGATCAGGTTTTCGGGAATGCCGCACAGGCCGAAGCCGCCGGACATGACGGTCATGCCGTCGAAGGTCAGCCCCTCCAACGCGGACTTCGCGTCGGGATAGATCTTCCGCATCGCTTCCTCGTGCTTTTCATCGCCTGATGAATATCGGCGCGCTTGATCCGTCTCTACGGCGGGGCATCGTTTCGGGCAAGCGGAAGCGCCCCCTGTCGGATGACGGAGGTTGGAGGACGGGCGGAGCGCCGGGCGCGAAGCCCGGATGCAGAAAGAAAATACCGTTTCGGCTTCGCGTGACGCTCCGCGCGCGTGGTTTGGACGGAAGCCCGCGTCGGGTGGCGCTGTTCACGCCTTACCGCGGTCGCCTCCGGCGGGCGGCGACGTCCTGCGACGTCTGCCGGATCGGTCCGAGTATCCCCCTCGACCCTTGCCCGGGATCATCTCTTGGTGACCCCGATCGGCTCCATCTCCGTCGCCCCTTCGCCCGATCCCCGAACTTCCGCCGATCGCCCGAGACCAACCTGGCCTCAAGCAGCGAGCGCCCGCGGCGCGAGCGATAGGCCAACAAAGAAGGACCCCGCTCCACACGCTCCCGCCGCCGCAAGGTCGCAGGCCTCACGAGCCCTCGGGTGCGACGGGACGAAGCAAGGGTGGGTCAGGTCCGGAGCGACGTCGACGTGGAGGTCGAAGTTTTCCTCAGACGACTAAATCAGCGCGGATTTCCCGCGGGCGTCGTCGCAATGACGGGGCGTGGCCCACCGTGACCTCCTGAAGGTCGCGCTCAGAGGGCACGGTCGTCGCACGCCGGTTTGGAGCCGGCGGGTGGCGATAGCGGGCGCCCTTGAACAGCATCCTGAACGCTTCCCAATGGATGGCGGCCGTGACCTTCCAGGTCAGCAGGGCGTGGGTCAGAAACACCCGCGCAAGCGCCGCGGACGTCAGGTCGCGGCGGTCGCCCGTGAAGCCGGCGGTCAGGAGGGGTGAGCCGCCGCGGCGGACGTCGATGCTGATCGACACCCGCTCGCCCGGCGGCAGGACGGTGAAGTCGTAGGTCAGCGCCGCATCCATGAAGGGGGAGACGTGGTGGGTCTTCGGCGTCGTCTGCCGGACGCGCCCGTCCGGGCCGGCGCGTGCCGGAAGCACGTAGCTGTGCCGAACGCCGAATGTGTTGGTCACCTCGTGCACCAGGGCGCGGACGTCGCCTTGCGGACCGAAACAGAAATAGACGCTGATGGGGTTGAATCCGTAGCCGAGGACGCGCGGCATGGTCAGCAGCTGGATCGGCCCTCCGGCCAGATCGACCCCGGCTTCCGCCAGATGGCCCTCGATCTGGCGCCGAAGGGGAACGGCCGAGCCGTCGCCATGGTCCTCAGGGCGCCAGGAGATCGGCGCAAAGCGGGCGTGCCCCAGCAGGCGGGGTCGATCCGCGTCGACGCGATCGAGATCCAGCAGGAGCATCCAGGTGCGGTAGTTGAGCCGGTGCCGGAAGTCGGCCACGCGCCGATGAACGACGCGGCCCACGTAGAGCGCCGACCCCGGGGTCACGCCGCCTCGGCCAGGAGGACGGGCGGCGGCGTCAGGTGGATGCGCCCGCTTTCGTTCGGGACCGTCCACGGGCGGCGCACTCCGCCGATGGCCTCGGCGACCGCGAGCCCGGCCTGCAGCCCGTCTTCATGGAAGCCCGAGCCGAACCAGGCGCCGGCGAACCAGACGCCGCCCCGACCCTGCAGCGACCACAGCTCCTTTTGGGCCGCCACCCCGGCGAGGTCGAACACCGGGTGCTCATAGTCCCATTCGCCGATGACCAGCTCGGGATCGGGCTCGCGCGCGGGATTGAGGCTGACGAACAGGGGTGGCCCCGGCAGGGACTGAAGCTCGTTCATCCAGTAGGTGACGCCGCCTTCGCCCGCGCGGTCCGAGCGGCCCATGTGGGTCCAGGCGGCCCACGCCTTGCGGCGGCGGGGCATCAGCGAAACGTCGCGGTGCAGGACGGCGCGGTTGGCCCGATAGGGAATGGCCCCCAGCAGGCTGCGCTCGTCGGCGGTCGGCGCGTCCAGCAGACGCAGGGCCTGGTCCGAGTGGGTGGCCAGCACGATCTCGTCGAACCGCCGCAGGGAGCCGTCCTCAAACCGCAGACCGGGTCCGGCCTCGTCCCTGACCACCGCGGCGATGCGGGCGCCCGTCACGACGCGGCCGGCCAGCACCTGGTGCAGCTTGCCGACGTACTCGCGGGCGCCGCCGTCGATCGTGCGCCATGTCGGACGCAGGTCGTAGGTCAGCAGGTTGTGGTTCATGTAGAAGCGGACGAAGGCGGCGGCCGGATAGTCGGTCATCTGCTCCAGTGTGCACGACCAGATCGCGGCCGCCTGCGGCAGCAGATAGGCGTTGCGGAACATGGGCCCGTAGCCGCTGCGGCCCAGCCATGCGTCCAGGCTTTCGCCGGTTTCTTCCAGCTGCGCGAGCTGCTTCGGCGCCTCCTTCTGGAACCGGAGGATGTCGCCGATCATGCGCCAGAAGCGCGGGCTGGCCCAGTTGCGCTTCTGGGCGAACAGAGCGCGCAGACCCTGGGTGCAGTACTCGAGCGCGCCTTCATCGATCGAGACGGCGAAGGACATGAGGGCCGGCTTCGTCGCCACGCCGAGATGCGCCAGCAGCGCTGTGAGGTTGGGGTAGTTGGCCTCGTTGAAGACGATGAAGCCGGTGTCGACCGCGATCGGGCCGGCCGGCGTGGGGGCTTCGACGGTGTTCGAATGTCCGCCGAGGCGGTCGTCGGCCTCGAAAAGCGTCACGTCGTGCGCCTGCGACGACAGCCATGCGGCGGACAGACCGGAAATTCCGGACCCGACGACGGCGATGGTCTTGCGCATGAGGCCTCCTGCTAGATGCCACGGAGTTACGAAGACAGGACCCCGGCAGATGTCGGCATCCGACGGATAAGCCGGACCGTATCTCGCCCCAAGCGGCCGACGCCCAGAGACAGGGACGAAATCAACGCATGAATCCAGCCACAGCCGCCATCCGCAGCCTGCAGGACGCGCCGTTCCCCGACTTCGTCACACGACCGGCCATCGCGGCGCTGGTCACGGAGGCGCGCAAGCGGCTGGATCGCGAGGGGCCGCACGACGAGGCGGGTTTCGCCGCGGACATGGCGAAGCGGGCGGTCGCCGAGCACACGGACGCGGCGAACGACCAGCACTATGAGCTGCCGCCGGAGTTCTTCCGCATCTGTCTGGGGCCGCGCCTGAAGTACTCCTGCTGCCTGTATCCGAGCGGGGAGGAGACGCTGGCGGAAGCCGAGGCGCTGGCGCTGGCCGAAACCTGTGAGCGGGCCGGTCTGGCCAACGGCCAGCGCATCCTGGAACTGGGCTGCGGCTGGGGCAGCCTGAGCCTCTGGATGGCCGAGCGGTATCCGAACTCAGAGATCACGGCGGTGTCGAACAGCCACGGCCAGCGCGGTCATATCGAGGCCCAGGCCGCGTCGCGCGGGCTGACCAATCTGAGGGTGATCACCCAGGACATGAACGACTTCCGTCCCGACGTGGCGGAGGGCGACCGGTTCGACCGCATCGTCTCGGTCGAGATGTTCGAGCACATGGCGAACTGGCGCGCCCTGCTGACGCGCGCGCGGGGCTGGTTGAAGCCGGACGGGCGCATGTTCATCCACATCTTCACCCACAGGGACGCCCCCTACCGCTTCGATCACACGGACGGCGGCGACTTCATCGCCCAGCATTTCTTCACCGGCGGGGTGATGCCGTCGAAGGGGCTGATGCGGCAGTTTCCGGACCTGTTCGCGGTCGAGCGGGAGTGGACGTGGAACGGCGTCCACTACCGAAGGACGGCCGAGCACTGGCTGCGCAACATGGACCTGAACGTCGACCGCGTGTCGGAGCTGATGCGGGAGACCTATGGCGCGGACTGGAAGCTGTGGCGGCGGCGCTGGCGGCGCTTCTATCTGGCGACCGCCGGCCTGTTCGGCAACGACGACGGAAACACCTGGGCCGTCAGCCATTACCTGCTGAAACCGACGGGAGCCGAAGCATGATCAAGTGGGTCGCGGGCTATCTGGGCGCCGCCTTGGCGATGGGCGTGCTGGACGCGGTCTGGCTGACCACCATGGCGGACCGGCTGTACCGGCCGGCGCTGGGCGCGGTGATGCGGGACAAGCCCGACATGGGCGCCGCGATCCTGTTCTATCTGATCTATCTCGGCGGCATCCTGTTCTTCGCCGTGGCGCCGGCGATGCGTGACGCCAGCCTGACGCGGGCCCTGATCGGCGGGGCCGTGCTGGGGCTTGTCGCCTATGCCACCTATGACCTGACCAATCAGGCGACCCTGTCGATCTGGCAGACGGAGCTGACCGTGATCGACCTCGCCTGGGGGACGTTCCTGACCACCGTGACCGCCGGAGCCGGGTTCCTCGCCGCGCAGTGGGCCGAGGGGCGGTTCGGTTAACCTTTCCTCTCGCCTGACAGGCGCGTGCGGTGTTTTCCGTCGTGATTTCAGGTAAGGGTGCGCCCTCAGACGGTTAACCGCGTGGGGGCGGGCGTGAAGTTCGGAGTCAACTCCCTGACCGCCATGTTCGTGGCGGGCGTCGTGGGCGGGCTGGCCCTGACGCCGGACGGGCGGGCGTGGCTGCGCTCGCCGACCCTGATGCTGGGGGGGCAGGCCAACGCCTCGGCCAGCCCCGAGCCCGCGCCGCCGCCCGCGGCGGCGGTCCCCGCGGCGCCCGTGGTCCAGATGCAGGACGGCTCGGTGCTGAAAGCCAAGGCCGGGAACCTGCGGATCGGGGTGTTCGGCGACAGCATGGGCGACGGCGTCTGGGCGGCGCTGTATCGCGAGTTCCGCGACGACGCCGGCGTGGACGTGACCAAGTTCAGCGAGGTCTCGACCGGGCTGTCGCGCTACGACTACGTGAACATTCAGGCCAAGACGACGCGACAGCTGGACGAGAGTCCGGTCGACGTGGCGGTGGTGGTGTTCGGCACCAACGACGCGCAGGGCATCGACGACGGCGGGACGGTCCACGCCTTCGGCACCGACGGCTGGAAGGCCGCCTACGGCAAGCGGATCGACGATCTGGTCGGCCTGTTCCGCTCGCGCGGGGTCGTCGTCTACTGGGTCGGCATGCCGCGCATGAAGCGCGAGGGCTTCGACGGCCGGATGGCGCTGATCAACGAGGTCGTCACGGCGCGCATGAAGACGCTGGGCGTGCCGTATCTGGAGACCGTCAGCCTGACGTCGGACGCGGACGGCAAGTACATGCCCTATGCCGAGGACGGCGGGCGGCGGCGGCTGATGCGGGCCAACGACGGCATCCACATGAGCATGGACGGCTATCTGCGTCTGGCCGGACCCGTGGAGGCCGCGATCCGGCGCGATGCGGGCCTGACGGAGTGAGGGCGCTTGTGGCGGCCGCGCTGCTGGCGCTGGCCGCGCCGGCGGCGGCGCAGGAGGGGCCCTGCCCGGGAGGACTGTGCGGCGCCGAGGCGCTGTCGCCGTGGTTCGAGGAGCTTGCGCGACTGGAGGAGGGGGCGCCGATCAGGGTGCACGTCCTGCAGATCGGCGACAGCCACACGGCGGGGGAGGTGATTCCAGGCACGGTTCGCAGCCGGCTGCAGGGGCGGTTCGGGCGCGGCGGGCGCGGCTATGTGGCCCCCGGCGTTCCCCACGACGGCTATGCGCCGCGACAGCTGTCGGCGACCGCGAGCGGGTGGAGCTGGGCGCCGAAGCCGGCGCGGGTCGGCGGCTATCTGAGTGCGGAGCCGACGGGCCTGTTCGGCGGGCCGGCGCGGGTCTTCGACGGCGACGCGCTGACGCTGGCGCTGGACCCGGAGGCGGCGACGGCGCGAGTGGGTCTGTGCGGACGGGACGGCCTCTGGGTGATCGAGGCCGACGGCGTCGAGGCGGCCCGGCTGGAGCTTTTCGGCCCGCAGTGCCGGACGACGCCGGTCGATCCCGCGGCGCGGACGCTGACGCTGAGGCCCGGGCCTGGCGGCGGCGCGCTGGACGGCGTCTGGCTGGAAGGGCCCCGGCCCGGAGTTATCCTGAGCAACGTCGGTCAGGTCGGCGCGACGCTGGCGGACCTGCAGGCGCGCGACGAGGCGACGGTGCGGGCGGAGCTGGCGCCCTTTCCGCCGGACCTGATCATCCTGGCCTTCGGCACCAACGAAGGATTCGACGACGGTCTGGACGCCTACGTCTACGAGGCGACGCTGCGCGACCAGATCCGGCGCATGCGGCTGTTCGCGCCGGACGCCGCGATCGTGGTGTTGGGCGCGCCCGACGCCCTGCGCCGCGGCGAGGTGGGGTCGTGCCCGGGCGTTCCGGAACGTGGCCCCCCGGCCAATCTCGCGCGGGTCCGGCACTTGCAACGACTGGTCGCGGCCGAGACGGGCGTCGCGTTCTGGGACTGGCAGGGGCGGATGGGCGGAGAGTGTTCGGCGGAACGGCTGGTCACGGCGCGCGAGCCGATGATGCGCGGCGACCGCGTGCATTTCACCTCGGCGGGCGGCGAGTGGATCGGCGGCCTGCTGGCCGACGACCTGATCGGCGCCTACGACGCCTGGAAGGCGACCCGGGCCGGAGCCCGGTAGCATGCTGTTCCCGACGCTCGCCTTCGGCGTCTTCTTCCTGTTCGTCTATTTCACCTCCTGGTCGCTGGATCGCGAGAACGGGCGGCGGAAGCTGTTCCTGCTGCTGGCCAGCTGGTTCTTCTACGCCCAGTGGGACTGGCGCTTCGTCGGCCTGCTGATCCTGTCGGCGGTGCTGAACTGGGGCGTGGCGGCGCTGATCGCGCGCAGGGAGAAGCCCGCGACGCGGAAATGGCTGGTGGCGCTGGGCGTCGCGATCAACCTGCTGATCCTCGGCTTCTTCAAATACTACGGCTTCTTCGTCGAGGAGATGGGGCAACTGCTGGCGCGGGTGGGTTGGGAGCGGGATCTGCCGCTGCTGCAGGTTATCCTGCCGGTCGGGATTTCCTTCTTCACCTTCCAGGGCATCAGCTACGTCGTCGACGTGCATCGGCGCACGACCGAGCCGGCGAAGAGCCTGCTGGACGTCATGCTGCTGATGAGCTTCTTCCCGCATCTGGTGGCGGGACCGATCGTGCGGGCGTCGGACCTGCTGCCGCAGTTCGACCGGACGCCGCGGCTGACGCGGGAGATGGCGACCCACGGCCTGCTGCTGATCGTGTGGGGGCTGTTCAAGAAGACGGTGATCGCATCGGAGCTGGCCGTGCGGCTGGTGGACCCGGTGTTCTTCGATCCGTCGGCGCATTCGGCCCTGGACATAGCGGCGGCGGTCTATGGTTATGCGGTGCAGATCTACTGCGACTTCTCGGCCTATTCGGACATGGCGATCGGGATCGCGGCGCTGCTGGGCTATTCCTTCCCGCGCAACTTCGACCAGCCGTATCGCGCGCATTCCATGCAGCAGTTCTGGCGGCGGTGGCACATCAGCCTGTCCAGCTGGCTGCGCGACTATCTGTACGTGCCGCTGGGCGGGGGGCGGAAGGGCACGTTCAGCTCCAGCGTCAACGTGATGATCACCATGCTGCTGGGCGGCCTCTGGCACGGGGCGGCGTGGACCTTCGTGCTGTGGGGCGCGCTGCACGGCGGGGCGCAGGTGGTGGAGCGTGTGGGCAAACGGGCGTTCGGGGACCGGAAGGTCATCCCGATGTGGCTGGGCGTGCTCATCACCTTCCACGTGGTGTGCCTGGGATGGATCCTGTTCCGGGCCGAGACCTTCGATCTGGCGATGGCCATGCTGCAGGGGCTGGGTCGATGGGGGCCGGCGGTCGTGACGACGCCCTTCCTGCTGGGCCTGATCGTCGTCGGCCTGGGCATGCACTGGCTGCCGCCGCGCGCAGCGGAGGGGATGACGGCCCGTCTGAAGGACGCGCCCTCGATCACCATGGGCCTTCTGATCGGCGCGGCGTTCCTGTTGATCGAGGCCGTGCGACCCGAGGGCGTGGCGCCCTTCATCTATTTCCAGTTCTGAGGGGAGGCGGCCATGAGCGAACCGACCGATCCGAACGACCCGCCGACGGACGACGAGCCGCCCGATCCCTTTCCCGCGTTCGGGGGACGGCCGGCGTTCTCGCCGTTTCCCCCGCTGGACGACACCGCGGCCGCCGCGCCCGCGCCGCCGCCGGAGCCGACGGAGGTGATCGAGCCGGCGGTGGTCGTGCCCCGGCCGACGGTCAACGCGGCGCCGGAAGCGGATCCACCCAGCGACTGGAACGAAAAGGCCGACGCCCACGACCTCATCGAGCGCGAAAGCCGGCTGAAGGCCATGGCGCGCTTCGCCTTTCCTCCCGGGCCGCCGCCGGACGACGAAGGTCTGGCCGCGCGCGACCGGCGCTGGACCACCCGGGTGATCCTGGCCGTCGCGGTCTTCATGGCGATCTTCAACGCCGGATCCGTCCCGAACTGGTCGCGACAGCAAGCGCCGGGCTGGGTGACGGACACCGTGAGGGGCGTGTCGGAGGTCTGGGCGACGCAGGTCGCCTTGCTGGGCGCCGATCTGCCTCGTCAGGGCGTGCGCGACGCCTGGGAGACGGCACGCGATTCAGAATGGGCCTCGCGGCGCACGGCGGAGAAGGTTGCGCCCGCCGAATGACCCGCTAGCGTGCGCCGCGACATCAAGGGGAGCGTTCTCATGCGGGTTTCGGCATTCGGTCTGGTTTCGGTTCTGGCGCTGCTGGCGGCGGCGGGACCCGTGGCGGCGCAGCAGGCGGCCGAGCCCGTCGTCTACCAGCAGCCGCCCGCGCCGATCGCCGCGATTCTGGATTCCCAGCCGAGCCCGACGCCCAGCCTGAGCCCGGATCGCCAGACGTTGGCGCTGTTCGACCGGTCGAACCTTCCGTCGATCGAGGAACTGGCCGAGCCGATGCTGAAGCTGGCCGGCTATCGCATCAATCCGCGCAACAACGGCCCGGCGAACAGCCGCGTGTCCTGGCTCACGGGCCTGAGCTTCCAGGACGTGGACGACCGCTCCACGCGCCGGGTGCAGCTGCCTGACGGGGCGCGTTTCACCAATCCCAGCTGGTCGCCGAACGGCAAGTCGCTGGCCTTTCTGGTGGACGAGCAGGAGGGGATGTCGCTGTACGTCGCCTCGGCAGAGGGCGGGCCCGCGCGGCGCCTGACGACGGCAAGGGTGAATGCGGCCACGGGGAACGGCTTCGACTGGCTGCCCGACGGCTCGGGCCTGCTGGTCCGGATGACGCCCGCCAACCGCGGCGCCGCTCCGGACGTGACGCGCGCGCCGACGGGACCGATCGTGGAGGAGACCGCGGGGCGGGCGGCGCCGGTGCGGACCTATCAGGACCTGCTGGGGTCGCCGGGCGACGAGGCCCTGTTCGACCACTATTTCACCAGCCAGCTGACGATCGTCGGACTGGACGGGGCGACGCGCAACGTCGGCGGTCCGGGCGTGATCCTGGGCGCGTCGGCGTCGCCCGACGGACGCTATCTGCTGCAGACGCGGGCGAAGCGGCCGTATTCCTACGTCGTGCCGGCCGGACTGTTTCCGGCGGACGTGATGGTGACGGACCTGCAGGGGCGGGTCGTGCATCAGGTCGCCGACCTGCCGCTGCGCGACGACGTGCCGACGCCCTTCGACGCCGTGTCTCCCGGACCCCGCTCGGTGCAGTGGCGCGCGGACGCGGACGCGACGCTGAGCTGGGTCGAGGCGCAGGACGGCGGGGACCCGCGCAATCCGGCGGAAATCCGCGACAGCGTCTTCCTGCTGTCGGCGCCGTTCGACGGCCGGCCGGTGAAGCTGATCGACCTGAACGAGCGCTTTTCGGGCATCAGCTGGGGCGACGCCGACACGGCGATCGTCAACAGCCGCTGGTTCAACACGCGCCATGAGACGCGCTGGCTGATCGACCCGTCGAACCCCGGACGGGGCCGGCAGCTGCTCGAGCGCAACTATCAGGACCGGTACAACGACCCCGGTTTCCCGGTGACGGAGCCGGACGATCGCGGGCGCGCGCGCATCCGCTTCGCCGCGGACGGCCGCATCGTCATGGCCGGCGCCGGCGCCACGCGGGAGGGCGAGTATCCCTTCGTCTCGCTGATGGACCCGGCGACGGGTCAGTCGGAGATCGTGTGGCGGTCCGCGCCGGGCGAATACGAGAGCGTCATCGGCTTCCTCGACGACACGGGTCGCCGGGTGGTCACGCGCCGCGAGACGCCGACGCTCCCGGCCAACGTCTTCGTGCGTGATCTGGACGCGTCCGCCATGACGGCCCTGACGGAGTTTCCGGATCCGGCGCCGCAGCTGGCGGGCGTGACGCGTGAGCTGATCACCTATGAGCGCGCCGACGGTGTGATGCTGTCGGGCACGCTGTACCTGCCGGCCGGCTACGACAAGGATCGGGACGGGCCGCTGCCGCTGGTGATGTGGGCCTATCCGGCGGAATTCACCGACGCGGCCGTGGCCGGGCAGGTGGTCGACACGGCCAATCGCTTCGTCCGGCCGGGCGGGTCCAGCCACCTGTTCCTGCTGACCCAAGGCTATGCCGTGCTGGACGACCCCTCCATGCCGATCGTGGGCCGGGACGGGGCCGAGCCCAACGACACCTATGTCGAGCAGCTGCGGGCCAGCGCCGAGGCGGCGGTCAAGGCGGTCGTCGATCGCGGCGTGGCCGACCCGGACCGCATCGCCGTCGGCGGGCACAGCTACGGCGCCTTCATGACGGCGAACCTGCTGGCGCACACGGACCTGTTCCGGACGGGCATCGCGCGGTCGGGAGCGTACAACCGGACGCTGACGCCGTTCGGCTTCCAGTCGGAGCAGCGGACCTATTGGGAGGCGACCGAGGTCTATACGGAGCTGTCGCCCTTCACCTACGCGGATCAGGTCAACGAGCCGATCCTGCTGATCCACGGCCAGGACGACGACAACCAGGGCACCTTCCCGGTGCAGTCGGAGCGTTTCTATGCCGCGCTGAAGGGGCACGGGGCGACGGTCCGCTACGTGGTCCTGCCGCTGGAGGCGCACGGCTATCGCGCGCGGGAGTCGGTCGGGCACACGCTGTGGGAGATGGTCAACTGGCTGGACCGGCACGTGAAGAACGCACCGCCGCGGACGGCGGCCGTGGCCGGGAGCCAGTAAGCAAAAGGGGCCCGGCGCGAACCGGGCCCCTCGTCACGTCCTGATGGGACGTCAGTGCTTGGCGGGCTTGTCGCCGTGCAGCTCCTTGGCATGGGCCTGGCTGCCGCCGCCGCCGTCGGTCACGTCGCCCACCACCGAGTTCTCGGCCTGGACCGCGGGGCCGCGACTGCTGCGCCACCCTTCGAAGTCGGACGAGAACTTCTGGCGCTTCTCGTCGCGCCACTGGTGGTAGTCGCGGTCGTAGTTCGCCATCTGCTGCTCGCGCCAGTGCAGATAGTCGGGCTCGAAGTCGTGGTGGCCGCCGGCCTGCTGCCGGCCTTGGGACGTCTGCCCGGACGACGACGGCGAGCCCTGGCCATAGGAGGATTGCCCGTAGGACTGGTTCGAGGGCGACTGGCCGTACGACGACTGGCCATAGCCGCCGCCCTGGCTCCAGCCGCCGGATTCCATCCCTTGGGACCGTCCCTGATCGTAGCCGGAAGGGCCCATGTTCATTTGGCCGTGCCAGGAGCTCTGCGATCCGGCGCCGGATCGCGTGTTCCATTGGTCGCCGGCGGACTGGCCGTAGTTTCCGCCCCAGTTCGCCTGACCGGACGAGCCGCCCTGGGACCGGGCGCCGGAGCCCTGATCCTGTTCGCGCGACCAGCCGCCCTGGCCCTGGGCATAGGGGCTGTTGCGTTCGTAGGACCGGTCGCGGCCCTGGTCCTGACCCTGACTGCGGGACGCCTCGCCATAGTAGCCGCCGTCCTGACCCTGTTCGGTCCAGCGGCCGCGATCCTGCTCGCGCTCGCGATCCTGATTTCGGAAGGGGTTGTTCATCGCTGCTCTCCTTGGAGTGAGGGATGCCGAGTGAATCGCGGGAACGCGGGCGCGTTCCGCCGCTCGCGCTCCTGTGACAGGCGTGGCCGTTCGTCAGGTTCCGTGGGATTGCGCCGGTATGCGAAGCGGCGTGATGTGCCCCGATCGCAAAGGGACAGGAGGGTGCGATGAAGAAGCTCGTCATGTGCATGGCCGGCGCGGCGGCTCTGGCCGGGTGCGCCTCGTTGATCACGGGGGGAGACCTGATCCGCGAGGGCGTGCCGACCGGGACGCTGGTGTTCGAGAACACCTCGCCCCAGCCGATCGACACGATCCTGATCTCGACGTGCGAGGCGGCGTCGTACGGGCTGGACCGGCTTCCCGAGGGCGTCACGGTTTATCCGGGCCAGCGTCACGAGTGGACCGTCTCGGCGGGCTGCTATGACGTCATGGCCGGCGCCGTCGGCGTCGGATCGACGCCGGGCGAGCGGATCAACGTGCCGGCCGGACGCCGCTTCGTGCTGACCTACGACGGGCAGGACCGCTGAGCCGGGGCGGGACGCGATCGGCGCTTGCGTGACGGTCGCGTCGCGGCTCTACCGGGGGCATGGCGAAACGCGCGACCCGCGCCGGCAAGACCCTGTCGGCGGCAAACCTGATCGCCATGGGGCCCGACCGTCTGGCCGACCTGCTGCTTGAGGCGGCGGCCGGCGACGCGGCCTTCAAGCGCAGGCTGAGGATGGAGCTGGCGGCCGAGGTCGGCGCCGCCGACCTGGCGCTGGAGATCGACAAGCGCCTGATCGCGATCGCCGCCAGCCGGGCGCGGGTGTCCTGGCGCAAGCGGCCCGGCCTGCTGGCCGAACTGACCACGCTGCGGCGGATGATCGCCGAGCGGCTGGCGCCGCTGGACGCCGCCATGGCGCTGGACCGGCTGACGGCCTGGTTCGACCTTTACCCCGGACTGGCGGCGCGCGTGAGCGACGCAAAGGGCGAGCTGCCGCTGCTGTTCGACGCGGCGGCGGGCGATCTCGCCGAGGTCGCGTCGACGGCCGGCGCCGACGTCGCGGTCCCGATCCTCGCCGAGGCGCTGTCGACGCGGCTGGGCCAGTGGGCGGCCTGGGTCGGCAGGGGCGCGGAGGCGCTGGATCCGGACGTGGCCCGCCGGCTGCTGGCGGCGCTGACGCAGGGTCGGGCGCCGCCTACGGGGCGGCTCGCGCTGGTGGTGCGCAAGCTGGCGGACCGCGCCGGGGATCTGGACGCCTGGGCGTCGTCGCTGTCCGAAGAGGAACGGGCCAGGCCGGAGGCGGCGGCCGAGCTGGCGCGACGGCTGGCCCTGGCGGGCCGTCCGGCGGAGGCGCGCGCGGCGCTGGAGGCCGTGCGGCGACCGCGCGGCTCGCCATGGCGCAAGGCGGAAGCGGAGACCGAGGCCGAGTTCGTCCGTCGCGCCGACGCCGAGATCGCCATCCTAGACGCCGAGGGGCGCGGCGACGAGGCGGATCAGGTTCGCTGGAGCCTGTTCGAGCGCACGCTGTCGATCGAACAGCTGAGGGCGCTGATCGCCCGACTGCCCGACTTCGAGGACGTGATCGCGCTGGACCGGGCGTTCGCCACGGCGGGGCGGCATCCGGACCTCATGCGGGCCCTGGGCCTGCTGATGGGGTGGCCGGCCCTCCGGGAGTCGGCGGAGCTGGTCACGGCGCGGCAGGCGGAAATCCGCGGGGCGCACGACGACGTGCCGCTGTGGGCTTCGCGGCTGTCCGCGCGGCATCCCGCGGCCGCCCTGGCGCTGGTCCGGGCGCGCGCCAGGGCGCTGATGGCGATGGGCGGCATGACGGAGGAGGTGCAGGGCCTCGTCGCCGAGGCGGAAGCGCTGGCCCGCGCCGTGCCGCCGCACGACCATGACGACTTCCTGCGCGACCTGACCCGACCGCCCCCCGGGAGACCCCGCCGATGAAGCTTTTCGCCATTTTCGTCGGGGGCCGGCATGCGCAGGCCAACGTCGAGGTGCACGACATGCGCTTCGTCGTCGCGCCGTCGCTGGCCGACACCCATGCGGAGCTGAGGCGGCAGTGGTGGGGCAGGCCGGGCAGCCTGCACATCGACTGCTGGAGTGAGATCGACCGCGCCGACGGTTTCGACGTGGCGCTGAGGCCGGAACCTTTCGAGGGCCCGGAGCGGCTGTTTTACGTCAACATGGGCGGCTATGAGGCCGACGACTTCTCCGAGCGGCACCGCAATCTGTTCGTCGTGGCGCAGTCCGTGGCCCAGGCCAAGGCGCGGGGTCTGAAACGCGTGCGCGGATGGAGCCAGCCGCACCGGGACGACCTGTATGAGGCCGAGGACGTCTTCGATCTGCAGCAGGCCACCGGCGAGGGCCGTATGCACATTCACCTGACCCTCAACCCGTCGGCGGGCGATCCCGACTTCACATGCGCCTACACGCCCCTGCGAGCGCGACCTGTCAGGACTGTTTGAAGAGGGCGGGCGTCGCGACGATGGTGGGTGATCACAGGTTCGAACTGTGGACCCGCTGATTAAGAGTCAGCTGCTCTACCAACTGAGCTAATCACCCGAGCCATCGTCGCGGCCGTTTCGACGGGCACGCCGTCGAAGGGGGCGGGAGATAGCGTCTGACCTTCCGCGACGCAAGCGGGCATTTCATCGCAGACGGTCCTCGCGCTAAGGTCCTCGCGAATCCGCCGGGAGGGCGGGCGGGGGAGATGACCATGGCGTTCTGGAACCGGCGACGCTCGATCGATCTGATGACCGCTCCGCGCGAGGGGCCGGCGCTGAAGAAGACGCTGGGCTGGCCGCACCTGCTGGCTCTGGGCGTCGGCGCCATCGTGGGCACCGGCATCCTGACGCTGATCGGCGTCGGCGCCGGGCTGGCGGGGCCGGGCGTCATGATCAGCTTCGGCCTGGCCGGACTGGTCTGCGCCTGCGCGGCGCTGGCCTATGCCGAGCTGTCGACCATGATGCCGGCGGCCGGCAGCGCCTACACCTACTCCTACGCCGTGCTGGGCGAGATGCTGGCGTGGATCGTGGGCTGGAGCCTGATCCTCGAATACTCGCTGGTCGTGTCGGCCGTGGCCGTGGGCTGGGCCGGATATGCCGTCGGCTTCCTGGAAGGGCTGGGCGTGACCCTTCCGGCCGCGCTGGCGGCGGGTCCGCACGTCGAGGGCGGTCTGATCAACCTGCCGGCCGTCGCCATCATCGCGGTGGTGACCGGGCTGCTGCTGCTGGGCACGCGGGAGAGCGCCACGCTGAACGCCGTGCTGGTGGTGGTGAAGATCGTGGCCCTGATCGTGTTCGTGGCGATCGCCCTGCCGGCGTTCGACCCGGCCAACTTCCAGCCCTTCCTGCCCAACGGCTGGGGCGCGCCGACCTTCCCGTTCCAGGAGACGCTGTTCGGCATCCCGCCGGTGCAGACCGGCGTGATGGCCGCCGCCGCCATCATCTTCTTCGCCTTCTACGGGTTCGACGCCATCTCGACGGCGGCCGAGGAGACGAAAAACCCCGGCCGCGATCTGGCCATCGGCATCGTCGGCTCGATGGTCGTCTGCACCATCCTGTACATGATCGTCGCCGCCGCCGCGATCGGCGCGCGGCCGCCCGCCGCCTTCGCCGAGAGCGAGGAGCCGCTGGCCTTCATCCTGCGCGAGCTGGGGCAGGGGACGGCGGCGCAGTGGATCGGCGCCTCGGCGGTCATCGCCCTGCCGACGGTGCTGTTGGCCTTCCTGTTCGGCCAGAGCCGGATCTTCCTGGGCATGGCGCGCGACGGACTGCTGCCGCGCGGACTGGCGAAGGTCTCGAGCCGCGGCGTCCCGGCGGTGGTGACGATCTTCACCGCCGTGGTGGTCGCCGCGCTGGCCGGGGTGATGCGGCTGGACGAGTTGGCGTCGCTGGCCAACGCCGGCACGCTGGCGGCCTTCTTCGCGGTCGGCCTGAGCCTGATCGTGCTGCGCCTGCGCGAGCCGAACCGCCCGCGCGTGTTCCGGGCGCCGCTGTTCTGGCTGGTCGGCGTCATCTGCATGGTCGGCTGCGTCGTCTTCTTCTTCAGCCTGCGGACCCAGACCCAGCTGTGGTTCCTGATCTGGAACGCCGTCGGACTGGTCATCTATCTGGTCTGGTCGGCGCGGAACTCGCGGCTGGCCAGGGGCGAGGAGCCGGCGGCCTGATGGCCGCCCGCGACCTGTCGGGCGCGGTCGACTTCTCCGTGCTGGAGCGCATGACGGGCGGCGACGCGGGCGTGTCGGAAGAGGTGCTGGGCCTGTTCGTTCAGCAGGCGGCGATGTGGGCGCCGTTGCTGGACGTGCGCGAGGAGGGCTGGCGAGACGCATCGCACACGGTGCGCGGCGCGGCGGCAGGCATCGGCGCCGGCGCGCTGGCCGAGGCCTGCGCCGCCGCGGAAGCCGCGCAGAAGGCCGAGGCGCCGCCGCTGCTGGACCGGGTTCGGGACGCGCTGGACGTCGCTCTGGCCGACGTGGCGGCCTATCGACACGAACTGATGCTGAAGAGCCTGAGAGGCTGACGACCGAGCTTCCATTACGGCATCGGTCCGCCACTTGACGCTGGATGACGGGCGACCAAACCTGCGTCTGACGTGAACCGCAAAAATCGGGGGAGTGGGATGCGGCGATTTCAGGCAGCCGTGACGCTTTGTTTGGCAGGCGCGGCCGGAGCCTGCGCGATGACCGTAGGGACGCAGCTCAACACCGACTTCAGGGACGACGGCTACGAGGCCTGGGTCGAGTACAGAACGACCCGCCAGGTTGCGGACGCGTGGGACTCCACCAACGACGATGCGGAAACCTGGGCCGTGAACGGCGGCCAGGAACCTCTATGCATCGCCTTCAGCCAGTACCAGGGAGTGAGCGGCTACTGGCTGCTGCCTCCGAAATCCGCGGTTCGTCTTTACCGATACGCCACTGACGGCGGCACCTTCAGCGTGGAACGCCAGTCGTCGAACAACGCTGACTGCTCCGACTGGTCCTAGCCCCGCGTGCGGTCCCACTGCGCGAACTCGTGCGCGATGCAGCGGTCGATCAGGGTGCGCCAGACGGGCTCGGCGATGTCGGGCGACAGGCCGGCCGGGCCCGCGGCGGCCAGCACCTTCGTCACCACGTCCTCGATGCGGGCGTCGTCGTGGACCACGTCGCGGCTGGGCTTGATGCGGGCGGCGGCGTCCATGTAGCGCTGGCGCTCGGCCAGCAGGACGACGAGAGCGCGGTCCAGGGCGTCGACCCCGTGGCGGACCTCGGCCATCGTCTCGCACGCGTCAGGCGCGACGCGCGCGTCGATCTTCACCTCATCCGACAAAGGCGCGCTCCAGCACGTAGTCGCCCGGCTCGGCGTTCGAGCCTTCCCTGAGCCCATAGGATTCCAGCAGTTCGCCGGTCTCCTTGATCATGGCCATCGAGCCGCACAGCATGACGCGGTCGGCGTTGGGCGAAAAGCCGATGGGCAGCTGCAGGTCGGCGAACAGGTCGCCGGAGCGGATGCGGTCGGTGATCCGGCCGGGGGTCTCGAACCGCTCGCGCGTCACGGTGGGATAGTAGGTCAGCTGGGCCCGGGACTCGTCGCCCACCAGCGGGTCGTCGTGGATGCCCGAGGTGAAGAAGTCGCGGTAGGCGAGGTCGGCCACGTTGCGCACGGTGTGGCAGACGATCACCTGACCGAAGCGCTGGTAGGTGTCCGGATCGCGGGCCACGGACAGCCACGGGGCCAGACCCGTGCCCGTGCCGATCAGCCACAGACGCTCGCCGCCGGTCAGGGCGTCCAGCACCAGGGTGCCGGTCGGCTTCTTGCCCATCAGCACCTGGTCGCCGGCCTCGATCTTCACCAGACGAGAGGTCAGGGGGCCGTCGGGCACGGCGATGGAAAGAAACTCCAGCTCCTCGGCCCAATGCGGGCTGGCGATGGAATAGGCGCGCAGGATCGGCTTGCCGCCTGCGGGATCGGGCAGGCCGATCATCACGAATTCCCCGGAGCGGAAGCGGAAGTCGTCGGGCCGCTCGCAGGCGAAGCTGAACAGCTGGTCGGTCCAGTGCTTCACCCACAGCACCTTCAACGAATGGAAGGGCGAGGGCTTGGCGGGCGCGGGCTCGGTCATCGCGGCGGTGAATAGGGGATGGCGCGCGGAAGCGGAAGTGTCGGGAACGACGCGGCGTCAGCGCCGCCATTCCAGCTTCGCCACCAGCGCGCCGTCCTCCAGGTCGGACTCGATCCAGTCCAGTCCGACGCTGAGGCCGCCCCCCACCGGGGCCTCGGCGCCGACCAGCCAGTCCGTCTTGCCGTCGGGGGCGAAGCCGCCGTCTTCATGACCCACGCGCGCATGCAACGCGACGGGCCAGGCCTCGGGCGCCCAGTCCAGGCGCGTCCAGACCCAGAGGTTCTCGTCGTCGCCCGTTCCGGTCTGGGACGGCGCCCAGACCGCGCCGGCGGAGACGGTCGCGGGTCCCAACGCTCGGCCGACCTGGAGAGGGAATTCGACGTAGTCGACGTCGACGCCGTCGGGATAGACGTTCTGCCAGACCGCGAGGTCGACGTCCCAGCCGCCCACGGCTCCGGCCCAGCCGACGTAGCCGGTCAGCTCGACCTCCGCCCCCGCGTAGTCGGCGATGTCCGCGGCCCACACGCCGCCGTACACGCCGGTCGCATGAGACGCGGTGATCTCGCCGTAGGCGGACGGTCGTCCCGCGGAGAGGTCCCAGCCGCGGTCCCGGTACTCCGAGGCCACGCCGACGACGGACTCCCACGACCATGACTGAGACGCGGCCGGGCCGGGGAGGCCTGCGAGGAAGAGGGCGAACGGCAACAGACGGCGCATGCGAAAACTCCGGTGACCGCCGCAGACTGCAGGCGCCGGGTTAAGGTGATCTTCCGTTCACCGTGTCGAATAACCCCACTTTAGCGCCCGGCGTCATAGTCAGGATGCGTGGGGGCCATGACTCAACATCGTCGGGACATGTGGCGCGTCGTGGCCGCGGCCTCGGCGTGCGCGATCCTGCTGCTGGTCGGGGCCGGCGGCCTTGTGATCTGGGCGGCATCGGCCGTCGACCGCATCCAGATCGACAAGGAGACCGCGCTGGTGGAACGGCGCGTCGAACGGCTGGGCGCGGCCATGGTCGACGACCTGCAGTCGGCCACCATCTGGAACGACGCCGTCGTCGCCGTCGAAGCCCGGGACATGGCGTGGCTGCAGGTCAATTTCGGCGACTACTACGCCGACTACATGGATCACGAGGTCACCCTGGTCCACGACGCCGAGGGCGCCCTGATCCTGGCGTCGCGCGAGAGCGAGCCGGTGACGGCGAGCGACGTCGCGGCCATGACGGCCGCGACCGCGCCGCTGCTGGAGCAGGTGCGGCGCGACGCGAGGGACCCGCGGCGGCGGCGCGGCGTCGCGTTCGAGGCCGTGGCCAGCCGGACGGGCGTCGTGACTGCGGACGGCGAGGCGTGGCTGGTGGCGGCATCCAGCGTGGCGCCGGAGGACGAGAGCGTGGCGCGCCCGGCCGCGGATGCGGTGGTGGTGTCGGCGAAGCCCCTGTCGGCCGTCGTGGACAGTTTGGGCGCCGACCTGAAGCTTGAAGGCGCGGCCTTCACGTCCACCGATCCCGGAGACGCGGGCGTGGCCGTGGCGGGACCGGACGGCCGTCGGCTGGGCTGGCTGACGTGGAGGCCGAGCCGGCCTGGAACGGCGGTCGTGGTCGAGGCGGCCCCTTATCTGATCGCGCTGCTTCTGGTGCTGGGCGCGGCGGCCGTCGGCCTGGTGATCTGGCTGCGCCGCACCGGCGCCCGGCTGGCGCTGTCGGAGGCCGCCCTGATCGAGGCGCGCGATCGGGCCGAGGCCGCCAGCGAGGCCAAATCGCGCTTCCTCGCCAACATGAGCCACGAGCTGCGCACGCCGCTTAACGGCGTGGTGGCGATGAGCGAGATCATTGCGCTCGGCGAGCTGAGCCCCGTGCAAAGGGAACGTCTGGACGTTCTGCGAGGCTCCGGACAGGACCTTCTGCGCATGATCGAGCACCTGCTGCAGGTCACGCGGCTGGAGAAGGGACACGTGCTGGTCGCCCGCGAGGCCTACGACCCGGCCGAGGTGGCGCGCGCCGCCGTCGACCGCCAGGAGGCCGCCGCACAGGCGAAGGGGCTGTCGCTGGACGTGAGGCTGGCGCAGGCCGGCGCGCGCCTGGGCGACGGCAAGCACGTGGCGCAGGTGCTGGACTATCTGCTCGACAACGCCGTGGCCTACACCCGCAGCGGCGGGGTCCGGCTCTCGCTCCACGTCGAGGACGATCGGCTGCGGTTCGAGGTGTCGGACACCGGCCCCGGGATACCCGCGGACCTCCTGCCCCGCGTGTTCGACGTCTTCACGCGCGGCGACGACAGTCTGACCAGCGCGAGCTCGGGCGCGGGACTGGGACTCTCCATCTGCCGCAATCTGGTCGAGGCCATGGGCGGACGGATCGAGGCGCACAGCGCACCCGGCGAGGGCACGCGGTTCGTGGTCGACCTGCCCGCACCCGTCGCCGAAAGACTGAGGGAGCGGCTGGCCGCCTGAGCGGGTCGGCGGGGGGTGACGCGGGCGGAATCTGCCTCTAGCGTCCCGGGCCATGCGCAATCTTCTTCTGGCTTCGGCCCTTTCGCTCATCGTCGTCGTGCCGGCCGCGGCGCAGGAGGCGACCGATCCTTCGATCCTGACGGTGGAGCGCGTCTATGCGAACCCGTCGCTGGTCGGGCCGGTGGCGCGCGGCGTCAGCCTTTCGCCCGACGGGGAGCTGGTCGCCTTCCTGAGATCGCGCGAGGACGACGCCGACGTGCAGGACCTCTGGGCCATGCCGACCAGCGGCGGCGCGCCGTTCAAGCTTATCGACGCGCGCGCCCTGGTCCCCGACGCCGGCGAGCTGTCGGAGGCGGAGATCGCGCGGCGCGAGCGGATGCGGATCTCTGCGCGCGGCGTGGTGGAGTACGCCTGGGACCAGCAGGGCCGCTACATCCTGGCGCCGCTGGAGGGCGACGTCTTCCTGGCCGAGCGACAGGGCGGGACGGTGCGCCGTCTGACGGAGACCGAGGCCGACGAGATCGACGCCAAGGTCTCGCCCAAGGGCAACTACGTGTCGTGGGTGCGGGACCAGGACCTGGTCGTCTACGACCTGGCGGCCGGCGCCGAGCAGGCGGTGACGACGGACGGCGACGGCCTGATCACCTGGGCCACGGCGGAGTTCATCGCCCAGGAGGAGATGGACCGCGACACCGGTTACTGGTGGAGCCCGGACGAGCGCTACATCGCCCTGCAGCGGACCGACGAGACGCAGGTCGACGTGATCCCGCGACTGGACATCTCGGGCGGCGGCGCGACCGTGGTGGAGCAGCGCTACCCGCGCGCCGGGCGACCGAACGCCGTGGTCGACCTGTACGTGCACGACCGCACGACGGGGCGGCGGATCAAGGTCGACCTGGGGGAGAACCCCGACGTCTATCTGGCGCGGGTGAACTGGTCGACGGATGGGGGCACGCTGTACGTCCAGCGCCAGTCGCGGGACCAGAGGACGCTGGACCTGATCGCGGTCGATCCGGCGACGGGGCAGGGCCGCGTCATCTTCACCCAGACCTCGGACGCCTGGGTGCCGCTGACGCACGACTTCAAGGCGCTGAAGGACGGCACCTTCATCTGGTCCAGCGAGGAGAGCGGCTGGAAGCACCTGTATCTGCACCGCGCCGACGGGCGGCGCGTCCGGGCGATCACCTCGGGCGAATACGCCGTGACGTCGCTGGACACGGTCGATGAGCGGACCGGCACGGTCTATTTCACGGCGTCGATGCGCGACGGCCGCGAATATCCGATCGAGCAGCAGCTGTTCAGCGTCAGCCTGCGTCGCCCGGGGCGGCCGGTCGAGATCACGCCGCGCGGCGGGTGGTGGAGCGCCGTCGTCAACGCCACCGGCACGGCCTACCTGGCCAACTATTCCGATCCGGACACGCCGCCGCAGTCGGCGCTGTACGCCATCGACGGCCGGCGTCTGGCCTGGATCGAGGAGAACCGGCTGGAGGAGGGGCACCCGTTCTGGCCGTACAACGCGCGTCAGCAGGACCCGCAGTTCGGCACGCTGGAAAGCCACGGCGAGACGTTGCACTGGCAGATGACGACGCCGCCGGGCTTCGATCCGTCGAAGCGGTACCCGGTGGTCATGCAGGTCTATGGCGGCCCGGGCGGCGGCGGCGTGAAGAACGCGTGGCAGCCGGCGACGACGCAGCTTCTGACCGAGGCCGGCTACGTCGTGTTCCGTCTGGACAACCGCGGCGAGGGCGTGCGCTCGGCCCGGTTCAAGCAGGCGCTCCACCTGAAGATGGGCCAGCCGGAGATCGAGGATCAGGTGCTGGCCGCCGACTATCTGCGGACCCTGCCGTTCGTCGACGACGACCGGATCGCGGCGATGGGCTGGAGCTATGGCGGGTTCATGACCCTGCACATGCTGACCGAGCCGAAGATGGGGCTGGCCGCCGCCATCTCGGGCGCGCCGGTGACGGACTGGAGCCTGTACGACACCCACTACACCGAGCGGTTCATGTCGACGCCGGAGGCCAATCCGGAGGGCTATGCCGCGTCCGACATCCTGGACCAGCTGCCGTTGATGACCGGGCGGCTCCTGTTGATGCACGGCATGGCCGACGACAACGTGATCTTCGAAAACACCACCCGCGTGCTGAACGCCCTGCAGGAAAAGAGCCTCCCGTTCGAGACCATGCTCTATCCCGGCCAGCGCCACGGCATCCGGGGCAACGAGCGGGGGCTGCACCAATGGCGGACGTATCTCGACTTCCTCGACCGCACGATCGGCTCCAGATCGCCGGCCGCGCAGGACTGATCGCGGCGGGGCTGCTGGCCCTGACGCTGGGCGGATGCATCAGCGTCGAGGTCACGCGGACGGAGAGTCAGCCTTCGCCCGAGGCCGCCCCGGCATGGACCAACGACGTGTCGGCGCCGTCAGGCATGACGGTGGTTCAGGCGCGGTCGTTTGGAACCGACGTGATGCGCCGCAGGGCCGTGACGTCCACCGCGCTGAGCGACGTGGCGCGCATCGACCGCGGCATGCCGGACTTCGCCCCGCAGAGCGTGATCCGGCTCAGCGAGGCGGCGCTCGACGAGGCCGGCGCGGCGCGCGAGGACGGCGCGCTGACCGGCGTGCCCATCCTGCTGAAAGACAACATCGAGGTCGCCGGGATGCCGACGACCGCCGGGTCGTTGGCGCTGTCGAACAACGACCAAGGCCGGGACGCGCCCATCGTCACGCGGCTGCGCGCGGCGGGCGCGGTGATCCTGGGCAAGACCAATCTGTCGGAGTGGGCGAACATCCGGTCGTCGCAGTCGATCAGCGGCTGGAGCGCGGTCGGGGGGCAGACGCGCAATCCGTACGACCCCGAGCGGACGCCGTGCGGATCCTCGTCGGGCAGCGCGGTCGCGGTGGCGGCGGGGCTGGCGCCGGCGGCGATCGGGACGGAAACGGACGGGTCGATCACCTGTCCGGCGTCGGTCAACGGCGTGGTCGGGTTCAAGCCGACGGTGGGGCTGGTGTCGCGCACGCACATCGTGCCGATCAGTCATTCGCAGGACACGGCCGGGCCGATGACGCGGACGGTCGAGGACGCGGCGATCGTGCTGGGCGTCATCGCCGGCAGCGATCCGCTGGACGCCGCGACGGTCGAGGCGGACGCGCGCAAGGTGGACTATCGCGCCGCGCTGGACGCGGGCTCGCTGAGAGGGGCGCGGATCGGGGTGATGCGGTTCCTGCTGCCGTCCTATTCCGAGGAGACGCGGGCCGAGTTCGAGCGGACGCTGGAGGTGCTGGAGGCCGCCGGCGCGGTGCTGGTCGACATCGAGCAGGGGCCGGACATGGCCACCATCGGGCGGCTGGAGTTCACCGTGCTGATGGTCGAGCTGAAGCACGATCTGAACCTGTATCTGGCCTCGACCGATCCGGCGCAGGTGAAGACGCGGACGCTGGCCGACGTGATCGCCTTCAACGCGGCGGAGCCGCGCGAGACGGTGCTGTTCGGCCAGGAACTGTTCGTCCTCGCCGAGGCGACCAGGGGGCTGGACGATCCGGAATACGTCGCGGCCCGGGCGGACTCGCTGCGCATGGCGGGGCCGGAGGGGATCGACCGGATGATGGCGGAGCATCAGGTGGTCGCCCTGATCGCGCCGACGACCTCCCGCGCCTGGACCAACGATCGCGAAGACGAGGACAACATGCAGGGATCGGCCAGCCGGCTGGCGGCCGTGGCGGGCTACCCTCACCTGACGGTGCCGATGGGGCTGGATCGGGGGATGCCGGTGGGCCTGAGCTTCATCGGCGGCAAGTGGGAGGACGCGCGGATCCTGTCGCTGGGCCACGCCTATGAGACGGCGCGCGGGCCGGCCCCGAGGCCGTCCGGCCGCTGAAAGCTGTCGGCGATTTCATTGGCGCGGCCGGCGTCCGCAGGGTGAGATGGGGCTCGACCAGGAGGCCCATGATGCGCGCGCCCAAGAAATCCGAGACGCTGGAAGTGCGTCTGCCGTTCGAGACGAAGACGGCCTTCATGGCTCTGTGCCGGGCGCGGGGGCGGTCGGCGAGCGACGCGGTGCGGGGCTTCATCGATGCGGAGCTGGGCGCGGGGCGGCTGAAGGGCTGGCCGACGGCGGTGGCCGCGGCGGCCGGACTGGCGCTGGGGGCGATGGCGGCGCCGACATTGGCGCAAGCCGACGCACGCTCGGACGCGGCGTTCGAGCGGCTGGATGCGAACGGCGACGGCGTGGTCAGCAAGGCGGAATTCGCCCGCTAGCGGATCGGCATGAACCAGCGGCCCTGAAGCCGGACCCACGTCCAGGGCTTCCACAGCGACGCGCCCGGCTTCCATGAGGCGAGCACGATCTCGGCGCGGCCGATCAGGTTGCGGGCGGGCAGGAAGCCGACGCCGACTTCAGACGGCCAGCGCCCGTCCAGCGAGTTGTCGCGATTGTCGCCGAGGACGAGATACTGGCCCTTGGGCACCACGATGACGGGCGTGTCGTCGCCGGGGGCGCCGGGACCGAAGTCGTGGGTGATCCAGCTGCGACCGCCGTCGGGCGCCGTCTCGCGCCGACGCGTCACCGGGCGGTCGGGATCGGAGGCGCTGCGGCCGGGACCGAGGTCCTGCTGCGCGAAGGGCAGGTCGTTGACGAAGACCTGTCCGGCGCGGACCTGAACCCGGTCGCCGGGCAGGCCGATCACGCGCTTGATCCAGGGGTCGCGGGGCTTCAGCGGATGGCGAAAGACCACGACGTCGCCGCGAGCGGGGTCGCGTCCGAACAGGCGGCCGTCTCCAAGTGGAGGGTTCATGGGCAGCGACGCGCCGGACCAGCCGTAGGCCCATTTCGACACCACCAGATAGTCGCCCTCGATCAGGCCGGGCTCCATTGAGGCCGAGGGGATGGTGAAGGGCTGGTACGCGACCGAGGTCCACGTGACGGCGAGGGCGAGGCCGAATGCGATCACGCGGACGGTCTCGATCAGTTCATGGCGGAGGGAGGCGGGCTGGGTCATGACCGCAGTCGAGCGGTCTCGACCGCCCCGGGCCAGCGAAGTCGTGTCCGGACGCCGCGGGATCGTGTCCGGACAGGCCTCAGCGACGACCGGGGCGATGCTCGGCGGGCTGGATGCCGAGGCGGGCCATCTTGTCGTAGAGGGTCTTTCGCGGGATGCGCAGGGCCTCGGTGACGCGCTTCATGTCTCCACCATGGGCCGACAGGGCCTCGCGGATCAGTCCGGACTCGTAGCGCGCGACGCGGTCGGCCAGACCCAGGTCGTCGACGGACGTCGTGGAGGACGGCCGAAGACCCAGCGCGACCTCGTTGGCGTAGTTCGAAAGCTCGCGGAGATTGCCCGGCCAGTCGTGGTCCAGAAGGCGCCGGCGCACGGCGTCGTCGAGCGCCGGCAGGGGACGTTCCAGCCGCGCGGCGGCGCGGGACAGAAAGCGGGCGAACAGCAGGGGCACGTCCTCGCGCCGCTCCCGCAGCGGCGGCACGCGCAGGCGCACGACGTTCAGGCGCCAGAACAGGTCTTCACGCAGATCGCCGCGGGCGACGGCCTCGGCCGGATCGCCCTTGGCGGCGGCGAGGACGCGCAGATCCAGCGCGCGCGGTTCCGCGGCCCCCAGCGGCAGCACCTCACGCTCCTCAAGCACCCGCAGCAGCATGAGCTGGACGGAGCGTGGGGCGAGGTCGATCTCATCGAGGAAAAGCGTGCCCTGGTGCGACTGCTCGATGCGTCCCTCGCGGCGACGCAGCAGGCCGGAGCCGACGCTGGCTTCCTGCCCCATCAGACGCGCCTCCGCATCCTGATCCGGCAGGGCCCCGCAGGGGACGGCGACGAAGGGGCGATGGCGGCGGCGGCCGGCGGCATGGATGGCGCGCGCCACCGCCTCCTTGCCGGAGCCCGTTTCGCCCTCGATCAGGACGTCGACCTCCGCGGCCGCCAGCTCGCGCACGGCGGCGCGGAGCGTGGCGGACGCCGGGCCGTCGCCGCTGAGCGGAATGGAGTCCTCCGTTTCCGCGGCCAGCGCCGTGAGGCGGCGGTTGTCTAGGACCAGGGCCCGCTTCTCCAGCGCCCGACCCAGGGTCTCGATCAGCCGTTCCGAGGCGAAGGGCTTGGTCAGGAAGTCGTAGGCGCCGCGCTTCATCGCCTCGACGGCGTCGGCGACGTCGCCGTGTCCGGTCATCAGAACGACGGGCAGGTCGGGGTCGAGGGCGGACAGGCGGGCGGCGAGCTGGCGCCCGTCCATGCCGGGCATGCGCAGATCGCTGACGACCACGCCGTCGAAGTCGGCGCCGATCGCCTTCAGCGCGGTCTCGGCGGACGGGAACGCGGCGACCTCGAAATCGGCCAGCGTCAGGCGTTCGGCGAGGGCCGCGCGGAAGGCCTCGTCGTCCTCCACCAGAGCCACGCGGCGGCTCATTTCGCCCTCGCCAGGACGATGCGGAAGGTCGCGCCCGCGGGCGTGGGCTCGTGCGCCAGCTCGCCGCCGAAGCCGGCGACGATGTCGCGGCTGATGACCAGCCCTAGGCCGACCCCGTCGGGCTTGTCGGTGGTGAAGGGGGTGAACAGCCGGTCGCGCACCCCCGGAGACAGGCCGGGCCCGTCGTCGGCGACCCGGATCACGACCTTGCGACCCTCGGGCCGCGCCGTGACCACGATCAGGCCCGGGCCGTCCAGGGCTTCCGCGGCGTTCTGGAGCAGGTTCAGAACCACCTGCTCGAGCCGGTTGCGCTCGGCCTTCACGGACAGCCCCGCCGGAAGGTCGAGGCGGACGTCCACGCCCTGTTCCCGCAGACGGGGCGAGACGAGCAGCAGGGCGCCCTCGACCGCGCGGGCGACGTCGACGGCGACGACCTCGGACCGGGTCTTGCGGGAGAAGGCGCGCAGCTCCTCGGTGATGGCGCCCACGCGCTCCGTCAGGCGGCCGATGGCGTCCAGCGAGCGGGCGGCGGCGTCGGGATCGGCACGGGTCAGGTACTGGCCCGCCACGTCGGCATGGGTGCGGATGGCGGCGACCGGCTGATTGATCTCATGCGCCACGCCGGCGACGACCTGACCCAGGGTCGCCAGCTTGTTGGCCTGGACCAGCTTGTCCTCCAGATCCTGGCGATCGCGCTCGAGGCGGCGGCGTTCGTCGATCTCGCGACGCAGGCGTCCGTTGGCGTCGCTGAGCTCGGCGGTGCGTTCGCCCACGAGATGTTCGAGCCGGGCGCGGGCCTCGTCCTCCTCGATCGCGCGGACGGCGGCGCGCTGGCGGCGGCGCAGCAGGACGCCCGACAGGGCTGCCAGCAAGGCGGTCGCCAGCGCCGCGAGGACGAGGGCCGCCCCCACGGCGCGAGACAAGGTCTGATCGGCCGGCTCCAGCAGATGGAGGGTCCAGTCGAGCCCGGAGATCGCGTCCGCGGCGTGGGCGTAACGGCCTGGCGGGACGTCTCCGTCGGGCCGCACAAGTCCGCCCTGGGGCACGGCGAAGGGGAAGGCCGACGTCGCGGCGCCGGCGGTCTGGGCCTCGACCAGCGTCCGGCGCCTTTCGGGCGTGAGGGGCCGCATGGCGCGGAAGCGCCAGTCGGGCACGGTGGTGATCAGGACCACGCCGGACGCGTCGGTGACCCACGTCGGCTCTCCGGCGCGGCGCCACATGGCCTCCAGCTCGTCGAACTCGATCTTGGCGACGATGACGCCGACACGCCGGCCAGCAGCGTCCTGCATCCGTCGGGACAGGTAGAGGCCGGGGCGGCCGCTGACGGTGCCCAGGGCGAAGAAGGCCGCGTCTCCGTCGCGGACGGCGTCGATGTAGTAGGGTCGGAAGCGGTAGTTTGAGCCGACGAAGCTGATCGGCTCGCGCCAGTTGGAGGACGCCACCGCCGTGCCGTCGGCATCCAGCACGTAGAGGACGGCCGCGCGCACCTCGCGCGCGAGGGCCTCCAGCTTGAGATTCGCCGCGTCGCGGCGCGCCGCCGTCGGCGCGGTGACCAGAGCGGCGAGGTCGGGGTCGGCCGCGAGCACGGAGGGGACCGCGCGCACCCGCTCCAGCTCGCTGCGCAGGACGGCGGCGTGCAGGGCCGCCGCGGTGGCGGCCTGACGATCGACGGAGGCCCGGGCGTCGCGGTGCGCCAGCCAGCCCGCGCCGGCCACGGCCATCAGGGCGACGACGACCCATAACCCGCCGAACAGGCGCCACTGGGCGGTCTGACTGAGCGGCGGCCGCGACATCTCCGCATAAGGGCGGAAATCCGCACGAATGGCGAGCGCGATGTGCGGATTTTCGCACACGCGCGGAGAGTACGCCTATCGGTCAACGATGGATTTCGCTGTGCAATCCGTGGGATGGGGTGCGTGCGGGTTTTTTTCGATCCGGCGCGAGTCATCGCCGACACTGGCCTCCGAGATCCCGCGTCAGACGGGGCCGAGCGTGAGGGCGTGGCCAGTGGCGCGCCGGGAGGAAGACGATCGTGCTGATCACCACCGACGGCGGAGCCGCGCCCGGCGCGCGCAGGCCGATCTACAGAACGCTCTACTTCTGGGTGCTGTTCGCCATCGTGGCGGGGGGCCTGGTCGGGCATTTCTTCCCCGAGACGGGCGAAAGCCTGAAGCCGCTGGGCGACGCCTTCATCAAGCTGGTGAAGATGATCATCGCCCCGGTGATCTTCCTGACGATCGTCATCGGCATCGCGGGCATGCGCGACCTGAAGCGCATCGGCCGCGTCGCGGCCAAGGCGTTCGGCTATTTCCTCGTCTTCTCGACCCTGGCGCTGATCGTCGGACTGGTGATCGCCAACGTGGTCCAGCCCGGCCGCGGGCTGAACATCGACCCGTCCACCCTGGATGCCGGCGCCGTGGCGGGCTACGCCGCCGCCGCGCATGAGACGACGATCCAGGGCTTCCTGCTTGGCATCATTCCGACGACGCTGGTCAGCGCCTTCGTCGAGGGCAACATCCTGCAGACGCTGTTCGTGTCGATCCTGTTCGGCGTCGCCCTGGCGATGGTCGGTGACGCAGGGGCGCCCGTGCAGCGCGCGCTGGAGTCGCTGAGCCAGGTCGTCTTCCGCCTGGTCGCCATCCTGATGAAGGCCGCGCCGGTGGGGGCGTTCGGGGCCTTCGCCTTCACCATCGGCGCCTACGGCATAGGCGCGATCGCCAACCTGCTGGCGTTGATCGCCACCTTCTACCTGACGTCGGCGGTGTTCGTGCTGGGCATCCTGGGACTGGTCGCGTGGCGCAACGGCTTCTCGATCTTCCGGCTGATCGCCTACCTGAAGGAGGAGCTGCTGCTGGTGCTGGGCACCTCCTCGTCCGAGGCGGCGCTGCCCAGCCTGATGGAGAAGATGGAGCGCGCCGGGGCGTCGAAGTCGGTCGTCGGGCTGGTCGTGCCCACGGGCTATTCGTTCAATCTGGACGGCACCAACATCTACATGACGATGGCCGCCCTGTTCATCGCCCAGGCGATGAACATCGAGCTGACCCTGTGGCAGCAGATCACGCTGCTGCTGGTCGCCATGCTGAGCTCCAAGGGGGCGGCGGGGATCACGGGCGCCGGCTTCATCACCCTGGCGGCGACGCTGGCGGTCGTGCCCGACGTGCCGGTCGCCGGCATGGCGCTGATCCTCGGCATCGACCGCTTCATGAGCGAGTGCCGGGCCCTGACCAACTTCACCGGCAACGCGGTGGCCACGCTGGTGGTCGCGCGCTGGGAGGGGGAGCTGGACGAGGCGGCGATGCGCACGGCGCTGGCGTCCAGGCCGAAGGCGCTGGCGGCCGGGCCCGACCCGGCGGCGGGTCCCGGCGACGACAAGGTTCTTACGGCCGACTGAGAGCGGCGACCAAGGTGACTTCGGGGAGGAAGACCATGAAACACACGCGACGCAATCGCCTGCTGGGCGGCGCGGCCATGACGGCGGCGCTGGCCTTTGCGGGAGCCGCCATGGCGCAGGACGCCGTGCCGGGTGCGCAGGATCCCGAGGTCACGCAGGTCGACGACATCGTCGTCGTCGGCACCAACATCCGCGGGGCGCGCACGACGGCGGCCCTGCCGGTGGTGGTGGTCGACGAGGCGCAGGTCGACGCCACCGGGGCGGTGTCGGGCGACGAGCTGCTGCGGACCATTCCGCAAATGGGCGACGTCCTGTTCGACAGCTCGAACAATCCGCAGACGTCCAACGCGGCGCGCGGCGACGTCAACTCGGTCAACCTGCGCTCGCTGGGGGTCGGCAACACCCTGGTCCTGCTGAACGGACGGCGCGTGGTGCAGCACCCGACCAGCCAGGGCACGTCGGACACGGGCACGGTGCCGGTGCTGAGCTACAACTCCAACGCCATTCCGGTGGCGGGCCTGCGACGCACGGAAATCCTGCTGGACGGCGCGGCCGCCATCTACGGGGCCGACGCGGTCGCGGGCGTGGTCAACACCGTGCTGCGCGACAACTATGACGGCCTGACCTTCAGCGCCCGGTACGGCGGCGCGGAGGGGACGAGCATGAGCGAGCTGGACCTGAACATGTTCGCCGGCCGCAACTTCGACCGGGGGAACCTGTCGGTGTTCGTGAACTACACCGACCGCACGGCGCTGCTGGCGTCGGATCAGGACTTCACGTCGACCGACGACCTGCG
The DNA here is from genome assembly GCF_035935935.1 of Brevundimonas sp. Taxonomy (GTDB): domain Bacteria; phylum Pseudomonadota; class Alphaproteobacteria; order Caulobacterales; family Caulobacteraceae; genus Brevundimonas. Next base: position 130,707 of record NZ_DASYWO010000002.1, read on the forward strand.
GCTGCTCTTCGCCGACTATCCGGACTTCGCCGGGCTCAGCGTGCTGGACGGGCGCTCGTCGAACACGCCCTGGGCGCGGCTGAGCGTGGGCGCGCGGCCGACGATCCGCTCCAACGGAACGGCGGTGACCAACACCTCGGGCCAGTTCCGCTACCAGCCGTCGACCTTCGGCTGCGGCGTCAACGTGGGCGGCGGCGTCTGCATCTCCAGCGGCAACCACAACTTCAACACCACCAACCGCGAGATGCGGTACGACACGCGCTACGGCACGACGGTGCGTCCGACGGTCGAGCGTCTGAACGTCTATTTCACCGGCCGCTATGAGCTGGACAACGGCGTCGAGGCGTTCGGCGAGGTGGGCTTCTATGCCGCCGAGAGCCGCGCCGTGCAGCCGCCGGTGGTCAATCTGAACCAGATCTGGATCCCGGCCAGCAACTACTGGAACCCCTTCGGTCCCGTGACCTTCGCCAACGGTCAGGCCAACCCGAACCGTCTGCCCGGTCTGACGGGCGTGCCGGCGGCGGGTCTGCCCGTGCTGATGACCAACTACCGCTACGTCGACGCCGGCTTCCAGGAGGTGAAGGTCCAGAATTGGCAGTCGCGCTTCCTCGGCGGCTTCCGTGGCGAGTGGGGCAGCTACGACTGGGAGACGGCGCTGCTGTACTCCGAGGCGGAGGCCGAGGACTCGTCCCCGAACATCAACATGACCCTGCTGCAGCAGCAGCTGGCCCTGTCGACGCCCGAGGCCTACAACCCGTTCGGCGGCGGCTGCGTGGACACGCCGAGCTACGGCGACTGCAACCCCAGCTCGCCGGCCGCGATCGACGCCGTGACCTTCGACCTCAAGCGGATTTCGCGCACCACCCTGACGCTGGCGGACTTCCGCCTGTCGCGGGCCGACATGTTCCAGCTGCCCGCCGGACCGGTGGGCATGGCCTTCGGTCTGGAGGTGCGCCGCGAGACCCAGTCCGACGATCGCGACGAGAACCTGGACGGAACCTTCACCTTCACCGACATGGTGACGGGGGCGACCAACCTGTCGAACGTGGCGGCGGTGAGCCCGAACCCCGACACCGAAGGCAGCCGCACCGTCGGCTCGGCCTACATCGAATTCGCGGTGCCGCTGGTGTCGCCGGAGATGAACATTCCGCTGGTGCGCGCGATCGACGTGCAGATCGCGGGGCGGTTCGAGCACTACTCGGACTTCGGCTCCGTCGGCAGCCCCAAGGTCGCCGTGGCCTGGGACGTGGTGGACGGCCTGCGGCTGCGGGGCTCCTATTCTGAAGGCTTCCGCGCGCCGAATCTGGAGCAGACCAACGCGACGCAGTATGCGCGTCTGGCCAGCGGCGTGGACTACGTGCGCTGCGAGGCGGACCTGCGCGCGGGCCGCATCTCGAACTTCGGTCAGTGCACGCAGAACACGTCGAGCCTGTCGCTGCTGGTGGCGGGCAATCCGGACCTGGATCCGGAGACGAGCGTCAACCAGTCGTACGGACTGGTGTTCCAGCCCACCTTCATCCCGGCGGAGTTCGGCGCCTTCACCTTCACGATCGACCGCTGGAAGATCGAGCAGGAGGACATCGTCGGCCTGCTGGGCGCGCAGACGGCGCTGGCGCTGGACTACTATTTCCGCGTCAACGGGCAGAGCAATCCGCTGGTCAACCGCGCGCCGGTCGACGCCGACGACCTGACGCTGTTCGCGGGAACCGGCCTGACGCCCGCGGGGGAGGCCATCTCGGTCAACGACAGCTTCATCAACCTGCAGCCCCAGACGGTCAGCGGGCTGGACATGGCCGCCTACTGGACGCTGGACGACACGCCGTGGGGCAGCTTCGACGTCAGCGTCAACGCGACCAAGCTCGAGGAATTCACGCGCGATCCCGGGCCCATCGTGAACCTGCTGTATGAGGCGCGCGACGCGGGCACGATCAACGCCGGGACGACCCTGCCGGACCCGTCGGACCTGATCGGCCAGAACGGCCGCCCGGAATGGAAGGTGTCGAGCACCTTCACCTGGGACGCCGGTCCGTGGCGGGCGGGCCTGTCGAGCCAGTACGTCAGCGGCTTCGTGCAGCCGTCGCTTCTGGGCGCGTCGAACACGCCGTTCGAGGTGGAGTCGCAGACCGTCTACAATCTGTACGGCCAGTACGAGTTCGAGGACTCTACCCGCGTGCGGCTGGGCGTCCGCGATCTGACGGATGAGGGTCCGCCGCTGGCCGAAGGCGGCTATCGTGGGTCCGTGCACCAGCCCTGGGGCCGCTATTGGTACGTCAATGTCCGGCGCTCGTTCTGATCTGAAGTTCGCTCAAGGCGCCCGGGCCGCGTTGTGCGGACTGGGCGCCGCCCTGGCGGTTCTGGCCGCCTGCGCGCCCGTGGGGGCCTCGGCGACCGGACAATCCGGGGGGAGCCTGATTCACGACGTCGGTGGAACCGCGCAGCGGTCCCCTCTCGGTCGATCAGGCTTCGCGCCCGACGCCCCCACGCCGGTCGACTGTCCGCGGTCGGTCGGACGCGAGGTGCGCTGCTTCGCCCTGAAGGACGAGGCCGGGGCCTGGCTGGTCATCGCCCTGCCCGACGCCTGGAATGGACGGCTGATCGTGCACGCCCACGGCGGTCCCCGCACGTCGGAGCCGGCGGCGGAGGACGGGCTGGAGGATCTGGACCGGTTCGCCGTCATGGTCCGTCGCGGCTACGCCTGGATCGGCTCGACCTATCGCCGGCCGGGCTATGGTGTGCGGTCGGCGGCGGAGGACGTGGAGCGCAGCCGGAAGGTCTTCTGGAGCCTGCACGGGCGCCCGACGATGACGCTGCTGCACGGTCAGTCGTGGGGCGGCAACGTCGCCGCCAAGACGGCGGAGCTCTACGGCCGGGGCGAGGACGGGAGCCTGTCCTACGACGGCGTGCTGCTGACCAACGGCGTCGTCAACGGCGGCACGCGCGCCTATCAGTTCCGCGCCGACCTGAGGGTCGTCTGGCAGTATTTCTGCCGCAACCATCCAGCGCCGTCCGATCCGCAGTATCCGGTGTGGCAGGGGCTGCCGGCGGGCGCGACGATGAGCCGGGCGGAGCTGAGGCGCCGGGTCGAGGCCTGCACCGGCATCGGCCTGTCGGCCCGCGACCGGACGGCGGCGCAGACGCAGAGAAAGCGGCAGATCCTGTCCGTGACCGGCCTGCAGGAGGACGAGCTGATCTCTCACCTGACCTGGGCGACCTTCCTGTTTCAGGACCTGGTCCAGGTGCGGCTGGGCGGCCGCAATCCGTTCGACAACGCGACGCGCGTGTATTCCGGATCCGCCGACGACGTCGCCCTGAACGCCGGGATCGAGCGCTTCAAGGCGGACCCGGAGGCGGTCGCCATGCTGGCCCACGACGCGGATCTGACGGGCGCGATCATGGCGCCGACGCTGACGGTCCACGCCCTGCACGATCCCACGGTCTTTCACTCGGCCGAGGCCGTCTATGCGCAGACCGTGGCCGCCGCCGGGAAGTCGGACCTGCTCGTTCAGGTCACGACGGACGAGGACCAGCACAGCAAGCTGGAGGACGCGACCTATCTGACGGCGCTGTCCGCGCTGGAAGAGTGGATCGCCACCGGGCGGCGGCCGGACGCGACGGCGTTCCAGTCCCGGTGCGTGGCGGCCGGGTTCGGCCCCTGCCGGTTCATGACGCCCTGAGCGGAAGGCGGGTCCCGCCGCATCCGCAGTTTCGACCTGACCGTAAATGACGGCGAGGGACGGGGCGTTGCGATCCGACGGGTTCGGATCGATCCTGTCCGCAGGATCGCGACACACGCATGCAGGACGCCTCGCACACCGACTGGAAGATCCGCACCGCCGTGCGGATGAAGCCCGGCGAATTGGTCGTCGTGACGGTGGAGGTCGAGAACGGCCTGTACGGCGAGATGCCGGGCGTCGATCTGTTCGTCGCCTGGCAGGACGGCATCACGGCCGCCGCCGCCGAACGGTTCGCCCTGCAGCAGATGTCGGAGATGTGCGCGGCCCTGTCGCGCGAGGCGCAGCGGCGTCTGAAGTCGGGCGAGAACTGAGCGCCGTTGCAAGCCGGCCGCCGTCGTGATGCAAGGCCTGCACATCATGCGGAGAGATCGATCATGTCGTTGAACGGGCGCGTCGCCATCGTCACGGGCGCGGGGGGCGGACTGGGGCGCGAGCACGCTCTTTATCTGGCGTCCCAGGGGGCCGCGGTCGTGGTCAACGACATGAACCCCGATGCGGCGGCGGCCGTCACGGCCGAGATCGAGGCGGCGGGCGGCGAGGCGCTGGCGGTGGCGGCGTCGGTGACCGACGAAGCCGCGGTCGCGGACATGGTGGCGAAGACCATGGACCGCTGGGGCCGGGTCGACGTGCTGGTCAACAACGCCGGCATCCTGAGGGACAAGAGCTTCGGCAAGATGGATCTGGCCGACTTCCGCCTGATCGTGGACGTGCACCTGATGGGCGCGGTGATCTGCACCAGGGCGGTGTGGGAGATCATGCGGACGCAGGACCACGGACGCATCGTCATGACGACGTCGTCGTCGGGTCTCTACGGCAACTTTGGACAGGCCAACTACTGCGCGGCCAAGATGGCGCTGGTCGGCCTGATGCAGACGCTGGCCATCGAGGGCGAGAAGTACGGCATCCGCGTCAACTGCCTGGCGCCCACGGCGGCGACCGGGATGACCGAAGGCCTGCTGCCGCCGCAGGCGCTGGAGCGTCTGAACCCGAAGCTGGTCAGCCCGGCGCTGCTGCTGCTGTGCGGCGACGAGGCGCCGACGCGGGCGGTGGTCTGCGCCGGAGCCGGGCATTTCGCGCGCGCCTACGTCACCCTCACGCAGGGCCAGTTCATCGGCGGCGGCGAGGACGCTGGACAGCGTCTGGTCGCGGCCTGGGATCAGGTCTCCGATCGGGAAGGCGAACTCGTGCCGGCCTACGGCCTGACGCAAGCCGAGCGCGAAGTGACCATCGCCGGGACGCACGAGGGGCAGGCCGGGTCCTGATCGCACAGGAACCCCGCACGCCCCCGCGGGTTGCCCCTCCTGAAGCTTGACCGCGGGCGAGGAGGGCGGCGCGCATGATCTGGACGCCCTATTGCGGGCCGGGGCCGGTTCCCGCGGAGCTGTGGACCCGGTGGAACGGCGATCCCCTGCTGCTGGCGGGTCTGGCCGCGACGGCGGCGGGGCTGGTCTGGGCGGCGCGTCGACAGGGCGGCGAGCAGGGGGCGGCGTGGGCGGCCGTCGGCCTTCTGACCGTCAGTTTCGTCTCGCCCCTGTGCGCGCTGAGCTCGGCGCTGTTCACCGCCCGCACGGCGCATCACCTGCTGCTGATCCTGGGTGCGGCGCCGCTGATCGCCCTGCTGCTGACCGGCGGGCGCGACGCGGCCCGCCCCCTGGTCGCCGCCGTGGTTCATGCCACCGTCTTCTGGATCTGGCATGCCCCCGCCGCCTATGCCGCGGCCCTGTCCCACGACGGCGTCTACTGGACGATGCAGATCAGTCTGCTGGCGTCGGCCGTATGGTTCTGGCGCGAGACCTTCCGCGCCGGCTTCGTTCACGCGGCGGCGGGGCTGCTGGCCGTCACGGTGCAGATGGGCCTGCTGGGGGCCGTGCTGACCTTTTCGGAGGTGGCGGTCTATGCGCCCCATTTCGCCACGACCTCCGTGTGGGGCCTGAGCCCGGTCGAGGATCAGCGGCTGGCGGGGCTGATCATGTGGGCTCCCGCCGCCGGGGCCTATCTGGCGGCGGCGCTGTGGGTCATGGGCCTGGGGCTGCGTCGCCGGGCGGTCGCCGCATGATCGACCGGCTGATCGGCACGGCGCTGGAATGGGCGGCCGGGCATCACGACGAGGGACGCTATTCGCCCGTCGCCATCCTGTTTCACTGGACCATGGCGGCGCTGATCCTGTTCCAGCTGGGGCTGGGCTTCGTGATGACGCGACTGGACGTGGGCGGGCAGAAGCTGGCGGCCTACGACCTGCACTATGCCGTCGGCGTGCTGATGCTGGTGCTGGCCATGGGGCGCGGCGCCTGGCGGGCCCTCGCCCCCGGTCCGATCAACGACGCCGACAAGCCGGGATGGGAGACGACGGCCGCCCGGCTGACGCACGGCGTCTTCTACGTCTGCCTGTTCGGCCTGCCGCTGACCGGCTGGTTCCTGATCTCGGCGACGGCCCCCGAGCAGAGGTTCACGGTCGCCGGGCTGATCCCGTGGCCCGCCGTGCCCATGGGAGAGCTCGGCTTCGAAAGCCGCTGGGCCCTGGGGACCGTGGCGGAGGCGATGCACGTCGGCCTGGTGTGGGCGTTGATCGTGATGCTGCCCCTTCACGTGGGCGGGGCGGTGAAGCATCAGCTCATCGATCGGGACGACGTGCTGCACGGGATGCTGCCGGTCGTTCCCGTGCCGACGCGGCGGCGGACGCGGTGGGCTCGGCGCTGGCGGGCGATGGAACAGTGGGTCCGCGCGAAAGCCAGAGCGCGATTGCCCGACTTTCTGGTTCCGAAAGCCCGGCGACGGCGGTCCGCATGACGCCGCCCGGGTCGTTCCGACGTTTCCCCGAGCGCCAGCGATCGATCTGTTCCAGCACATAGTCGGCCGGCTGGCCCGACACCGCCGGCATGCCCGCGCCCGCGCCCGCCCCGTCGACGCCGTGACAGGAGGCGCAGGAATGCGGCCCCCGGAACCAGGCGGCGGGTGCGGGCCCACCCGCCGCTTCCGCCCGCGGCGGCGGCAGGGCGGCGTAGAAGGCGGCGACCCGGGCGCGTTCCCCGGAGTCCAGCCGCCGGGCGATCGGCGCCATGACGGGGTCGGGGCGCAGGCCGGATCCGTAGTCGGTCAGCTGTTTGATCAGGTCGCCGGCGTCGGCCCCGGCCAGCCGCGGCGCGGCGCCGTCCCCTTCGCCGCGCAGTCCGTGGCAGCTGAAGCAGGCGTGGGCCGGGCCGGCGTCGCCGCCGCCCAAAGCGATCGTCTCGCCGTCCCGCGACAGCCGGCGGCCGATGGAATCGTCGGCGGGCTCGCACGCGGCCAGGAGCAGGGCGAACATCAGGAACGGCAAAGGTCGCACGCGGCCTTCAACCCGCGAATGCGGAGCGGCGTTCCGGAACCGCATCCGTCCCGGGGCTTTGTACGGTCAAGCTGGGCGGGACCGGATGGGGCGTGGACAGATCGCGACGCGGGCAATGGGGATCGGAATGGCGGTCGCGGTCGCGGCGTGCGCCGATCCCGGCCCGGCGCCGCGCACGGTCACGGGCGGCGACGCGGCGCGGGGCCTGGTGGTAATGGAGCGCGTCGGCTGCGCGGCCTGTCACGAGGTTCCGGGCATCGACTGGCCGAGAGGGACGGCGGGCGGCTCGCTTGCGGGCTTCGCCGACCGGCCGATGATCGCCGGCCGGGCGCCCAATCGGCCCGACGTGCTGGTGCGCTGGATCCGCGACGCGCCGTCCGTCGCGCCCGACGTGGCCATGCCGGCCATGCCCCTGACCGAAGCGGAGGCGCGGGACCTGGCCGCCTGGCTGTACGAGCAGCACGATGACTGACCGCGCCTTCAGCGGCTGGCCGCCGCCGGCGCTGGATCCGGCAGGCCCCTTCGCCGAGGGCGTGGAGGGCCTGTCGTGGGCCCTGCTGGCGATGGGCGCGATCGTGTCGCTGATCGTTTTCGTGGCGCTGGGGCTCGCGCTCTTCGGGCCGCGGTCGTGGCGAAAGCGGCTGGGATCGGGGTGGATGATCCTGGGCGCCGGGCTGGCCTTTCCGGCGGTGGTGATCGGGGCCTTTCTGGTGCTCGGTCTTCGCGACATGCGCGACCTGACGGGACCGGCGCCGCCCGGCGAGATGCGGGTGCGGATCGTCGGCGAGATGTGGTGGTGGCGAGTCGTCTATCTGGACGCAGAGGGGCGCGAGCTCTTCCACGACGCCAACGAGCTGGTCCTGCCGGTCGGGCGACCGGTCACGCTGGAGCTGGAGAGCGCGGACGTGGTGCACAGCTTCTGGGTCCCGCGGCTGGCCGGCAAGGTCGACATGGTTCCCGGCCGCCGCAATCTGATGCGGGTGCAGGCGGATCAGGCGGGCGCTTTCGGGGGGCAGTGCGCGGAGTACTGCGGCGGGCCGCACGCCCTGATGGGCCTGGTCGTGGTCGCCCGTCCGGCGGCGGAGTTCGACGCGTGGATGGCGGGGCAGACTGCTCCCCGCACCCCCGTTCCGCACCCTGGAGCCGAGGTGTTCCGCTCTTCGGGCTGCGGCGCCTGTCATACGATCCGGGGGACGGAAGCCAATGGACTGGCCGGGCCCGACCTGACGCGCGTGGGCGCCCGCCGGACGCTGGGCGCCGGCATCCTGCCGAACAACGCCGGCACGCTGGGCGGATGGATTTCGGACAGCCAGGCGATCAAGCCCGGCAACCGCATGCCGGCCTATCCCATGCTGACCCGGCCTGAACTGCGGGCGGTGGTGGAGTATCTGGACGGCCTTCAGTGAGGTCCGAGACCGGCTTCGACGCGCGTCTGTACGGGCGCTTTCCCACGCAGGGCGATCGGCCGGAGGGGGAGCTGGAGGCGCTGGAGCGCGAGTGGTGCGGCCCGCGCAGCTGGACCGAGTGGATCACCGCCATCAACAACAACTACGTCGGCGTCTACTACCTAGGCGCGGCCATGTTGTTCTTCGTGCTGGCCGGGGTGCTGGCGCTGCTGGTGCGGACCCAGCTGGCCGTGCCGATGAACGGCTTTCTGGGACCGGAGGCCTACAACCAGATCTTCACCATGCACGGCACGGTGATGATGTTCCTGTTCGCCGTGCCGGCGGTCGAGGCGCTGGGCGTGCTGATGCTGCCGCAGATGCTGGGCGCGCGCGATCTGCCGTTTCCGCGGCTGAGCGCCTATGCCTTCTGGGCCTATCTGATCGGCGGGCTGTGCTTCTTCGCCTCGCTGTTCTTCGGCCTGGCGCCTGACGGCGGGTGGTTCATGTATCCGCCGCTGACGTCGAAGACCTTCTCGCCGGAGATCAACGCCGACTTCTGGCTGCTGGGCATCGGCTTCATCGAAATCTCGGCCATCGCCGGGGCCATCGAGATCATCGTGGGCGTGCTGCGCACCCGGGCGCCGGGCATGACCCTGGACCGGCTGCCGATCTTCGCCTGGGCCATGCTGATCTTCGCGGTGATGATCATCGTCGCCTTCCCCTCGATCATCCTGGGGACCCTGCTTCTGGAGCTGGAGCGCGCCTTCGGCTGGCCGTTCTTCGATCCGGTGATGGGGGGCGATCCGCTGCTGTGGCAGCACCTGTTCTGGTTCTTCGGCCACCCCGAGGTCTACATCATCTTCCTGCCGGCCGCGGGGGCGATGTCGACCATCATCCCGGCCATGGCCAGGACGCCGCTGGTCGGACACCGCCTGGTCGTTCTGGCCATGATCGCCACGGGCTTCATCGCCTTCGGGGTCTGGTCGCACCACATGTTCACGACGGGGATGCCGATCCCGTCGGTGGCCCTGTTCAGCGCGGCGTCGGCGGCGGTCAGCCTGCCGGCGGGGATCCAGGTCTTCGCCTGGATCGCGACGGTGGCGGCCAGCCGGAAGTTCAGGCTGCGGACGCCGGGCCTGTTCGCGCTGGGCGGGCTGCTGATCTTCGTCATGGGCGGCCTGAGCGGCGTCATGGTCGCCATGGTCCCCTTCGACTGGCAGGCGCACGACAGCTACTTCATCGTCGCCCACCTGCACTATGTGCTGATCGGCGGCATGGTCTTTCCGCTGTTCGCGGCGATCTACTACTGGACGCCGATGACGAGCAGCCGGCCGCTGTCGGAGAGATGGGGCAAATGGGCGTTCTGGCTGATGTTCGCCGGAACGCACGTCACCTTCCTGCCCATGCATCTGACGGGGCTGATGGGGATGCCGCGACGGGTCTGGACCTATCTGCCGGACCGGGGCTGGGACGCGATCAATCTGCTTTCTACCGTCGGCTCCTTCATGATCGGGGTGGGCGTCCTGCTCTGGATCATCGACATGTGCCGCAACTTCCGGCCGTTCGGACCGAAGGACGCGGGCAACGTCTTCGACGGGCCGGGTCTGGAGTGGCTGCCGACCGGGCTGTATTCGGTGCGCTCGATCCCGGTCGTGCGCGGCCGCGAGCCGATGTGGGACCAGCCGGGACTGGCCCGGGAGGTCGAGCAGGGACGGTGGTTCCTGCCCGGGGTGGCGACCAGCGGGCGCGAGACGATCGTGACGAGCACGGTCGAGGCGGAGCCCCAGCAGCTTCTGCGGCTGCCCAAGCCCAGCGGCTGGCACGTCTGGGCGGCGATCTTCACCGCCGCGGCCTTCCTGCTGCTGACGGTCCAGGCCTACTGGCCGGCCGCGGTCAGCGCGGTGCTGGCCGTCTACTGCCTGGTGCGGTGGTGCTGGTTTCTGGATCATCCGATCGCGGCGAAGACGGCCGACGTGGGCGCGGGAATCCGCCTGCCGACCTACGGGCGGGGCCCCTCAAGCCTGGGGTGGTGGGCCACGGTCATCACCCTGATCGTGTCGGGCATGGTCACGGCCCTGACGGCCTTCGCCTACGTGTTCCTGTGGAGCCGGCGTTCGGACCTCTGGATCGCGCCGCCGGATCCGGTCTGGCTGGCGGCGATCGCCGTCGCGGCGCTGGCCGGCGGGGCGCTTGCGTGGGGCGGGGTGCGGCTGCTGGACGCCGGGCGGACGTGGGCGTCGGCCCTGACCATGAGTCTGGCCGGCCTGCTGGTCACCGCGTCGTTCGGGCTGGATCTGTGGAGCTGGCTGGAGGCCGGGCTGAAACCGGACGCCTCGCCGCAAGGCGCCGCCGTCTACGGCTTCATGGCGTGGCAGGGAGCGTTCGTGCTGACGGTCCTGATCATGACCCTATATGCCCCCCTGCGGCGCGCCTGCGGCGTCTGGACGATCACCCGTCCGGCGACGGCGGAGGTCATGGCGCTGACGATCTCCTTCACCGCCGCGCAGGGGGCGCTGCCCGCCCTGCTGACGCGCCTGTTTCCGGGGATGTGAGGTGGCGCGGTGGATCCTGTATCTCGCGCCGTGGCTGATCTGGACGGCGCATTTTCTCGGGCTCTACGTGGTGTGGAGCGTCGAGGATCTCGCCGGAGGCTCCGCGACGGCGTGGCGGATCGCGGCCGCCGTCTTCGGGGCGGCGTGCGCGGCCGGCTGCGTGCTCTGCACGGTCGCGATCTGGCGGGGACGCGCGCGCTCCCGCCAGGGCGAGGGCGGGCGGCTGATGTCCGACCTCGCGGGGCTGGGCGGCGTGATCGCCGCCCTGGCGGTTCTGTTCCAGAGCCTGCCGGCCGCCTTCGTCTGACGGTCAGCCGGCGGCCGCCACAGGAGCCGCGGGCGCGGCGGCGCGGGCCGTCGGCGCCACGCGCCAGATGACGTTGGACAGGTCGTCGGCCACGTAGAGGACGCCCGATCGCGCGTCGAACAGGACGCCGACCGGCCGGCCGCGGGCCTTCCCGTCGGCGATGAAGCCGGTGAGGAAGTCGACCGGATCGCCCGCGGGCCGGCCGCCGGCGAACGGCACCCAGACCACCTTGTAGCCGGACAGATCCTGACGGTTCCAGCTGCCATGCTGTCCGATGAAGGCGCCCTGCGAGAACCGGCCGCCGAAGCCGCCCCCCGTGGCGAAGCTGAGGCCCAGCGCCGCGACGTGCGACCCGAGGGCATAGTCCGGCGTGACCGCAGTCCGGACCAGATCGGGCCGCGCCGGTCGCACGCGCGGGTCGATGTTCTTGCCCCAGTAGGAGTAGGGCCAGCCGTAGAAGGCGCCGTCGCGCACGGAGGTCAGGTAGTCGGGCACCAGCTGCGGGCCCAGCTCGTCGCGCTCGTTGACGACGGCCCAGAGCTGCGACGTCGTCGGCTCTATGGCGAGCGCTGTCGGGTTGCGGATGCCCGTGGCGATCGTGCGACGCGCGCCCGTCGCGCGATCGATCTCCCACACGACGGCGCGCTCCTCCTCCACCGCCATGCCGCGCTCGCCGACGTTGGAGTTGGAGCCGATGCCGACGTACAGCTTCGTGCCGTCGGCGCTGGCCGTCAGGGCCTTGGTCCAGTGGTGGTTCAGCTGTGACGGAAGCTTTGTCACCTCTTCGGGCTCCGACGTGATCCGCGTCTGGCCGGGCGTCCACGGCACGCGCACCAGGGCGTCCTGGTTGGCGACGTAGATGTAGCCGTCGACGAAGGCCAGGCCGTAGGGCGCGTCGAGGTTCTCCAGCAGGACGGACTTCACCTCCGGGCGGCCGTCGCCGTCGGCGTCGCGCAGCAGGGTGACGCGGTCGCCGCCCGGAACCTGGGTGTTGCCGCGCTTCTTGATCATGCCGGCGATGACGTCCTTGGGCCGCAGGGCCGGGGCGCCGCCGCCGCGTCCCTCGGCCACCAGCAGGTCGCCGTTCGGCAGCATCAGCATCTGGCGCGGGATGCGCAGATCCGAGGCGAAGGCGGTCACGTTGAAGCCCGCGGGCGCGGTCGGGACCTCGTCGCCCCACGCCGCCGGCGTCGCGATGTTCATCGGCGGGACGAGGGTCTGCTGCATCTCCGGCAGGTCGGGCGTCGCGCCGGTCTGCTTCAGCGCCGGGTCCGAACCGCCGCCGCAGGCTGCGAGCGTCAGGGCGAGACCGCCGAGAAGGAGGGAGCGCAGGGTCATCGGGAAGCCTCCGCCGCGCCGCCGCGGGAATGCAGGATCCACGCCGCGCCCAGGGCCGCGAGCAGGGACAGGATCGAGAGGACGAGACCGGTCGTGCCGACCGAGCTCCAGCCGTCCCTGGAGTGCTGGAAGCTGTTGACCAGTCCGAGCAGGCAGAAGACGAGCACCAGCACGTGGTGCAGCCAGGCGCCGTTCAGCGCCGGGCGGAACCCGGAGCGCACCACCTCGACCAGGGACCAGACGAAGACGCCGGCGCCGCCCAGCAACGCGCCGACGATCGCCCACGCCGAGAAGTTGGTCCACTGCAGCTGTTCGGTCCGCAGGTAGGCGACGTCGGTCGCGAGGGCGAGACTGAACAGAGCGATGGGGAAGGCCATCAGAATCGCGCGCAGGGGGTGCGGCGGACCGTGCCGGAGTCGTTCCAGATCCATTCGTCGTCTCCCGCTGCGGTCGCCGTCCTTGCGGAAAGCGTCACAGCGGGATCGGTTCAGCCCAGGGCGTCAGGAGGCGACGTGCATGGCCTTGGTGGTCGCGTCCTCATCGAGGATGGAGCGCAGACGCGCGGCCAGTGCGGCCCGTTCGTAAGGCTTCTCGATCACCTCGAAGTCATGGGCGTCGCCCAGCGCGGATTCGCCGACGTAGCCCGAGGTCAGCAGAACGTGGAGACCCGGGTGAGCCGCCGTGGCCCGACGCGCCAGCTCGATTCCGTTGACCCCGCCCGGCATGACGACGTCCGAGAACAGCAGGTCGAAGCGCCGCTCCGCCAGTCGCGCCAGGGCCCCGGCCGCGTCCACGGCCACCTCGCAGCGGTATCCGAGGCTCTGGAGCATGTCGAGGCAGACGCTGAGGACGGCCGGATCGTCTTCCACGATCAGCACGCGTTCCGACCCGCCCTGCGTCGCGACGGCCTCTCCGCTGGCCGCGACGGGCTCGGGGCGTTGTTCGGTGAGGGGCAGGGTGAGGTGGAAGGTCGAGCCTTCGCCGACCGCGCTTTCGATGTCGACCTTGCCGCCGGACTGCTTGAGGAAGCCGTACACCTGGGACAGTCCCAGGCCCGAGCCGCGGCCCACCTCCTTGGTGGTGTAGAAGGGCTCGAACAGGCGCTGACGCGTTTCGGCCGTCATGCCCGACCCGGTGTCGGCGACCGAGATCACCCCGTCGCCGTCGTGCCGATTGACCGTGATGGTCAATCGGCCCTCTCCATCCATGGCGTCGCGGGCGTTGACGGCCAGATTGAGCAGGGCGTTCTCCAGCTGGTTGGCGTCCGCCAGCACGTAGACGGGGGAGGGGTGGGGCACGACGTCCAGCGTCACGCCTTCCCCGACCGCCTGCTTCATCAGGGGAGTGAAGCCGTGAATGAGCTGGTTCAGGTCCAGCGGCTCCGGATTGAGCGTCTGACGCCGGGAAAAGGCCAGCAGCTGCCGGGTCAGGGTGTGGCCCCGATCCGCCGCCAGCTTGATCGCCTCCAGCTGCCGCCTCTGCTTCTCGTCCTCTATGCGCCGCATCAGGATGTCGGCGTTGCCGAGCACGACGGTGAGCAGGTTGTTGAAGTCGTGGGCGATGCCGCCCGTCAGCTGGCCGACCGCTTCCATCTTCCGGGCCTGTGAAAGCTGCTCCTCCAGGCGTCGCCGGTCGGTGACGTCCAGCAGGGTGCCCAGAATCTCGCCCTCGCCCTCGAGCTCGCCCGGGACCCAGACGCCCTGATCGAGGAAGGAGCGGTATTCGCCGTCGGCGCACTGCCAGCGGTATTCGCAGGCGTAGGCGCCGGTCTCGCTGGCCTTCATCAGGCAGTCCACCACGCCCTGCACGTCGTCCGGATGGATGCGCCCCAGACCGATCTCCGGCTCGTCGAGGAAACGCGACGGCTCGAAACCCGTGAGCGGCGTGATGCTGTCGCTGACGAACAGGGCCGCGAACGGGTGCAGGGTCGCACGCGAGGTGAAGACGACCGGCAGGGACTTCAGGATCGCGTCCTGGCGTTCGCGCGTCTGGCGCAGTTCCAGCTCCGCGCTCAGACGCGCCTCGGCGTTGGCGGCGTTCTCGCGCAGGAGCTTGTGCCGCTCCTCGGCGCTCCGCGTGATCTCGAGGTTCTTCAGGTGCAGGTCGGCGAGGACGGACACCTTGGCGCGCAGGATGAAGGGATCGACCGGCTTGAAGACCACGTCGACCGCACCGACCTGGTAGGCCTGGAAGATGTGCGCCTCGTCCCGGAACACGGCGGTGACGAAGACGATGGGCGTGTCGCGCGTGCGTGGATGCTCACGGATCAGGCGCGCGGTCTCATAGCCGTCCATGCCGGGCATGTGCAGGTCCAGCAGGATGACCGCGAACTCCTGCGTCAGGAGCAGTCGCAGCGCCTCCTCGCCGGAGCGGGCGACCACCAGTTCGTGACCCAGCACCTCCAGCGCCTCGGTGGCGGCGAAGGCGTTGCGCTCGTCGTCGTCGACGATGAGCACGCGCGCGCGTGGCGGGGCGGCGGCCGGAGTGCGGCGTGGCGCCATCAGACGGCGGCCGGCTGGGCGGCGGCCAGACGGTGCGCGTCGGCACGCTGGATCGACACCCGCATGACCGAGATCAGGTAGTCGATGTCGACCGGCTTGGAGACGTAGTCGGACGCCCCGGCCTGGATGCACTTGGCGCGGTCGCCCTTCATGGCCTTGGCGGTCACGGCGATGATCGGCAGGTCCGCGAAGCGGGTGATGGAGCGGATTTCCCGCATCGTCTCGTAACCGTCCATGTCGGGCATCATGATGTCGACCAGAACGATGTCGATTTCGGGATGCTGGCGCAGCAGGTCCAGTCCCGCCCGGCCGCTTTCCGCGTAGTGCAGGTCGACGCCGAACTCCTCCAGGGCGCTGGCCATGGAGAAGATGTTGCGGATGTCGTCGTCGATCACCAGCGCGGTGCGGCCGGTCAGGATGGCGTCGTCCTTGCGCGTCTGGGCCAGGCTGGCGCGGGCCGCCTCGGACAGGCGGTCCGTCGGCTCGTGCAGCAGGATGGTGGCCTGCTCCAGCAGCTGCTCGGGGGTTCGGGCGAGGCGGGCATGGCCGGAGAAGACGGCCAGGCGCAGGCGCCGCTCGTCGTGCGGGTCCAGCGGGCCGCCGGCGTAGATGACCGCCAGACGCTGCGCCGCCTTCAGCCAGTCGATCATCGCGCCGGGAGACGCCATGCCGGCGTCCATGATCAGGCCGTCGGTCGGCTTCAGCTTGGCCTTGCCGAGGTTCTTCAGATCCTCGACGCGCATGACCTGACCGAACGCCGACTTGAGGGCGCCCACCGGTTCGCCGGCCGGACCCACGTAGACGAGACGACGGTCGGGCGCGGCCACGAAGTTGCGCACTTCGTCCAGGCTGGCCGCGACGCCTTCCCGATCGATCGGCTTGGGCGTGAAGCCGAAGGCGCCGATGGCGATGCCCAGGCCCGCCTGGTCGTCCGCGGAGATGACATGGACCGGGATGTGGCGCGTCTCGGGCGTCCGCTTGAGGAGGTCGAGCAGCGCCAGTCCGTCCATGTCCGGCAGGCCGACGTCCAGCATGATGGCCTGGGGGGCATAGCGCCGCGCCAGCGACGCCGCGGCCACCCCCTGCTGGGTGATGATGCCCTTGAAGCCGCTGTCGTGGACCAGCGCCAGCAGGATCGATCCGAAGCGCGGATCGTCCTCCACGATCAGGATGACGGGATCGCCCGGCGAAAGGTTGTCCCGGTCGTCGGCGAGCATCTGCACGACCTCGGCCTCGTCCTCGACCTCCATCTGGCGGACCACGATGGACTTGCCCGCGTCGCGGGCGGCGGCGGGCGCGGCGGGGGCGAAGTTGAGCGGCAGGTAGAGGGTGAAGGTCGAGCCGACCTCAGGCTCGCTTTCGACCTTCAGCTCGCCGCCGAGCGTGCGGGTGATTTCGCGGCTGATCGACAGCCCCAGTCCGGTGCCGCCGTATTTGCGGCTGGTGGTGCCGTCGGCCTGCTGGAAGGCCTCGAAGATGATCCGCTGCTTGTCCTCAGGAATGCCGATGCCGCTGTCCTTGACCGAGAAGGCGAGGACCTGGCCGGCCTTGTTCAGGTGGTCGTTCTCCGCGCTCCAGCCGCCCTGCACGCGCTCGACGCTGAAGCGCACCTCGCCCGACGCGGTGAATTTGAAGGCGTTGGACAACAGGTTCTTGATGATCTGCTGCAGGCGCTTGTCGTCCGTGTACATCGACGCGGGCAGGTCGGCGGCCAAGTCGATGCGGAAGTCCAGCTTCTTGTCCTGGGCGATCTGGGCGAAGGTGCGCTCCATCTGGTCGCGAAGATCGGCGAAGCTGGTTTCGCCGATGTCGAGGGTGACGGTGCCGGACTCGATCTTGGACAGGTCGAGGATGTCGTTGATCAGCCCCAGCAGGTCCGAACCGGCGGCGTGGATGTTCTTGGCGAACTCCACCTGCTTGCCGGTCAGGTTGCCCTGGGTGTTCTCGCTGAGCATCTTCGACAGGATCAGCAGGCTGTTCAGCGGCGTGCGCAGCTCATGGCTCATGTTGGCCAGGAACTCGGACTTGTACTTGGACGTCAGGGCCAGCTGCTCGGCCTTTTCCTCCAGCGCGAAGCGGGCCTGCTCCACCTCGATGTTCTTGGCTTCCACCTGCTTGTTCTGGGCGGACAGGAGCTGCGCCTTCTCCTCCAGTTCGGCGTTGGAGCTCTGCAGTTCCTCCTGCTTGGCGCGCAGGAGCTCCTCGGACTGACGCAGGGAGGCGGCCTGCTGCTCCAGCCGGTCGTTGGTGGTCTTGAGCTCTTCCTGCTGCGCCTGCAGCTCTGCCGTGAGCAGTTGCGATTGGCTGAGCAGGCCCTCGGTCCGCATGTTGGCGGCGATGGTGTTCAGCACGATGCCGACGGATTCCATCAGCTGGCTGAGGAAGGACTGGTGGGTCTCCGAGAACTCGCCGAACGTGGCCAGTTCGATGACCGCCTTGACCTCGCCCTCGAACAGGGCCGGCAGGACGATGATGTTCAGCGGCGCCGCGGCGCCCAGGCCCGATCCGATCTGCACGTAGTCCTTGGGCACGTTGGTCAGAAGGATGCGCTCCTTCTCCTTGGCGCACTGACCGATCAGGCTCTCCCCGAACCGGAAGGTGGGCGACAGGCGGTCCCGCTCGGTCGAGGCATAGGCGGCGGCCAGCACCAGCAGCGGCTGATCCTCTGCGTCCCGGTCGGCGACGTAGAAGACGGCGTGCTGGGCGTTGATCAGGGGCGCCAGCTCGGACAGCACCATGTTGGACACCGTCGCCAGGTCGCGCTCGCCCTGCAGCATGCGGGTGAAACGGGCCAGGTTGGTCTTCAGCCAGTCCTGTTCGGTGTTCTTGAGGGTCTGATCCTTAAGGTTGCGGATCATCTCGTTGATGTTGTCCTTCAGCGCCGCGACCTCGCCCGAGGCCTCGACGGTGATGGACCGCGTCAGGTCGCCCTTGGTCACGGCGGTGGACACTTCGGCGATGGCGCGCACCTGGGTGGTCAGGTTGCCGGCCAGCTGGTTGACGTTGTCGGTCAGGTCGCGCCACAGGCCGGCGGCCCCGGGCACCCGCGCCTGACCGCCCAGCTTGCCTTCCGAACCCACCTCGCGCGCCACGTTGGTGACCTGGTCGGCGAAGATGGCCAGGGTTTCGATCATGCCGTTGATGGTGTCGGCCAGGGAGGCGATCTCGCCCTTGGCGTCCAGCGTCAGCTTGCGCTTCAGGTCGCCGTTGGCCACGGCGGTCACGACCTCGGCGATGCCGCGCACCTGACCCGTCAGGTTGGCGGCCATCATGTTCACGTTGTCGGTCAGATCCTCCCACGCGCCGGTCACGCCCGGCACCTGCGCCTGACCGCCCAGCTTGCCTTCCGTGCCGACTTCCTTGGCCACGCGGGTGACTTCGCTGGCGAAGGCGTTCAGCTGGTCCACCATGACGTTGATGGTGTTCTTCAGCTCGAGGATCTCGCCCTTCACGTCCACGGTGATCTTCTTGGACAGGTCGCCCTTGGCGACGGCGGTGGTCACCTCGGCGATGTTCCGCACCTGGCCGGTCAGGTTGCCGGCCATGAAGTTCACGTTGTCGGTCAGGTCCTTCCAGGTGCCGGTGACGCCCTTCACCTGCGCCTGCCCGCCCAGCTTGCCCTCGGTGCCCACTTCGCGCGCCACGCGGGTCACTTCGCTGGCGAAGGCGTTCAGCTGGTCCACCATGGTGTTGATCGTGGACTTCAGCTCGAGGATTTCGCCCTTCACGTCCACGGTGATCTTCTTGGACAGGTCGCCGTTGGCGACCGCGGTGGTCACCTCGGCGATGTTCCGCACCTGACCGGTCAGGTTGTCCGCCATCAGGTTCACGTTGTCCGTGAGGTCCTTCCACGCCCCCGTCACGCCGGTGACCTGGGCCTGACCGCCCAGCTTGCCGTCGGTGCCGACCTCCTTGGCCACGCGCGTCACTTCGGACGCGAAGGCGTTCAGCTGGTCCACCATGACGTTGATGGTGTTCTTCAGCTCGAGGATCTCGCCCTTCACATCCACGGTGATCTTCTTGGACAGGTCGCCGTTGGCCACGGCCGTGGTCACCTCGGCGATGTTGCGGACCTGACCCGTCAGGTTCGCCGCCATGAAGTTCACGTTGTCGGTCAGATCCTTCCAGGCCCCGCCGACGCCCTTCACGTTGGCCTGGCCGCCCAGTTTCCCGTCGGTGCCCACTTCGCGCGCCACGCGCGAAACCTCCGAGGCGAACGAGTTCAGCTGATCGACCATGACGTTGATGGTCGACTTGAGCTCAAGGATCTCGCCCTTCACGTCGACGGTGATCTTCTTCGACAGGTCGCCGTTGGCGACCGCGGTGGTCACTTCGGCGATTTCACGCACCTGACCCGTCAGGTTGGCCGCCATGGAGTTGACGTTGTCGGTCAGGTCCTTCCAGGCGCCGGTCACGCCCTCCACCTGGGCCTGGCCGCCCAGCTTGCCGTCGGTGCCGACCTCCTTGGCCACGCGGGTCACTTCGGAGGCGAAGGCGTTCAGCTGGTCCACCATGACGTTGATGGTGTTCTTCAGCTCCAGCACCTCGCCGCGCACCTGCACGGTGATCTTCTTCGACAGGTCGCCCTTGGCGACGGCGGTGGTCACCTCGGCGATGTTCCGGACCTGACCGGTCAGGTTGTCGGCCATGGAGTTGACGTTGTCGGTGAGGTCCTTCCAGGCGCCGGCGACGCCCTTCACGTTGGCCTGGCCGCCCAGCTTGCCTTCAGTGCCGACCTCGCGCGCCACGCGCGTCACTTCCGAGGCGAACGACCCGAGCTGGCCCACCATGGTGTTCACGACCCGGCCGATGCGGAGGAACTCGCCGCGAAGCGGCCGCTCCTCATCGTCGAGATCCATGGTCTGGGAGAGGTCGCCCTTGGCCACGGCGCCGATCACGCGCGCCATCTCGGCGGTGGGATGCATCATGTCGGCGATCAGGTCGTTGACGGCCTCGACGCTGTCGGCCCAGGCCCCGGAGGCTCCCGGAAGCTTCGCGCGCGCGTTGATGCGGCCCTGCCGCCCCACGGTTTCCGCCAGCCGCCCGAACTCCCGGCTCATGCGGTCGTTCATCTCGACGACTTCATTGAACGCGTCGGCCAGTTCCCCGTCGACCCCGCCCAGGTTGACCGGCAGGCGGACGGAGAAGTCGCCTTTGCGGAACGCCTTAAGGGCGGCGAGAAGCTGTCGGTTGTCGAGGGAGTCGGAGGCGATTGCGGCCATGGACATGGGGTACACCAGAACGAGACACCGATCGGGGTGACCGTCACGCCTCGACGTCGGACGCGACCGTTGATCGGCCTCTCCGGACGTCGGCGCGCGTGTTCGTTCCCCCAACCCAACCTTCGGAAATGGCCTTTCGACGTGTTCGGTTCCGTTCACTTCGCAAAATTTCTGAAGTTGCCATTCGGGCCTCAGCGACTAGGTTCGCGCGCCATGCAGACCTTCCGCTACGGCCCCGCGGCGCGGTGACGGGCTCCGACCGCACTCCCCTCGATCCGCAGTTGACGAGCTTTATCGAAAGCGCGCTGCCGTCGGTCTGGGCGCTCGAGACCTTGCTGGTCATGCGACGCGGCGCGGACAGGGTGTGGACGGCGGACGCCCTGGTCGGCGAGACCCGGTCGAGCCACAACGTCATGAGCGATTGTCTGCGCACGCTGGAGCGCGCCGGCCTGGTGGCGGTGGACGCGGAGGGGCATCGCTATCGGCCCGCGACGCCGCAGCTTGCCGAACTCGTCGACCGTCTCGAAACAACCTATGCGAAGCGTCCGTTCAGCGTTACGGCTGTGATCATGGCCAAGCGATCGGACGCCCTGAAGGGGTTCGCCGACTCCTTCCGGCTGGGGAGGTGGACGTCATGAGCCTGGGCGCGCCTGCACTGGTCTACGGATTGTGCCTGCTCACCAGCGCGATCTGCGCCGGCCTGCTGATCCGATCGTGGCGGCGGACGCGGCAGCCCCTGCTGATGTGGAGCGCCGGATGCTTCTCGCTGCTGGCGCTGAACAACCTGTTCGTGGTGCTCGACATGGTGCTGCTGACGGCGACGGACTTTTCGCTATGGCGCGTCGGGACGGCGTTCGCCGCAGTGAGCGTGCTCATCTACGGCTTCATCTGGGAGGTCGACCGATGACCGCCCAGGCCGTCATGACGGGCGCCATCATCATGGGATACGGGGTCGCCGCGATCTTCTTCCTGAAGTTCTGGCGGCGGACGGGCGACCGGTTGTTTCTGGCCTTCGCCACGTCGTTCCTGCTGCTGGCCGCGGTGCCGCTGCTCACCGTGACGCTGCAGATCCCCCGCGAGGAGCAAAGCGCGTTCTACCTGCTCCGCGCCCTGGCCTTCATCGTCATCATCGTGGCCATCGTCGGCAAGACGCGGCAGCCGCGCGGCTGACGGGCCCGGTTTCAGAGGCGGGAACGGTCTTCCAGCACGCGCATGACCGCGTCCAGGCTCAGTCCCCGGACGTTCAGCAGCACGATCAGGTGGAACAGCAGGTCGGCGGCCTCGGACGCCAGCTCCTCATCAGTGCCGGCGACGGCGGCCAGCGCGGTTTCGACGCCTTCCTCCCCCACCTTCTGGGCGATGCGCTTCACGCCGTCGACCTTGAGCCGGGAGGTGTAGCCTGGAGCCTCCGGATCGGCGGGGCGGGCGTCCACGGTCCGCTCCAGCCGGGCCAGCCGCCCCAGCCCCGGGGCGTCCTCGTCGCCGAAGCAGCTGGTCCGGTTCAGGTGGCAGGCGGCGCCGACCGGGCGCACCTTCACGACCAGGGCGTCGCCGTCGCAGTCGGGCGTGATCGACACGACGTGCAGCCGGTCGCCGGACGTCTCGCCCTTGCGCCACCGGCCGCCGCGGGACCGCGAGAAGAAGGTCGCCTCGCCGCTGTCGACCGTCTCCTGCAGGGCGTCGCGGTCCATGTAGGCGAGAGTGAGCACCTGCAGGGTGTCGGCGTCCTGAACGACGGCGGGGATCAGGCCGCCGCCCTTGTCGAAATCCAGCGCATCGGGGTCGATCATGGCCTCACCTCGACGCCGGCGGCCGCCAGCTCGCGCTTGAGATCGGGGATGCGGACCGCCCCGGTGTGAAAGACGCTGGCGGCCAGGGCGCCCGATACGTCGGCCTCTCGAAAGACCTCGACGAAGTGCGCCGGAGCTCCGGCGCCGCCCGAGGCGACCAGCGGGATCGTCAGCCGGGCCCGCGCGGCCGTCAGCTGCTCGAGGTCGTAGCCGCGGCGCACGCCGTCCTCGTCCATGCAGTTCAGCACGATCTCGCCGGCGCCGAGGCGCTGGGCCTCGACGATCCAGTCCAGCGTGCGGCGGCCGGCGCCGCGGCTGGCCGTCGGGTCGCCGGTGTACTGATGCACCATCCAGTCGTCGCCCACGCGCCGACTGTCGACGCCGACGACCACGCACTGGCTCCCCAGCCGCCCGGCCATTTCAGAAATCAGCTCCGGCCGCTCCAGCGCCGGCGAATTGACGGAGACCTTGTCCGCCCCGTGGTCCAGGCAGCGGGCCGCCTGCTCGACGGAGCGGATGCCTCCGGCCACGCAGAAGGGGACGTCCAGCAACCGCGCCACGCTCTCGACCCAGCCGTAATCCAGCGTCCGGCCCTGCGGGCTGGCGGTGATGTCGTAGAAGACCAGCTCGTCGGCGCCTTCGTCGCGATAGCGGGCGGCCAGTTCGGCTGCTTCGCCCACGTCGACGTGCCCTTCGAAGCGGACGCCCTTCACCACCCGTCCGTCCTTCACGTCCAGGCACGGAATGATCCGGCGCGCGCTCATCGCACGGCCTCCAGCGCCTGTTCCACCGTGAAGCGGCCCTCATAGATAGCCCGGCCCACGATGGCTCCCGCGCAGCCGACGTCGCGGGCGGCGGTCAGATCGGCGGCCACGGCAACCCCGCCGGAAGCCTGCACCTGCAGATCGGGGCGGCGCCGGACGATCTCGGCCAGGAGGTCCAGGTTGGGGCCGGTCAGGGCGCCGTCGCGGCCGACGTCGGTCACCAGAAGGTGAGACGCCGCGCCTTCCGGGAACCGGGCCAACGCCTCCCACAGGTCGATGCGGGCGGCCTCGGTCCAGCCCTTCAGGGCGGGGACGGGCACGCCGTCGCGGACGTTGACGTCCAGCGCGAGCGCGATCCTGTCGGGACCGAAGGCCCCCAGCCAGTCGCGGACGGTCTCGGGCGCGGCCACCGCCTGTGAGCCGACCACGACCCGCGCCACGCCTGCGTCCAGCAAGGCCGCGACGTCGTCCCGGGCGCGAACGCCCCCGCCCGACTGGATATTCACGTTGGCCGCGCGCGCGAGCCTTCCGATGAGGTCGTGCTGGACGGCGCGGCCCGCCTCGGCTCCGTCCAGATCGACGACGTGCACCCATTCGGCGCCCGCGTCGACGAAGCCCTCCAGCCGCGCGGCGGGGTCGTCGTCGTAGCGCGTCACCTGATCGAACCGCCCGTGCATCAGCCGCACGCACGCGCCGTCCCTCAGGTCGATGGCCGGATAGACGATCACGCGGAAAGCTCCAGAAAGTTGCGCAGGATGCGGGCGCCGGACACGCTCGATCGCTCGGGATGGAACTGGCAGCCCCACCGGTTTCCGGCGCGCACGACGGCGGGCACCAGAACGCCATATTCGGCGCGGGCAAGGGTCGCCGGCCCTTCGGGACAGACGTAGCCGTGGACGAAATAGGCCCAGGCGTCGCCGCCGACGCCCTCCAGCAGAGGGTCGTCGCGGACGATCTCCAGCCGGGACCAGCCCATGTGCGGCACCGGACGGGACGGCCCCGGTTCCAGACTCCGCACGCGACCGGGGATCAGCCCCAGCATCCCGGTCTCGCCCTCGTCGCTGCGGTCGAACAGCAGCTGCTGCCCCAGACACACGCCCAGCAACGGGCGCGCGAACGCCCGGATCGCCTCCACCAGACCCAGCTCCCCCAGCCGCGCCATGGCATAGCCGGCCGCGCCCACGCCCGGCAGGATCAGGCGGTCCGCGGCGTCGACGTCCGCGGCGGTCGAGACCAGCCTCACGTCGGCGCCCAGTCGTTCCAGCGCGAAGCGGACCGAGGCGACGTTGCCGGCGCCGTAGGCGAGCAGACCGACGCTCACAGCACGCCTTTGGTCGACGGCACGGCCTCGCCCTCGACGCGGATGGCCTGACGCAGGGCACGGCCCAGCGCCTTGTAGACCGCCTCGGTCTTGTGATGGTCGTCCTGTCCGGTGACGGAGACGTGGATCGCCGCGCCGAGATGCTCGGCGAGGCTGCGGACCACGTGGGCGGTCAGATCGGTGCGGTAGTCGCCGAGGAACGGCGTGGCGAAATCGCCTCGGAACACCGGATAGGGGCGGCCCGAGAGGTCGATCGACACCTTCGCCTCCGCCTCGTCCATGGGCAGGACGAAGCCGTACCGGGCGATGCCGCGCCGCTCGCCCAGCGCCTGCTTCAGCGCCTGGCCCAGGGCGATGGCCGAGTCCTCGATCGTGTGGTGCGGGTCCGTATGCAGGTCGCCTTCGCACGAAAGGCTGAGCGAAAATCCGCCGTGGGCCGCCACCTGCTCCAGCATGTGGTCGAAGAAGCCGACGCCGGTACGGATCGTCACGGGGGCGGGCGCTTCCAGATCGACGGCGCAGACGATGCGCGTCTCCTTGGTGTCCCGCACCGCCTGACCCGTTCTGTGCGGTCGACCGGTCGGGGCGACGCCGAACGCCGCCAGCGCGCGGTCGTTCAACTCGGCCCTGGCGAAGACGGGAACACGCAGGCGGTCGCCCTCGACTTCGGCGGCGACGCCCAGCCGCGCCAGCGCCGAGCGGGCGCCTTGCAGATCGGTCGGCCTGGCCGCGATCACCGGACCGACGCCCGGTTCGACGACCATCTCCCGCGACAGGGCCTTGACCATGCGCGCGCGTTCGTCGCGCACCCGCGCGATGCGGGCCCCGGTCTCAACGACCCGCGACGGATCGAGGGCCTGCAGCGCGACCCGCAGGCTCGGCTCCGGCAGCGGGTGCGGCTCCAGCACCTGCGCGACGCGCGCCAGCGTCGCCGGCGACGCCAGCAACGCGCCGACGCGCGCGCCCGACAGGCCGTGGGACAGCGACAGGCTGCGCACGACGATCAGGCCCTCGACCTCGCGCGTCAGGGACGCGACGGAGGCCTGCTCGGAGAACTCCACCCGGGCCTCGTCGACCACCAGAAGGGCCGGCGCGACGCGCGCTGCCATCTCGGCCACCGCTTCCGCCGAGCCCAACCCGCGCACGATGACCGCACCGGTCGCGGCGTCGGGCGAGGCCGGGCGGTACAGCTTCGCCAGGGCGTCGAAGGGCGGCGCTCGGGGCGCCTCGACGCGCTGGTCGTCGCGGGCCGCCAGGCGGAAGATCAGCTCCAGACCATGTGAGGCGCCGCGCACCGGCAGGACATGATCGCGCGGAAGCCCGTAGACCTCCGCCATGCGGGCGGCCACGGCCTCGGTCGACGAGGGCGGGCGGTCCAGTCCGTCGCCCCCCGACACCAGCGGAGAAAACGGAGCGGGCAGAGTCATCGTCCGGCCCTCAGATCGGCGGCGCGGGCATGCGCCTCGAGACCCTCCAGCCGGGCGAGGCGCGCGGCGACCGGGCACAGCCCCGATGCGCCGCCTTCGGAGACGGTCTGCACCGACATCGACGTCATGAAGCTGGCGGTGGTCAGGCCGCCCAGCGTCCGGGCGCCGCCGTCTGTCGGCAGGACGTGGCTGGGCCCGGCGGCGTAATCCCCCAGCGTCTCGGCCGCGTGCCGGCCCATGAAGACGGCGCCCGCGGCGGTGATGCCGTCGATCAGGTCTTCGGGGTATTCGACCTGCAGGGCCAGATGCTCGGGGCCGTACAGGTTGATCGCCTCCAGCGCGGCGTCGAGGTCGCGCACGAGGATCGCCCGGCCCTCGGCCAGCGAGGCCCGCGCGACGTCGGCCCGGGGCAGGTCGGTCAGCTGCGCCTCCACCTCGGCGAGCACGTAGTCGATGGTGGCGCGGCTGGTGGAGACCAGGACGACCTGCGCGTCGACGTCATGCTCGGCCTGGCTCAAGAGGTCTGCGGCCGCGATCTCCGGCGCGGCGTCGCGGTCGACGACCACCATCAGCTCGGACGGTCCCGCCGGCATGTCGACGGCCGGGCCCCGCGGCAGGGCGGCCGCCTGCTTCTTGGCTTCGGCCACCCAGGCGTTGCCGGGGCCGAACAGCTTGTCGACGGGCGGGATGGCGCCGTCGTCGAAGGTCGCGCCGAAGGTCAGGGCGGCGATCGCCTGGGCGCCGCCGATCAGCCAGATCTCTTCCAGACCGGCTTCGGCGGCCGCGAAGATCATCGCCGGGTGCACGCCGCCGTCTTTGGCCGGGGGCGTCACGACGACCGGGCTCCGGACGCCCGCGACCCGCGCCGGGATGGCCTGCATCAGCAGCGAGGAGAACAGCGGGGCCGTGCCGCCGGGGACGTAGATGCCCGCGGACCGGATCGGCCGCCAGGCGATGCGGGAGCGGACGCCCGGCGTCGTCTCGATCCAGTCGCCGTCGACAGGCCGGGTCGCCTCGTGAAAGACGCGCACATTGTCCGCCGCGACGCGCAGGGCGCGGACGTCGGCGGGCGGCAGCGCGGACCGCGCCGCGGCGACGGTCGGGAAGTCGAGCGCGATGCGGCGGGGCGCATGGCCGTCCAGCTTCAGGGCCCAGTCTGTGACGGCCGCGCCGCCGCGCTCGCGGACGTCGTCAAGGATGGCGCGGACGCCGTCGGTCACCCGCGCCTCGGCGCGCCGGGCGGGCCGCGCCAGGGCGTCGCGCCGTCCGGCTTCGTCCAGCTGGCTCCAGTCGAACCGCTTCATCACATCATCTTCTCGATCGGCAGGACGAGGATGGCCGAAGCCCCTTCGGCCTTGAGCTTCTCCAGCGTCTCCCAGAACACCGCCTCCTGGCAGACCGCGTGAACGGCCACGGCGTCGTCGCGGCCGGACAGGGGCATGACGGTCGGCGCGCCGGCGCCCGGCAGCAGGGCCGTGATGCGGTCAAGACTGGCGCGCGGCGCATTCAGCATCACGTACTTGGCGCCCTGGCTGGCCACGACGCCGGCCATGCGTTCGACGATGCTGTCGAGCAGGTCGGCCAGTTCGGGCTCGGGCGCGACGGGCGAGCGGATCAAGACGGCCTGGCTGTCCAGCACGGTCTCGCGCGCCTGCAGGCCGTTGGCCTCCAGCGTGGCGCCGGTGGACACCAGATCGCAGATGGCGTGCGCCAGCTTCAGCCGGGGGGCCACCTCGACGGCGCCGCGCATGGTGACGACGTCGGCCGAAACGCCGCGGTCCGCCAGCCACCGTTTCAGCACGCGCGGATAGCTGGTGGCGACGCGTCGGCCCTGCAGGGAGGCGGGGCCGTCGTAGTCCAGCGTCGGCGGCACGGCGATCTTCAGGGTGCAGCGGCCGAAGCCCAGCGGCATGACGACTTCCGCCGCCGGCCCGCCGTTGCGGCCTTCCTCCAGCACGTTCTCGCCGACGATGCCCAGGTCGCAGACGCCGTCGGCGACGAAGGTCGGAATGTCGTCGTCGCGGACGCGCAGCAGATCGATCGGCGCGTTTTCAATGCGGTACAGCAGATCGTTCGTGCCCTTGACGACGCGCAGACCGGCGTCGCGGACGAGGTCGAGGCTGCGGTCGGACAGGCGGCCGGACTTCTGGACGGCGATGCGCAGCCGTCCCTTCACGGTACTCATGGGATAAACTCAGGTTCGGGGAGAGAGACGGTCCAGCACCAGGCGATAGCCCTGATGCGGCATCTCCTTGAGGAAACGCGCCACGCGGACGACGGTGGTCGGGCTGGCTTGGGCCTCGGCGGCGATTTCGCGATACGAGCGGCCGCCCGCGTCCAGAAGGCGGGCGACTTCCCAGCGCTCGGCGAAGGCGCGCAGTTCGGCCGGCGTGCAGAGATCGGACAGGAAGGCGTCGACCTCGTCGCGCGTCTCCAGCGACAGCAGCGCGTCATAGAGGGCCAGCCGGCTGAGCGCCGGGGCCGCGTTGCGGGGCAGAGTGTCGATCATGCGCGTTTCACTATGATGTAACATTGGAACGGTCAAGGGCGTCTTTCACCTTTCCACGATCATCGAGAGGGCCCGCTTGACTCTTTCCGGCCACAGGCAGCTTATGGAACAAATGAAGAACATAAAAGGCAGGAGCGACCTCGTCGGGGCGTTGCGGACCCGGCTGTCCGGGTGCGGGACCCTGCGCGCGCCGACGCGGGGAGAGGCGGGAAGGGCGGGCCTTCCCCTCGCGTCCGCGCGACGCGGTCTGCACGACGTCTATGCCGCTACGTCTGCGGACTCCGCGTCGACGAACGCCTTCGCCCTGGGGCTGGGGGTGGGCGCCGCGGGAGGGCGTCCCGTCGTCTGGGCCCTGCAGCACATGGCGGATCAGGAGAGCGGACGACCCTACGGGCCCGGCCTGCACCAGATGGGATTTCGGCCGCGGGACCTGCTGCTGGTGCGGGTGCGCGACGCCGCCGCGCTTCTGGCCGTGGGGGAGGAGGCCCTTCGCAGTCCGGCGGTGGGCGCCGTGGTGCTGACCGCCTGGGGAGAGGCGCGGGCCTTCACCCTGACGGCCAGTCGTCGTCTGGCCATGGCGGCGCGGGCGGGGGGCGGAAGCGTATTTCTGGTCCGGGCGGCGGCCGATCCGGCGCCCAGCGCGGCCGAAACCCGATGGTCGGTGCGGGCGGTCGCCTCCAGCCCGCTCGAGGCCGGAGCGCCCGGCCGACCCGCCTTTTCCGCCACCCTGCTGCGATCCCGCGGCGGCGAGGCGACCCGGACCTGGACGATGGAGTGGGACCGTGAACGACGCGTCTTCGTCGAACCGGCGCCGCTATCTGGCGGTCTGGTTCCCCTGGCTGCCCAGCGACAGGCTGGCGCGCGCGACGGCGACATGCGCCACGTCGCCTGAAGCCGCACGGCCCGTCGTCGTCGTCGACAAGGTGGGCGGCGCCCTGCGCCTCGTCGCCGTCGACCCGCAGGCGGCCGGTCTGGGCCTGTCGCCCGGAATGACTCTGGCCGACGCCCAGGCCCGCACGCCGGACCTGAAGGCCGCGCCGCATGAGGCGGAACAGGACGACGCCCTGCTGTCCGCCGCCCTGAACGACTTCGACCGCTTCACGCCCATGATCTCGCTCGATCCGCCGCACGGTGTGGTCCTGGACGTGACCGGCTGCGCTCATCTGTTCGGCGGAGAGGCCGGTCTGGTCGCGGCGGTTCACGCCCGCGCCGGTCGCGCCGGACTGCAGGTCCGCATGGCCCTGGCCGGCACGCCGGAGTGCGCGCGCGCCCTGTGCCGGTTCGGACCGGGAGGTTCGTTCGATCCCGGCGCGGACCGGGCCGCGGCGCGTCGCCTGCCGGTGGCCGCCCTGGAGCTGTCCGAACGGGAGGAACAGGCCCTGCGCCGGGCCGGGCTGAAGCGGATCGGCGATCTGGACGACCGCCCGCGCGCGCCCCTGGCCGCCCGGTTCGGCCGGGACTTTCCCGCCCGGCTGGCGCGGGTGCTGGGCGACGAGGACGTGCGCATCACCCCGCACCGACCGCCTCCCCCCTTCGTGGTGGACCGGATCTTCTTCGAGCCCGTTTCCGCGCCGGAGGACGTCGAGCGGGTGCTGGCCGACCTCATCGCCGACACCGCGCGCGGTCTGGAGGCCCGGGGGCAGGGCGGGCGCGCCTTCCAGGCCGGCTTCTATCGCGTCGACGGCGCCGTCCGCCGCGTCACGGTGCGCACCGGCCGCCCGACGCGGGAGGCGGCGACGGTGCTGCGCCTGTTCCGCGAGCGGCTGGCCAATCTGGCCGCCCCCGTCGATCCGGGCTTCGGCTTCGACCAGATCCGCATGACGGTCACTGCGGCGGAGGCGCTGGCGCCGGTCCAGTCCGGCCTGCAGCCGGACCGGCCGACGGACGGGGAGCTGGCCCGCCTGGTCGACCGCCTGACGGCGCGGCTGGGTCCCGAGCGGGTTCTGCGCTTCCATCCGCACGCGTCCCACATGCCCGAACGGGCGCAGCGACTGGTCCCTGCCGCGGAAGGGGCGGCCGACGACTGGTCCGCGGCCGATCCTGAGGATCCGCCGCTCCGGCCGCTGCAGATGTTCCATCCGCCCCAGCCGGTCGACACCCTGGCCGAGGCGCCCGACGGCCACCCCTATCGCTTCCGCTGGCGTCGCGTGGAGCACAGGGTCGCGCGCGCCGAGGGACCCGAACGCATCGCCGGCGAATGGTGGCGCGCGCCGGACCAGAAGACCCGCGACTATTACCGGGTGGAGGACGTCGACGGCCGCCGGTTCTGGCTGTTCCGGCAGGGTCAGTACGGCGAGGCCGATCCGCCCCGCTGGTTCGTCCACGGCCTGTTCGCATGAGCCCGCTGGATCCCGTCGGCGGCTATGCCGAGCTGGCCGTGACCAGCAATTTCTCCTTTCTGCGCGGCGCGTCGTCGCCCAAGCAACTGGTCGCCACCGCCATTTTGCGGGGCCACGTCGGCATGGGTCTGGCCGACCGCAACTCCGTGGCCGGGGTGGTGCGGGCGTGGAGCGCGCTCAAGGCCCTGAGGGACCACGGTCTGCTGCCCCCCGACGTCCGCCGCGAGGGCTCCGGCCCCGGAGAGACGGTGGAGGAGGAGGACCACACCATCGATCCGGCCCTGTCGGAGGAGGTCCGCCTGCGGGCCCGGGACTTCAAGCTGATCACCGGCGCCCGGCTGGCCTTCAACGACGGCTCGCCGGACGTGCTGGCCTATCCCGAGACGCGCGCCGGGTGGGGGCGGCTGACGCGCCTGCTGACCCTGGGCAACCGGCGGGCCAAAAAGGGCGAATGCGAGATCGGCCTGCGCGATCTGCTGGCCGCGCCGGAGGACATTCTGCTGATCGTCATGCCGCCGGACCGTCTGGCGGGGCTGGAGTCGACGCTGTCCCGCATCGCCGACGCCGCGCCCGGCGCCGTCTGGCTGGGCGCGACCATGTTGAGGCGCGGGGACGACCGACGCCGTCTGGCCCGGCTGCGCGCGATCGCGGAACGGGCGGGCGTGCCCCTGGTGGCGACCAACGACGTGCTGCACCACCACGCCGGCCAGCGCGATCTGCAGGACGTGCTGACCTGCATCCGCGAGGGCGTGACCATCGAGGAGGCGGGGCTGCGCCTGAACGCCAACGGCGAGCGCTGGCTGAAGCCGGTGGCCGAGATGACGCGGCTGTTCCACGACGCGCCCGGCGCCGTGGCCGAGACCCGGGACGTTCTGGACCGCGTCTGCTTCGATCTGGCCCAGCTGTCCTATCAGTATCCCGAGGAGCCCGTGCCGCCCGGCTGGGCGCCGCAGGCCTGGCTGGAGCACCTGACCTGGCGTCACGCGGCGGAGCGGTGGTCGGAGGAGATTCCGCCGAAGGTGGCGGAGCTGTTGCGGCACGAGCTGGACTTCATCGCCCGCAAGAAGATCGCCCATTATTTCCTGACCATCTACGACATCGTGCGCGTGGCGCGGGACATGCGCATCCTGTGTCAGGGGCGGGGGTCGGCGGCCAATTCGGCGGTCTGTTACGTTCTGGGCATAACCTCGGTGGACCCGCTGGAGTCCGACCTGCTGTTCGAGCGCTTCCTGTCCGAGGACCGCGACGAGCCGCCCGACATCGACGTCGACTTCGAACACGAGCGGCGCGAGGAGGTGATCCAGCACATCTATGGCCGCTATGGCCGCGAGCGCGCCGGCATCGCCTCCACCGTCATCCATTTCCGCCCCCGCAGCGCCATCCGGGAGGTGGGCAAGGCGCTGGGCCTGACCGAGGACGTGACGGCCCGTCTGGCCGCCAGCCACTGGGGCAGCTGGGGATCGGAGATCGGCGAGAAACACGTCGCGCAGGCGGGTCTGGACGCGGCCAATCCGACCATCGCCCGCGCCGTGGCCATGGCGTCGCGCCTGCTGCATTTCCCGCGGCACCTGAGCCAGCACGTCGGCGGATTCGTGCTGACGCAGGACCGGCTGGACGAGATGGTGCCCATCCACAACGCGGCCATGCCGGACCGCACCTTCATCGAGTGGGACAAGGACGACATCGACGACCTGCGCCTGATGAAGGTGGACGTGCTGGCGCTGGGCATGCTGACCTGCATCCGCAAGGCGTTCGACCTGATGCGGGACCATCAGGGCGTGGAGATGGACCTGCCGTCCGTGCCCCGGGACGACCCCGAGGTGTACGACATGCTGTGCCGGGGTCAGTCGATCGGCGTCTTCCAGGTCGAGAGCCGGGCGCAGATCAACATGCTGCCGCGTCTGAAGCCCCGGAAGCTCTACGATCTGGTGATCCAGGTCGCCATCGTAAGGCCGGGTCCGATCCAGGGCGACATGGTCCATCCCTATCTGCGGCGGCGCGGCGGCAAGGAGGCGGTGACCTACGCCTCGCCGGCGCCGGAACACGGCCCTTCCAATGAGCTGGAACAGGTGCTGCGCAAGACGCTGGGGGTGCCCCTGTTTCAGGAGCAGGCCATGAAGGTCGCCATGGTCGCGGCCAGGTTCAACGACGCCGAGGCGAACGGCCTGCGCAAGTCGATGGGCACCTTCCGCGGCGACGGCAAGCTGGGAGAGTTCGAGGAAAAATTCGTCGGGCGCATGATCGCGCGCGGGTACCCGCCCGACTTCGCCCAGCGCTGCTTCGACCAGATCAAGGGCTTCGGCTCCTACGGCTTCCCGGAAAGCCACGCCGCCAGCTTCGCCCAGCTGGTCTACGTCTCCTCCTGGATCAAGCGGCATCATCCCGCCGCCTTCGCCTGCGCCCTGCTGAACAGCCAGCCGATGGGCTTCTACGCCCCCGCCCAGATCGTGCGCGAGGCGCAGGAGGTCGGGGGCGTGGAGACCCGGGCCATCGACGTGTCCTTCAGCGACTGGGACAATGCGCTGGAAGGCCCGGCCGACCGGCTCGCCCTGCGGCTGGGGTTCCGCCAGATCGACGGTTTCCGTCAGGAGTGGGCCGGGCGTCTGGTCGCCGCCCGGTCCCATCGCGACTTCGACGACGTGGAGGCTCTGGCCCGTCGCGCCCGTCTGCCGGCGCTGGCGATGCGCAAGCTGGCCGACGCCGACGCCTTCCGCTCGCTGGGCATGGACCGGCGGGAGGCCCTGTGGGCGGTGCGCCGCCTGCCCGACGACGACGCCCTGCCGCTGTTCGCCGCCGCGCAGGCCCGGGAGCTGGGCGAGGAGCCCGACGCGCGCCTGCCGGCCATGCCGCTGAGCGAGCACGTCGCCGCCGATTACCAGACCACGCGGCTGTCGCTGAAGGGACATCCCATGGGCCTGCTGCGCCCCGTCTTCGACGCGGAGAACATGCTCAGCTGCGCCGCGACCGAGGCGAAGCGCGGCGGCGCCCTGGTCCGCTGCGCCGGCGTGGTGCTGATCCGGCAGCGACCGGGAAACGGCAACGCCATCTTCATCACCATCGAGGACGAGACCGGGGTCATCAACGTCGTCATGTGGGCCCGCACCTTCGAGGAGTTCCGGCGCGAGGTCATGTCGGCGAGGCTGATGGTGATCGAGGGGACTGTGGAGAAGAGCGTCGAAGGCGTCACCCACCTGATGGCCCGGCGCGTGTTCGACAGGTCGGGCGAACTGTCCCGCCTGTCGGAAGATCACGACACCACGATCCAGCTGTCGGGCGCCGACGAGTTCGTCCACCCCCAGCACCCCCGCGGGGCCGCGCGGCACCCCCGCGACGTGCGCATCCTGCCGGGCTCCCGCGACTTCCACTAGGACGGGCCGCTCCGGGAACATTGCGAAAGCTTCATCCGAAGGGTCGTTGACCGGCGCTGCATTTGTAGCGAAGGCTGCAATTGTAGCTTCGGGAGGACGGCCATGCTTCAGACGCTGGCGCCGCGGGAAAGGCAGATCGTCGACGTGCTGTACCGGCGCGGCGAGGCGACGGTGGCGGAGGTCCGCGAGGCCCTGCCCGACGCCCTGACCGCCTCTGCGGTGAGGGCCATGCTGGCCCGGCTGGAAACGAAGCGGCTGGTGGCGCGCAAGGACACGCCGCGCGGCATCGTCTACGCGCCCCGCGTGCCCCAGGCGGAGGCGACGAAGTCCGCCCTCAGCCAGCTGGTCGGCACGTTCTTCAACGGCTCGGCGGCCGGGGCCGCCAGCGCCCTTCTGGGCATGAGCGGCCCGCTGAAGGACGAGGAACTGGACGAACTGGAACGGCTGATCGCCGAGGCCCGCAAGGAGGTGCGGTCATGATCGCCGTGTCGTCCGATCTGTTGATCGAGATCGTGCTGAAGGGCGCCGCCGTGATCGCCGTCGCCCTGGGGTTGGTGACGGCGCTGAAACGCCTGCCGGCGTCGCAGCGCGCCCTGATCGCCCATCTGGGCCTGCTGGTCGCGGCGGCCATGCCCCTGCTGGTGCTGTTCGGCCCACAGGTTGAGGTGGCGGGCGCCTGGACGCGCGACGCGGTCGTGGCGACGACGCCCGCCGCGGCAGGGGAGGCGGCCCACCTGAATCTCGCGACGCCGGCGCCGGCGTCGCCGACGGCCGCCCTGGCGGTGAACGTCCCGACGCTGGTCCTTCTGGCCTGGGTCTCCGGCGCCCTGTTCCTGGCAGGCGGCCTCGGCCTGGGGCTGGTGCGCCTGTTCCGACTGCAGCGTGAGGCGGCCGTCCTGACCGACCGCGACTGGCTGTCCGCGCTGGCGCACGCCCAGCACCGGATGGGCGTGAAGCAGGGGACGGCCCTGCTGCGCAGCGCGCGGCTGGGCTCCCCCGTCAGCTGGGGCCTGCTGCGTCCGACCATCGTGCTGAGCGACGCCGCCCTGAAGACGCCTGACCGCGCCGCGGCGATCCTGGCGCACGAGCTGGCGCACGTGGTCCGGATGGACTGGCTGAACCTGCTGGTCGCCCGCGTCGCCACGGCCCTGTTCTGGTTCAACCCACTGGTGTGGGCCCTGGCGCGGCAGGCGCATGAACTGCGGGAGGAAGCGGCCGACGACGTCGTCCTCCGAGGCGACGTGAACGGCCCCGACTATGCCGGCATGCTGGTCGACTTCGCCCGCGGCGAGCGCGGCGCGGCCCTGGCCGCACACGGCGTGGCGCCCGGCCGGGGTTCGTTGAAGCGCCGCCTGAGCCGCGTGCTGGACCGCGCCGCGCGGCGCGACCCCGCGCGGCCGGTGCAGGTCGCCGCCGGTGTGCTGGCGGCTGCGTCCCTGGCCCTTCCGCTCGCCGCCTTCACGCCCCTGCATACGCGCTTCGTCCCGCACGCCGTCGCCGGCACGCCCGCCGCGATCGTGCTCACAGAGTCCGATTCCGATCCGAACCCGACCGAGGCCGACGTCGAGCTGAGCCCGGCCGAGGAGGCGGCGCTGGAGGCGCAGATGGAAGCCGAGGCGGAAGCGGCGGTGGAAGCGGAAGCCGTGTCGCAGGACCCGGAACGGTCGGCGCAGACCCGCCCGGCACGGCTGTCGCCCGAGGCGCTGGCATCGATGAGCCTGCACGGCGTGACGCCCGAATGGATCGCGGCGCTGGAACGCGAACTGCCCTGGGTGCGCGGCCTGTCGGCCGGTCAGTTGACCAATCTCGCCATCCACGACGTGAGCCCGGAATGGGTGCGCGGCATGCGGAGCGTCGGCTACGACGGGCTGTCGTACGGTCAGGTGACGTCCATGGCCGTGCACGGCGTCGATCCGGCCTATGTGCGCGACCTCGCCGGAGCCGGGCTGACCGGTCTGTCGGTCGATCAGCTGATCGGACTTCGGATCGCCGGCGTGGACGCGCTTTACGCCCGGCGCATGGAGGCGGAGGGGATCACCGACGTCGACGCCCTGCGCCGCTCCGCCCTGATCGGACCACGACCCGGCGCCGGACCGCGAAGTCGACCCGAGACGCCCCGGCCGCCCACGGCGACGCCGCCGCCGGTTCCGCCCGCCACCCGCTGACCTGAACGCCTGAAGCCGACGCGCCGACGCTCCGGACGGAGCGAAAGACCCCGCGCGCCTTGAATCCAGAGGAGACCGTCATGATCCGCACCGCCCTGATCGCCATGCTGTCCGCCGTCGGGGTCGTCGCCGGGCCGCAGCAGGACCCGCAGCCGGCGCGCGCGCCGCAGCCTGCGCCTGGCTTCCGCGCCCCGCGCGTCGCCGGCCCCGACCTGAGCCTGATCCGCTTCGCGCTGGAGGAGCGGACGGACGGACGGGCCCAGCTGGCGCTGAGTTTCGGCGAGGACGAGCGGGGCCGCCGCGGGAACATGAGCGGTCCGTGGGACTGGGCCGACCTGAGCGGCCTCAGTCGCGAGGCGCTGGTCGCCGCCGAGGGGCCGGTGGCCTTCACCCTGGACGCCGCGGCCGGCGATCTGAGATGTTCCGGCGTCGCGTCCGGCGGCATGGCGGCCGGGCGCTGCGACTTCGATCCGGACGACGCCTTCGCCACGTCGCTGGCGGCGCGCGTCGGCGCCCGGCCGGACGCGCAGCAGCTGTTCCATCTTGCCCTGACGGACTTCGACCCCGCGCTTCTGGATGCGCTGGACCGGCATGGCTATGCACGGCCCGATCTGGATCAGGTGGTCGCGGCGGCCATCCACGACGTGGACGCCGCCTACGTCGCCGACGTCGCGCGCAGCGGCTACCGCCTGGCCTCGCTGGACGACCTGGTCGCCTTCGGCATTCATGGGGTGACGCCGGAGTACGTCGCCGCCATGGCGGCGCTGGGCGAGGGATTCCGCGACCTGCCCGCCCATGAGATCATGGCGCTGGCCATCCACGACGTGACCCCGGCCTACGTGCGCGACATGGCCGCCGTCGGGCTGGGCGGCGACGCGGAGGATCTGGTGGCGCTGAAGATCCACGGCGTCACGGTGGAAGGCGTGCGCGCCCTGGCCGCCGCCGGTTACGGGGACTTGAGCGCGGAGCAGCAGCTGGCCTTCGCCATCCATGACGTGACCCCCGATTTCATCCGCGAGATGGCGGCCGCCGGTTACGCCGACCTGTCGGCGGATCAGCTGGTGTCGCTGCGCGTCCATGACGTCACGCCGGACTACGCGCGGCGGATGGCCCGCGAGGGCGTGCGCGAACGTGCCGCCGATTGACCGAACGAACACGAAAAGCTCATCGAGGAACGCTCATGCACGTCGCCCCCCTTGCGCGTCGCCGCGCCCGTCTGTCGACCGCGGTCGCGGCGCTCGCCCTGCTCGCCGCCACGCCCGCCCTGCTCGCCGCCACGCCCGCCCTGGCGCAGGACCGGTCTGCCGAAGCCGCCGAGCGCACCTATGACGCGGCGCATTTCGCCCGCTTCGCCCCCAGCACCGCCTACGACATGCTGGTTCAGGTGCCCGGATTCGCCATCCGCCAGGTGTCGCAGGAGCGCGGGCTGGGCGAGGCCACCGGCAACGTCCTGCTGAACGGCCAGCGCATCTCGAACAAGTCGGACGACGTGGTGACCCAACTGCGCCGGGTGCCGGC
The DNA here is from genome assembly GCF_035935935.1 of Brevundimonas sp. Classification (GTDB taxonomy): domain Bacteria; phylum Pseudomonadota; class Alphaproteobacteria; order Caulobacterales; family Caulobacteraceae; genus Brevundimonas. The sequence continues at coordinate 168,269 of NZ_DASYWO010000002.1, forward strand.
GGGCAACGTGGTGCGGATCGAGATCCGGGACGGGGCCAGCCTCGGCATTCCGGGGCTGACGGGGCAGGTGGCCAACGTGGTCACGCGCGCGTCGGCGTTGAGCGGCCAGTGGTCCTGGCGGCCCGAGTTCCGGTCGCGCTTCACCGATCCGGTTCTGACCCGGTTCGATGTGTCGGTGAGCGGCGAGCAGGGTCCCGTCGAGTACACCGTGGCCCTGGAGAACCAGGCCAGCCACAGCGGGGCCGGCGGGGACACCTACATCTACGACCGCTTCGGGACGCTCACCGAGACCCGGCTCGATTACTGGACCGGCAAGGTCTACCAGCCCCGGCTGAGCGGGCGGTTCGTCATCGACGGACCCGGCGACGCCGTCGGCAATCTGAACGCGGCCGTCCGCGGACTGGACTACCGCTTCCAGGAGGACGGCACGCGCACGTCGCCCACCCTGCCGGATCGGGAGCGAGCGGTTCGTGACGATCAGGAGGGCCATGATTACGAGATCGGCGGTGACTGGGAGTTCGGCTGGGGCGTCGGCCGGCTGAAGCTGATCGGGCTGGAACGGTTCGAGACCGCCGACTATCAGAGCGCCGTGACGGTCGAGTGGGCCGACGGGCGGCCGCGCACGGGAGACCGACTGACGCAGTCGAGCGAGGAAGGGGAGCGCGTCGTTCGGGCCGAGTACGGCTGGAAGCCGGGCGACGCCGACGCGGAGTTCTCGCTGGAAGCGGCCTTCAACAGTCTGGACAGCAGCACGCGCCTGTTCCGGCTGCAGCCGGATGGCAGCGAGCAGGAACTGGTCTTCGCCAACGGCGCCGCCCGGGTCGAGGAAAGCCGGTACGAGGCGATGGGGACCTACGGCAGGCCGCTGTCCCCGACCCTTTCGTTCCAGATCAGCGCGGGGGCGGAATATTCCGAACTGGTGCAGGTCGGCGCCGGCGGGCTCGAGCGCGACTTCTTCCGGCCCAAGGGTCAGGCCAATGTGGTGTGGCAGGCCTCGCCCGACGATCGGGTGACCGTCCGCCTGCAGCGGCGCGTGGGCCAGTTGAACTTCGGCGACTTCCTGGCCTCCGCCAACCTGAACAGCGGCACCACGTTTTCGGGCAATCCCAATCTCGTGCCGCCCCAGAGCTGGGAGCTGGAAGCGGAATGGGTGCGCGACGGGGGGCCGTGGGGAAGCTCCACGCTGCGGGTCTACGGCGCCGTCATCGAGGACATCGTCGACATCGTTCCGATCGGGGCGACGGGCGAGTCGATCGGCAACCTCGACGAGGCCGTACGATACGGCGTCGAGTGGCGGGCGACGACCAATCTCGATCCCCTGGGCTGGCGCGGCGCGCGCGTGGACACCCGGATTGTGCTGCAGCGCTCGCAGGTCGAGGACCCGCTCACGCTGGAGGACCGCGAGATCAGCGGCAGCCTGAAGCGACTGTTCAGCGTCAACCTGCGGCACGACGTGCCGGACACCGACTGGGCCTGGGGCCTGGGCCTCAGCCATCAGAAGAACGCCCAGACCTATCGCCTGACGGAGCTGTCGCGACAGTGGGAGATCCCGCTCTTCGGCAGCCTGTTCGTCGAGCACAAGGACGTGATGGGCCTGACCGTGCGCGCCTCGGCGGCGAACGTGTTCTCGGGAGAGAGCTACTTCAGGCGCACGGCCTATGCGGGCCGGCGGCTGGATCCGATCTCCTTCATCGAGATCCGCGACCGCACGATCGGGCCCATCTTCAATCTGGAGGTCCGCGGCCGCTTCTGACGCCGGCATTGACCAGTCGATAAGCCTGTCGGGCGCACTGTCGCCGGCATGTCTTCACCGCCTTCCCCCCGCGCGACGCGGTACCGGCTCGGCCTCGGCCTGGCCGGAGCGATCGTGGCGCTGCTTCTGATCCTGGCGGGCGTGGAGCTGCGCCGTGAGTTCGACGGCGCGGCGCGGCTGCGGGCCGAGGTCGCGCGGTCCTACGACACGCGCAGCCGGATCCAGTCGGTCTTCTCCCTGCTGCAGGACGCCGAAACGGGGCAGCGGGGCTTCATCATCACCGGCGACGAGCGGTTCCTGGAGCCCTACGACCGGGCTCTGGGCGGCCTCGACGCGGCGTTGGCGGATCTCGGGGGACGGCTGGCGGATCATCCCGCCCAGACCGCCGACGTGCACGCGCTCGGCGTTCTGGTGAGCCGGAAGCGCGACACCATGGAGCGGACCGTCGACCTGCGCACGGAAGGCGACGCGCGCGCGGCCATGGCGATCGTGTCCAGCGGCGAGGGCAAGCAGGCGATGGACGCGATCCGCGAGGTCGTGGCGCGCATGATCGGCCGCGAAGCGGCCGCGCTGGACGAACTCGCCGCCCGGTCGGAGGCCCGCACCCGGAGGACGGAGGCCCTGGTCGGGGGCCTGTTTCTGCTGTTGCTGGCGACCGCCGCGGCCATCGGCCTGCTGATCTGGCGGTTCGTCGCCACGCGCACGGCCCTGACGACCCGCCTCGCGGCGTCGGCGGCGCGCCAGCAGGCCACGCTGGACAGCGCCATCGACGCCATCGTGACGCTGAATCCCAGCGGCAGCGTGGAAAGCGTCAATGCCGCGGGCGAGCGCATGTTCGGCTGGCCGGCCGCGGAGCTGGCCCGGCGCGACGTGGGCGTGCTGATCGAGGATCTGGCCGGAAACGGCGAGGGCGCCTTCCTGAGCCGTCTGGGCGCCAGCCAGGGGACCCTGGAAGGCGGCATCGTGCAGGAGCTGACGGCGCGGCGCCGCGACGGATCCAGCTTTCCCGTGGACGTCGCGCTCGGCGCGATGGATTTGCCGACGGGCCGCCACGTGGTCGCGGTGATCCGCGACATCAGCGAGCGCCGACGGATCGAGAGCATGAAGGACGCCTTCGTCTCCACGGTCAGCCATGAGTTGCGCACTCCGCTGACCTCGATCGCGGGCTCGCTGGGCCTGCTGGCGGGCGGGGCGGCGGGCGAGCTGCCGGAAAAGGCGTCGCGCCTGATCGGCATCGCCCATTCCAACAGCCAGCGGCTGGTCCGTCTGATCAACGACATCCTGGACGTCGAGAAGCTGGAGTCCGGCAAGACCCCCATGACCATGGACGTCCTGGATCTGCGGGAGGTGGCGGCGCGCTCCATCGACGGCGTGCGCGGCTATGCGGATCAGCTGAACGTGACGCTGACCCTGCTCGAGGGCGCGCCCGCGCCGATCCGCGGCGACGCGGACCGCCTGATCCAGGTCGTGACCAACCTGCTGTCGAACGCGGCCAAGTTCTCGCCCGCCGGGGGACAGGTCGCCGTCGGCGTGAACCCCGAAACCCGCATCGCGCGCCTGAGCGTGACCGATCAGGGGCCCGGCATTCCCGAGGCCTTCCGCGCCCGCATCTTCGGCAAGTTCGCGCAGGCCGACGCCAGCGACGCCCGGGCCAAGGGCGGCACCGGTCTGGGACTGGCCATCGCGCGCGAGATCGCCGAACGGCACGGCGGTCGCCTGTGGTTCGAATCGCGGGAGGGCGAGGGCGCCACCTTCCATCTCGACCTGCCGTTGTGGTCGGAAGAACCGCAGCGGACGGGCGGCGGACGTCTGCTGATTTGTGAGGACGACGCGGACGCCGCCCGGGTTCTGGCCGAGATGCTGACGGCCGAAGGCTATCGCACCGACATCGCCGGGACGGCGCGGGAGGCGCTGACCATGGCGCGGCGCGGCGGCTATGAGGCCGCCCTGATCGACCTGCAGCTGCCGGACGCCGACGGCGTCGGCCTGATCCGCGCCCTGAAGGCCGACAGAACGACCCGAAGCCTGCCCGTGATCGTGGTTTCGGGCGACGTCGCCCGTGGCCGGGTGCGCGGACGGTCGCTGGAAGTGGTCGACTGGATGGAGAAGCCGTTCGATCAGGAGCGCCTGCGGCTGGCGATCGCCGCCTTGCCGGGCGCGGCCCGTCCGCGCGTGCTGCATGTCGACGACGATCCGGACATCCTGACGGTGACCGCGGAGGCGCTCGGCGTCACGGCCGAGGTGATGCCGGCGCGCAGTCTGCAGGAGGCGCGCGAAGCCCTCGCCGTGCAGCGCCCCGATCTCGTCATTCTGGATCTCGGCCTGCCGGACGGCCACGGACTGGACCTGCTGCCCGAGCTGACCGGGCCGGACGGCGCCACGATTCCGGTGGTCGTCTATTCCGCCCAGGAACTGGACGCCCAGACGGCGCCTTCCGTCGAGGCGGTGCTGACGAAATCGCGGATGTCGCTGACCCAGCTCAGCCGCGCCGTGCACAGACTGACCGCGCGAAGCGACGAGGACGCCCGATGACGCTGAAGGTCCTGCACGTGGACGACGAGGCCGACATCCGCGAGGTGGCGGCGTTCTCACTCGAGCTCGATCCGGACATCGAGCTGCAGTCGGCGGAGTCCGGCGCGGCGGCGCTGGACGTTCTGGGGTCGCGCGCGGTCGACGTCGTGCTTCTCGACGTCATGATGCCGGCCATGGACGGGCCGGAGACCCTGCGGCGACTGCGGGAGGTGCCGGGTCATGAGACGACGCCCGTGGTGTTCATGACCGCGCGCGCGCAGGAAACCGAGGTCGACAAATATCGTGCGCTGGGGGCGCTGGACGTCATCATCAAGCCGTTCGACCCGATGACCCTGGCGCAGCAGTTGCGCTCGGTGCTGGCGGCATCCCGCCGGTGAGCGGCATTCCGGAAGCCCTGCGCGCACGCTTCGTGGAGCGCTGCCGGGCGGATCTGGAAACGCTGGAGGGACGACCGGACCAAGGCGTCCTGCATCGGCTGGCGCATGGACTTTCAGGGGCCGGGGGCACGTTCGGACATCCGGAGATCAGCGGGGCGGCGGGGAGGATCGACGACGTTCTGGCCGACGGCGGCGAACCCGAACCCGGTGATCTCGACGCGCTGGCCGACGCGCTGCGGGCGGTGATCAGGTCTGCGGGCTGAAGCCCTTGCGGGTCATCGTGCCCCACGACTGGCTGCGCCGCATCCACTGCCACAGGCCGCGCAGCCGCCAGACGTTGTTCAGCTGGCGATAGCCGAAGTTCTCGACGACGGCGACGGCGGTCAGGACCAGCAGATGCCGGGCCCGCGGAAACCGCCTCAGCTCCGACTCCTCCAGCGCCAGCGCGCCCACGGAAATCACCACGCCGAAGGTGAAGCTGACGGCCAGGAAGGCCAGCAGGTAGTCGATGGACAACAGGCCGAGCGCCCAGAACGCCGGGATGAGCAGATATCCCAGAAGTTCGATCACCGGTCCCAGGATGTCGACCAGCAGGATGTAGGTGAAGCCCAGCGCGCCCAGACGGCCGTAGCGGGGTTTGAACATCACGTCCCAGTGCCGCTCGAACGTCTCCAGCGCGCCGCGATGCCACCGCGATCGCTGACGCCCCAGCACGCGCAGGCTTTCGGGCGCCTCGGTCCAGCAGACCGGCTCGGGCACGAAGCCGACGCGATAGGGCAGACGCTTGTCGCGCATCAGCCGGTGCAGCTTGACCACCAGCTCCATGTCCTCGCCCACCGTGCCGCGGGTGTAGCCGCCCGCCTCGATCACCCGCGCGCGGCGGAACAGGCCGAAGGCGCCGGAGATGATGGTCAGGGCGTTGATGCGGCTCCAGGCCAGCCGCGCCATAAGGAAGGCGCGCAGGTACTCGACCGTCTGCAGAAGGGCCAGAAAGCTGCGGGGCAGGCCGACCTGGATCACGCGGCCGTCGCGGATGACGCAGCCGTTGGCGATGCGCACGGTGCCGCCCACGGCCACGGTCCGTTCGGGGTCTTCCACGAACGGGCGCACCGCGCGCAGGAGGGCGTCGGGCTCCAGCAGGGAGTCCGCGTCCATCGAACAGAAGATCGGGGCCCGCGACACGTTGATGCCGGCGTTCAGGGCGTCCGCCTTCCCGCCGTTCGCCTTGTCGACGACGATCAGCCGCGGCTGATGCTCCGCCCCGTAGATGCCGCGGATCGGCTGGTGTTCCAGCGGCAGATCGAAGTGTCGCTGGATGGGACGCAGGCCATAGGCGTCGATCAGGGTCTGCAGGGTGGCGTCGCTGGATCCGTCGTTGACGACGATCACCTCGAAGCTGGGATAGCGAAGCGACAGCAGCGAGCGGACGCTCTGCACGATGGTCATGGCCTCGTTGTAGGCGGGGGCCAGCAGGGCGATCGGGGGCGAGGCCTCGGCGTAGCGCCGCCACAGCACCGTCGACTGCGGAATGGACGGCCGCTGGGACAGGGCGACGCCCGCCAGGCCGAGCTGGATCAGATAGAGCAGGTTCTGCAGGGCCCCCGCGCCGATGACGAACCAGGCGATGGCCTGGGCATAGCCGACGAGGGTCTGGAGCACGCCGTTCATGCCGGAACGCCGCGTTCGGCCAGCGCCAGCGAGGCCGCGCGGCGGACCACGTCCTGGCCGACGCCCGCTGCCAGCCGCAGGCTGGCGACCCCCTTGTCCCCCAGCGCGTTGAGGGCCTCGCCCGAACGGAATCGAACCCACCACACGCCGTCCGCGAGGGCCTGAACCAGAAGCGGCGCGGCCGACACCAGCCCGATCCGGCCGGCGGCCTCGGCAGAGGCGGCGCGCACCTCCCATGCCTCGTCCGCAAAGCCCGCGACCACGGCAGGCTCGGCCGCGGGGTGGGCGAGGGCCCCCAGCGCCCGGATGCAGGCGATCCGCAGCTCCAGGTCCGCGCCGGGGATTGCCGCCATCAGGGCGGGCACGGCGCGGTAGTCGCCCGAGCGCCCCAGCGCGTCCGCCACGATCGTGCGCATCACCAGCGACGCCTCCGGATCAGTGAAGACGGTCAGGGCCTGATCGGGGGCCCGCGCCACCATGGTGCGGACCACGGATTCGTAGAGCAGCGAATCCTGCAGGCCGCGCGAAGACACGTCGGCCAGCAGGTCCCAGAGCGGCGGGGCCTCGTCGAGCGCCAGCAGGGCGTTCAGGGCCGCGACGCGGAACTCCGGATCGCGCGCGGCCGCCAGCGCCTGCCGCAGCGCGGCCGCGTTGGCGGGGTTGGGGAAGACGGCCAGCGCCTCGGCCGCCGCGATGCGGCCGGCCCGGCTGCCGCGACGCAGGCGACGGCGCAGGCGCTCCTCGACGCCCAGCCCGGACAGGGCGGAGACGAGACGTTCGCGCTCATGGCCGCGAACCAGTCCGGCGATGTCCAGAATGGCCTCCGCCGTCAGCCGGGCCCGGCGGCTGGGGCCGTTGAGCTGACGCACGGCGTCCACGTGGCCGTCCATGATCTCCAGGAACAGGCGGCGCATCCGCGCCTGATCGAGCCCCAGCCGGGCGTCGCGCCGCGCACGCAGCAGCCGGGCGCCGATCAGCCACACCATCCACGCCAGCGCCGCCGCCCCGAAGACGAGCGAGCTCCACCAGAGGAAGCCGAGCAGGCTCACCAGAAGCGCCAGCCCAGACCGACCGTGACCGCCTGGCGCCCGTAGGTCCCGCGGTCCTCGTCCAGCACGCCGAGACGCAGGGACACGCGCGCGTTCAGATCCCACTCGCCGCTGACTGCGACGGACGAGACGTCCACGACGACGCCTTCGCTGGTCTCCGGGGCGTCCGCGTGGTCAAGCCGCAGACGGAAGCGGTCGGTCACGGCCCAGCGCGCGGAGACCGCGTAGCCGTCCTCGCGGTCGCCATTCTCGTCCCAGACGTTGATCCAGCGACCCGTCAGCGTGGCGCGGCCGTCGAACAGATCGATCGAGAGGCCGGGCTGCAGGGACGACACCTCGCCGGCGGCGAACCGGGCGACCGATCCTTCCAGCGTCGCGCTGATCGCGGGCGCCACCCTCCAGGATCCGCCCGCCCGCAGCGCGAGTTCCGGGCGGTAGTCGGCGTCCGGCGTGCCGCCCAGCGCGATCCAGGCGTCTCCGCCCGCAAGGCGGCGCGCGACCAGACCTTCAAGATACACGTCGGTGCGGTCGAAACGCTCTGTGTGCTCGACGGCGCCGGAGACCGTCCATCGGTCGTCGACGGTCCGCGTCGCGGCCAGCCGGGCCTCGGTCCAGTCGGGAAGCCCGGCGCCGAGACGGCTGCGGGAAACGTCCACGTCGAGACGGCCGCGCATCGCCGGTTCGGGACCGCTCGCGAGCGCGCGCACGTCCTCCCGATCAGGGGCCAGACGCAGGGCCTCGGCCGCGCGGGTCGACGCCGTCGCCTCGTCGCCGCGCCGACGCGCGATGCGGGTGAGGGCGACGTGCGCGTCCACATATGCCGGAGCGCGCTCGACGACGCGCAGCAGCTCCGCTTCAGCCTCGTCCAGCCGACCAAGGTCGATCAGGGCGAGTCCGAGCTGCAGGCGGGCGTCGACGTCGTCGGGCCGCGCGGCCAGAACGGCGCGCAGCCTGTCCACCGCCTGCGCCGGGCGGCCGGCTCGCCGGTCGGCCACGGCGGCCTCATAGAGGGCGGTGGGATCCTGACGGACTTCAGCGGGGACGTCTTGCGCGATCATCTTCCTGAACCTGCTGCGGGACGGCCAGCCGACGCACGCGCTCCAGCAATTCGTCCGGAATGAAGGGCTTCACCAGATAGTCGGCCGCGCCCAGCTGGAGGGCGCCGACGACGTCCGCCTCGCGTCGCAGCGCGGTCAGCATGATGACCGGGATGGAAGCCGCCTCCGCGTCGACCTTCAGACGCCGCAGCACCTCGAAGCCGTCCATCACGGGCATCATGGCGTCCAGCACGATCAGGTCGGGATGGTGCTCGCGGATCAGGCCCAGCACCTCTCCGCCGTCCTCGGCCACGATCACCAGATGACCGTCCGCGGCCAGCTTGTGCTGCAGCAACCCCCGCAACAGGGGGTCGTCGTCGGCGATGAGGACGCGCGCCATGTCCTACTCCATACCCAGCGCCCCCAACGCACGGACTATAGGGGGCGCTGGGTGAATCAAGCGCTACCGAGGCGTGAAAGTTCGATATCGGCGTTCGCGCGACGCCGTCCGCCGCCGGTACGGTCTTCGGCCGCCTGCGCCACGTCAGCCGGCGGCGGCCCGCGTCCTGACTTCATGGGCGTACTGGGCGGCGCCTGAGTCCGGCACGACCTCGCCTGTGCGATCGCCGATGGCCGCCCACGACCGGGCGACCTCCTCGGCGGCGTCGTCGCGGGCGCCGACGTGGACGCCCCGGGTCATGGTCACGTGCGCCTGCTCGAACCCGCCGGCCCCGGCCAGAAGGATCGTCCGCGTCGGCGCCTCGTCCGCCGCCAGGGCGACCACGCCGGGGCTGACCAGATCGGGCCCGAGGTCGCGCAGGTCGTCGGCGGAATAAAGACCCTCGGTCATCTGCGTGGCGGCGCTGGGCGCCAGGCAATTGACCCGGATGTCGTGCTTGCGTCCTTCGAGCGCCAAGGTCTGCATGAGCCCGACCAGGGCCATCTTGGCGGCGCCGTAGTTCGACTGTCCGAAGTTGCCGTACAGGCCCGACGAGGAGGTGGTGAAGATCACCCGCCCGCGGCCCTGCGCCACCATGTGAGGCCACGCCGCCTTGGTGACGTTGACCGACCCCATCAGATGCACGTCCAGCACCAAGGCGAAGTCGTCCAGATCCATCTTCGCGAAGGTCCGGTCACGCAGGATGCCCGCGTTGTTGACCACGACGTCGACGCCGCCCCAGTGCGCCGCGACGGCGTCGACCATGGCGAAGACTGCGGCGCGATCGGTGACGCTGCAGGGAAATGCCGCCGCCTCGCCGCCGCCCGCCTTGATTTCCGACACGACCGCGGCGCAGGCATCGGAGTTGAGGTCGTTGACGGCCACGCGGGCCCCGTGCCGGGCGAGGGCGAGGGCGTGGCTCCGACCCAGTCCGCCGCCCGCGCCGGTGACCAGCGCCGCGCGCCCGCCCAAGGTGATCGTCATGACTCGCGTCCCCGTCCGAAAGGCCGGAAAAAGAGCCGACGCTGACCTTCGGGTCAACATTCACTGGCGAGTGAGTGAACGTTGACAGGCGCGGAGATCGGTGAGAGCGTCGCCTCATGACGCCGTCAGAGCGTCGTGGGGAAACATCGAGGAGGGACTGCCATGAGCCGCAAGCTCGGGATCACGACATCATTCGCCGTGCTGCTCTGGGCCGGCGCGGTTCAGGCCCAGGAGGCCCCGGAGCAGGAGGCGACGCAGGTCGACGACGTCGTCGTCACCGCCGAGCGCCGGACCACCAACCTTCAGGAGACGGCGGTCGCCGCGACGGTGCTCAGCGGCGAGGATCTGGAAGAGCGCGGCGTGGCGACGCTGGAACAGCTCCAGTTCGTGTCGCCGTCGACGACCGTCCAGAACTTCGGCCAAGGCAACTTCTTCAACGTGCGCGGCATCGGCAAGTCCGAGCCCACCACCGCCATCGGCGTGGGCGTCACGACGTATCGCGACGGCGTCCCGGTGTTCCCGGGCTATTTCCAGACCGAGCCCTATTACGACATCGGCAGCGTCGAGCTGCTGCGTGGTCCGCAGGGCACCTTCGCCGGCACCAATGCGACCGGCGGCGCCGTCTTCATCACGGCACGCAATCCGGACTTCGACGGCGTCAACGGCTACGTCCAGGGCCAGCTGGGCAACTACGACAACATCAAGCTGCAGGGCGCCGTCAACGTGCCGCTGACCGACACCCTGGCCGTGCGCTTCGCGGCCAACAAGGAGACGCGCGACAGCTTCCACGACATCACCGGCCCCTATCGCGGCGATCCGGGCGACGTCGATTCCAACAGCTTGCGCGCCAGCCTGCTGTGGACCCCCACGCCTGCGCTGCGGGTTTTGCTGAAGGGCGACTACAACAATCTGGATTTCGGCGGCTATCCGGCCGATCCGGCGCTGGCGACGAACGACCCGTTCGAGATCACCGCCAACGGCCCGCACTCCGGTCGGGACGAGACCGCGCGCGTGTCGCTGAACGTCAGCTACGTCCTCGACAACGGCATCACCCTGCGCTCGATCACGGGCTATCAGGACGGCATCAGCGAGTTCTCCACCGACCTCGACGGCACCAGCGCGCTGAACAACACCTTCTACGACCGGGTGGAGGAAGAGGTCTGGTCGCAGGAGTTCAACATCGTTTCTCCGGACGGCCAGCGCCTGAGCTGGGTGCTGGGGGCCTTCTGGCAATATGACGACGTCGTCTTCCCGGTGACCACCTTCCCGCAGGGGGCCTACCACGTCGGCTTCCCGGAAGGCGTGGTCGACTTCTACATCTTCGGCGAGACGCCGAAGGAGACCAAGGCGGTCTTCGGCCAGTTGAGCTACGACGTCTCGGACCGGCTGCAGATCCAGCTGGGCGCCCGCTGGTCGGAAAGCACGTCCACCAACGACAACGTCTACACGACCTATCCGGCGTTCGGTCTGTTCCTGCTGCAGAACGACGAGGTCACGGCGGAGAAGACGACCGGCAAGCTGTCGGTGAACTGGAAGGTGGACGAGAACAACTTCGTCTACGGCTTCGTCGCCACGGGCTTCAAGATGGGCGGCCTGAACGCGCCGAACTTCTACGTGCCCGCCAGCTCCTTCGGGCCGGAAGACGTCGTCGACTACGAGATCGGCTGGAAGTCGACCATGTTCGACGGACGGGTCCGCACCCAGCTGGGCGCCTACTACATGACGTACGAGGGCTTCCAGGTCGTGGTCGGCGATCCGGCGGTGCCGCTGTTCAGCTCGATCGTCAACGTGCCGGACGACACGGTGCTGATGGGCCTTGAAGGCTCGGCGCAGATGATCTTCGGCCCGTGGCAGATCGACGTGGGCGGCTCGGTGTCCAGCTCCGAGCTGGGCGACTTCTTCGCGGCCGACCCCCGGGCGCCCCGCACCGGCACGTGCAACACCGTCACCGGGCCGGCCAGCGTCAACTGCCTGCAGCTGGGCGGCAACGAGCAGAGCTATGCGCCCGAGGTGACGTTCAACGCCGGCGTCGAGTACGAATGGGTCATGGCCGACGGCGCCACGCTGACGCCGCGCGTCGACTATTCGCACATCGGCGAAAGCTGGACCTCGATCTTCAACAACGAGGCCCGCGGCGACCGGCTGGAGGCGCGCAATCTGGTCAACCTGCGCCTGACGTACCAGAAGGACGACTGGACGCTGGCCGCCTACGCCGTCAACGCCACGGATCAGACCTACATCGCCGCGGTCAACGCCGGTCTGCGCTACGCGGGCCCGCCGCGGCAGTTCGGACTGAACCTGACGCGGACGTTCTGATCCCGCGAAACCCTCCGCGGGGGCGGCGGCGTCGCTCCCGCGGATCGTGGCCCAGGCCGGCCCACCCTCCTCGAGTTCCGAGTCCCATGACGCGCGTCATCCATCCCGATCCCGCAGCGAGCCCGGCATGACGCCGGACCTCAGCCCCATGCAGGACCCGGCCCTGACCATCGACCGGTTCCTGGAGCACGGCGCCGCGTGGCATCCGCGGGCGGGCGTGGTCGCGGCGACGGGGCAGGGCGACGTGCGCGTCGGCTATGCCGATCTCCGCGACCGGGCCAACCGGCTGTCCGGCGCGCTTCTGGACCTCGGGCTGGAGGTCGGAGACCGCATCGCGACGCTGGCGTGGAACACCGCGGATCACGTCGAACTGTGGTACGCCGCCATGGGCGTGGGCATCGTATGTCACACGCTGAACCCGCGGCTCACGCTCCGACAGCTGATCGACATGGTCGAGCAGGCGGACGATAAGGTGCTGGCCGTGGCCGCCGATCTGGCGCCGCTGGCGGTGCAGATGCGCGACGCCTGCCCCCGTCTGCGACGCCTGGTGATGCTGGACCGCGCGCCCACGCCGGCGGAGGCGGAAGCGGGATTCGTCGCGCACGCCGATCTGGTGGAGAGCGGCCGCCCGGTCGCCTGGGGCGGCTTCGACGAGCGCGCCCCCGCCGGTCTCTGCTTCACGTCCGGCACGACCGGCGCGCCCAAGGGCGTCGTCTACACCCACCGTTCGAACTACCTTCACACGCTGCGTCTGCTGCAGGCTGACGCCATGGCCCTGACCAGCGCGGATCAGGTGCTGGTGGCGGTGCCGATGTTTCACGCCAACGCCTGGGGCCTGCCCTTTGCCGCGCCCGCCGTGGGGGCGGGACTGGTGCTGCCGGGTCGGGTCACGGACGGCGCCAGCCTGGCCGGCCTGATCGCAAGGGCGGGCGTGACGGTCGCCGTCGGCGTGCCGACGGTCTGGCTGGGGCTGCTGGATCACCTCGACGCCACCGGCGGCGAAACCCCTACACTGAAGCGCGTCATCGTCGGCGGCTCGCCCTGTCCTGAGGCGCTTCTGGCGCGCATGGAGAGCCGGCTGGGCTGCCGCGTCCAGACCAGCTGGGGCATGACCGAGCTTTCGCCGCTGGGCGCCATCTCCCCGCCCGGCGCGCAGGCCGTCGGCGCCGGTCGGCCGCCGGTCGGGCTGGACATGCTGCTGACCGACGCGGGCGGGACGCCCCTGCCGCAGCAGCGCAACGTCGAAGGGCGGCTGAAGGTGCGGGGACAGAGCGTGCTGCGCACCTACCACGGGGCGTCCACTCCGGCGGTGGACGCGGACGGCTGGTTCGACACGGGCGACCTGGCCTCGATCGACGACGACGGGGTCCTGACGCTCGCCGGCCGGTCGAAGGACCTGATCAAGTCCGGCGGCGAATGGATCAATCCGGTCGAGATCGAGGACATCGTAGGCGCCTTGCCGGCCGTCGGTCTGGTCGCCGTGATCGGGCGCTCCGATCCGAAGTGGGGCGAGCGCCCGCTGATGGTCGTCGAGCCGGCGCAGGGCCAGCAGGTCGAGGAGGCCGCGCTCAAGGCCAGCCTCAAGGGACGCGTGGCTGACTGGTGGATCCCGGACAGCGTCATTTGCGTGCCGTCCATGCCGCTGGCCGGCACGGGCAAAATCGACAAGACGCAGCTTCGCGCCCGGTATGGGGGCGCCTAGGATGTTCGACGTCCCGGCCTCCGACTCGAAGCGCAGCGGGCGGGACGCGCCGCAACGTCTGAAGGTCGAGCCCATGTCCACCGCCCGTCCGTCCCGCCGCAAGGCCGAACAGCGCGCCGAAAGTCTGGAGCAGATCCTCGACGCCGCCGAGGAGCTGTTCTCGCAGCATGGCCTGCACGGCGTGACCATCAAGGACATCGCGGACAAGGTCGGCGTCCACAAGTCGCTGATCCATTACTACTTCGACGACAAGCAGGACGTCTTCGACAAGGTCATGGCGCGCCGCGCGCCGGTCACCAGCGGGCGCCGCATGGACGCGCTGGACGCCTACGAGAAGGCGGCGAACGGCAAGCCCACGGTCGAGGGGGCGCTGAGGGCGTTTCTGGACACCGACCTCGACACCTATTCGACGGGCGGGGAGGGGTGGCGCAATTTCGGCGCGCTCAGCGCCCAGATCAACAACACCCCCGCGTGGGGCGCCGAGGTGATGGACCGGCTGTTCGACCCGGTGGTCCTGCGGCTGATCGGCCTGCTGCGGCAGGCCCTGCCGGACTGCCCGGACGAGGACCTGTTCTGGGGCTACCATTTCGTCACGGGGGCCCTGACCCTTAGCCTCGCCCGCACGGGGCGGATCGACCAGCTCTCCGGCGGGCTGTGCCGGTCGGACGACTTCGACGCCATCAAGGCCCGCATGGCCGCCTTCATGGCGCATGGATTCATCGGCCTGTGCCGGAGCCGCGCGGCGTCACGTACGGAGGCGCCCGCGCCATGACCGACGTCGGCGGCCTCGCGTTCGCGTCGGACCCCGAGGCCCTCGGCTTCGACTCCGCGCGTCTGGCCCGCCTGGACGACTGGATGGCCGGCATGGTGGCGGCGGGGGAGGTTGCGGGCGCCTCGACGCTGCTGATGCGCCACGGCCGGGTGGCGGCGTTCAACACCTTCGGACACGCCCGGGTGGGCGACGCCGAACCCCTGCGCTTCGACGCCATCTTCCGCATCTATTCGATGACCAAGCCGGTGGTCGGCGTCGCGCTGATGATGCTGATGGAAGAGGGGCTGTGGACGCTGGACGATCCCGTCGACCGCTTCCTGCCCGAACTGTCCGACCTGAAGGTGTTCGCGGGCACAGGCCCGGACGGCGAGCCCGTTCTGGAGGACGCCGTCCGGGCGCCGACGATGCGCGAGCTGATGAACCACACGGCGGGCTTCGGCTACGGCCTGTTCGACATCCATCCCGTCGAGCGCGCCTATCGCGAGGCGCAGGTCCTGCGCGCGAGATCGCTGGACGATCTCGTCGCCCGCGTCGCCCGGATGCCGCTGATGTTCCAGCCGGGGACCGAATGGTTCTATTCGGTCGCCTCGGATCTGCAGGGCGCGATCGTGGAACGGCTGGCGGGCGCGTCGCTGGGCGAGGTCTTTCGTCGCCGCATCTTCGAGCCGCTCGGCATGGTCGACACCGGTTTTCACGTGCCTTCCGACCAGCTGCACCGTCTGACGGGCATCTACCGCGGCGGCGCGGACGGGCTGGTCGAAGCCACGACCGCTTTCGACATGCCGATCAACGACTGGTCCCGGCCGCCGCCGTTCGAAGGCGGGGGAGGGGGGTTGGTCTCGACCGCGACCGATTACGCCCGCTTCTGCCAGATGATCCTCAACCGGGGCGAACTGGACGGCGCGAGGCTGCTGAAGTCCGAAACCGTCGATCTGATGGCGACCAATGCCGTCCCCGACGCGGTCCTGACGCGATCCAGCCCGCTGCGTCTCCTGCCGTTCAGCCCGGCCTTCGGCTTCGGCCTGGACTTCGCGGTGATGATCGATCCCGCGGCGATCGGCGCCGTCGAGGGGCGCGGCACGCTCAGCTGGGGCGGCGGCGGCGGGACCTGGTTCTGGATCGATCCGGAGAACGACCTCGTCTTCGTCGGCCTGATCCAGAGATTGGCCGACCCGGTCAGCGACGCCTTTCGCAGGGAGACGCGGACCTTCGTCTACGCGGCCCTGACCGACCCCGACAAATAGACGGGCCCGACGCCCGCACCGAGAGAGGAAAGTCCCATGAGCTCCGACGCCGCCGCCGTCAGTCCCCCCGCCTCTCCACAGGGCCGTCAGGCCTGGGCGGCGCTGGGAGTCCTCTGGTTCATCTACGTCCTGAACTTCCTCGATCGGCAGCTGCTGTCGATCCTGGCCAAGCCGATCCAGGACACGCTGGGAATCTCCGACGGCCAGCTGGGTCTGCTGGGCGGGCTGTACTTCGCCTTCTTCTACTGCTTCATCGCCATCCCCGTGGGCTGGCTGGCGGACCGGACCAACCGGGTCGCGGTCGTGTCGGTGGCCTGCGGCATCTGGAGTGCGGCGACCATCGCCTGCGGCCTGTCGCGAAACTTCGGACAGCTGGCGGCGGCGCGCATGACCGTCGGCTTCGGTGAGGCGGGCGGCGTGCCCCCCTCCTACGCAATCATCACCGACAGCTTCCCGCCGCGTCGTCGCGGGATGGCGCTCGGCATCTACAATCTCGGTCCCCCCGTCGGCATGGCGCTGGGCGTCGCCTTCGGGGCGAAGATCGCCGCGGAGTTCAGCTGGCGCGACGCCTTCGTGGTCATCGGGGCCGTGGGCGTCGTCGTGGCTTTGGCGACCCCCTTCCTCGTCAAGGAGCCGCGGCGGGGCGGGCTGGACGCGGCGACGGCCGGCTCGGCCCCGACCAAGGCGCCGTTCTGGGGCACGGTCGCGGCCTTCTTCCGGGAGCCGACCCTGGTGCTGGCCGCGCTAGGCAGCGGCGTGACCCAGATCGTCACCTATGGCTTCGGCAACTTCACCGCCCTGTACCTGATGCGGGAGAAGGGCATGACGCTGGACGATCTGTCGGTCTGGTTCGCCCTGATCGTCTTCTTCGGCATGGGGGGCGGCATCTTCGCTTCGGGTTTCCTGATCGACCGCTTCACCCGCCGTTCGAAAACGGCCTACGCCCTGTTGCCGGCCATCTCCCTGACGCTGGCGCTGCCGCTGTATCTGGCCTTCCTGTGGGCGCCGACGTGGCCGCTGGCGCTGGTGCTGCTGCTTGGGCCGACCTTTCTGAACTACTTCTACCTCTCGTCGTCCGTGGCCCTGGTGCAGGAGGAGGTGGCGCCGAACCGTCGGGTGCTGTCCGGCGCCCTGCTGCTGCTGATCATGAACTTCATCGGCATGGCGGTCGGCCCGACCTACGTCGGCTTCGCCAGCGACCATTTCGGCTCGCTGGAGACCGCGCTCTACACGCTGGCGCCGGTGTACGTGGTGGCGATCCTCATCTTCCTGCTGCTGGCGCGCCGGCTGTCGAAGGACACGTCGCGCGCGGGAGGCCTGTCGTGACCCGTCGCCTGACCGGCGTCGCGGTGTTGCTGGCCGGGGCGCTGGCCGCGTGCGCGACGAGCCGGGCGCCGGCGCAGGCGCAGTCCCACCCTCTGGTCGTCGCGACCACGGCCGGGGCGGTCCGCGGCGCGGCGGAGGGCGAGGTCCGCACCTTCAAGGGCATTCCCTACGGCGCACCGCCGACGGGCGAGATGCGCTGGCGACCGCCCCTGCCGGCGGTGAAGTGGGACGGCGTGCGTGAGGCGACGGCCTATGGACCGGCCTGCATGCAGCCGACGCCCGGTCTCCCCAGCGTTTATTCGCAGGACATCCGGCCGTTCAGCGAGGACTGTCTGAGCCTCAACGTCTTCGCCCCGCAGGGCGCGAAGGGCGCGCCGGTCATGGTCTGGATCCATGGCGGCTCGCTGATCGCCGGCTCCAGCAAGGAGCCATTGTACGACGGCGTCCGGCTGGCCCGCGAGGGCGTGATCGTCGTCACGATCAACTACCGACTGGGCGTGCTGGGCTTCCTGGCGCATCCCGAACTTAGCGCCGAGTCCCCGGCGGGCATCTCCGGCAACTACGGCCTGATGGACCAGGTCCTGGCGCTGCAGTGGGTGCGGGACAACGTCGCGGCCTTCGGCGGCGATCCGTCGAACGTGACCGTCGCGGGCGAGAGCGCCGGCGGGCTCAGCGTGATGTATCTGATGGCCTCGCCCTACGCGCGCGGCCTGTTCCACCGCGCGATCGTCCAGAGCGGCTACATGATCTCGTCGCCGGAGCTGAAGCAGGCCCGCTTCGGCGCGCCCTCGGCGGAGGAGGCCGGGGCCGTCCTGACCCGTCGCCTGCAGTTGCCAAGCCTGCGCGCCATGCGCGCCATGGACCCGCAGGCGATCACCGACGCCGCGCCGGCCAACGGCTTCGTCAGCCTCGGCGTCGTGGACGGCAAGGTCCTGCCGGACCAGCTGGTCACGATCTTCGATCAGGGCGGGCAGGCGCCCGTGCCGGTGCTGGCCGGCTTCAACGCCGGAGAGGCCCGTTCCCTCAGGATGCTGACGCCCGCCCTGCCGGGCGACGCCGCGGCCTATGAGGCGGCGATCCGCGATCGCTACGGAGACATGGCCGATGATTTCCTGCGGCTCTACCCCGCATCAGACATGGAGCAGAGCATCCTCGCCGCCACGCGCGACGCCCTCTATGGCTGGACCTCCGAACGCCTGGTCCGGTCGCAGACGGCGCGCGGTTTGCCGGCCTACCTCTACCTGTTCGACCACGACTACCCGGCGGCCGCCGCCGCGGGGTTGCGCGCCTTCCATGCCAGCGAGCTGCCGTACATGTGGGGCAACCGGGACCGCACGCCGTCCCGTTGGCCCGCCATCCCGGACACCCAGGCGGAAGCCGACCTGTCCGCGGCCATGATCGACTACTGGCTGGGCTTCGTGCGCGCCGGAGTGCCGCGAGCGGGGGAAGCCGCAGCCTGGCCGGCCTACGGCGCGGAGCGGGCCTACATGCTGTTCGACGGCCGGCCGCAGGCGCGCGTCGCTCTCTTCCCCGGCATGTTCGACCTGCACGAGCGGACGATGTGTCGCCGCCGCGCATCGGGAGATCAGCCGTGGAACTGGAACGTCGGCCTGTGGTCGCCGAAGCTGCCGCCGCGCGCCGAGGGCTGCTGAAGGGAGTGCGTCGCCGGAGGGCTCACTCGCCCGCCGCCGCCTCGCCATGCTGGAAATAGGGCTCGACCTCGCCCTGCAGCTTGACCGTCAGCGCCTTGCCGCGACGGTCGACGCGGTTGCCGACGGCGAGACGGACCCAGCCTTCGGACACGCAGTATTCCTCGACGTTGGTCTTTTCCTCGCCCTTGAAGCGGACGCCCACGCCCCGCGCCAGCACGTCGGCGTCGTGGTGGGGGCTGTCGGGATCGACGGACAGGCGGTCGGGAGGCGTCTCGGACATGTCGGATCTCAGGCGAAGGTTCGGGGCGGACGCATAGCCGCCCCGTGCGCTCACGCCAACCTATTCGACCGACTGACGCGGACGCTGCTGTTGCGGTGCGGGCGTGGAGGCCGGCGCGGTCTGCGGCTGCGAACGGGCGGGCGGGCTCTGCGGCGGGCGGCTTTGCGCGCGTCGCGGCGTCGGGGACGGGCGCGTCGACTGCTGGCGGCCGGGAGAGTTCGAGGCGCGCTGCGTCTGCGGCTGGGCTGACGTCGTGGCGGCGGGCGTCGTGCCCGCTCCGGCGGCCGGAGCTGCGGGAGGCGTGGCGGCCGGCATCGGCGTGGGTGCGGCCGCCGCGGCGGCGCGCGCGGCGAGCGGGGCGGACTGGAAGCGCGCGGCCAGCTTCTCGGTCAGCGCCCGCGCCTGGGCCGGCGGCATCTGGGCCATGATGGCGGCCAGGGTCCGGGGACGCATGGCGGCGGCCACCGGCAGCAGCACGGAATCGTCCAGCTGGGAGAAGACGGCCGCGGCCTCACGCGGACGCATGGCGGAATAGACGGCGACCAGCCGATCGGTCTCGGCCTTGGCCTTCTCGTCGACTTGGCCCAGCAGGCCCTCGACCTCGCCCTTGACCTTTTCCAGCTCGGCGGTCTGCTCGGCCAGCTTCTGCTCGGCGGCGGCCAGCAGCGGCAGCATGGTGGCGAAGTCGGCGTCGCGGGCGTCCAGCTCCTTGCGGCGGTCGCCCAGTGAGGAGATGACGCGCAGCTCGGCCGGAGAGATGCCGATCTGGGCCGCCAGCTGCTCCTCGGACAGGGCGCACACGGCCGCGGCGGGGTTGGGGTTCGCCGGCGCGGCGGCGGGGGTCGCCTCCTCGGCCCACGCCTTGGCGCCCTCGAACAGGCCGGGCGCCACGCCCACGGCGCGGACCAGGATGACGCCGCCGACGGCCACGGCGGCGAGGGGCAGGATGCGGGGCAGCTTGCTCATTCGGAAGGGCGTCCGTGTCAGGCGGCGAACAGGTCGTCGTCCTGCGCTCGCACGGGCCGGTTAGGGATCCGTTCGGACACAGGGTTAGCGGTCATGGCGCGGACGATGGCGGCGACGTCGTCGCGACCCGCGCCCGCACCCGGGCCGGCCAGCGCCTGGATGCGCTGCGCCAGCGACGCCATGCGGTCGGCGGGCTCGACGGGCGTCGGAGCGGAAGCCGGGCGCTCGAGGCGCGGCGTCGCGACCAAGGGCGCGGCCGAACGGCGTTCAGGCAGATCGCCGCCGCGTGCGATCAGCTTCTCCAGATCGCCCTTCAGCTCGCGGGCACGCACGATGCGATCGTGCAGGAGGTCGGTTTCCTGACCCGCCGCGCGCAACGAACCCAGCGCCGCCTCCGCGCGGCCCGCGGCCTCGTTAAGCTCGGTCACGGCCCCGGCGAAGGCCAGCTGCCCCTCGCGCAGGACCTTGAGGCGCCGCTCCAGACGCACACCGAAGCCCACGGCGCAGACGAGCAGCAGCATCAGGACCGAATCCATGACCAGACCGATCATCAGAACCCTCCCTTGGTCAGGCCGGCGGCGGCGTCCCTTGAGATCGGGCGCTCCACGCGGACCGCGATGTGCGCGCCCTTGCGGCCCATCTTGCCGACCGTCAGCGGAATCTGGCCCGCGCGGATGGAGACGTCGCTGTCGGGCGTCGCGTTCAGCATCAGGGTGTCGCCGACCTTGAGGTTCAGCACTTCCGACAGCGGCACCTGGTGCTCGTCCAGCACGGCGCGGACCTCGGTCTGGGTGGTCCAGAGCTCGCTGGCCAGGTGGCCTTCCCAGATGTTGTCGCGCCCGAATTTCTCGCCCATGAACTGCTGCAGCAGCATCTTCCGGATGGGCTCCAGCGTGGCGTAAGGCAGCAGCAGCTCGATGCGCCCGCCGCGATCCTCCATGTCGACGCGCAGCTTCACCAGGATGGCGGCGTTGGCCGGCCGGGCGATGGCGGCGAAGCGGGGGTTGGTCTCAAGACGGTCGAGATTGAAATGAACCGGCGTCAGCGGCTCGAAGGCCTGCTGGGCGTCGTGCAGGACGACCTCGACCATGCGCTGGACCAGCACGCGCTCGATGGTGGTGTATGGACGGCCCTCGATCCGCAGGGCCGCGGTGCCGCGGCGCCCGCCCAGCAGGACGTCGACGATCGAATAGATGAGGTTCGAGTCGACCGTCAGCAGGCCGTAGTTGTCCAGTTCCTCGGCCCGGAACACCGCGAGGATGGCCGGCAGCGGAATGGAGTTCAGATAGTCGCCGAAGCGGATGGAGGAGATGTTGTCGAGACTGACCTCGACGTTGTCGGACGTGAAGTTCCGCAACGACGTCGTCATCAACCGCACCAGGCGGTCGAAGACGATTTCCAGCATCGGCAGTCGCTCGTAGCTGACCAGCGCGGAGTTGATGATGGCGCGGATGCCGGTGCGGTCGGCCGCGTCGTCGTCGCCCAGGTCGAAGCCCAGAAGACTGTCGATCTCGTCCTGGTTCAGCACGCGCTCGGGCATCAGCCCGCCGCGGTCGGGCTCGCCGCCGAAGGGGTCGGACGTCTCCAAATCCTCTGCGGTCGCGGCGCTCACTGGACCAGCATCTCCTCGATCAGCACCGCGTCGATCTTGCCGGGCGCGAGGATCAGATTGACCCGCCGGGCCAGCTCCGAGCGCAGCTGGAAGCTGGCGGCCGAGCCCTGCAGCTCCTCGGGGCGCAGTTCGCGCAGAAAGGCCTGCAGCATGTCGTGCAGGCGCGGCATCTGGGACTGGATGACTTCCGCCTGATGGGCGTCGCTCATCTCCAGCGTCAGCTTCAGCTTGAGGAAGGTCGGACGACCGTCGGAAGACTGCACGTTCACGACCATGTCCGGCAGCGTCAGGAAGGTCACGCCGTCAGGGCCCTCGGTGATCTTGCCCAGCGCGGGGTCAGCCTCGGCCTCGCCGCCCTTGCCGTGACCGCCCTTGGCGTCCTTCTTTTCGTCCTTCTTTCCCTTGCCGTGGTCGGCCGCGGCCTCGCCGTGGCCCTCTTCCGCCGCGGCGGGCTTGGGCTGCAGCAGGAAGAAGGCCGCGCCGCCCCCGCCGCCCAGCAGCAGGACGCCGGCGCCGATGGCGATGAACAGGATCGGAAGTTTCTTTTTCTTCGGCGCGGCCTCGCCGTCGGCGGGCGCCTCGCCTTCGACGACGGCCGGCACCTCGCCTCCGCCCTTCTTCTTGCCGAGTTTCAGCATCGAATCCGCCCGCACCGTTCCGTCGGGTCATTTCGGCCGGACTTGGTTAACGCGCCGTTTAGAACCGGCAGAAGCTGCCGGGCGCCGGGGAGCGGATCCCGCTCAAATCCAGCAAATCCGGGGCTGACCCTGTTGGCACGGCCGTTGCGACGGGTCCGGCGAAAGGAGTCGCCCGTGGAAAACGCCGCCTACGTCGGACTGTCCCGTCAGATGACCCTGCGTCGTGAGCTCGACGTCGTGGCCAACAACATCGCCAACGCCGAGACGACCGGCTTCAAGGTCGAGCAACTGCTGGTCGGCACCGAAGTCGGCGAGCGCGCCCGCAACGACGCGGTGAAGCCCGGCGTCAGCTTCGTCCTCGATCAGGGCCTGGGCCGGGACTATTCGCAGGGCGCGCTGGAGCAGACCGACCGCACGCTGGACTTCGCCATCGAAGGCGAGGGCGCCTTCTTCGTGGTGCAGGACGGCGCGGGCCAGGCCTACACCCGCGACGGCGCCTTCACCCTCGACCCCGAGGGCCGCCTGGTCACCGGTCAGGGGCTGGCGGTGCTGGGAGACGGTCAGGAGATTCTGCTGGACCCGGCGCTGGGTTCGCCGTCCGTCGCGGCCGACGGCACCATCAGCCAGGGCGGCGTGCAGGTCGGTCGCCTGACGGCCGTCCGGTTCGACGCCCTGTCGGTGCTGGAGAAGGGCGGCGACGGCCTGTACCGCAACACCTCCAACGCCGCGCCCGCAGAGGCGGCGGACGCCCGCATTCATCAGGGGATGCTGGAAGGATCGAACGTCAATCCGATCCTGGAGATCACCAATCTGATCGAGATCCAGCGCGCCTACGAGCGGATCACGAAGATGATCGAAAACGCCAACGACCTGTCGCGCCGCTCCGTCGAGCGGCTGGGCAAGGTCAACTAAGAGAGGGAGCCCAGCATGCGCGCTCTTCGCACCGCCGCCTCGGGCATGGCCGCCCAGCAGACGAACGTGGAGGTCATCTCCAACAACATCGCGAACATGAACACGGTCGGCTACAAGCGTCAGCGCGCCGAGTTCCAGGACCTGCTGTACCACAACGTCGAGCGGATGGGCGCGACCTCGTCCAGCGCCGGCACGGTGGTGCCGACCGGCATCCAGATCGGCGCGGGGGTGAAGACGGGCAGCGTCTACCGCATCACCGAGCAGGGCACGCCGACCCAGACAGGAAACCGCTTCGACCTGGCCATCGACGGCAAGGGCTATTTCCAGATCACCCTGCCCTCGGGCGAGACAGCCTTCACGCGCGCCGGCAACCTCAGCCTGAACGGCGAGGGCCAGATCGTCACCGACGACGGCTACCTGCTCGAGCCGGCGATCAGCATCCCGCAGGACGCCGTGGACGTGTCCATCTCCAAGTCGGGCGAGGTGCAGGTCATCGTTTCGGGCAGCCCGGAGCCGCAGGTCGTCGGCACCATCCAGATCGCCACCTTCTTCAACGAGGCGGGTCTGGAAGCGGTCGGCGACAATCTGCTGCTGGAAACCGCCGCGTCCGGGCCCGCGACCGTCGGCACGCCGGGCGACCCCGGCTTCGGCCAGCTGCTTCAGGGCTACACCGAGGCGTCCAACGTCGACGCCGTGTCCGAGATCAGCGCCCTGATCATCGCCCAGCGGGCCTATGAGATGAACTCCAAGGTCATTTCCACGGCCGACGAGATGATGGCCGTGTCGGCGCAGGTGAAGTCGTGATCCGGGCCCTGATCGCCGCCGTCGTGCTCATGGCCGGCAGCCCGGCCTTCGCCTCGGACGTCACGCTGAAGGCCAATCCGGTCGACGACGACGGTCAGGTGACCCTGGGCGAGGTGTTCGACGGAGCGGGCGCCGCGGCGTCCGTGGTCGTCGCGCGTCGCAGCGGGCCGACCGTCGTGATCGAGGCCGGCACGCTCCAGGCCAGCGCCCGCCGCGCGGGTCTGATCTGGGCCAATCCGCAGGGTCTGCGCCGGGTGGTGGTGCGCGAGGGCGCGCCGGCGTCGGCCGGTCCGGGCGGGTCTGCGACCTCCGCCCGCCGCTCCGGGCCGACCGTCGAGGCCCTGACCTACGCGCGCAGCATCGCCGCGGGCGAGGTGATCCAGCCCGAAGACGTGATCTGGGCGCCGATGCAGAGCCATCTCGTCCCCGCGGGCGCGCCCCAGGACGCCGACGCCGTGATCGGCATGTCGGCCCGCCGCGCCCTGCGCTCCGGCGCGGCCGTTCAACCGAACGACCTGACGGCGCCCAAGGTGATCAGCCGCAACGAGATGGTCACCGTCACCTATTCCGCGCCGGGCGTGACCCTGACGGTCACGGGCCGGGCCCAGCGCGACGCCGCGCGAGGCCAGCCCGTGGCGATCACCAATCTGCAGTCGGGACGCACCATCGACGCCGTCGCCGTGGCCCCGGGCCGCGCCGTGACGGGCCCCGCGGCGCAGGCCGCCCGCTCCAATCCCCAAGCGTTCCAGTGATGGGAAGTCCGCTCATGCGTCTGAAGACCCTCGCCGCCATCGTTCCGCTCGTCGCCCTCGGCGCCTGCTCCACCGCGATCGAAGCGGTGCGGGGACCCGAACTGGCTCCGATCGGCTATCCGGCGGCGCTGGTGCCGGTCGAGCAACAATACCTGCCGGCCCCGCAGACGGCCTATGCCGCGCCTCAGGGACCCAGTGCCAACAGCCTGTTCACGGCCGGCGGCTCGCGCAGCTTCTTCGGCGACCAGCGCGCCCGCCGCGTCGGCGACATCCTGACCATCGAGATCGACATCGACGACCGCGCCCAGACGTCGAACAGCACCGTGCGCAGCCGCTCCAACGAGATCTCGGCCGGGGTGTCGAACTTCTTCGGACTGGAGAACAGCCTCGGTCAGGCCTTCCCCGGCGGGTTCGACCCGCAGAACATGGTCGGCATGGGCGGGGAATCGAACGCCCAGGGCACGGGCAGCGTCAACCGGTCGGAGAGGGTCAACCTGACCATCGCGGCGGTGGTCACCGCGGTGCTGCCCAACGGCAATCTTGTAATTCAGGGTCGGCAGGAAGTGCGTACCAACCGCGAGGTGCGCGAGCTGACGGTGGCAGGCATCGTGCGGCCGGAAGACATCTCGTCCGCCAACGTCATTCAGCACGACCAGATCGCCGAGGCCCGCATCAGCTACGGCGGCCGCGGCGACATCAGCCGCGTCCAGGCGACGCCGGCGGGCCAGTCGCTGGTCGAGCGGTTCAGCCCCTTCTAGAGGCGCTGCCGCTCGCGACGCGATCGCGCGCTGCTTCAGCGCACGGGGTGTTGTGGGGCGAGCACGGCCGGGCGGCGGCTACGGCCACGCTGAAACTCTTAACAGAAACTCGCGTTAGCCCGATCAGACGCGAGTTTTTGCCATGCTGAAGTACCTGATCCCCGTTGCCGCCACCCTGTCCCTGGTCGCCTTCGCCGCCCAGAGCCGGTCCGAGGCCGTCATCGACGAGGCGCCGCTGGACGGCGCACTGGCATGGCATCTCAGCCATGAGGGCGAAACCGCCAAGCTGGCTTATGGCGTGGCCCATTCGGACCAGATCGTCATCATGCTGACCTGTGCTCCGGGCGATCGTCAGGTGCAGGCCTTCGGCGTCGTCACCCCTGCCGGCGCCGCCGTGGAGGAGGGCCCGGCGCCGGTCGATCCGCTGACGGGCCTGGCGATGAGCGACGTGGCCGTCGGCCTGAACTCACGCGCCCTGACGTCGCTGCGGGACGGCGGCGTCCTGCCCGTCGTCGGCGAGGCCGGACCGGCCGACCTGCCGGTCACCCGAGGTGACAAGGCCGTGATCGACGGCTTCTTCACCCATTGCGGCGCGACGCGCGCCTGAAGCGCTGCTAGCTTGACCGTTCAGCCGGGGGGCCGGACATGATCCTCGCCATCGTCGCCGCCGCGAGCGCGCTCGCGGTCCAGGGATTTCAGGACGGCTGGACGTGGACGCTGTACGAGGACGGCGGCACGCTGGTCCTCGCCCACGAAATCCCCGACACCGAACATCTCCGGGCGACCCTGGAATGCGAGGCCGGATCGGGCGCGGCCACCGTGCGGGTCTACGGGTTCGGCGACGCGGCCGAATTTTCCCAGCTGCGCGCCGGACAGGCCACGGCGCAGTCGCAATCCGACGCCGACGCCGACGGCTCGCTCGGCGTCGGTCTGCGCATCGATCATCCGGTCTTCGCTGCCTTCAGCGCGAGCGGCCGGCTGGACGTCGCCTCAGCTGGACGGGCCGGCGCCGTCACGCTGGACCGCGCCAATCTTGCCAAGCTGCGCCGTTTCGGCGAACTGTGCGCGGGTTGATCAAGGGCCGCTGATGTCCGCTCATCGTCTGATCCTGTCCGGACTGGCGGCGCTTGCCTTGGCCGCCTGCGCCTCCACCGCCCCCGTGGTCGCCCCGGGGGCGGACGCCGTGGCTCCCCAGCCGATCGACGGACACGACTGGTTCCTGGGCGATGCCGGCGACCATCTGTCCTACGGCCTGAACGAAAGCGACGACGTCTGGCTCAGCATGTCGTGCGAGGCGGGCACGGGTTCGATCGAGATCAACCAGTATCTGGAACTGGGCAGCGACGCCGCCATCGCCCTGGAGTCCGGCGGCGACACCGAGACGTGGCGAGCGGCCGCGCAGCCGTCGGAGCTGGGCGACGGCCAGTATCTGGCGGCGCGCGCCGGCGCGGACGAGCCCGTTTTCCAGAGGTTCCGCCGTTTGGGCTGGCTCGCCGCCTACGGCCCCGACCGCCGCGTCCCGATGGTGGCGCACCCCGGCTCCGCGCCGCGGATCGAGCGCTTCTTCGTCACCTGCGGCTGACTTGACCGCGGTCTGACGCCCGACGCACCTTCTGGGGCGACGAGGGGGACCACCAATGCATCGCACCGCCATCACCGCCGGGGCCGCCGCCCTGCTGCTCGCCGCCTGCGCCGCCGACGGCGCGGCAATGATGCCGACCGAGGCCACGCGGCCCGACGCCACGCCTCTCGGCACGCTGATCGTCGACTACGAGGCCTTCCTTCGCCGCAACGACCCGATCACGGCGGGTCAGGAAGGCGACCGCGCCGCCCAGACCCGTCTGCCGGACAACAGCCGCGGCGGCGAGCTGGCACGTCGACCCGAGCTGGTCGCCTTCAAGACCCGACTGGACGCCATCGACGCCTCGGCCCTGTCGCTTGACGACCGGATCAACCACGCCCTGCTGGACCGGCTGATCACCCGCGAGATCGAAGGAATCGACCTCGACACGGGCCGCCTCGCCTTCAACTCCGAGGGCGGCGTAGGCCAGTCGCTGGGCTATTTCGCCTCGGTCACCCGCATCGCCACGAAGCAGGACGCCGAGAACTGGCTGGCGCGGATGGCCGGCATCCCCGACCTCTACGTGGCGTCCACCGCCAATGCCCGGCGCGGCCTGGAGACCGGCATGATCCAGCCGCGCTCCGTCGTCGTCAGCGCCATCTCGCTGGCCGAGACCGACGTCGCGATGACCACCGACCGCGAGCCGCTGATGCGGCCGTTCGTCAATCTGCCTTCGTCCATCTCCGCCGCGGATCAGGCCGACCTGCGTGCCCGGGCGGCGGCGATCATCGCCGATCGCGTCGTGCCCGTCCGCCGGGCGTGGCTGGAGTTCCTGAGGACCGACTACCTGCCCCGCGCGCCCGAAGCCCCCGGCCTGGGTCTCAAGCCCGGCGGGCGCGACATGTACGCTTGGCTGGTGCGTGGTTATACGACCACGGAGATGACTCCTGATCAGGTCCATGAGCTGGGCCTGCAGGAGGTCGCCCGCATCCGCGCACGGATGGACGTGGAGATGCGCGCCGCAGGCTGGACCGGCGACTTCGCCGGCTTCCTGAACTACCTGCGCACCGACCCGCAGTTCTACGCCACCAGCCGGGAGCAGTTGTTGGAAAAGGCGGCGGAGATGGCCAAGCGGGCCGACGACGGCCTGCCGGCCCTGTTCGGGACGCTGCCGCGCACGCCCTACGGCGTGCGTCCGGTGCCGCTCGAGATCGAGGCCACCTACACCACCGGGCGCTATTTCCCGGGCTCGCTGAAGGGCGGGGTCGCGGGCGGCTACATCGTCAACACGGGCAAGCTGGATCAGCGGCCGCTGTACGAACTGCCTGCCCTGACGCTGCACGAGGCCGTGCCGGGCCACCACCTGCAGATCGCCCTGCAGCAGGAGGCTGAGGCCCAGCCCTATTTCCGGCGCGCCGCGGACGTCACCGCCTTCACCGAGGGCTGGGGCCTGTATGCCGAGTTCCTGGGCGAGGAGATGGGCTTCTACCGCACGCCCTATGAGCGCTTCGGTCGGCTGTCCTACGAGATGTGGCGCGCCTGCCGTCTGGTGGCCGACACCGGCATGCACTGGAAGGGCTGGTCGGTCGAACAGGCCCGCGCCTGCTTCCGCGACAACTCCGCCCTGGCTCCGCACAACATCGAGACCGAGCTGCAGCGCTACGTCGGCTGGCCGGGTCAGGCCACGGCCTACAAGGTCGGCGAGATCCGATTGCGCGACGTCCGGCGCCGGGCGGAGGCCGCTCTGGGCGACCGCTTCGACGTGCGCCGCTTCCACGACGCCCTGCTGGTCGACGGCCCCCTGCCGCTGGACCTGCTCGACCTGAGGATGGACGCCTGGATCGAAAGTGAGCGGACGCGGAACTAGGCGAGGCCGAGTTCGGTCCGCGCCTTCCTCGTCAGCTTCTGCGCGACCAGGCCGTGCGCGATCCTGAGGTGTTCGGCCAGTTCGTCTTCGGGCCACTCGGACGGATCCTCGAGGTTCACCCACTTCGCCCGCGCCATGTAGGGCGCCGGTCGTGCCCGGCCGCTCTCGGTCAGCACCTCGAAGGCGATGTCCGAGACCTTGAACGACAGGCCGCCCATCGAGCCGATGACGGCGAACATCTTGCCGCCGACCTTGTAGGCGTCGTGGTCCGGGTCCCAGGGGTGATCCAACGTCACCCCCGGCAGGGCCAGACAGACGCGCTTCACCCCCTCGCGCTCCATGGTCAGGCCTCGACCCCCACCCCGATCGGACAGGTCACGCCGGTGCCGCCGATGCCGCAATATCCGGCAGGGTTCTTGGCCAGATAGCCCTGGTGGTAGCCCTCGGCGTAGTAGAACGGCCCCGCCGGCGCGATCTCCGTCGTGATCGCGCCCTTGCCGGCCGCCGCCAGCGCGGCCTGATAGGCGTCGCGCGAAGCCTCGGCCTCCCGCCGCTGCGCGTCGTTGAGCACATAGATGCCGGAGCGATACTGGGTGCCCAGATCGTTGCCCTGACGCATGCCCTGCGTCGGGTCGTGGTTCTCCCAGAAGGCCTTCAGCAGTTCGGCATAGGAGGTCGTCGCAGGATCAAAGACCACCTGGACCAGTTCGTTGTGGCCCGTCTTGCCGGTGCATACCTCCTCATAGGTCGGGTTGGGCGTGTACCCGGCGCCGTAGCCGACGGCGGTCACCCAGACGCCCGGCAGCTTCCAGAAGACGCGCTCCACGCCCCAGAAACAGCCCATGCCGAAGATCGCCGTCTGGAAACCCTCCGGATGCGGCCCTTTCAGCGGGCGTCCGTTGACGAAGTGGACCTCATCCGTCTCCAGCGGCGTCGCGCGGCCGGGCAGGGCCGCGTCGGGCGAGGGCAGGGTCATCTTCTGGGGCAGCATGGCGGTCTCCTGAAAGTCGGCCTCGCATATGGGGCGTCGCGCGCCGCTTGCCGAGGGGGGCGCCTTCGTCTATCTCGCACGCCTTCCCCGCCGGGCCCGACCCGACGGCGTCCGCGCAGGTGGACATGGACAGGTGGCCGAGTGGTTGAAGGCGCACGCCTGGAACGCGTGTATAGGGGCAACTCTATCGAGGGTTCGAATCCCTCTCTGTCCGCCACCGCCCGGTGAACGTGCGGCAGAACCGGGGCCTTTTCAGTCATCCCGGACCCTTGCGCCGAGCTTCACGAGAGCCGGTCGCGCGACTAGGGTCGCGGTCTCGCTGGTTCCGGAGGTCGGATGCGTTCCCTTCACCTGTTCGCCGCAGCCGTCGGCGCCGTCGCGCTGGCCGCCTCGCCGGCCCTCGCACAGTCCCCGGAAACGGTGACCCAGGCCGCGCAGCTGCGCGACCGGGCGCTGGCCGACAACCCGGCCTATGAGATCGTCAGCGACCTGACCACGCGGTTCGGCCCGCGTCTGGCGGGGTCGCCGTCGGAACAGGCGTCGGCCGCCTGGGGCGCGGAACTGTTCCGCGAACTGGGCTTCGCCAACGTCGAGATCGAGTCGTTTCCCCTGAAGTACTGGGAGCGCGGGACGGCCTCCGCGGAGATCCTCGCGCCGTTCCCGCAGCCGCTGGTGGTCGTGGCGCTGGGCGGGTCGCCCGCCACGCCGCGGGGCGGGATCGAGGGCGAGGTCGTCGTCTTCGAGACCTTCCAGCAACTGCTCGACACGCCGGAGGGCGCTCTGGCCGGCAAGATCGTCATGGTGCTGCAGGACACGGTCCAGGCCCAGGACGGCCGGGGGTACGGCGCGACGTCTCCGATCCGCGGGCGCGGCCCGATCGAGGCCGGAAAGCGCGGCGCCGTCGCCTTCGTCCTGCGCTCGCTCGGCACTCACGACCACCGCTTCGCCCATGCCGGGGCCACCACTGTGGGCGAGGGCCAGATTCCGGCCTTCGCCATGAGCCCGCCCGACGCCGATCAGGTGCGCCGGATCGTGGCGCGCTCGGACCAGCCGATCCGCCTTCGCCTCAGCTCGACCAGCGGATACGTGCGGGACAGCCGCTCCCAGAACGTCGTCGGCGAGGTCGTCGGCACCAACCCGGACGAGGTGATCGTCATCGGCGGCCATCTGGACAGCTGGGATCTGGGCACGGGCGCCATCGACGACGGTGCGGGCGTGGCCATCACGGCCGCGGCCCTGGCCCTGATCGCCGACATGCCGGTCAAGCCGCGCCGCACGATCCGCGTCGTCTGGTGGGGCTCCGAGGAGGTCAGCCAGCCGCCCCCCGCCCAAGGCCTCGCCGGCGCGCGCTTCTATGCCGAGCGCCGCCGCGACGACATGGGAGGCCACGTCGCGATCTCCGAAAGCGATTTCGGCGCGGGACCGATCTACAGCCTCGCCCTGCCGGCCGGCGCCGCGAACACCGACTTCCAGAAGGCCGCGATGGCCGTGCTGACGCCGCTGGGCGTCGTTTGGGACGGGGCGGCCGCGACCGGCGGCGGTCCCGACACCGGCCCGACCGTGGCCATGGGCGTCCCGGCCTTTCGCCTGAACCAGGACGGCACCGACTATTTCGACTGGCACCACACCGCGGACGACGTGCTGGACCGGATCGACCCCGAGGACATGGACCAGAACGTCGCCGCCTGGGCCGCCTTCCTGTGGCTGCTGGCCAACTCGGACGTCGACTTCAGGGCCATACGACCCGCTCAATAGACCTCTGCGAGCGTGGCGAAACTGGTAGACGCAAGGGACTTAAAATCCCTCGACTTCGGTCATGCGGGTTCGATCCCCGCCGCTCGCACCATCGACCTGCCGGCGCGTTCAGACGCCATGGGCCAACCTGATCTCTTCGCCACGCCCCCGGCGCTGCCCGAGGGGCTGAGATACGACGACGACGTCATGTCGCCCGCGGCCGCGGCTGCAGTGATCGCCGGCTTCTCCGACCTGCCGTTCCAGGCGTTCGACTTCCACGGCTTCAAGGGTTTGCGGCGGATCGTCTCCTACGGCGCCCTCTATGATTTCAGCGCGTCGCGGCTGCGCGAGGCGGAGCCGCTGCCGGCGTTCCTTGAACCCGCACGCGACGCGGCGGCGGCTTTCGCCGGCGTCGAGCCCCACGAGTTCGGCCACGTCCTCGTCACCGAGTATGCGCCCGGCGCCGGCATCGGCTGGCACCGCGACCGGCCGGAGTTCGACAGGGTCGTCGGCCTGTCCTTCGCAGCCCCGGCCGTGCTGCGCTTCCGGCTTCGCGAGGGCGAGCGCTGGCGGCGTGCGGCGCTGAGGGTCGAGCCGGGATCGGCCTATCTGCTGGACGGGCCGGCCCGCATGCAGTGGCAGCATTCGATCGCGCCGGGCGAGGCGTTGCGATATTCCGTGACCTTCCGCACCCTGCGGCCATAACTTCGTGTTTCCGTCGGCGAAGCGGCTTTGCCCGACGGCGCGTTCCCCGGCATGCAGGACGTGACGTCACTCAGGACCGCCGAATGAACAGAGCCCGCCGCGCCCGCATCGTCGCGACCCTGGGGCCCGCCAGCCGGGCGCCGGGCACGGTCAAGGCGCTGGCCCAGGCCGGGGCGGACGTGTTCCGTCTGAACTTCAGCCACGGCAGCCACGAGGATCACGCCACCGCGCTGAAGGCCGTGCGGGGCGCCGAGATGGCGCTCAAACGGCCGCTGGGCGTGCTGGCCGACCTTCAGGGTCCCAAGCTGCGTCTGGGCAGGTTCGCGGACGGGGCGATCGACGTGAAGCCCGGTCACCGGATGCGGTTCGATCTGGACGATGCCCCCGGTGACGCCACCCGGGTGCAGATGCCGCATCCGGAAATTTTCCGGGCGTTGCGGCCGGGCATGCTGCTGTTGCTGGACGACGGGCGCGTGCGTCTCCGGGTCGGCGAGCGGTCCGACGACTGGGCCGACGTGACGGTCGAGAGCGGCTTGAAGCTGTCGGACCGCAAGGGCGTGGCCGTGCCGGACGCCGTCGTCCCGGTCTCGGCCCTGACGCCGAAGGACCGCGAGGACCTCGCTTTCGCCCTGCGCATCGGCGTCGACTGGGTGGCGCTGAGCTTCGTCCAGAAGGCCGAGGACATGGCCGAGCTGAAGCGGCTGGTCGGCGGCAAGGCGGCCTGTCTGGCGAAGATCGAGAAGCCGCAGGCCCTGGCTGATCTGGAAGCCATCCTCGACTACTGCGACGGCGTCATGGTCGCGCGCGGCGATCTGGGCGTGGAGCTTGAGCCGGAAGAGGTGCCGGTGGCGCAGAAGCAGATCCTGCGCGCTGCGCGTCGCCGCGGAGTGCCCGCCATCGTCGCCACCCAGATGCTGGAGTCGATGACCGGCGCGCCGGCGCCCACCCGCGCCGAGGCGTCCGACGTCGCCAACGCCGCCTATGAGGGTGCCGACGCGCTGATGCTGTCGGCCGAGACGGCGTCCGGCGACTATCCGCTTGAAGCCGTCACCGTGATGAGCCGCATCATCGAGCGGGTCGAGCGCGACCCTCTGTGGCCGGGCCTGATGGACGCCGAGCACGCGGGCATGGACGACATCGACGCCGACGCCCTGGTCGCCGCGGCGCGCAAGGCGGGGGAGGCCCAGTCAACGGCCTGCGTGGTGGTGTTCACCACCTTGGGCGGCACCGCCCGTCGCATGGCCCGCGAGCGGCCGCTGCAGCCCGTGCTGGCCCTCACGCCCAACGCCTCGACCGCCCGGCGGCTGGCGCTGGTCTGGGGGCTGGAGTCGCGGCTGGGCCGCGAGCCGTCGTCGCTGGAAGAGGTCACCGACGACGCCGTCGCCGCGGCCATGGAGTACGGCCTGGCCGAACCCGGCCAACGCATCCTGATCCTGGCCGGGACCCCCTTCGGCGCCCCGGGGGCTGCGAATCTGCTTCGCCTGGCCCATGCTCCGGCGAAGAAGGGACGCAGGTAGTCCCCCGAGGACGTCGGCGTGATCAAATACCTCGGCTCAAAGCGCGCCTTGCTGGACCGCATCGTGACGGCGGTGCGCGGGCGGCTGCCGGACGGGGGCCGCGTCTGTGACCTCTTCAGCGGCTCCGCGCGCGTGGGCCATGCGCTGAAACGGCAGGGCTTCCAGGTCCACAGCAACGACCACAACGCCTACGCCCATGTGCTGGCGACCGCCTATGTGCAGGCCGACCGTGACCGCTGGCTGGAACCGGCGCAGCGGGTGCTGACGGAGCTGGCCGACGTCACGCCCGAGCCCGGCTGGTTCACGCGCACCTTCTGCGAGGCCGCGCGGTTCTTTCATCCCGACAACGGCGGCCGCGTCGACGCCATGCGCGAACGCATCGCGACCATGGCGCTGGAGCCCGAGCTGGAGGCGATCGCGCTGGTCGCCCTGATGGAAGCGGCCGACCGCGTCGACAGCACCGCCGGGGTCCACATGGCCTACATGAAGCGGTGGGCGCCCCGCGCCCTGAATCCGCTCCAGCTGCGGATGCCCGACCTGCTGCCCGGGGCCGGCCGCGCCACCTGCAGGGACGCGGTCGAGGCGGCGGCCGAGGTCGAGGCTGACCTCGTCTACCTCGATCCGCCCTACAACCAGCACAGCTATCTGGCGAACTACCACTGCTGGGAGAGCCTGGTCCGCTGGGACAAGCCGGAGGTCTACGGCGTCGCCAACAAGCGCGTCGACGTGAAGGCGCGAAAGAGCGCCTTCAACAGCCGACCCGGCATCGGTCCCGCGCTGGCCACGGTGGTGGAACGGCTGCGCGCCCCGAATCTGATCGTCAGCTTCAACGACGAGGGGTATCTAAGTCGCGCCGAGCTGACCGAGATGCTTTCCGCGCGGGGCCGGGTGCAGGTGGTCGAGATCGAGCGGCCCCGCTACGTCGGCGCGCGCATCGGCATCCACAATCCGCAAGGCCAGAAGGTCGGCGCCGTCGGCCGCCTGCGCAACGTGGAACACCTGTTCGTGGTCACGGACCGTCGCGTGGATCTGGCCGAGGCGGCTTGACGGTTCGGAACCGTACGCGGAATCCTGCCGTTTTCGCCGTCATGGACCAGATGACGATGACCCCCGATCGCGCCCGGTACGCCCACCGCATGTACGGCCGCGCCGCCGACGCCTTCGACGCGGTGGCTTGGAAGGCTCCCGAGGCGCGGCGGTTTCACGACGTGACCGCCAACGACGGCTACGAAATGCCGTCGGTCATGGACGAACTGCGCGCCCTGCCGTCGTGGGTGGTCATCGCCACCGGCGGCGCGTTCAGCGCCCTGCTCGGCGTCCTGATGGGCGCGGTCTTCCGGCTCTAGGCCTCTTCCAGCAAGGCCCGGATCGGCGACCAGCCGCGGCGATGCGCGGGGCAGGGGCCCAGCGTCTTCAGCGCCGCCTGATGCACCGGCGCATTGTAGCCCTTGTGGCTGGCGAAGCCGTAGCCGGGGAACTCCGCGTCCAGCTCCACCATCAGCCGATCCCGCGCCGTCTTGGCGAGGATGGAGGCCGCGGCGATGGACAGCGACAGACCGTCGCCCCCGATGACCGTCTGCACGTCGCACGGCAGTTTGAAGCGATAGTTCCCGTCCACCAGCGCCGCGACCGGCTGCACGGCCAACGCCTCGATCGCCCGGCACATGGCCAGTCCGGTGGCGTGCAGGATGTTGAGCTCCGCAATCTCGTCCACCGAGGCGAAGCCGACGCCCCAGGCGACGGCTCTCGCCTTGATCTCAACCTCCAGCTCCTCACGCCGCGCGGCGGTGAGGACCTTGGAGTCGTCGATGCCCTTCGGCACACGGCGCGGGTTCAGGATCACCGCCGCCGCCGAAACCGGCCCGGCCCACGGCCCCCGCCCGGCCTCGTCGACGCCGCACACCAGCCCGCCGACCGCCTTGGCCAGCGTCTTTTCCAGCGTCAGGGTGGGAATCGGTTTCGGGCGGGCGGCCGTCATACCCCCGACATGCCACGGACCTCGGCCTGCCGGAAGCAGCCGTCCACATGGTCGTTGACCATGCCCACAGCCTGCATGAAGGCATAGACGATCACCGGGCCACAGAATTTGAAGCCGCGCGTCTTCAGCGCCTTGGCCATGGCGGCGGACTCCGGCGACTGCGTCAGGTGCCCGTCAAGTCCGGGTGACCGTTGCGTCGGCGCGCCGCCGACGAAGCTCCACAGCCACGCGGAAAAATCTTCGCCCTCGTCGCGCATGCGCACCCAGATGCGCGCGCCGTCGATCGCCATCCGTATCTTCGCCCGCGACCGGATGATGCGCGGATCGGCCAGAAGGCGCTCGACGTCGGCATCGTCATAGGCGGCCACCACGTCCGGATCGAACTGGTCGAAGGCGTCGCGGATCCCCTCGCGTTTCCTCAGTATGGTGATCCAGGCCAGGCCGGCCTGCATGCCGTCCAGCACCAGCTTCTCCCACAGGGCGCGGGGATCGCGCTCCGGCACGCCCCATTCCTTGTCGTGGTAGGCGACGTAAAGCGGGTCGGTCCCGCACCAGGCGCACCGACCCGCCGCCATGACCTCAACGCCCGCCGGAGCGGATGGCGTGACCGAAGGTCTTCCAGCTCAGCTTCACGTCCGACAGAGCCCCCGCCCGGAAGGCGCGACCGGCGATCCAAACCATCAGCAGGGCCATGGCGAACATTCCGGCCATGGTGCCGAACACCTCGACCGGCGGCGGATCGGCCGGGGCGCGGGCGGGCATCAGGAACGGGGTGAAGAAGGGGATCCACGACATGATCTTCACCAGCGGGGCGTCGGGCGTGCGCAGGGCCATCTGCACCACGATGATCGGGATGACGAGGATCATCATGATGGGTCCCATCAGCGTCTGGGCGTCGCGCGGAGTCTCGCAGAAGGCGCCGATGGCCGCGAACAGCACCGCGTACATCAGATAGCCGCCGACGGCATAGGCGACGAAGTACCAGATCATGCCGCCCTCGGTGATCACCGCGGCCACGTCGCGTGCGGCGTCGGGGAAGGTCGAAAGCAGGCCCGCCGTGCCGATTCCGGCCCACACCAGCATGACCGTAAGCGTCAGCATGGCGACGCCCAGCACCTTGCCGGTCAGAATCTCGGTTGCGGAGGCTGAGGACAGCAGCACCTCCAGGATCTTGTTCGATTTCTCCTCCATCACGCTGTTCAGCAGGATGGAGGCCCCGGTGATGATCAGCGACCACAGGATGAAGGCCGAGGCCAGGCCGATGATGGTCGGCAGGCGGTCCCGGAACGACACCTCGCCGCCGCTGGCGGACTGCGGGGAAAAGGCGGTGACGTCCGGCCGGAACCGCTCCGTGTCGGTGACCACGGCGCCGTCGATGCCGGCGCCTTCGAACACCTCGCGGCGGTTCGTGGTCTTCAGCGCGTCGCGCACGAAGTCCTCGACCGTGTCGTCCGCGGCGCGGCGCGTCCACACCCGGGCCGAAGGTTTGCCGGCGGAGTCGCGGGTAAGGAAGACCACGGAGTCGATGCGCTGATCCCGGTCGACATCCGCGGTCAGCAGGTCGCGCGCGGCCTGCGTCTGCGCCTTGCCCGGCGCCGCGGCGGCGAGGGTGGAGGGGGTCTCGACGATGCGGAGCCGCTGGCGGTTCAGCGAGGCGCCGAGCCCGCCTCCCTGCTTCTCGGCGGCGGCCACGGCCTCCTTCGGCATGCCGGTGGCCTTGGCGGCCTGCTCCTGCGCGCGGCGGGCGTTCTCGGCCCGGCGCTCGGCGTCGGCCCGGAGCGCGTCCTGCACGGAGCCCGCCAGCCCCTGCGCGGCCGGGCCTTCTTCCACCAGAACCACCGCGCGGACGGGTTCCGAGGTGCGCATCAGAATGGGAATGGCGCCGCCCAGCACGGCGAACAGCGGAAACGCCAGCAGCGACAGCCAGAAGCCGACGGTCCTTGCGTAGGCGGCGAACTCGCGCCGGGCGATGAGAAGCGTGCGGTTCATCGGGCGGCCTCCGAAACGGTCTCGCGGCGGACGGTCTGATCCTGATCGGGGTCGTCGCCGGTCAGGCCGATGAAGGCGTCGTGCAGGGTCGGCTCGCGCAGTTCGAAGCGGCGCACGTCCAGTCCGCTCAGGAAGGCCGCCTTCAGCGCGTCCTGCCCCCGCCCGCCGGGCGCCAGCTGCGCCTTCAGCACGCGCACGGCGCCGTCTGTCCTCACCGTTTCGACGGAGACCACGCCCGGCAGGGCCCTGGCCGCGTCCTCGGCGATCTCGCCCTCCAGCTCCAGAAAGCGGCGGGTCGTGCCCTTGGCCTCCTCAACCGTGCCTTCGAACGCCTTTTGCCCTCGCGCCAGCAACACGACCTTGTCGCACAGCCGCTCGGCGTGCTGCATCACGTGGGTCGAGAACAGCACCGTCGACCCGTTGGCCGCCAGCCCGCGGATCATGGCCTCCAGCCCCTGCTGGTTGACGGGGTCCAGGCCCGAGAAGGGCTCGTCCAGGATCACGAACTCCGGCCCGTGCACGACCGAGGCGATCAGCTGGACCTTCTGGGCCATGCCCTTGGACAGCTCCTTCATCTTCTTGGTCTGGGCGTGCTCCAGGCCCTGATCTTTCAGCATCGCCCGCGCGCGACGCTTGCCCTCGCCCGTCGGCAGCCCCTTCAGGGCGCCGAAGAAGGCGATGGCGTCGATCGGCGTCATTTTCTTGTAGAGGCCGCGCTCTTCCGGAAGGAAGCCGATGCGGTCCCGCACCTTGCGCCCGTCGGCCGCACCGAGGATTTCCAGACGGCCTTCCGTCTGCGGCTGCAGGCCGAGGATCATCCTCAGCGTCGAGGTCTTGCCGGCCCCGTTCGGTCCGAGAAAGCCGCAGATCGTGCCTTTCTCGACCGAAAAGCTCAGATCGCGGACGGCCTGAAAGTCGCCGTAGCGCTTGCCGATCCCCTCCAGCGTCAGTGCCGCCGCCATACCCATACCCCCCGAAGTCATGTCGGGCTGAAGGCTAGGGATGTAAAGGACGTTTGACAACCGGAAGCCGGGTCCGCTTCATGAATTCCCCGTCATGTTCTCTGGTTGACCGCGACGCCCGGCGCCCCGATGCTCGGTCGACCTTGGGAGGGGCCGGACATGATCCAGAAAATTCTCGCCGCCGTCGTCGGCGCCGTGGTGGCCGTCGTGATCGTGATGATCTGGCAGGCCGTCAGCGCCCTGATCGTGCCGCCGCCGACGGACCTGAACTGGCGGGATGCGGCGGCCATGGCGGCCTACATGCGGGGACTGCCGATGTGGCAGTTCGCCGTGGTGATCCTGGGCTACGGCGTCGCCGCCTTCGTGGGCGGCTGGATCGCCGCCCTTGTGGCGAAGGGGTCAGGGTGGCCCAACTGGGTTCCGGCCGGCCTGCTGATCGCCGCGACCTTCGTCAACGTCAGCCAGTATCCCCACCCGATGTGGTTTCCGGCCGCGGCGATCCTGACGATCCTGGGCGGCGCGTGGCTGAGCGGCCGCACGGCGCGCCGCTGACCGTCAGCCCTCGACCACCACGTCGAAGGTCTGGCCCATGATGCGGCTGGGATCGACGTGCTCGCCGTTGCGGCGCATTTCGAAATGCAGGTGCGGGCCCGTCGAATAGCCGGTCGATCCGACCAGTCCGACGCGTTCGCCGGAGTAAAGCTCCTGCCCGGAGCGCACGTCCACGCGGCTCAGGTGGGCGTAGAGACTGGTCATGCCGTTCGGATGACGCACCTCGACGAAGCGGCCGAACCCGGTCGGCTGATAGCCCGTGCGCAGCACCGTGCCCTCGGCGGCGACGAACACGCCGGTGCCGGTCGGCGCGGCGAAATCGACGCCCTTGTGGGCGCGGGCGGCGGCTTCCCCGGCCAGATGACGGGTACCGTAGCGCGAGTTGATGGCGAAGCCCTTCACGGGCTCGTGGAACATGATCTCGCGCATGATCGGTCCGGCCGGCTCGGCCACGGCCACGATGGGCGCCTCAGCCGGCGTGGCGGAGGCCTCGACCACGACAGGGTCGGGATCGGCGTTGGGAGCGGCGGCCATGGCGAGCACGGCGGTGGTGGCGAGAGCGGCGGCCTGACCCGTGTGGATCAGAAAGCGGCGGACGGTCGGCATAAGGCGTCGCATGCGTGCGGCGTCTCCCTGTCGGCTTCGTTCGACGAAATGGAAGCGGCGGACGCTCGGCCCGGCGCGGATGAAGCGACCGTTATAGGAGGCGACGCGACGACAATGAGGCGCGGGGCGCGGCGGACGGTCGCACCCATGGAACCCGGGGCGCAAAAAGGGCGCGGACCCCGTGGCCCGCGCCCCTTCCGCCGAAATCACGAAGTCGTCAGGGCAGGGGGATGGTGACCTGGATGCCGCCTTGGTGGCTGTCGGCATGCTCGCCGAAGCGGCCGCGGTAGCCGAAGGCGACCTTCATTCCGGCCCAGTCGCCCTCGATGCCGGCGGCGGCGATCATGTGGCCGCCGAACGGGCTCTCGATCTCGCGGTAGAGGACTTGGGAGGGGCTGCCGGCGATCGAGGTGCCGACCGCGTCCGAGCCGTCGTCCAGATCGTCGCGATAACCGCCTTCCACGAAGACGCTCATGCCGCCCATGCCGGTCTCGGCGCGGACCGTGGCCTCGGCCGTCGTCGCCGTGACGGTGCGGTCCTCGTACTGGTACTGCGCCGCCACGCCCTGCTCGTAGTAGCCCTCGACCTCGCTCGACGTCCAGGTGATGGCCGCGCGGGGCGAGATGCGGAACGAGTCGCCGCCGAACCAGATGCCGGCCTGCGCCCGGGCGCCGAAGCTCGAGCCCTGGGTTTCGCCGGTGTGGACGATGGGGGCCAAGGCCGTCAGACGCGTGATGTCCTCATAGTCGTCGACGCCGCCGCCGGCGGCGACGTTGGCGAAGACGTCGCCCGAGCGCCAGCCGAGCGCGGCGTCGATCGCATAGGACTCCACGTCGAAGGTCTGGCCGGGCGACGTGACTTCGGCGTTGCGCAGCGACGCCGACAGCGACGCGCGCCATGTGGCCGACGGGCTCCACACCAGACCGCCGCGGAAGCCCCAGCCCTGCGACTCCGCTTCCGGCACGAGGCCGCGCGCGTCGAAGTCGGTGGAGTCATAAAGCACGCCGAAAGTCAGGCCCGTGCCGGCCTCCCAGCCGTGCGCGCCCGACATGCCTTCCGACGAGGCGTCCAGCATGTCCTCGCGGAACCGCATGGCGGTTTCGCCCTGCAGCGCCGTCTTCGCCCCGGCGTCGCCGTAGTAGAGGTAATCCTCGGCCAAGGTGGCCAGCAGGGCGTGGCCGGCGGCCGTCGGGTGGACGCCGTCCCAGTAGAAATAGGTCGACGGCGTCGCGCAGACGGTCACGCCGTTGAAACAGGCGTCCGACGTGTTCGTCAGGCCGAAGCTGGACGGGCTGCCGGCGATGACGTCGCCGATCTTGTAGAGATCCATCAGGATGATGTTCGTGCCGGGCCGGGCCGCCGCGGTGGCGAACAGACCCGTCGACAGCGCGCCGTTGAAAGTCGTTACGGCGAAGTCTGCCAAAGGCGCGGCGGGGCTGGTGCGGAACTGCGGCGTAAGGCTCAGCTTCGGCAGGTTGGTGACCAGGATGGTCCCGGCCCCGGCGC
The DNA here is from genome assembly GCF_035935935.1 of Brevundimonas sp. Classification (GTDB taxonomy): domain Bacteria; phylum Pseudomonadota; class Alphaproteobacteria; order Caulobacterales; family Caulobacteraceae; genus Brevundimonas. The sequence goes on from NZ_DASYWO010000002.1 coordinate 209,810, forward strand.
CGGCGATTGTGTTGACCATGAAGTTGATGTCGGCGGCGGCCGACGTCGCCACGGGCTGGATCGCAGCCTGCGGGCTCGCGGACACCGCCGCGGCGGGAAGGGCCTGGAAGATGTTGTTGGCGCCGCCCAGCACGCTGACCAGATCATTGGCGCCGAAGGTGCCGCCCGCCGTCTGATAGGTGCTCAGCTGGCGACGCATGCCGGGTGGCAGGCCGGCGGAGTTGTCGGTCCGCGCGCCGCCGTAGGCGTAGTTGATGCTGCCCGTGACCGGTGCCCCGGCCGCAGACCGGCCGGCGTTGAAACCCAGCAGCTCCGTGAAGACCGGTCCGTTGGAAAACCGGCCCTGGAAATACGGCGGCGAGGTCGGCTGGGTGTTGAAGCTGGCGGCGTACAGGTTGCCGTTGTCGCTCAGGCTGTCGCCGAAGACGACGAGCCGGCTGTAGCTCTGGGCCGAGGCGGCGGAAGCCAGGCCGCAGACGGCGGCGAAGGCCAGCGCCGCGGGCGCCGCGGTGCGCAGAAGACGAGACATCGATGATCCTCCCTCGGCCGTCGACTTTCGCGGCCGTTGAGATCAGTGTGCGCCGGATTTCGCGGCGCGCAAGATGCCGTCGGGGAAGGCCGGGCTTCAGTGTTGCAGCGGACGCACGCGGTTGACGTGCCCCATCTTGCGACCCGGCCGCGCCGGGGCCTTGCCGTACAGGTGGATGCGCACGTCGCTCTTGCCGGACAGGGCCGCCCAGCGGTCCACCTCGTCGCCCAGAAGGTTGGTCATCTCGACGCTCGCATGCGCGGCGGTGGGACCCAGCGGCCAGCCCATGACCGCCCGCACGTGCTGCTCGAACTGGTCACAGGCGCAGCCGTCCTGGGTCCAGTGCCCGGTGTTGTGCACACGCGGCGCGATCTCGTTGACCAGCAGCCGGCCTTCGCCGAGGTCGAACAGTTCGATGCCGACGACGCCGACGTATTCCAGACCGTTCAGAACGGCCTTGGCGATCCGGCGCGCCGCCTTGTCGATGCGGGCGTCGACGACGGCCGGCGCCAGGGTCGTGCGCAGAACGCCGCCGGCGTGGCGGTTCTCGCCCAGCGGATAGACGGCGACCGCGCCATCGCGTCCGCGCGCGGCGATGATCGACAGCTCGCGCAGGAACGGCGCCCGCGCCTCGAGGATGCAGGGGCGGCCGCCCAGCGCGTCCCACGCCGCCGTGGCGCCCTTGGCCGCCTTGATCCAGACCTGCCCCTTGCCGTCGTAGCCCTCGCGCCGTGTCTTCAGCAGCGACGGCGTGCCCAGCTTCTCGAGGCCGCGGTGAAGGTCCTCAAGCGTGGCCACGGCGTGAAAGGCCACGGTCGTGGCCCCGACGCCGTTCAGGAACGTCTTCTCCTCCAGCCGGTCCTGGGCCACCGCCAGAGCCATGGGACCGGGGGCGACCCGCGCACCGCCCGCGCGAATGCGGTCGACGGAGGCCGCCGGCACGTTCTCGAATTCGAACGTCACCGCGTCGCAGACCTTGCCCATGACGTCGAGCGCGTTGGGGTCGTCGTACGGGGCGACGATCTGGCCGCGCGACACCCGCCCCGCCGGACTGTTCTCCTCCGGATCGAGGATGACGACGTCGAAGCCCAGCCGGTTCGCGGCCTGCGACAGCATGCGGCCCAGCTGTCCGCCGCCGAGAATGCCGAGGGTCGAACCGGGAGCGAGGCGCGTCACTCAGTCCTCGACCGTCTCGTGAACGGCCTCGGTCTGGGCCTCCCGGAACGCACCCAGGCGCCCGGCCAGTTCCGCGTCGTTCAGCGCCAGTATCTGCGCCGCCAGAATGCCCGCGTTCGTCGCGCCGGCCTCGCCGATTGCGACGGTCGCCACGGGCACGCCGCCGGGCATCTGGACGATCGACAGAAGGGAGTCGAGCCCGCTCAGCGCCTTCGACTGCACCGGCACGCCGATGACGGGCAGCGGGGTCATGGACGCCACCATGCCCGGCAGGTGCGCCGCGCCCCCCGCGCCGGCGATCACGACCCTGAAGCCTTCCCCTGCCGCGCCGCGCGCGAAGCTCACCAGTCGGTCGGGCGTGCGATGGGCGGACACGACGCGCGCGATCCAGGCGACGCCGAGACGGTCTAGGGCGTCGGCGGCGCGCTTCATGGTGGGCCAGTCCGAGCGGCTGCCCATGACGATGGCCACCTGAGCCGCTGCGGTCATGCGGAGCCCCCCTCGGAAAGCGCGGGGTTTACGGCCTTCGCGTTGCGCCCGCAACCGGGGCGGATAGGATCGGGGGGACGCCGCCCTGCTGAGTCGCGGCCTTCCCCGAGTGCGCCGTGTCCCTGTCCGCCGCCCAAGTCCGGTCCGACGCCGACCTGCTGGCCGAAGTCGAGCGCCTGCGCGCCGAGGTGGCCGAGCTGAGGGCCCGCGCCGAGGCGGCCGAGGCGGCCGCCGACCACGACGTGCTGACGCCGACCCTGAACCGCCGCGGCTTCGTCGAGACGCTGAACCGGGCCATGGCCTATTGCCGCCGGCATCAGACGCCCGCCTGCCTGCTGTATCTGGATCTCGACGGCTTCAAGTCGGTCAATGACGGTCTGGGTCACGCGGCGGGCGACGCTGCGCTGGTCCGGGTGGCGGAGCTGTTGGTCGCAAACCTCCGCGAATCGGATGCCGTCGGCCGCTTGGGCGGCGACGAGTTCGGACTGCTGATGCTGAACGCGGGTCTGGAAGAGGGGCGGGAGAAGGCGCGCCGGCTGGCCGAGGCGCTGACCGCCGAGGATTTCCGCTGGGAGGGCGAGCGCGCCGCGCTGGGCGGCTCGTTCGGCGTCCGCGCCTTCGTCGATCAGCCGGATCCCGAGATCTGGCTTGCCGAGGCCGACGCGGCGATGTGGGTCCGCAAACGCGGCCGCTAGGCGATGATGTCCGGCAGGATCCGCGCCTCGATCTTCACGATCTCGTCGCGCAGGGTCAGCTTCTTTCGCTTCAGACGCGCGATCATCAGCTGGTCCGGAATCGGCAGGCGACCGAGCGCATCGATGGAGGCGTCGAGGTCGGCATGCTCCTGCTGCAGCTCGGCCAGACGCTTGCGCAGCGCCAGTTCGACTTCGTCGGGAACCTGTTCGTCGTTCATGGGCCTCATCCGCGCGGCGCGCTTATGTCACGCGATGAGACGTTCGGCCAGACGGGCCAGCGCCGGCCGGGGCAGGGGGCCTCCCCACTGCCGGGACAGCCGCGCCAGGTCGGGCAAGGGGTCACGCACGGCTCCAGCCGGACCCGCCAGGCCGGCCAGCGCCTCCAGCAGCCGACGCTCCGCCTCCAGCTCCACCGCCTTCACCTGACGGCGCACCTCCTCGCGGGCGCCGGCGTCCATGTCGATCAGCGGCGCCTTCAGCGCCCGGCGGACGGCCCGCAGCGGCCCTACCGCCTTCTCGTCCCACACCCGGGCCACATCGCACGCGGCGTCCACGGCCTCGTCGTCCAGCCTCCGGCCCGTCAGCGCGCACCACGCGCCGAACAGCAGCAGGGGCACGTTCTGCTCGTCCCTGTCCTGAAGCGACAGGCAGGTCTCGGACACGCCGCCCCGCCCATAGGCGTCGACCGCCCAGGCCCACAACGCTGCGGCGTCGCTCATTCCGGACGCACCCCGGACCAGCGCCGCGTCGCCGACCAGTCCAGCCCCAGCGCGTCCAGCGCGCGCCCGACGGACTGGTCGACCATCTCCTCCAGCGAGCCCGGGCGCGCGTAGAAGGCGGGCATGGGCGGCGCGATGACGGCGCCCATTTCGGCCAGCGCCGTCATCGTGCGCAGGTGGCCGAGGTGCAGCGGCGTCTCCCGCACCATGAGGACCAGGGGACGCCGCTCCTTCAGCGTCACGTCCGCCGCCCGCGTCAGCAGGCTCGAGGTCACGCCGGTGGCGATCTCGCTCATCGTCCGGACCGAACAGGGCGCCACGATCATGCCCAGCGTGCGGAAGGAGCCTGAGGCGATCGACGCCCCGACGTCGGCGAGGCGATGCGTCACGTCGGCCCGTGCCGACAGATCGTCGGCCGACAGTTCCGTCTCCTGCGACAGGGTCAGCAGGGCCGCCCTGGTGGCCACCAGATGGGTCTCGACGCCCAGTTCGCGCAGGGCGTCCAGCGCGCGCACGCCGCAGATCACGCCAGACGCGCCGGAAATCCCCACGACCACGCGCGGCCGGTCCGATACGGTCAAGTTCACATCATCGGCCATTTTCGCATCCAGGCTGCACAGGAGCGTCGCGCTTGGCGAGCGTCACCGGAATGTGATTCCACAGGTCGTCAATAGCGAGGCTCACTGCTCTTGTCCCTAAGACATGGAGGCGCAAGCCATGACCATCGAGGCTCGTATTCGCGAACTGGGAAACCGCCACCGCTCGCTCGAATCGGAGATTGAGCGTCAGACCGGACGACCTTCCGCGGACTCGTTGCACTTGAAGGCGCTGAAGCTTCAGAAGCTCAGGCTGAAGGACCAGATCAACGCGCTGCAGGACGCGCGCTAGGTCCTCTCCATCGAAATTCAGATCGACGTGGCGGCCCCGGGGACACCCGGGGCCGTCTTCGTTTGATCAGTCCCGCGTGCCGAAGACCGACTCGGCGGTGGGCTCGGCGCCGGGGCGCTGGCGCTCTTCCGGCACGAATTCCGGCTCGGCCGGCGTCTCCTCGGCCTGACCGGCCGCGGCCAGGGTGGCGCCGCCCGACTTCGCGTCGTCGCGGGCCTTCTTCTCGGCCGCCTTGCGGACCAGGTCGTCCAGCGCGAGCTGGCCGACCAGACCCAGCGTCACCGGATCGACCGGCTTGATGTTGGCCGTGTTCCAGTGCGTGCGGTTGCGCACGCTCTCGATCGTGGCCTTGGTGGTGCCCAGCATCTTGGCGATCTGGGCGTCGGTGACCTCCGGGTGGTTCTTCACGAACCACATGATGGCGTCCGGACGGTCCTGCCGGCGCGACACCGGCGTGTACTTCGGCGCCGGCTTGGCCGACTTCAGCAGTTCGGCGTGGCGGCTGACGACCGCCTTCATGCGATAGGAGTCGTCGGTCTGGGCCTTGTCCAGCTCCTCGCGGGTCAGCTGGCCGTTGACGAGCGGATCGGCGCCGCGGATGTCGCGCGCCACGTCGCCGTCGGCGATGCCGCGCACCTCCAGCGGATGCAGGCCGCAGAAGTCCGCGATCTGCTCGAAGGTCAGCGAAGTGTTCTCGACCAGCCAGACCGCGGTGGCCTTGGGCATGAGGATGTCGGTCATGACGGTTCCTTGGCAGGCGGCCGCAGGCGGTGCGGCGCGCCGGAAATGACGGCGCCCGACCTTTCGGCCGGGCGCGGAATGAAATCCCTATAGGTCGGTTCGTTCAAAAAGGGAACGGAGTCCGCGCCTGACCGAACGGCGCCGCTTTCGTACAGCCAAGGTTCATCCTCGACGATGAACAACGGTCGTCAGGACGCGTTTTGCGTCGAAGCGTTTCTCGAGGAGGGAACCATGCCGATCGTCGAACTGGCCGCAGCGGCCGTGCTCAGCCTGTCCGCCCAGGATCCGGCCTACGCCCAGGACCCCGGCGCCCAACGCGCCGCCCCGCGCGGCAGCTACCGGGACAGCTGTCAGGAAGAGTACGTCAACCGGGGGCGGCTGTACGCCGACTGCCGCGACCGTCAGGGACGCCTGCGAGGGACCTCCATCGAGCTGGCCCAGTGCGGCCCCTACAACATCGCCAACGACGACGGCCGGCTGGTCTGCGGTCCGCACCGCGGGCAATACGAGGATCGCCCGGGCCGCCCGGGCGGCGGCTGGGGCGACGACCGTCCCGGCGGCGGCTGGGGCCAGGGCGGCCGCGGCTCGGCGGTGATCTACACCGACGCCACCTTCCGCGGCGCGTCCCAGCGGGTCGACGGCGAGGTGCCGAACCTGGCCAACACCGGCTTCAACGACCGCATCAGCTCCATGCAGCTGCGCGGTCAGTGGGAGGTCTGCACCGACGCCTGGTTCCGCGGCTACTGCGAGACCTTCGACGGCGACCTGCGCAACCTGTCGAGCACGGTCTTCAACGACCGCATCTCGTCGATGCGCCCGGTCCGCCGCGGCGGCGGGGGCCGCTGGTAGGCCTCAGACCGTCAGCACGATCTTGCCGACGTGGACGCCCGCCTCCAGCCGGAGGTGGGCGTCGCTCGCCCGGTCCAGCGGAAAGGTCGCGTCGATCGGCGGCCGGACCTGACCGCCCGCGACCCAGGGCCAGACCACGCGCTCAACGTCGGCGATCAGCCTCGCCTTCTCGTCCGCGGGGCGCGACCTCAGGGTCGACCCCGTCAGCACCTGCCGCTTCAGCATCAGCCGCATCAGGTCGACTTCGGCCAGGGGCCCTGTCTGCGTGCCGATCACGACCCATCGTCCGAAGGCGTTGAGCGCCGTCTGGTTGATCGCGGCATAGGCCGCGCCGACCATGTCCAGGATGACGTCCGCGCCGCCCGCCTCCCGCACCGCTGCGGCCAGATCGAAGGTCGTCGCGTCCAGACTGACGTCGGCGCCCAGCTTCGCCGCCGCACGCGCCTTGTCCGCGCCGCGCGACGTGGCGACGACCCGGGCGCCGTGCGCCTTCGCCATCTGGATGGCCGTCACGCCGATGCCGCTGGTCGCGCCGTGGACCAGCAGGGTTTCGCCGGGTCTGAGCGCGCCCGCCTCGAACACGTTGGCCCAGACGGTCACGACGGTCTCCGGCAGGGCGGCGGCCTGCACGGCCTCCATGCCGGCCGGAACGGGCAAGGCGTGCCGCCCGTCCGTCACGGCCATCTCGGCATAACCGCCCCCGCCCAGCAGGGCGCAGACGCGGTCTCCCACCTTCCACCGGACCGTGTCTTCCCCAAGAGCGACGACGGTTCCCGCCACTTCCAGGCCAGGGGTGGGGCTGGCGCCCGGGGGCGGGGGATACAGTCCTGCGCGCTGCAGAAGGTCCGGCCGGTTCACGCCGGCGGCCTCGACCCGGATCAGGATCTGGCCGGGCGCGGGCACGGGGTCCGCGACCTCGACCGGCCGCAGGGCCTCCGCCGGCCCCGACCCGCCCTCGATCCCGATCGCCCGCATCCGGTCCTCGCTTGCCAAGCGCCGCGCCCGCGCGCTTCATAGAGGGCTGCGCCGATCGCCGCCATGGAGGCCGTCATGTCGTTCGAGGATCTGGAGCCCCAGCGCGTGCGCGGACCCTTGGCCGAGCTGGCGCGCGAGGACCTCGACCTGCGCTCCGTGGAGGATTGTGAGGAGCGCATCGCGGCGCTGGAGGCCGAGATCGCCCGCACGCGCGCCGCCATGACGAAGAAGGCGGACCAGAAGTCGGCGGCCGACGCCTTGTTCAACTTCGGACGGTGACGCGGGTGCCCGGCGCTGGCATGACCGTTGCACACGACGGGGCCGTGGGCCCCGTTCGTCCGCGCGTGCCGAGAGTTCCCGTATGCTGTCGATGGATTCCATGATTGACGACGCCGGTCCCGACGTCGCCTCCGGTCGGCCGCGCGCGGTCGTGGTGCGCGAGTTCGCCGCCTCCGAACTGTTCGAGCGCACCTTCCGGGAGGGCATGGAACTGGTCGAGGAGGTCGCCGCCTATCTGGACGGCGACGGGCGTCGCGAGTCCAAATTGCTGAGCCGCGCCGCGGCGCTGGCCTACGCCTCCGAAAGCATGTCGCTGACGACCCGGCTGATGCAGATGGCGTCGTGGCTGCTGGTCCAGCGCGCGGTGCGCGAGGGCGACATGACGGCCGACGCCGCCTGCGACGCCCGCTACCGCCTCGCCTCTTTGCGCCTGCGCACGGAGCCGACGCATCCGGACCTGCCGATCGCCCTGATCGAGCACGTGGTCAGCGCCGAACGTTTGTACGAGCGCGCCCTGCATCTGGACCGCCGCATGTACGTCGACGTCGAGGCAGAGGCGCCGGTCAATCCGGTGCTGAGCCAGATGGAGCGTCTGGCCGCCGCCTTTCGGAACTGATCCCTATGGCCCGACGTCGTTGGCGTCGGCCTGACCGTCGATGACCGGGGCCGGCAGGTTGACCGCGATGCCTAGGGCATCGGCCAGCTTGTCGTCGCGCTTGTAGACGTCTTCGCGGAACGCGACCCGGCCCTGACCGTCGACGAAGGCCGTCCAGTACAGCAGGCGCACGCCGATCTCGCGGCCGGTGGTGACGCGCGTCGTGCGGCGGCTGTCCTGCGCCGTGTCGAACTCGCCCAGCTTGGCGGGGTCCGGCGACAGCAGCAGGCGGGCGAAGTCGACGGCGTTCTGCACCCGCACGCAGCCGTGCGAGCGATGGCGATAGGCGTTGTTGAACGCGGCCTTCGACGGCGTGTCGTGCAGGAAGATGGCGTAGCTGTCCTGCAGCTCGAACTTCACGTAGCCCAGCGCCGAGCGCGGCCCGGCGCGCTGAATGACCGTGCCGTTCTGCACGTACATGTCGTTGGCGGCCAGGTAGCCGGGGCCCTTGGGCAGAATCTCGTTCCGCGCGATGCCGGCCGGCACGTACCAGGGCGGATTGGCGACCACCGAGGCGAACGGGCGCTCCAGGCTGGGCGTCTGGTTGGCCGGAGTGCCGACGACGACGCGGTTGGAATGGACCGGGCGGCCGTCCTTCCAGTAGACCATGATGGCCGCGGCGGTGTTCACCTCGATCCGCTCGTCGGGCACGTCGCGCGCCAGCCAGCGGCGGCGTTCCAGGTTCAGCGCGATCTGCCGGGCGCGGTTCTCGGCCGTGGCCGACAGCGAGCGCTGGGTGCCCGAGCCGATGCGGCCGTCGCCCAGCAGGCCGTGCCGCACCTGGAAGCCGCGCACGGCCTCCTGCAGCTCGGGGCCGTAGACGACGCCCTGGGCCTTCAGGCGGCCGCCGTCCGCGGCCGAAAGGTCGCCCTCGGCCACCAGACGGTCGATCAGCACGGGGATGCGGGCGTCGCTCTGGCCCGGCTCGATGTTGGCGCCCGGACGGAACGCCGGCCAGCCGCCGCCGTCGCGGATCAGACGCCGGTAGCGGACGTAGCCGGCCGACAGGTTGGCATAGCCGATGTCGGTCGGCGCCAGCCCCTCGGCCCAGTCCAGCAGGGCGTTGCGGGCCAGGGCGTCGTGCAGGCCGGCCGGCAGGTCGACGCGGTTCTTGCGCATCTCCCACAGGTCCTCGACCGTCTCGGGACGGATGCGGCCCTCGGACAGCACGCGGCAATAGGACAGCAGGGCCGCCGTGGTCAGCATCTCGGACCGCGCGCGGTCCGCCGCCAGGGTCTGGAAATCGAAATGGTCGCTCTCGGCCAGACCGTGGCGCTCGGCGCGCGCGGCCACGGCGCGCAGCTGCTGCAGCCGCGGCGCGGTCCAGACGGGGGTCCATCCGTTCTTCTCGTAGAAGGCGCGGACATCGGGCTGAAGCGCCGCCGGCAGACGCGCCAGCTGATCGTTGAAGGTGTTGTAGAATTGGACCGCGTCGGGGTCCCTCGACTGGCTCCAGGCCGGGGCTGCGCCCGCGCCCGTCATCGCCGCCGCGGCGACGCCGAAACCCAATTCGCGACGATTCATGTCCAGTCCGTCTCACGATGCGGGCGACGTGAAGGGCCGCCCGACGCCCCATATGTGGGAAACGTCGGCAAGCTTATCGACGTTCCGGTCGAATCGAAAGCGCCGGCCCCATGGGACCGGCGCTCCGGCGACGCGATGTCGCGATCTTGTGTCCCGGCGCACACGCGCCGGAGACGGGCTCACTTCTTGATGAAGCCGCCGAACTTGTTGTTGAACTTCGACACGCGGCCGGCGCGGTCCATCAGGTGGGCGTTGCCGCCGGTCCAGGCCGGGTGCGTCAGCGGATCGATGTCGAGGTTCAGGGTCGCGCCTTCCTTCTGGTAGGTCGAGCGCGTCTGATAGGTGCTGCCGTCCGTCATCGTCACGGTGATGAAGTGGTAGTCGGGGTGGGTGTCGGCCTTCATGGCGATGATCCGGTCCAGAAACGCGCGGTGACGATGCCGACCGTCGGTGCGCTGAAATGACGTAAGCCGCAGGACGGGCCTGCGGCGAGCGCGGGCGTTTACACCGGAGACGGTTCCGGGGCAAGAGGCGCGGCCATGACCGACGCCTCCGCCTCCGCCTCGTCCACCGCCGTCGGCCGCCCCGGCGCGGGGGCCCAGCTGAGCGAGCGGATGTCCGAGGCCGGCGACCGCCGCGAACGCAGCCGCAACGTCCGGCCGCTGGCCCGGCTGCTGCCCTATGCGGCCGCGCACGCCGGCCATGCGGGTATGGCGGCCCTGTGGCTGATCCTGTCCACGGCCGCCTCGCTGGGCCTGACGGTGACCGCCCGCGGCGCCATCGACAACGGCTTCCTCAGCGGCGGAGCGGGCCTGAACTTCTGGTTTGGCCTGCTGGGCCTGAACGCCCTCTTCCTGGGACTGGCGACGGCCTTCCGCTACTACTTCGTCACGCGCACGGGCGAGCGCATCGTCGCCGACCTGCGCGAGGGCCTGTTCCGCCGCGTGCTGACGCTGGACCCCGGCTTCTACGTCAGGATGCGGACCGGAGAGGTTCTGTCCCGCCTGACGACCGACATCGCCCTGGTCGAGACGCTGCTGACCACCTCGGTCTCCTATGCCCTGCGCAATCTGCTGACCCTGGTCGGCGCGATCATCCTGCTGTTCTTCGTCTCGCCCAAGCTGACCGGTCTGGTCGTGCTGGTCGTGCCGGTGCTGATCGTGCCCCTGTTCCTGTTCGGACGGGTCGTGCGCCGCCTGACGGTGAAGACCCAGGACGCCTTCGCCGAAGCGGTCGCTTCGGCGGGAGAGAGCGTGGACGGCGTCGAGACCGTGCAGGCCTTCGGCCGCGAGGCCACAGCGATCGGCCGGTTCGAGTCGGCGGTCGAGGCGTCCTTCGCCACCTCGATCAAGCGCATGCGGGCCCGCGCCGTCATGACCGCCCTGATCATCGGCGTGATGTTCGGCGGCGTGACGCTGGTGTTGTGGCTTGGAGCCCAGGACGTCGTGGCCGGACGCATGAGCCCGGGCGCCCTGCTGCAGTTCGTGCTGCTGTCCACCTTCGCCGGCGGCGCCGTGGGCGCCCTGGGCGAAAGCTGGGGCGACGTGCAGAAGGCCGCCGGGGCCATGGAGCGGATCGACGAGCTGATGCGGGCTGAACCCCTGATCGCCCCCCCCGTCAAGCCGCGCGCCCTGCCTGAGCCGCCGCGCGGCGAGGTGTCGATGTCCGGCGTCGACTTCGCCTATCCGGGCCGCCCCGACCTTCCCGCGCTGGACGGCTTCTCCCTGACCGTCCGTCCCGGCGAGACCGTCGCCCTCGTGGGCCCGTCGGGTGCGGGGAAGTCGACCGTCTTCCGGCTGCTGCTGCGCTTCTACGATCCGCAGGCGGGCGTCGTGTCCGTCGACGGCGTCGACGTACGGCAGGCCGATCCCGGACAGGTGCGCGGCCGTTTCGCGTGGGTGTCGCAGGAGGCGCCCCTGTTCTCCGGCTCGGCGGCGGAGAACGTCCGCTTCGGCCGCGAGACCGCGACGGACGAGGAGCTGCGCGACGCCGCCGACCGCGCGCAGGCCCGCGGCTTCATCGAGGCCCTGCCGCAGGGCTTCGACACGCCGCTGGGCGAACGCGGCAAAACCCTGTCGGGCGGCCAGCGCCAGCGTCTGGCCATCGCCCGTGCCCTGATCCGGCACGCGCCCATCCTGCTCCTGGACGAGGCGACCAGCGCGCTGGATTCCGAGAACGAGCATCTGGTGCAGGCCGCTCTGGATCAGGCGATGGAGGAGCGCACCACCCTGGTCATCGCCCACCGGCTTGCCACGGTGCTGCGCGCCGACCGCATCGTCGTCATCGACGGCGGCCGGGTGGTGGAGGAGGGCACGCACCATGATCTGGTCGCGCGCGGCGGCCTGTACGCCCGTCTGGCCGAGCTTCAGTTCAGGGGCGAGTGAGCGGCCTCAGGCCGACTGCAGCACCTTGCGCAGGTTGGACTGCATGTCGGGACCGCCGGCCACGATCTGCCGGCCGTTCAGCGGGTCGCCGTCCTGGTCGACGGTGGTGACCACGCCGCCGGCCTCGGTGATCAGCAGCACGCCGGCCGCCACGTCCCAGACGTTCAGGCCGCGCTCGTAGAAGGCGTCGTAACGTCCGGCCGCCGTCCAGGCCAGGTCCAGCGAGGCGGCGCCCAGACGCCGGATGCCGGCCACGCGCTGGCCGACGCCGTGCAGATCCTTGATCGCCTGCGCATGACCGGGGCGGCCGAGGAAGGGCAGGCCCGTCGAGATCAGCCCGTCGGCCAGATCCTTGCGTCCCGACACCCGGATCCGCGCGTCGTTCAGGTGCGCGCCCTTGCCCTTTTCGGCCCAGAACATCTCGTTCTGCACGGGGTTGTAGGTCACCCCCGCCACGATCTCGTTGCGGCCGTCGTGATCCGTGCGCTGCAGGGCCACGGTGATGGCGAACTGCGGCATGGCGTGCATGAAATTGGTCGTGCCGTCGATCGGGTCGACGATCCAGGTGTGGGTCTTGTCCGTTCCCTCGATCATGCCGCGCTCCTCGCCCAGGAAGCCGTAGCCGGGGCGGGCCTTGGTCAGCAGTTCGAAAAGGGTCTGCTCGGCCTTGACGTCGGCGGCGGTGACGAAGTCGGCCGGGCCCTTGCGGGACACCTGCAGCTGGGCGACCTCGCCGAAGTCGCGCAGCATCGGGCGGGCGGTCTTGCGGACCGCGTCCATCATGACTTGCAGCAGGGCGGAGGCGAGGGCCATGGGGATCTCCTGGTCCGCATGACCTGAAAGGCGCCGTGCCCGGTCATGCGGAGAAGTTCAAACGCTGACGGCGCCGTTCGGAGCCGCGAAACTCAGTCCGCGCGGCGCACGTATTCGCCGGTCGTCGTGTCGACGACGATGCGCTCGCCGGCCGACATGTAGGGCGGGATCATGATGCGCACGCCGTTGTCGGCGATGGCGGGCTTGTAGGAGGAAGAGGCCGTCTGGCCCTTCACCGTCGGTTCGGTCTCGGCGACGGTCAGGGTGACCTGCTCGGGCAGCTCCAGACCGATCGGACGCTCCTCGTGCATTTCGATCACGACCTTCATGCCTTCCTGCAGATAGGGGATGCGCTCCTCGCCCACCCAGTCCTTCTGCAGTTCGATCTGCTCGTAGGTGGCGTCGTCCATGAACACCAGGCTGTCGCCGCCGTCGTACAGGTAGGAGAAGTCCTTCTGCTCCAGCGTGACGCGTTCGACCTTGTCTTCCGACCGGAAGCGCTCGTTCAGCTTGTTGCCGGTCTCGAGGTTCTTGGCCTCGACGTTGGCGAAGGCGCCGCCCTTGCCCGGTTTGACGTGGCTGGCCTTGGTCACGACCCACAGGCCGCCGTTGTGCTGAAGCACCATGCCCGGCTTGATGGTGTTGCCGTTGATCTTGGCCATAGGGATTCGCTGTCTGAGAGGCGCGGCCGACGCGGCGCGCGGAACGGGCGCAGTCCCTAGACGACGGCGGGCGCCGCGGCAAGCCGACGGTCAGTGGACGGTCGCCCGCTCCTCGACCCGGTTGGCGATCCGCGTGGTGACGCCGAAGGGCGCGGCCAGCTTGCCGGCGCCGACGTCCACGCGCCGGGCCTCATGGGCGAAGGCGGCGGCCAGCCCGGCCGACGTCATGGCCGCGGCGATCTGGCCGAAGCGGCTGGACGGCCGGAAGGCCAGAAGCGCCGCATTGGCCGCCTGCGCCACCGCCCACAACGACAGGGCCGTCGTCCGCTCCTTCCGCGACGGGGCGTTCCAGACGCGCAGGGCCGACAGCGTCGTCGCCGAGAACACGGCGGGGATCAGAAGGCCCAGTGACCCGCGCGGCCGCTCGGTCACGGGACCTTCATGGTGCGCCGCCTGCGCCCGACTGCGCCGTCTCGGCTCGACCACGCCCTTGGCCAGCGCGGCCGACGCCAGGGCGAACCCGACCGTCAGCGCCAGCCCCAGCGCCACGTGGTGGGCCGGGCGGTCGCCCGCGTTCAGGAAATCCGCCGCGCCGTCCAGCGCCTGGTCCAGGGTGTCTTCGACGCTCATGCGGGCCTCCTCCGGCGAACGGAGGGAAAAGTCCGGGCACGGCGATCCGGTTCCGCTCAGCCGGCGCCCATGAAAGGCAGGGCGCGCAGGGCATAGGCGACCGCCGCCACCGCCGCCGCCGACGCCAGCGACAGGCCCGCGAACCACGCCAGCCGCCGGGCCAGCGGCGCCTTGGGCGCGCCCGGCTCCGCCGGCGGGTCCGGCCTAATGATAGCCCGTCTCGGCATCGACCTTGCCTCTGAAGACCCAGTACACCCACGCCGTGTAGGCGAGGATCATGGGAACGATCACGACCGCCCCGACCAGCATCAGCCCCAGGGCGTTGTCCGGCGCCGCGCCCTGCCGAAAATCGATGGCATACGGCACGACGTAGGGCACGAAGCCGACCGCCAGGCCCAGATAGCCCGACAGGAAGATCATCAGCGCCCCGACGAACGGCCGCACGTGCGAGCCCCGCCTCAGGCCGACCGCCACCAGCCCCAGGCCGGCGAGGCCCAAGGCGGGAATGGCCAGGCGCGGCGCCAGCATGTCCCACCGGATCTGGAACTCCGACATGTCGACGCCCCAGCGCATCCCCACCCGATGATGGACCAGCAGGGTGGCCACGCTGACCGCGACCAGCAGGACCGCGACGGCGACGGCCGACCAGCGCGTCCACGTCCGGGCGTCGCCGTGCAGATCATCCTTCGTCTTCAGCATCAGCCAGCTGGCGCCCAGCAGGGCATAGCCGGCCGTCAGGCCGCACGCGACCAGCAGGGCATAGGGGGTCAGCCAGTCGAACTGGCCGCCCCCGAACCGGTCGTCGGCGACCGTCACGCCCTGGATGAAGCCGCCCAGGATCAGCCCCTGCGCGAAGGTGGTCAGGATCGACCCTCCGGAGAACATCCGGGTCCAGAACGCCCGCCCGCGCGCCCGCGCCCTGAACCGGAACTCGAACGCCACGCCCCTCAGGATCAGCCCGCCCAGCATCAGCAGCACCGGCAGGTACAGCGCCGGCATCAGCACGGAGTAGGCGAGGGGAAAGGCCGCCAGCAGTCCGCCTCCGCCGAGGACCAGCCAGGTCTCGTTGCCGTCCCACACCGGCGCGACGGTGTTCATCATGACGTCCCGGTCCTCCTTCGAGCGGGCGAAGGGGAACAGGATGCCTATGCCCAGGTCGAAGCCGTCCAGCAGCACATACAGCAGCACCGCGGCCGCCAGCAGCCCCGCCCAGATCAACGGAAGGTCCAGCGTCATGACGGGTCTCCCGGCGGATCTTCGGGCGCCTTGGCCAGCGGCGTCCCCGGCGCGCGGTCCTGCCGCGGGGCCGGTGCGACGATCGCCGCCACCGGGCCTTCCTTCATGAGCCGCAGTATGAACAGCGCGCCCGCCGTGAAGACGACGGCGTAGACCAGCACATAGGCCGTCAGCGACGTCGCCACCTGACTGGCCAGCACCGGCGACACCGCGTCGGCGGTCCGCAGCACGCCGTAGACGACCCAAGGCTGGCGCCCCACCTCCGTCACCATCCAGCCGGCCAGCACCGCCACGAAGCCCGCGGGGCCCATGGCGACGGCGAAGCGCAGGAAGGCGCCGCTGTCGAACACCTTGCGGCGCAGCGTCAGCCATGCGCCCCACGCCCCCAGGGCGATCATCAGCAGGCCCAGGCCCACCATGATGCGGAACCCGAAGAACGGGATGACGGGCGGCGGCTGATCGGCGACCGGAAAGGCGTCCAGTCCGGTGATCGCCTCGTCGCGCGGCACGTTCTGGACGACGTTGCCCAGACCGGGGATCGCCACCTCGAAACGGTTGTCCTGGATGCGGCGGTCGGGCACGCCGAACACGATCAGCGGCTGATCCGGCCGCGTCTCCCAATAGCCTTCGATCGCCGCCAGCTTGGACGGCTGATGGTGATGCGCCACCTCGCCCGACCAGTGGCCGACCACCAGTTGCAGGGGCGCGACGACGGCCACCAGACCGATGGCCATGACCAGTGCGACCCGGCTCTCCACGACCCCGGGGTGCTGCGGGTCACGACGCGCCTTCAACAGATGCCAGGCCGACACCGCGCCGACCACCAGCGCCGTGGTCAGGAAGGCCGCCAGCAGCATGTGCGCCAGCCGCGACGGGAAGCTGGGATTGAAGATGACCTGCAGGAAGTCGGTGGCGACGAACGTTCCGTCGGCCAGGATTTCGAACCCGGCGGGCGTCTGCATCCAGCTGTTGGCCGACAGGATCCAGAAGGCGGAGATGGTGGTCCCCACGGCGACCAGCACGGTCGACAGGAAATGCAGCCGATTGCCCACCCGGCTCCAGCCGAACAGCATGACGCCGAGGAACGAGGCCTCCAGAAAGAAGGCCGTCAACACCTCATAGGCCAGCAACGGGCCGATGACGCCGCCCGTCAGGCGGATGAACTCCGACCAGTTGGTGCCGAACTGGTAGCTCATCACCACCCCCGACACGACGCCCATGCCGAAACTGATGGCGAAGATCTTGATCCAGAACAGGTACAGGACCTTGAAGGCGTCCCGCCTGGTCCACAGCCACAGGCCTTCCAGCACCGCCAGAAAGCTGGCCAGACCGATGGTGAAGGCCGGGAACAGGATGTGGAAGGCGATCGTGAAGGCGAACTGCATCCGCGACAGCAGCAGGGCGTCGAAGTCCATCGGCCGGCCTCAAATATTCATCGGTCGGTGAATACGCCTGACCGGACCGGAGCAGCATGCGGCGCCCGGTCCCAGCGGCAACGCGCCGCGCTCCCGGGGGATCACTCGTCCTCGACGGACTCGAGGTCCCGGGGATCGAAATCGTAGCCCAGCAGGTCGCCCGGCGCGCAGTCCAGCGCGGCGCACAGCCGTGCCAGCGTCCGGAAGCGGATGCCCTTCACTTTGCCGGAGCGGAACAGCGACAGTTGCGTCTCCGACAAGCCCACGGTCTGGGCCAGATCCTTGGCCTTCAGCCCCTTGCGGACGATCAGGGCGTCCAGCGTCACGCGCACCGGCATCAGATCATCTCGTCCAGTTCGGCCTGGATCCGCCCCGCCTGGTCCATCACGCGACCCAGCAGGAACAGGGCCCCGCCCATCATGCCCAGCGTCATGCTCGCGACGTCGAAATTCAGATAGCTGCTCTGGACGTTCCCCAGCCACCGCATGGCGTTCGGCACGACGAAGACGCTCAGCAGGCCGCCCACGCCCAGCGCCAGGCCGACCCTCCGCAACGCCGATGCCAGCACCGGCTGGATCAGCCTGCCTCTGGCGATCTGACCCAGCGCCGAGCCGATGCTCCAGACTCCGAACAGGTAGAAGACGATCGGCGTGAACCAGATCAGTCCCATGACGGACAGGGCCGAGTAGGGCTCGCGCCCGTCGCGCATCCACAACCACAGCGGTGCGACCAGCAGGGCGAAGGTCACGCCCCCGCCGATGGTCACGACCATGAACACCGCCAGCCAGCGGAACTGGCCGCACATGGTGCGGAAACGGGTCAGGTCGGTCTGGCTCACGGGGCGCTCCAAGCTGTCTGATATTTAATCTTGACTTAAACGACACCGCTTTGCAACTTTAGCTCGGACTTAAACGAACGGGGCGGCCATGGCGGCGATCGAGACGAGGGGGCTGACGCGCAAGTTCGGCCGGCAGCTGGCGGTGGACGGCGTGTCGATGACCGTGCCGGACAGGGCCGTCTACGGCTTTCTGGGCCGCAACGGCGCCGGCAAGACCACGACGCTCAGGATGCTGCTGGGCCTGCTGAGGCCCACGGCGGGGTCCGCCTTCGTCGGCGGCGTGGACGTCGCCGCGGACCGCATCGCCGCCGCCCGCAAGGTCGGCGCCCTGCTGGAGGCGCACGGATTCTACGCCAATCTCTCGGGCCGCGAGAACCTGGACCTGACCCGCGCCCTGCTGGGTCTCTCGGCCACCGAGGTCGACCGGGTGCTGGAAGTGGTCGAGATGGTCGAAAACGGCCGTCGCCGGGTGTCGGACTATTCGCTGGGCATGCGGCAGCGTCTGGGTCTGGCCCGCGCCATGCTGGGCGCGCCGCCCGTGCTGATCCTCGACGAGCCGACGAATGGGCTGGATCCCGACGGCATCGCCGACATGCGCCGCTTCCTGAAGTCCCTGCCTGACCGCACCGGCGCGACCGTCCTCCTGTCCAGTCACCTGCTCGGCGAGATCGAGCAGACCGCCACCCACGTCGGCATCGTGCATGAGGGGAGACTGGTTCTCGAGGGCGAGCTGGCCCGGCTCAAGGCCGATCAGGCGCCCGAAATCGCCCTGCGGGTCGACGACGCGGTCAGGGCGACCCAGGTGCTGCGCGGTCGCGACCTCACGGTCGTTGCGGACGACGGCGATCTGATCGCCCGCCTGCGCCCCGGCGAGGATCATGACGCGGCCGTCGCCGGGCTCAATCGCGCCCTCGTGGGGGCCGGGGTCGGCGTGTTCGCCATCGGCGCGCGGGCGCGCTCGCTGGAAGGCATCTACCGCCAGGCCTCCGCGCCCGCCGCGACGCCCGCACGCACGAAGGAGTTCGCCTGATGCTCGCCGCCCTGATCGTCGAGGCCCGCAAGCTGAACCGCTCGCTGGCCCTGCTGCTGGCCGTCGCGGCCCCGTGTCTGATCGGCACCTTCATCTTTTTCAACATGCTGCGCGGCAAGGCGCCCATGACGTGGGAGATGTGGCTGGGCAGTTCGGCCGGCATCTGGGCCTTCTTCATGCTGCCCATGAGCGTCACGGCCCTGACGGCGCTGGTCGCCCACATGGAGCATGGCCCCAGGGCGTGGGACCATCTGCGCGCCCTGCCGCGGCCGCGCTGGACGCTCTATGCCGCCAAGGCCGCCTGCGTGCTGGCGGTCGTGGGGGCCATGAGCCTGCTGAACCTGGCGGTGACCTATGGGGCCGTCCGCGCCGCCGTGGCGATCAAGCCGGTGCTGGAACCGACCGGCGATCTGGCCGTGATCCAGCATCTCACCGTCGTCGGGCGCATGTGGCTGGCCGCGATCCTGCTGACCGCGATCCAGTTCTGGACGGCCATGCGATTTTCCAGCTTCGTGCCCGCCCTCGCCATCGGCATCGGCGGCACCTTTTTCTCGGTGGTCGCCACAGCCGCGAAGCAGGGCGTCTTCTTCCCGTGGCAGATGCCGGTGAACATGCTGGCGACCGAGGCGTGGCGCGTGAACACGGCCCTGGGTCTGGGCGGCGGCCTCGGCGCTCTGGTCCTGATCCTGGCGGTGGCGCACCTGAGTGCGCGGGAGGTCAGGTGACGGGGATCACTTCCCCGTCGCCGACCCGTCCGGACCGATCTCGCCAAGAGACGACTGGATGTAGTTGGGCTCGCCCATCATCTCGATCAGCTTGAACTGGTTCTCGAGGAAGTCGATGTGCTCCTCGGTGTCCGACAGGATGTGCTGCAGGATCTCGCGGCTGACGTAGTCGCGGGCCTCCTCGAACTGGGCGATGCCGGCGATCAACGTCTCGCGTCCGCCGCGCTCCAGCTGCAGGTCGGCGCCCAGGCACTCCACGACGGTCTCGCCGATCTTCAGCTTGTGCAGGTCCTGCAGGTTCGGCAGGCCGTCGAGGAACAGCACGCGTTTGATCAGCATGTCGGCATGCTTCATCTCGCCGATGCTCTCGTCGTAGATGACCTTGCCGAGGTGCTTGAGACCCCAGCTCTCGAACATGCGGGCGTGCAGGAAGTACTGGTTCACCGCCGTCAGCTCGTTGGTCAGCACGGCGTTGAGCGTGCGGATGATGGCGGGATCGGCCTTCATGATCGTCTTCCTCGAAGCGGGGGGCGGCGCGCGATCGGGCCGCGACTCCCATCAGGATAACACGCGGCCACCCGAAGTGTTCACCTGCGAACACTTCTCATCACATTGAAAATGCGAGTGAAAGTCGGAAGCGCCTATTCCGCCGCCATGGCGAACGCCTGGCGGGTCTCGTCGATCATTTTCCGCATGTCGCACACGCACTTGGCGCACTGCGCCTGGCACTGGTGGCGGGCGAAGACGTCGCGCGGCCGCTGTGCCCCGGCCTCGATGGCCTGGCGCACGTCCCGCTGACGAAGGCCGTTGCAGTTGCAGACGTACACGCGAACACGCTCGAAGAAGATGCGACTGGTTCGCTTTAACAGGCGGAACGAGGCGAATGCAAGTCGTTCGCATGGCCGCGGTTGACGCCCGCCCCCGCGCGCGGGAGGAGGGGACATGACCGCCCGCCCGCCCTGCCGCCTCTACCTGATCACGCCGCCGGCGATCGCCGACGTCGACGCCTTCGCCACGCGGCTGGAGGAGGCGCTGGACGCCGGCGATGTGGCGGCGCTGCAGATCCGCCTCAAGCCGGCATCGGACGCGCAGATCGAGGCGGCGGTCGGCCGACTTGCGCCGATCGCCCGCGCGCGCGGCGTGGCCGTGATCCTGAACGACCGACCTGATCTGGCGGCGAGGTTCGGCTGCGACGGCGTGCATCTGGGACAGGGCGACGCCTCGGTGGCCGAGGCGCGGCGTCTCATGGGCCGGGACGCCATGATCGGCGTGACCTGTCACGACAGCCGGCATCTGGCCATGGAGGCGGCCGAGGCCGGGGCCGACTACGTCGCCTTCGGCGCCTTCTTCCCGACCGCGACCAAGGAGACGACGCACCGGCCGGACGCGGACGTCCTGACCATATGGCAGGAAACGATGGAGATTCCCTGCGTCGCCATCGGCGGAATCACGCCGGAGAACGCCGGGGCCGTGGCCCGCGCCGGTGCGGACTTCGTCGCCGTCAGCTCGGCGGTCTGGGATCATCCCCAAGGCCCGGCCGCCGCGGTCCGGGCCTTGAACCATGCGCTGGGCGAGGTCGCAGGGGATCGTTAGGGAACCTGTGGTTCATTCGGGGACATCTGCCGCCCGAGTGAACCTCCCATGCCCCTGAGCCGCGCGCTCGATATGGCCGAACCCGTGTCCGACGCGACGCCGTCGCGCGCGCCGACGACACCGGTCGCACAGGGCGCCTCCGCCTTCTTCGCCCAGCCTCTCGTACCGATCCTGACCGCGATGGGCGTGCTGATCCTGGTCGTCGCGGCGATCAATTTCGCGCGTTCGGCCGGCCTGGTCGCCGCCCTCTGGGGCGCGGGGGGGGCTGGCGGCCGCGGTCTGGCTGCGCACCTCGCGTGATCGCGCCTACGATCTGTGCTTCGGCGGCCTGCTGGCGGTCGGCATCATGGCCGGCGAGGTTCTGGCGGGCAATCCGCCGGGCCTGTCCGTCATGTTCACGATCGCCAACATGATCGAGATCGTGGGGGCCGTGGTCTTGGTCAGGCGGTTCGCACCGACGCTGAACCTGTCGACCGTCGACGGGGCCCTGCGCTTTCTTCTCGCGGGGGCCGTGCTGGCCCCGATCCCCGCCGCTGCCTTCACCGCGATCTGGCTGACGGCCACGGCGGGCGCCGATCCGCTGACCTCGTTCCAGACCTGGTGGTTCGGCCACGCGCTGGGCCTGGCCGTGTTCGGGGCCTTCGGCGTGTCCCTGACGCGTCCGCACCTGTCCGCCCTGAAGCGTCCGTGGCGGGCCGTCGAGGCCACGCTTCTGATGGCGCTGGTCGCGGCGGTGACGACGGCCGTGTTCGTCGTCATCCAGTCGCCCATGGGGCTGGCGATCATTCCGGTGATGATCCTGGTCGCGGCCCGCCTGCGCGTTCTCGGCACCGCCGCGGCGCTGGTGCTGGTGACCCTGTCGGCCGTCGGCGGCGCCATGGCGGGCGTGGGTCCCTTTTCCGCTCCGGAGGTGGCTCTGGCCGACCGGGCACTGCTGGCCCAGACCATGGTCTTCCTGGGCTGCCTGCCGATCTTCCTGATCGCCGCCCTGCTGGAAGAGCGCGACGCCCTGACGGAGCGCGCCCGGCTGGGCCGCCTGCGCGCCGAGGCCGCCTCCGAGTCCAAGTCGCGCCTGCTGGCCAACGTGGCGCACGAGATCAAGAGCCCGATCGGCGGCGTCATCGGCATCGGCGACCTGTGGAGGGGCGGCCAGCTGGGCCCGGTGACCGAGCAGCAGGCCGAAATGGCCGACATGATGGTGCGCACCGCCCGTCAGGTGGAGGCCCTGGCCCACGACCTGCTGGACGTGGCCCGGGCGGAAGCCGGCGCGGTCAAGGTCGACCTGCGCCCCACCGACGTGCCCGGTCTGCTGGAGGACGTGCGCCGCACGGTGGCCCTGCGGCCCGAAGCCGTGGGCCTTCGCTTCGAAATGGATTGCGCCGGCGATGGCCTGGTCGCCCTGGCCGATTCCCAGCGTCTGGCCCAGGTGGTCGGCAATCTGGCCAGCAATGCGGTCAAGTACGGCGCCGGGGGCGGCGTCGTGCGCTTCGTCGCGCGCCGCATTCCCCGCGGCGTCCGCATCGAGGTCGTGGACCGGGGCTCCGGCCTGACGGTCGAGAAGCAGGCCCAGCTGTTCGAACCGTTCAACCGGCTGGGCCTCGAACGGTCGGCCATCGAGGGGCACGGCATCGGTCTGGCGCTCGCGAAGCGCCTGACGGAGCTTCAGGGCGGCACGATCGGCGTGGATTCCGCGCCCGGCGCCGGCGCCGCCTTCTGGATCGAGCTGCCGGCCGCCTGAACTCCGCTTGCCCCCGGCCGACGAAGGGGAGAAGCTGGCTTCATGACCCGCAGCCCGATTGCCCTCGCCGCCGCCCTGTCGACGCTGACGCTCGCAGGCGCGGCCGCCGCCCAGTCCACGCCGGATTACACCGGCGATCTCAACGCCATGCCGGCGCGTCCGGCATCGACCGCTCCGGCCCCGGTCGAGGCGCCGCAGACCCGTCCCGCGCCCGCCGCCGTCGCACCGGCCGACGCGCCGGTTCCGGCGCCGACGTCCGCGTCCGCCCCCGCACCGCGCCCGGTCATGACGCCCGCAGCGTCACTGCCGGCCGCGGCGACGCCGATCCCGGCCCCGGTGGCCACGGCTCCCGCCGCGCCGCGCGCGCTGACCCGGGCCGAGATCGACGCCCTGCCGTTCGCCGTGACCCTGCCTGAGGGCTATGCCCTGACGGCCGGCCGACCGGGCCCGGACTTCCAGGTCTGGACGGTGCGAAAGGGCGGCGTGGCCCAGCTGATGATCTATGCCGGCCCCAGCGCCCAGTTTCCGATCCACGACGGCGAAATGGTCGAGGCGGGCGGACGCACCACGGTCGTCGTCGTCGAGGACGGCAGGCGGCGGGCGCTGGAGCATCTGTTCCGCCAGTCGACCGCGCCGAACCACATCCACGTCTGGATCGCCAGCGTGGAGGGCGCCGATCGGGATCGGGCGGAAGCCATCGGCCACGGGGTCAACCCCCGCTGAGCCCGATCAGGCGTGGGCGCGACGGCCGCCGTCCAGCGCCGCGAAGTAGCGGGCGGCCACGTCGGACGTCAGTCGCGGCCGCGCGGCCTGACCGTCCTCGATCAGCTCCACGATCGTCTGCAGCACCTCATCCCGGGTCAGGTCGCCGCCGTCCGCCAACATGTCCAGGCGTTCGAACAGCGACCGGGCCCGCCTTTGCGACGCCAGTTCGAAGGGGCGGGCCGGCGCCGCGGCGACCGGCGGCGGCGCGAAGGCTTCCCTGGCCGTGGCCGTAGCGCCGGCGCTGTCGGCCATCTTGCCGCAGTGGCGGCAGCGGTCCGCGCGGTGGCGTTCGGACCAGTACCACGCGTGGCGGCAGAAGATGGATTGCAACGTCATGGTGAACGCCTCCCGGATCTGCGTTCTCCAATAAATCGTCGTTCTGTCAAGCTGATGAACCCTGACGGGCGAGCGTGGGGTCACCCCCCTGCGGCGTGTCGCGCGTGGAAATCCGCGCGGAACGCGTCGAAGCCGCCGGCCGAAATCGCCTCCCGCATGGCGGCGTTAAGCGCCTGATAGAAGGCCAGATTGTGCCAGGTCAGCAGGATCTTGCCGAGGATTTCGTCGGTGCGGATCAGGTGGTGCAGATAGGCCCGCGAATACTCCTGCGAGGCCGGGCAGGGGACCGAGGCGTCCAGCGGAGCCTCGTCCTCGGCGAAACGCGCGTTCTTGAGGTTCAGCGGCCCGTCCCACGTCCAGGCCTGACCGTGCCGTCCGGCGCGCGTCGGCAGGACGCAGTCGAACATGTCGACGCCCCGCCACACCGCCTCGACCAGATCGACGGGCTTTCCGACGCCCATCAGATAACGGGGCCGGGCGGCGGGAAGCATGTCGGGCGCGTAGTCCAGCACCTCGCACATCGCCTGATGGCCCTCGCCGACCGCCAGGCCGCCGATGGCGTAGCCGTCGAACCCGATCTCCCGCAGCCGCTCCGAGCTTTCGCGCCGGAGGTGTTCATATGTCGACCCCTGCTGGATGCCGAACAGGGCCTGGGTCTCGCGCGTGCCGAAGGCGTCCTTCGATCGCTTGGCCCAGCGCGCGGACAGCTCCATGCCTTTGCGGGCGCGCGCCTCCTCGGCCGGCCAGGCGACGCACTCGTCCAGCTGCATGGAGATGTCCGCGCCGATCCGGTCCGCCTGGATCTCGATCGACCGCTCCGGCGTCAGAACGTGTTTCGAGCCGTCGACGTGGCTGGAGAAGGTGACGGCCTCCTCCGTCAGCTTCGAGATGCCGGACAGGGACATGACCTGGAATCCACCGCTGTCGGTCAGGATCGGCCTGTCCCAGCGCATGAACCTGTGAAGCCCGCCCAGCTTCTCCATCCGCTCCGGCCCCGGGCGCAGCATCAGGTGATAGGTGTTGCCCAGGATGATGTCGGCCCCGGTCTGCTTCACCTGATCGACCGTCATGGCCTTGACGGTCGCGGCGGTGCCCACCGGCATGAAGGCCGGGGTGCGCACGTCCCCGCGTGGGGTCTTCAGCACGCCGGTGCGGGCGCGGCCGTCGGTGGCGGTGATGTCGAAGGGGAAGGGCAAGGCGGCTCTGGCTGGTTGAGTGTGAGAGTCTCGGAAAAAAAGACTCTCATTTCCATCACGGTGGCGAGGATGGCGAGGGAGGGCAGGGATCATAGCAGACCCCCGGGCTGTGCAAGGTTCAGGCTGAAACCTCGTTTCGGAACAACAGGCTGCCGTCGCCATAAGAATAGAAGCGATAGTCCGACGCCACGGCGTGGGCATAGGCGGCCCGCATCGCCTCCACCCCGGCGAAGGCGCTGACCAGCATGAACAGCGTCGACTTCGGCAGATGGAAGTTCGTGATCAGCACGTCGACGGCACGGAAGCGATGGCCGGGCGTGATGAATATGGCGGTGTCGCCGTGAAACGGTCGGATCACGCCGTCCTCGCCCGTCGCGCTCTCCAGCAGACGCAACGAGGTGGTGCCGACGCAGACGATGCGCCCGCCCGCGGTGCGCACCGCGTTCAGGGCGGCCGCCGTCTCACCGGACACCGTGCCCCATTCCGAATGCATGCGGTGCTCGGACAGGTCGTCGACCTTGACCGGCAGGAACGTCCCCGCGCCGACATGCAGCGTCACCGCATGGGTGGAGACGCCCTTCGCCCGCACGGCCTCCAGCAGCGCCGGGGTGAAATGCAGACCCGCCGTCGGGGCGGCGACCGAGCCGTCATGGGCGGCATAGACCGTCTGATAGTCCGAGCGGTCGCGGTCGTCCTCTGGCCGTTTCGCCGCGATGTAGGGCGGCAGCGGCATGACGCCCACGTCGCGGATCGCTTCGTCCAGCGCCGGCCCTGACAGGTCGAACCGCAGGCTGACCAGCCCGTCCTCGCCCTTCGCCTCCACCGTGGCGTCCAGCGCGCCCAGCGCGCAGGCTCCGTCGGTCGACCGCCCGAACCGCACGCGGTCGCCGACCTTCAGCCGCTTGCCCGGCTTCATGAAGGCGGACCAGACGTCGGGCGCGTCCCGATGATGCAGCGTGGCCTCGACGTCGACGGTCAGGGTTTGGCCCGCCTCGCCCGGCCGCGTCCGCTCGCCCGACAGGCGGGCCGGGATCACGCGCGTGTCGTTGAACACCAGGGCGTCGCCGGCCCGCAGGAAATCCGGCAGGTCCCGCACGACCCGGTCCTCCAGATCGCCGTCTCGCACGACCAGCAGGCGCGCGGAGTCCCGCGGCTCGGCCGGGCGCAGCGCGATGCGGTCCTCGGGCAGGTCGAAGTCGAAATCGGAGGTCTTCATCAGGCGGCGGTCAGGGCCACGACGCGGCGCGCGGGTCAAGGGCGGGGATGACGCGGGCGGGACTCGGACTATCTAGAGGCCAGGCTGCCGGAGACGCCGATGACCGACCGATACCTGGACGACCTGACCGTCGGCGAAAGCTGGACCAGCGCGCCGTTCGAGATCACGGAAGCGGAGATCATCGACTTCGCGCGGCAGTTCGACCCGCAGCCGATGCACGTCGATCCCGACAGCGATCAGGCGAAGCGCTTCGGTGGGCTGATCGCCAGCGGCTGGCATGTGGCCAGCCGTGTGATGCGCGACTTCGTGGAAGCTGATCTCTACGGCGACGTGCCGCTACTGGGGCTGGGCGTCAACGACCTGCGCTGGCGCGTGCCGGTGCGGCCCGGCGACCGCCTGACGGTGCGGCGCGAGGTGCTGGAGATCGTGCCTTCGGAGAAGCAGCCCGACCGCGGCCGGGTGCGCACGATTACCGAGGTCAGCAACCAGAACGGTCAGATCGTGATGAGCTTCGAGAACTGGATGCAGCTGCCGAAGCGACCGGCGGCCTGACGCGCCGTTGACCGCGGGGGGCGCAGGCGTCAAACCCCGCGCCATGTTGCAGAACCTCGAAACCCTCGCGCGCGAAGCCAGGTCGTGGCCTTTCGAACAGGCCCGCAACCTGCTGGACCACGTCCTGAAGAAGCGGCTGTCGGACGCGGACCGCACGGCCGCCAGGCTTCTGATCGACGCCGGCAAGGCCGACGAGGCGCTGGCGACCTTCGAGGCCTTGCGCAAGCCCGTGCTGCTGGAAACCGGCTACGGGCCGTCGGGCCTGCCGCACATGGGCACCTTCGGCGAGGTCGCGCGCACCACCATGGTCCGCAACGCCTTCCGCGCCCTGACCGGCGACCACTGGCCGACGCGGCTGGTGGCGTTCAGCGACGACATGGACGGCCTGCGGAAAGTTCCGGACGGTGTGCCCAACGCGGAGATGCTGCGCGAGGACCTGCACCTGCCGCTGACGAAGGTGCGGGACCCGTTCGGCACCCACGACAGTTTCGGCGCGCACAACAACGCGCGGCTGCGGGCGTTCCTCGACGGATTCGGCTTCGACTACGAGTTCATGAGCTCGACCGAACAGTACCGCTCGGGCCGGTTCGACGCGGTGCTGCTGCGCGTGCTGGAACGCTTCGACGACGTCATGGCGGTGATGCTGCCGACGCTGGGCGAGGAGCGGCGCGCGACCTATTCGCCGTTTCTGCCGATCAGCCCGGTGACGGGTCACGTCCTGCAGGTCCCGACGCTGGAGCGGGATGTGGACGCCGGGGCCATCACCTTCGACGACCCCGCCGGCGGGCGCACGACCGTGCCGGTCACGGGCGGTCATGTGAAGCTGCAGTGGAAGCCCGACTGGGCCATGCGCTGGACGGCGCTGGACGTCGACTACGAGATGTCGGGCAAGGACCTGATCGAGAGCGTGCGCGAGTCGTCGAAGCTGTGCCGCGTCATGGGCGGCGTGCCCCCTGAAGGCTTCAACTACGAGCTCTTCCTCGACGTCGAGGGCAAGAAGATCTCCAAGTCCAAGGGCAACGGTCTGACGATGGACGAGTGGCTGCGCTACGGCACCCCCGAAAGCCTGGCCTGGTACATGTTCCAGTCGCCGAAGTCGGCCAAGAGCCTGCACTTCAACGTCATCCCGCGCGCGATCGACGACTATCTGAGCTTCATCGACCAGTATCAGGCGCAGGAGCCCGCGAAGCGGATCGACAACGCCGTCTGGTCGATCCACGCCGGGGATCCGCCTGCGGTCGCGTCGCCGGTGTCCTTCAGCCTTCTGCTCAATCTGGTCGGCGTGGCCAATGCGTCGTCCAGGGATCAGCTGTGGGCCTACATGGGCCGCTACCTGCCCGAGGCGACGCCGCAGACGGAGCCGACGCTGGATCGGCTGATGGGCCATGCCCTGAACTATTTCGACGACTTCGTGCGTCCGGCCAAGGCGTTCCGGCCGCCGACCGGGCAGGAGGCGGCGGCGTTCCGCGACCTGGCCGACCGTCTGCGCGCCCTGCCGGCGGACACGACGGACGGCGAACTGATCCAGAACGAGGTCTATGCGGTGGGCAAGGCGCACGCCTTCGAGCCGCTGCGGTCCTGGTTCGGCGCGCTGTACGAGGTCCTGCTGGGCGAGAAGCAGGGGCCCAGATTCGGCTCGTTCGCCGCCATCTACGGCCTGCCGCAGACCGTCGAGTTGCTGGAGCGGGGCGCGGACGGCCGCCTGGCGGGCTGAAACCTGAACCGAAAACAACAAGCGGTTCAGGGGATACTCCGGCAAGCCCGGGCATTCTTCCTCCATCGACCAACTCGAAGGAGAGATGAGCCATGTCGAACGGCATCAAGAACACCCTGATCGCGGGCGCCGCCCTGGCCGCCGCGGCGGCCATCCCCGGCGTCGCCTCGGCGCAGTCGAACGGCATCACCAGCTGCGACGCTCCGGGCGGTCGCCAGCAGGCCGGCGCCCTGATCGGCGCGGTCGTCGGCGGCCTCGCCGGCAGCCAGATCTCGCGCAACGAGCGCACCCTCGGCGCGGTGGTCGGCGCGGGCGCGGGCGCCGCGGCGGGCAGCTACATCGGCTGCAACCAGCAGCGCGCGCGGGCCGGGGCTTCGGCCAACGCCTCGATCGTCCGCCCCACGACCAACGTGCGCGTCCGCTCGGGTCCGGGCACCAACTACGCCCAGATCGGCAGCGTCAGTCGCGGTCAGGCCCTGCAGGCCATCAGCTCTTCGGGCCAGTGGGTGCAGATTTCGAACGGCGGCTGGGTCAACGCCAACTACCTGACCTACTGATCCGCCCCGCGCGGATGACGGAAAGGCCGCCCTTCGGGGCGGCCTTTTTGCTGCGCGCCTACTGGCTCACCCACAGGATGCGGCTGATCCAGTCCAGGTCGTCGCGCGCCACGACGCGGTCCGCGTGCTCCGGATTGATGGACCGCAGCGTCAGTGCCTTCGCGGTCGTGCGGGCCAGCTCCTTCGCCATCGTCTCGCCGGTGCGGGTGCGCACCACCACGCGGTCGCCCCGTCTCGGTTCCGGGCCGTCGCGGTCGACGATGACGCGGTCGCCGGGCCGGTACAGCGGCGCCATGGAGTCGCCGACGATCTCGAGGCTGAACAGGCTGCGGCCGGGGCGGGGCAGATCGGTCCAGCCCCAGCCGTCGCCCGTGGGCAATCCGGCTTCGTCGAAGAACCCGTCCTGACCCGCCTGCGCCAAACCCAGAACGGGCAGGGCGGGGGCGGGACCGGCGTCGTCGGCGAGGGCCGCGAACTCGGCCAGCGACACGCCGGTCACCTCCAGAATGCGGTTCAGGCTTTCCGTCGAGGGCCAGCGGGGTCGCCCGCCGGTCTCCCGTTTCGACGGATTGAACGAGGTGGCGTCCAGTCCTGCACGGCGAGCCAGTCCCGACGGACTGAGCCCATGCGCCGCCGCCAGACGGTCGACGGCGCGCCAGAGGCGGGGATGTGACAGGGGCATGGGCGTCGCCGGTGATTCGGCGGCAGATTAGCAGGAATGAAGTCCTATTCCAGCCCCGCGGCGCGGCGTTCCTGCCAGGTCCAGAAGGTGCCGACCGCGATCGCCACCAGCACGCCGTAGCCGGCCAGATTGATGACGAAGTAGAAGGACGACGCGGATGGGCGTACGTCCACCAGCGTCATCACGTGACTCATGACCACGAGCAGCTGCATCGCCGTCGCCCACACGGTCCAGCCACGACGCGATTTCCAGACGAGGGCGCCCAGAACGCCCAGCATGACGACGTCGACGGCCAGCATGCTCCACTGGATGCCGTAAAGATTGCCGTCGTCCTGCACGAGCATGGACGCGAACCAGCCCAGGCCGTAGGCCCCGGCGGCGATCTTCTCCGGCTCCTCGCCCTTCCAGAAGGCGAAGCCCACCACCAGCACGGTGATGACGGCCCCGATCTGGGAGTAAAGGGTATCCAACATCAAAACGCCCCCAGGCCGAAGCTTGGGGGCGATGATGACGCAAGTCCGACGGAACCGGAATGCCCGGCTCCGTACATGACGTCGAATTAAGACGCGACGCGCAGGTGGTTGACCTTGGTCGGCGGCGGGCTGCCGATCGGGGTCTCCCAATCGTCGGGCTTGTCCACCGGACCGACGGCGTAGACGCCCCAGCCCATCCGGCGGTGGTCCTTCTGCAGCTCGGCGTGGCAGGCCACGATGGCTTCGCGGGCGACGCCCAGCGCGGCGATCGTTTCCATGGCCCTGGCCTGCGAGCCCGTGCCGGCGACCGGCGAGATCGACAGGGCGGCGCGGGCGCCGATCATGGACTGCACCAGGGTCGTGGCCTGGGTGATGGCCGCGTCGACGGCCTTCTCGGTCGCGTGAAGGTCAGCGGCGACGCCGGTGATGACCGTGGTCTTATCCATGAACGTTTACCCCTCATTAACTGCGGTAAACGCCGCGTTAACATGAATCAGGATGGAGTTCCACCGGTTTCCGTCCCGAAACGCCGCCAGTTCCGATGGGCGGATCGTCCTCCGGCTTGTCGACGGGGCCGACAGCGAGGTCGTCCAGCTTCAGCTTGCGGGCGACGGCCGCCAGCACCCCATGGGTCTGAACCAGCTGCGCGCGGGCCTGGACGAGGGCGGACACGGCCCCGGCCGCCCCGTCGAAGGCGCGCTGCCCCGTGACCGCCGAGAGCAGGGCGCCGGATCGCGCGGCCGGCAATTCGGCGGCCAGTCCGGCCGCCGCGATCAGGGCGGCGTCCACGGCGGTCTCCGCCGCGTAAAGGCGCTGGGCGAGGCTCTCGCCCACGGTGCGTCGCGTCATTCCAAGTCCCTCCGGCGACAGAAGCGTCACGCGGAGAAACAATCATAACGCGATATTAAGCACAACCGAAAATCATATTGCGAGCAGGAAGTGCGCCGTCAGCGTGGCGATGGGCTGGCCCGGATCGTCCTGCCAGGCTTCGGCAAGAACATGCACCACCCGGCGGCCGGCCTTGCCGATGCGCGCACGCGCATGGACGTCCTGCGGGCGACCCGAGCGCAGGTAGGCGACGGAGACGTTGATGGGCTTCGGCAGTCGCTCTTCGGGCCAGGTTTCGGCCACCTGGGCGATGGCGGTCAGTTCCAGCAGGGCGGCGGTTGCGCCTCCGTGCAACGCGGGCAGGATCGGATTCCCGATCAGACGATCCGCGAACGGCAGGGTCACGACGAGGCGGTCGTCGTCCTGCCGCGCGCTGAGGCCGAGAAACGCGGCGTAGGGGATGCGGTCGAGCGCCGTCATGCGCCGTCTCCCTCGCGCCGGTTGTGGCCAGCGCGCCGGCCGCCGTCGGAATCCAGCATGTAGGCCGCCTGCGAGGCCGCGACGGGATCCGAGGGGTCGTCTTCGAACGCCCAGGCCCGGACGAAGCCGACGGAGTGCGTCAGCCGGAAGCATTCCGCCTCGGCGAACAGGTCGCGGCGCGGGGCGGCGGCGCGCATGTAGTCCACGCGCAGGTCCAGCGTCGCCAGCGGCCGGAAGGCGTCCAGCGCCGTCCACACCGCCAGCCCGCCCACATGATCCAGCAGGGTCGTGACGAGGCCTCCGGCGATCACGCCCGTCCCGGCGTCTCCGACCAGATCCTCGCGCCACGGCACGCGAAGGCGCACGTTGCGGCCCTCCACCCCGGCGAAGACGAAACCCAGCGCGTGGGTGTGGGCGGCGCCGGAGGCGAGCTGGGGCAAGAGGTCCGTCAGGGAGGGCGTCGACATGCCCTCTCCCTATCGCGCGCGGCGGTGCGCCACCATATGCCGACGATGCGCCCCGAGGCCCTGCTTCATCCTACGTCCAGGGGACTGTGGTGCCCCCCGGGCGACTTCGCCATCGATCCCGTGGTGCCGGTCGACAGGGCCGTGATCACGCACGGCCATGCCGACCACGCCCGGCCCGGTCACGGCGTGGTCGTTGCGACGCCCCAGACGCTCGCCATCATGGCGGAGCGCTACGGCCCGGACTTCTGCGGTCGGGCCGAGCCGGTGGCCTATGGCGAGACCCTTCGGCGCGACGGGGTCGAGGTGACGCTGGTCCCGGCCGGCCATGTGCTCGGGTCGGCGCAGGCTGTGGTCAGCCACAAGGGCCTGACCATCGCCGTCTCGGGGGACTACAAACGGCGGCGCGATCCCACCTGCCTGCCGTTCGAGCCGGTGCGGTGCCACGTCTTCGTGACCGAGGCGACGTTCGGCCTGCCGGTCTTCTCGCATCCGCCGGACGGGGAGGAGATCGATCGCCTGATCCTGTCCACGCGCCAGTTCCCGCACCGCGCCCATCTGGTCGGCGCCTATGCGCTGGGCAAGGCGCAGCGGGTGATCCGTCTGCTGCGCGAGCGGGGGTGGGAGCGCACGATCTACGTTCACGGCGCGCTGGCGCGATTGAACGCCCTCTACGAGCGGGAGGGCGTCGACCTCGGCCCCATCGCCTCGGCCGCCGGCCTCCCCAGGGACGCGCTGGCGGGAGAGATCGCGATCGCGCCTCCGTCGGCGATCCAGGATCGCTGGGCCCGTCGCTTCGCCGAGCCGATCGCCGCCTTCGCCTCGGGCTGGATGGGCGTCAGGGCGCGGGCGAAGCAGCGCGGCGTGGAACTGCCGCTGGTCATCTCCGACCACGCCGACTGGAACGAGTTGACCGCCACCCTGACGGAGGTGGCGCCGCAGGAGGTCTGGATCACCCACGGACGCGAGGAGGGGTTGCTGCGCTGGGCCGAGATCAACGGCATGGCCGCACGCGCGCTGCGTCTGGTCGGCTATGACGAGGAGGACGACGACGATCCGGCGTCCGCCGCCGACTAGGCGACGGCGCGGTCCACGAGGGCCTGCCCGTCGACGCCCGCGTCGACCGCCGTCAGCGCCGCGTGCATGGCCAGACGCAGCCGCTCCGGCTTGATCGGCTTTTCGACCACCGCGACCATGCCCTCGGCCATGTAGCCCAGGGCGTCGTCGGGGTCGGCATTGGCGGTCAGGGCGACGATCGGCACGCGCCCGGCCTCGCCGTCCAGCGCGCGGATGGTCCGGGTGGCCTGCACCCCGTCCATGCGCGGCATCTTGATGTCCATCAGCACCATGTCGAAGCGGCGGTCGCGCACCGCCTCGACCGCCTCCACGCCGTCCTCGGCGGTTTCGGAGGTGCAGCCGAACATCTCGCACAGCGCCTGGGCGACGATGCGGTTGGTGGCGTTGTCGTCCACGATCAGGACGTGGGGGCTCTCGATCGCGCCGAGCTCGATCAGGTCCGACACCTCGGCGGTCCGCTCCACGGCCGCTTCCGCACGGGGCAGGTCGAGGTCGAAGGCGAAGGTGGCGCCGCGGCCCGCATTGTTCTCGGCCCAGATGCGTCCGTTCATGCGATCGACGATCTGGCGGCAGATGGCCAGGCCCAGCCCGGCGCCGTCCGGACCGGATCCGTGCACGAAGGGTTCGAAGATGGCGTCGACGCGGTCCGGCTCCACGCCCGGTCCGTCGTCCCGCACGCGCGCCTCCACCCGGATGCGGTCCCCGTCGGCCCAGGCCTTGAGGCCGGCCTCGACGACGCCGTTGCGCGCGAATTTCAGGGCGTTGCCGATCAGGTTGTTGAACACCTGCTTCAGGCGCACGCCGTCGACGTGGGCGGCCAGATCGGTGTCGCCCTCGTAACCGATCATCAGGCTGACGTCGTCCTGCGAGGCGCGGGGCTCCCAGAGCGCCTGCACGTCGTCCATCAAGGCCCGCAGCGGCGTCGGGGCGACCGACAGCTCCAGCTCTCCGGCCTCGGCGCGCGACAGGTCCAGCGCGTCCTGCAGGATGCGGATCAGCGTCTCTGAAGATTCCACGATGGTCGCGACGTGGGCCTGCGCCTGGGCGGTCAGCGGCTGGCGTCGCAGGAGTTCGGCGACGGCGAGGACCCCGTTCATCGGCGTGCGCAGCTCGTGGCTCATGATGCCGAGGAACTGGCTCTTGGCCCGCGCGGCGGCCAGCGCCTGGGTCTGGGTGTCGTTCAGCAGGCGCGACTGCTCGGCCATCGCGGCGTCGCGTTCCTGATGGATCTGGTTGGCCGCCTGCAGCAGGGAGGCGGCGGTGCCGACGGAATGGTAGCGGCCCGCGTCGGTGACGATGAAGCCGCGCATCAGCTCGCCCGGGCCCGCGCGCAGCATGACGTCGCACACCGTGGCCAGCCGCATCCCGGCCTGCACGACCGCAGGCTCCGGGTTCATGACGTGACCGACGTCGCGCGACAGATAAAGGGCATGCCCCAGCGGCGCCGCCAGCTTCATCAGGAAATCGTTGCGCTCGATCAGCCCGACGGGTCGATCGTCGACCACGACGGGAATGCACAGCGTGTCGGGTTCGGCTTCAAACCGCGCGAAAATCTGCGCGCCGGTGGCCTCGAGCGGGACCGGGTCGATCCGCTGCGTCAGGGTTTCGATGGTCGGCATACTGGCCGAAACTCCGTTCTGTCCCCGTGATCTAGTCGAGAACCCTTTGCAGAACGGTTAAGCGGGAAACCGCGCGTTTTGCCTCCCGTCGCGCGCGGGTGTATGAGGCGCGCCTTCCGCACATCGCCGGAACCGAAACTTGCATGCGCGCGGCCTTCGGGCCGACCGCAGGGTCGTCATGTCCGCAGTCCAGCCCGCCCCGTCCGTCGCCTCCTCGGCCCTCGTCCTGTTCTCGGGCGGGCAGGACAGCGCGACCTGCCTGGCCTGGGCGCTGGACCGGTTCGACCGGGTCGAGACCGTGGGCTTCGACTACGGCCAGCGTCATGCAGTCGAGATGCGGGCGCGCCTGACCGTGCGCGAGCGGATGGCGGAGCTGGACGTCCGCTGGGCCGCGCGGCTGGGCCCGGACCACGTCGTCGATCTGACCGGCTACGGCCGCATCGCCGAGAGCGCCCTGACGGCCGAGCGCGAGATCGAGATGGATGCGCGGGGGCTGCCGTCCACCTTCGTGCCCGGGCGCAATCTGGTCTTCCTGACCTGCGCGGCGGCGCTGGCCGACCGGCGGGGGCTGGAAGCGCTGGTCGGCGGCATGTGCGAGACCGACTTCAGCGGCTATCCCGACTGCCGGCGCGACACCCTCGACGCGATGGAGCTGGCGCTGTCGCTGGGGCTGGACAAGGCGGTGACGATCGAAACGCCGCTGATGCGCCTGACCAAGGCCGAAACATGGGCGCTGGCGCACGACCTGGGCGGCGACTCCCTGGTCCTGATGATCGTCGAGGACAGCCACACCTGCTACCGCGGCGAGCGCGGCGAGCTTCATGCCTGGGGCCACGGCTGCGGCGATTGCCCGGCGTGCGAACTCCGCGCGCGCGGCTGGGCCGAATGGGAGGCGCGCCGATGACCTATGCGGTCAAGGAATGCTTCCTGACGGTGCAGGGTGAGGGCGGGCAGGCGGGCCGCGCCGCCGTCTTCCTGCGCTTCGCGGGCTGCAACCTGTGGAACGGGCTGGAGCGGGACCGACCGACCGCAATCTGCGACTTCTGCGACACGGATTTCGTGGGGGTGAACGGCGACGGCGGGGGCAAGTTCGCCACGGCCGACGCGCTGGCGGACCATGTCGCCGCCCGCTGGATCGGCGGGCAGGGCGACCGGCTGGTGGTCTGCACGGGGGGCGAGCCGCTGCTCCAGCTGGACCCGGCGCTGATCGACGCCCTGCATGCGCGCGGCTTCGCGGTCGCGGTGGAGACGAACGGCACGGTGGCGGCGCCGGACGGCATCGACTGGATATGCGTCAGTCCCAAGGCCGACGCGCCGGTGGTGCAGACGCGGGGCCACGAGCTGAAGCTGGTCTTTCCCCAGGCCAGGGCCATGCCTGAGAGGTTCGAGGGCCTGGATTTCCAGCGGTTCTGGCTCCAGCCCATGGACGGGCCGGATCAGGCCGCCAACACGGCGGCGGCCGTCGCATATTGCCTGCAGCATCCGCGCTGGCGCCTCAGCGTCCAGACGCACAAGTACATCGGCGTGAGATGACCCGCGTTTTCGAAGTCACCAAGGCCGCCCATTTCGACGCGGCGCACCATTTTCCCCACGGGCCGGAGGGAAGTCCGCATCGGCGCGTGCATGGGCACTCGTTCCGGGTGGAAGCCAGCGTGCGCGGCACGCCCGGCGGAGAGATGGGGTTCGTGGTCGACCTGACGAAGCTGGAGGCGTCGCTGAAGGCGGCGGCGGCCGAACTGGATCACGGCCTGCTGAACGAGCACCCGGGGCTGGAGACGCCCAGTCTGGAAGCGATCTGCGGCTGGTTCGCGGATCGCCTGACGCCGGAGTTTCCGGGCCTGTCGAGGATCACGGTCCTGCGCCCCACGATCGGCGAGCGCTGCGAGCTGACGCTCTAGCAGTCGCGCCCGGAGGCCCGACGCTGCTCGCAGCGGCGCTGTTCGCGTTCGTATTCGCGTTGTTCGCGCTCGCGTCTTGCCCGGGTTTCCTCGTCGGAGGTGGTGACGGCATCGACGCCCGCGCCGACGACCGCGCCGGTCACCTTGGCCGCGCCGCCGACCACGGCCGCGCCCGTGCCGACCACGGCCCCGACCAGGCAACCCTGCAGCATCAGCGATCCGCCGACCACGGCGGCGAGGGCGGCGGCCCGCGCGACGGTTTTCATGATCATTCTCCCGACTGCGGCCGATCTAGCCGCGGCTTGGTGAATGAAACCTGACGCGCGGGCTTTTCGATGGCCCTACAGACTGTCGACCATCACCAGTTCGGCGTCGGCCTTGGCCGTCACGGTCAGCGTCGGCTCGTCCTTGATGCCGGCGCCGTCGCGGGCGTTCAGCGTGACGCCGTTGACCTCGACCTCGCCGACGGCGGGGACCAGATAGGCGCGGCGACCCTCGGCCAGGTCATAGGTGATCGTCTCGCCGGCCTTCAGCGTGGCGGCCAGCACCCTGGCGTCGGCATTGATGTGCAGGGCGCCGTCGCCCGGGTCGCCGGAGGCCACGACGGTGAACCGCCCCGAGCGGTCGGACTTGGGAAACTCGCGCTGGCCCCAGCTCGGCTGGGCGCCGCGCCTGTCGGTCTCGATCCAGATCTGGAACAGGGTCGTGGTCTCCGGCTCCAGATTGAACTCGGCGTGGCGCACGCCGGTGCCCGCGCTCATCACCTGCACGTCGCCCGCGCCCGTGCGACCCTCGTTTCCCATGGAGTCCTGGTGGGTGATCGCGCCGGTGCGGACGTAGGTGATGATCTCCATGTCCGCGTGCGGATGGGGCGGAAAGCCCGACTGGGCCGCGATCTCGTCGTCGTTCCACACGCGCAGCCGGCCCCAGCCCATGCGGGACGGGTCGTAATAGTTGGCGAACGAGAAATGATGGCGCGCCTTGAGCCAGCCGTGGTCCGCGCCGCCGAGGGTGTTGAAGGGTCGAACGTCGATCATGGGGATGGTCCCGGAATCCGAGGGCTATCAACCTCGCTGAAGCCCATATAGGAAACAGTGTCAGTTACGAAAAGGGGGCGCCGATCTGCCCCCGGTGCCTCAGGAAAGCGTCGGCCAGCACGCACGCCGCCATCGCCTCCACCACCGGCACGCCGCGCAGGGCGATGCAGGGGTCGTGGCGGCCGACGGTGCGGAGGTCGGTCTCCTCACCGTCTCGCGTCACGCTGCGCCGCGGCGTCAGGATGGAGGAGGTGGGCTTGAACGCCACGCGCGCGGTGATCGGCTGGCCCGTCGAGATGCCGCCGAGAACCCCGCCGGCCTTGTTCGACAGGAAGACCGGCCGTCCGTCCGGCCCCATTCGCATCTCGTCGGCGTTGTCCTCTCCGGACAGTTCGGCCGAGGCGAAGCCGGCGCCGATTTCCACGCCCTTGACCGCGTTGATCGACATCAGCGCGGCGGCCAGTTCGGCGTCCAGCTTGCCGTAGAGGGGAGCGCCCCATCCCGCGGGCACGCCCGTGATCTCCAGCGAGACGACCGCGCCGATCGACGACCCCGCCTTGCGGACCCTGTCCAGATGGTCGGACCAGGCCTCGACCACGGCGGCGGACGCAGCGAACAGGGGGTTGTCGTACGTCGCGCCCAAATCGACCGCCTCGTCGGCGATGCGGTGCGGCCCCAGCTGCGTCACGCCGGCGCGGATCGTCAGGCCGCCGCCCAGCACCTTCCGCGCCACCGCACCCGCGGCGACGCGCATGGCCGTCTCGCGCGCGGACGACCGCCCGCCGCCGCGCGGATCCCGCACCCCGTACTTGGCGTCATAGGTGAAGTCGGCATGGCCGGGGCGATACGCACGCGCGATCTCGCCATAGTCCTTCGACCGCGCGTCCTCGTTCTCGATCATCAGCGAGATCGGCGTGCCCGTCGTCACCGGCCCCGCGCCGTCGTCGAAGGTGCCGGACAGGATGCGGACCGCGTCGCTCTCCCTGCGCTGGGTGACGAAGCGGCTGCCGCCGGGCTTGCGGCGGTCCAGCCAGGGCTGGACGTCCGCCTCGGTCAGGGGAATGCCGGGCGGGCAGCCGTCGACGACGCAGCCGATCGCCGGGCCGTGGCTCTCGCCCCAGGTGGTCACGCGGAAGAGATGGCCGAAGGTGTTGTGGGACATGTCGTCCCAAGGCTTAGGCCGCGCGGCGCTCCGGCGTCCAGTCGCGGGCGAAGCGGGCGCGCAGGTCCACGGAGGCGGACGGCGCGTCCTCGACCGGCTCCAGCGTCACGAACAGATGGCCGCGACGGCGGCTCCCGCGCGCGGGCAGGCCCAGATCGCGCAGCCGCAGCCGCATCGTCGGGTGGTTCGGCACCAGCCATGCCGAGCGCGGCCCGGCGTGGGTGGCGATCTCGATGCGGCCGCCGTCGCGCAGGACCTGCTGCGGGACCGGCGCCGTCATGTGCAGGTCGTCGCCCACGACCGACAGGGCGCCGCAGCCGCGTACGACCACGGCCAGATACAGGTCGGCGCCCTCCCGTCCCGCGCCCTTCAGGCGCAGACGGTCCCCCGTCCGCAGCCCAGGCGCATAGGTCGCGCGCAGTCGCTTGCCGCCGGCGCGGATCACGGCGGTGCCGCCCGACAGCGCCTGCAGCGGCGTGATCGCCAGCGTCGCCGGCGCGGGGCGCCGGACCTCGGGCGCCGGCAGGGCCAGTGGGGCGTCCAGGCGCTTCAGCAGGTCGTGCGCGGCGATGACGCGCCGGAAGGTCCACTCGTCCCCGCCGGGCAGGTCCGGCCGCGCGGCCTTCACCGCCTGCCGGAAGGCGGCGGTCAGCGCCGCGCCCTGCGCGGGACCATCGAGGCCCAGTGCGGCACGGGCCTCGGCGACGGTCAGATGTGCGGCTTCCCCACGCATCCCCGACAAAGGCGCCGATCAGGGTCAATGCCGGGTTAACCGTGCCGCACTTCCGGACCGGCCCGCCGCGCGCTATCGCAGGGGCATGGCCGCGCCCGTCATCCCGCCCAGCCCCTCGCGTGAGGAATACTCCCGCGACTACGCCGCCGCCCTGGCGGCCAACGGCGACGAGACGATCTTCGACCGGCCGGAGCCGATCGGCCTGTTCGTCGACTGGCTGGCCGAGGCCCTGAGGCACGAGCCGAACGACGCCAATGCCATGTGCCTGTCCACCGTCGACGCCGAGGGCATGCCCGATGCGCGGATGGTGCTGCTGAAGGACGTCGACGACCGCGGTTTCGCCTTCTACTCCAACGCAGAAAGCGCCAAGGGCGGGCAGCTGGCCGGCCAGCCGCGCGCGGCCCTGCTGTTCCACTGGAAGACCCTGCGCCGGCAGGTGCGGGTGCGCGGCCACGTCGAGCCGGTCACGGCGGCCGAGGCCGACGCCTACTTCGCCAGCCGCGCCCGGGAGAGCCGGATCGGCGCCTGGGCGTCCGATCAGTCGCGACCTCTCGCCGCGCGCGCCGATCTGGAGGCGGCGGTGGCGCGCGAAACCGCGCGCTTCGGCGACGGCGAGGTGCTCCGGCCGCCTCACTGGACGGGCTGGCGGGTCGTTCCGCAGGCCGTGGAGTTCTGGCGCGACCGGCCGTTCCGGCTGCACGACCGGCTGCGCTTCGACCGGAAGGGCGAGGGCTGGACGAGGACGCGGCTGCAGCCCTGAGGCGTCAGCTCCGGACGCCGTACCGCGCCATGAAGGTCTCGACCGCGTCCGCCGCGATCTGGTTCGCCGCGCGCACCGGCATGACCTCGTCCCCCGTGACCAGCGGCATGAAGAAAACCGGGTGCTCGATCATGCCGAACAGCTGGCCGGCCGCCCATGACGGATGCTCGCACACCAGCTCGCCGCGTTCGCACATGTCGCGGATGACCCTGATGACGTAGGCGCCGAAGTCGCTCTTGCCTTTCTCGAAGAACTTCACCGCGACGTCGCGAAAACGCGGACGCTCGGCCATCACCAGGCGGAAGACGGAGCGCACGAAGGGGTCGGCCATGAAGCGCGCATAGCCCACGGCGAACTCCGTCAGCCGGTCGCGCGCGCTGCCGTCGCGCTCGAACACGCGCTTCATCTGCGTGGTGAACTCCACCGCGGCGTCGTCGATGACCGCGGCGAACAGGTCGGATTTGCCCGCAAACTGGGCGTACAGAGTGGCCGTCGAGATGCCGGACTCGCGCGCCACCGCCTCCATTCGCGTCCCGGCGAAGCCTTCCGCGGTGAATCGTCGGCGCGCGTTCCGCAGCACGGCTTGTCGTTTTGGATCCGGCTCGGGACCGGAGTTGGGGCCGTGCATGCAGTCTTTCGCCGTCCTTCGACTACGATCCCGAAGCGGGTCGAGTCGTGCCGAACGACGTTACGGCGCCGCCGGTTCCCGGAGAAGGGGGCGGATGAGCGGATGCACCAGCAAGGGCGCGGCCAGCCGGAGGACCGCTTCGGGGTCCGCCAGCCGCACGGCCGCGGTGGAGTCGGCGACGACGAAGTCGGCCACCGCCCGCGCGGGCTCGGTGAAGCGCTCGTGCCCCGGGCGTACCGTCGTCAGATACTGGTTCACCACCGAGTCCGCGGTCCGCTTCCGCTCGATCTGGTCCCGCAACAGGCGGCGGATGAAGCGGATGTCGGCGGGCGTGTCGACGAAGACCTTCACGTCGTACAGCGCCGCCAGAGCCGGCGTGCTGAGCACATGCACGCCCTCCACGACGATCGCCTCGGCCGGCTCGATCCGGCGCGTGAAGTCCTCGCGGCCATGCGTTTCCATCGAATAGACCGGCGCGTCGACGGCCCGGCCGGCCTTCAACTCGGCGAGCTGCGCCGTCATCAGCGCGTGGTCGCGCGCGTCCAGATGGTCGAAGTCGAACGCCGCGGGGTCGAAGCCGGACAGGGCGGCGGCGTCGACGTACCAGTCGTCCTCGCTGAGCAGGACGGCCGCGCCGGGCCGCATGGCCGCGACCAGCGCCTCGGCCAGGGTCGTCTTGCCGGAGCCGGAGCCGCCGGTGATCGCGATCAGCAGGGTCATGCGGCGTTCTAGGTCGGGCGGGTCTTCGGCACTAGCCCGGCCAGGCGTCGCCCAGACACTGCACGGCGACCCAGCCGCCGAGCAGCAGCGACCACCCCACCACCGCCGTGTTCAGGCCGGTGGCCGTCAGCAGGCGGTTCCGCGCCACCAGCCCGCCGACCAGCGGCGCGTGGAAGACGACGAGGTGCAGCAGCAGCAGCGCGCCGAAGCCGAAATAGGCGGACGCGCTTCCCGCGCCGGCGACTTGGGCGAGCAGCGACAGGGGCGCGGCGCAGAAGATGACCGTCCAGACGATGCCGAAGGTGACGATCGTCGGCATCACGCCGGCGATGAACACGATCCCGGCGCCGATCAGCAGCCCGGGCAGCGGCACGAGCATCAGGGCACGGGTGGCGGGATGTCGCAGGGCGGCGGAGGTCATGACCGGCATGCTTCGCAGCGCACGGTTTCCGCTCCGTTTCCAGCCGGTGGATGACCCTGCGTCACGTTGCGCTGGCCCCGCCGCGCCGATAGCGTGACTTCACGCCGCGATCAGACGGCGACCGATGGGGATCGACGATGCTGGGATTGATGCAGGACTGGCCTCTGACGGTCGACAAGATCCTTGACCACGCGAAGAACTGGCATCCCCATCGCGAGGTGGTGACGCGGTCGGTCGAGGGACCCGTGGTCCGCACCACCTACGGCGAGATCCACGGTCGCGCGAAGAAGGTGTCGAAGGCGCTGCTGGACTGGGGGATCAAGCCCGGCGACCGGGTCGCCACCCTGGCCTGGAACACCGCCCGGCACATCGAGGCCTGGTACGGCATCATGGGCATCGGCGCGGTCTGTCACACCCTGAACCCGCGGCTGTTCCCCGAGCAGCTCGGCTACATCATCAATCACGCCGAAGA
Source organism: Brevundimonas sp. (assembly GCF_035935935.1). GTDB lineage: Bacteria > Pseudomonadota > Alphaproteobacteria > Caulobacterales > Caulobacteraceae > Brevundimonas. The sequence continues at coordinate 252,183 of NZ_DASYWO010000002.1, forward strand.
CAAAATCATCTTCGTCGACCTGACCTTCATCCCCCTGCTGGAGGCGGTGCTGCCGCACTGCCCGTCGGTCGAGCGGGTCGTGGTCATGACCGACGAATGGACCATGCCGGCGACGAAGCTGCCGCAGGCCGAGTGCTACGAGCAGATCGTGGCCGGGGCCTCGGGCGACGTCGAATGGGGCGGCTTCGACGAACAGACGGCCTGCGGCCTCTGCTACACCTCGGGCACGACCGGAAATCCCAAGGGGGTCCTGTACTCTCACCGGTCGAACTTCATCCACACGCTGCTGGGCATGCAGTCGACCGTGCTCGGGCCGTCGCCGAAGGAGACGATCCTGCCGGTGGTGCCGATGTTCCACGCCAACGCCTGGGGCATCGCCTTCGCCGCGCCCGCGTCGGGGGCGAAGCTGGTCATGCCGGGCGCGCGCATGGACGGCGAGGCCATCTACGAACTGCTGGAAACCGAAGGCGTCACCTTCTCCGCCGCCGTGCCGACCGTCTGGCAGGGTCTGCTGGCGCACATGCGCGAGAAGGGGCTGAAGCTGTCGACGGTCAAGCGCGTGCTGATCGGCGGCTCCGCCGTGCCGGAAAGTCTGATCCGCGCCTTCAACGACGAGTTCGGGGTCGAGGTGCTGCAGGGGTGGGGCATGACCGAGACGTCGCCCATCGGGACCCTGTCCAACCTGACGCCGGAACTGGCGGCCCTGCCGTACGACGAGGGCATGAAGTGGCGCATCAAGCAGGGCGTGCCGCCGCTGGGCGTCGAGCTGAAGCTGAAAAACTACGCCGGGCAGCAGATGCCGCACGACGGGCACACCTACGGACGCCTGATGGTTCGCGGTCCGACGATCTCGGCCGCCTATTTCAAGGGCGAGGGCGGGGAGATTCTCGACAACGAAGGCTTCTTCGACACCGGCGACGTGGCCACGGTCGACGAGCACGGCTTCATGCAGATCACCGACCGCGCCAAGGACGTGATCAAGTCCGGTGGCGAGTGGATCAGTTCCATCGAGATCGAGAACATCGCCGTGGGCCATCCCAAGGTCGAACTGGCCGCCGTCATCGGCGCGGCCCATCCCAAATGGGACGAGCGGCCCGTGCTCGTGCTGAAGCTGAAGCCCGGCGAGAGCCAGGACAAGCAGGAGCATCTCGACTTCCTGCAGGGCAAGATCGCCAAATGGTGGATGCCGGACGACGTGGTCTTCGTGGACGACATCCCGCTGGGCGCGACCGGCAAGATCGACAAGAAGGTCGTGCGCGAGCGGCTGAAGGACTACCGCCTGCCGACGGCGCAGGCCTGATCCGGTGGCGCGCGGCGGCTCCAGCCTGAACCGGGCGGCGTGGCTGATCGCCGGGTCGCTGGCCGGGGCCGCGACCATCTTCGTGGCCGCCCTGGGCACGCGCGCGGGCCTGTGGGACGCCGCCTTCGCGCTCGAGACCCTGACCTTCCTCGTCGCGCCCGCGCTCACGGCCATCGGCCTGCTGTGCGCCCTGACGCTGGCCATCTGGTCCATGCGGAGACCGCGGGCCGTGGGCTTGGCGGCCGCCTTCGCCCTGCTGGCCGCCGGGGGCGCCGCCGCAGGCCTCGCCCTGCGCTGGCAGGACTTTCACGACCGGTCGGCGTGGGACGTGACCAGCGATCCGGACGATCCGCCCGGCTTTTCCCGCATTCTCGGCCAGCGCCGGGCCGCGGCGCGCGCCGCGCCCGCGGTGTCGCCCGCCGGTCCCCAGGCCTGCCGGGGGGCCGTGTCCACGCCCAGCCAGCTGGCGCCCGAGGCGGCGGCCGCGGCGCTCGAGTCGGCGGGCTTCACCGTCATCGGTTCGGCCGCCTTCCGGGCCGAGGGCGAGCGGCGGGGCTTCTGGTTCGGCCTCGCCCACGACGCGGTGGTGCGCATCCGTCCCGGGCGCACCGACGTGCGCGTCACCGCGCGCTCCAGCGCGCCGCAGGGCGACGAAACCTGCCGCCTCGCCGCCGCGCTCGCGCGCGCCATCGCCGTTCAGGCCGGGGCGTAAACGGCGTCCAGCGTCGGCCCCGGCGTCGCCGCGACCCGCCCGGCCCGCTCCAGCGCGATCAGGTGGGCCCACACCGACAGCGACGCGGCCGGCCACAGTCGCGGGTCGACCGCGGCATACAGCGCAGGCACCATCCCGGCGATCGTCCGGTCGCCCGCCGCCAGTCGTTCCAGAATCTGGACGTCGCGGCTCAGGCGATGGTCGCGATAGGCCGCCAGAAACGGGGCCGGATCGTCGATCTGCGCGCCGTGCGCCGGCAACAGGCGATCGAAGGCGCGGCCGATGACCGTCTCCAGACTGCCCATGTAGTCGGTCATGTCGCCGTCCGGGGGGGCGACCACGGTCGTCGACCATCCCATCACGTGATCGCCGCTGAACAGCGCGTTCTCCTCGACCAGCTCGAAGCACAGATGGTTCGACGCGTGCCCCGGCGTGGCCAGCGCGCGCAGGGTCCAGCCGTCGCCTTCCACACGATCTCCGTCGGACAGCAGGCGGTCCGGCCGGACGTCCGCCGTCTCGTCCTCGTCCGGGGTGGAGGCATGTGTTTCGCGGTGCGGCGCCGGCGCAGCCAGCACGGGCGCCCCCACCGCGTTCGCCAGCGGGTGGGCGAGGGGGGCGTGGTCCCGATGCGTGTGCGTCAGCAGGACGGCCGAGACGCGCCGGCCCGCCAGCGCCTTCAGCAGGGCTTCGAGGTGCCGGGGGTCGCCGGGCCCGGGGTCGATCACCGCCACGCCTGAGCCGCCCTCCGCCCGCCCCACGATGAAGCTGTTGGTTCCGGTGAATGTGAAGGGGCCGGGATTGGCCGCCGTCACCCGGCTGACCAGCGGGGTCAGCCGCACTTCCTCGCCATGGCGGGCGTCGAACTCGCGGACGAAGGGGATCACGGCCGCACCTGGCCCGGGCCTTGCCTTAACGGGAGGTAAACGCCCTTCAGGATGCTCGTCATGGCCGTCGCCGCCGCCTTTCATGTCTCAAATCGGCTCCTGACCGCGGCCGCCGCCCTGCTGTGTATCATGGCGGCGCAGCTGGCGGCGGCTTCGTGCACGCCGGAACCGGCGCCCTACGCGGCGCGGACGATGATCGTCCGCTGAGGGCGAATCCCTGGCGACCGGAAGGCTCCGCCAAGCGGCTTCACCGCGGCGAAGGGTTGTTGCTCGGCGATCGCCGGTCGCTCAGCACTCGCTTCGCCGGACGGAGATTGCCCAACGGAAACAGCAGCTTGCGTCGGTGTGGCTCGATTGCGACATTGTCGCGACGATTGGATTACGGGACCGTAATTGTGGTGTCGGCGCGGCAGTAGTTGGGCTAGCCTGAGGGCAATCTGCGTGCATTGGGGCTCGTGGATGCTCATCGTCGGCGCGACGAGGGGCCCGGGAACGGGAAGCTTCGCGTCGGCCCTAGGAGGATGTCTCTTGAAGACCCAGACCATCAAGCAGCGTCTGCTGCATTCGACGATGATCGGTTCCGCGTCGCTGATGGCGCTCGTCGCCGTCCCGGCCGCCGCCGTTCTGCTCGCGCCGACGCAGGCCGCCGCCCAGAACCTGGTGCAGGGCGCCGTCGCCGGCACCGTCGAAACCCAGACCGGCGCTCCGGTCGCCGGCGCGACCGTGACGCTGCAGTCGGTGGCGCAGGGCTTCACCCGCACCTACACCACGGGCGCCGACGGTTCGTTCCGCGCCGTCGCCCTGCCGCAGGGCCAGTACGTCGCCACCGTCACCTCCTCGGGCAATGAGACCCTGACCGACACCGTTTCGGTCGGCGCGGGCGGCACGACCTCCCTGACCTTCACGGTCGGCGCCGTCGGCGGCATCGACACCTCGGGCGCCACCTCGGTCGACGACATCGTCGTCGTCGGCGTGCGTCAGGCCGTTTCCGAGTTCGACGCCACGACCACGGGTCTGACCGTCAACGTCGAAGAGCTCGCCCGCAACGTGCCGATCGCGCGTGACGCCAACGCCGTGGCCCTGCTGGCCCCGGGCGTGACGTCCTCGGACGGCGCCTTCGGCAACATCCCGACCATCGGCGGCTCGTCGGCCGGTGAGAACACCTACTTCATCAACGGCCTGAACATCACGAAATTCCGTGACTTCACGGGTTCGTCTATCGTTCCGTTCGAGTTCTACCAGACGCTGGAAACCAAGACCGGCGGCTACTCCTCGGAGTTCGGCCGCGGCACCGGCGGCGTGCTGAACGGCACGACCAAGTCGGGCGGCAACGAGTGGGAGTTCGGCATCACCGGCTACTGGTCGCCGGACAGCCTGCGTTCGGACTCGCCGAACACCTATCTGGCCCAGAACAACTTCGACGAGGTCGAGTCCTCCGACATCGTCCTGGACATCGGCGGCCCGATCATCCGCGATCGCCTGTTCTTCTTCGGCCTGTATAACTGGCGCGACCGGGAATCGACCAACGTCGGCATCAACGGGGCGACCGCCAATCCCGACTTCGGAGTGATCGGCGCGAACGGCACCGTCGTCACCTCGGACGACCCGTTCTACGGCGCCAAGCTCGACTACCTCGTCACCGACGACCATCGTCTGGAGTTCACCTGGTTCTCGGACGAGCAGGAGCAGCAGACCCGCAACCTGTTCTACAACGTCAATGGCGAGGCGGTCGGCGAGTTCACGCCTTCGACCTTCAAGTTCGGCGGCGAAAACTGGATCGCGCGCTATACCGGCATCTGGACCGACTGGCTGACGACCTCGATCGCCTACGGCGTCAACGAGTACAACGAGTCGGCCTTCTCGCCCGGCGACGCCGGCGCCCTGATCACCGATCAGCTGCCCGGTTTCCCGCGCCGCGGCATCTGGGGCGTGGGTCAGCCGTACGTGAATGAGGACGAGCGTGAAGTTCTGCGTGCGGACGTCGACATTTACGTCGACCTTTTCGGCGCCCACCACTTCCGCCTCGGTCTGGATAACGAAACCCTGACCTCCACGCAGGAACTCGATTACTCGGGCGCCGGCTACAACTATTGCCGGCCGGCTGGCCGCAACAACCCGGCCTTCGTGCCGATCAGCTCGGTGGTGAACTGCACCGGCGATCGCACGGGCGGTCTCTGGTATCGCTATCAGACGCTGATCACCGCAGCGAACCTGACGAACGCGACGTTCCTGGCCACCTATCCGTACCTTGCGGGGCGCACCGACCTGGTGGGTGCTCCCCGTCGGGTTCGCATCCGGTCGTACGACAACGACGGCGGCTGGACCTCGGAACAGAACGCCTTCTACCTGCAGGACAGCTGGGAGGTCACCGACCGCCTGACCCTGAACCTGGGCGTGCGGAACGAGAGCTTCGAGAACGCCAACATCAACGGCGAAACATTCCTCAGCCTGGACAACCAGTGGGCTCCGCGCCTGGGCTTCACCTACGACGTCACCGGTGACCGGACCTCGAAGCTGTTCGGCTTCTACGGCCGCTACTTCCTGCCTGTCGCCGTGAACACGAACCAGCGTCTGGCCGGCGCCGAACTGTTCACGGAAGACCTGTGGGATCTGGACTTCTCGGGCGCCGTTCCGGGTCGCCCCGACGCCAATCGCGACGGCATCGACGACAACACCGACGAGCCGATCCTGCTGGGTTACGGCACGACCAACGCCGGGTTCGTTTCGGGCGGCAACTTCGGCGGCGGCGACGTGAAGTCGACGGCGGCCTCGGTCGATCGCGACATCGATCCGATGTACGTGGACGAGTTCATCCTCGGCTATGAGCAGGAAGTGTTCGGCGACTGGACCTTCGGCATCAAGGGCACCTATCGCGAGCTGGGCACGGCCATCGACGACGTCGCCATCGACGCCGCGGTTCTGGCTTACTGCGCTGGCGCCGATCCGGACAACCTGACCTACGCCGAGTGCTATTCGGTGTGGTATGGCTTCCACCAGTACGTCCTGACCAACCCCGGTGAGGACATGGTCATCACCCTGGACGGCGACGACCTGTCGCGCGCCACGGGCGGACGCGTCACGGCGGATCGCGAGATCACCCTGACGGCCGCGGATCTGGGCTATCCGACGCCGGACCGCACCTACAAGGCGGTCGAACTGTCGATGGAGAAATCCTTCGACGGCGTGTGGGGCGCTCGCTTCAGCTACGTCTGGTCGGAGAACAAGGGCAACTACGAAGGCGCCCTGAAGTCCGACAACGGCCAGACCGACCCCGGTCTGTCGCAGGACTTCGACCAGCCCGGCCTGCTGGACAACGCCTACGGCTTCCTGCCCAACCACCGCGCGCACCAGTTCAAGGCGTTCGGTAACTGGCAGGTGACCCCGGCGTTCAACATTGGTGCCAACCTGCGCATCACCTCGCCGCGTCAGTTCGGCTGCATCGGCTACCACCCGACGGATGCGTTCGCTCAGGCCTACGCCGCGGCGTCGTTCTTCTGTGACTTCACCGACAACGGCCTCGTCGACGGCGTCGCCACCCCGCGGGGCGAGTCGTTCGAGAGCGACTGGGAAACCAACCTGGACCTGACCTTCTCCTACGATCTGGCGCAGGTCTTCACGGTTCCGGGCGAATCCTTGGTGCTGCGCGCCGACGTGTTCAACGTCTTCGATGCCGACGCCGAACTGGACTTCAACGAGTTCGGCGATCTGGGTCTCGACAGCGCCACCGTCGACCCGCGTGATCCGAACTATGGCAAGGTGACCGCCTATCAGGCGCCTCGCTCGGTTCGCTTCAGCCTGGCCTACCGCTTCTAATCAGCGGAAACGCCGAAAGAACGGGGCGGCGGGTCTTCGGACCCGCCGCCTTTTTCTTGCCCCGCGCCCGGCGCGCGTCGTATGCGGCGGGTTCCCGTCGGAGTTTCCATGCGCCCGCTGCTTCTCGCCCTGTCCTCGGTCGCCCTGCTGACCGTCGCCTCGCCCGCCCTCGCGCAGGATGAGGTGATCCGCACCGGCGGCACCCAGTACTCCGCGGCCGACGCCGAGCGCTCGCGCCGCACGCTGGAGGCCCTGGCCTACGCGACGCCCCTGCCGCCCGGGGCTCCCACGGCCGACTATTCGCTGGTGGCCTGGTGCGAGGCGCTGGTCGCCGGCCACGTGGCGACCGGCGAAAGCCTGGGGACGACGGACGAACTGGACCTTCGCCTGATCGACCTGGGCCGCGCGGAGCAGGTCAAGTTCCGCGCCGCGCTCGACGCCGGCCGCGCCTTCCAGTCGACCGAAGCCCTGGCGGAAGCCGAAGCCGCCGCCGACGGCGCACGCCGCATGTGGGCGCCCGTTCTGACGGGCGATCAGGCGCTGCGCAACGAGACCTTCGGCCTGTTCTTCGGCCTGCCGGGACGTTGCGAGCACGCCGCGCGGCGGATCTCCCTGAACATCACCGACGCGCCGCCCAGCCTCAAGGACGTCGGGCTGGAATAGGCCTCAGGCCGCGTCGGCGCGTCCGGCGGACGCCGGATCGTAGTTCAGGATCGGCGCCAGCCAGCGCTCGGTCTCCTCGACCGTCATCCCCTTGCGCGCCGCATAGTCCTCGACTTGATCGCGATCGATCTTGCCGACGCCGAAATAGTGGCTGCCGGGATGGCCGAAGTAGAGGCCGCTGACCGACGCCGGTGGCGTCATGGCATAGCTCTCGGTGAGCGCCATGCCGGCGGTCTCGCCCGCGTTCAGCAGGCGGAACAGCGTCGCCTTTTCCGTGTGGTCGGGCTGAGCCGGATAGCCCGGCGCCGGGCGGATGCCCTGATACTTCTCCTCGATCAGCTCCTGCACCGAGAGGTCCTCGGCCGGCGCATGGCCCCACAGGGTGGTCCGCACCTCCTTGTGGAGGCGCTCGGCAAAGGCTTCGGCCAGCCGGTCGGCCAAGGCCGTCGCCAGGATGGCGGAGTAGTCGTCCCCCGCCGCCTTGAACTCCGCCGCCTTTTCCAGCTCGCCGTGCCCGGCGGTGACGGCGAAGGCGCCCAGCCAGTCGTCGCCGTCCTCGGCCACGAAGTCGGAGAGGCACAGGTTCGGCTTGCCGTTCGACTTGGCGATCTGCTGGCGCAGGCCGTGGAAACGCGCCAGCTCGGTCGTGCGCGCCTCGTCGGCCCAGACCACCACGTCGTCGCCGCGCGCGTTGGCGGGCCAGAAGCCGACCACGCCCTTCGCCGTGAACCAGCGCTCGTCAATGATCCGCTTCAGCATGGCCCGGGCGTCACGGAACAGGTCGCGCGCGGCCTCGCCGACGATCTCGTCCTCCAGGATCTGGGGGTACCGACCGATCAGCTCCCAGCTGGCGAAGAAGGGCGTCCAGTCGATGTGGTCGGCCAGGTCCTGCAGGTCCCAGGCGTCGAAGGCCCGCACCCCGGTGAACGACGGGGCCGGGGGCGGGGGCTGGGCCGGATCGGGCCGCCAGCGGTTCGCGCGGGCCTGCTGCAGTGTCGCGCGGGCCTTCACCTCCTGCCCGCGCGCGTACTGCTCGCGGATGCGCACATATTCGTCGCGCGTCGCCTGTTCGTTCTTCGCCTTCTCGGTCGGCGACAGCAGGCCGGAGACCACGCCGACCGCGCGACTGGCGTCGACGACGTAGGTGGTCGAACCGCGGCGATAGGCCGGCTCGATCTTCACCGCCGTATGCGTCCGGCTGGTCGTCGCCCCGCCTATCAGCAGGGGAATGGAAAAGCCGCGCCGCTCCATCTCGCGCGCGACGAAGACCATCTCGTCCAGCGACGGCGTGATCAGGCCCGACAGGCCGACGACGTCCACGCCGTGCTTCTCCGCCTCGTCCAGGATGCGGTCGGCCGGGACCATGACGCCCAGGTCGATGACCTCGTAGTTGTTGCACTGAAGCACGACGCCGACGATGTTCTTGCCGATGTCATGGACGTCGCCCTTGACCGTCGCCATCAGGATCTTGCCCGCCTGCTGACGCGGCCGGCCGGCTTTCTCGGCCTCCATGAAGGGCTCCAGCCAGGCCACGGCCTGTTTCATCACGCGGGCCGACTTCACCACCTGCGGCAGGAACATCTTGCCTGCGCCGAACAGGTCGCCGACCACGTTCATCCCGTCCATCAACGGACCCTCGATGACGTGCAGCGGACGCTCGGCCCCCAGCCGCGCCTCCTCGGTGTCTTCGGTGATGTACTCGGTGATGCCGTGGACCAGGGCGTGCTCGATGCGCTTGCCGACCGGCTGTTCGCGCCAGCTCAGGTCGACGAAGCGGGCGGCGCCCTTCTCGCCCTTCCACCGCGGCGCCATGTCGACCAGCCGCTCGGTGTTCGACACGTTCGTGCGCTGCGGCCGGTTCAGGATGACGTCCTCGACGGCCTCCCTCAGCTCCGGATCGATGTCGTCATAGACGGGCAGGTCGCCCGCGTTGACGATGCCCATGTCCATGCCCGCGGCGATGGCGTGATACAGGAAGACGCTGTGGATGGCCCGGCGCACCGGCTCGTTGCCGCGGAAGCTGAACGACACGTTCGACACCCCGCCCGAGACGTGGGCGTGGGGCAGGGTGGCTTTTATGACGCGCGTCGCCTCGATGAAGTCGACGGCGTAGTTGTCGTGCTCCTCGATCCCGGTCGCCACGGCGAAGATGTTGGGATCGAAGATGACGTCCTCAGGCGGAAACCCGACCTCGTCGACCAGGATTCGATAGGCGCGGGTGCAGATCTCGATCTTGCGCGCGGCGGTGTCGGCCTGGCCCTGCTCGTCGAAGGCCATGACCACCACGGCGGCGCCGTAGCGCAGGCATTTGACCGCCTGTTCGCGAAAGGCGGCCTCGCCCTCCTTCATGCTGATCGAGTTCACGATCGGCTTGCCCTGGACGCACTTCAGCCCCGCCTCGATCACCTCCCATTTCGAGCTGTCGATCATCACCGGCACGCGCGCGATGTCGGGCTCGGCTGCGATCAGGTTCAGGAAGGTCCGCATGGCGGCCACGCCGTCCAGCAGACCCTCGTCCATGTTGACGTCGATGATCTGGGCTCCGGCCTCGACCTGCTGCCGCGCCACGTCCAGCGCCGCGGCATAGTCGCCCTCGACGACCAGCTTCCGGAATTTCGCCGAGCCGGTGACGTTGGTCCGCTCGCCGACGTTGATGAAGGTGGGACGCATCAGTCGGTGCCGAGCTTCGCCTGCAATTGGGCGACGGTGGCTCGCCACGCCTCATGCTCGTCGGTCTCCCGCCAAAGCTCGTCGAGTTCGGAGTGTTCGGCCAATACGCGGTTCAGCGCGGCGACCACATGCAGGCCGGCTTTGGCCGGCGGCGGCCCCAGGCGCGCCAACAAGTCCTCCGAACCCTCAGGCGCCTGGCCGCAGACAAGCGCCGCCACCGCTACGGCTCGCGAGCCGTCGGGTGCCTCAAGGTATTCCGCGTGCGAGGCCACTCGCCCGAGAAATGTGGTCATGCGCTCCCACGTCGGGTTATCCGACACATCCCCCACGAGGTCGAGCGCGTCGTCGTTTTCGAAGGGTCCAGGTCCCCAGGCTCCCACGGCATCCCCCTTCAGCTGGCCATCTCGAACGGTTCCAGCCCGCTCAGGCGCATGGCGACGGGCCGCTCCGGAATCTCGCGCGGCGGCACGTCGGCGACCTGCCGGGCCACGCAGGCGATGTGATCCGGCGTCGTGCCGCAGCAGCCGCCGACTATGTTGACCAGGCCCGACTTGGCCCACTCCTCGATGGCGTGCGCCGTCTCGTGGGGCCGCTCGTCGTACTGGCCCATGGCGTTGGGCAGGCCGGCGTTGGGGAAGGCGGCCACCAGGGTGTCGGCGAGCCGCGCCAGTTCGGCGACGTAGGGCCGCATCAGATCGGCCCCCAGCGCGCAGTTGAAGCCCACGGCGAAGGGCTTCGCGTGCCGGATCGAGTTCCAGAACGCCTCCGCCGTCTGGCCCGACAACGTGCGCCCCGACCGGTCGGTGATGGTGCCCGAGATCCACAGGGGCAGGGGCTCATACCCCTCGTCCTCAAGGTCCAGGATCGCCTTGATCGCCGCCTTGGCGTTCAGCGTGTCGAAGATGGTCTCGACCAGAAACAGATCGACTCCGCCCTCGTGCAGGGCACGCGCCTGTTGCTTGTAGCCTGCGTGGACCTCGTCGAACGTCACGGCGCGGAAGCCGGGATCGTTGACGTCCGGGCTGATCGACAGCGTCCGGTTGGTCGGGCCGATCGACCCGGCGACGAAGCGCGGCTTGTGCGGCTCCTTTTCGGTCCAGCGATCGGCCACCTCGCGCGCGATGCGGGCCCCTTCGAAGTTCAGGTCGTGGACGGCGTCTTCCATGCCGTAGTCGGCCTGGCCGATGCGGGTGGAGGAGAAGGTGTTGGTCTCCGAAATGTCCGCGCCGGCGGCGTAGTACCGGTCGTGCAGGTCGGCGACGACGTCGGGTCGCGTCAGGATCAGCAGGTCGTTGTTGCCCTGCTGCGGGTGGCCGTGATCCCGGAACCGTTCGCCGCGGAAGTCCGGCTCCGACAGGTTCTGGCGCTGGATCATCACGCCCCAGCTGCCGTCAAGCACAAGGATGCGCTCGCCGGCGGCCGCCTTCAGGGCGTCGATGCGCTCGGCGCGGGTCATGCGGCGGCCTTGTCTTCGCGCACGCCCAGCACCCGGCAGATGGCGTAGACCAGGTCCGCCCGGTTCAGCGTGTAGAAGTGGAAGTCCTGAAAGCCTTCCTCCTGCAGTCGCGCGCAGGTTTCGGCGGCGACCGAGGCGGCCAGCAGCTTGCGGGTCTCCGGATCGTCGTCCAGCCCGTCGAAATGCGCCGCCAGCCAGTCGGGCACGGACGCGCCGCACGCCGCGCTCATGCGCTTCAGGCCGGTGAAGTTCGACACCGGCATGACCCCCGGGATCAGCGGGATTTCCACGCCGGCGGCGCGCACCCGGTCGCGGAAGCGCAGGAAGGCGTCCATGTCGAAGAAGAACTGGCTGACCGCGCGCGTCGCACCGGCGTCGACCTTGGCCTTCAGCACTTCGACGTCGTGCGCGATCGACGGGCTTTCCGGATGCTTCTCCGGATAGGCGCCGACGGTGATCTCGAACCCGCCCACGCGGCTGATCGCGGCCGTCAGCTCGGTGGCGTTGGCGTAGCCGTCGGCGCGCGGGGCGTAGGCGCCGCCGATGCCGGCCGCGCCCGGCGGATCTCCGCGCAGGGCCACGATGTGGCGCACGCCGGCGGCCTTGTAGTCCTGGATCACCGCGTCGATCTCGCCCCGGCTCGCCTCGACGCAGGTCAGGTGCGCCGCGGGCTTCAGGTTGGTTTCGGACAGGATGCGCGACACAGTCCGGTGCGTGCGCTCACGCGTCGAGCCGCCGGCGCCGTAGGTCACCGAGACGAACTCGGGCTTCAGCGGGGCCAGGCGCGAAATGGCCTTCCACAGGTTGGCCTCGGCCTCGTCGGTCTTGGGTGGAAAGAATTCGAACGACACGCGCGGGCGGCTGGCGTCACGGCCGGCGCGCGCCACAGGCCCCAGCGGCGACAGCAGCAGGGCGCGGGCCTGCGACAGGCTGAGGGGTTCGGCGCTCATGCGGCCTTCGCTTCCTTCAGGGCGGCGCGGCGGCCGGTCCAGATGCAGACGGTCAGCCCCTCGCGGTCGGGCGGCAGGACGGTCGCAGGCGCGGCCTCCAGCCCGCCCGAGGCCAGCCAGCGGCGCATCTCGGCATCGTCGAAGCCGAGGCGGCGATGCTGGTGTTCGTCGCGCATCTGTTCGAGGGCGTGGGGGGCGAAGTCCACGATCAGCAGGCGGCCGCCGGGCCGCACCAGTCGCGCCGCCTCGGTCACGGCCGCCGCCGGATCGCCCAGGTAGTGCAGAACCTGATGAACCACGACGAGGTCCGCGGTCCTGTCCGGCAGGCGCGTGGCGAAGACGTCGCCGTGATGCAGCTCGACCTTTTCCAGGCCCGCCTTCGCCACATTGGCGCGGGCGACGTTCAGCATGTTCTGGCTCAGATCCAGTCCGATCGACGTCTTCGCCTTGCGCCCCAGCAGGGTCAGCATGCGGCCCGAGCCGGTGCCCAGATCGACGACCCGGTCGAACGGTCCTTCGCCCGCGGCGGCCAGAATGGCCTCTTCCACCGCGCTCTCCCGCACATGATGCGACCGGATGCGGTCCCAGCTCGGCGCGATCTGATCGAACCACGCCTCGGCCTCGGCCGCCCGCTCGCGCCGCACGGCGTCCAGCCGCCGCCGGTCGCCGTCCCCGTCGCAGTCGTCCAGCAGGTCCAGCACGGCGTCGACCAACCGCCGGGACGACGTCTCGGACGACAGGCGGTAGAAGACTCGCGCGCCGTCGGGAAAGCGCTCGATCAGGCCCGCGTCGTTCATCAGCTTGAGGTGCCGGCTGACCCGGGGCTGGCTCTGTTCCAGCACCCGCGACAGCTCCATGACCGACAGCTCTTCGGTCGCCAGCAGGGCGAGGATGCGCAGGCGCGTGGGCTCACCCGCGCCCCGCAGCGCCTCCACGAGATGTTCCGCCCGGTACGTCATGAGGTCATATAAGGATATCCTTATATGGTTATGCAAGCAGAATCCGGCCTGTCCGGGTTGAAGCTCGCCGGCTGGCGCGCGAAGCTTCGAGGCACACCCGGAGCCCGTCATGATCCGCTTTCTCACGCCTGTCGTCGCCCTGCCGTTGCTGGCCTGTTCGCCGGGCGAGACCCCGGCTGCCCCCGAGGTCCTGGACCCGGCCGGCTCGGCTCCCGCGGCCGCATCCCCGACGGCGCCCGCCGACCCGGCCGACCCGCAGGCCCCGGCGCCCCGGCGACGGCCTGCGCCGACCGACGGCGCCGACGGCGCCGCGCCCCCGTCGCCGTCCGATCTTCCGGACCCCGCTCCGCAGGGCGCGCCCGCCGACCCCGACCGGCCCGTCGGACCGGCCGTGGGTCCCGGAAAGGATCTGAACGGCGACGGCCGCATCACCGAGGACGAGCGGCCCCACTATTAGGGCGCGGGCGTCACCGCCGGACGCCCGTTCAGGACGGCGTCGAGATTCTGCAGCAGCAGCCCCAGCATGGCCTGAACCGCCTGCGTCGTGGCGCCGCCCGTGTGCGGCGTCAGGACCGTGTTGGGCACGTCGGCCCACCGCGCGGCGTCGGTGGGCTCGGTCTCGAACACGTCCAGCGCCGCGCCGCCCAGTCGGCCCGACTTCAGCGCGGCGATCAGGGCGTCCTCGTCCACCACCTGCCCGCGCGAGACGTTGACCAGCAGACCGTCCGGCCCCAGCGCCTGCAGGACGTCCCCGGAAATCAGACCGCGGCTGGCGTCGTCGGCGCGGCAGGCCACGACCAGCACGTCGCTGCGCCTCGCCAGCTCCATCAGGCTTTCCGCGCGCGGCCAGGCGGCGTCCTTCGGCCTTGGCCCCCACCATGCCGGCGACATCCGCATGGCTTCCGCCCGCCGCGCCACGGCTTCGCCGATCGCGCCCAGGCCGACGACGCCCAGCTTCAGCCCGCCCAGCGAGCGCGTGATCGTCTTCGACTGCGGGGTCCACCGTCCGGCCCGCACGTCGGCGTCACCGGACGCGATGCGTCGGTGCGCCGCCAGGATCAGACCGATCGCGTGATCCGCCACGTCCTCGTGGTTCACGCCGGGCGCATGCGTGACCTCCAGTCCCCGCGCGCGGCACCAGGCTGGATCGATGCCGTCGTAGCCTGCGGTGAAGCATGCGACGTGCCTCAGTTTCGGCAGACGTTCGATCAGGGCGGCATCCAGCGGAAACTCGCCCGCCACCACCACCGCCTCGATCAGTGCCTCGGCCTCGACGGGCGGCCCTTCCCACAGGCGGTGAACGTCGTAGGCGCTCTCCATGAAGGGCGCGATGGGCCCCAGGTGGGGCTGCACGATCAGGACGGCGGGTCGGTCGCTCATTGCCCGAGACTAGGCCGCGCGATCCGCGCCGTCAGCCCTCCGTCGGGCGCATGAAGCTGGCGCGTTCGGCCCGCACCGCCTCGACGATGATCGACATGACGGCCCGGATCCGCGCCAGCGTCTTCAGGTCCGCATGGACCACCAGCCACAGGCTGCGCTCCAGCCCGACGTCGTTCGGAAGCACGCGCCGCAGCCCCGCCTCCTTCCGCGCGATGAAGTCTGGCAGGACGCAAAGGCCCGCCCCGGCCAGCGCCGCCTGCAGCTGGGCGATCAGGTTCGAGCTCTGAAGGGCCACGTGAATGTCCACGTCCGGAGCCTGCATGTAGTCCAGCTCCGGCGCATACAGCAGGTCGCCGATGTAGCCGACGAAACGGTGACCTGCCATGTCGGCGCGGGTCACGATCGGCGGCCGCGCGTCGAGGTAGGACGGCGCGGCATAGAGGCCCAGGCCGTAGTCCGTCAGCTTGCGCGACACCAGCCGCCCCTCGCGCGGCGGGCTCAGCGTGACCGCGATGTCGGCCTCGCGCTTCGACAGGCTGACCACGCCCGGGATGGCGACCAGCTGGATCTCCAGCTGCGGATGCCGCTCGGCCAGTCTGACCATCAGGGGAGCGAGGAAATAGCTGCCGAAGCCCTCCGGCGCGCCGATCCGCACTGCGCCGGTCAGGGCCTGATCCGCCTCCGCCAGCTGTGCCGCCGCCCGCAGCGACAGGCTTTCGATCCGCTCGGCGTGCGGCAGAAGCGCTTCACCGTGGGCCGTCAGCGCGTAGCCCTGCGGACTGCGGTCGAACAGACGGGCGCCCAGCGCGCCTTCCAGGGCGGCGATGCGGCGGGCCACGGTCGTGTGATCCGCGCCCATGCGGCCCGCGGCGGCCGTCAGCCGTCCGGTGCGCGCCACCGCCAGAAACGCGCGCAGGTCGTTCCAGTTGAAATCGTCGCCCAACGTCACTCCTGTGCAAAAATGCACAATGAATGAGCAGATAGTGGCATCGTCAGAGCGAAAAGACCATGGCATACGCCGCCCGACCAGAGTTCACCCAACCCGGATCGCCCGCCATGGCCTTCGACGCCGCCGACTTCCGCCCCGTCGCCGCTCCCGTTCCGACGGCGCCGGCTCCGTGCCCCGTCTGGACCGCCGAGAACCCTGACCGCGCCCTGGCGTTGCTGTTCGTGTCGCCGCAGGACTGCGACGCCGTCGACGTGCTCACCGCGCTGGAGGCCTGATCCGTGACCGACACGACGCGCCGCGACCCGCCGCTGACGATCCCGCCTGACCCGGAGGTCGTCGCAGAAGCCCTGACGGGCCTGATGACCAGCGCCGCCGCCGCCGTGCGCGCCACGGCGCAGAAGGCCATGTCGCCAGACCCGCTGCCCTACGACCCGACGACCGTCGCGCGCGCGTGGCTGGATTTCAACACCGCGGTCATGACCAGCCCGGCGGCCCTGATGCAGGCCCAGATGCAGGGCTGGCAGGACTGGTCGGCCCTGTGGCGCGGCTTCGGCGAGCGGATGATGGGCGGCAATCCCGAGCCGGTGGCGACGCCTGAACGCGGCGACCGTCGTTTCTCCGACCCGGCCTGGACCGAGGAGCCCGTGTATGACTGGCTGAAGCAGGCCTATCTGCTTTCGGCCAGGCGCATGCAGGACTTCGTCGCCGCCGCCCCGGTCGACGACGCGACCCGCGCCCAGGTCGACTTCGCCGGCCGTCAGCTGATGAACGCCCTGTCGCCCTCGAACTGGGCCCACACCAACCCGCAGGTGGCTCGCCGGACGATCGCGAGCGGGGGGCTCAGCCTGCTGACCGGTCTGACCAACCTGCTGGACGACGTCGCCCGCGGCGACGGCCTGATCTCGCGCCGCGCGCCCAACGATTTCGAACTGGGCCGCAACGTCGCCGCCACGCCGGGCGCCGTCGTCTTCCGCAACGACCTGCTGGAGCTGATCCAGTACGCGCCCACGACCGACAGGGTCTTCCGCCGGCCGCTGCTTTTCGTGCCGCCGCTGGTCAACAAGTACTATCTCTTCGACCTGACGCCCAAGGCCAGCTACCTGAAGTGGCTGGTCGACCAGGGCCACACCGTCTTCGTCGTCTCGTGGGCGAACCCCGACGCGGCGATGTCCGACAAGGGGCTCGAGGCCTACGTGAAGGACGGCGTCATCGCCGCCATGGACGCCGTCGCCGCCGCGACCGGCGAGGCGGACGTCGATCTTGTGTCCTACTGCCTCGGCGGCACGCTGACGGCCATGGCTTTGGCTTATCTGGCGCAGACGGGGCAGGGCGACCGCGTCGCCTCCGCCACCCTGATCGCGGCCCTGGTCGACTTCGGCGACATGGGCGAGTGGTCCGTTTTCACCGGCAAGGGCGATCTGGACGCCTTCGACCGGTATCTGGACCGCAAAGGCTTCGTCGAGGCCCACGACCTGACCAAGCTGTTCGCCACCGTCCGCGCCAACGACCTGATCTGGTCCTCCGTCGTGACCCACTATCTGCTGGGCGACGAGGCGCGCGCCTCAGACCTTCTGTGGTGGTTCGACGACGGTGCGCGCATCCCGGCCCGCTTTCTCAAGGAGTATGGCCGCGACGTCCTGGCCGGCAACCGGCTGAAGGACGCGGGCGGCGTCACCATCGACGGCGTGGCGCTGGACCTGTCGAAGATCGGCACGCCCGTCATGCTGATCGCGCTGAAGGACGACCACGTCTCGGCGTGGAAGTCGACCTACGCCCAGCGCACGCTCTTCGGCGGGCCGACGCGCTTCCTCATGGGCGGTTCGGGCCACAACGCCGGCATGATCAATCCGCCGGCGGCCAACAAGCACGGCTACTGGGTCAACGCCGAGGCGCCCGCCGATCCCGAGGCCTGGCTGGCCGGGGCGCAGAAGAAGGACGGCTCATGGTGGCCCGAATGGCAGGGCTGGCTGGGCGAGATGGCCGCCGACGAAAAGGTCAAGGCGCGCAAGCCGGGCTCGGGCAAGCTCAAGGCCCTGACCGCCGCCCCCGGCGACTACGTCCGGGTCCGGCACTGACGAAAAAGGGCGGCAGGTGATCCTGCCGCCCTTTCTCTTTTCGGCCCGGTCTCTTACCGCCCGAACTTCTGAAACTTGATCCGGTGCGGGATCAGGCTGTCGGCGCCGAGACGCCGCTTCTTGTCTTCCTCGTAGGCCTCGAAGTTGCCCTCGAACCATTCGACGTGGCTGTCGCCCTCGAAGGCCAGAATGTGCGTCGCCAGACGGTCCAGGAACCAGCGGTCGTGGCTGATCACCACGGCGCAGCCGGCGAACTCCTCCAGCGCCTCCTCGAGGTTCTGCAGCGTCTCGATGTCCAGGTCGTTGGTCGGTTCGTCCAGCAGGATCAGATTGCCGCCCGTCGCCAGCGTCTTGGCCAGGTGCACGCGATTGCGCTCGCCGCCCGACAGCAGGCCGACCTTCTTCTGCTGGTCGCCGCCCTTGAAGTTGAAGCTGCCGACGTAGGCGCGCGTGTTGATCTCGCGCTTTCCGACCATCATCACGTCGGTGCCGCCCGAGATGGCCTCCCAGATCGTGTGGCTGGGGTTCAGGTCGTCGCGCGACTGGTCGACGTAGGCCAGCTTGACCGTCTCGCCGAGGCGCATCTTGCCCGCATCGGGCTGCTCCTGACCGGTGATCAGGCGGAACAGGGTCGACTTGCCGGCGCCGTTCGGGCCGATCACGCCGACGATGCCGTTGGGCGGCAGCTTGAAGGTCAGGTCCTTGAACAGCAGCTTGTCGCCGTAGGACTTCTCCAGCCCCTCGACCTCCAGCACCACGTTGCCCAGGCGCGGGCCGGGCGGGATCTGGATGACCGCGTGGGTCTGGGCCTTGGTCGCGTTCTCCTGCTCGGCCACCATGCGTTCATAGGCGGCCAGACGCGCCTTTGACTTCGCCTGCCGGGCCTTGGCGCCGGAGCGCACCCATTCCAGTTCGCGGGTCAGGGCCCGCTGGCGGGCCTCGCTCTCCGACTGCTCCTGCACCACGCGCTTCTGCTTGGCTTCCAGCCAGCTGGAATAGTTGCCCTCGTGCGGGTGGCCCTTGCCGCGGTCCAGCTCCAGCGTCCACTTGGTGACCTGGTCCAGGAAATAGCGGTCGTGGGTGACCAGGATGACGCAGCCGGGGAAGTTCTCCAGATGGTGCTGCAGCCACGCCACCGACTCGGCGTCCAGGTGGTTGGTCGGTTCGTCCATCAGCAGCATGTCGGGCTTGGACAGCAGCAGGCGCGCCAGCGCCACGCGGCGCTTCTCGCCGCCCGAAAGGTTGGTCACCTCCCAGTCGTCCGGCGGGCAGCGCAGGGCGTCCATGGCCATCTCGATGCGGCTGTCGATGTCCCAGACGTCGCCCGCGTCGATCTTCTCCTGGAGGGCGGTCATCTCCTCCATCAGCTCGTCGGTGTAGTTCTCGGCCATCTCCGCGGCGATGGCGTTGAAGCGGTTGACCCACTGCTTCTCCTCGCACCAGGCCTCGACGTTCTCGCGGACGTTCATGGCGGGATCCAGCTGCGGCTCCTGCTCCAGATATCCGCGCTTGACGCCGTCGGCCGCCTTGGCCTCGCCCTGGAACTCGGTGTCCAGCCCGGCCATGATCTTCAGCAGCGTCGACTTGCCCGAGCCGTTGACGCCGACGACGCCGATCTTGGCGTCGTTGTAGAAGCTCAGCCAGATGTTCTCGAAGACCTTCTTGCCGCCGGGATAGGCCTTGGTCAGGCCCTGCATCTGGAAGATGTACTGCTGCGCCATGGGGTGCGTTCAGCCCTGTCGTCTGGAGTATGGGGAGGTCGGCGCGGGACATAGCGGGCCGCGGCCGGATGGGCAAACGCTAGGGGGCCGACGCGGCGGTTTGAAGGCGGCGTTCTACTCACTATGGTGAGTTAATGAACTGGGCGAGCCACCAGCAATTTCACTGGAAGATGTTCCGCGTGATGACGCGCTTCGTCCTCTGGTGCTGGCTCATCATCGGCGGCCTTGGCTTCCTCCTGGCCGCCTTCCATCCAGAACAGGAAGATCGCCTCGCGACGGCGTTCGCTTTTGCGACAGCAGCGGCTATCGGAGGCGGCGCGCTCCTGATCTGGCGTCACGTGGCGGGGCTTGCGAAGTTTTCCCGCGGCGAACAGGTCGCCTTGGGATCGGACCAGTCCGATCCCTCACATTAGGGCTCGCGCAGCGTTCAAATCCTCCACGAACCGCGCCCGTTCCGCCGCCGCGGCGGCCTTGTCGGGGATGCGCAGCAGATAGCTGGGGTGGACGGTCAGAAGGACCGTCGACCCGTCCTCCAGCGCGACCGGACGGCCGCGCTCCTTCGTCACCGCCACCTTGCGGCCCAGCACGCCATAGGCGGCGGTGGCGCCGAGCGTCACGATCAGTTTCGGCTTCACGATCGCCCGCTCGGCGTCCAGCCACCAGCGGCAGGCCTGCACCTCGCTCGTGTTCGGGGTCTGGTGGATGCGACGCTTGCCGCGCGGCTCGTGCTTGAAATGCTTCACCGCATTGGTGACGAAGGCGTGGCTTCGGTCGACCTCCGCCTCGGCCATGGCCGCGTTCAGCACCTGACCCGCCGGCCCGACGAACGGCTCGCCCGCCAGATCCTCCTGATCGCCCGGCTGCTCCCCGACGATCATCAGGTCGGCGCGCGTCGGCCCACGTCCGCACACCCCCTGCGTCGCGTCGCGCCACAGGGGGCAGCGGCGACAGCCCTGCACCGCGCGATCCAGCGCCTCCAGCGTCTCGGGCGGCTGGGCGTCCTGCACGGCGCGCTCCACGACGGGGGCGACGGCGTGGATCAGCTTGGGGTTGGGCAAGGAAGCGGGGGCGGCGACCATCTCCCTTTCCCGAACCTCCGCCCGCGCCACCAGTTCCGGGATCAGCGACGCCTCGGGAAGATTGGCCCAGTACCGCTTGGGCATCTCGCCCTGCATGGTCTTCGTCTTCAGCCGCGCGGGGTTGAAGGTCGAGGCATAGTAGGTCTTCCAGAACTCCTCGATCTCGTCGTCCTGCGGGGCCATGTCTCGTGTGGCGGGCGGGCCGAAAGACAGCGCCGCGCCGTCCCAGTCGGCCGTGCCGTCGGGCGTCAGGATGGTCCAGCGCATGGTCGTGAACCGCCGCTGGAAGAAGGGCGCGGTCTTCTCCAGCACGCGATGCGCCGGTTCGAACCATGCGATCCAGCGTTCGCCCGTGTCGTCTTCGACCTGCCGGAACCGGACGAAGGCCTTCATCTTGTGGCTGGCGCGGCTGACGTTCTTCGCCCGCTCCATCGCGTCGGCGACGTCGCGGTCCGACGCCACCTTCATCAGGTCGCGCTCGGACTGCAGCCGCCACAGCATGCGGTACAGCAGGTCGAACCGGTCGTCGGACCGGTGCAGCGCCACCTCCGCGGCCAGATCCAGGAAGGCGCGGGGAACGGTGATCGGCCGCGCCTTGTCGGACACGGGCGGCGTGGGGGAAGGGAGGTCGAACAGCCCCTCCTGTCCGCCCACCCGAAACCGCACCGCCTGCGGCTCCACCCCCGCCGAGAGCAACCCGCGCGCCGCCTCGCGCCAGCCGGTCAGGTCCGTCTCCGACGTCAGGCTCACCGTCCGCATCAGAACAGGCTCAGCTGCTCCGGCGCGCGGGCGGGCGCCAGCCGCGTCTTCAGGTCCACCGCGTCGGTCAGTCCGCCGGGCGTCCAGTCCAGCGTGGTGATGAACGGCCGCACCTTGTCGATGCCGCGCGTCAGCCGCTGCACGTCCTCCAGCCGCAGCGTCCGGTAACGTCGCACCGAAATCATACGGTTGACCGACTTCACGCCCAGCCCGGGCACGCGCAGCAACATGTCGCGCTCAGCCAGATTCACGTCGACGGGAAACTGGTCGCGGTTGGCCAGCGCCCAGGCCAGCTTCGGATCGACCGCCAGATCCAGCATCCCGTCCGGGGAGGCCGAGGCGATCTCGGGCGCCGAGAAACCGTAGAACCGCATCAGCCAGTCCGCCTGGTACAGCCGATGCTCGCGCATCAGCGGCGGCTTCGACGGCGGCAGGGCGGACGACGAATCCGGAATGGGGCTGAAGGCGGAGTAGTAGACGCGACGCAGTCCGTATCCGCCGTACAGCGATGCCGAGCGGTCGAGAATTTCCGCGTCGGGCGCGCCGTCGGCGCCGATGATCAGCTGCGTCGACTGCCCCGCCGGCGCGAACCGGGGCGGCCTGGCACGATCCTTCTTGCCGCCCTTCGCCTCCTCCACCTTCAGCCGCACGCGCCCCATGGCCTGCTTGATCACGCCCGCGTCCTTCTGCGGGGCCAGTCGCTCCAGCGCCTCGTCGCGCGGCAGCTCGACGTTGGCCGACAGGCGGTCGGCATAGAGACCGGCCTGCTCGACCAGGGCCGGATCGGCCTCGGGGATCAGCTTCAGATGGATGTAGCCGCGGAAGTCGTGGTCCTCGCGCAGCGACCGGGCCACGCGCACCATCTCCTCCATCGTGTGGTTCGACGACTTCACGATGCCGGACGAGAGGAACAGTCCCTCGATGTAGTTCCGGCGATAGAAGTTCAGCGTCAGGTCCACGACCTCCTGCACGCTGAACCGCGCGCGCGGCACGTTCGAACTCGTCCGGTTGATGCAGTAGGCGCAGTCGAAGATGCAGAAGTTGGTCAGCAGGATCTTCAGCAGGGACACGCACCGGCCATCGGGCGTGTAGGCGTGACAGATGCCCATGCCCTCGGTTGACCCCACCCCCGTGCCGCCGACCGAGTTCCGCTTGCTCGATCCCGACGAGGCGCAGCTGGCGTCGTACTTCGCCGCATCCGCCAATATTTCCAGCTTCTTACGCAGATCCAGACGCGCCATGCGTTCTTGATATGTTCGCGTTTCATGTTATGCAAGCGTCACGGTTTTCCTTCCTCCCTTGCGGAGGAAGGTGGCTCGCGGAGCGAGACGGATGGGGGGTGAAACACCGCCCAATGAAGTGGAGGCTCAGGCATGACGCTGCACTTCGAGCGCGCTCACGCGACGTTCCGGCGGCTTCGAAAGTCGACCACCGTCTCCGAGCAGAATCTCTGGAGCCTGTTGCGCAACCGTCAGGTCGCCAACCTGCGATTCCGCCGCCAACACCCGATCGGCCCTTACGTCGTGGACTTCTGCTGTCCGAGCGCCAAGCTGATCGTCGAACTCGACGGCGGCGTGCACCGTTTACGCGAGGCTGACGACGCCGCGCGCGACGACTGGCTTCGCGGCCTCGGCTTCGTCATTCTGCGATTCAGCAACTCGGCCTTTTCGAAGAATCCGAACCTCGTCCTTCAGGCCATAAGTGACCATGCCGCTCGAACCGGTGGAATCACCCCCCGTCCGTCTCGCTCCGCGAGCCACCTTCCCCCGCAAGGGGGGAAGGCGATGACGTCGTCTCCCGAAATCTGGTTCTACCACCTTGAGCGGTCCAGCCTGGAACAGGTGCTGCCCGGGCTGCTTGAAAAGACGCGCGAGCGCGGGTGGAAGGCCTTGGTCAGGGTCGGATCCCCCGACCGGCTGGACGCGGTGGATCGGGACCTCTGGACTTTTCGCGACGACGCCTTCATGGCCCACGGCCGCGCCGATCGGCCTCATGCGGAGCGCCAGCCCATCCTTCTGTCGCAATCGGCGGAGAACCTGAACGGCGCTCAGGCGCTGTTCATCCTGGACGGCGCAGAGCTTGGCCGCACGGAAGGGTACGAACGATGCTTCATCCTGTTCGACGGACGCGACGACGTGGCGGTTCAGGCCGAGCGCGACCGTTGGAAGGCCTTGAAGGGGCAGGGCGCCAACCTGGCCTACTGGAAGCAGTCGCCGGAGGGCGTCTGGCAAAAGGCGGCCTGATCGCGCTCGCTCTGTGCGCGACGGCTTGCGCCTCCTCCGACGCACCGGCGTCCAACGCCCGCGACGGCGAGGTCCAGCCCGCGGTCGTGACCTCCGCCATTCCCGTCGACGATCTGACGTCCGCCTCCGCCGCCGGCATTCCCGGGGCCGGCCGGGATCAGTGCGGCGCGCACGAGCTGCAATGGCTCGTCGGCAAGGATCGCAGCGAGATCCCCGTGCCGGTCAACCCCTACGCCCGCCGCGTCACCTGCACGACCTGCGCGGTGACCGAGGACTATTCGCCGACCCGCCTGAACATCTTCTTCGACCAGGACTCCAACAAGGTCGAAACCGTCCGCTGCGGCTGAGCCGCGGCGTCATGCAGCAAAGGACCCGCCCATGAGCCGTCTCGCCTTCCTCGCTCCCTTGGGGCTGCTCGCCCTCGCCGCCTGCGCGCCCATGGACGGCATGGAGCCGCCCGCCGGCGGCGCCGAGCAGTGTCCGGCCGCCAAATATCGTCCCTACATCGGTCGTCAGCAGTCCGAACTGCCCGCGGCCTCGGCGGGCGAGGTGCGCCGCGTGGTGTGCGACACCTGCGCCGTGACCATGGACTACAATGCCGGCCGCGTGAACGTGATCTTCGACACCCGCACCGGCGTCGTGAAATCGGTGAACTGCGGATGAAGACGCTCGCGCTCATCGCCCTGGCCGGCCTGACCGGCGCGGTCGCGGCCGCCTGCGCGCCGATGCCGGACGCCGGCGCGCCCAGCCCGCATCAGTGCGACGCCGAGGACGCGAAGTCCCTGATCGGCAGCCACGTGGGCGCCGTCACCTTCGCGCCGGACAAGCCGGTGCGCATCGTCTGCACCACCTGCCCGACGACCAAGGACTTCCGTCCTGACCGCCTCAACGTCCGCTTCGACGAGGCCACGGGCATCATCCGGTCGGTCGACTGCGGCTGACCCGCCGGCGGGGCGGGGCCTGCGGGCTCCGCCTCAGCCGCCGCCGCGCAGGATCGGCGCCCCGATCGACCAGCAGTGGCCGAACGGGTCGGTCAGCCGCCCGTAGCGGTCGCCCCAGAACTGGTCGGCCAGCGGCATGACGGGCACGCAGCCCGCCTTCATGGCCCGTTCCCACCAGAAATCGGCGTCGTCGACCTGCAGGTGCAGGGTGACGGCCTTCGGCTCCACGTCGCCCTCGTGACCATATTCCGGAAACTCGTCCGACAGCATGACCACGCCGCCGTTGATGACCAGCCGGCTGTGCATCAGACGCTCGCCGTCCTCGGCCAGATTCCGGAACTGCTCCTCGGCCCCGAACGCCGCCCGATAGAACTCCACCGCCGCCTGTCCGCCGCGCGAGGGAATGGTCAGATACGGCGTCACGCCGCCCGGCTGGATCGTGTTCGGATCGGTCATGCGGTCTTATCGCCCGGCGGGGCGCGGCGCGAAAGCCTCGTGACGGGCGATCTAGTTGATCCTGCCCGCCTGGGCGCGGTCAATGGCCGTCGAACGGGCCGCTCCGCTGCGGGTGACGTTGGCCTCTCTGGGCGCATGTGCGCCTCTGCAGGCGTAATCCCGCCGCGCGTCGCCCGTCTGCCGTCCCGTGGGGGCGGCTTGAGCGCCGCCGTGGCACCGCAGCGGCGCCTCGGCCAGGGTCAGGTCGCGACCGGCGCCTGAAGGCGCGCAGGCGGACACCGCGGCGGCGAGTCCGGCGACGGCGATGATCGAGATGCGCATGCGATGAATTCCTCCAGCGGGGCGCGACCGCCCGGAGCCCCCATAGTCGGCGTCCAATGCGTCCGGTCAAGGTCGAAACCCGGCGGTCGGCCGTTGGCTCGGCGGCGAGGACGTCTTACCTCCGCTCCATGTCCGACCTGTTCGAAGCCTCCGGCGTCCATCCGCCCGACGCCCCTCTGGCCGAGCGCCTGCGCCCGCGCAGCCTCGACGAGGTCGTCGGTCAGGATCACCTCCTGGGCGAGGGCGGGCCGATCCGGCGGATGGTCGAGGCGGGGCGTCTGGGCTCCATGATCCTCTGGGGTCCGCCCGGCACCGGCAAGACCACCATCGCCCGCCTGCTGGCCCAAGCCGCGGGCTATCAATTCCAGTCCCTCAGCGCCGTCTTCTCCGGCGTCGCCGACCTCAGGAAGGCGTTCGAGACCGCGCGCGGCCGCCGCGCCGCCGGCCAGTCGACCCTGCTCTTCGTCGACGAGATTCACCGCTTCAACCGCGCCCAGCAGGACGGCTTCCTGCCTTTCGTGGAGGAGGGGATCGTCACCCTCGTCGGCGCCACGACCGAGAACCCCTCGTTCGAACTGAACGGCGCGCTCTTGTCCCGCAGCCAGGTCTACGTCCTGAAAAGGCTGGACGATCCGGCGCTCGATCAACTGTTGATTCGCGCCGAGGCCGCCGAGGACCGCGCCCTGCCGCTGACGCCCGAGGCGCGGCAGGCCCTGCTGGCGCTGGCCGACGGCGACGGCCGCTATCTGCTGACCATGGCCGAGGTGCTGTTCGCCCTGCCGGCCACCGAACCCCTGGACGTCCAGGCGCTGGCGGGAACCCTGCAGCGCCGCGCGCCCGCCTACGACAAAAGTCGAGAAGAACACTACAACCTCATATCCGCCCTGCATAAATCTGTGCGGGGTTCCGACCCCGACGCGGCCTTGTACTGGCTGGCGCGCATGCTGAACGGGGGCGAGGATCCGCTGTACTTGGCCCGCCGCATCGTCCGCATGGCGGTGGAGGACGTCGGTCAGGCCGACCCGCTCAGCCTGCTGGTCGCCAACGCCGCCAAGGACACCTACGACTTCCTCGGCAGTCCCGAGGGCGAGCTGGCCCTGGCCCAGGCCGTCGTCCACCTGGCCACCGCGCCCAAGTCGGTGGCGGTCTACAAGGCCTACGGCGCGGCGAAGAAGGCGGCGCACGAGACCGGCTCGCTGATGCCGCCCGCGAACATCCGCAACGCCCCGACGAAGCTCCTCAAGGAGCTGGGCTACGGCAAGGGCTACCAGTACGACCCGGACGCCGAGGACGGCTTCTCCGGCGCGAACTACTTCCCCGAAGGCATGGACCGCCGCACCTTCTACGACCCGCCCGGCGAGGGCCACGAGGCGAAGGTCAAGGAGCGGCTGGAGCGGTGGGCGCAGCTGCGGGCGCAGAAGAGCTGACCCTTCTCCCCCCGCGACTGACCGGCTAAGTCGGGCGGCAAGGGAGTCTCTTCATGCAATCCATCCTCGAACAGCTCGAAGCCCGTCGCGCGGCGGCCCGTCTCGGCGGCGGCCAGAAGCGGATCGAGGCGCAGCACGCCAAGGGCAAGCTGACCGCCCGCGAGCGGATCGAGGTGCTGCTGGACGAGGGCTCCTTCGAGGAGACCGACATGTTCGTGGAGCACCGCAGCCACGACTTCGGCATGGACCAGCAGCGCATCCCCGGCGACGGCGTGGTCACCGGCCGCGGCACCATCGGCGGGCGGCTGGTCTACGTCTTCTCCAAGGACTTCACCGTCTTCGGCGGCTCCCTGTCGGGGGCGCACGCGGCCAAGATCGTCAAGATCCAGAAGATGGCCCTGACCAACGGCGCCCCGATCATCGGCATCTTCGACGCCGGCGGCGCCCGCATCCAGGAGGGGGTCGAGAGCCTGGCCGGCTATGCCGACATCTTCCTGCAGAACACCCTGGCCTCGGGCGTGATCCCCCAGATCAGCGTCATCATGGGCCCCTGCGCCGGCGGCGACGTCTACTCCCCGGCCCTGACCGACTTCATCTTCATGGTGAAGGACACGTCCTACATGTACGTGACCGGTCCGGACGTGGTGAAGACGGTCACCAACGAGGTCGTGACGCACGAGGAGCTGGGCGGCGCCCGCGTCCACGCGGGCAAGTCGGGCGTGGCCGACGGCGCCTTCGAGAACGATCTGGAGGCCCTGTCCGAGGTCCGCCGCCTGATCGGCTTCCTGCCCCTGTCGAACCGCGAGAAGCCGCCGGTCCGCGACAGCTACGACGATCCGGAGCGCGACGAGGCCAGCCTCGACACCCTGGTCCCCGCCAACCCGAACCAGCCCTACGACATGAAGGAGCTGATCCTGAAGACGGTCGACGAGGCCGAGTTCTTCGAGATCGGCGCCGACTATGCGAAGAACATCGTGACCGGCTTCGGCCGGCTGGACGGCCAGTCGGTCGGCGTGGTCGCCAACCAGCCCCAGACCCTGGCCGGCGTGCTGGACATCGACTCCAGCCGCAAGGCCGCCCGCTTCGTCCGCTTCTGCGACGCCTTCGACATCCCGATCGTCACCTTCGTCGACGTGCCGGGCTTCATGCCGGGGACCAAGCAGGAGTACGGCGGCCTGATCAAGCACGGCGCCAAGCTGCTGTTCGCCTATGCCGAGGCCACGGTGCCCAAGCTGACCGTCATCACGCGCAAGGCCTATGGCGGCGCCTATGACGTCATGAGCTCCAAACACCTGCGGGGCGACGTCAACTACGCCTGGCCCACCGCCGAGATCGCCGTCATGGGGGCCAAGGGCGCCGTGGAAATCATCTTCCGCAAGGAGGCCGGCGATCCCGAGGCGCTGGCGGCCCGCGAAGCCGAGTACAAGGAGCGGTTCGCCAACCCCTTCGTCGCGGCCAAGCTGGGCTACATCGACGACGTCATCATGCCCCACGGCACGCGGCGCCGCCTGATCCGGGCGCTACGCACGCTGAAGGGGAAGGTGGCGGAGAACCCGTGGAAGAAGCACGACAACATTCCGCTCTAAAGCGGAGTGGGGCCGCGCCGAGGAGCTTCAACAGGACGACGACCGATCGCTTGATCGCGTGCGTCTTCCAAAAGGCGATCGAATGACTGAGCCAGCCGGTCAGGTGCGGCCATTACGGGGGCCTCAGCCAGTCTGAACAGTGTGCGGTCGGGGATCGACAGAACCGCAACGTCGTCGATGTTCCCATCATCCTCGTACGCGGGGCGCACCATGCGCAGCGCGCCATAGACCAGGCGGGCGATGAGTGGGGGGTGTGCCGTGTTGAATAGGTGGACGGCTACGCGCGATCCGCCGATTTCAATTCCGAAGTTGGGTTCGTAGCGGACCCGGAATGCGCCGTTCAGGCTTTCAAACGTCACCGGCATCACATGGAAGATCTCGCCCGGATTGGCCGCTCGCCACGCTTCGAGCCACTGCAGACCTTCCAGGACTGAGCGACGCTCAGACTCACGGCTGATGGATTGTGCGGATGTCACGAGATCGGCGAGCGGCTCGCGATCTACCAACAGCCGGTGAGCGTGGGTGCGAAGGCTACGGTGGTAATCGTACCCGCCCGTGCTGGCAGTGAAGCGGGACCTCAGAGCGGACATCTGAGGCTGTGCGTTTTGGCAGATTAGCTTGAGAAAGGCGGAAAAGCCGAAAGTCGGCATGGAAGTCCCCCGGACTGAGGCGGGACTTGGGCTTGACACTGGGCCGCCGGAGACTAAATCGTCCCCCTCGCGAAGTGGGCCAGTTCTTGCCGCCCAAGTCTGTTGGATGGCAAGCGCCTAACTCCGGAAGCCGTTGGGTTGCCGCCCGACGGCTTCTTTCGTTTCAGCGTCAGTGTTGGGTATCTTTGATTTGTCGGGAACGCGCAATAGCAGTCGCGCACGCGGACTGCCAAAATCGCACATCATCTGGGGGCCAATCTGTGGGCCGCACCTAGATGTAGTGGTTGTGTTCCGATTCTCGCTTCCTTGCAATCCCGCAATGCATTGATCTTTCGGGCAATTTTTTTAACCACCGGTTATCCACAGAATCACCCACCGCGGGTCAAAAGGCTGGCGTTTTCAACGTGCGGCGTCTGGCTCGACGCTTGAGTTCGACCGACCTCCTCTTCCTCTGCGCCCGCAACCGCCTCCGCTCGCCCACGGCGGAGCGGGTCTTCGCCGACCGGCCGGGGGTGGAGACGGCGTCCGCCGGCCTGGCGCCGACGCCGACGTGCCGGTCGATCCCGAGATGCTCGAATGGGCCGACCTGATCCTCGTCATGGAGGCGGCGCACAAGGCCAAGCTCCAGCGCCGCTTCGGCCCCCACCTGAAGCGCGCCCGCCTCATCGTGCTGGGCATCCCCGACGACTACGGCTTCATGCAGCCCGAACTGGTGGCCCTGCTGGAGAAGAAGGTCGCGCCGCATCTGCGCTGACGTCGCCCTTCTCCCGCGGGGGAGAAGGAACCCGGTGGCCTCCTTCCCATTCCCTCCTGCGAACCCCTCTCCCCAGGAGCCTCCCCATGACTGACGCCACCCGTTTCGACGAGACCGACACCACGCTGATCCCTGCCGGAGAGGGCCAGTACGGCACGGTGGACGACGGGCTGCAGCTGGATCCCGCCTCGCCGACGGCCGAGCGCGCCTCGCTGCGTCAGACGGTGAAGAGCGACCTGTCCGGGGCCCGCGACTGGGGCCGCGGGCGCGCCGTCGCCGCGCGTCAGGCGGTGGTCGAGGACCCGCTGCGCTCGGCCTTCACGGCGCTGGGGATCGGCGTGGTCATCGGCGTGCTTCTGCGCCGCTGACCGGCGCTCAGCCCGCGGCGGGGATGGCCGTCAGCCCGGCCACCCCGACCGCGTACAGGGCCAGCACGGCCCACGAATCCAGCCCCATGCCTCCCGGGCGTCGCGTCGGCCGGAAGATCAGCCCGGCCAGATAGACGCACGTCAGCACCGCCCCCAGCGCCGCCAGATAGACCGTCGCCGGCCCCGCCTGCGGCAGCACCGCCTGCCCCGACAGCAGGGCGGCCGGCAGCAGCAGCACCGGCAGGAAGGCGTTGCCGCCGAAGATGTCGCTGACCGCCAGCCGATAGTCCTTCATCCGCACCGAGGCGATGCCGGTCGACAGTTCGGGCAGGGCCGTCGCCGCCGCCAGCACGGTGGCCCCGAACACCACGCCCGAGAGGCCCAGCCGGTCGGCCATGACCGACCCCGCGCGCTCCAGCACCACCCCCGCGGCCAGCGTCGCCAGCGCGGCGACCGCGAACACCGCCACTGTGCCGACCAGCGCGACCCCGCCGTGCCTGCCGGCGAACGCCTCGCGGGAATGGCCGCGCGGCTGCTCCTGCCCCTCGGGCGCCCGGCCGGCCGCGTGCCAGGGCAGGCCGCGCCGCGCCCGCACCATCATCCAGACGCCCGCGATCCACACCGCCGTGATCGCCAGCGGCGCCGCGCCGGCCCCGATCAGGCCGCCGCCCGCCGGCAGCTGCGCCCCCATGATCGCCACGGCCAGCACCGCCACAACCAGCAGGCCCTCCAGCACCAGATCCAGACTGGCCGCGCGGAACGTCAGCGGCGGCCCCTTGCCGCCCGCCCGGTCCATGGCCGCCAGCACCACGGTCTGGATCGCGATCCCGCCCAGGATGTTGCCGACCGCCACCTCCATCTGGCCCGACAGCGCCGCGCTGACCGTGATCGCGATCTCCGGCAGATTGGTCGCCACCGCCAGCAACAGCAGCCCGCCCAGCGCCTCGCCCAGGTTCAGCCGCACCGACAGCACGTCGGTGGTCCGCGCCAGCGCCAGCCCGGCGACCCACGTCACCCCGGCCGCCGCGACGAACAGGACCGCCAGAACGGTCAGCGACAGATGGTTGAACACGGCGCGGCCCCCGGACGGTTTGCGGCCACCCTGCGCCCTCCCGCCCGCGTCGCAAAGCGTCGATCGGCGCCCGTTCATCGCGCTGACCGCCGGCGGAAACGGTCGAAGATTCAGCGCCCCGCCGAAATCTTCGGCCGTTTCGTCACGACCGCTCCGGACCTGACCCACCCTTCCTTCGTCCCGTCGCACCGGAGGGCTCGTGAGGCCTGCGACCTTGCGGCGGCGGGAGCGTGTGGAGCGGGGTCCTTCTTTGTGGGCCTATCGCTCGCGCCGCGGGCGCTCGCTGCTTGAGGCCAGGTTGGTCTCGGTGATCGGCGGGAGTTCGGGGGGCGAGCGAAGGGGCGACGGAGACGGAGCCGATCGGGGTCACCAAGAGATGATCCCGGGCAAGGGTCAGGGGGGATACCTGGACCGATCCGGGACCGTCCGCAGGGACGGCCCGCCCGCCGGAGGCGACCGCGGTAAGGCGTGAACAGCGCCACCCGACGCGGGCTTCCGTCAAAACCATGCGCGCGGAGCGTCACGCGAAGCCGAAACGGTAAAACTCATCTTCTCCGGGCTTCGCGCCCGGCGCTCCGCCCGCCCTCCAACTCCGCGCGAAAGCGACGGGGCGATTTCGCGCGCCCTGGATTCATTGTTCCGCCCCGGTCTCCGCTCTATCTTGGCGGCATGAGCCGCTGGACGCCCGAGAGCTGGAGAACCAAACCCGTCAGCCAGATGCCGACGGACTGGCCGGATGCGGGCGCCCTGTCGGCCGTCGAGGACGAGCTGAAGGCCCTGCCGCCGCTGGTCTTCGCCGGCGAGGCGCGGCGTCTGCGCGAGCGGCTGGCCCAGGTCGAGGCGGGCGAGGCCTTCCTGCTGCAGGGCGGCGACTGCGCCGAGAGCTTCAAGGAGTTCTCGACCGACAACATCCGCGACACCTTCCGCCTGATCCTGCAGATGGCCGTCGTCCTGACCTTCGCGGGCCGCAAGCCGGTGGTGAAGGTCGGCCGCATCGCCGGCCAGTTCGCCAAGCCGCGCTCCTCGCCGCTGGAGACGATCGACGGGGTCGAGCTGCCCAGCTATCGCGGCGACATCGTCAACGGCATGGCCTTCACCGCCGAGGAGCGCGTGCCGGATCCGCAGCGGCTGCTGAAGGCCTATCACCAGTCGGCCTCGACCCTGAACCTGCTGCGCGCCTTCGCCGGCGGCGGGTACGCCGACCTCTACAACGTGCACCGCTGGACCCTCGGCTTCGCCGACCACGGTCCCGGCGCCCGCTACCGCGAACTGGCCGACAAGATCGCCGAGGCCCTGGCCTTCATGGAGGCCGTCGGCATCACGCCGCAGACGCATCCCGAGCTCAGCCAGGTCGAGATCTTCACCAGCCACGAGGCCCTGCTGCTGAACCTCGAAAGCGCCCTGACGCGTCAGGACGGCGCCACCGGCGAATGGTTCGACACCTCGGCCCACATGCTGTGGATCGGCGAGCGCACCCGTCGCCTCGACGGCGCCCACGTCGAGTTCGCCCGAGGCATCCGCAACCCCATCGGCCTGAAGTGCGGCCCGACGATGGAGCCGGACGACCTGCTGCCGCTGATCGACGTGCTGAACCCCGACGACGTGCCGGGCCGCCTGACCCTGATCGGCCGCTTCGGCGCGGACAAGGTCGGCGACCGCCTGCCCAGGCTGATGCGGGCGGTGAAGGCGGCCGGAAAGCGCGTCGTCTGGTCGATCGACCCCATGCACGGCAACACGCTGAAGGCCGGCAACGGCTACAAGACCCGCCCCTTCGAACGCATCCTGTCGGAGGTCCGCACCTTCGTCGACGTGGCCGAGGCCGAGGGCGTCCACCCCGGCGGCGTGCATCTGGAGATGACCGGCCAGAACGTCACCGAATGCCTCGGCGGGGCGCAGGCCCTGACCGAGGACGACCTGTCCAGCCGCTATCACACCCACTGCGACCCGCGCCTGAACGCCGACCAGGCGCTGGAACTGGCCTTCCTCGTGGCCGAGCGCCTCAAGTCCGGCCGTCGCGCCGACGCGGAGGCCGCATGACGGACGTCGCCGCCCCTGACCTCGAGGCCGCCCGGCCCGGCCGCGTCGCCTTCCAGGGCGCGCCCGGCGCCTTCAGTCACGAAGCGTGCGCCGCCCTGCGGCCGTGGGACGTGGCGGTGGGCTTCGACACCTTCCAGCAGGCGCTGGACGCGGTGGCCTCCGGCGACTGCGACTGCGCCCTCATTCCCGTCGAGAACGCCATCGTCGGCCGGGTCGAGCCGGCGGCCTCGCTGGTCGAGGCCTCGGACCTGCATCGCATCACCGAGGTCTGGCGGCCCATCCGCCTCGCCCTCATGGCCGTCGACGGCGCCCGCCTGTCGGACCTGAAGACGGTCGAGAGCCACCCGGTCGCCCTGGCCCAGTGCCAGCCCCAGATCGCGGCGCTGAAGCTGACGCAGGTCGAGGCCTTCGACACCGCCGGCGCCGCGCGCGCCGTCGCCGAGGCCGGGGACCGCGGCCGCGCCGCCCTGGCCCCGCCGCCCGCCGCCGAGATCTACGGCCTGACGATCCTGCGCAACGACATGCAGGAAATGGCCGAAAACCGCACCCGCTTCGTGCTCCTGTGCCGCGAGCCCGCTTGACGCGGACCTGAAGACCGGGCCTCATCCCCTCATGACCGGCGTTTCCGCCATCGTCAGCGCTTCCGTCGCCCGCGCCTTCGCCGCGGCCGCGACCTTTTACGCCTACGGCTTTCGACGCGCCGGCTGAGGCGCGGGTTCGACCCGCACGTCTCGCCGGCGACCGCTTCTGACGAAGCGGCGAGGTACCCTCCCACCTCATCGAAAGCCGACCCCGTGACCCTTTCCCTCGCTTCTCTCCGCCCCGCCTCCGCCGACGACATGACTCTCGGCGCCCTGCGCCACGAGATCGACCTGCTGGACGACCAGATGCTGGCCCTCTTCCAGCGTCGTCTGGCCCTCGCCGACCGCGTCGGCAGGGCCAAGGACGCGCCTTCCGGAACGCATCTTCCGCTCCGCCCCGATCGTGAGGCGGCGGTGCTCGCCCGCATGACCGGCCGCGCCCGCCCCGATCAGGCCGCGGCCGTCGCCGGCCTCTGGCGCGAGATCGTCGGCTGGGGTCTGGCCCGCCAGACCGAGACGCAGATCCGCGTCTGGGCCCCTGCCGGCTCGGGCCGCGCGGTCGACGCCGCGCGCCGCCGCTTCGGGCAGGCCGCGACCCTGGTCGAAAGCCCCGACGCGGAGGCCGCCCTCGCCTTCGCGGCGGAAGGGCGGGGCGTCGCCGTGCTGGCGCTGAACGCCGAGCGTCCGTGGTGGCTGGGCCTGCGGTCGGAGTGGTCGGACCTGCGCGTCTTCGACGGCTGCGGCCGCGCCGCGCCACGTGCGCTGGCCGTCGGCCGCGTCGATCCGGCCGCCCTCGCGCCGGGGCGCCGCGTCTCGGTGTCCAGCGGCGGCGCGGACTTCGGGCCGGGCGCCGGCCGCTGGGGGCTGGCGACCCATCGTGGCTGGACGCTCTCGCTCGTGGACGCGTCCGTCCCCGCCGACCGCGTCGACGGCCTGGTCGGCACGGTGCCCTAGACCGCCATGTTGTCGATCAACCGCGTCGTGCCGAGCCAGGCCGCCGCCAGCACCCGGGCCGGGCCCTCGGCGACACCGGACCGGAACGACCGCAGCGTCGCGGCGTCGCGGACGTGGACGTAGTCGATGCGGTCGAAGCCGGCCCTGAGCAGGGCGGCGTGCGCCTCTCGCTCCACAGCCGCCAGCGGTGCGCCGGTACGGGCCTTCGCCGCCGCCTCGGCCAGCACGCCGTTCAGCCGCCGCGCGATCGCCAGCCGGTCCTCGTTCAGGTAGGCGTTTCGGCTGGACAGGGCCAGGCCGTGGCCGTCGCGCGCCGTCTGTACGCCGACGATTTCGACCGGGAAATCCAGATCCCGGACCATGCGCCGGATCACGGCCAGCTGCTGCCAGTCCTTCTCGCCGAAGATCGCGACGTCGGGCCGGACCTGATTGAACAGTTTGGCCACCACCAGCGCCACCCCGCCGAACATCTGCGGGCGGAAGGCGCCTTCAAGGTCCTCCGCCGGGCCGCCGACCGAGATCGTCGTGGTCGCGCCGTCGGGGTACATCTCCTCCACGAACGGCGCGTACATCAGGTGGCATCCGGCGCCGGCGAGGAGCGCCGCGTCCTGGCCTTCCTGCCGGGGATAGCGGCCGAGATCCTCATGCGGCGCGAACTGGGTCGGATTGACGAAGACGCTCGCCACGACCTGATCGGCCCGCCGCCCCGCCTCCCGCACCAGGTCCAGATGCCCCTCGTGCAGGGCGCCCATCGTCGGAACGAACGCCAGCGAGCGCCCCTGCGCCCTCCAGCCGTCGACGACGGCGCGCAGGTCGGCCGTCGAACGGACGACGGGCAGGGGAGCGTCTGAAACGATCATGGTTTCCGCGTTAACTCCGACGCTTAAGCCTGTTCGTGAACCGGGCCTCAAAGACCCGCGTTTAGGGTCGGCTTATGGTCCTGCGCATCCTGATCCGTCCAGTGCTGGTGGCCGCCGCGGCGTCGACGCTCGCGGCCTGCGGCGCGGTCGAGGCCGATCCGGCCCGTTTCGAAAATCTGGCGCGGATGGTCTCCGACGTGCCGATCTCGCTGGATCGACCGGGGCAGCAGGGGCCGCGCAGCGCCGACGACATCGGTCTGCGTCGGGCGCAGGCGCTTACGGTTCAGGTCATGGACCCGCACGATCTCTGGGACGCCCGCGACGGCGTGGCTTCGACAGTGGTCAGGGCGGCGGCTCCGGTCGTGGCCGAGGCTGCGGTTCAGGAGGGGAAGCGACAGGCCGCCGGGTTGCGGCCCGCCGTCGCCCCAGGCAGGACGGGCGGACTGCGCCTGATCCAGCTCGGAGCCTTTTCCAGCCGGGACGGCGCCGAAGCCGCGTGGTCGAAGCTCGGCGCGCACGACGCCCTGTCCGGCCTGACGCCGCGATTCGAGCCCGTCACCGTCGGAGGCCGCGACCTGGTCCGGCTGAAGGTCGCCGCGCCCGAGGCCGCCGCCGCCGCCGTCTGCGCCGCCGCCGGCGTCGACGGACCTTGGTGCCGTCGCGGGGCTTGAAGTCCCCTTCAATTCCGGCCACTTCCCCCGACTGTTCACGCGTTCGGGGGTTCGCGGCATGTCCGCCCATGTGATCGTCTTCGGCAATGAAAAGGGTGGGGCGGGCAAGTCGACCCTGGCGATCCACGTCGCCTGCGCCCTCCTGGACGCCGGCAAGCGCGTCGCCATCCTCGACCTCGACCTGCGTCAGCGCTCATTGGGCCGCTTTTTCGAGAACCGCGTCGCGTGGACGAAGGCCAACGGCGTGACGCTCCCGCTGCCGACAGCGCCCGACATGGGCGACGGCGTCGCGCTGGCCCGGGCCGACGAGGCGACGCAGCTGGCGACCTTCGAAGAGGCGCTGGAGCAGGCGCGCCGGCAGGGCGACTACGTCTGCATCGACACCCCCGGCGGGGACACGCCGATCACACGGGCCGCCCACGTCGCGGCCGACCAGGTCGTGACGCCGATGAACGACAGCTTCGTCGACTTCGACATGCTGGGGACGGTCGATCCCGTCACGCTCGAGGTGAAGCGGCCTTCCATGTACGCCGAGACGGTGTGGGAGGCCCGCAAGCGGCGGGCCGTGGCGGGCGGGCGGCCCATCGACTGGGTGGTCCTCTCCAACCGACTGGCGGTCGCCGCCGCCCGCAACCGCCAGAGGCTGGACGAGCGCGTCGCGACCCTGGCCCGTCGGGTGGGCTTCCGCGTCGGGCCGGGCCTGAGGGACCGGGTGATCTACCGCGAACTCTTCCCCTTCGGCCTGACGGTGGCCGACCTCTCGCCGGAAGTGCGCCCCGTCGCCGTTTCGCTTGCCCACGTCGCCGCGCGACAGGAACTCCGTGGACTGATGCAGGCGCTGAATCTCGACGACGGCGTCGTCCCGCGCGAGGCGGCCTGACCTGGCGATGACCGTGATGGTGCTCGCTCTGGCGGCGATCGCGCTCTGGGCCCTGATCCGGCTGGGGCGCCAGACCGAGCGGGCGGGAAGGGGCCACTGGCGGATTACGGCGACGCTTCTGGCGGCCGTCATGCTCGGAGGGGCGGCGCTGGCCGCCGCCCGCGGATCGTGGATCCCCGCGGCGGCGCTGGGCGTCGGCGGCTTGTGGCTGACCCTCGCCTCTCGCAAGCGCGACCTCCCGGCGCGGCGCCCGGACTTGGACGATGCCGAGGCGCGGTCGCTGCTGGGCCTGCCGGCAGGCGCGACGCCCGACCAGATCAACGCCGCCTGGCGCCGGCTTATGGCGCGCGCCCATCCGGACCAGGGCGGCACGGAAGGACTGGCGGCCCGGCTCAACGCCGCGCGGGACCGTCTGCTGAAGCGCTAGTCGGCGCGCTTCACTTCCAGCAGCTCGACGGTGAAGCGCAGGGCGGAGTTCGGCGGGATCTCGCCGCCGACCCAGCGCTCGCCATAGGCCAGCGCGCCGGGAATCAGGAACTCGAAGG
Source organism: Brevundimonas sp. (assembly GCF_035935935.1). GTDB lineage: Bacteria > Pseudomonadota > Alphaproteobacteria > Caulobacterales > Caulobacteraceae > Brevundimonas. Next base: position 289,899 of record NZ_DASYWO010000002.1, read on the forward strand.
TCTCCCCCTCGCGCATCATGCCGACGCCCTCCGTCCAGCCCTTGATGACGCGGTTCAGCGGAAACTCAGTCGGCTCGTTGCGGGAATAGGAGCTGTCGAACTCCTGCCCGCCGGTGAACACGCCGCGGTAGTGCACCTTGACCGTGTCTTCCGGCCGCGGTTGGGCGCCGGCGGGGTTCGCGCGGCCGATCCGCCGCCACTGCAGGCCGCTTTCGGTGACGTTCCAGCCCGGCTGTTTCGCGTTGTACGCCAGCCACTCGGCCTGATTGACCTCCCACTCGGCTTGCGTCGGTGCGGGCAGGGGCGCGGCCGGCTCGGGCGCGGTGGCGCAGGCGGCGAGCGAAAGAGCGGCGGCGAGAGGGGCGAGGGCGCGGATCATGCGGTCACGCTAGCAGCCGTCGGCGGTTCCGGCGAGAGCGGCGACGGGGGCCTTTATTTCGCCGCCAAAGCGAGTATATCAGCGCCTCCCGCATTCTCTCGACAGAGTCCGCGCGAAAGCGCCGAGGCCCGGTTCGTCGCCCTCAGACCGGTGCGAAGGCGCGCTCCTCCCCAAGGGAGCCCGACATTTCAGGCGTCCAGATCCCCAGGGATCGAGGGTGGGCGCCGAAACACCGAAGTCCCGGGTCGCCGTTCGGCGGGCCGGGGCCGCCGCATTGAAAAGGACCTGCCCGGGTCCGATTGGGAAAACAGAATGGCCAAGTCCATCGACGGTCTCGCGCTCGCCGCCCAGATCGCCTCCGCCACCTCGTTCACCGGCAAGAAGCGCATCCGCCACTCGTTCGGGAAGATCCCCGAGGCGGTGCAGATGCCGAACCTCATCGAGGTTCAGCGCGCCTCATACGAGCAGTTCCTGCAGCGCGACGGCCGTCCCGGCCAGCGCACGGACGAAGGCATCGAGGCCGTCTTCAAGTCGGTGTTCCCGATCAAGGACTTCAACGAGCGCGCCGTCCTGGAATACGTCTCCTACGAGTTCGAGGAGCCCAAGTACGACGTCGAGGAATGCATCCAGCGCGACATGACCTATGCCGCGCCGCTGAAGGTCAAGCTGCGCCTGATCGTGTTCGAGGCCGATGAGGAAACGGGCGCCCGTTCGGTCAAGGACATCAAGGAGCAGGACGTCTACATGGGCGACATCCCGCTCATGACGGACAAGGGCACCTTCATCGTCAACGGGACGGAGCGGGTCATCGTCTCGCAGATGCACCGTTCGCCGGGCGTCTTCTTCGACCACGACAAGGGCAAGACGCACAGCTCGGGCAAGCTGCTGTTCGCCGCCCGCGTGATCCCGTACCGCGGAAGCTGGCTGGACTTCGAGTTCGACGCCAAGGACATCGTCTACGTCCGCATCGACCGTCGCCGCAAGCTGCCGGCCTCGACCTTCCTGATGGCTCTCGGCATGGACGGGGAGGAGATCCTCAAGACCTTCTACGAGACCGTGCCTTACGAGAAGCGGGGCGAGGGCTGGGTCACGCCGTACAAGGCCGAGCGCTGGCGAGGGGTGAAGCCGGAATTCGATCTGGTCGACGCCGACACGGGTGAGGTGATCGCCCCCGCCGGCACCAAGATCAGCGCGCGCCAGGCGAAGAAGCTGGGCGACACCACGAAGTCGCTGTCGCTGGCCGCCGACGCCCTGCTGACCAAGTATCTGGCCGCCGACGCGGTCAACATGGAAACCGGCGAGATCTACGCCGAGGCCGGCGACGAGCTGGACGGTCCCACCATCGAGCTGCTGGAATCGCACGGCTTCACCACCATCGACGTGCTGGACATCGACCACGTCACGGTCGGCGCCTATATGCGCAACACCCTGCGCATCGACAAGAACACGGGCCGCGAGGACGCCCTGTTCGACGTCTATCGCGTCATGCGTCCGGGTGAGCCGCCGACGCCGGAAGCGGCCGAGGCCATGTTCCAGTCGCTGTTCTTCGACAGCGAGCGCTACGACCTGTCGGCCGTCGGCCGCGTCAAGATGAACATGCGTCTGGAAACCCCGGAAGTCGGCGACGACATCCGCGTCCTGCGCAAGGAAGACGTGCTGAAGGTCCTGCAGATCCTGGTGGGCCTGAAGGATGGCGTCGGCGAGATCGACGACATCGACAACCTGGGCAACCGTCGCGTCCGCTCGGTCGGCGAACTGCTGGAGAACCAGTACCGCGTCGGCCTCCTGCGGATGGAGCGCGCCATCAAGGAGCGCATGTCCTCGGTCGACATCGACACGGTCATGCCGCACGACCTGATCAACGCCAAGCCGGCCGCGGCGGCGGTGCGTGAGTTCTTCGGCAGCTCGCAGCTGTCGCAGTTCATGGACCAGACCAACCCGCTGTCGGAAATCACGCACAAGCGTCGTCTTTCGGCGCTTGGCCCGGGCGGCCTGACGCGCGAGCGCGCGGGCTTCGAGGTCCGCGACGTGCACCCGACCCACTATGGCCGGATTTGCCCGATCGAAACGCCGGAAGGTCCGAACATCGGCCTGATCAACTCGCTGGCCACCCATGCGCGGGTCAACAAGTACGGCTTCATCGAGAGCCCGTACCGTCGCGTGAAGGACGGCAAGGCGACCGACGACGTCGTCTACATCTCGGCCATGGAAGAGGCGAAGCACGTCATCGCCCAGGCCAACATCGAGCTGAAGGCGGGCGAGATCGTCGACGATCTGGTGCCGGGCCGGGTCAACGGCGAATCCCAGCTGCTGACCAAGGACACGGTCGACATGATGGACGTGTCGCCGAAGCAGGTCGTTTCGGTCGCCGCGGCGCTGATCCCGTTCCTGGAAAACGACGACGCCAACCGCGCGCTGATGGGCGCCAACATGCAGCGTCAGGCCGTGCCGCTGGTCCAGTCGGACGCGCCGCTGGTCGGCACCGGCATGGAAGCGGTCGTGGCCGTGGACTCGGGCGCCGTGGTCGTGGCCCGTCGCGACGGCGTCGTCGAGCAGATCGACGGCACCCGCATCGTCGTGCGCGCCACGGGCGAGCTGGACGCCGCCCGCTCGGGCGTCGACATCTACCGCCTGTCGAAGTTCCAGCGCTCGAACCAGTCGACCTGCATCAACCAGCGCCCGATCGTGCGCGTGGGCGACGTGGTCAAGGCCGGCGACGTGATCGCCGACGGCCCGTCGACCGACTTGGGCGAACTGGCGCTGGGCCGCAACGCCCTCGTCGCCTTCATGCCGTGGAACGGCTACAACTTCGAAGACTCGATCCTGATCTCCGAGCGCATCGTGCGCGACGACGTCTTCACCTCGATCCACATCGAGGAGTTCGAGGTCATGGCCCGCGACACCAAGCTGGGGCCGGAAGAGATCACGCGCGACATCCCGAACGTCGGCGAGGAGGCCCTGCGCAACCTCGACGAGGCCGGCATCGTGGCGATCGGCGCCGAGGTCCAGCCCGGCGACATCCTGGTCGGCAAGGTGACGCCGAAGGGCGAAAGCCCGATGACCCCGGAAGAGAAGCTGCTGCGCGCCATCTTCGGCGAGAAGGCTTCGGACGTCCGCGACACCTCGCTGCGTCTGCCGCCCGGCGTGGCCGGCACGATCGTCGACGTGCGCGTGTTCAACCGCCACGGCGTCGACAAGGACGAACGCGCCGTCGCCATCGAGCGGTCGGAAATCGAGCGTCTCGGCAAGGACCGCGACGACGAACTGGCGATCCTGGAGCGCAACGTCTACGGCCGCCTGAAGCCCCTGCTGGTCGGCAAGAACGCCACCTCGGGTCCCAAGGGTCTGGGTCGCGGCGTCGTCACCGAGGACAAGCTGGGCGAGCTGTCGCGCGGCCTGTGGTGGCAGGTCGCTCTCGACGACGAAAAGGCCATGGGCGAGCTGGAGGCGATGAAGCGCCAGTTCGAGGACGCCCGGAAGGCTCTGGACCGTCGATTCGAGGACAAGGTCGAGAAGCTGCAACGCGGCGACGAACTGCCCCCCGGCGTGATGAAGATGGTCAAGGTGTTCGTGGCCGTGAAGCGCAAGCTTCAGCCCGGCGACAAGATGGCCGGCCGTCACGGCAACAAGGGCGTCATCTCCAAGATCCTGCCGATCGAGGACATGCCGTATCTGGAGGACGGCACCTCGGTCGACCTGGTGCTGAACCCGCTGGGCGTGCCGTCGCGCATGAACATCGGTCAGATCTTCGAAACGCACCTGGGCTGGGCCGCGGCCGGTCTGGGCAAGCAGATCGCCAACCTGCTGGAGGACTGGCAGAACGGCGGGCAGAAGAAGGCTCTGATCGAGCGTCTGACCGACGTCTACGGCAAGGACACGCCCCTGCCGGACGACGAGGGCGACCTGGTCGAACTGGCCCGCAACCTGTCGAAGGGCGTTCCGTTCGCCACCCCGGTGTTCGACGGTGCGCACATCAACGACATCGAGCGCCTGCTGGGCGAGGCCGGTCTGGACAAGTCGGGACAGTCGATCCTGTACGACGGCCAGACGGGCGAGCGCTTCAAGCGTCCGGTCACCGTCGGCTACATCTACATGCTGAAGCTGCACCACCTGGTGGACGACAAGATCCACGCCCGCTCGATCGGCCCGTACTCGCTGGTCACCCAGCAGCCGCTGGGCGGCAAGGCGCAGTTCGGCGGCCAGCGCTTCGGCGAGATGGAGGTGTGGGCGCTGGAAGCCTACGGCGCCGCCTACACCCTGCAGGAGATGCTGACGGTGAAGTCGGACGACGTGGCCGGCCGCACCAAGGTCTACGAGGCCATCGTCCGCGGCGACGACAGCTTCGAGGCCGGCATTCCGGAGAGCTTCAACGTGCTCATCAAGGAAATGCGCTCGCTGGGCCTGAACGTGGAGCTGGAGAACGGCTGATCCGGATCACGCCCTCCCTCGCGCGGCGGGGGAGGGCGGTCCGCTCCGCTCTCTGACTCTTCAATGATTTTCGCGGCATGGCCGCAGAAGGAACCAAGATGAACCAGGACGTCCTGAACATCTTCAACCCGGTCCCGGTCGCTCCGACCTTCGACCAGATCAAGATCGCTCTGGCCTCGCCCGAAAAGATCCGCTCGTGGTCGTTCGGCGAGATCAAGAAGCCGGAGACCATCAACTACCGTACGTTCAAGCCCGAGCGTGACGGCCTGTTCTGCGCCCGCATCTTCGGTCCGACCAAGGACTACGAGTGCCTGTGCGGCAAGTACAAGCGCATGAAGTACAAGGGCATCATCTGCGAGAAGTGCGGCGTCGAGGTCACCCTGGCCCGCGTCCGTCGCGAGCGCATGGGCCACATCGAGCTGGCTTCGCCGGTCGCGCACATCTGGTTCCTGAAGTCGCTGCCGTCGCGCATCTCGCTGATGCTGGACATGGCGCTGAAGGACGTGGAGCGCGTGCTCTACTTCGAGAACTACATCGTCACCGAGCCGGGCCTGACCCCGCTGAAGCAGAACCAGCTCCTGACGGAAGACGAGTTCTACCGCTATCAGGAAGAGTTCGGCGACGACGGCTTCACGGCCGAGATCGGCGCCGAGGCCGTCCGCAACCTGCTGATGGGCATCGATCTGCACGCCGAGGCCGAAAAGCACCGCGCCGAACTGGCCGACAACCCCTCGGAAATGAAGGCCAAGAAGGCGTCCAAGCGCCTGAAGCTGATCGAGGCCTTCCTGGAATCCGGCAACAAGCCGGAGTGGATGGTGCTGACCATCGTGCCGGTCATTCCGCCGGAACTGCGTCCGCTGGTGCCGCTGGACGGCGGCCGCTTCGCCACGTCGGACCTGAACGACCTGTATCGCCGGGTCATCAACCGGAACAACCGCCTGAAGCGCCTGATGGAGCTGCGGGCGCCGGACATCATCATCCGCAACGAAAAGCGGATGCTGCAGGAATCGGTCGACGCCCTGTTCGACAACGGCCGCCGCGGCCGGGTCATCACCGGCGCCAACAAGCGTCCCCTGAAGTCGCTGGCCGACATGCTGAAGGGCAAGCAGGGTCGCTTCCGTCAGAACCTGCTGGGCAAGCGCGTCGACTACTCCGGCCGTTCGGTCATCGTGGTCGGTCCGGAACTGAAGCTGCACGAGTGCGGCCTGCCCAAGAAGATGGCCCTGGAGCTGTTCAAGCCGTTCATCTACGCGCGCCTGGACGCCAAGGGCCTGTCGGGCACCGTCAAGCAGTCCAAGCGCATGGTGGAGCGCGAGCAGCCGCAGGTCTGGGACATCCTTGAGGAGGTGATCCGCGAGCATCCGGTCCTGCTGAACCGCGCGCCGACGCTGCACCGCCTGGGCATCCAGGCGTTCGAGCCGAAGCTGATCGAGGGCAAGGCCATCCAGCTGCACCCGCTGGTCTGCGCCGCCTTCAACGCCGACTTCGACGGCGACCAGATGGCCGTGCACGTCCCGCTGAGCCTCGAGGCCCAGCTGGAAGCGCGCGTGCTGATGATGTCGACCAACAACATCCTGTCGCCCGCCAACGGCAAGCCGATCATCGTGCCGTCGCAGGACATCGTCCTGGGCCTGTACTACCTGTCGCTGGTCAAGGACGGCGAGCCGGGCGAAGGCAAGCTGTTCGCCAACATCGGCGAGATCGACGCGGCGCTGGACGCCGGCGTGGTCACCCTGCACAGCCGCATCAAGGCGCGCTGGACGGAGATGGACGCGTCGGGCGAGCTGGTCACCAAGGTGATCGATACCACGCCGGGCCGCATGAAGCTGGCCAACCTGCTGCCGCGCAACGTCAACATCGGCTACCGGCTGCTGGACCGGAACCTGACCAAGAAGGAAATCGGCAACCTGATCGATCAGGTCTACCGCCACTGCGGTCAGAAGGCGACGGTCATCTTCGCCGACCAGATGATGGGCCTGGGCTTCCGCGAAGCCGCCAAGGCCGGCATCTCGTTCGGCAAGGACGACATCGTCATCCCGGCCAAGAAGGCCGAGCTGGTCAACGAGACCCGCGGCCAGGTCGAGGAGTACGAGCAGCAGTACGCCGACGGCCTGATCACCAAGGGCGAGAAGTACAACAAGGTCGTCGACGCCTGGGCCAAGGCCACGGACCGCATCGCCGACGCCATGATGGGCGAGATCGCCCAGCCGCGCATCCTGCATGAGGGCGAGCGGCCGGACGTCAACTCGGTCTACATGATGGCCCACTCGGGCGCCCGCGGCTCGCAGGCCCAGATGAAGCAGCTGGGCGGCATGCGCGGACTGATGGCCAAGCCCTCGGGCGAGATCATCGAGACGCCGATCGTGTCGAACTTCAAGGAAGGCCTGACCGTGCTGGAGTACTTCAACTCCACCCACGGCGCCCGCAAGGGTCTGGCCGACACCGCGCTGAAGACCGCCAACTCCGGTTACCTGACCCGTCGTCTGGTGGACGTGGCGCAGGACTCCATCGTCACCGAGGAAGACTGCGGCTCGACCCGCGGCATCACCCTGCGCGCGGTGGTCGAGGGCGGCGACGTCCTCGTCTCGCTGGGCCAGCGCGTGCTGGGCCGTTACGCGGCCGAAGACATCAAGGAGCCCGGCGCCGACGCCATCCTGTTCCCGGCGGACACCTATCTGCAGGAAGAGGAGATCGAGGTCCTCGAACAAGCGGGCGTGCAGTCGGTCAAGGTCCGCTCGGCCCTGACCTGCGAAGCCGACGCCGGCATCTGCGGCATGTGCTACGGCCGTGATCTGGCCCGCGGCACGAACGTCAACATCGGCGAAGCCGTCGGCGTCATCGCGGCCCAGTCGATCGGCGAGCCCGGCACCCAGCTGACCATGCGGACCTTCCACATCGGCGGCACCGCGCAGGTGGCGGAAACCTCGTTCTTCGAGGCGACCAACGCCGGCACGGCCAAGGTCGTGGGTCCGACCGTCAAGGCGGCGCACGGAGATCTGGTGGCCATGAGCCGCAACGTCGTCGTGACCATCGTCGTCGACGGCAAGGACCGCGAGAGCCACAAGATCCCGTACGGCGCCCGCATCCGGGTCAAGGACGGTTCCGAGGTCGGCAAGGGCCAGCGTCTGGCGGAGTGGGATCCCTACACCACCCCGATCCTGACCGAGGTCGGCGGCGCCATCCGCTTCGAGGATCTGGTCGAGGGCCTGTCGGTCCGCGAGGAGACCGACGAGGCCACGGGCATCGCCAACCGCGTCGTTTCGGACTGGCGTGCCAGCCCGCGCGGCTCGGACCTGCGCCCGGCCATGGGCGTCACCATCGGCGACGCCTACGCCAAGCTGGCTTCGGGCGGCGACGCCCGGTACCTGCTGCCGGTCGGCGCGGTTCTGTCGGTGTCCAACGGCGACCAGGTCAAGCCGGGCGAGATCATCGCCCGCGTCCCGACCGAAGGCGCCAAGACGCGCGACATCACCGGCGGTCTGCCGCGGGTGGCCGAGCTGTTCGAGGCCCGTCGTCCCAAGGACTGCGCGGTCATCGCGGAGATGGACGGTCGAGTCGAGTTCGGTCGCGACTACAAGAACAAGCGCCGCATCAAGATCACCCCGGAAGTCAACGCCGACGGCGTCCAGGGCGAGGCGGTCGAGTTCCTGATCCCGAAGGGCAAGCACATCTCTGTGCAGGACGGTGACCTGATCCAGAAGGGCGACTACATCATCGACGGCAACCCGGACCCGCACGATCTGCTGCGCATTCAGGGCGTCGAGGCCCTGGCCGAGTACCTCGTCAACGAGGTGCAGGAGGTCTATCGCCTGCAGGGCGTGCCGATCAACGACAAGCACATCGAGGTGATCGTCCGCCAGATGCTGCAGAAGGTGGAAGTCCTGGATTCGGGTGAGACCACCCTGATCAAGGGCGACACCGTCGAGGTCGCCGAGGCCGTTCTGGAAAACCAGAAGGTCGAGAAGCGCGGCGGCCGTCCGGCCACCACCCAGCCGGTCCTGCTGGGCATCACCAAGGCGTCGCTGCAGACCCGCAGCTTCATCTCGGCGGCGTCGTTCCAGGAGACCACCCGCGTCCTCACCGACGCCTCGGTCAACGGGAAGATCGACACCCTGGAAGGCCTCAAGGAAAACGTCATCGTGGGCCGCCTGATCCCGGCGGGCACGGGCGCCTACCTGCGCAGCCTGCAGCGCGTCGCCAACGAGCGGGACGCGGCGCTGACCGACGCCCGCGAGGCGGCGGTCGAGGCCCTGCCGGCCGATCTGGCCGCGGAGCTGGAGACGACCGAGGGCTGAGGCCCGACGTCATGACCAACGGAAGAGGGCGGTCCCGTCGGGGCCGCCCTTTTTCGTGCCTCAGCGCTCGCGGCCGCCTTGGGCGCCCGACATCACGTCGTTGTTGTCGCGCCGCCAGCCGCGATCCAGATGCCGCCCCGGGCACCCGGTCCCGAAGTTGGATCCGGGGCAGTCGCCGTGCTCACCCAGGCCGGTGCCTCCGGCCAGCGGGCGGCGACGCGCCTCATAGGCCTCCATCTCGCGGCGGCCCTGCGCGGCGAAGCGAGCGTCGCGCTCCGCGTCGCCGCTGCCGCCGATCGGCGGCGCCGCCCCGGCGGCCCGGTTGAACGCCTCGTCGCATTGGGCCTGTTCGCCGGCGGAGAGCCGGCCCCTCATGGCGTCGCAGCCGATCATGCTGCCCCGGAGGCTGCGACCGAGCTGACGTCGCGTGGGCCCGGCCGGCACGCGCCATGCCTCGTCGACGCCCGGATCGGCCGCCGACGATTGGGGCGCGCCAGGGGCTCCCGTTCCGGCCGACGGAGCGTCCGGCGTGTCGTCCTCATCCTCGTCACGACGGATCAGCCCCGGGCGGGGAGTTGTGAGCGAGCGCGGCTGATCGGTCGCCTCGGGCGCCGGAGGCGCGGCGTAGTTGCGCTCACGTGGACGTTCGCCCTCCAGCATGGGCCGCGGCGTGATGTCGATCAGAACGACCGGCGGCGTCTCGCCCCGCCACGCGTCCATCCGGACGGCGCGAAGACCCAGAACGCCCAGCACGAGTGCGTGCGCGACCAGTGAAGCGGCCAGCACCGCCGGCGAGCGCCATCGCCTCCGAAGACCGTCCCGCGCCGCCCTCATTCGCCCGCCCCTCGAACCGTGAAGCTGAGGGGAGGCGGCGAGCGTGGCGAAGTTACGACCTCTTCGCGGCTATTCCCGCCGCAAGGCCTCGATGGGATCCAGCTGCGCCGCGCGCCAGGCCGGATAGGCGCCGAACACCACGCCCACGAAGCTGGAGAAACCGATCGCCAGCGGCGCCGCCCAGGCCGGGATGACCGACGGCCAGTCGCCCAGCGTCGACATCAGCAGGGCTCCGCCGACGCCGATCGTCAGGCCGATCAGTCCGCCGAGCAGCGACAGGGCCACCGACTCCAGCGCGAACTGCGTCAGGACGTCGGACCGCTTGGCGCCGATGGCCATGCGCAGTCCGATCTCGCGCGTCCGCTCCGTCACGGACACCAGCATGATGTTCATGATGCCCACTCCGCCGACGACCAGCGACACTCCGGCCACGGCGGCCAGCAGGATGGTGAAGGTCTGGGTCGAGCTCTGCGCCGCCTCCTGCACAGAGGTCAGGTTCTGGACGTTGAAGTCGTCCTCCTGACCCGGCTGGATGCGATGGCGCTGGCGCAGCAGTTCGGCGACGTCCTGCTCAAGCTGGAACAGGGCGTCCTCGTCCACCGCCTTGACGTAGACCTGGTTGACGCTGTCGCCCCGCGCCCCCGGACCGCGACCGATCACCCGGCTGCGGGCGGCGTCCAGCGGGATGACGACGATGTCGTCCTGGTCCTGAAAGCCCGACTGCCCCTTCGGCACCAGAACGCCGATCACCTGAAACGGGATGGGGCCGACGCGGATTCGCTGCCCGACCGGGTCCACGCCTTCGCCGAACAGCTCGGTCACCACGGTCTGGCCCAGGACGGCGACCTTGCGGCCGCTTTCGGCGGCAGCCTCGTCGAACATCTGACCTGAGGCGATCTCCAGATCGCGGGCGACCAGATAGTCGGGCGTCACGCCTTCGACCCGGCTGGACCAGTTCGCGCCCTCATAGACGAGCTGGGCCCCGCCGTTGATGGCGGGCGAGATCGCGGCGACGCCATCCAGGATCCGCATGGCCTCGGCGTCGTCCACCGTCAGGCTGGCGCCCGAGCCGCCCGCGCCTCGCACGAAGCCGCCGCCTCCGCCGCTGCGCGGGGCGCCCGGGCGAACGACGAGCATGTTGGTGCCGAGGCTTGAGAGGGCCTGCTCCACCCGCTGCTGGGCGCCCACGCCGATGGACGTCATCATGATCACCGCCGCCACGCCGATGACCACGCCCAGCGACGTCAGGGCGGATCGCATGGGATGCGCCGTGATGGCGCCCAGCGCGAACCTCACCAGTTCCAGAGAGCTCATTCCGCCGGTCGAGAACTGAAGGGCCTGTCCGCGTGTCGAGGTCTTATCCAGCATGGCGGTCGTCCTGCACGATGTGCCCGTCGCGGAAGGCGATGCGCCGGCGGGCGCGCGCCGCCACTTCCTGATCGTGGGTGACGATGCACAGCGTCAGCCCCTGGCCGTTCAGTTCGTCGAACAGCGCGAGCACCTCCTGGCCCGTGGCGGTGTCCAGCGCGCCCGTCGGCTCGTCCGCCAGCAGCAGGTCGGGGGCGTTGGCGAGGGCCCGCGCAATGGCCACGCGCTGCTGCTGTCCGCCCGACATCTGCGTCGGCTTGTTGTTCAGGCGATGCTCCAGGCCGACGCGCGTCAGCAGTTCCACCGCACGCTCGCGGCGAACGGCGGGCTCGACCCCTGCGTAGATCATCGGCAGTTCGACGTTCTGCGCGGCGGTCAGGCGCGGCAGCAGCTGGAAGGACTGGAAGACGAAGCCGATGCGCCGGTTGCGAAAGCCGGCCAGCTGATCGTCGTCGAAGTCCTCCACCGGCTCGGACTCGAAGCGATAGAGGCCGCTCGTCGGCCGGTCCAGGCCGCCCAGCACGTTCATCAGCGTCGACTTGCCTGAGCCCGACGGACCGATGATCGCCACGTGCTCGCCCCGGTCGATCCTGAGCGACACCCCGGCGAGGGCGGAGATGACCTCGTCGCCCATGACGTAGGTCTTGGTCAGGCGCTCGATCTCGATCATCGCGGGCCGCCGCCCCCGCCGAAGCCGCCGCCGGCCATGCGCTGCGCCTGCTGCTGGGCGCGGGCGTCGGTGCGGCGCGGGCCGCCGCCCGTGATGACCTGATCGCCTTCCTTCAGCTCGCCGCCCAGCACCTCGGTGTAGCTGCCGTCGGTGGCGCCGGTGCGAACCGAGACCTGCACCGGCCTGCCGTCGCGCAGGACCCAGACCGTGCCGCGACCGCCGCCGCCGGCGAAGCGCCCGCGCAGGGCCTCCAGCTTCACCTGCTGGTCGGGGCGGAGCAAAGGCTTGATCTCGTCGAAGGCCTTGTTGAAGGCCGCCGCGGCCGCCGGATTGGCTCCGCGACGCCGCTGACCGCCGCCCTGCTGAGCACCGCCCGAGCGGCGGGCGGCGCGCGCCTCCTGCTGTGCCCGGTCGAGGATCGGCTGGACGCGGGCCTTCTGCGCCGCGTCGAGCCCAAGCTCCTCGATGACCGCCGCAGCCATGTTGCCCCGGCCAGGAGAGCCGCCGGCGCGGCGCTGCTGCCCGCCGGCGCCCGGGCCGAACGGCGAGGCGCCGCCGCCGGCGCCGGCCTGCTCCTGCGTCTCCACATCGGCCGGGGTGAACCGCAAGGCGGAGTTCGGCACGCGAAGCACGCCCCGCTTCTCCTCCAGCACGATTTCAGCGTTGGCCGTCATGCCGGGCAGCAGCCGCTCGCCCGGATTGTCCGCCTCGACGACCACCGTATAGGCCACCACGTTGGACTCGGTCGTCGGCAGGACGCGGATCTGCGTGACCTGACCGGTGAAGCTGTCGTCTGAAAAGGCGTCGACGGTGAAACGGACGGGCTGGCCGACCCGCACCTGACCGATGTCGGCCTCATCGACGTTGACCAGCGCCTGAACGCGCCCGAGGTCCTGCGCCAGCGTGAACAGCACGGCCACGTTCAGACCCGACGCGACGGTCTGACCGGGCTCGATCTGGCGGTCGATGACGATGCCGTCGATCGGGGCGGTGATGGTCGTGCGGCCCAACGTCGCCTGATCGGAACGCAGCGAAGCCTGCGCCTGACGCACCTGCGCCTGCGCGCTGGCCACGTTGGCCCGTGCCGTCCGCAGCGACGCCTGCGCCGTGTCCAGCGCAGCCTGGGCGATGATCTGGCGATCGAACAGGTATTTCTGGCGGTCGTACTCGGCCTGCGCCAGGGCGACCTGCGCCTGGGCCTGCGCCACGCCGGCCTGGGCCGAGGCGATCTGCGCCTGCGACTGCTCGACGGCGCTGCGCTGGTTCTGCGGATCCAGCACCGCCATGACCTGACCGCGGCGGACACGGTCGTTGTAGTCGACCATGACCTGCGTCACCTGACCGGAGATCTGGGAGCCGACCTCGACGGTGACCAGCGCCTCCAGCGTGCCGGACGCCGACACCGAGCGCGTGATCTCGCCGCGCCGCACGGCCTCGGTGCGATAGGGCTCGGCCGCGCCGTCCCCGCGCAGGAAGAAGAACCAGATGGCCAGCGCCGCCAGCAGCACCGCGCCCACGCCGATCAGCACGCTCCGTCGCGGCCGACGGAACCGGGGCTTCGCGAAGCTGGAGGCGGCGGGTGGCGTGGAGGTCATGGGCGTGATCGTCTTTCCGTGCGAACCGTCAGGCTGTAACGCGCGGGCGCCGCATATTCCGTCGCCGCCCGGCGGACGGGCGCGCCCTTGACCCACAGCCCTCCCGCGCGTAGAAGCCGCGCACCTTCGAGAGGGCGTCCGCGCCCGCTACGATCGTGACAACTCATTGGACGGGCTGCTGCCCGCCGGAACGCCCGAAGCGCGCGTTCCGGCTTTTGCGTTTGTCGTGACGGCTCGAAATCACCCCGGGGCAGGCCGTGAGGTCCGTCCAAAAAGAAGGCATCGAGGCGCTCCGGCCGAAAGGCACACGCCTCCATCGATTGAGAAGAGAGACGAGTTCGAATGCCCACGATCAACCAGCTGATGCGCAAGCCCCGCCAGCCGAAAGTCGCCCGTAACAAGGTGCCGGCGCTGAAGGGCTGCCCGCAACGCCGCGGCGTCTGCACCCGCGTCTACACGACGACCCCGAAGAAGCCGAACTCGGCGCTCCGTAAGGTCGCCAAGGTGCGCCTGACCTCGGGCATCGAGGCGGTGTGCTACATCCCTGGCGAAGGCCACAACCTGCAGGAGCACTCGGTGGTCCTGATCCGCGGCGGCCGCGTGAAGGACCTTCCGGGCGTCCGCTACCACATCCTGCGCGGCGTGCTGGACACGCAAGGCGTCAAGGACCGCAAGCAGCGCCGTTCGCACTACGGCGCCAAGCGTCCGAAGTAATCCGCCCTGCGCCACCCCAGTTTTAAGAGGATACATCCATGTCCCGTCGTCACCGCGCTCAGAAGCGTGAAGTCCTGCCGGATCCGAAGTTCGGCGACCTGATCGTCACCAAGTTCATGAACTACGTGATGTACGAAGGTAAGAAGGCCGTCGCCGAGAACATCGTCTACGGCGCCTTCGACATCCTGGCCGAGAAGAAGAAGGACCAGGAGCCGGTCGCCACCTTCCACTCGGCGCTCGACAACGTCGCTCCGTCGGTCGAAGTCCGGTCGCGTCGCGTCGGCGGCGCCACCTATCAGGTGCCGGTCGAGGTCCGTCCGGACCGTCGTCGCGCCCTGGCCATCCGCTGGCTGGTCAACGCCGCCCGCAAGCGCGGTGAGAACACCATGACGGAAAAGCTGGCCGCCGAACTGCTGGACGCCGCCAACAACCGCGGCACGGCCGTCAAGAAGCGCGAAGACACCCACAAGATGGCCGAAGCCAACAGGGCCTTCTCGCACTACCGCTGGTAAGGGCTTCCGCCCGCCGGGGCTCGCCGCACTGGCGGGCCTCGCGGGATTGGGCTAGACCGCCCGCGCTCCGACCAGACCCCATTCCAAGGGCCGCGCACTTCGCCGGTCCGCATCGACCGCAAGGCACGCTCCCCAATGCCCCGCACGCATAAAATCGAAGACTACCGCAACTTCGGCATCATGGCCCACATCGACGCGGGCAAGACGACGACGACCGAGCGGATCCTGTATTACACCGGCAAGTCCCACAAGATCGGCGAGGTCCACGACGGCGCCGCGACCATGGACTGGATGGACCAGGAGCAGGAGCGCGGCATCACCATCACGTCGGCCGCGACGACCGCCTTCTGGAAAGAGAAGCGCCTCAACATCATCGACACCCCCGGCCACGTGGACTTCACCATCGAGGTCGAGCGCTCGCTGCGCGTGCTGGACGGCGCCGTGACCGTTCTGGACGGCAACGCCGGCGTCGAGCCGCAGACCGAGACCGTCTGGCGTCAGGCCGACAAGTACAAGGTTCCGCGCATCGTCTTCGTCAACAAGATGGACAAGATCGGCGCCGACTTCGACAAGTCGGTGGAGTCGATCCGCGACCGGCTGGGCGCCAAGGCCGTGCCGATCCAGTTCCCGATCGGCGCCGAGTCCAACCTGACGGGTCTGGTCGATCTGGTCCGCATGACCGGCGTGGTCTGGGACAACGACGGCCTGGGCGCCTCGTACAAGGACGTGCCGATCCCGGCCGACCTGGTCGACAAGGCCAACGAAGCCCGCCAGTACCTGATCGACAACGCCGTCGAGCTCGACGACGAGGCCATGGAGGCCTACCTCGAAGGCAACGAGCCTTCGGAAGAGACCATCAAGAAGTGCATCCGCAAGGCGGTGCTGACCGGCGCCTTCTATCCGATCCTGTGCGGCTCGGCCTTCAAGAACAAGGGCGTGCAGACGCTGCTGGACGCCGTCGTCGACTACCTGCCGTCGCCGGTCGACATCCCGGCCACGCCGGGCATCGACTTCCGGACCGAAGAGCCCGTCACCCGCAAGGCCTCGGACGACGAGCCCCTGTCGGTTCTGGCGTTCAAGATCATGGACGACCCCTTCGTGGGCTCCCTGACCTTCTGCCGCCTGTACTCCGGCAAGATGGAGACCGGCATGGCGCTGCTGAATTCCAGCCGCGACAAGAAGGAGCGCGTCGGCCGCATGCTGCTGATGCACTCGAACAACCGCGAGGACATCAAGGAGGCCTACGCCGGCGACATCGTCGCCCTGGCCGGCCTCAAGGAAACCCGCACCGGCGACACCCTGTGCGACCCGATCAAGTCGCCGGTGATCCTCGAGAAGATGGAATTCCCGGCCCCCGTGATCGAGATCTCGGTCGAGCCCAAGACCAAGGCCGACCAGGAGAAGCTGGGCGTGGCCCTGGCCAAGCTGGCCTCGGAGGACCCCTCCTTCACCGTCTCGACCGACCACGAGTCGGGCCAGACGATCTTGAAGGGCATGGGCGAGCTGCACCTCGACATCAAGATCGACATCCTGAAGCGCACCTACAAGGTCGAGGCCAACATCGGCGCGCCGCAGGTTGCCTATCGCGAAAGCCTCGGGCGCAAGGCCGAGATCGACTACACCCACAAGAAGCAGACCGGCGGCACGGGCCAGTTCGCCCGCGTCATGATCACCTTCGAGCCGGGCGAGCCGGGTTCGGGCTTCGTGTTCGAAAGCGCCATCGTCGGCGGCGCCGTGCCCAAGGAATACATCCCGGGCGTGGAAAAAGGCCTGAACTCGGCCAAGGACAACGGCCTGCTGGCCGGCTTCCCGCTGATCGACTTCAAGGCCACCCTGACGGACGGCAAGTTCCACGACGTCGACTCGTCGGTGCTGGCCTTCGAAATCGCGGCGCGCGCGGCCTTCAAGGAGCTGCGCACCCAAGGCGCGCCGAAGCTGCTCGAGCCGATCATGGCCGTCGAGGTCGTGACCCCGGAAGAGTATCTGGGTTCCGTCATCGGCGACCTGAACGGCCGTCGCGGCATGATCCAGGGTCAGGACATGCGCGGCAACGCCACCGTCGTGAACGCCTTCGTGCCGCTGGCCAACATGTTCGGCTACGTGAACACGCTGCGCGGCATGTCGCAGGGCCGCGCCCAGTTCACCATGCAGTACGACCACTACGACCCGGTGCCGCAACACGTCGCCGACGAAGTGATCAAGAAGCACTCCGCCTAAAACCCACACCCCAAACCAGACAGGAACCCCGGTTCGGGGACTGAGGAGCTAAGAGAATGGCCAAGGAAAAGTTCGAACGCACGAAGCCGCACTGCAACATCGGCACGATCGGTCACGTGGATCACGGCAAGACGACGCTGACGGCGGCGATCACGATGACGCTGGCGAAGTCGGGCGGCGCGACGGCGAAGAAGTAC
>NZ_DASYWO010000003.1:0-268121 GCF_035935935.1 Brevundimonas sp.
GCCGGCCGGCCGTGGACATGTGAGCCCCCGGCGTCGACCCCCGCTCGAACCGCTTCCGCCGCGACAAGCTCGCAAGGCCTTGCGCCCCTCCCTGCGACGGAACCACGCGAAGGTTGGCACGACGCCGGACCGGTCATGACGGATAGGGTGAAGATTCCGGGCGGGCGTTGAGAAGGCTGGGGAAATCGATGCGACCCGTCGCAACGAGACGGCGGACGTCGCCGCATCGTCCTTCTCCCCTCGCGGAAGACGGATGACTTCGGCCCGCGACCTCGCGGCACTGGACGGCGTCGCGCCTTGCCGCCATCACGGAGGGATGAACCGTCGCGGCATGCTGATCCGGCTGGGACTTCTGGCCGGTGCCGTGGGCGGCGGCTGGTGGTTCAAGGACAAGGTCCTGTGGCCGACGCCGCGGCCGGTGTTCGACGGCGGCGCCACGCCCTGGCTGTCGTACCGGGCGCCGGCGGTCACGCCCACGGTCGACGTGACGGTGGGCGGCGTGCCGACCGTGGCCCTGATCGACACGGGCGCGCAGTATTCGGTGCTGGACCGGGCCTTTCACGATCGTCTGGCGGCCGACGGGCGCGAGCGGCTGAGCTTTCCGCTGCCCCTGCTGGCCTACGGCGTCGGCGGGAGACCCCAGGTCGGACGCGGCGCCGTGGTCGACGTGGCGATGGAAGGGCTGGCCCTGCCCGGCCTGCGCGCCGCCATACTGGATCTGGGCCCGATCGCGGACCGCGACCGGGGCCTGGGGGCGCAGCTGATCCTGGGGCAGGACGCGCTGGAGACGCTGGTGCTGGACATCGAGACCGGCGCGCGGCGCAGCCGGCTGTCGGCGCCCGGAGCGCTGGCCTTGCGCGCCGACGCCCGGGCCCTGCCGGCGCGCCGGGAAGCGGGATCGCTGAGGCTGGACGTGACGCTGGAGGGTCGGACGGTCGAGGCGCTGGTCGACACGGGGGCGTCGTCGCTGCTGGCCCTGTCGCGCCGGTCGGCGGAGGCCGCGGGGCTTTACGACGGCCGGGACCTGACGCGCGGGTCCAGTCTGGTGCTGGGCGGGCAGGTCGGCGCCCAGGTCGCGCGCGCCCGCACCGTGGGCGTCGGCGACCGCACCTTCGCCGACGCGCCGGTCGCCATCTTCGGCGACGTGTCGGCGCCCGGGTTTCCTGGGGCCCTGCTGGGCATGGCCGCCTTCGAGGGGCAGGCCCTGCGCGTCGATCTGGCCCGGGCGGGACTGTGGACGGCGGAGACGCCGGACCTGCGCGTCGGACGTCGGCGGCGGCGGCGCTAGCGGGCCGCGAAGGTGTCGCAGACGGCGGGGTCGCCGCTTTCGTAGCCGCGACGCAGCCAGGCGGCCCGTTCCTGTGACGTGCCGTGGGTGAAGCTTTCCGGCGAGGCGCGGCCGCCGGTCAGCCGGTCGTCGCCGATGGCCGAGGCGGTCTGGAGCCCCGCCTCGATGTCGCCCGGCGTCATCGCCACCTCGCCGTTCGACACGGACGAGGCGTTGGCGGCCCAGACGCCGGCGTAGCAGTCGGCCTGAAGCTCCAGCGCCACGGAATAGCTGTTGGCCTCTCCCCGGCTGCGGGCGTTCTGCTGCGCCTGCTGCACCTGCTGTGAGGCGCCGGTCAGGGTCTGGACGTGATGGCCGAATTCGTGGGCGATGACGTAGGCGCGGGCGAACTCGGCGCCCGAACCGCCCAGCTGCTCCAGCTGCCGCCAGAAGCTGAGGTCGAGGTACACGGTGCGGTCCGTGGGGCAGTAGAAGGGCCCCATCGCCGCCTGACCGAAGCCGCACTGGGTGCCCGTGCCGCCCTCGTACAGGACGACGCGAGGCGGCTGGTAGCCGACCAGGGCGCGCGACCAGACGTCGTTGATGTTGGCGCCGACGACGTCGACGAACAGGCCGGCCTGATCCTCGGGCGTGCCCTTTTCGCCCTCCTGCTGCGTCGCCGCGCCGAACTGGCTGGCGACCTGGGTCGTGGTGGAGGGGTCGATGCCGAAGAAGAGATATCCCAGAAGCGCGATCACGCCCACGCCCAGGCCGCCGCCGACCATGCCGCCCGCGCCCATGCCGCGCCGATCCTCGATGCCGCCGCCGCGACGTCCGCCCTGCCAACGCATGCCGTCCCTCCCTGAGCCTCCGGTGAAGCTAGAGCACAACGGAGACGGGGCGAAAGGGATGCAGGGTCAGTCGGCCCGGCGCAGCCAGGCGTCGATCCGGGTCACGTCGCCGCCGGACGCGGGGGCGGGAAAGCCGCCGCCCGGGCGGACCGGCGCGGCGGGCGCCGGCTGCCGGGCGCCGGGATACGGCAGGGCGGGCAGGCGCGCCGCCTCGATGCGGACCGAGGCCGCGCGCGCGTCGGCGCCGGTGCGGGCCGCCTCGGCCTGACGCAAGTCGGCGTCGCGGCGGCGCGCCTCCATGGCCTGCAGGTTTCGGTCGGCGTCGTGACGGTGCTGGTCGAACGTCGAGGCGCCGGGCCAGGGCGCGATCTGCGCCCGGGCGTCGGACGCGGCGCCGCCGGCGAGCGTCAGGACGGCGGCGGAAAGGATGATGCGGACCATGCCGCAAGGATGCGCGCGGCCCGGGGCGTCACCAAGGCGGCCGCCATCACTTTCGGGAGAGGGGTTCCGGGTCGCGGCGAAGCTGGGCATGGTGCGGGCATGGCCGCCCGCCGGATCCGCACCGACCGCCTGATCGCCGTCCTGGGCGGGGCCGTGCTGGCGCTCGGGGCGCTGGCGGCGTGGCGCGTGATCGCCACTGACGGGGCCGCGCCGTGGGAGACGCCTCCGCACCGGCGGGCGCTTCATCAGGTGCGCGAGCGGTTCGGACCTTCGGGGCAGGTGCGGCTGATCGAGCCGGGCCGCGGGCGCGTGGTCTGCGGCTATGCCGGGCGCAGGGGCGAGACGGGCAGCGTGGCCTTCGTGTCCCGCCCCAACCGCATCCTGTTCGCCGACGACCCGCTGACGGGGGAATTCCGCGCCATGGTCGACGCCGACTGCCCCGACCTGCCGACGCCGCCCGCGCGGACGCCGCGATGAGCGCGCCCACGGCCGGAACCTTCGAAGGACGCGAGCACCGCCTGCCGGTGCGCGTCTATTACGAGGACACCGACTTCACCGGGCTGGTGTACCACGGCAGCTACGTGCGGTTCTTCGAGCGCGGGCGTTCGGATTTCCTGCGCGCGGCGGGGGTGGGGCATGCGGAGCTGATGGACGGGCCGTCGCCGTTGGCCTTCGTGGTGGCGGACATGAGCCTGCGCTGGCTGAAGCCGGCGCGCATCGACGACGCGCTGACGGTGCGGACGCTTTACGAGCGCGTGCAGGGACCGCGCCTGATCATCGATCAAAGGATCACGCGCGGGGACGAGACGCTGTGCGAGGCGCGGGTGACGGCGGTCTGCATCCATCCGGACGGACGCCCGCGACGGCCGACGCCCCTGCTGGTGGAAAAGGTGCGCCCGTGGCTGGCGCCCGCATGAGCTGACCATAAGTGACGAAGCGGCCCCGGGCCGCTAGACCCGCCATGAAATCGCCTTGCCGTCCTTCACGATGGGCGGCGCAACCTTGACCGGAACGACCGCATGACCGTGCCCGCCGAAGCCAGCCTGTTGAACCCCGTCGAGCTGTTCATGGCCGCCGACTGGGTGGTGAAGGGCGTGATGGTCGGACTGGCGCTGGCGTCGCTGTGGTCGTGGGCGGTGATCCTGGACAAGGCCTTCCGCTTCGCCTCGATGAACCGCAGGGCGGATCAGTTCGAGGACGCGATCCATTCCGGCCGGCCGCTGGAGGACGTGGCTGCGCAGGCGGGGCCGAACCCGGCCGACCCCCTGCCCCGCATGCTGGTGCTGGCGGTGACCGACTGGCGCGACGCGCGGGCCAAGGGGCAGCTGGGCGAGGTGCAGGGGCAGCTGCTGATGGCCCGCATCGACCGGGCGCTGGACAGCCTGATCGCGCGTGAGAGCCAGCGCATCGAGAACGGTCTGGGCGTGCTGTCGGTGGTGGCCACCGCCTCGCCCTTCATCGGTCTGTTCGGCACGGTGTGGGGCATCATGAACGCGTTCAGCGCCATCGCCTCGGCCGGCAACACCAACCTGACCACCGTGGCCCCGGCGATCGCCGAAGCCCTGTTCGCCACGGCCATCGGCCTGGCGGCGGCCATCCCGGCCTACATCGCCTACAACAAGTTCTCGATCGACGCGGGCAAGTTCACCGGGAGGATGGAGGCCTTCGCCGACGACCTGCAGGCCGCGGTGGCGCGCCGGGTGGGCGGACCGGCCGCGCCGGCGCCGGCGCCGTCCTCCGATCACACCGACCGCCGGGGCTTCTGAACCATGGCCCTGAGCGTCGGAGGCGGCGGACATCAGCGGGGACGCAGGCGCGCCCGCAAGAAGCCGCTGAGCGAGATCAACGTGACGCCGTTGGTGGACGTCATGCTGGTGCTGCTGATCATCTTCATGATCTCGGCGCCGCTGCTGACGGTTGCCGTGCCGGTGGACCTGCCCAAGACGGAAGCGGGGGCGGTGGAGGCGGAGCAGGAGCCGGTGGTCGTGTCCATCGACCGCGCGGGCGAGGTCTTCGTGGGCGAGGCGCGGATCGGCTACGACGGGCTGATCGAGGGCGTGCGGCAGGCGGGCGGATCGCCCGACAAGGCCGTGTCGGTCCGCGCGGACGGCGCCGCGCCCTATTCCGAGGTGGCCAAGGTCATGGCCAGGCTGTCGGCCAACGGCTACGCCAAGCTGAACCTGATCACCGACACCGCCCCGCGCGCCGCGCCCGCGGCGGCCCCCGTCACGGCGACGGAGGGCTGACGGCATGAAGGCGCCCGGACCCGGCACGATCGGCTCCCTGATCCTGCACGCGGGACTGGGGGCCCTGTTGTTCGTGTCATGGCCGGACAAGCCGCTGCCGCCCGCGCCCACGGAGGGCATCCGCGTCTCGGTCATCTCGGACGTGCAGGTCGAGGCCGCCGCGGCGGACAATCCTTCCGAAGACCTGATCACCGAGGACGGGGCCACGGTGCCGCCGCCGGAGACGGAAGTCCCGCCGACGCCGGAACCCGAGCCGACGCCGCCCCCGCCGACGCCCACGCCCACGCCCCGCAAGGCGCCCACGCCCACCCCGCGGCCGCCCGTCACGCGGCCGCCGACGCCGCAGCCGCGCCCGCCGGCGCCCCAGCCGAAGCGCGACGAGCCGTCGCTGGATCTCGATCGCCTGTCCAAACGGCCCAACGAAGGGCGCACCGACCGCCGTCCCAACACCGGCGACGCGGGTCGCGGGCAGGCGCCCCGCGCGCTGGGACGGGCGGACATCAGCGCCCTGGGCCAGCAGGTGCGTCCGACGTTCAACTGCAACCTGCCGGGCGCGGACTCGGTGCAGGTGCAGGTGCGCGTGCGTCTGTCGGAAGACGGCCGGATCGTGGGCAATCCCCGACTGGTCAACCAGCAGGGCAGTCCCGCCTACCGCGCGATTTCCGACGCGGTCCTGCGCGGCATCCGCGCCGCCGCGCCCTTCGACATGCCCGCCGGCTACGAAGAGCAGGACATCACGTTCGGCTTCAGCAGCGCCAGCCAGTGCCGTTGAGCCTGACGCGCCCTGACGGGTCGTCGTTAACCGCCAAGCTCGCCCGAAAGTCGCCGCATTGGGGCCGAGAGTGGTCTTTCGTCACGTCGCGCGTTCAGTATGCGGCGGACCAGCCAAGCCGGAGCCTGCAATGCGCCTGAAGACCGTCCTGACCGCGTTCGCCGCCGCCTGCGTCGCCCTGCCCGGCGCCGCGCTGGCCCAGGACCCGACGACGGGCGAGCCGCAGATCGTGGTGATCGACCAGGCCGAGCTGAGGCCCTTTCCCATCGCCGTCGTCGGTTTCAGCGGCCAGTACGGCGACGACATCTCCAACGTCATCCGCGGCAATCTGCGGCGTTCCGGCTTCTTCGATCCGCTGAACCCCGCGGGCTTCACCGAGCGGCCCGGCCTGGGCGCACGGCCGACCTTCCCCGCGTGGACCAGCATCGGCGCGCAGGCGGTGCTTTACGGCGGCGTGACGCCCCGTGCGGACGGCCGCGTCGACGTGGGCTTCCGCCTGTACGACACCTACCGCGAGTGCCAGCTGGTCAGCTACCAGTTCACCGCCACGGCCGAGCAGTGGCGCCGCATCGCGCACAAGATTTCCGACGTCGTCTATCAGCGCATGACGGGCGAGAGCGGCTTCTTCGACACTCGCGTGATCTACGTCGCCGAAAGCGGGACGCAGCTGGAGAAGCTGAGCCGCCTCGCGATCGTGGATCAGGACGGTTACAACCCCGTCTTCCTGACCCAGGGCGACGAAGTGATCATGTCGCCGCGCTTCTCCACGTCCAATCCGGACGAGGTGACCTATGTGGCGCTGGGCCGGGATTACAGCCGCATCTACCTGTACAACCTGTCGACCGGCCGTCGCGAAAGCCTGGGCCAGTTCGACGGTCAGGTGCTGGCGCCGCGCTATTCCAACGACGGGTCGATGCTGGCCTTCTCGATCATCCGGGGCGGCAACACCGACGTCTACACGATCGATCTGAACACCCGCGAGCTTCGCCGCCTGACCACCGACCCGGGCATCGACACGTCACCCAGCTTCTCGCCCGACAACAGCCAGATCACCTTCACCTCGGACCGCTCGGGCTCGGCGCGGATCTACGTCATGCGCGCGGACGGCACGGGCCAGCGCCCGGTGAGCCGCGGCGGCGGCCTGTACACCGCCCCGTCCTGGAGCCCGCGCGGCGACCTGATCGCCTTCACCAAGCAGCAGGGCGGCCAGTTCCACATCGGCGTGATGGGAACCGACGGGTCGGGCGAGCGCATCCTGTCGTCCAGCTATTTCGAGGAGGGGCCGTCGTGGGCCCCCAACGGCCGCTACGTCATGTTCGCGCGCCAGACGCGCGGCGGCGACACCCGGCTGTGGACCGTGGACCTGTCCGGCCGCGTGGTGGCGCAGGCGGGATACGAAGGCCGCGGCTCGGACCCCGCCTGGTCGCCGCTGCTGGACCAGCCGCCCGCCGACCTGGGCTTCAACCAAGGCCCCGACAGCTGCCCGACCTAGGGCTCACAATCGCGTCATCCCCGGTGGCGCACCCCGGCTTCGCGCGTTAGCCGATCACCAACGGTGAAGCTTCACCTCAAAAAATCGAGGAGACCAACCCGATGAACACCTCTCTCTTCCGCGTGGCGCTGGTCGGCGCTTCCGTTCTGGCCCTGGCCGCCTGCTCGCGTCCGGCCCCGCCCGAGCCGGGCATTCCCGGCGGCGGCCCGGTCGTGACCAACCCCGATCGCGGCCCCGGCGCCGGCACGGGCACGGTCGGCGGCGGCGCCATCCCGGCCGCGGCCGGCTCGGTCGAGGACTTCGCCGTCAACGTGGGCGACCGGGTCTACTTCGACCTCGACAGCTACGAGATCCGCCGCGACGCCTATCCGCGTCTGGACGCCCAGGCCGAGTGGCTGCGCCGCTATCCCAACGTCATGGTCCGGATCGAGGGCAACGCCGACGAACGCGGCACCCGCGAATACAATCTGGCGCTGGGCGCCCGGCGCGCCGAGTCGGTGCGCAGCTATCTGATCCAGCGCGGCATCCCGGCCAACCGCATCGACGTGATCAGCTTCGGCAAGGAGCGTCCGATCGCCGAGGGCTCGACCGAGGAGGCGTTCGCCCGCAACCGCAACGGCCGCACCGCGATCGTTTCGGGCGCGCCCGTGCGCTGACCCTCACGGCACGACCACGATCAGGGCGGTCGCTTCGGCGGCCGCCCTTTTTCTTTGACCGCCGGCCCGACGCGGGCGAAACGTCACGCATCTCTGACGCTTGGGGGCGGGCATGGAAATCGACGCGGCGGGCGGCGCGGCCACGGCGGGACTGATCGGCGCGGCCATCGAGAAGCCGACGGGTCATGCCGGCGACGCCGACGGGAACTGCACCGACTGCGGCCTGCCGGTCGACGGCAATTTCTGCGCGAACTGCGGCCAGCCCACGCACGTGCACCGCAGCCTGCTGCATCTCGTCGAGGAGGTGCTGCACGGCGTCGTCCATTTCGACGGCCGCATCTGGCGAACCCTGCCGCTGCTGGCGATCAACCCCGGCCGGCTGACGCGCGAATGGATCGAGGGACGCCGCACCCGCTACGTCTCGCCGCTGGCCATCTTCCTGTTCAGCGTCTTCCTGATGTTCTTCGTCTTCAGCTTCACCGGCGCGGGGTCGCCGGAGATGAAGACGACGATGACGGCGGCCGAACGCGCCGAGGCGACCCACGATCTGGCGCAGGCGCGCGCCTCGCTGGCCGAAGCCCGGACCGAGCTGGCCGCACGCCCGGACTCCAACGCCTTGGCCGTCACGGTGCGGGCGACCGAGGCGACGGTGTCCATGCTGGAGCGCCGTCTGGGCGTGCCGACGACGGTCGGAGACGCGAAGCGCGGCGACGGGCTGCAGCCCGGCAGCTGGCAGGCAGAGGTCCGCGACGCGGTCGAGGCCGGCAACATCACCGTGAACCTCGGAAACGAGGGCCTGAACCACAAGGTCAAGAAGAAGCTGCTGAACCCCGACCTGGCGATCTACAAGATCCAGCAGACCCTCTATAAATTCAGCTTCCTGCTGATCCCGCTGTCGATCCCGTTCGTGGCGCTGCTGTTCCTGTGGAAGCGCGGCTTCACGCTGTACGACCACGGCGTCTTCGTCATCTATTCGCTGACGGCGGTGTCGATCCTGCTGCTGCTGACCGTGGCGCTGGGCAAGCTGTGGAGCGGCTTCGGCGCGCTGGGCGCCTTCCTGTTCGCGTTCGGCCTGCCGGTGCACATGTTCGCCCAGCTGAAGGGGACCTATGGCCTGTCCGCCTTTTCGGCCCTGTGGCGGACCATCGCCCTGCTGTTCTTCTGCTTCCTGGCCTCGACGCTGTTCCTGCTTGCGATCATCATGCTGGGCCTGACCGGCTGACCCGTTTTGGCCGCAAACCGCGTGAAAGCTGACCTTATGCTCAAGCTGCCCCGACCGTCCCGCAACGCCCTGATGACCGCGCTGGGCATCTCGCTGATCGCCGGCACGGTGATCGCTCAGGCCGTGCCGACCGAGCCCATCGTCTGGGACAAGCGGCGGCTGGATCAGCTGGACCGCAACGTGCGCAAGCTGGAGCGGGCCATCTTCCAGCGGAACTCCAACGGCCAGCCCTTCCTGATGGAGCCGGACCCCGAGGTGGTGGCGCTGCAGGGCCGCGTCGGGGGCGTCGACCGCCGTCTGGCCGACGTCGAGGCGACGCTGCAGCGGATGAACGGCGACATCGAGCGCCTGACCATCGACCTGGAAAACATGAAGACCGAGAACGGTCGGCTGCGCACCCGTCTGGGCGAGAGCGAGGCGCGACTGACGACGCTGGAGACGCGGGCCCGCGAGGAGGCGGAGCTGAACGCGCCGGTCGTCGCCAACAGCCCGACCGGCACGGCCGCTGGCGATCTCGCCGCGGCGAACAGGCTGCTCTCCGCCAATCCGGCGCGCGGCGAGCGGGCGCTGGAGACGGTGATCCTGACGTGGCCCGAGGAGGAGGAGTCGCGCATCGCCAACGTGCGGCTGGGCGACCTGCGGCTGGAGGACGAGGACGCGGCCGGCGCCGTGCCCTATTTCGCCGCCGCCCTGCGCGGCTGGCCGACCGCCGGCTGGGCCCCTGAGACGACCATCAAGCTGGCCGAGGCGCTGGAAGCCGAGGACCAGAGCACCGACGCCTGCATCGCCCTGCGCGAGTTCCGCACGCGCTACGGCACGGGCGCCCCGGCGGCGCTGACGTCGCGGGCGCAGGCCGTGCGCACCTCGGCCGGGTGCCGCTGAGCGACACGGACGCCCTGACGGCGCGGGTCCGGGCGCGGCTGGACGCCCGCCTGTGCCGCGACGATCCGGCGCCGCTGGCCGTGGCGCTGTCGGGCGGGGGCGACTCCGTCGCCCTTCTGGCGCTGGTCGCGGACTGGGCCCGTGGGAACGGGCGCCGCGTGCTGGCGCTGACGGTCGATCACGGGCTGAACCCCGCAAGCCGGGACTGGAGCCGTCGGTGCGCGGCGCACGCGCGGGCAGCGGGCGCCGACTGGCGCGAGGTGCGCTGGAACGGCGAGAAGCCCGCGACGGGCCTGCCCGCCGCGGCGCGGGCCGCGCGTCACGCGCTGCTGGCGGACGCGGCGCGTGAGGCCGGCGCGCGGGTCGTGCTCCTGGGACACACCGCCGACGACATGGCCGAGGGCGACCTGATCCGGGCGGAGGGCACGCCCATCGGGCGGCTGCGGGAGTGGGCGCCCAGCCCGGCCTGGCCGGAGGGGCGCGGCCTGATGCTGCTGCGGCCGCTGCTGGCGGAGCGGCGTGAGGCCCTGCGCGACCTGCTGCGCGCGCGCGGGATGGACTGGATCGAGGATCCGGCCAATGCGGACCTGCGGTTCGCGCGGAGCCGGGCGCGGGCGCTGGGGCCGATGCCCCGTCCAGAGGCGGACGCGGGGGTCGTGTCCGGGGCCCGCCGCCTGGCCGCTCTCCTGACCTGCGCGGGCGGCGGGACGCGGCCGCCGCGCGGCGACCGGCTGGCCGCGATCAGACGACGTCTTGCGGCGGGCGAGGACTTCGACGCCGTGCTGTGCGGCGCCCGACTGTCGGCGCGAGGCGGCCGGGTCCGCGTGCACCGGGAAGCCGGAGAGCAGATGCGCGGCGGCCTGGCGCCCCTGCGTCTCGAGGTGGGGCGGGCGGTCGTCTGGGACGGCCGCTACGAGGTCACGGCGCACGAGGCCGGGCTGACGGTCGTGCCGGCCCGGGGCCGACTGAGCGCGCTGTCGCCGGCCGACCGGGCCGCGCTGGCCGCCCTGCCGGCCGCGGCGCGGGGGGCCGAGCCCGTGCTGATCCGGGACGGCGATCCGCGCCCGGTTCTTGCAGGGCGTCCGGCCACGGTGCGGTCGCTGGTCGAGGCGCGCCTGGCGGCGGCGCTGGACGCGACGTCGCAGGAGGCCGACCTGATCCGTCCCCGGATGGCGCCCGCCCCTCCGACCGCCTATTTTGAGATCGACGCGGCGGCCGCTGCCGGCGACCGCCTGACCGAGAGGACCGAATGAATCTTCGCAACATCGCCCTGGTCGCCATGATCGGCATGGCCCTGCTGGCCGGGTACGCCATGTTCAGTCAGGGCGGCGCCGGCGCCCAGGGCGCCAAGGGCGGGGCCGCCCGGGTGCAGGAGCTCAGCTACTCCCAGCTGCTGTCCGCCGCCAACGACAGCCGGATCAAGGCCGTGCAGGTGCAGGGCGACCTGATGACCGGCGAGCTGAAGGACGGCACGAAGTTCAAGGCGACCACGCCGGTGCCGAACGTGGATCTGGTCAACGACATCGAGGCCTCGGGCGCCGAGGTCGACGTGAAGACCATGCGCACGCCGCTGTGGCAGCAGCTGCTGCTGGGCCTGCTGCCGATCTTCGTGCTGGTCGGCCTGTTCTTCCTGATCACCCGCCAGATGCAGGGCGGGGCGCGCGGAGCCATGGGCTTCGGCAAGTCCAAGGCGCGGCTGCTGACCGAGCACAAGGGTCGCAAGATGTTCGAGGACGTCGCCGGCGTGGACGAGGCCAAGGAGGAGCTGCAGGAGGTCGTCGACTTCCTGAAGGACCCGGGCAAGTTCCAGCGTCTGGGCGGCAAGATCCCGAAGGGCGCCCTGCTGGTCGGCCCCCCCGGCACCGGCAAGACGCTGCTGGCCCGCGCGGTGGCGGGCGAGGCGGGCGTGCCCTTCTTCTCCATCTCGGGTTCCGACTTCGTCGAGATGTTCGTCGGCGTCGGCGCGTCGCGGGTCCGCGACATGTTCGAACAGGCCAAGAAGAACGCGCCCTGCATCATCTTCATCGACGAGATCGACGCGGTCGGCCGCCATCGCGGCGCCGGCCTGGGCGGCGGCAACGACGAGCGCGAGCAGACCCTGAACCAGCTGCTGGTCGAGATGGACGGCTTCGAGGCGTCGGAGAACATCATCCTGATCGCCGCGACCAACCGCCCGGACGTGCTGGACCCGGCCCTGCTGCGTCCCGGCCGTTTCGACCGTCAGGTGGTGGTGCCGAACCCCGACGTCTCGGGCCGCGAGAAGATCCTGCGCGTGCACATGAAGGACGTGCCGCTGGCCGCCGACGTGAACGTCAAGACCATCGCCCGCGGCACGCCCGGCTTCTCGGGCGCGGACCTGGCCAATCTGGTCAACGAAGCGGCGCTGATGGCCGCGCGCAAGGACCGCAAGATGGTCACGCACCGCGACTTCGAGGACGCCAAGGACAAGGTCATGATGGGCGCCGAGCGCAAGTCGATGGCCATGAACGAGGAAGAGAAGCGTCTGACCGCCTATCACGAGGCCGGCCACGCCATCGTCGCCATGAACGTCAAGATGGCTGACCCGGTGCACAAGGCCACGATCGTGCCGCGCGGCCGCGCGCTGGGCATGGTCATGCAGCTGCCGGAAGGCGACCGCTATTCCATGAAGTACCAGCAGATGATCGACCGCATCGCCATCATGGCCGGCGGCCGGGTGGCGGAAGAGCTGATCTTCGGCAAGGACAACATCACCTCGGGCGCCAGCTCCGACATCGAGCAGGCGACCAAGCTCGCGCGGGCCATGGTGACGCGCTGGGGCTTCTCCGAGGTGCTGGGCACCGTGGCCTATGGCGAGAACCAGGAGGAGGTGTTCCTGGGCCACTCCGTCGCCCGGAGCCAGAACGTCTCGGAGGAGACCGCCCGCATCATCGACGGCGAGGTCAAACGGCTGGTCACCAGCGGTTGGGACGAGGCGCGCAAGATCCTGAAGCGCAAGAAGGCCGACCACGAGAAGCTGGCCCAGGCCCTGCTGGAGTACGAGACCCTGTCGGGCGACGAGATCCGCGACCTGATCGAGAAGGGGCTGCCGCCCAACCGCGACGAGGCCGCCTTCCCGAACTCCGGCCCCTCGGTCTCGGTGCCGGTCACGCCGGTGTCGGACGGGACGTCCGTGGAGAGCGCCACCGTTCACTGATCCGCCTCGCCGAAGAGCATGAAGCGCCGCCTCGGGAAACCGGGGCGGCGTTTTTCATGGCGCCGAAGGACGCCCCTACATCTGGTTCCTGTGGACGGGCCCAAATCCACATATTGCGCCTCTTAAGGGCTGGTTTACGATTGGTGGTAGGTCGCCGGTCGCGGAAAGCGGTTCAGGCGCCAGATGTTGAATCGTGGAGGGCGACATGAGCCTGGGCTGGACCGAAGACCGCGTCGGCGCGCTGAAGAAACTGTGGCTGGAAGGCCAGTCGGCCAGCCAGATCGCCAAGCAGCTGGGCGGCGGCGTGACCCGCAACGCCGTGATCGGCAAGGTGCATCGTCTGGGCCTGTCGGGCCGGGCGGCGCCGTCGCAGCCGGCCCGCACCACCTTCCGCCCCACGCGCCCGCGTCCGGCCGCCGCCGCCCCGAGCCAGGCCCCCAGCGCCCCCCGCCGCATCGAGGCGGCCCAGCCGCGTCCGGCCGCGCCGGTCGCCCCGCGCCCCGAGCCGATCCCGGACCTGCCGGGCACGGCCACGGTCATGACCCTGGGCGCGCACATGTGCAAATGGCCGATCGGCGACCCGTCGTCGGCAGAGTTCAGCTTCTGCGGCCGCCGCGCGTCGGAAGGCGTCTACTGCGTCGAACACGCCCGCGTCGCCTATCAGCCCGCGCTGAAGAAGAACGGCGCCGGCGAGCTGGCCCGCAGCCTGCGCCGCTACATCTAGATCGCCCCACCCACCGGAACGCGGACCCTCGCCGCTCGAAGGCGAGGCCGCCACACCGGCGTCATGAACGGCCTCTACAGGCCCGCCGTCCGCCCGGCCTCGCCCCGCAACGCGATGCCGGATCGGGACGGGGCTGCGGTTCTCCGGGTTGACGCAGCCCCGGTCTCGCCTCTCCCCCGCCTTCAGGTTTCATTAGGCATTCCGGGCGGTTGACCGCGGGAACCGCTCCGCTTCTGCTGCGCTGCCCCGGCACGGGCACGCGAAGAACGCAGGGAGGCCCCTTGAATCATCGTCTGATCGTCGGCGTCGTCCTGCTCGTTCTGATGGCCACGGGCGGCTGGTACGGCTGGGAGCGTCTCAATCGCCCCGATCCCCGCGAGATGCACGTCTTCGCCGGCGTGCGCGGCCCGCGCGAGGCGTCCCGCATCGTCGAGCCCCGCCCCGACGCGATCGCCCGCTTCGAGCGGGGCGGGCCGCACCGCCTGGCCATTCTGGTCACCGATCCGCAGTCGGGCTGGCTGGGGCTGGTGCGCGGCTTCAAGGCGCTGGGCGTGCCGATCACGGTCACCGAGGACGTCGATCGGGCCCTGCGTCACAAGGTGGTGCTGGCCTATCCCATCATCTCCGGTCAGGTCCTGAGCGGAGACGAGATCCGGGCGCTGGCCGGGCATGTTCGCGGCGGCGGCACCCTGCTGGCCTTCAATCTGGCCGGAGGCGGACTGGAGGAACTGTTCGGCGTCGGCGTGGGGCCGGAGCTGACGTCGCGGACCCGCCTGCGCTGGACCCGGGCGACGGGCGAGGCCGAAGCCGACGAGATCGCCGTGTCGGGCGACGGCGAGGCGCGCGTGGCCAGCGTCGGCTATCAGGCGGCGTCCGCGGAGGTGCTCGGCCGGTTCGAGGACGGCTCGGCGGCGGCGACCTGCCGAACCGTCGGCGGCCGGGCCTGCCTGCTGGGCGTGGATCTGGGATCGCTGGCCCAGCGGGCGATGAACGGCCGGGCGGAGAGCCTGTCGCGCCGCTACGTCAACGGCTACGAGCCGTCGCTGGACAGTCTGTTCCGCTGGGTCCGCGACCTGTACGTCGCCGGCGAGCCCATGCCGTGGCTTCTGTCCACCGCGCCGGCCGGCAAGGAGGTGTCGATCCTCTTCACCCACGACGTGGACTACGGCCGGTCGGTGGCCAATTCGGCGGCCTACGCCGAGGCGCTCGAAGCCCGGGGAGCGCGGGGCACCTTCTTCATCCAGACCAAGTATCTGAAGGACTACAACGACAGCATCTTCTTCGACGACGCGGCGGCGGCGCAGTTGACCGCCCTGCGCGGGCGGGGCCATGAACTGGGCAGCCACACGGTTGCGCATTCACGCCGGTTCGAGGCCATGCCCCTCGGAAACGGTCGTGAGCAGTATCCCGCCTATCGCCCGCGCGTGACCTCCGAGACGACCGTCGAGGACGCGACGATACTGGGCGAATTGCGGGTCTCGAAATTCCTGCTGGAGCGCCTGACCGGCGCCGAGGTCGTCAGCTTCCGCCCGGGACGCCTGTCCTATCCGTTCAGCCTGCCGCAGGCGATGACGGCGACCGGTTATCGCCACTCGTCCTCGATCACGGCCAACATCGTGCTGACGCACCTGCCGTTCCAGCTGACCGACGGGCGCGCGGACGGCGCGCTGCAGCCGATATACGAGTTCCCGGTCACCATCGAGGACGAGCTGCCGCCTCGCATGGGCGATCGGCTGGATGCCGGCAACGCGCTGATCGAGCGCATCGCGAGGGACCGGGGAGTCGTGGTGATCCTGACGCACCCGAACGTCACCGACCACAAGCTGCGTTTCGTCGAGGGCGTGGCGGACTACTGGCGCGACCGGGCGTGGATGGGCACGGTCGGCGCGTTCGGCGCGTGGTGGGCCGCGCGTGACGGTCTGGAGGTCGACGTGGTCGAGCGGGACGGCGGGTGGTTCCTGACGGCCACCTCCCAGGCGGCGGCGGCGGACGTGACGGTCGTCTTGCCCCGCGCCGACGGCCGGCGCGTGGTCCTGAGCCTGCCCGCGCGCGGCCGCACGGAGATCGCGTTGTGACCCTCGGTCTGGCCGCGTTGGCGGCCGTGGGCGCGCTGGCGGGCGATCCGGGTGCGGGGCGAGAGCTGATCTGGGCGGACGAGTTCGACGGCGACCGGCTGGACCCCGCGCGCTGGACGGCGTCCGAGGACTGCTGGGGCGGCGGCAATCAGGAACGGCAGTGCTACACCGCCTCCCCCGCCAACATCTCCGTCTCCGACGGCCTTCTGCGCCTCACCGCGCGGTCGGAGACGGCCACGGGTCCGCGCTGGCCGGCCGGGCACCCCCTCGCGGCGACGGGGGAGACGGCGACGCGTG
Source organism: Brevundimonas sp. (assembly GCF_035935935.1). Taxonomy (GTDB): domain Bacteria; phylum Pseudomonadota; class Alphaproteobacteria; order Caulobacterales; family Caulobacteraceae; genus Brevundimonas. The sequence continues at coordinate 16,101 of NZ_DASYWO010000003.1, forward strand.
CGATCACCTCGGCCCGCGTCCACACCGCGGGCAAGGCGTCGTTCCTGTACGGCCGCATCGAGGTGCGGGCGCGGCTGCCAGCGGGCCAGGGTCTTTGGCCGGCGATCTGGATGCTGCCCGAACACGACAACTATGGTCCCTATCCGCAGTCCGGCGAGATCGACGTCGCCGAGGCCGTCAATCTGGGCTTGGACTGTCCCGGCTGCGAGGATCGCCTGCACGCCGCCGTGCACCACGGACCGGAACTGCGCCGAACGACGCACGAGACCGGATCGGTTCCGTTCACCGAGCGCGACGGCTTTCACGTCTTCGCGCTGGAGTGGACCCCGGAAAGGCTGACCTGGCTGCTGGACGGCTACGTCTACTTCAGCATCCCGGCCGGGCCGCCGTTCGACCAGCGTTTCCACCTGATCCTCAACCTGGCGGTCGGCGGGACATGGCCCGAGACCGGGGGGCGGGGCGGCGTCGACGAGGGAGCCCTGCCGGCCGAGTTTCTGATCGACTGGGTGCGGATCTATGCGCCGGCCGCCTAGTTCAGCACGCGTCCCTCGCCCGGCACGTCGAGGCTGAAGGCGGGGATGGCGACCTCGAAGCGGGCGCCCGTCTCGTCCGCCATCGTGTAGGTCCCGACCATGGCCCCCGACGGCGTCGAGAGAGGACATCCCGAGGCGTAGCTGTGCGAGCCGCCGGGCGGGATGACCGGCTGTTCGCCGACGACCCCCGGCCCCCTCACCTCTTCCACCCGGCCGAGGGCGTCGGTGATGGTCCAGTGCCGCGCCAGCAGCTGGACCGGGTGCAGGCGCAGGTTCACGATCTCGACCTGATAGGCCCAGACCCAGCGCCCGGCCTCGGGGTCCGACTGGCCGGCCAGGTAGCTGGGCCGCACGCGCACGACGACGTCGCGGGTTTCGGCGGAATAGGCGGGGCCGTCGTGCATGCCGCATGGTGACGCGCGGCGGCAAACGGTGCAAACCCGGTCACATGAGCTTGACCGACCAGACGGGCATCCTGCCCTGCCAGGGCATCGAGGCCCTGATCGCCGCGGGCGCGGTGACCACCGACACGCCGTGGGACGCCGACCAGGTGCAGCCCGCCAGTCTGGACCTGCGGCTGGGTGCGCAGGCGTGGCGCGTGCGGGCCAGTTTCCTGCCCGGCGCGCGCCGCGTCGAGGACCGCATCGCCGACGTGGCCATGCATGCGATCGACCTGACGCCCGGCGTGGTTCTGGAAAAGGGCTGCGTCTACATCGCGAAGCTGCAGGAGCGGCTGACCCTGCCGAAGGGTTTGATCGCGCGCGCCAATCCCAAGAGCTCGACCGGCCGGGTCGACGTCTTCGTGCGCCTGCTGACCGACCGCGGCGACGCCTTCGACGACGTGGCCGAGGGCTATGACGGGCCGCTGTACCTGGAGATCGCGCCGCAGACCTTCTCCATTCTGGTGCGGCCGGGCACCCGTCTGAACCAGCTGCGGCTGAAGGCGGGCGAGCCGCCGAAGCTGGAAACGCGCTCGGTCGGCGTGGATCTGGCCGGATCCGGCGGAGAGATCGTCGGTTTCCGCGGACGCCGCCACGCGGGCGTGGTCGATCTGGACCACATCGACGGCCACGATCCGCGCGACTTCTGGGAGCCGCTGTACGCGCGGCGCGGCGAGCTGCTGCTGGATCCCGGCGAGTTCTACATCCTGGCCTCGAACGAGGCGGTGGAGATCCCGGTGCTGCAGGCCGCCGAGATGACGCCGATCGACCCCTCGGTCGGCGAGTTCCGCGTTCACTACGCGGGCTTCTTCGACCCCGGCTTCGGCACCGACGAGGCGGCGGGGCGCGGATCCAAGGGCGTGCTGGAAGTGCGCACCCACGACACGCCCTTCCTGCTGGAGCACGGGCAGACGGTGGCCCGACTGGTCTATGAGCCGCTCACCGAACGACCCTCACGCCTCTATGGACAGGACGGCAGCCACTATCAGCGGCAGGGCCTGAAGCTGAGCAAGCACTTCAGGGTGTGGGCGTGACCGCAGCCTTCGCCGGAGCGCCGGCGAACTCGTCGGCGTAGGCCGGCGCGAGCAGGGACTGGAAGGCGGACAGGGGCACCGTCACCTCGTACGGACCCTCGGCGTACGGCCCGACCTGATAGGGTCCGATCAGGAAGATCAGGCCGCCCGCCTTTCCGCCCGTCGTGCCGGGAGCGAGGACGAAGGGCGTCTCCGCGGCGCGGGGGCAGGCCCACAGCTTGCCGCCCGGCGTCACCGGCTCGGCGTCCGGCACGCGCTCACGCTTGGCCGCGTTGATCGCGGCGCACAGGGCGCGGTCCAGGGCGGCGAAGTCGGCGCCCTTGGTGAAGACGTCCGCCCAGCCGATCTGGCGCTTCAGCGCCTTGTCCCACAGCACGCCGGTCATGACCGTGTTGGGGTGGGCCCCGCCGGTGAACTCGAACGCCGTGCGCTTGAGGCTCATCAGCTTGCCGGTCTCGTGCACGGCGACCAGCTCGACGGACTGTTCATAGGCGACGTTGGGGGCGCCCGCCTCGGTGTTGTCGGCCTGGGCGCCCTCGGCGAATTCGCGCAGGTGGGCCACCTCCTGGGCATAGACCTTGGCGTGCAGGTCGGGCTGGGCCTTGATCGCCTCCGGCAGCTTCAGGTCGACCTTCGCGAAGGCGGTCTTCTCCGAGAAGATCAGCGGCGCGGCGGCCTCGGCCGGGGTGACGGCGGCGCCCGGCGCGGCGGGGGCGGCGGCGTCCGCAGCCGGTTCCCGGTCGCGGTTGCAGGCCGACAGGGTCAGGACGGCGGCGGCGATCAGGGCGAAGCGGGCGCGGGCGGTCATGGCGGTCTCCTTCGAGAGCTTCACCCTAAGGCGCCGAGACCGATGGCGAAAAGAAGGATCAGGCCGGCGTCGCGGTTGGACTTGAAGAGCCGCAGGGCCAAGGCGCCGTCCTCGCGCCGGACGCGGACGGTCTGGAAGGCGAGGTGCAGGGCGAACAGGCCGAGGCCCGGCCAGAACCATGGCCCGAGGCCGGCCATGGCTCCGGCAAGCGCCGCGAGGACCACGGCAAGCGCGTAGAAGACACCGACCCCGACCCGCACGTTCGCCCCCAGCCGCCGGGCCGAGGACTTCACGCCGATCAGCGCGTCGTCCTCGACGTCCTGCAAGGCGTAGATGGTGTCGTAGCCGAGGGTCCAGAACACGCCGGACAGCCAGAGGAGGATGGCCGGCAGCATCAGGACCAGCAGCGGGTGAACGTCGACGCCCCGGATCGTCGCCGCCATGGGCACGGGCCACGTGGCGACGAGGATGCTGGCCGCGGCGAATCCCATCAGCGCCCCCCAGTTGAAGGTCATGCCCAGCCAGGCCTGCGGCCACCAGGTGATGCGCTTCATGAAGGGGTAGGCGGCGACCAGCGCCAGCGAGGCGACGCCCAGTGCGATGGCGACGGGGCCAAGCGTCAGCAGGACGCCCAGCGAGATCAGGCTGCACCCGACGACGTAGGCCCAGGCCCCGTTCACAGAGATGCGGCCCGAGGCGACCGGGCGAGACGCCGTGCGGGCCACCTGGGCGTCGATCTTCCTGTCGACCACGTCGTTGAAGGCGCAGCCCGCCGCGCGCATCAGGCAGGCGCCGATCAGGAAGCCGGCGTACAGCCAGACGTCATGGGCGTCCGGCGTCTTCCGGTACCGGGCAAGCGCCAGCGTGATACCCTGCCAGCCGGGCAGCAGCAGGAGCCAGATGCCGATCGGCCGGTCGAACCGGCCCAGCTTCAGCCAGTCCTTCAGCCCCTCCGGCGCATGGCGGTCGACCCAGTTCGTGGGCGCGGCGTCGGGCAGGGGCGCGGTCATGGGGACGGAATAGCGCGGGAAGGACGCGTGCCAAAGCGCCCTGCCCCGCTACGGGTCGTCTTTACGCCGCCAGTTTGGCGGCGAACTTCCCGTAGAAGGTCTCGCCTTTCGCCGCCATGTCGCGCAGCAGCTGCGGCGGGGCGAAGCGGTCGCCGTACTTCGCCGCATAGACGTCGGCCTGTTCGACGAAGGCCTTCAGGCCGTACTGCTCGATGTAGGTGATCGGGCCGCCGGTCCAGGGCGCGAAACCCCAGGCCAGGATGGCGCCGACGTCGGCCTCGCGCGGGTCGTCGATGACGCCCTCTTCCCAGCAACGCGCCACCTCGACCGCCTGACGGAACAGCAGGCGGCGCTTCTGGTCCTCGACCAGTTCGGGCGTGGAGTCGCCGATCGTCACCGGCGCGAGGTCGGACAGGCCCTTCCAGAGGGTCTTGGGCTTCGACGCATAGTCGTAGAAGCCCATGCCGTTCTTGCGGCCATAGCGCCCCAGGTCCTCGACCATGGTCTGGACGATCTTCCAGCCCGGCAGGGGCTGGTAGGCGTCGCCGAGGTCTTCCTTCGTCTGCTTGGCGATCTTCACGCTGAGATCCAGCGCCACGTCGTCGTGCATCTCCAGCGGACCGCGCGGCATGCCGGTGGCGCGGCCGATGTTGTCGATCAGGGCGGGCGCGTAGCCCTCTTCCAGCATGGCCAGGCCTTCGGCCACGTAGGTGCCGAAGCAGCGCGAGGTGTAGAAGCCGCGGCCGTCCTGCACGACGATCGGCGTCTTCTTGATCTTCATGACGTAGTCGAGCGACCTGGCGATCGCCGCCTCGCCCGTCTTCTCGCCCAGAATGATCTCGACCAGCATCATCTTGTCGACGGGCGAGAAGAAATGGATGCCGATGAAGTCCTCGGGCCGCACGCTGGCCTCGGCCAGGCCGGTGATCGGCAGGGTCGAGGTGTTGGAGCCGAACACGGCGCCCGGCTCCAGCTGGGCTTCGGCCCGCCTGGTCACGTCGGCCTTGACCTCGCGGTTCTCGAAGACGGCCTCGATGACGAGATCGGAGCCCTTGATCAGATCGTAGTCGGTGGTGGCGGTGACCGAGGCCAGCAGGGCGTCGTACTTCGCCTGATCGATCGCGCCTTTCGACAGGCGCTTCTTCAACAGGGCTTCGACGTGCGCCTTGCCCTTGTCGGCGCTTTCCTGATCGCGGTCGATCAGGATGGTCTCGATGCCGGCCAGCGCCTGCACATAGGCGATGCCCGCGCCCATCATGCCGGCGCCCAGGACGGTGACCTTCTTCGGATCGGACTTCGGCACGCCGGCCGGACGGACGGCGCCCTTGTCCAGCTCCTGTTTGGACAGGAACAGCGACCGGATCATACCCTGCGCCTGCGGCGTCATCAGGGTCTTGATGAAGTAGCGCGTCTCGACCCGCAGGGCGGCGTCCATCGGCAGCTGCACCCCTTCATAGACGGCCTTCATCAGGTTCGCGGCCGCCGGGTAGTTGCCGTACGTCTGCTTGCGGATCATCGCATTGCCGACGAGGAAATTCTGGATGCCCGCGGGGTGGTAGGGGCCGCCGCCGGGCAGTTTGAACGACTTGTCGTCCCACGGCTGCACCGCCTTGCCGCCGCCAGTGATCCAGGCCTTGGCCGCCTCGACCTCGCCGCCGACCGGCACGACCTCATGCACGACGCCGGCGCCCCTAGCTTCCTGCGGACGGAAGGACTTGCCCTCGGTCATGGCCATCATGGCCGCCTGCACGCCGATCAGTCGCGTCAGGCGCTGGGTGCCGCCGCCGCCGGGGAACAGGCCGACCTTAATCTCGGGCAGGCCGAGCTGGATCTTCGGGCTGTCGCCGACCACGCGGTAATGACAGGCCAGCGTCAGTTCCAGACCGCCGCCCAGCGCCAGGCCGTTGATGGCCGCGGCGACCGGCTTGCCGCAGGTCTCGAGCGCGCGCAGCGCGCCGTTCAGACGCCAGCCCGCGTCGAAAGCGTCCTGCAGCGACCCCCCGGCCAGCATGCCGCCGGCCATGTCGCCCAGATCGGCCCCGGCGCAGAAGCCCGACGCCTTGCCGGAGGTTAGCACGGCGCCCTTGATGGCGTCGTCGGTCTTCACCCGTTCGACCCACTGGGGAATTTCCTGCATCACGCCGGAGGTCAGGGTGTTCATCGACCGTCCGGGGACGTCGAACACAATCGTAGCGACGCCATCGGCGTCGACGTCGATCTTGAAGTTTTCCATGGCTGTCGGCTCCCGGATCAGACGCGTTCGATGACGGTGGCGGTGCCCATGCCGCCGCCGATGCACAGGGTGGCGAGCGCCGTGGTCTTGTCCGAGCGCTCCAGCTCGTCCAGCACCGTGCCGAGGATCATGGCGCCAGTGGCGCCCAGCGGGTGACCCATGGCGATGGCGCCGCCGCAGACGTTGATCCGGTCGTGCGGGATGTCGAGCGCCTGCATGAAGCGCAGGACGACGGCGGCGAAGGCCTCGTTCAGCTCCCACAGGTCGATGTCGTCCTTCGACATGCCCAGCTTGCCGAGCAGCTTGTTGGCCACAAACTCGGGACCCGTCAGCATGATGGAGGGCTCAGACCCGATCGAGGCGGCGCCGCGGATGCGCGCGCGCGGCTTCAGACCCAGAGCCTTGCCGGCTTCCAGCGTGCCGATCAGCACGCCGGCCGAGCCGTCCACGATGCCCGACGAGTTGCCCGGCGTGTGCACGTGGTTGACCCGCTCCACCTCGGGGTAGCGCTGGTTGATCACCGCGTCGAAGGCCATCTCGCCCATCATCTGGAACGAGGGATTCAGCGAGCCCAACGTCTGCATGTCGGTGTTGGGACGGATGGTCTCGTCATGGTCGAGGATGGTCAGGCCCAGCTGATCCTTGACCGGAACGACCGACCCCTTGAACCGGCCCTCGGCCCAGCTCTTCGCGGAGCGCCTGTGGCTCTCGACCGAATAGGCGTCGACGTCGTCGCGGGTGAAGCCCCACTTCGACGCGATCATGTCGGCCGACACGCCCTGCGGCACGAAGTAGGTCGAAAACGCGCTGGTCGGGTCGACGGGCCAGGCGCCGCCGTCGGAGCCCATCGGCACGCGGCTCATGGCCTCGACCCCGCCGCCGACGGCGAAGTCGGCCTCGCCGGACTTCACCTTGGCCGCGGCCATGTTCACCGCTTCCAGCCCCGAGGCGCAGAAGCGGTTGATCTGCACGCCCGCCGTGGTCTGGGCCCAGCCGGCGTTCAGCACGGCGGTGCGGGCGATGTCGGCGCCCTGTTCGCCCACGGGCGACACGCAGCCCAGGATGACGTCGTCCACCCTAGAGGTGTCCAGCCCGTTGCGGTCGCGCAGCGCCTCGAGCACCTGACTGGCCAGCGACAGCGCCGTGATCTCGTGCAGGCTGCCGTCCTTCTTGCCCTTGCCGCGCGGCGTGCGCACCGCGTCGTAGATGTAGGCGTCGGTCATGGAAGTGCGTCTCACATTTCGTTGCCCTAACGCTCGCCGCGCGGCGGCTCGCTGCTTGAGGGCGGAGGTCGGATTCGAACGTGGTCGCCAAAGACGCTACGTTTACGTCAACGTCAAGATCGGATCGTCATGCCGGCGCGCGGCAGACGGCCTCGACGTTCATGCCGTCCGGGTCGCGCACGAAGGCGGCGTAGTAGTCGGGCCCATAGTTCGGGCGCAGGCCCGGCGGGCCGTTGTCGCTTCCGCCGGCGGCCAGCGCGGCGGCGTGGAAGGCGTCGACCTGATCCCGGCCGCTCGCGCGGAAGGCGACGTGGGCGCCGACGCCCGGCGCCTCGTCCTCGGCGACGACGAACTCCGGCACGCCGCCGAGGCCGAACATGACCACCCGGCCGCCGGCGTCGTTGACCGCCTCGGCCACCACGGCGAGCCCCAGCGGGGCCAGCGCCGCCTCATAGAAGCGGCGCGACCGGTCCAGGTCCGAGACGTCGAGGCCGAGGTGGTCGATCATGGCTCAGCCTCCGGTCGACAGGCGCACCAGCTTGCCGTTGGTCTCGTCCGTGATGACCCAGACCGCGCCGTCCGGTCCGACGGCGACGTCGCGGACGCGTTCCCCGAGTTCGGTCAGCAGGCGCTCCTCGCCCACGACCCGGCCGTTCTCGATCACCAGCCGCGCCAGATGCTTGCCGCCCAGGGCCGCGATCAGGGCATTGCCGCGCCATTGCGGGAACATCGCTCCGTCGTAGAAGGTCATGCCGCCCGGCGCGATGACGGGATCCCAGTAGTAGACCGGTTGCTCCAGCCCTTCGCGGGCCGTCACGCCTTCGCCGATCGGGCCGCCGCGATATTCGACGCCATAGGCGATGATCGGCCAGCCGTAGTTCTTTCCGGCCTCGGGACGATTCAGCTCGTCGCCCCCGCGGGTCCCGTGCTCGATGGTCCAGACATGGCCGTCGGGACCGATGGCGACGCCCTGCACGTTGCGGTGACCGCTGGACCAGATGCCCGGCAGGACCTGGCCCTGGTCGGCGAAGGGATTGTCGTCGGGCGCCGAGCCGTCGGCGTTGATGCGGATCAGCTTGCCCATGTGGCTGTTCATCTGCTGCGCCTGCGGCCGCATTGGCGTGTCGGACCGCTCGCCCAGGGTGACGAACAGCTTGCCGTCGGGCGCGAAGGCGAGCGACGAGCCATAGTGCTTGTCGCCGTCGTAGGCCGGCAGGGCGCGGAAGATGACCTGCACGTCCTCCACGCGCGCGCCGTCGTCGGACAGCCGGGCGCGTGCGACCGAGGTGGCGTTGCCGCCCTCGCGGGGTTCGGCATAGCTCCAGTAGATCATGCGGTCCTGGCCGAAGGTCGGCGACAGGACCACGTCCAGCAGGCCGCCCTGGCCGCGCGCGTCGACCGCGGGCAGGCCCGAGATCGGCTCGCCCACCTGCCCCTGCTGCGTGACGATGCGCAGCCGCCCCGGGCGTTCGGTCACCAGCCAGTTCCCGTCCGGCATCAGGGCCAGGCCCCACGGCTCCACCAGTCCCTCGGCCACGACCGTGTGGGTCAGGGCCGCTTCGGTCCGCACGCCCGGCGCGCGCGTCTGACCCTCGAAGGCCGGGCGCTGGTCCGGCGCGTTGGCGGCGCGCGTCTCCACCGGCGCGCCGGGAGCCGGATCCTGACCTGGGTCCTGGGCGGCCCCGCTGCCGCAGGCGGCGAGAAGGGCGGCGATCGACACGGCGGCGAGGCGGATCATGGCGCGGGCTCCGGAGGCGTTGAGGCGAAGGTTCAAACGTCGGACGGGGACCGCCGATCCGCAAGGCTTCGAAACGTCGCGGAAGGCCGCTTGAACCGGAGGCCCGCGGTCGTTATAGGCCAGCCTCCCTCACGCGGCCTGTCGACGGCCGCGCGGATGGCTGGGTAGCTCAGCTGGTTAGAGCGGTGGATTCATAACCCACAGGTCGGCGGTTCGAGCCCGCCCCCAGCCACCATCATCCCCGACCGCGTCAACCGCCGCGCAGGCGCCGTCCACGCGGGGTGACGGAGCCGGTGTTCCCCGGACAGATCTGGCGCACGCGAAGAGCCATGTTGCGGTCGCCTTCGGCGTTGGCGAGGTCGCGCGCCTCGCGACAGCGTCCCTGATGGATCAGGTGATCGACGCGGACGGCGCGGTCCACGCGGTCGACGCCGTACTGCTCGACCAGTTCCAGCCAGGAGGGACGGCGGCGGCGACGCTCCTCATTCTCGAACCGGGCAAGCTGTTGGCCTTCCGTCAGCTGCAGCGCCTGTTGCGCCGACTGGGCATGCGCCGCTTCGGGGCTCCCCATGCCCAAAGCGAGCGCAGCCGCGCCCACCAGGCCGAACCGGGCCGCGCTCACCGCTGGCGGCAGGTCTGGCGGATGCGGATGACCATCGCGCGTTCGCCCGCCGCACTGGCAAGCTCACGCGCTTCGCGGCACTGACCCTGCTCGACCAGATCCGCCACGCGACGCGCCAGATCCATCCTCTCGGCGCCGTATTCGCCTTCGAGCTCTTCAGGACTGCCGAGGCGATTGCGGCGCTGTTCCTCGTTTTCAAAGCGGGCCGACTGCTGCGCCGCCGTCATCCGGCCGACCTCGAACCGCGGCTGGTTGATGGGTTGCTGGGCGGCGGCGGAGCCCGCGGCGGCGCAGACGACGGCGAAAGCGCCGACGGCGAAAAGCGTCCTCATACCTGAACCTCCGTTGATGCGTGGGCGACAATGGCACGCCGGGCGAGGCGCGCAACCTCCCCCGCGCATCCGCGTTCACGGCCAAGGTTCACATCGAGGAGACCGCCATGCGCATCCGCACCCTTTCGCTCGCCGCCGTCGCCGCCCTGACGCTGGGCGCCGCCGCCTGCTCGGAAGCCGATCAGGACGCCGCCGAGGCCAACACCGAAGAGGCCGCGGCCGACGCGGGCGCCGCGACCGAAAAGGCCGGCGACGCCCTGGCCGAGGAGGCCTCGCAGCTGGGCGACGCCATCGAGGCCGGCGCCAAGGAAGCGGCGCAGGAGGTCGACGAGGCCACCGACCGTCTGCAAAAGGAAGCCGCCGAGCAGGAAGCCGAGACGGCGACCGACGCCCAAGGCAACTGAGTCTTGTTTGGCCCTACCGCTCGCGACGCGGTCGCTCGCTGCTTGAGGGCGGCCCTACCGCTCGTGACGCGGTCGCTCGCTGCTCGAGGGCGGCCCTATCGCCCGCGACGATCGCTCGCTGCTTGAGGGCGCCTTCGCGCTTGGCCTGACGCTCGCGACGCGGTCGGATCAGGCCGGTTCGGCCAGCAGGGCGTCGACCAGCGCCCTGGCTTCCGGACCGGCCCAGTCCGCCTCGCCCGAGAAGCTGGCGCGCATGCGACCCTGACGGTCGAGGATCACCGTCTGGGGCATCTTGCCCTCGCCCGGCAGGACGAACGGCAGCTTGAACTCCCGGTCGCCGTAGAACGGCAGCGGCTCGTGCACGTCGATGAAGCTGAGGGCGTCGGCCACGGCGTCGTCCGTCGCGTCGACGTTGATCGGCAGCACGACCAGATCCCGGCCCTGATAGGCCGTGGCCAGGGCCTGCAGCGTCGGCATCTCGGTGCGGCAGGGCGCGCACCACATGGCCCACAGGTTCACCACCACCACCTTGCCGCGGAAGTCGGCGAAGCGGGCGTCGGACCCGTCGCGCGCCTTGAAGACGTAGTCCGGGGCCATGGGGGTGTCGGCCGGAGTCTCCAGACGCGCCAGGGACCGCACCGCGAAGCGCGCCAGATCGCTCTCGTCCGCCGCCGCGGGAGCGGAGCCTTTGAACAGGGCGTCGGGTTTGGCATAGAGCATCGCGCCCCCGGCCGCGCCGAGAACGACCACGCCCGCGATCACGGCGATCGCCGCTTTGGACAGCCCCATGACCGAAAATCCCGCCTCCGACGCCGATCACAAAGCCCCTCCGTCACCGGAAGGTCAAGACATGTGGGGCGGGCGGTTCAGCCAGAAGCCGGCGGAGGTCATGCAGGCGATCAACGTCTCGATCGGCGTGGACCGGCGGCTGTGGGCGCAGGATCTGGCGGGATCCGAGGCGCACTGCCGCATGCTGGCCGCGCAGGGGATCATTCGTCAGGAAGACGCGGACGCCATTCTGGCCGGTCTGCAGACGATCCGCGAGGAGATGGTCGCCGGAACCTTCCCGTTCCGGGAGCAGTACGAAGACGTTCACATGAATGTGGAGGCGCGGCTGGCCGAGCTGGTCGGCGAGCCTGCCGGCCGGCTGCACACGGCGCGCAGCCGCAACGATCAGGTGGCGACCGACTTCCGGCTATGGGTGCGCGACGATGGATGCCTTGCGGCCATCGGCGGCCTGCGCGAGCTGCAACGCGTTCTGCTGATCCAGGCCGAGGCGCACGCCGACGCCCTCATGCCGGGCTTCACCCATCTGCAGCCGGCCCAGCCGGTGACGTTCGGCCACCACCTGATGGCCTATGTCGAGATGTTCGGCCGCGACGTTTCTCGGTTCAGCGACGCCTGGACTCGCATGAACGAAAGCCCGCTAGGGGCCGCGGCGTTGGCCGGATCGCCGTTCCCGATCGACCGGCACATGACCGCGGAGAGCCTGAGCTTCATCAAACCCATGGCCAACTCGCTGGACGCCGTTTCCGACCGCGACTTCGCGCTGGAGGCGCTGTCGGCGGCGGCCATCTGCGCCGGTCACCTGTCGCGGCTGGGCGAGGAGATCGTGGTGTGGATGACGCCGCAGTTCGGCTTCGTCTCCCTGCCCGACGACCTGACGACCGGCAGCTCCATCATGCCGCAGAAGCGCAATCCGGACGCGGCGGAGCTGGTGCGGGCCAAGACGGGAAGGATCACCGGATCGCTGGTGGCCCTGCTGACCGTGATGAAGGGGCTGCCGCTGGCCTATTCCAAGGACATGCAGGAGGACAAGCCGCCGGTGTTCGAGGCCTTCGACGCCCTGGGCCTGGCGGTGTCGGCCATGACGGCCATGGTCGCCGCCCTGACGCCGAACCGTGAGCGGATGGCGGCCGCGGCCGGCGCGGGCTTTTCCACGGCCACCGACCTGGCCGACTGGCTGGTGCGCGAGCTGGACCTGCCGTTCCGCCGCGCCCACCACGTCACCGGCGCGACGGTGAAGCGGGCCGAGCAGCTGGGCGTGGACCTGGCGCAACTGCCCCTGTCGGAAATGCAGGCGATCGAACCGGGGATCACCGAGGCGGTTTACAAGGTGCTGTCGCCTGAGGCTTCGTGCGCGAGCCGCACCAGCTTCGGCGGCACGGCGCCGGAACAGGTCCGCGCGCGCATCGCAGAGTGGAAGGCGCGCCTGAAATGACCCGCAAACTGACCCTGATGCTCGGAGCGTCCCTGGGCGCGGCCCTGCTTCTGTCCGCCTGCGGCCGCATGGCCGATCTGGAGGCGCCGGGCGCCCCCCAGACCGAACGCGCGCCGCGCGGCGGGGACGCCGAGCCGATGCCCGAGCCCGCCACCCAGAACCGGTCGTCCAACCAGATCCCGATCGACGGCGGCCCCAACAATCCGTACCGCGGCTCCGGCGCGCCGTTCCGGGAGCGGTAGGGCTTGCATCATTTCGCCCTCGACGGGGGCGCGCTTCATGCCGAGGACGTGCCGCTGACGACGATCGCGGAGGCCGTCGGCACGCCGGCCTACGTCTATTCCGCCGCGACGCTGAGACGGCATGCGCGCGCCCTGTCGGACGCCTTCGCGCCGCATGCGGCGACGCTGGGCCGGCCGGTGATCGCCTTCGCGGTCAAGGCGGCGTCCAACGTCTCGATCCTGAAGGTTCTGGCCGGCTGCGGCCTGGGCGCCGACACCGTGTCCGAAGGCGAGATCCGGCGCGCCCTGGCCGCCGGCGTGCCGCCGGAACGGATCGTCTTCTCCGGCGTCGGCAAGTCGGACGCGGAACTGGCCCTCGCCACGTCGCTGGGTCTGCGCCAGATCAACGTCGAGAGCGCGGTCGAGATGGAGCGGCTGGCCGCGATCGCCGGGGGGGCGGGGCGCGTCCCCGACGTGGCGATCCGCGTCAATCCGAAGATCGGCGCGGGCGGCCACGCCAAGATCACCACCGGCGGCGCGGGCGACAAGTTCGGCGTGCCGGTCGAGGAGGCGCTGACCCTGTACCGGCGCTTCGGGCGCGACCCGCGGCTGAACCTCGTGGGGCTGGCCTGCCACATCGGCAGTCAGATCACGGACCTGACGCCCCTGCGCGCGGCCTTCGGCGTGCTGGCGGCGATGACCCGAACCTTGCGGGCGGAAGGGCTGCCCGTGCCGCGGCTGGATCTGGGCGGCGGGCTGGGCGTGGCCTATGCGGGCGACGATCCGACCGCGCCCCTGGCGGACTATGCGGCCATGACGGCGGACACGGTCGGCGGCCTGAGCGTCGACCTGACGCTGGAGCCCGGCCGTCTGATCGCGGCCAATGCGGGCGTGCTGCTGTCGCGCGTGATCCAGGTCACGCAGCGCGGCGACGGACGGCGCATCCTGGTGCTGGACGCGGCCATGAACGATCTGCTGCGGCCGGCGCTGTACGACGCCTTCCACGATCTGGTCGCGGCGGCGCCGCGTGACGGCGAGGCCCTGCCCCACGACGTGGTCGGACCGGTCTGCGAGACCGGCGACACCTTCGCGCGGGATCGGCGCCTGCCGCCTGTGGAGGCGGGCGATCTGGTGGCCTTCACCGGCGCCGGCGCCTATGGCGCGACCATGGCCAGCGAGTACAACTCGCGTCCGCTCGTGCCCGAAGTTCTGGTCGACGGCGACCGCTGGGCCGTGGTGCGAAAACGTCCGACCTACGATGAGATGCTGGCGCGCGAGCCGATCGCCGACTGGCTCTAGTCCAGGGCGCACACGTCGGGCAGGCCGCGCCACTTGCCCGCGTGGTCCAGCCCGTAGCCGACGAGGAAACGGGCCGGCGCCTCCCAGCCCACGAAGTCCGGGGTGAGGGCGCGCGGCTCCGGCCACGGCTTGCGGGCGAAAACGCAGGTCAGCACCTCGGCCGCCCCTTCCCGGTTGAGCAGGGCCACGGCCTCGGACAGCGACAGGCCGGTGTCGAAGACGTCGTCGAGGATCAGCACGCGCCGCCCCTCGACCTCGCGCTGGAACCTGCCGTGCACGTCGATGCGGCCCCGGCTCGAGGTGCCGTCGCCGTAGGACGCCAGCCACAGGGCGTCGAAGCGAAGATGACGCCCGCGGCGCGCCAGGGCGCGGGTCAGGTCGGCGCCGAACCACAGGCCGCCGGTCAGCAGGACCATGGCCACGGTCTCGTCGTCGACGACCGGCGCGATGCGGTCGGCCAGCGCCTCGACGGTCGCGGCCACCTGATCGGCGGGGAGCAGGACGGTGGGGATCGCGGTCGCGGGGTCAGCCATGCGCCGAGGTCAATGGCGCCTCGGCATGGGCTTCGTCCAGAGGCACGGCGTCGACGGGCGCGTCGCCGCCGGTGGCGACCGGAGACAGGGCCGGCCTGAGGGCCGGTCGGGCGGCGGCCAGCGGCGTCGCGGGCACGTGCGCCGGGGCGTCCGCCCGGGGCAGCGGGCGCGCCACGGGGGCTGGGGACGCGGCCTTCTTCGGCGCGGGCGGCGCGTCGGGCGCGAAGTCGGTGGCCACCTCCTGCGCGCGGCCGCCGGGATCGGACAGACGCACTGCGAAGCCCTGCACCTTGCCGGGCAGCACCGGCGGGGCGTCGAGGCGGACGAAGTCGTGGGCGACCTCCAGACCTTCGCGGTCCAGAAGGGCGACCCGGATGGTCGGCACGACGCGCTCGTCGTCGCGGACGTTGCGGACGGCGCCGGACACGATGACGACGGTGGGGTCGTCCGGGGCGGCGCGGGCGTTCAGGGCCTCGAAATCCAGACCGACAGGATTCACGTCGACGCCCACGGCGGCGTAGGCGGACGCCGTGCGCGGCAGGACGTCGACCACGTCGGCCCGGAACAGCCACGCGGCGCCCAGCATGCCGAGTGCGACGCAGGCCGTGCCGGCCCAGGCCACGCCGTGGGCCGCCGCACGGCGCAGACGCCGCTGCTGTTCGGCCCGGGCGCGATAGGCCTTCGGAAGTTCCGGCGCCGGCGTCTCGGCAAGGGTTTCCGGGCCGACCTCGGGCGCGACCACGGCGGCCGGCGGCGCGGCGACCACGGGCGTGGCGGCGGCCGTCAGGTCCAGCGGCTCTTCGGGAAGGGCCTTCCACGTATGCTTGCAGGACTGGCAGCGGACCGTGCGGCCCAGCGGACCGATGGCGTCGTCGGGGGCGAAATAGCCGGTGGCGCAGGACGGGCAGGTCAGTATCATCGCCGACTGCGTGGCCCGAGGGCCGCCTCCCGTTGGGGCCCGACGCCCCGTTCCGATCCTGGTCCCATGCCGACGACGCCCACCCGCCGCGCCCCTCCGGCCGCTTCCGCGACCGTCGCCCGCCTGTCGGGCGTGCGCGTGAAGGGGCCCGCACGGCGCGGAATCCTCGACCTGACCATGCCGCGCGGCTCTTTCCACTTCCTTACCGGGCCGTCCGGAGCCGGAAAGTCGCGGGCGCTGGAGACGCTGGCCCTGGCCCGGCGGCCGGACGACGGATGCGCCGTCGCGCTGTTCGGCACGGACCCCTGGTCGGCGGACGAGGCTGGCCGGGCCACCCTGCGCCGACGCATCGGCTTCGCCGGCCGCGACGGCGGTCTGATCGACAGGCTGACCGTCTTCCAGAACGCCGCCCTGCCGCTGGCACTGGCCGGAGAGGCCGACGAAGGCCGGGCCCACGTCGGGGAGATGCTGGACTGGCTGGGGTTGGCGCCCGTCGCGGACCGGCCGGCGGGCACGCTGGACCGGGCCCGCCGGCGGGCCCTGCGGGTGGCGCGGGCGCTGGTGGCCCAGCCGGAGCTGATCCTGATCGACGATCCGCTGGACGACCTGACGCCCGAGGCGGCGGACCGGGTGCTGGGTCTGCTCGCGGCCCTAGGCAAGGGAGAGGCGGCCGTGGTCATGACGGGGCGCGACCCGTCGGCGGCGCGCAAGGCGGGCGCGACGGTGCTGACGCTGGACGGCGCCGCATGAGGGGGTGGCGGGAATTTCGGGGCGTCGCCCTGCTGCGCGCGCCGGTGCGCCTGGCATCGGGCGTGGCCATCGGTCTGGCGGCGCTGCTGGCCTGTCTGGCGCTGCTGGGCGCGGTCGCCGCCGACCGGGGCGCCAGCGGCTGGACGGCCGGCGTGGTGCGCGAGTTGACCATCGTCGTGCGGCCGCGGGTCGACGAAACGGGCCCGACCGCCGCGGCCCGCGCGGCCGAAGCGGCGGCCGGCGTCGACGGCGTGACCGAGGTCCGCGCCTTGGACAGGGCGCAGGCCGAGGACCTGCTGCGGCCGTGGGTGCGCGAGGGGGACCTCGCAGACCTGCCCCTGCCGATGCTGGTCGTGGCGAAGCTGGACCCCGAGACGCCGGCCGGGGCGCTGACGGTGAACCGGGCGCTGGCCGAGGCCGGACTGGACGCGGAAGTCGACGACGCAGGTCCGTGGCGGGCGGAAGCGGCGCGTGCCGCCGCGGGCGTGCGGGCGCTGGCGCTCGCCCTGTCATTGGCGGCGCTGGGGGCGCTGGGCGCGCTGGCATGGGCCCGCGCGGCGTCCGCCGTGGTCGGCATGTCCGCCGAGGTGGCGGTGCTGCAGGGGCTCGGGGCCGGTCCCGGACGGCTGCGCGGCCTGACGCTGGCGGCGGTCCTGCCGTTCGTCGCCGCCGCGGCCGCGGCGGGCGCGGCGGGCGGCGTGGTCCTCGGTGCGGCGTGGAAGCTGCTCGCCGGCGGGGGGCAGGCGGCGTCGACCCTGCCGCTGGCGTGGGGCGATCTGCTGCTGGCGCCCGCCACGGTCGCCGTCGCGGTGCTGGCCGCCGCCCTGTCCAGCGCTCGCGTGCTGCGCGAAGTCCTTGGCGGACCGTCCGCCCACGGCTAGGCTTCGTTCATCATGAAGCTGATCGCGGCCCTGGCCATCGTGGCCCTCGTCTGGCTGGTGGGGCTGTTCGCCTTCGCCGAGCGCGTGCGCGGCCTGACGCCGGCGGACGAGCCGGCGCGCGCCGACGGCATCGTCGCGCTGACCGGGCCTTCGCCGGAGCGGGTCAACGCCGCCGTGCGCCTGCTGGAACAGGGCAAGGGCGACCGCCTGCTGATCTCCGGCGTCAACCGGCAGGTGCGCCGCCAGGAACTGCGCGAGGTGACGCCGGGCTCGCGTCGCCTGTTCAACTGCTGCGTGGATCTGGGCTTCGAGGCCGAGGACACCCGCGGCAACGCCGAGGAGATCGCGGCCTGGGCCCGGGCGCGGGGCTACGACAGCCTGATCGTGGTCACGTCCGACTACCACATGCCGCGCAGCCTGGTGGAAATCCGGACCGCGGCTCCCGGACTGAAGCTGGTTCCCCACGCCGTCTCGACGCCCTCGCTGGACGACTCCCGCTGGTGGCGGGCCACCGTCACGGCGCGTCGCATGACGCTGGAGTACATGAAGTATCTGGCCGTGCTGTTCCGCGAGCTGGTGCGCCGCGTCTCGGGGGACGAGCCGGCCCAGGCGGTGCAGGAGGCGGCCGAGGCGGCGGAAGACGCGCGCAAGGCGGCGTGACGCGGGGCGCGTCCTGCGGCAGAACCCGCCCATGACTACCGTCCGCTCCCTGTTCTTCGTGGCCTGGCTTTACCTGTCCATGGCCATCTTCGCCGTCGGCATGTCGCCGTTGCTGCTCGGTCCGCACGCCGGGGCCATGTGGGTGATCCGCAACTGGGCGCGCTTCGTCCTGTTCGGCCTGCGCTGGATCGCCGGGGTGCGGGTGGAGTTCCGCGGGCTGGAGCACCGGCCGACGGGTCCGGCGCTGGTCGCGGGCAAGCACCAGTCGATGCTGGACGTCATCGCCCCCTTCGCCGTGCTGCCGGACAACTGCTTCGTGATGAAGAAGGAGCTGATGCCCCTGCCCTTCTTCGGCTGGTTCGCGTGGAAGACGAAGATGATCCCGGTGGACCGATCGGCGGGATCGAAGGCGCTGAAGGACATGGTGCGCCACGCCCGCGCGCGGCTGGCCGAGGACCGCCAGATCCTGATCTTCCCGGAGGGCACGCGCCAGCCGATCGGCGCGGCGCCCGACTACAAGCCCGGCATCGCCGCCCTGTACCGCGATCTGGAGGTTCCCTGCGTGCCCATGGCCACGAACTCGGGCGAGCACTGGCCCGCCCACGGCTTTCGCCGCACGCCCGGCCTCGTCGTCTTCGAATTCCTGCCCACCATACCTCCCGGCCTGAAGCGCGCCGAGTTCATGGCGCGGCTGGAGACGGAGCTGGAGGGCGCGTCGACGGCGCTGCTCGGCGTTCGCCGCGCCGACGTGCCCGGGCTTTCCTCGCAATCCAGCGTGACCATGCCCATATGAACGGCATGAACTTTCGACCCACGACGCTGGAGCGGGCCTATCAGTTGGCCGACTCCGGGGAATGCCGCACCGTCGGCGAGGTGAAGAAGCGGCTGCAGGCCGAGGGCTACGACCGCATCGCCGACCAGCTGTACGGCCGCACGGTGACCAACGCCCTGCGCGACCGCTGCGCCGCCGCGGCCGAGAAGCGCAGCGACGCCTGAAATCGCCGCCTTGCTTTCGCCGCGTCGGCGGCGCACGATGAAGGGGTCGATCTCTTCTGCGTAACGCTCTCGTTCTCCCGCGCTTCGCCAGAGACTTCAGCCGCTCCCAAAACAGACCGACCTCGCCGCCGCGCGATCCTGCGCGTCGGTCACGCAAACGGAGGTCCAGAAAATGGCGACCGGCAAAGTGAAATGGTACAATTCGACGAAGGGCTACGGCTTCATCGAGCCGACTGACGGCGGCAAGGACGTGTTCGTCCACGCCACGGCGGTCGAGGCCGCGGGCCTGGGCTCGCTGAACGAAGGTCAGACGGTCTCGTACGAGATCGAGCAGGACCGTCGCTCGGGCAAGGAATCGG
Source organism: Brevundimonas sp. (assembly GCF_035935935.1). GTDB lineage: Bacteria > Pseudomonadota > Alphaproteobacteria > Caulobacterales > Caulobacteraceae > Brevundimonas. The sequence continues at coordinate 35,317 of NZ_DASYWO010000003.1, forward strand.
CGGGCCAACTGAAGGCCGGCTGATCCGCTCCGGGCGGTCGCCGCCGTCCGAACGCCACGAACCCCCGGTCGGCCCGCCGACCGGGGGTTTTCGCATTCAGGAGACCCGCATGTTCGACCGACTCCTCGTCCGCCGGTGGCGCGACGATCCCCGCCTGTTCTGGGCACTGCTGATCCTTGGGGCCGCCGGGGTCGCGGCGCTGCTCTTCCTGCGCGCCCTGCCTCCCGGCGACGCACGCGAACGCGAGGCGCGCACGGTGCTGCTGGAATCGCAGGCCGTCGCCGCGCAGGCCGCCCAGGCCGAAGAGGCGACGGCCGAAAAGGCGCGTCGCGCCGACCTGATGAACTAGGCCAGCCGGTCCCAGCCGATGGCGTGCACCTTGTCCCGCCCCAGCACGGCCACCAGCGGCCGCGTCTCGAACAGGTCGGCGAAGGCGCCGTGGCGGACGTCCAGCCCGCCCGTGAAGGCGCCGAAGGCCGGCAGGATCACGCGCTTCCCGTCCGTGAGGAACGCCGGCCGCCGCACGCCGCGCGCATAGGCGACCACCGTGGCGCAGGGGTGCAGGTGGCCCGCGACCTCGCCCGGCTCCGGCGCGGCCCCGGGTTCGTGGATCAGGGTCAGGGCGCCCACCCGCAGGGTGGTGACCACCTCCCCGCTCAGACGGTCCAGCGCCCCGGCCAGGGCCTTGAGGTCGTGGTTGCCTTCCAGCCAGACCCAGCGTCGCCCGTGCGCCAGCCCTTCCAGCCGCAGACGGTCGGCGGAGGCGAGACGATCGATCGCGCGCGAGTCGTGGAAGCTGTCGCCCAGCAGGACGACCATCGTCGGGTCCAGCGCCTCGATCTCCGCTTCCAGCTTGGCGATCGTGGCCGGGCTGTCGTAGGGCGGCAGCATCTGACCCCGCGCGGCGAAGGCCGAGCCTTTCTCGAGGTGCAGGTCCGACGCGATCAGCGTCCGGTGATCGGGCGCCCAAAGCGCGCCGGAACAGCGCAGCACGCAGGCCTCCCCATTCACCCGGACCTTCAACCCGCCGCAGCCATGGCGGAACGGGGACAGGGTCTCGCGCAGGGCGGCGTTCACGCCATCACCTCGGCGATCAGCGCTTCTTCCGAGAACTCCATGGCGGTCTCATCGAGGATCATCTCCGCCGCCCCGCCGCCGACGCGTTCGCGCCCGATCTGCACCAGCACCGGCACACAGAAGGGCGAAGGTCGCTCCAGCGGCTGATGCGTGATCCGGCCCTGGATGCGGGTCAGGAGCGCGCCCAGACGCGCCACGTCCAGCAGGCCGGCCGCCGCGTCGGCGCGGGCGGTGCGAAGCAGCAGGTGGTCGGGCTGGTGGCGGCGCAGCACGTCGTAGATCAGGTCGGTCGAGAAGGTCACCTGCCGGCCCGTCTTCTCGGCGCCCGGCTGGCGACGCTCGATCAAGCCGGAAACAAGGGCGCAATTGCGGAAGGTGCGCTTCATCATGAAGCTCTCTTCCAGCCAGGTCTCCAGATCGTCCCCCAGCATGTCGGGCTCGAACAGGGCGTCGAGGTTCAGCCCGTCCATCGGCCGGATCGACCAGATGGCCAGCGAATAGTCCGTCACGACGAAGCCCAGCGGCCCCACCCCCAGTCGGTCCAGCCGACGGGTCAGCAGCATGCACAGGGTCGAATGCGCCAGCCGCCCCTCGAAGGGATAGGCGACGAGGAAGTGCCGTGACCCCCGCGGAAACGTCTCGACCAGCATGTCGCCCGCTTTCGGGATGATCGAGCGGTCCTCCTGCAGCTCCAGCCATTCCTGCACGTCGGGGGGGAGCACGCGCCAGTGATCGCGGTCCTGGATCATGTCGCGCACCCGCTCGGCCAGCGACGTGCCGAGCGGAAACTTGGACCCGCCCCACGAGGGGATCTTCGGATCGACGTCCCGGGCGTGGGTGACCAGGGCGTCCGTGCCGGCGATGCCCTGATAGGCCCAGACCTGACCGGCGAAGACGAAGGTGTCGCCCGGCGTCAGCTGTTCGAAATACCACTCCTCGGCCTCACCGACCTTGCGGCCGGCCGTCCAGCGCGCCGCCCCGGTCCCGCCGCCCCGCCGGTGGGCGACCTTGATGTTCAGCGTGCCGGCCGAGACGATGGCCCCGACGTTCATGCGGTGACGCTGGGCCACCATCTGGTTGCGCACCTTCCAGCGTCCGTCCCGGGTGCGGACGATGCGGGCGAAGCGTTCGTAGGTGCGCAGGGCGTAGCCGCCGGTGGCGACCAGATCCACGACCTCCTCGAACGTCTCGTACGCCAGCCCCCGATACGGCCCGCAGGCCGTCACCTCGGCATACAGGTCGTCCAGCGTGAACGGCTCGGAACACGCGCAGCCCATGACGTGCTGCGCCAGAGTGTCCAGTGTGCCGACGTGGATCGGCTCCCAGTCGAAGGCGTTCTCGGCCACCGCCTCGCGCGCGGCCTGACATTCCAGCATCTCGAACCGGCTGGCGGGCACCATCAGGGCGCGGCTGGGCTCGTCCAGCCGGTGGTTGGCCCGACCGATGCGCTGGACCAGACGCGACGCGCCCTTCGGGGCCGCCAGCTGGACGACCAGATCGACGTCGCCCCAGTCGATGCCGAGATCGAGCGTCGAGGTGCAGACCACGGCCCGCAGGTCGCCCCGCGCCATAGCCGCCTCGACCTTGCGCCGCTGCTCGGCGGCGAGGGAGCCGTGGTGAAGGGCGATGGGCAGGTTCTCGTCGTTGATCTCCCAGAGGCGCTGGAACACGAACTCCGACTGCCAGCGCGTGTTGACGAAGATCAGGGTCATGCCCGAGCGCTTGATGGCCTCATAGACCTCCGGGATGGCGTGCACCCCGGTGTGACCCGCCCAGGGCACCTTGCCTTCCGAGATCAGCACGTCGACGACGGGCGGCGCGCCGGGGTCGCCCTTCACGATCGTGACCGGCGCCTCGACGGACGGTCTCAGCCAGTCGGCGATCATTTCCGGATCGTCGACGGTGGCGGACAGGGCGACGCGCCGCATCCCCGGTGCGAACTGCTGAAGCCGTCCCAGCCCCAGCGACAGCAGATCGCCGCGCTTGCCGCTCCAGATCGCATGGACTTCGTCCAGCACCACGCATTTCAGGTCGGCGAAATACGCCCGCGCGCCTTCCCATGCGCAGAACAGCGCAAGCTGCTCCGGCGTCGTCAGCAGGACGTCCGGCGGAAACTCCCGCTGCCGCGCCCGCTTGGACTGTTTGGTGTCGCCGGTGCGGCTCTCCACGTGAATGTTCAGGCCGATCTCGCGGATCGGCGTCATCAGGTTGCGCTCGACGTCGGTGGTCAGGGCCTTGAGCGGCGAGAGGTAGAGGGTGTGGACCCCGCTGCCCGGCCCGTGCTCCGGCTTCGGTCCCCGCTCGGCCAGTTCGATCAGCGACGGCAGGAAGCCCGCCAGCGTCTTGCCGCCACCGGTCGGCGCGACCAGCAGGGCGTGCGCCCCGGCCTGCGCCGCCGCGACCATCTCCAGCTGATGCCGCCGCGGCGCCCAGCCGCGCGAGGCGAACCAGTCGGCGAAGAGGGGGGGAAGCGTCGTCAGCGTCGGCTCCGGCATGCTCCGCACAAAAGCGGCGGAGATCGGGATTGATCCGCGTCTTAGCAGATGTTCCCGTTCCGTTTCATCCGTTTCGTCGCTATCTTTCCGACGTGTCGATCGACTCCCTTCCCACCCTGCGCGCGGCGGCGGCCCTGACCGCCCTGCCTCCCGCCCTGGCGGTGCCGCCGGGCAGCGGCGCCGTGGCGGATCCGGACGGCGCGCGGAAGATCGGCCGCGGCGCGGCCGAGGGGCTGTTCACGGGCGGCCCCGTGCTGGTGTGCCATGCCAGCCTGACGGCGCGGCGGCTGGGGATCGCGCCGCCGCCGCGGTCGCGTGATCTGCTGGACGTGCTGGAGCTGTTCGCCTTCGTGCGGCCGGCGCGGTTCTGCGCGCCCTCGCCGACCGGGCTGGCGCTGGCCACCGGTCAGGCGGAGCCGAAAGGGGCCGAGGCGCAGGCGCTGGCCCTGCGCGAGGCGGCGCGGCTGCTGCTGGAAGAGATGACCGAAGCCGCTTGGCCCGGCCGCGAGGAGGCCGTCACCTTGGCCGAGACGCTGGATCGCGCGGGATGGGCTTGGGGCGACCGCGTGCTGGAGGCCCTGCACGCCCAGCCGGTGCGCGAGCGACGGCAACGGGGATCGGGCCTCGACTCCTGGTCGCGTCTGCCGGAGTGGGAGGACGAGGCCCCGCGGGGCGAGGCCGGCTCGGCCCCGGTCGACAGCGAAAGCGCGCGCATCCGGCTGGAGAAGCTGCTTCAGGCCTCGGGCCTGGACGAGGCGCGGCCGACGCAGAGCGACTATGCGGCCGAGGCCGCCTTCGCCTTTTCCCCCCGCGACGAGGAGGGCCGGCCGCGCATGCTGCTGGCCGAGGCGGGCACCGGCACGGGCAAGACGCTGGGATACCTGGCGCCGGCCAGCCTGTGGGCCGAGCGGAACGCGGGCGCCGCCTGGGTGTCGACCTACACGCGCGCCCTGCAGCGGCAGATCGACCGCGAGAGCGCATCCCTGTGGCCCGATCCGGCCGAGCGGAAGAAGAAGGCCGTGGTGCGCAAGGGACGCGAGAACTACCTGTGTCTGCTGAACCTGCAGGAGACGGTGCAGGCGGCGCAGCTGGGGAACGGCGACCTGATCGGCGCGGCGCTGGCCAGCCGCTGGGCGATGCACACGCGCGACGGCGACATGACCGGCGGCGACTGGCCCGGCTGGCTGCCGGGGCTGTTCGCCGTGTCGCCGGGCAATCAGGCCAGCGCGGCCAATCTGGTGGACCGGCGCGGCGAGTGCGTGCACGCCGCCTGCCCCCACTATCGGACCTGTTTCGTCGAGAAGACGATCCGCGCCAGCCGCCGCGCCGATCTGGTCATCGCCAACCACGCGCTGGTCATGACGCAGGCCGCCTTCGACGGCGCCCGCACGGCACGCGGCCTGAAGCAGGACGGCGAGACGGCGGCGCTGAAGCGCATCGTCTTCGACGAGGGCCACCACCTGTTCGACGCCGCCGACGGCGCCTTTTCCGCCGCCCTGTCAGGGCAGGAGGCGGCCGAGCTGCGCCGCTGGATCCGGGGGCCCGAGGGGCGCGGGCGGCGCGGGCGCGGGCTGGAGCAGAGGATCGGCGAACTGTGCGCCGACTCCGAGGCCGCGACCCAGGCGCTGAACGACGCGATCAGGGCGGCGGCCCAGCTGCCGGGCGAGGGCGTGTCGAGCCGCATCGCCCCGCCATCGGGCGAGATCAATCCGGTCGGGCCGATCGAGCGGTTTCTGGTGGCTGCGCTGGAACAGCTGCGCGCCCGCACCAGCGAGGCCGCGACCCCGGGCGGGGGCGAGTTCGGCATGGAGTGCGCCCTGTTCCCGGTCACGGACCCGGTGCTGGAGACGGCGCGTGCGGCGGCGCAGGCGCTGGCGGCGGTCGAGGCCCCCCTGCTGGCCCTGTCGCGACATCTGGAAGACATCCTCGACGACGAGGCGGCCGATCTGGAGCCGTCGTCGCGGGCCTGGATCGAAGGCGCCCTGCGTGGACTGGACCGGCGGGCGCGCATGACCCTGCCGGGCTGGCGCGCCATGCTGCAGGCGCTGGAGAGCGACGTCGGCGAGCCGGACCCCGACTTCGTCGACTGGCTGTCGGCCGAGGCCGCCTTCGGGCGCATCCACGACGTGGCCCTGCGTCGCCACTGGATCGATCCGACGGTGCCGCTGGAGGCGGCGGTGGTCATGCCGTCGCACGGCGTGCTGGTGACCTCGGCCACGCTCAGCGATCCGCTGGCGGAGGATCCGTTCGAGCTGGCGCGGCTGCGGACCGGGGCGGCGCGGCTTGTCGAGCCGGCGCGGACGCTGAAGGTCGAGAGCCCGTTCGACTATGCGGCGAACAGCCGGGTCATCGTCGTCACCGACCTGATGAAGGACGACCCGCGCCAGACCGCCGCGGCGATGCGCGAGCTGTTCCTGGCGGCCGGCGGCGGCGGGCTGGGCCTGTTCACCGCCATCCGCCGGCTGAAGGCGGTCTATGAGCGGCTGGGTCCCGATCTGGCGAAGGCGGGCATACCCCTGCACGCCCAGCACGTCGATCCGCTGGAGGTCGGCGCGCTGGTCGACGTTTTCCGGGCCGAGGAGGACAGCTGCCTGCTGGGGACCGACGCCGTGCGCGACGGGGTCGACGTGCCGGGGAGGTCCCTGCGCATCCTCGCCTTCGACCGCGTGCCCTGGCCGCGCCCGGACCTGTTGCACAAGGCGCGGCGGGAGCGGTTCGGCGGCAAGGGCTACGACGACGCCCTGGCCCGGGCCCGGATGGCGCAGGCGTTCGGGCGCCTGATCCGCCGGGCGGACGACAGGGGCGTCTTCGTCATGCTGGACGCCGCCTGCCCCACCCGCCTGTTCGCCGGCCTGCCGCCGGGGACGGAGGTCCAGCGCATGGGGCTGGCCGAGGCGGTGGAGACCGTGGGCGGCTTCCTCAGCCCGCGAACGTGATCTCGACGCTGTCGGCGCTCTTCGTGGCCTCGCCGTGGAAGACGGCCTCGACGTTGTTGCCGTCGGGGTCCAGCAGGAAGGCGGCGTAGTAGCCGGGATGATAGGGCCGCTCGCCCGGCGCGCCGTTGTCCGTGCCGCCGGCCTTGAGCCCCGCCGCGTGCCACGCCTCGACCATGACGCGGTCGCGGGCCTGAAAGGCGAGATGATGTCGGCCCGTCAGCCTGCCCGCCGCGGCCTGGCTGTCGGCCGAGGACACGAACAGCTCGTCGACCCAGAAGAAGTCGGGCCCCTCGCCGCCCAGAGGCACGCCCAGCACGTCGAACAGGGCCATGTAGAAGCTGCGGCTGGCGTCGACGTCTCGCACCACCAGCTGCAGATGATCGATCAGGCGGCCGCGATGCAGTTTCTGCGTTTCCATGTGTCCGGTCTCCGGCTTTGGCGATGAACGGGGCGGAGCGGCGCGGCGTTCCCGCCCGGCTTGACCGCTTCCGCCGATCTGTCACGAACCGTCCATGACCGACGCCCCTGTCCGCCATTCCCGCCGCGGCCTGATCGTGCCCTTCGCGATCGCGGGGCTGATCCTCGCAGCTTGGACCGTCTGGTGGTTCGTGCTGGCGCGACAGGTGGAGACGCGCGCGACGGCGCAGTTGGAAGGCCTGCGCGAGGCCGGCTGGACCATCGAGACCGCGCCGCTGTCGGTCGACGGCTGGCCGTTCCGCGTGCGGCTGGATCTGGGGCAGGCGCGGGTCGTCGCCCCGTCCGGCCACGGGCTGGAGGCCCCCCGGCTGATCGCCGAGGCCAACGCCTGGAACCCGCTCACCTGGGTCGCCATCGCGCCGGATGACCTGACCCTGACCCGGCCGGACAAGGGACGCATCCGCATCCAAGGCGGCGGCGCGCGCATGAGCCTGACCGGCATCGACAGGACGTGGCCGCGCTTCGCCATGGAGCTGATCCGGCCCACGTTCACGCCCGTGGGATCGGCCGAGGCCTTCCCGATCTCGCGCGCCGAGCACGTCTCGCTGGAGGCGAAGCCGGGGCCGCAGGATCAGGCGATCGACGTCCTGTTCCAGATGGTCGACGCGCGCGGCCGGGCGGGGGGTCCGGTGGACGGGGTCACGGAGAGCGGACTTCTCAGCGCGCGGGTCGAGCTGAGGATGGAGAACGCCGCCGGTCTGCGCACGCCCTCGGACGACGGGCTGATGGCCGGCTGGAGCCGGGGCGGCGGGCGGTTCACCCATGTGCGCGGCCTGCTCGAAAGCGGGGACAACCGGGCGCGGATCGAGAGCGAAAGCCTGTCGGCGCGCGACGACGGGCGGCTGGAAGGGCGCATCTCGATGAGCGCGGCCCGACCCGCGGCCGTGGTCGCCGGCATCGCCGGACGGGGCGGCGGCGCGGCGCGCATGGCCGGGGCAGCGGGCGCCGACGTGGCTCTGGTTCTGGATTTTCGCGACGGCCGCGCATGGTTGGGGCCCTTCGCGGTCGCGCCGGCCCCGCGCCTGTTCTGATGCTGACCGAGCCCGAGGCGGATGCGGCGCGCGACGCGGCGGACGACGCCCTGCTGGCGGCGCTGGACGCGCGGCTGACGCTGGGCGCCGCCACGCCCGACGTCGAGGCGCTGGCGCTGCGCCGACTGCTGGCCCGGGCGCCGGAGCGGGCGGCGGCGATCAAGGCGCTGTGGGGCCGACTGGAGCGAGGGCCGCTGCACGTCCACGGCGCGGAAGCCGCCCTGCTGGCCGCGGACCGTCACGGGCTGGGCTTCGCGATGCACGACACGGCGGACAAGGCGATGGCCGCGGCCGAGAGCGGGGGTTCGGCCCTGATCGGCCTGTCCGGCGCGACGGCGTGGTGGGGACGACTGCTGGCGCGGCCGAACCTGCGCGTCGTCGGCGCCCTGCCGGACGACGTGAACCGGGCACCGCGCGCCCTGCGCGTGTCCACGGCTGCGCCCGGACCGACCGGCGACGACCGCACCTTCTGGGTCACCGACGCAGGTCAGGGCGACGCCGCCATCCTCGCCGCCCTGAGCGGGAACGGGCTGGCCGGGACGCCGCTGCATCAGGCGGGCGGGTTGAAGCTGTTCATGCTGGCGGGCTATGTGCAGGCCGAAGACCCGCGCCTGACCGGGCTGCCGGGAACCTTGTCCGGCGTCGTCGGCGCCGCCCCCGTGTTCTGAAAGCGCTCCATGACCGACCTCCCGACGCCCAAGCCCGGCATCCTCGACATCGCTCCCTACGTGGGCGGAAAGTCGAAGATCGACGGCGTGGCCGAGCCGATGAAGCTGTCGTCCAACGAGAACATGCTCGGCGCCGGCGAAAAGGCGCGCGCGGCCTATGAGGCGGCGATCCGCAACATCCACATCTATCCCGACGGCCGCGCCACGAAGCTGCGCGCCGCGGTGGCCGAGCATCACGGGCTGGAGGCCGAGCGGCTGATCTTCGGCAACGGCTCGGACGAGGTCTTCGCCCTGCTGAACCAGACCTATCTGACGCCGGGCGACGACATCGTCACCGGTCAGTACGGCTTCCTGGCCTACCGCATCTCGGCGAAGGCCAATCAGGCCGACGTGCGCCTGGCGCCCGAACCGCAGTTCAAGGCGACGCCCGAGGCCCTGCTGGAACAGGTCACCGACCGGACGAAGATCGTCTACGTCTCCAGCCCGTCGAACCCGACCGGCAGCTACAACACCGCCGACGAGATCCGTCGGTTGCATGAGGGCCTGCGCCCGGACGTGCTGCTGGTGATCGACGAGGCCTATGCCGAATACGTCACCGAGCCGGACTGGGAGACCAGCTTCGAGCTGGCCCGCACCAGCGACAACGTCGTGGTCACCCGCACCTTCTCCAAGATCCACGGCCTGGGCGGCCTGCGCATCGGCTTCGGCTATGCGCCCCTGAAGGTGGCCGAGGCGGTGGACCGCATCCGCCTGCCCTTCAACGTCTCCGTGCCGGGCATCGAGGCGGCGGTGGCGGCGCTGGGCGACGTGGCGCACCAGAAGGCGTCTCGCGAGCTGATCCAGACCTGGCGCCCGCGCCTGACGCAGGCCCTGCGCGGCTTCGGCTTCGACGTCCTGCCGTCCGCCGGCAACTTCGTGCTGGTGCGGTTCAGGGACGTGGAGACGTGTCAGGCGGCCAACGACTGGCTGAACCGGAAGGGCATCATCGTCCGCCCCGTCGGCGGCTATGGCCTGCCCGAATGCCTGCGCATCACCGTCGGCACGGACGATCAGAACCGCGCCGTCATCGACGCCATGAGCGAGTTCGCGGCGCGGTGAGACTTCCCCTGACTGCGCCGATGGCAGGATACGGCGTCACCCCCTCCGGAACACGCGGCTCGCCGCCCAGCCCGTGAACGCCGCCAGAAGGACGCACAGCACGCCGTACAGCCACGGCCGGCGGTGGGCGAACTCATAGACGTCGCGTTCGACGCCGACCTTCTGCACCGTCAGGGTGAGGTTGGACGAGGCCACCGGCTGACCGTCCTGGAACAGCCAGACCTCGGCGAAATAGGCGCCGGTCGGGGCGGTGGTCGGCAAGTCCAGCTGGGCGCGGAACAGGCCGCGGTCGACGAAGGTCACGCCGTCGGGGCGGGTGTCGTACAGCCCGCCCTCCTCCCGCAGCCGGATCACGGCGCGGCGCCAGTCCAGGTAGTCGTCGCCCAGCCGGCTGACGACGACGTCGCGCACGCCGTAGCGGGTCTCGACCCGGCGCTCCTCGGGCGCGGCGATGCGCAGGTGGTCGACCCCCACGCCCAGCCGGCGCAGCTGGCCGAAGTTGGCGATGTCCGACAGCGGCCGCGTCGAGGCCGTCATGTAGAAGCCGGGCGCGCCCTGAAACACCACGGGGCGGCTGTTCACCCAGAAGGGCCCCGCCTGCACCTTGCGTACCAGACGCAGGGGGGCGTCCGGCCCGCGCACCACCACGACCACGTCCACCGGCGCGTCGGTCGGGTTGAACACCGCGCCGTAGAGGACGATCGACGCGCCCTGGAATCCGGAATCGACCTTGACCTCCGCATCCGTCAGGGCGGCGGAGACGCGCACCGGCTCGGCGGCGTTCAGCGTGGTGATCGACCGCTCGATGACCACCGCCGGATCGAGGGGGGCCGGAACGACGGGGGGCGGAACGTCCTGGATCATTGCGGCGACCCTTCACCCGGCACGCCCGGTGCGATCTCGAACAGGTCGGAGGGGCGCACGATCAGCTCCATGCCCATCTGGATGCCGACGAGAAGCACGATCAGCCCCAGGGCGGCGCGCAGGACGTCGGCGCGGAACCGGCCCGACCAGCGCGCCCCGATCTGGGCGCCCACCACGCCGCCGAACAGCAGCAGCGAGGCCAGGACGATGTCCACCGTCTGGTTACGGCCGGCCTGCAGCACCGTGGTCACCGCCGTGGTGATGATGATCTGGAACAGGCTGGTGCCGACCACGACCGACGCCTTCATCCGCAGGACGTAGAGCATGACCGGCACCAGGATGAAGCCGCCGCCCACGCCCATGATCGCCGACAGCACGCCGACGAACCCGCCCAGTGCCAGCGGCGGCACGGCGGAGATGTAGAGGCCCGATTTCGGGAACTTCACCTTCCACGGCAGGCCATACAGCCACAGCGGCCGGCGCCGATCCTTGCGCGGCGCCGGCAGGCCGCGCTTGCGGCGCACGATCTGCTCGAGGCTTTCCTTCAGCATCAGGCTGCCGATGACGCCGAGGAAGATCAGGTACGACAGCGCCACCACCAGATCGGCCTGGCCCAGCAGGCGCAACCAGCGGAACACCTCGACGCCGACGAAGGCGCCCAGCACGCCGCCCGCCGCCATGATCCCCCCCATGCGGAAATCGACCTGGCCCGCGCCGGAATAGGCGATGACGCCCGACGTCGAGGAGGCGACGACGTGGCTGGCCTGACTGGCCACCGCCACCGTCGGCGGGATGCCGAGGAAGACCAGCACCGGCGCCATCAGGAAGCCGCCGCCGATGCCGAACAGACCGGACACGAAGCCGACCACGGCCCCCAGCATCAGCATCAGGGGCCAGTTCACCGAAACCTCGGCGATCGGCAGGTACAGATCCAAAGGGCGCGCCTTCGGTGCGGGGTGGAGGGGAGTCGCCGGGGCGACGACCCGGTCTAGGACGATCGGAATGCCTGCGCCACCGGCGGCACGCCGCGCGCGATCATTCGCCGGTCTGGAAGTCGGCCGCCGCCTGCCGGGCCTGGGCGCGCTGCGCCTCGGTCAGGGTCGGGGCGAGGGCCTGCGCCTCCTCCCGCGCCTGAACGTCGCCGCCGCGCGCGGCGATCAGCAGCCAGCGGTAGGCCTCGGCCGGATCGGCCTCGGTGGCCGCCTCGCCGGTTTTCAAAATCAGGCCCGCGTTGAACTGGGCGTCGACCAGACCGGCCTCCGCCGCCTTCAGGATCCAGTCGAAGCCGGCGGCGCGATCCTGCGGCCCGCCCTGACCTTCGAACAGATACATGCCGTAACCGAACATGCCGCGGGCGTCGCCGGCCTCGGCCGCGCGGCGGATCCAGCGGCGCGCCTGCGTCATGTCGGAGGCGAGGCCGGCGTCGCCCGTCTCGTAGAGGCCCGCCATCATCAGCTGAGCCGGCGCATGACCCAGCTCCGCGGCGCGGCGCAGGGTGTCGACGCCCCTGAGGTCGTCGGCGTCCAGCGCGGTCACCGCCTCGTCGAACAGGCGCGCGCCCTCGGCCAGCTGCTCCGGGGTGGCGGCCGGGACCGCGTCGGTGGCGGCGAGCGCGAGGGTGGTGGGGGCGGCGGAAGGCCCGCCCGCGCCGGTCAGCGCGGCCCATGGGGCGTCGACGCCCTGCACCCGGGCGAAGCCGTAGAGACCGCCGGTCAGGGCCACGGCGATGGCCGAGGCGCCCAGCGCCTTGCGCACGGTCGAACCCTGCGCCTGCCGATCCAGCCGCTCCTGCAGCCGCGACTTGCCGCCCTTCTTCAGACCGAAGGCGCCGCGCGCAGGAGCTTCCTCCACGGCCGGCGCGGCCATGGCGGCCCGCGCCTGATCGATGGCGGCGCGCGTGGACGAGGCGCGGCCGGCCTGCGCGGCGGCGCGCAGGGCGCGCGGATCGACGAAGTCGGTCTCCGCGGCGAACTCGTCATGACCCAGATCCGGCGCCGTCGCGGCGAGGGCGTCCGCGACGTCGGCGCCGCCGAAGCCGGCCGAAGAGGCGCGGCCGAACGGTCCGGGGGCAAGGTCGGGCGCCGACGGCACGTCGACCGGAGCGAAGGGCGGCTCAGGCGCCGCGAACGACGCGGCGGCCACCGGCTCCAGCGGCGCGGCGAACGGCCGGGCGGCCGCTTCCGGCGCGGGCTCGAACGCCGGCTCTCCCGGTGCGGTGAAGGGATCGTCCAGCCCCAGGTCGACGTCCGGGAAGGCGGCGGCCCGCCAGTCGGCCTGCACCGGCGGGGCCTCGAGCGGCGCCTCGGGGATGGGGGCGAACACGGCCTCGGGCCGGGCGGCCGGCTCGGCGACGGGCGCGGGCTTCGACGCGGGCGCCGCGGCGGTGCGCACCTCCATCGCCTCGCGCGCCTCGGCCAAGAGCCGGGCGGTACGTTCCTCGGACTGACGCAGGCGCTCGGCCAGCTCGCCGGAGGCGCGGTCGGTGCGCTGCTCGATGCGGCCCGCGCCCTCGGCCAGCCTCTTGCCGATCTCCTCGATGGCCTGCGCCGACTTGCGTTCCGACTGGGCGATGCGATCGGTCAGGCGGTCCGAGATGCGGGTGATCTCGACGCCCAGCTTCTCCAGCGCCAGGGCGTGGCGGTCCTCGGCGGCGGCCTGACGCTGCTCCAGCGCCTGGGCCTGACGGGCGCCCTGCTGCTCGACGACTTGCATGCGGCCGTGCAGGTTCTGGCCGATGCGCAGCACCTCGCGGCCCATGGCCTCGATGCCCTGGGCGGACTTCTGCTCGGACGACTTCACCTGATCGCCGATGGCCAGCACGGCGCGCTCGATGCGGTCCATGCGCCCTTCGGCCTCGGCGGCGTCCATGCGGCGCATCATCTCGGCGCGGTTCGCCTCGACCTGACGGCTGAGGGTCTCGGCCAGCTTCTCGAAGCGGGCGGCCTCGCGCGCGCCCTCCGGCTCGACGCGGCTCTCCGTGGCGTGCAGACGGCGGTCCAGCTGGGCGAAGCTGGCTTCCAGCCGGCGCAGGGCGTCCGCGGTCTGGTTCTGGGCCGCGTCCAGACGACGGCCGACTTCGCCCAGCACCTCGGCCCCGGCGCCCGGCGCGGTCTTCTCCACCGCCTCGATGCGGCGGCGCAGGTCCTCGGCGGTCCGACCCTGACGATCCTCGACCTCCAGCAGTCGTCCCGTGATGGCCTGCAGGCCTTTCTCGACCTTGCCGAACGCCTCCTGCGTCGACGGTCCGGTCTCCTGCTCGAAGCGGCGCAGGCGGCGATGACCCTCGCGCAGTTCCTCCGCGACGTCGTCCACGCGGCGATTGAGCGCCGCGGCGGTCTTGTCCTGCTCCTCAAGCCGGCGCAGCAGGCCGGTCACGGCCTGATCGACGCCCTGGATGGCTGTGGTCGAGCGGCGCTCGGCCGCCTCCAGACGCGCGGCGATCGCGTCGACGGAGGCGCCGATGCGGTCCCAGCCGCGCTCCTCCATCTGATAGGCGTCGTCCAGACGGCGGCTGCGGCCGCGGCGCTCGAAGCTGTCGGCGGCATGCGGACGGCGGCCCAGCGGCACGACGCCGTCGTCCTCGTCCTCCATGATCATGGAGTTGAGCCATTCCCCGAGGGTCATTCCGGACCGACGGGCCAGATCCTTGGCGATCTCGCGCGCCTTCGGATCGATCCCTTTGACGCTCCACGGCGCGGCTGCGCTCACCTGATTCGCCTCCCGACCCATACGCAGACGCTACTTGTCCAGATCAGGGGTGTAAACGCGGCGTTAACCCCAAGATGTGGGGGCGCCGGGAGGTTCCTGTGGATGGCCTTCCGGGCCCGTCGCCATCTCGCCGCGCGCCGGTTAACGCGGCCTTAAGATTAAGGAGTCCGTAAGCTTTGCCTTACCCCGCGCTTGCGCCCGGCGCGGCGGTCCGCCATCTGCGCCCGACCATGAGCCTGACCCTGACCCTGATCCTTCTGGCCGTCGCCGTGCCGCTGACCGCGTTCGCCGGATGGCGGGGCGCGCAGGCGCCGAACGTGGTCAAGGGCCCGCGCATGGTGCCGTGGCGGTTCGTCATGCTGGTGGGCGCGGCCCTGTCGTTCATGCTGCTGATCCACCTGGCGCGAGTCGCCGCAGGCGCCGGCTGAAGCGGAACGGCACGGGGCGGCGGCGCATTGAGCGGGGGATTTAACAGGAGCCTCCCCCATGTCCGACGACCTGACGCCGCAGAAAGCCGAAGACGCCTTCTGGGACTCGCTGAAGAAATCCAATACCGGGATGCTGGGTCTGGATCGGCCCGGCGCCCACGCCCAGCCCATGACGGCCTTCCGCGAGGAGGAGACCGGCACGATCTGGTTCTTCACCCGCGACGACACCGACATGGCCACGGAGGTCGCCTCGGGCGCGCAGGACGCGATGTTCCACTACGGCTCGAAAGACCAGAACGTCTGGGCCTGCATCGCCGGCACGCTCTCGGCGCAGGGACGGGATCCCGAGATCGTCGACCGCTACTGGAACCCGGTGCTGGCCGCCTGGTACCCGGAAGGCAAGGACGACCCGCACCTCACCATCCTGCGCTTCGACGCCGGGGACGGCCGCGTCTGGGTCAACGAGGGCGGCTTCTTCAAATTCGCCTACGAGATCGCCAAGGCGAACGTCACGAAGACCCTCCCGGACGCCGGCGGCGTGGCGGACGTGCGTCTGAACTGATCAGCCGCCGAAGCACCAGGCGAGAACCGCCTTCTGGGCGTGGATGCGGTTCTCGGCCTCGTCCCAGACCAGCGAGCGGGGGCCGTCGATGACGGCGTCGGTGACCTCTTCGCCCCTGTGCGCGGGCAGGCAGTGCAGGAACACCGCGTCCGGCGCGGCGGCGTCCATCAGGGCGTCGTCGACGCCGTAGCCCTCGAAGGCCTCAAGCCGTTCCTCGTAATCCTGGTCGCCCATCGACACCCAGGTGTCGGTGACGACCACGTCGGCGCCCTGCACCGCTTCTGCCGGGTCGCTGGTCAGGAAGACGTGGTCCCCGCCCTTGGCCAGGTCGTGCAGGTCCGGGTGATATTCGGCCGGGCACGCCACGCGGAACCGGAAGCCGAACAGCGGCGCGGCGTGCATGAAGCTGTGGCAGACGTTGTTGCCGTCGCCCACCCAGGCGATGGTCTTCCCGGCGACGGGACCACGGTGCTCCTCGATCGTCATCAGGTCGGCCAGGATCTGGCACGGGTGGCTGCGGTCGGTCAGGCCGTTGACCACGGGCACCGTCGCGACGCGGGCGAAGTTCTCGACGTCCTCATGCCGGTCGGCGCGGATCATCACCGCGTCGACCATGCGCGACAGCACGCGCGCGGTGTCCTCCACCGGCTCGCCGCGGCCCAGCTGCATGTCGCCGGCGTTGACGATGATCGACGCCCCGCCGAGCTGGCGCATCGCCGCGTCGAAGCTGAAGCGGGTGCGGGTCGAGTTCTTCTCGAACACCATGGCCAGCACCCGGTCCTTCGCCGGCGCGTCGGCGTCGACCCAGCCCCGCGGCTTGCCCTTGCGCGCCGCCTTGCGGGCGTGGGCGTCGTCCAGGATGGCGCGAAGCGTCGTCGCGTCCAGCCGGTGGATGTCGAGGAAGTGGCGGGTCACGCCGCTATCTTTCCGCGGGCCGCCTCGCAGGTGGCCTCGAAACGGGCCACCGCCTCCCGCGCCTCTTCCAGCGTCAGGTTCAGCGGCGGCAGGATGCGCACGCAGTTGTCGCCCCCGCCGGCGACCAGCAGGCGCTGGCCGTCGCGGGCCCACCCCATGAACTCGCGGTTGTTGGGGACCAGCTTGACCCCGATCAGCAGACCCTTGCCGCGCACGTCGACGATGACGTCGGGATAGCGGTCCTTAAGACCGACCAGCTGCTGCTTCAGATAGCCGGCGACCTCGTTCACGTGCGCGAGGGTTTCCGGCTTCGAGATCTCGCCGAAGGCGGCGCGGCCGACCGCCATGGCCAGAGGGTTGCCGCCGAAGGTGGAGCCGTGGACGCCCACGGTCATGCCCTTGGCCGCCCGCTCGGTCGCCAGACAGGCGCCGACGGGGAAGCCGCCGCCCAGCGCCTTGGCCACGGCCATGACGTCCGGCGTCATGCCGGCCCACTCATGCGCCCACAGCTTGCCGGTCCGGCCCATGCCGCACTGGACCTCATCGAAGATGATCAGCACGCCGTGCTGGTCGCACAGCTCGCGCAGGCCGCGCAGGCATTGCTCCGGCATGGCGCGACAGCCGCCCTCGCCCTGCACCGGTTCGACGATGATCGCCGCGCAGGTCGGCGACGCGACCGCCGCCTTGATGGCGTCGTGGTCGCCCCACTTCAGCTGGTGGAAGCCTTCCATTTTCGGACCGAAGCCCTCGGTGTAGCTGGGGTTGGCCGCCGCGTTGATCGCCCCGTAGGTCCGGCCGTGGAAGCTGCCGTCGAAGCCGTAGACGTCGATCCGCTCCGGCTGGCCGTTCGCCACGTGGAACTTGCGCGCGGTCTTCAGCGCGCACTCGACGGCCTCGGTGCCCGAGTTGGTGAAGAAGACGACGTCGGCGAACGACTTGCCGCACAGGTCGTCGGCCAGCGCCTCCTGATCGGGAATGCGGAAGATGTTGGAGACGTGCCACAGCTTCTCGGCCTGGGCCTTCACCGCCTCGACCAGCACCCTGTTGGCGTGGCCGAGCGCATTGGTCGAAATGCCCATGACGCAGTCCAGGTATTCCGTGCCGTCCGTGGACCACAGGCGCGCGCCCTGACCGCGATCGACCTCCAGCGGCGCGCGGTTGTAGACGCCCATCAGGTGCTCGGTCGACACGGCGGTATCCTCCCGGAAAAGCGACGCGGCCCCGAACGCGCCTGCGCCGGGACCGCCTTCAGTCTCGATGCGGTCTTGTCGAACCGGGGGAGGAGTCAGTCAACCCCGCTGCAACCCGCGACCGGCAGGAGCGCGGTTCGGCACTAGTTGCCGTAGACTTCAATCAACGCCGCACGCATCACCGGTGCCAGATCGGCCGCGGACTTGATGTTGAATGCGTTTGTTCGGTCATTGGTGCAGACGACGTTCCATGTGTCTTCGCCAGAGGCTCCCGGCTCCAGATACACCCACTCCCCTTCGGCCTCGAACGAGTCGGACGGCTCGTCAGAACCCATGCGATAGAGGGACATCGACACCATTCTGAGCCGGCTGTTGAAGCAATCGAACGTCGTCCTCATCATCATGTAGTCGACAGGCTCGGCGCCGCTCAGGTCAGTCTCAGCGAAAACAAGCAGAACCCACCCGGAACGAAGATCGCCTGACGCTCGCACTGATGCGAGGTCGACTGCTTGAGCGCTTTCAGCAGTTATTCCTCCTAAGACCCACTCCTGCGCTTGTGCGGCTGCGGCCAAGGCCCAAGCCAAAGTAGCGGCCAGAACAATCTTCATAGGTTCCCTCCAACTCCGGAAACCTGCCACGAGCTCGCACGCGCTCCTAGAGGCCGCCCTCCAATACCGCCTTCAGGGTCGCCAGATCGCTCTCCACGTGCGCCGCGTCGGCCTCGAAGGCGGCGGCGTCCATGTCGGGGCGGTGCAGCAGGACGAAGGCCACCTCGGCGCCGTCGCCGTTGGGCGTGACGCGGAGCGCGTTGTGGACGATCAGCCCGCTCTCCATCGTCACCACGTGATCCGCCACGCCCAGATCGTTCGGCGGCGTGAAGCGCACGCGGACCTGTCCGATCGGCCCGCCGTCGGCGATCCAGTCGTCGCCGTCGCGCGTCAGGCCGGATCCAAGACCCGCCGCCCACCTGGGCATGTTGGCGGGGTCCATCACGAAGTCCGCCACCGCCCGCCACTCGCGGTCGATGCCGACGTGCAGGATGCGCGCGGGAAAGGTCGTCATCAGCTCTTGAGCCGCCAGCCCGAGCGGAACACGGCCCAGCAGGTCCACGCCAGTCCGACCGTCAGCACCGCGGCCATGACGGCGCCGACGGTCACGTCGCTCTCCGCCCTGCCGACGAAGCCCGCGCGGAAGCCGTCGATCAGATAGAACATGGGGTTGAAGTGGCTGATGGTGGCGAACGGCTCGGGCAGGCGCTCGACCAGATAGAAGGTGCCCGACAGGAAGGTCATGGGCATGACCACGAAGTTCTGCACCGCCGCCAGCTGGTCGAACTTCTGCGCCCACAGGCCGGCCAGCACGCCCAGCATCCCCATGATCAGGCACGCCGCCAGGCCGAAGCCCAGGACCATCGCAAGGTTGGAGATCGACAGGCCGGCGAAGGGCAGGACGCAGATCGCCGTCACGATCCCGACCACCAGCCCGCGCGTCGCGGCGCCCAGGGTGAAGGCCGTCGTCACCTCGAACGGGCTCAGCGGCGGGGTCAGGAAGTCGGTCGCCGTGCCCATGATCTTGGCCTGGATCAGGCTGGAGCTGGCGTTGGCGAAGGCGTTGTTGAGCATGGCCATCATGATCAGGCCGGGGGCCACGAACTCCGGAAACGGGGTGCCGTGAAGCGGCGCGCGGGTGCCCTGCGTCGCGACCACGAAGACCAGCATGTAGAGCAGGGTCGTCACGACCGGCCCGGCCACGGTCTGGGCCCCCACCTTCCAGAACCGCCGCACCTCCTTGAGGTACAGGGTCCTGAGCCCGATCCAGTTGACGCCGCGGTGTTCCAGCGGCTGCGGCGGGGCGGGGGGCGTCAGGGCGTCGGCGGACATGGCGCGACAGATGCGCCCCGCGTCCCGAGTCCGCAAGCCTTGCGCCGTCGCGCGCCGGCGACGGCGGTCACATCGAACGCGTCTCGTAGACATGTTTGCATTCTAAACTGGTCTGTGCGATATGCGGCCTCATTCGAGGAGGAGAGGCCCATGTCCCACACCCACACACCGGGCGAACGCCTGCACGGCCTGGACGCCGTGCGCGCGATCGCGCTTCTGCTCGGCGTCGTCCTGCACGCCTCCCTGTCCTATTTCCCGACGCCGATCTGGCCCGTGCCGGATCCGGAGACGTCCAGCGGCGCCTACGTCCTGATGTTCGCCATCCACCTGTTCCGCATGGTCGCCTTCTTCGTGGTGGCCGGCCTGTTCGCGCAGATGCTGATGGCCCGGCGGGGGCCGTGGGGTTTCGCGAAGAACCGGCTGGCCCGGATCGCCAACCCCCTGTTCGGCATGTGGTGGGTCGTCTTCCCCGCCGTCATCGCCGTGATCGTGTGGAAGGCCGCCATCGACAACGGCGGATCGATCCCCACCGACGGCCCGCCCCCTCCGCCCCTGCGGCTGGAGACCTTGCCCCTGCTGCACCTGTGGTTCCTGTGGGCCCTGCTGATCTTCTACGCCGTCGCCCTGATCCTGCGTCCTCTCGCTCGCATCCTCGACCGGGACGGCAGGGTCGCCGACCGTCTGGCCGCCTGGATGATCGGGCCGTGGACGCCCCTGATCCCCGCGGTTCCGCTGGCGGTCGCCATGTACGCATATCCGCTCTGGATCCCCTTCTTCGGCATCCCGACCCCCGACTACGGCTTCATGCCCAACCTGCCGGCCCTGGTCGGTTTCGGATCGGCCTTCGTCATGGGCTGGCTGCTGGCCCGACGGCTGGACCTGCTGCCGAAGCTGGCGCGTCTGTGGCCGCTGTTCCTGATCGTCGGCGGCGCGACCGGCACGGCCGCCTTCCTGCTGGCCGGAGGCCTGACGCCGGCGATCGAGGTGCAGACGGACCTGTCGATGCGTCTGACCCAGTCGTGGGTCACGGCGCTGGCCGTCTACAGCTCGGCCTTCGCCTTTCTGGGCCTGTGCATCTCCCTGTTCAGCCGTGCCGACGCCGTGATCCGCTACCTGTCCGACGCCTCCTACTGGACGTATCTGATCCATCTGCCGCTGGTGATGGTCGCGCAGGTGCTGGTGCTGGACATGGCCTGGCACTGGTGGGCCAAGATGGGCGCCGTGATCGCCATGGTCGTGGCCGTCTGCCTGATCACCTATGAGCTGCTGGTTCGCCACACCTTCATCGGCAAGGCCCTGAACGGCCGGCGCGTGCCATGGCGTCGGCCGCGGGACCCGGCGCTGCAGCCCGCCCAATGACTTGCCAATCCCGACTGGCTCGTCCACCCCGGACGGGCCGGTCCTTCGCGAGACTCTCCATGCCCGAACCCCGCGCCTCCGCAGAAGCCGATCTGGCCTTCCTCCGCTCCATCGTGGACGGCGGCGGGCGCACGCCGATGACCCTCGCGGTCTGCTATCTCGCGGGCGGCCTGCTGTACGGCCTGCAGTGCCTGTTCCATGTCGGGCAGGCGTTCGGCGTGATCCGCTGGCCCGACCTTGCCAACCTGATTTTCGTGGTCGGCATCTCGGCGACCTTCCTGTCGATCCTGACGTGGGCGATCCTGAAGGACCGCAAGAACGGATCGGCCAGTCGCGGCCCGATGGCCGGCCGGACGATGAACGCCGCCTTCAGCGCCACGGGCATGGCCAACACGGCCGTGATCATCGTCTTCGCTGTCGGCGCCTGGCGGGACCAGGACTTCGCGATCTGGCTCTACTACGCCGCCATCGTCTTCGCCCTCCAGGCCGCGGCCTGGTACGTCGCCTGGATCCTGAAGAAGAAGGGCTGGATGCTGGCCACGGCGCTGGGCGGCTGGGTCACGGCCGTGGCGCTGGGCGTCACGGTGCGTGAGCCGATGATCTATCTGGGCGTCTGCACCGTCGCCCTGTTCCTCCTGTTCGCCCTGCCCGGCTGGATCATGTTCCGCGACGCGCGCAGGGCCGCCTGAACCCATGGGCCTGCACGATCTCGGCCGCATCGACGAGGTCATCCACGGCCGCATGCGGCTGGGGATCATGGTCTATCTGGCCGACGCGGAGACCGCCGACTTCACCGAACTGAAGACGGTGCTGGAGGCGACCCAGGGCAATCTGTCGGTCCACCTGAAGAAGCTGGAGGAGGCGGGCTACGTCTCCATCGCCAAGAGCTTCAAGGACAACAAGCCGCTGACGCAGGCGTCCATCACGCCCGCGGGGCGCAAGGCCTTCGCCGCCTATCTGGAGGCGCTGGGCGGCCTGATCGGGGGCAAGGGCTGATGGCGCCGATGGTCGTCGATCCCGCGCGCGTGCGTCCGTTCGAGGACTTCCAGGCCTTCCACGACTGGCTGGCGGAGCACCACGACCGGGAGCCGGAGGTCTGGGTCAAGATTCACAAGAAGGGGTCGGGCCTGACGTCGATCGACTGGAGCGGGGCGGTCGACGCCGCCCTGTGCTGGGGCTGGATCGACGGGATCAAGAAAAGCTTCGACGAGACGAGCTTCCTTCAGCGTTTCACGCCGCGCAAGGCGAAGAGCAGCTGGTCGCAGATCAACGTCGACAAGGTCGCCGCCCTGATCGCGGCCGGCCACATGACGCCTCATGGCCTGAAGCATGTGGAGGCCGCGAAGGCGGACGGTCGCTGGGACGCCGCCTATCGCGTGAAGGACGCCGAAATGCCCGCCGACCTTCAGGCCGCCATCGACGCGGACCCGAAAGCGCGCGCCGCCTTCGCCACCCTGACGGCCCAGAACCGCTTCGCCCTGATCTTCCGCACCACGCAGATGAAGACCGAGGCCGGGCGGGCGAAGAAGATCGCGGACCTCACCGCCATGCTGGCGCGCGGAGAGACGCCGCATCCGCAGAAGGCGAAGCCGTGAGCGGTTGGCTCAGTGATAGCGCGACCGCAGGAAGTTAAGCAGGTGGAGGGCATGGTGTTTGCCCCAGTGACTCTCGTACCTGAGGACCCACTCAAACTCGTCATGGGGTTGCTGCCCTGCATCCCGCATGGCCAAGGCGAGCTCGAAATCTCCCGCGATGTCCGACAGGTCGTCCAGGACGAACCCGTTCTCGTGAGACCCCTCTGAACCCGCCAGTTCGGAGAAGCGACGCGACGCGATCCCGACCCAGCGCCGGTGTCGGTCGGCGGGCAAGTCCGGATAAGGAAGGCAATCTCGGTCCGGCAGATCGGGAAGGACGGACCGCTCGCCGAGCTTGAGCAGCTTGTCCAACCACGCGATCAGTTCGACGATGTCATGCTGGTTCACGGGCCCTTCCAGCCAGTCCAAAAACTGACGGGACGCGACGGCCCATTCTGGTTCAAGAGACGACATGAGCGCATTCAGGCCCCGCGTCATGGGCATCGTCAACGTGACGCCGGACAGCTTTTCCGACGGCGGGCGGCTGGGCTCCGTCGAGGCGGCCGTGGCGCACGGGCTGCGGCTGGTCGAGCAGGGCGCCCACCTGCTGGACGTCGGCGGCGAGAGCACGCGGCCGGGGGCCGAGCCGGTGTCGGAGGCCGAGGAGATCGCCCGGGTCGTGCCGGTCATCGCCGGGCTGCGCGCGGCCTGGAACGGCGCGATCAGCGTGGACACGATGAAGCCGGCGGTGGCGCGCGCGGCGGTCGCGGCGGGGGCGACGATGTGGAACGACGTCTCGGCCCTGACCTTCAGCCCCGACGCCTCGGCCGTCGCCGACGAGCTGGGCTGCGACGTGGTGCTGATGCACATGCGGGGCGAACCGCGCACCATGCAGGTCGATCCCCGCTATGACGACGTGGTGGCCGAGGTGCGCGACGGGCTGCTGGCCCGGGCGGACGCCGCGATGGCGGCGGGGGTCGCGCGCGAGCGGATATGGCTGGACCCCGGCATCGGCTTCGGCAAGACGGCGGCGCACAACCTGACGCTGACCGCCCGACTGGACGCCCTCGTCGCAACCGGATTTCCGGTGCTGTACGGCGCCAGCCGCAAGCGCACGATCCAGTCCGTCGACGCCACGGCGACCGACCCCGGCGACCGGCTGGGCGGATCGCTGGCGCTGGCGCTGGAGGCCGTGCGCAACGGGGCGGAGATCGTCCGCGTGCATGACGTGCGCGAGACGGTTCAGGCGCTGGCGGTGCAGGCGGCGCTCAGGGGCAGTTGATCTGCCACGAGGGTCCGAAGCGATCCTTCACCCAGGCGAAGCGTCGCGAGAAACCGTAGTCCCCGGCCGGCATCAGGGCGGACCCGCCATCGGCCGCCAGCGCCGCCGCGAGGGCGTCGACCTCGTCCGCAGACTCGACGGACAGAAAGGTCGAGGTCGACGGCGTGAAGTCGAAGTCGTGCACCGGCGGGCTGTCGTTGGCCATGATCTCCAGCCCGGCGATGGCCATCCGGGCCATGGCGACCTGGCCGTCGGGCTTTCTGTCCAGCGTGACGATCCGGGCGCCCGGGACGGCGGCGGCGTAGAAGGTCAGGGCCTCCTCGCATCGGCCCTGAAACATCAGGAAGGGGGCGGCGGCGGCGATCACGGTTCGCTCCGGCGATAGGTGGTGCGGCTGAAGTCCCGCCACGATCCGTCGGCCTCCCGGATGCGCCCGACCGAGCGCCGCTCTTCAGGCG
This sequence comes from Brevundimonas sp., assembly GCF_035935935.1. Taxonomy (GTDB): domain Bacteria; phylum Pseudomonadota; class Alphaproteobacteria; order Caulobacterales; family Caulobacteraceae; genus Brevundimonas. The sequence continues at coordinate 59,319 of NZ_DASYWO010000003.1, forward strand.
AGACGATCTCGAACACGTCGACGTAGTCCGTCTCGCCTCCCTCGCCGGTCATGTCCGGGCCGCGGCTGTACAGGTGCAGGGCGCCGTTCGCCTCGACCGCGCCGTCATAGGTCCAGAGCTGCGGATGCTCCCAATGGACGAAGTCGCCGGTCACGCGGCCGGTCGCCGGATCGGTCGCCAGCTGGAAGCGGTAATCTTCCCCCTCGATCACGATCCAGGCGCCGTGCCGCGACACGCGTTCGACGCCGGTCCGCACCTGCGCCGGGTCGTCGGGGACGGACCGTCCCTCCAGCGTCCACTCGCCCACCATTCGGTCCAGCCAGTCGCTCACGTTCCGATCTCCAGCCGTTCCGCATAGGCGTCGCGCAGGGCGAACCAGCGGTCCCAGTCCCAGGCGTGCGGCTGCAGACGGCAGGCGTCGTCCAGGCCCTCCATGTGGTGGTGCCAGCCGCTGAGCACGTTCTTGCGCGCGTCGGCCCAGCTGTCGGGCACGCGGTGCTCGAGGCGCAGGTGCGTGCCGTCGCCGTCCGGCGTCAGCGTCCAGACGACGATGGACTCGGGGTTGCCGCCGAAGGTGTGCTCGAACCGAGTGAAGGGCCGGGCGACCAGCACCTCGTTGTGCTGCATCCGCCGCTCCGGCACGTCCGGCATGAACTCGTGGTCCGGCTGGCGGAAATGCAGGTCCATCCGCCCGCCCGGCTCGGCGTCGATGCGGGCCTCGGCCAGCCAGCAGGCCAGACCTTCCGGGGTCGTCAGCGCGCGCCACACCCGCTCCGGCGAGTGCCGCAGACGGCGCTCGAAGCGCAGCGCCCAGCCGCCCTCGATGCGATCGAGTTCCCCGGCGTCGGCGCCCGGCGTCACGCGGTCCATCACCCCGGTCATTGCGGAAACTCCCTGTCCAGATGGGCCTCCAGCGCGTCCAGCCGGCCGCGCCAGAAGCGGCGATAGGTGTCCAGCCACGCGTCCAGCTCGGCCAGCGGACGGGGGTCGAGGCTGTACAGACGACGGGCGCCGTCCTTGCGCACGGTCACCAGCCCGGCCTCCTTCAGCACGCCGAGGTGCTTCGACACCGTCGGCTGGGCGATCGGCAGGGCGCGCACGAAGTCGCCGGCCGGGCGCTCGCCCGACGCAAGCATGTCCAGCATCGTGAGACGGTTGGGTTCGGCCAGGGCCTGGAGGGCGGCGGGGTTCATGACCATCACCGTACAGCAATATTGCCCGATGGCAATATATACCGACTTGCCGCCTGCCGGCCGGTGCTGCAATGGCGATCCATGAGCATTCCGCACATCGCGCCGATCCTGCTGCTGGTCGTGTCGAACGTCTTCATGACCTTCGCCTGGTACGGCCACCTGAAGGTCGACAGCCGGCCACTGTGGGCGCTGGTGCTCATCAGCTGGGGCATCGCCTTCTTCGAGTACTGGTTCGCCGTGCCGGCCAACCGCATCGGTCATCAGGTCTATTCGGCGGCCGAGCTGAAGACGATGCAGGAGGTGATCACCCTGATCGTCTTCGCGGGCTTCTCGGTGCTGTGGCTGGGCGAGAAGCTGACGTGGAACCATGCCGTCGGCTTCGCCTTCATCGCCGCCGGGGCCTTCTTCGTATTCCGCGCGCCGATCCCGGGCTGACTTGCCGCGAGCGCGGACGCGGTCCATGTCGCGCGGATGACCCATCCTCCCGGCCGCGTATTGATCATAGCGGGCTCCGACTCCGGCGGCGGGGCGGGGGTGCAGGCCGACGTCAAGGCCGTGACCATGCTGGGCGGGTTCGCCGCCACCGCGATCACCGCGATCACGGTGCAGAACACCCTGGGCGTCCACGGCGTCCACCCCCTGCCCGTCGAGCTGATCGCGGCCCAGGCCGACGCGGTGCTGGACGACGTCGGCGCGGATGCTGTGAAGACCGGCATGCTGGGATCGGTGGAGGTGGTCGAGACCGTGGCGGCCATTCTGGACCGCGCGCGCGCGCCGGCCGTCGTCGATCCCGTCATGGTGGCCAAGGGCGGCCATCCCCTCCTGCCCGTCGAAGCGGTGGAGGCGGTGAAGGCGCTGATGGTCCCGCGCGCGGCGCTGCTGACTCCCAATGCGCCGGAGGCCGAGGCGCTGACCGGAGTCGAGGTGCGCGATCTCGACGGTCAGCGTCGCGCCGGGGAGGCGATCCTGTCGATGGGGGCCCGCGCCGTTCTGATGAAGGGCGGCCACGTGCCGGGTGAGACCGTCGTCGATCTGCTGCTGACCCCCGCCGGCGAGACCCTGCTGGAGGGCGAACGGGTCGAGACGCGCCACACCCACGGCACCGGCTGCACCCTGGCCAGCGCCTGCGCCGCCGGACTGGCGCGAGGCCTGTCGCTGGAGGTCGCCGTCGCCGAAGCCTGGGCCTACGTCGCCGAGGCCATCCGCCGCGCTCCGGGGCTGGGCGGCGGCCACGGCCCGCTGGACCACGGCTGGCCGATCCGGGAGCGTCTGGACAAACGCTGAGATCGGGTCGAGCGTGCCGGTTTCTCGGGAGGGACCTTTCATGCGCACCGTCGCCATCGCCGCCGTCGTCGGCCTGATCTGCACGTCCGTGACCGCCGCGGCGCAGGACCCCGTCTCCATCGGCGCCGCCGACGTGGCCGCCGGCCGCAAGGCGGGGATGGCCCTGTCCGGCGCGGCCATGTCGGCCATGAAGGCGACGATAGACGCCGGCGGACCCGTCCGCGGTCAGGCGTTCGCGGCGGGCGGCGTCGCCCGCTGGGGCCGCGCCATCCCCGGCATGTTCCCCGCCGGCACCGGCCAGGGCGCGCTGGGCGCCGAGGCCACCGACGCGAAAGACGGGATCTGGACCGACCGCGCCGACTTCGAGGCGAAGGCCGCGACCTTCGCGACCGAGGCGGGCAAGCTGGGCGATCTGGCTCGCGCCGACGACGCAGCCGCCTTCGCGGCGCAGTGGACCGTCGTGCGCGCCGCCTGCCAGTCCTGCCACGAGGTCTACAAGGCCGACTGACCTGGGCCGGCCGCCGGCAGCGGCAACAGCAAAATCGCGATCAGGGCCAGCGCCCCGATCAGGACGGCCGACAAGGCCGCCGTCGCCGCCGTGCGCGGCCCGGCGCGGACCACCGCCTGCGGATCGACGCTCAGGCCCAGCGCCGCCATGGCCATCAGCGTCAGGGCGGTGACCGTGATCTGGAGCGGCGGCAGGACGGCCTCCGGGATCGCACCGGCGGAACGCAGCGCGGTCAGGATCAGGAAGACGACGATGAACCAGGGCGCCAGATGGTGCAGCGGCGGCCGCCCGGCCGGAGCGGGTCCGCCGAACCGCTCCGGTCCCAGCAGGGCGAGGATCAGGCAAACCGGCCCCAGCGTCAGCACGCGGACCAGTTTCACGATGGCGCCCAGCTGGATCGCCGCGGCCCCGGCCGGCGCGGCCGCGGCCAGCACCTGCGGCACGGCGTAGACCGTCAATCCGGCCAGCGCGCCGGTCTTCAGGGCATCGAACCCCATCAGGGCGCCGACGACGGGCACCAGCAGGACCACGGCGATGCCCAGCACGGCGGTGAAGCCGATGGCGGCGGCCACGTCCTCGCCCTCCGCCCGGATGACGGGGGCCACGGCCGCGATGGCCGAGTTGCCGCAGATGGCGTTGCCGCAGGCCACCAGCAGAGCCATGGCCGGCGGCAGTCCCAGCAGACGGCCGAGGGCATAGGCCCCGATCAGGGCCAGGGCGACCACCGCGACGATGGCGACCAGCAGCCACGGCCCCAGCGCCACCACCGCCGCTCCGCTGATGGTCGCGCCCAGCAGGGCGACGGCGATCTCCAGCAAGGTCCGGGCGCTGAGGCGGATGCCGGGCCGCCACGTCTCCGACGGCGTCCAGACCAGCCGCAAGGCCGCGCCGATCAGGATGGCCAGCACCAGCGCCTCGACCCATGCGCGGCCGATCAACCGGGCCTCCAGCGCCTGCGCCCCGAATGCCAGGGCGCCGACGCCCGCGCTCAGCAGCACGCCCGGCAGGAAGCGCAGGACGCCGGTCATCGCCTCAGGAGGGACGGAGGGGGCGTCGGCCCCCTCACACCTTCGCCGAGCGGTTGATGATCCAGCCGTAGAGCAGCACCGTCAGCACCGCGAAGACCGCGATGCCCACCGTCATGGCCGGCCAGGTGTCCGCCAGCCCCAGGACGGCGGCCCATTCGGCGTTGCCGGTGCCGACGATCGTCGCGGCGTTGAAGACGCCGAACAGGCTTTCGCCCACGATCAGGCCCGACGCCAGCAGCACGCCCATCCGCTTGGCCACCTCGCCGTAGGCGCGGCCGGACACCATGCGGTTGTAGATGAAGCCGCAGACGGCGCCGATCACCAGCATGAAGGTCACGGCGGCGGGCAGATAGAAGCCGATGCCGACGGCCAGCGGCGGCAGCTTGACCTTGTTCTTCGTGGTCGCGCGCAGCACCTCGTCCAGCACGATGATCACCGCGCCGATCGCGGCCCCGATGCCGATCAGGTCCCAGCGCAGGTCGCCGGCGATGACGCCGCGCGCCAAGGCCGAGATCAGCGTCGCCTGCGGCGCCGCCAGCGGCTCGTCGGCGATGCCCGCCGGCCCGCCCTCGAAGCCGAACGCCGCGTTGAGCTGGTTCAGCACGAAGGGGATGACGAGGGCGCCGGCGACGACGCCGACGATGAGGGCCGTCTGCTGGCGCCAGGGCGTGGCGGCCACCAGCTGGCCTGTCTTCAGGTCCTGCAGGTTGTCGTTGGCGATGACCGCCACGGCGAAGACGATGGCCGTCACGATCAGGGCGAAGGCGACGACGTTCGGATCCGCCGGCAGTCCCGTGATTCCCAGCACCACCAGCATCAGAAGCGAGGCGATGACGATGGCCAGGATGCCGACGCCCGAGACCGGGCTGTTGGAGCTGCCGATCAGGCCGGCCATGTAGCCGCAGATGGCCGCCACCGCGAAGCCGATGACCACCACGTAGATCAGGCCGCCGATCACCAGCAGGGGCGCGGCCGTGCCCAGTCCCATGCCGTTGGCGACCACCGCCAGCAGCACGCCGATGCCGCCCAGCGAAAGCAGCGACAGCAGGGCCACGCGCGTGATCGGGATGTCCTGTTCCGTGATGTCCAGCGTCTCGCCGGCGCTGCGGCGACGGTTGGCCGCCAGGGCCGAGGTGACCCCGCCGATCAGCGGTCCGGCCAGCTTGATCAGGGTCCAGATGGCGGCGATGCCGATGACCCCGGCGCCCATGAAGCGGACCTCACGGGCCCAGACCGTGCCGGCCAGCTCCTCGGCGCCCACGCCGGGTTCCAGCGTCGTGGCGATCGACGGAATGCCGTTGGCCGTCAGCCACGCGATCGTGTCGGGGCTGGTCAGGATCGGGACGGCGATCAGCCAGGCCAGCGCCAGACCGAACAGCTGGGCCAGACCGACGGCCAGGCCGATCAGGTGGCCGGCGCCCAGCAGGGCGAACTGCATGCCCACGCCCACGCCCGTGGCGCCGCCGCCGAGCGAGGCGGGCAGGCTGACGAAGCGCGTGGCCTCGCCCGCGAACGCCCGGGCCGCGGCGCCCAGCGCATAGGCGGCGGAGACGATCGCGCCCCAGATCACGACCCACAGGCCGGAGCGGTTTTCGCGCACGGCTTCTTCGGTCTGCTCCGCGCCGGGCGAGCCGACCTTCAGCACCTCGGCGGCGGCGACGCCCTCCGGGTAGGGCAGGCCGCCGTTGACCACCAGGGCGCGGCGCAGGGGGATGGAGAAGGTCACCCCCAGCACGCCGCCGAGGATGCAGATCATGACCGACTCCCAGAACGGGAACTCCAGCCACCAGCCGACCATGACCAGGCCGGGCAGGACGAAGATGATCGAGCTCATGGCCCCGCCGACCGAGGCCACGGTCTGGACGGTCATGTTCTCCCAGATGGTCGAGCCGCGGAGCGCCCGAAGCACCGCCATGGAGATCACGGCCGCCGGAATGGCCGAGGCGAACGTCAGGCCCACCTGCAGGCCCAGATAGGTGTTGGCGGCGGTGAAGATCACCGCCAGCAGGCAGCCCAGAACCAGCGCGCGCAGCGTCAGTTCGATGCGGCGCCCGCCCGCGGCGGGGCTCGGCACGTCGGTCATTGTGGAATTCCCTCTCCCAAGAGGACGCGAAGTAAGCGCGGCCCGCGCCGCAGGGCAATGGGATTGTTAGGTTCCGGCACGGCGCGCTAGACCGGGCGCATGCCCGAGCTTCCCGAGGTCGAGACCGTCCGGCGCGGACTGGAGCCCGTCCTGACGGGCGCGCGTCTGTCGGCGGTGCGGGTCAACCGGCCCGACCTTCGCTTTCCCTTTCCCGACCGGTTCGCCGAACGGCTGGACGGCGCGCGCGTCGAAAGGGTGCTCCGCCGGGCCAAATACCTGCTCATGCCGCTGTCGACCGGCGAGACCTGGGTGACGCATCTGGGCATGACCGGCCGCTTCACCGTCGACGGGCGGCAGCTGGGCGAGTTCGAGGAGCCCGCGCCGATCGCGGGCAAGCACGAGCACCTGAGCCTGTGCGCCGACGCCGGAGCGGGCCGCACGCGCATCGGTTTCGCCGACGCCCGACGGTTCGGGTTCATGGGCCTGATCCCCGACGATCAGGTGGAGACGCATCCGTGGTTCGCCGGCCTCGGCCCCGAGCCGCTGGGCAACGCCTTCTCGGCCGAGCACCTGAAGACCGAGTTCCGGGGCAAGGCGCAGAACGTCAAGGTGTCCCTGCTGGACCAGCGCATCGTCTCCGGCCTGGGCAACATCTACGTCTGCGAGGCCCTGTGGCGCGCCCGCATCTCGCCCCGGCTGGCGGCGGGCAAGGTGTCCGGACCGCGACTGGAGGCGTTGACCACGGCCATCCGCGACGTGCTGGTCGAAGCCATCGACGCCGGCGGCTCGACGCTGCGGGACTTCGCCGACCCCGACGGTGGGCAGGGCTATTTCCAGCACCGTTTCGACGTCTATGGCCGCGAGGGCGAGCCCTGCCGCCGCTCGGAACGCCACCCGGTGGTCCGCCGCATCGTCCAGGGCGGCCGCTCCACCTTCTTCTGTCCGGAGTGCCAGAAACGATGACGGACCACCGCATCATCCTGTTCCGCGGCATGAACACCGGCGGGGTCCGCGCCCCGGTGGCCGACCAGCGCAGGATGGCCGAGGCCATGGGGCTGGGGAATCCACGCACGCTTCTGGCCAGCGGCAATCTGGTGGTCGAGAGCGACCACGCGCCGGCGACGCTGGAGCGCGAGGTCGAGGCGGCGATGGAGAAGACCTTCGGCCTGAAGATCGCCGCCATGGTCCGTTCCACCGACCAGTGGGCGAAGCTGATCGCCGCCTGCCCCTTCCCCGATGAGGCGGCGGCGCACCCGTCCAAGACCCTGCTCATGGTGATGAAGGACGGGGTGAAGGACGGCGGCCTCGACGCCCTGCGCGCCTTCGCCGTCGGCGACGAGCGGGCCGAGGCCACGCCAGGCGCCCTGTGGTTCTTCCACCCCGACGGCATCGGCCAGTCGAAGATGGCCGAGAAGGCGTCGCAGATCCGCCTGACCGGCATGGGCACGGCGCGCAACTGGAACACCGTGATGAAGCTGGCGGAAATGGTGGGGGTGAAGGTGTGAGAAAGATCCACCTCTGGATCAGCCTGCTGGTCGGGACCGGCGTCTGGGGCGCCTACTTCCTGCACGTCGCGCAGGCGGTGCGGGGCGACGACCTGTCCGGCCTGATCTGGTGGTTCCTCGCGGCGCTGATCGCGGCGGTGGCGCTGGAGGCCGGCGCGACCTCGGTCGTGGCGTGGCTATTCCGCAAGCGGGCGCGGGACCTCGACGACGGCCCCAGCCTGAACGCGGCGCTGAAGGCCGGGCATGTGGCGCTGATGACGCTGATCGGCCTGCTGATGGTCTGCGCGGCGGCGCTGGCGCTGGGCTCGCGCTTCGGCTGGAGCTTCGACCTGTCGACCGCGCGGGCGCAGGCGATCGGCGCAAACGTGCTGCTGGCCCTGGTCGTCCTCACCGAGCTGATCCGCGCGGCCTTCACCTTGATGCTGCTGCCCCGGCGCTGAGCGGAACTCCGCCGCCGCGCGGTCATTCAGCCTCCGTCACATTTCTGGAGGGAAACCGATGACCGACGTCTTCGCGCACGACCCGCTGCGCCATCCGCTGCACACCCTGATCTCATGGCCCGCCGTGATCGCCGGCGCGGTGGTCGCCGTCGCCGTCGGCGCCATGCTGAACCTGCTCGGCGTGGCCCTCGGCGCCTCCGCCTTCAATCCCTACGACTTCGACGGCGGCGACGTCGGCGAGTTCACGGCGGCGGCCGGCATGTGGATGGCTTTGGCCAACGGGCTGGCCCTGTTCGTCGGCGGCGCGGTGGCCAGCCGCGCGGCCAAGTACGCCGACCACCACAAGGGCGCCCTGCACGGCCTGGCCGTCTGGGCCCTGGCCTTCCTGCTGGCCATCACCATCGCCGGGGCCGCCGCCGGGGGCTCGGCGGCGCTGATCGGCGCCGAGGCGCAGGACGAGGCCGAGACGCGCGCGGCGCTGACCTATCCGCCCAGCCGCGTCGTCGAGGGCGAACTGATCGCCAGCCCCACCCCGCCTCCGCCGGCTCCGGTGGAGTCCGAGCGCGCGGCCGACGCCACCGCGACCCTCGCCCTGTGGGGCTTTCTGACCATGCTGGTCGGCGCGGCGGCGGCCATCTTCGGCGGCCTGTACGGCTCGCGTCGCCACCGCTGGCTTGAGAAGGCGGGCGTGGAGGAACGCGCGGCGCCGGACTCGCGCCCCCTGACCTGAAGGCTGGAGGGGCGGCTTCCGTCAGGGAGCCGCCCCGGCTAGACACGGCGCGGTCCCAACCGGAGCCCGCCATGACCGACAGCTACGACAACCTTTTGATCGAGCGCCACGCCGACGGCTATGCGGTCGTCACGCTGAACCGGCCGGACGCCCTGAACGCCCTGAACTCCGCCCTGTTCAAGGACCTGGCCGACTTCCTCGACGCGGTCGAGCGGGACGACGCGGTCCGCTGCCTCATCCTGACCGGCTCTGGCGAAAAGGCCTTCGCGGCGGGAGCCGACATCAAGGAGATGGCGGACCAGACCTACGCCCAGATGTACGTCGGCAACTATTTCGCCCTCGGCCACGACCGCATCACACGCTTCCGCAAGCCGATCATCGCGGCGGTGAACGGCTTCGCCCTGGGCGGCGGCTGCGAACTGGCCATGCTGTGCGACTTCATCGTGGCGTCCGAGAAGGCCAGGTTCGGCCAGCCCGAGATCAATCTGGGCGTCGCGCCGGGCATCGGCGGGTCGCAGCGCCTGACCCGCCTGGTCGGCAAGTCCAAGGCCATGGACATGTGCCTGACCGGCCGGATGATGGACGCCGCCGAGGCCGAGCGCGCGGGCCTGGCTTCACGCGTCGTGCCGCACGACCAGCTGCTGGACGAGGTCCGCAAGATCGCCGCCCGCATCGCCGAGCAGAGCCCGCTGGCCGTCATGGCCAACAAGGAGATGGTCAATGCCGCGCTGGAGACGACCCTGACCCAGGGCGTCCAGTTCGAACGCCGCCTGTTCCACTCCCTGTTCGCCTTCGAGGATCAGAAGGAGGGCATGGGCGCCTTCGTCGAGAAGCGGAAGCCGGCCTTCAAGGGACGCTGACGCGCCTCCAGGCACGCCGGGAAGCCGCGTCAGTGCGGCTTCAGCACCACCTTGGTCCACTCGTTCGGGTCGTCGTGGAAATGCTTGTAGCCCTCCGGCGCGCGCTCCAGCGGCAGGATGTGGCTGATCAGGTCGGTGGTGTCGATCCGGCCCTCCAGGATCAGCTGCAGCAGTTCCGGCAGGTATTTCTGCACGTGGGTCTGGCCGGTCTTGATGGTCAGGCCCTTCTGCATGAAGGCGCCGATCGGCAGTTTGTCGCCGATGCCGCCATAGACGCCCGGCACGGAGACCCGCCCGCCCTTGCGGCACGCCATGATGACCTCGCGCAGCACGTGCTGGCGATCGGTGCCAAGCTTGGTCTCCTGCTTCACCGCGTCCAGGATGTTGTCGGGCGAGAAGCCGTGCGCCTCCATGCCCACGGCGTCGATGCAGGCGTCAGGGCCGATTCCGGCGGTCATCTCCATCAGCGCCTCGCGCACCTTGACCTCATGATAGTTCAGCACCTCGGCGCCGTTCTGCTTCGCCAGTTCCAGCCGGCGTGGCAGGTGGTCGATGGCGATGACGCGTCCGGCGCCCTGCAGCAGGGCGCTCTTGATCGTGAACAGGCCCACCGGGCCGCAGCCCCACACCGCGACCGTGTCGCCGGGTTCGATCTCCGCGTTCTCGGCCGCCATCCAGCCGGTGGGGAAGATGTCCGTCAGGAACAGCACCTTCTCGTCCTCGATCCCGTCGGGGATCACCAGCGGGCCGACGTCGGAATACGGCACCCGCACATATTCCGCCTGCCCGCCGGCATAGCCGCCCGTCATGTGCGAATAGCCGAACAGGCCCGCCGCCGGATAGCCGTAGGCGACCTCCGACATGTCGGCCTTGTCCGCCGGGTTGGAGTTGTCGCAGGCCGAGTACTGCTGCTTGCCGCAGAAGAAGCAGCTCCCGCAGGCGATGACGAAGGGCACGATCACGCGCTGGCCCACCTGCAGGGTCGACTTGGGTCCCACCTCCTCGACAACGCCCATGAACTCGTGGCCCAGAACGTCGCCGTTCGACATCGACGGGATCATGCTGTCGTACAGGTGAAGGTCGGAGCCGCAGATGGCGGTGGACGTCACCTTGATGATGGCGTCGCGTGGATTGACGATCTGCGGGTCCGGGACCGTGTCGACCTGGACGTTGTGTTTGCCGTGCCATGTGAGGGCGCGCATGCGGGCTCCTTGGAATGCGAAGGGATCAGAGGTGGCGTGAGGCGCGCGGGGCGGCGTCGGGGGCCTTTGAGGTCGGGATCTCGCCCGTCTCCATCAGCTGTTTGAAGCGGCGCAGCTCGCGCCGGGCCTGAATGCGCGGCTCCCGCTGCAGCACCTTGGCGACGACCTTGCCGACGGCGCCCCCCGGCGGGTCGTAGGAAATGAACAGCCGCACCTCCGTGCCCCGGCCGAAGGCGTTGTCGATGAAGGACACCCAGCCCTCGTGATCGACCTCGGAGTCTTCCGTGGACGTCCAGGCTATGCGTTCGCCGGGCGCATCCTCGGTGATGCGGCTGACCAGTTCGACCTCGGACCCCAGAGGCCCGGCGACGCGCCAGCTGGAGCGCCCTTCGCCAAGGTCGGCGACGTCCAGCAGGTTCTCCATGAACTGCGGCAGGTTCGAGAAGTCGCGCCAGAAGTCGTAGAGCTCCTGCCGGGGCCGGTTGATCATCACCGCGCGGATGGACTCCGCGGAGTGCTCGCCTTCGCGCTGGTCGGAATCGAGATAGGCCGTCGGCGCCATATCGGCGTCGGTGGTGGGTTCGCTGTGGGACATGCGGCCTTCCGGTGACGGGGAGAACAGTCTCTTCCCAATCGGCCGGGGCGGGCGACGTTCCGTCCGGTTGCCGACGCAGGGCGCGGATTTCAGGCCGCGCGGGACGGGTGGGGGCCGATGGGCGCACCGTCCGCCGCCGCTTGCCTCGCAGGCGGCCTTCGGCTATAGGCCGCGCCTCCTGAGATTTCCGCGCCGTGGGACGTCATTCCGCGGCGCTTTCCGTTCGATAGGTTTGACTGATGGCCAACAACGCCGGCGCCAAGAAGGCGATCCGCAAGATCGCCGCCCGCACCGAGGTGAACAAGTCGCGCCGCACGCGCGTCCGCACCTATCTGCGGAAGTTCCAGGAAGCCGTCGCCGGCGGCGACGCCGAGGCCGCCAAGGGCGCCTTCATCACCGCCCAGTCGGAACTGATGCGCGCCGTCTCCAAGGGCGTGGTTCACAAGAACACGGGCTCGCGCAAGGTCGGTCGTCTGGCCGCGCAGCTGAAGAAAATGTCGGCGGCCTGATCGACCGCTTCCGGACGGGGCTTCACAGCTCCGTCATGGTAAAGATCAAGCTTTTCAAAGGCGAGACGGGATCACCTGTCTCGCCTTCGTCATGTCCGGAGCTAAGTGATCCTGCCGGATTCGGCCGGACGGACACCGGTCGCCCGGAAAAATTCCGAGGCCGTTTTTAGGCTTGCGCGAGTCAAGCGAATTAACTGCTTCGAAGGATTCGAATCAGCGTTGACGCCCCCCCGCCGGGGAGTAGTTTTCAGCCCTGACGCACTTCCATCCCACCACGGATGAAGACGGCGCGAGACGGTCGTTTCGCGTCGGCGGGAGATGTCTGTCCGGTCGGCGGCCCAAGCCCTGAATCCTGCGATTCCGGGGACGGGGAAGCCTTGCCCGGGTCCGGCTCCTCCGTCGCGTCAGGGTTGGGGCAAGAGAACCGAAGGGGTGGCGACGATGGCGGCAGAAGCGGCGCGTGTGGCGATGACCGATCCGGACCGGATCTGGGCGGAGGCGGCCGGCCGCCTGCGCGCCGAGATCGGCGACGGGCCGTTCAGCAGCTACATCGCCCCCTCGGCCGTGCGTCTGGACGGCGCCGGACAGCTGGTGCTGGTCACCCCCACCGGCTACGCCCGCGACTGGGTGCGGAAGAACGCACTGCGTCGTCTGAACGAGCTGTGGCTGGGCCTCGACGGCCTGTCGCGGCGTCTGGACGTCCGGTGCCGCGCCGACATGCCGGCGGTGACCCCGTCGGTGATCGCCTCGGCGCCGACCGCCGCCGCGCCGCGACCGGCCGCCATGCCCGCCCCGACCGTGGGTCCGGTCGCCGACGGCGCCCGCGCCGTCCGCGCCGCCGGCCTGCAGGAACGGCTGACCTTCGACGGCTTCGTCGAGGGACAGGGCAACGGCTTCGCTCTGGCCATGGCGCGCCAGATCGCCGGCTGGGCCGACGGCCACTTCAATCCCGTCGTCTTCTGCGGCCCCTACGGCTACGGCAAGACCCACCTGCTGAACGCCATCGCCTGGGAGGCGCAGCGCCTGCGCCCGGACGCGAAGGTGATCTACCTGACGGCCGAGCGCTTCCTGTCGAACTTCATGCGGGCGGTCCAGGACCGCACCACCGCGGGCTTCAAGGAGGCGCTGCGCGGCGCCGACATGCTGCTGATCGACGACGTCCAGTTCGTCGGCAACAAGGCGGCGACCCAGGAAGAACTGCTGTCGACGCTGACCTCGCTGATCGAGGACGGCAAGCGCGTCATCCTGTCGGCCGACCGCGCGCCCATGGCCCTGACCGAGATCGAGCCGCGCCTGCGCAGCCACCTGTCCGCCGGCCTGACCTGCCCGATCGAGGCGGGCGACCGCGCCCTGAAGCTGGCCGTGGCCCGCAACCGCTTCGCCGCCCTGGCCGGTCTGGGCGTGGTTTCGGGCGAGGCGCCCGACGCCGTGCTGGAACACCTCGTCGACCAGACCCCGGGGACGATGCGCGAGCTGGAGGGCGCGGTGAACACCGTCGCCGCCGCCGCGGGCGCCCGACTGTCCACCCTGACCACTGACGAGGTGCGCGGCCTGCTGGGCGCCGCCTTCCGCGGCGGGCCGGAGCGCCGCATCACCGTCGACGAGATCCAGAAGACCGTGGCCGAGCATTTCCAGCTGAAGCAGGCCGACCTGCTCAGCGACCGCCGCAACCGCGCCGTCGCCCGTCCGCGCCAGATTGCGATGTATCTGTGCAAGCAGCACACCACGCGGTCCTATCCGGACATCGGCCGCCGCTTCGGCGGGCGCGACCACACCACCGTGCTGCACGGCGTGCGCAAGGTCGGCGAGCTCATGACACAGGACGATCAGGTCGCCCGCGACGTCGAGGCCCTGACGCGGAAGCTGCGGGGCTGAGGCTTCCAAGGCTCAGGAGGTGCGTGAAGAGCGGTTGTCCACGGGGTTATCCACGGGCGGCGGCGAAGCGTCCCTGCGCCCCAAGCCCTGAGCCCAACCCCCTTTCTTGCCCCGCATCCCCAATCCGCTAGTGTTCCGGGCCACAGTGTAGAGGCGGCCTGAGTCGCCCGAGACCCAGGGTTGGGCGAGACGACATGCAGCTGACCATCGAACGATCCGCGCTCCTTCGGGCCCTGGGCCATGTGCAGAGCGTCGTCGAGCGTCGAAACACCATTCCGATCCTGTCCAACGTCCTGCTGTCGGCCGGCCGCGACAAGCTCAGCTTCGCCGCCACGGATCTGGACATGGAGATGGTCGACGAGGCCGAGGCGACGGTGAACGTCGAGGGCCAGATCACCGCGCCCGCCCACACCCTGTACGAAATCGCCCGCAAGCTGCCGGACGGCGCCGAGGTGTCGCTCAGCTACGACGGCGACGATCCCCGGCTGGTGGTCCAGGCCGGGCGGTCCAAGTTCAACCTGCCGGTCCTGCCGGCCGGCGATTTCCCGGTCATGTCGACCGAGACCGGCGGCGCGCGCTTCTCCATGCCGAAGGAGGATCTGGCCCGCCTCATCGACAAGACGCGCTTCGCCGTCTCCACGGAAGAGACCCGCTACTATCTGAACGGCCTCTACCTCCACACCGTGGCCGAGGCGGGCGTGCCCCTGCTGCGCGCCGTGGCGACCGACGGCCACCGCCTGGCCCTGGCCGAGACGCCGGCGCCCGAGGGCGCCGCCGGCGGCCCCGGCGTGATCGTGCCGCGCAAGACGGTGGATCAGGTCCGCCGCCTGCTGGACGACGGCTCCGGCCCGGTCGAGGTCATGGTCTCCGCCCAGAAGATCCGCTTCGAGTTCGGTCAGGCCAGCCTGACGTCCAAGGTCATCGACGGCGCCTTCCCGGACTACATGCGCGTCATTCCCAAGGGCAACGACAAGCAGGCCGACGTCGACAACGCCGTCTTCGCCTCGGCCGTCGACCGCGTGGCCACCATCTCGGCCGAGAAGAGCCGCAGCGTGAAACTGGCCTTCGACAATGATCGCGTCACCCTGACCGTGCGCAACATGGAGGCCGGGCAGGGCGTCGAGGAGGTGGAGATCGGCTACTCCGAAGAGCCGTTCGAGATCGGCTTCAACGCCCGATACCTGCTGGACGTCGCCGGCCAGATCACCGGCGAGACCGCCCACTTCAAATTCGCCGATCCGGCCAGCCCGACGCTGGTCCTCGATCCGGGCGACCCGGGCGTCCAGTACGTGCTGATGCCGCTGCGGGTGTGACCGAGGAGGTCCAAACCCTTGTGGCGCAGCGTAGGCCGACGTTCTGGCGATTGTTTATGTTCGCGGCTGCGGTGGGTCTGTCCCTCAGTTTCCTTCGATCACAGGATCAGTTTTACGTCTTTTTCGGCTGGTTCTTGGTGGCTGCGTGCCTGCTCGGGTTGATCCGGATCAGTCTGGAAGCCCTCAACCCCGCGCGCCTGATCCTGTCGCCCGACGGTTTTGAGATCACCGGGGTGCATGCCAGGCCGCTGGTCAGCTGGGCAGACGTCGACGGCTTCCGGGCCATCCACAGGATGAGCGGCGCCTACGTTTACTTCGCTCGCAAGGGTCCCCGCTCGAGGACCACGTCCTCGCTAAGGACCGCGGTCATTCTTCCTTCTACCGCCGACGGTTGGCTTCCGACGAACTTGCGACTGCCGGCTGAGGAATTGGCGGCGCTTATGGAGGAGTGGAAGGCGCGATACGGTGCCTGATCACAGGGGCAGCCCGCTGCCGCCCACAACTGGCGACACCGCGTCTTGATCACCGCCCTCAACCTCACCGACTTCCGCTCCTATGCCGCCGCGCGGCTGGAGCCGGGCAGCGCGATCACCGTGCTGCACGGGACCAATGGGGCGGGGAAGACCAATGTGCTGGAGGCACTGAGCCTGTTCACGCCGGGCAAGGGGCTGCGCGGGGCGACCGCGCCGGAGATGGGGCGGCGCGAGCCGGGCGAGCGGGCGGGCCGCGCCTGGGCCGTGGCGGCGGTCCTGACCACCGACGACGACGAGGTGAAGCTGGGCACGGGCGTCCAGTCCGCCGGCGGCGCGCGCCGTATCGTCCGGATCGACGGCGAGACCGCCCCGCCCGGCCGCCTGCTGGACTGGCTGCGCCCCGTCTGGGCCACGCCGGAGCAGGACCGGCTGTTCAGCGACGCGCGGGCCGAGCGGCTGAAATTCTTCGACCGTCTGGTGTTCGCCGCCGATCCCGACCATGCCGCCCACGTCTCGGCCTATGAAAAGGCGCTGAAGGAGCGCTTGCGCCTGCTGACCGATGGGGCCGAGGGACGCGCCGCCGACCCGCTGTGGCTGGACGCGCTTGAACTGCGTCTCGGTCAGGCGGGCGCCGCCGCCGCCACGGCCCGGGCCCGGGCGCTGGCCGACCTCCAGACCGCCATCGACGCGCGCGGCGACCGTCCCTTCCCCCAGGCCGATCTCGGCCTGACCGGCGAAGCCGAAACCGCCGCGGCCGAAGGTGCGGACGCCGACGCGATCGCCGCGACGCTCCGCGAGGGCCTGTCCCGCTCCCGCGCCCGCGACGCCGCGGCGGGGCGTTCGCTCTTCGGCCCCCACCGCTCGGACCTGACGGCCCTGCACCGGGAGAAGAACCGCCCTGCTGCCGAGGGCTCTTCCGGCGAGCAGAAGGCCCTGGTCCTCAACCTCGTGCTGGCCCAGCTGAACCGCCTGGCCGGTCAGGCGGCGGCGCCGCTCCTGCTGCTGGACGAGGCCCCCGCCCACCTGGACGCCGCCCGCCGCGCCGCCCTGTTCGACGAGGTCGAGGCGCTGCGCCTGCAAGCCTTCATGACCGGCACGGAGGCGGAACTCTTCGCCCCCCTGCGCGGCCGGGCGGGCTTCGTGCGCGTCGAGAGCGGCGCCCTGATCGCCGACGCCTAGCGCAGGAAGCGCATCACCGCCGCCTCGAACCGGCGCGGCTGGTCGACCATGACCATGTGCTCGGCCCCCTCGATCGGCTCCAGCGTCAGCGGTGTGCGCAGACCGCGGAAGGCCGGCCGCAGCCGCCGGTCCAGATCGCGCCGCGGGGAGTCCCCCGCCCGGCTCCAGCCGTAGGCGACCGTGACGGGCGCGGTCACCTCGTCCAGCCGGTGGCGCATGTCGAGCGTCATCACCTCGTACAGGCCCTGCGCCAGAACGCGCCGGTCGCCGCCCTGCCAGCCCATCCCGGTCATCACCGTATCGGAGGTTCCGCCCAGCGCGCCCTGCCGGAGGGCATCCCCGCCCAGCAGCAGCACCGTCTGATAGGCCACGCGCGCCAGCGGCTCCACGTCCCGCGCCGAGCTCGCACCGTTCACCAGCCCAGGAAAGAAGGGCGAGGCGTCCACGACCATGATCCGCCCGATCTGGCGTCCGCCGTCCGCGCCGACCCTCAGAGCCACGAGGCCGCCCATGGAGTGACCGATCACGGCGGGCGAACGCAGGCCCTGCGTGCGGATGTAGCGCAGCACCTCGCCCGAAACAGGCCCGACCAGAGGCCCCGTTCCGTTGGCGCCCGCCGGCAGGCTGCCGAAGCCGCGCACCGACACCAGATGCACGCGGTGATCGTCGTCCAGCCGGTCCGCCAGCCGCGTCCAGATCACCGGCGTCGACGCCAGACCGGGGATCAGCACCACGTCCGGCCCGCGTCCGCGCGTCTCGACCGTGATGCGGTCGGAGCGGAACGCCTGCGCCTGCGCCGGCACGGCGGCGGCCAGCAGCAGGAGCATAAGGACGGAGATCAGCGGCAGGCCTCGGGCGAACATGGGTCGATCCTGCCCCGGCCCTGCGGCGAGTTCAGGGCGCCGGGGCTTGCCATCCGCGCGCGATGGCGGAACATGTCGCGGGGCTGTTTGGGGAGGATGCAATGAACGTCTGGGGCTTGATGATGGCGGGCGCGTGCCTTGCCGCGCCTGCGGTGGCGGCCGCCCAGGAAGAGGTCCTGACCACCGAACCGCCCGCCGCGGCCGGCGCCGCGTCGTGGCGAACCCTGTCGCGGACCTCGGCAACGATCTACCTCGTCGACGTCGGCTCGATCGCCGAGGCCGAGGGCGTGAAGTCGGTGCGCCTGGCACGGACCACGCGCAATCCGCCGTCCGGCGCGGACCGCGAACACACCGTGGAGCAATATCAGTTCCGCTGCCCGGCCAATCAGTGGCGCGTCGTCCGGACCGAGGAGTTTGGCGCGGACGGCGCGACGATC
The DNA here is from genome assembly GCF_035935935.1 of Brevundimonas sp. Taxonomy (GTDB): domain Bacteria; phylum Pseudomonadota; class Alphaproteobacteria; order Caulobacterales; family Caulobacteraceae; genus Brevundimonas. Next base: position 77,396 of record NZ_DASYWO010000003.1, read on the forward strand.
GACGCGTGGGATGAAGCGGACTCCACCTGGCTGGACGTTCCGGCCGAGACCAACATGGCCTATCTGAAGGCGGTGGCCTGCGGCGGCGACGTGCCGGGCGGCCGGGCATGGCCCCGGCTGGAAGATTTCCTCGCCTCAGACCGGAGCTGACGCGCCTCAGGCGTCGACGGCGGCGTCCAGCGCGTTCTCCTGGATGAACTCCCGGCGCGGCTCCACCACGTCGCCCATCAGCTTGGCGAACAGATCGTCCGCGTCCTCCTGATGCTCCACCTTGACCTGCAGCAGGGTGCGGGCGTCGGCGTCCAGCGTGGTCTCCCACAGCTGCTCGGGGTTCATCTCGCCCAGACCCTTGTAGCGCTGGATCTTGATGCCCTTCTTGCCGGCGTCCAGCACGGCGTCCAGCAGGTCCAGCGGGCCGCGGATGGTCACCGACCTGTCCTTGCGGCGGTAGGTCGCCGGCGTCTCGAACAGGCCTTCGAACGCCGCGGCCCGTTCCGCCAGACGGCGCGCGTCCAGCGAGCGGATCAGCGCCTCTTCCAGCACGACGCGCTCGGTCACGGCGCGGCGAACCCGCTCGAACGCCACGGCGCCCTGGGCGCCCGGCGCGCCCGACCAGGCCCCGTCGCCTTCCTCGGCGTACAGGTTCAGGCGCGCGGCCGCCTTCGCCGGATCGCCGCCGTCCTCGGCGAACAGCCCGGCCAGGGCCGCCTGTTCGATGGCGAAGGCCGGCGCGCGCTGGGACAGGCGGTCGACGCCGGCGCGGAACGCCTTGGCCTCGCGGACCAGCGCGGCCAGATCGAAGCCGGTGCGCCGCTCGCCCGTCGGCAGGTCCAGCTCGGCCTCCGACACGCCTTCCTCGATCAGATAGGCGTCCATCTCGGCCTGGTCCTTCAGGTAGCGCGACGTCTTGCCCTTCTCTACCTTGTAGAGCGGCGGCTGGGCGATGAAGACGTGGCCGCGCTCGATCAGCTCCGGCATCTGCCGGTAGAAGAAGGTCAGCAGCAGGGTCCGGATGTGCGCGCCGTCGACGTCGGCGTCGGCCATCAGGATGATCTTGTGATAGCGCAGCTTGTCGGCGTTGAAGTCGTCGCGGCCGATGCCGGTGCCCAGCGCCAGGATCAGCGTGCCGATCAGGTCGGACGACAGCATGCGGTCGAACCGCGCGCGCTCGACGTTCAGGATCTTGCCGCGCAGCGGCAGCACCGCCTGGTTCTCGCGGTTGCGCGCCTGTTTGGCCGAGCCGCCGGCCGAGTCGCCCTCGACGATGAACAGCTCGGACTTGGCGGGATCGCGCTCCTGACAGTCGGCCAGCTTTCCGGGCAGGCTGGAGATGTCCAGCGCCGACTTGCGGCGCGTCAGCTCGCGCGCCTTGCGGGCGGCTTCGCGGGCGGCGGCGGCCTCCACGATCTTGGCGACGATGGACTTCGCCTCGACCGGGTGCTCCTCGAACCAGGTCGACAGCCCCTCGGTGCACAGGGCCTCAACCGCCGGGCGCACCTCGGACGACACCAGCTTGTCCTTGGTCTGCGAACTGAACTTCGGATCCGGCACCTTGACCGACAGCACGCAGGTCAGCCCCTCGCGCGCGTCCTCGCCCGAGACCGAGACCTTCTCCTTCTTGGCGGCGCCGGCGGCCTCGATGTAGCCGCTCATGACCCGCGTCAGCGAGCTGCGGAACGCCGACAGGTGCGTGCCCCCATCCCGCTGCGGGATGTTGTTGGTGAAGCACAGCATGGTCTCGTGGTAGCTGTCGTTCCACCAAAGGGCGAGGTCCAGCTCGATGCCGTCGCGCCTGCCGCGGACGACGATGACCTCCTTCAGCAGCGGCGACTTGGACTTGTCCAGGTGGCGCACGAAGGCCTCGACCCCGCCTTCATAGTGCAGGATCTCCTCGAACGGCTCGGCATGGCGGTTGTCCGCCAGACGGATGACCACGCCGGAGTTCAGGAAGGCCAGCTCGCGCAGGCGGTGTTCCAGCGTCTTCAGGTCGAAGTCGATGTGGCTGAAGGTCGTGACCGAGGGATAGAAGGTCACCTCCGTGCCCGTCAGGGGCTGGCCGGCCTTGGGCCCCTCGGTGCGGGTCGGCGCCGTGCCGGTGACTTCCAGCGACTTGACCGTGTCGCCGCGTTCAAAGCGCATCTCGTGCTGCTTGCCGTCGCGATAGATCTTCAGCTGCAGCCAGTCCGACAGGGCGTTGACCACCGACACGCCGACGCCGTGCAGGCCGCCGGACACCTTGTAGCTGTTCTGGTCGAACTTACCGCCCGCGTGCAGCTGGGTCATGATGACCTCGGCCGCCGATACGCCCTCGCCTTCGTGGATGTCGGTCGGAATGCCGCGCCCGTTGTCGGTCACGGTGACGCTGCCGTCGGCGTTCAGAATGACCTGGACCAGATCGGCGTGACCGGCCAGCGCCTCGTCGATGGCGTTGTCCACCACCTCATAGACCATGTGGTGCAGGCCCGAGCCGTCGTCGGTGTCGCCGATGTACATGCCGGGCCGCTTGCGCACCGCGTCCAGGCCTTTGAGAACCTTGATGGAATCGGCGCCGTATTCCGGCTGGTCGGCGGTGGTGTCGGTCATGCGGTCAACTGTCCGGGAATGCTGGGTCCGAGGCACGAATCCGCGCCGGTTCGGAACACGAAAGATATAGGAAATACGAGCCCGGAAAGCGAGCGAATCCGGCGGATTCGACCGGGCTTTCCTAAGCCGCCAGCGCCTTCAGCACGGCCTCGCCGTAGCGGGCCATCTTGGCTTCGCCGACGCCCGGCACGGGAGCCAGCTCGGGCAGGCGGCCGGGATTGAGGCGGGCGATCTCCAGCAGGGTCCGGTCCTGGAAGATGACGTAGGGCGGCACGCGCTGCTCGGCCGCCCTGTCGCGGCGCCAGGCGCGCAGGCGCTCGAAGCGCATCCGCACCTCCTCCGGCAGGTGCTCCAGCGCGGCCGCCGCCCTGCCCTCGCCGCGTCGCCGGGGCGTCGCGCGGGCCGCGGACACCGGCGCCTGGGCCACCTCCACCGTCCGCTCGCCGCGATAGACGGCGCGCACGCCCGCCGGGTCGCCCAGCCGCAGCAGCGGGCGGCCGTCGTTGGCGTCCTCCTCCAGCAGGCCCTCGAACATCAGATGGTCGATCACCTCGCGCCAGCCGTGCGGCGACAGGTCGGCCCCGACGCCCCACGTCGACAGGCCCTCCTCCCAGCCCTGCACGTCCTTCGTGCGGCCCGTCAGGTGGTCGATGACCCGGCCCCGCCCGAAGCGCTGGTCGAGGCGCTGGACCGCCGCCAGCGCCTTCTGGGCGTGCACGGTGGCGTCGTAGGTTCGCGGCGGATCGAGGCAGACGTCGCAGACGCCGCAGACCTGGGCCCCCTCCTCCCCGAAATAGCGCCGCACCGCCTGCGGGCGACAGATCGCGCCGTCCAGCATGGCGAACAGGCGTCGCGCCTTGCCGACCTGGGCGGCCTTCACGGCCTCGTCCATGGGCCGCCCGTCCAGCCGCTTCAGCGTCCAGGCGATGTCCGACGGGCCGTACAGGGTCAGACCCTCGGCGGGCTCGCCGTCGCGGCCCGCGCGGCCGATCTCCTGCCAATAGGCCTCCAGACTGCCCGGCGGATCGGCGTGGATGACGAAGCGCACGTCCGGCTTGTCCACCCCCATGCCGAAGGCGATGGTCGCCACCATCACGCCGGCGTCGGCCGCGAGGAACCGCGCCAGACGCCGGTCGCGCTCCCGCCCGTCCATGCCGGCGTGATAGGCCAGGGCGTCCACGCCGGCCGCCTGCAGCGCCTCCGCCAGGCGTTCGCAGCCGTCGCGCGATCCGCAATAGACCACGCCCGACCTTCCGCGCCGGGCCGAGACCAGTTCGACCACTCGCCGCTCGGTCCAGGCGCGCGTGCCGGCGCCCTTCTTCTCCGCCGCCAGCGCCAGATTGGGGCGGGCGAAGCTGTCGACGAAGACCCGCGCCGCTCCCAGCCTCAGCGAGGCGACGATGTCGTCCCGCGTCCGGGCGTCGGCCGTCGCCGTCACCGCCAGCCGCGGCACGTCGGGAAACGCCTCGGCCAGACGCCCCAGATTGCGATAGTCGGGCCGGAAGTCGTGGCCCCATTGGCTGACGCAGTGCGCTTCGTCGATGGCGATCAGGCTGAGGTCGATCTCGCCCAGCCGCTCCAGCATCGCCCCGGCCGCCAGCCCTTCCGGCGAGACGTAGAGCAGATCCAGTTCGCCCGACCGCGCCGCGCGCCACACGGCGGACCGGTCGTCCAGCGTCATGCCTGAGTCCAGCCGCGCGGCGCGCACGCCCTGCTGGCGCAGCCCCTCGACCTGATCGGTCATCAGCGCGATGAGCGGCGAGATCACCAGCCCCAGCCCGGGCCGCAGGATGGCCGGAACCTGATAGCAGACCGACTTGCCCCCGCCCGTCGGCAGCACCGCCAGCGCGTCGCGTCCCGCCAGCGCCTCGGCCACCACGTCGGCCTGCAGCCCCCGGAAATCGGCATGGCCCCAGACGCGCTCCAGCAGGGCGCGGGCCTCGGTCAGGTCGATGCGGGATTCGGCGGGCACGGGGCGTCAGTGCCCCAGCGCGTCGCGCCTGTCATGCGGGCGATTTGATTTCGCCGTCATTCCCGTGGATTGAGCCGGGCATGACCGTGCTGCTCTACGGCCGCCCGCCGGCGGTGTTCGATCCGCCCGCCGAGGCGACGCAGACCTCGCCCCTGATCCCCGGATCGGCGGCGCTGGAGGAGATCGCGCCGGGGTCAGTCGATCTGGCCGTCATCCACGCCCCGCCCGGCGCGCTGGAGCGGCGCGCGGTGCTGGCCCACGCCCTGCGCGCGCTGAAGCCCGGCGGCCGCATCGACGCCATGGCGCTGAAGGACAAGGGCGGCGCGCGCCTGAAGAAGGAGCTGGAGGGCTTCGGCCTGACCGTCATGGACGAGCCGAAGGCGCACCACCGCCGCTGCCGCGCGACCGTGGAAGGCCCGCTGACGGGGCTGGATGAGGCGATTGGCGCGGGCGCGGCGCGGATCGTGCCCGACACCGGCCTGTGGTCGCGACCGGGGGTCTTCGCCTGGGACCGGATCGATCCGGGCACGGCCCGCCTCGCCGCCGTCCTCCCCGCGTTCAAGGGCGCCGTCGCCGATCTGGGCTGCGGCGTGGGCGTGCTGTCGAACGTCGTGCTGGCGTCCCCGGCCGTGACCGCCCTGACCGGCGTCGACCTCGACCGCCGCGCCGTCGAGGCCGCGCGCCTGAACGTCGCCGATCCCCGCGCGTCGTTCCAGCAGGCCGACGTCCGCGCCCTGCCCACCCCCGGCGACCTCGACTTCGTCGTCATGAACCCGCCCTTCCACGACGGCGGGCAGGAGGATCGCCGGCTGGGACAGGCCTTCGTGCGAAAAGCGGCGGAGATGCTGAAGAAGGGCGGCGCCCTCTGGATGGTCGCCAACCGCCACCTGCCCTACGAGGCCGACCTGAACGACGCCTTCCGCTGCGTCCGCGTCGTCGAGGAGGGCGCGGGCTACAAGATCTTCGAGGCGGCGAAGTGAAGCCGGTCCGGCTGGACAGGCTGCTCGGCGGCATGGGCTACGGCTCGCGTCAGGAGATCGCGAAGCTGGCCCGGGTCGGCGGCGTCACCCTGGACGGCCGCGACCTGACGGACGCCGCGGCCAAGATCGCGCCGACCGCCGACCTGCCCGACCGCATGACCGTCGACGGCCGCCCCGTCGACCCGCCGCCGGGGCTGGTGATCCTGCTGAACAAGCCGCTGGGCATGACCTGTTCGCACAAGGAGGACGGGGCTCTTGTCTACGACGTCCTGCCCTCGCGCTGGCGGCGCCGCGACCCGGCCATTTCCACCGTCGGGCGGCTGGACAAGCAGACCACCGGCCTGCTCCTGCTGACCGACGACGGCGACCTGCTGCACCGGATCATCAGCCCCCGCCGTCATGTGGCCAAGGTCTACCGCGCCACGCTGGCCCGTCCGCTGGAAGGCCATGAGGAGGACCTCTTCGCCTCCGGCACGCTCATGCTGGAGGGCGACGACAAGCCTCTGGCCCCCGCCGCGCTGGAAGTCCTCTCGCCGACGGAGGCCCGGCTGACGGTGCATGAGGGCCGCTATCACCAGGTGCGCCGCATGTTCGCCGCCGCCGGCAATCACGTCGAGGCCCTGCACCGCGAGCGCATGGGCGGTCTGACGATCCCGGACGATCTGGCGCCGGGCGACTGGCGCCTGCTCATGCCGGCCGAGGTCGACCGCGTGTTCGGAGAGCCCGCATGACCTTCGCCAAGATCTGCGGCCTCAGCACGCCGGAAACGCTCGACGCGGCCCTCGCCCACGGCGCGGTCTTCGTCGGCGCGGTGACGTTCGAAAAAAGCCCGCGCCACCTCGATCCGCTGGAGGCGGCGACCCTGTTCGACCGGGCGCGGGGCCGGGCGAAGATCGTGTCGGTGCTCGTCGACCCCGACGACCTCCTGCTGACGACTCTGGCGCTGACCGTGCGTCCCGACTTCGTCCAGCTGCACGGCTCAGAGACCCCGGCGCGCGCGGAAGAGATCCGGCGCCTGACGAAGGCCGGGATCATCAAGGCCCTGCCTGTCCGTGATCCGGCCGATCTGGGCGCGGCCGACGCCTGGACGAGCGTCGCCGGCCACCTGATGTTCGACGCGAAGCCGCCGCCCGGCGCCGACCTGCCCGGCGGCGTCGGACACGCCTTCGACTGGTCGATCCTCTCCGGGCGGACCTTCGATCGGCCGTGGTTCCTCGCCGGCGGGCTGGACCCCGACAACGTGACGCAGGCGATCCGCGTCACCGGCGCGCCCCTCGTCGACGTCTCCTCTGGCGTGGAAAGCGCCCCGGGTGTTAAGGAGCCCGCCCGCATCGCGGCCTTTCTGAGGGCCGTGGCCGAGGCCTGAAAGCCGGACCCGTGAACGCCCCTCTTCCGAACTCGCAGTACGCCTGGCCCGACGCCGAGGGCCGCTTCGGCCCCTTCGGCGGCCGGTTCGTGGCCGAAACCCTGATGCCCGCCGTGCTGGAGCTCCAGCAGGCCTACGAGGCGGCGAAGGCCGATCCCGCCTTTCAGGCCGAACTGGACGACTGGCTGGCGCACTACGTCGGCCGGCCCAGCCCGCTGTACCTGGCCCAGCGCCTGACGGATCACCACGGCGGCGCCGACATCTGGTTCAAGCGCGACGAGCTGAACCACACCGGCGCGCACAAGGTGAACAACTGCATGGGCCAGATCCTGCTGGCCATGCGCATGGGCAAGACGCGGATCATCGCCGAGACGGGCGCCGGGCAGCACGGGGTGGCCACCGCCACCGTCTGCGCCCGCTTCGGCCTGCCGTGCACCGTCTACATGGGCGCCGTCGACGTTGAGCGGCAGGCGCCCAACGTCTTCCGCATGAAGCTGCTGGGCGCCGAGGTGGTGCCGGTCACCAACGGCCGTTCGACGCTGAAGGAGGCGATGAACGAGGCCATGCGCGACTGGGTCACCAACGTGGCCGACACCTACTACATCATCGGCACGGCCGCCGGGCCGCACCCCTATCCGGAGCTGGTGCGCGACTTCCAGTCGGTGATCGGCAAGGAGGCCCGCGCCCAGATGCAGGCCCGCCGCGGCAAGCTGCCCGACGCCTGCGTGGCGGCGATCGGCGGCGGGTCGAACGCCATCGGCCTGTTCCATCCCTTCATCGAGGATCCCTCCGTGCGCCTGATCGGCGTCGAGGCGGCGGGACGCGGCCTCGACGGCCCCGACCACGCCGCCAGCCTGCAGGGCGGCCGCCCGGGCGTGCTGCACGGCAACCGCACCTATCTGCTGCAGGACGACGACGGCCAGATCCTCGAGGGTCACTCCATCTCGGCCGGTCTGGACTATCCGGGCATCGGGCCGGAGCATGCCTGGCTGCACGAGAGCGGCCGCGCTGAGTACCGCGCCGCCACCGATCAGGAAGCGCTGGAAGCCTTCCAGCTCTGCTCGAAGCTGGAGGGGATCATTCCCGCGCTGGAACCGTCGCATGCCCTGGCCCGCGTGGGCGAGATCGCGCGCGAGGTTGGCAAGGGCGGGGACGTCGTGCTGAACATGTGCGGGCGGGGCGACAAGGACATCTTCGCGGTGGCGAAGCACCTGGGTGTGGAGTTGTGATCATGCGCGGTTTCTTTCTGCTGACGGCGTTGGGCGCCGGGCTTCTGTCTTCGGGCGCCGCCGCGGCGCAGACGGCTCCGGCCAGCGCGGTCGACCTGCCGCTGGTGACGGGCATGACGTTCGACGACACCTGCGGCCCCCGCCCCCAGTATCAGGGCAAGGCGGTCTGCGTTCGCGGCAACCTCGCGTCGATCGAGCCGGTGGCGGGCACCTACATCGGCCATTTCACCGGTCAGGGCTGGCAGGTGGTCGGGGGCGAGGCCAACGGCGTGATCTTCGCCCGCCCTCGCGCCGGCGGCGGCTGCGACGGTCTGGAGATGGCCGCCTATTACGACGAGACACGCCCGGTGGCGCCCGCCACCGAAGCGTGGCTGGCGTTCGCGCCCATCCCCGGCGACGTCTGCGCGGGCGCCGCCGCCCAGTGACCGTCGCCCGCATCGACGCGCGGTTCGCCGCGCTCAGGGCCGAGGGCCGCGCCGGCTTCGTGGCCTATGTCATGGCCGGCGATCCCTCGCGCGGGACGACCCTGGACATCCTGCGCGGCCTGCCGGCGGCAGGCGCCGACGTGATCGAGCTGGGCTTTCCCTTTTCCGACCCCATGGCCGAGGGGCCGACGATCCAGAAGGCCGCCGCGCGCGGGCTGAAGTCCGGCCTGACGGTGCGGGGCACGCTGGAGCTCGCCCGGGCCTTCCGCGACGGGGACGCCGACACCCCGCTGATCCTCATGGGCTATCTCAACCCGCTGGAGACCTACGGCTACGCCGCCTTCGCGCGCGACGCCGCCGCCGCGGGCGTCGACGGCCTGATCGTTGTGGACTGCCCGCCTGAGGAGGCCGGGCCCCTGACCGACGCGCTGGACGCCGAAGGACTGGCGCTGATCCGTCTCGCCACGCCGACCTCCGACGACCATCGGCTCAAGACCGTCACGGCCCGCACCAGCGGCTTCGTCTATTACGTCTCCGTGGCCGGCGTGACGGGGGTCAAGGCCGCCGACGCCGACGCCGTGGCCCCCGCGGTGGCGCGCGTGCGCGCCGCCTCCGGCCTGCCCGTCGCCGTCGGTTTCGGCATTCGCACCGCCGAAAGCGCCGCCCGCATGGCGCGGGTCGCCGACGCCGTCGTGGCCGGATCGGTCCTGGTCGACGAAGGCGCCGCGGCCGTGACCGAGAACGCCGACCCCGTCCGGCGCGTTCTGGACAAGGTGCGCAGCCTGGCCGAGGCGGTCAGGGGTGCGCGCGCCCCGCAGATGGCGTAAAGGCGCCGACCATGGCCAACGAAAAGACCCCGAACGAGCGCCCGGTCACGGGCTGGCTCAGCCGCTTCGCCCCCGGCGTCCGCAAGATCGTCAGCCGCAAGGACACGCCCGACAATCTCTGGATCAAGGATCCCGACACGGGCGACATGCTGTATCGCTCGGACCTTGAGGCGGCCCTGTGGGTCACGCCGTCCGGCCGGCACATGCGTCTGAACGCGCCCCAGCGGCTGAAGGTGACCTTCGACGACGGACTGTGGGAAGAGATCGCGACCCCGGACGTGCCCGAGGATCCGCTGAAATTCTCGGACGGCAAACCCTATCGCGATCGCCTGTCCCAGGCCCGCAAGGCCGCCGGCCGCAAGGACACCATGGCCATCGGCGTCGGCGAGATCGACGGCGTCGAGACCGTGGTCATCGTGCAGGACTTCTCCTTCATGGGCGGCTCGCTGGGCATGGCGGCGGGCGAGGCCTTCGTCGCCGCCGCGCAGGAGGCCGTGAAGCGCGGCCTGCCGCTCGTCTGCTTCACCGCGGCCGGCGGCGCCCGCATGCAGGAGGGCGCGCTCAGCCTCATGCAGATGGCCCGCACCACGCTTGCGATCCAGGAGCTGAAAGCTGCGCGTCTGCCCTATGTCGTGGTCCTGACCGATCCCACCACGGGCGGCGTCACCGCCAGCTACGCCATGCTGGGCGACGTGCATCTGGCCGAACCGGGCGCCCTGATCGGCTTCGCCGGCCCCCGCGTGATCGAGGCCACCATACGCGAGAAGCTGCCCCCCGGATTCCAGCGCGCCGAATATCTGCAGGAAAAGGGCATGGTCGACCGCGTCGTCCCCCGCCCCGACCTGCCGAAGACGCTGGGGCAGATCCTGTCCATGCTGATGGACGGCAAGCGCGCGGCGTGACGCCGAAGGGGCGCTGATGGACCCCGTCTCCGAGCGCCTGCGGCTGCGCCATCCCCAGCGGATCGATCTGTCGCTTGAGCGGATGGCGGCCCTGTGCCGGGCGCTGGGCGATCCGCAGGACCGGTTGCCGCCCGTGGTCCACGTGGCCGGCACCAACGGCAAGGGCTCGACCGTCGCCTTCGTCCGCGCCATGGCCGAGGCGGCGGGACTTCGGGTGCACGCCTACACCTCCCCGCATCTCGTCCGCTTCAATGAGCGCATCCGGCTGGCCGGCAGGCTGATCGACGACGCGACCTTGAACGCGGTCCTCGACCGCATCGAGGCCACGGGGCTGGAGGCCACGGTGTTCGAAAGCACCACCGCCGCCGCCTTCCTCGCCATGGCCGAAACGCCCGCCGATCTGGCGGTCGTCGAGGTCGGGCTGGGCGGGCGGCTGGACGCCACCAACGTCATATCGCGCCCGCTGATCACCGCCGTCGCGCCCGTCGATCTGGATCACGCCGAGTTCCTCGGGACCGACCTCGCCGGCGTCGCCGGGGAGAAGGCCGGCATCTTCAAGCCCGGCGCGCCCGCGATCTTGGGCCGTCACTCGGAGATCGCGCACGCCGCTCTGTTGGCCCGGGCCGAGACTGTCGGCGCGCCGGTCACGGCCATGGGCTCCGATTTCGACGCCTGGGCCGAACACGGCGGCATGGTGGTGCAGACGACCGAGCGCCTGCTGGACCTGCCCGCACCCCGGCTGCCGGGCGCGCACCAGATCGACAACGCCGGTCTGGCCGCCACGATCGCGCTGGAGCTGGGCCTGCCGGACGAGGCGATCGCGCGCGGAATCGAGACCGCGATCTGGCCCGCGCGGATGCAACGGCTGGCGACCGGCCCCTATGGCCGCGCGGCGGCCACGGCGGGGGCCGAGCTGTGGCTGGACGGCGGGCACAATCCGCACGCGGCCCGCGCGCTCGCGACCTTCCTGTCCGAGCGTCAGGCGCGCGACCCGCGGCCGACGGCGCTGATCGTCGGCCTGCTGGCGAACAAGGACCACGCCGGCTTCTTCGAGGCTCTGCGCGGATCGAACGTCCAGGTCTTCGCCGTCGGCTTCGACGGCGCCTGCGCCCCGCCCGACGCCCTTGCGGCCGTCGCCACCGGCCACGGCCTGGGCGCGCTGGCCGTGGGCGAGGTCGGCGCCGCGCTGGACCGCGCCCTGGGCCTCGGCGCCGGCCGCGTGGTCATCTGCGGTTCGCTGTATCTGGCGGGCGAGGTGCTCGGCGCCGCTCCGGAGACTTGGCCGACCTAGAGCGTCAGGCCGCGGTCACGCCGGCTTCGGCCAGCCATTCGACCAGCTTGCCCTTGGGCATGGGGCCGACCTTCATCGAGGTCATCTCGCCGTCGCGGAACAGCATCAGGGTCGGGATGCCCTTCACGCCCAGCTTCGACGGCGTCATCGGACTGTCGTCGATGTTGACCTTGGCCACGGTCACGGCGCCGGCCATCTCGTCGGCGATCTGCTCCAGCGCCGGGCCGATCTGCTTGCAGGGGCCGCACCACTCGGCCCAGAAATCCACCAGCACGGGGGTGGAGGACTTCAGCACGTCGGTCTCGAAGCTGTCGTCGGTGACCTTGACGGTGGGCATGGGCGGCATCCTGATCGGGGAGAAGGGTCGGCGCATGGTCGCGTCCGGTCGGACATGATGTGGGGCGAATCGGCCGCGCTTCAAGCCGGCGCCGCCGCCTCCAGCAGGGCGTCGGGGATGGGCATCAGGCGCGGCCCGTCGGTCCACACCAGCGCCGCCTCGACCCGCCGGCCCGGCCAGACCGTCTTCAGCGCCGCGACGTACAGCGCCATCTGCGTCAGATAGGCGGGGTCCGCGTCCTCGATGCGGTCGGGCGCGGGGCGGTTGGTCTTGAAGTCCACGACCCGCACCCGGTCCGGCGTGATCGCCAGCCGGTCGATCCGGCCGGACACCGTCAGCCCGCCGACCTTGCCCGCCACGGCCACCTCGGCGCGCGATCCGGCGCCGAACACCTCGGCGAACCGCGCGTCCTCGAGAACGCCCAGCGCCGCGCCGACCATCTCCTCGATCCGCCCCGCGTCCAGGTCGGGTTCGCGCGCGAGCATCCGCCGCGCCGTGTCCTCACGCCGGTCGACCGCGACCTCCGGCAGCCGCTCCAGAAGCCGGTGGATCAGGTCGCCGCGCCGGAACCGGCCCAGCGGGGCGCCCGGCCCGGCGGCAGTGGCGAGCGGGGACGGCGCCGGCACGCGGATCGACCCCTCCAGCCGCGAGGGCGACGCCGCCCGCGCTGTTCGATCCGCCGGCGGAGCACGCCGGGCCCAGTCAGGCACGGCCACCGCCTCGCCTCCCGCCGCGGCGCCCGCCCCGACGGTCTCCGGATCATGGCCGAAGCGACGCACGGTCAGCCCGCGCGGTCCCTCCAGCTCGCGCACGTCGTCCAGCCTGCCGAACGTCTCCTCGATCACCTCGCGCCAGCTGCCGGCCGCCGGCCTCCGCCCCGCCGCCACGCGGCCCATGATCACCAGCCGGTCCCGTGCGCGCGTCAGGGCGACGTACAGCAGCCGCAGCGTCTCGGCCTGCGTGCGGGCGTCGCGCCCCGCCCGCGCCTCCATGGCGGCCGGACAGTCCTCGCCCTTCGACGAGGCGCACAGGATGCGCCCCTCCGTCCCGTCCGACAGCGTGAACGGCAGCAGCGGCGCCCCGCGGCCCGCGCCCGGCACGGCCGTGGTGTCCGGCAGGATCACCACCGGCGCTTCCAGCCCCTTGGCCCCGTGGACCGTCATGACCCGCACCTGACCGTGCGCGCCCTCCAGCTCGCGCTTCACCTCGACGTCGGCGGCCTCCATCCGCGCCAGCGCTGTCTCCAGATCGACCGCCCCGCGGCCCTCGCCCGCCAGCACCAGGTTCAGCGTCTCGTCGATCGCCTCCGCCGCCTCGGCGCCCAGCCGGTTCAGCATGCGCACCCGCCCCGTCAGCCCCTGCGCGTCCGCGCGGTTCAGCAGGCCGGAGAAGAAGCCGAAGGCGTCCCGGTTCGCCATCTCCCGCGCGTCGGCAAGCAGGTCCAGCGCGCGTCCCCACTCCCCCCGCTCTACCGCCCGCGCCTTCAGGCAAGCCCAGAGCCCCGGCCGCTTCGCCTCCGCCCCCGCCAGATCGAAAAGCGAGTCCTCAGACACGTCGCAGAACGGCCCGCGCAGGATCTCGGCCACCGTCAGATCGTCGTGGGGGAACAGGGCGAAGCGGGCGAGCGCGCGCAGGTCATGGAACGCCACATGCTCCGACAGCTTCAGCCGGTCGGCCCCCGCCACCGGCACGCCCGCCCCTTTCAAGCCGCGCAGGATTTCCTCGAACGTCGCGTCGCGCCGCCGGACCAGCACCAGAAAGTCGCCGTAGCCGCAGGGACGCAGGACGCCGTCCTTGCCGTGGACCGCCACGCCCGCCTCCACCTGACGCCTGATGTCCTGCGCCAGATCCCGCGCCAACCGCTTTCGCGCGTTCTCGCGCGGCGCGGCGTCCAGCGGCGCGTCCCACGCCTCCTGATCCGGCGCCGGCTCCTCCTCGTGCAGATCCCAGAGATCGACCGAACCGCGGTGGTCCGCGCGCGCCGCCACATGCTCAAGCTCGACGCTGTGGTCGCCGGCGCCCATCAGGGCTTCCAGCCGGGTCGGCGAGCCCGGCAGATTGAAGACCCGATCGACGAAGCCCAGCACCTGCGGGGTCGAGCGGAAGGAGGTGTGCAGCGCCACCGGTTCGAACGGCAGCCCCGCCTCCTGCGCCAGCCGCTGGTACCGCTGGTTCTCCTGCCGCAGCCGCTCCGGACGCGCGCCCTGGAAAGAGTAGATCGACTGCTTCTCGTCCCCCACCGCGAACACCGTGCGCGGGCCGTCGCCGCGCGCCGTGCCGGCCCCGGCGAAGAAGCCTTCGGTCAGGGCCTGCAGGATCTCCCACTGCTCCGGCGCCGTGTCCTGCGCCTCGTCGATCAGGACGTGATCGATGCCGCCGTCCAGCTTGAACAGCACCCAGGCCGCGTCCGCCCGCACCGTCAGCAGCCGCACGGCCGCGGCGATCAGGTCGGCGAAGTCCAGCGCGCCGGACGCGCGCTTGGCGGCCTCGTAGAAGGCCGCGTGCACGCTCGCCAGCGCCAGCACGTGTTCCGTTTCTTCCGCCGTGCGGATCTTCCGCCCGGTCTCGACCGCCTGCCAGTAGGCGGCGTCCAGCGCCTCCATTTCCGCCTTGGCGGCCGGGGGGCACTTGCCCGTGACGATCGAGGCCCTGCGCTTGCCCGACGTCAGGAAGACGGCGCCCAACGCCTCGAAGGTCCAGGCCGCGGCGCGCATCCGGTCGGCGCACTTGCCGTCGTTGGCGCTTCCCTTCGCCACCTCCGCCGCCAGCGCAAGCCAGCGGGCCCGGTCCATGCGCCGCATGAAGCCGTCGTGATGCTCCGCCAGCGTTTCCGCGGGCGCGCCGAAGGCGACGCGGGGCCCGTCGCTCCGCCCGCTCGCGATCCGCGCCAGCCACGCCGTCAGCACCTCACGGTCGCCCTCGATGCGGGACAGCAGGCCCTGGAAGGCCTCCCAGTCCAGCGTCACGGCGAAATGGGCATAGGCCCGGCCCACCCGCCCCTCGGCGTCGGCCAGCGCGTGCCGCGCCAGTTCCTCCCGCGCCGCCTTCGACAGCTCCGCCGCCGCGACGTCGTCCAGAACCTCGAATCCCGGATCGACTCCCGCCTCGATCGGGAAGCGCCGCAGCAGCTGTTCGCAGAAGGCGTGCAGGGTCTGGATCTTCAGCCCGCCCGGCGTCTCCAGCGCCCGCGCGAACAGCGTCCGCGCCTGCCGCGTCGACACCTGAAGCGCCGCCTCGTCCACACCCTCAAGCGCCGCCAGCTCGGCGCGCAGGTCGGCGTCGTTCATGATGGCCCAGCGCCCCAACCGGTCGTACAGCCGGCTCTGCATCTCGGCGGCGGCGGCCTTGGTGTAGGTGACGCACAGCACTTCGGCAGGCTTCGTTCCGGTCAGCAGCAGGCGGGCCACCCGGTCCACCAGGGTCGAGGTCTTGCCCGAGCCGGCGTTGGCCACGACGAAGACGCTGGCCGTCGGGTCGGCGGCCCGGCGCTGGGCGGGATCGGGCTGCGGGCGGCTCATGCCTCGTCCCCCTCGCCGCCGCCGGCGACGTGCCACTCCCACACGCGCGACAGGTGGTCGTAGTTGCCGCCGAAATTGCCCATGAACTGCGGCGCGACCCAGCTCAGGTATGGCGTCTCCGCCGTGTCGAAGCGGGCCACGCGCGCCTTCAGCCCGGCCAGCGCCGCCTGCGACAGCGCCACCGCCTCCGCGCCCGCCGCCCGCACGCAGACCTCGTCGGCCCGGTCGCGCCCGGTGACGCGGACGTAGGTCAGCTCCTCGGGTTCCACCGCCGGCGCGTCGGCGAAGCCCGCCTCGGCCAGGATGGCGCCGGTCAGCGTCAGCTGCGGGCTGAACCCCGCCTCGATCTGCTTCTTCGAGGGGATGCCGCCGGTCTTGAAGTCCATCACCGCCGCCCCGTGAGCGGACACCTCGATGCGGTCGGCCTTGGCCGTCACGGTGAAGGGCGCGAAGGGCGCGGCGAAGGCATGCCGCACCGTCTGTTCCACGCGCACCTCGATCCCGCGCGCACGACGGTCCGCCTCCAGCCGCGCCAGGGTCCGCGCGCAGTTCCGGGCCAGCGGCCCCTCGCGCGCCATGGCCGCCTCGTCGAACCCGGCGGAGGTCAGCTCCTCGATCAGCAGGTCATGCAGCACCGTTTCGCAATCGTCCGGCAGCACCTCCGGCCAGCCCAGAACCAGCCGTTCCAGCGCCTTGTGAACCGCCGTGCCGCGCGCCAGGGCTTCGGCCGACCGCCCCGGCCGCTCCATCTCGCGCAGGCCCAGCACGTACCGGGCGTAGACGGCATAGGGATCGCGCACCCAGCGTTCGATCGCCGTGACCGGCAGCTCCCGCGGACGCCGATCGACCGGCGGCGTCGGGGCCGGCCGTCGGGCGGGATGAAAACCCACCGGCGCGTCCAGCGCACGCGCCAGCGCCGGCGTCCTGCCGTCGACCGGAAGGGCCACGCGCCAGTCGCCGTGCGTCGCGCCCTGCGCCAGCATGCGCAGCCGCCATAGCCAGCGGCTGGGCACCGCCGGCTGGCCGCCCTTCCGCTCGCGCTCGACCAGCACCACCTCGGGCGCGGCGGCGGCCTGGATGAAGTCCTGCGCCGTCTGCCCCAGCCGCTTCTCCGGCGGCGGCAAACCGACGGCCTCGCGCATCGGCCGCGACAGCAGGGGATCGGTCGGCGCGGCGCCCGGCCATGTCCCCTCCTCCAACCCCGCCAGGATCATCCGGTCGGCCCGGACCAGCCGCGCCTCGACCGCGCCGAGGATGCGCAGGGACGGATGTGTCGCGTCCCCCGACCTCACCGTCTCCTCCCCCGCCAGATCGGCCAGCAGCCGCGCGAAGGCCTTCGGCTCCACTTCGCCCAAGGGCGCGCCATGTTCGATCAGTCCCGCCAGCAGCGCCGCGGCGGCCTCGCCGTCGTTCCCGCCCCAGGCGTCCAGCCCTGCCATCGCCTCGATGAAGCCCGTCAGGGACCGGGCCGCCTCGTCCAGACGCGCCCCGGGGGCGAAGGCCGCGCGCGCCGCGCCGGTCAGCGCCTCCAGCCGGTCCAGCAGGGCCTCCGCCGCCCGCACGCGCGCCATCGTCGTTTCCGACGCCCCGCGTCCGTCGTCGCGCGGGGAGCGCGCCTTCAGCAGCGCTGCGCGCGCCCGGGCGAAGTCGCGCAGCCGCGGCCCGCGCAGGGCGTGCGCCTCCAGCCCCCGCCGCGCCGCGACGAAGTCCACCTCGCCGAGGTCCAGCCGCACCGCCGGATGCTTCAGCAGCCCCAGCAAGGCCTGCGGATCCAGCGGGTCCGCGACGACCCGGGCCGCCAGCGACAACAGCCGTCCCGCCTGCGTCCGCGGCAACGGCGCGCCGGACGAGCTGTCCGCAACCACGCGCCACCGCTCCAGCCGCGCGGCCACCCGTCGCGACAGGTCCAGATCGGGCGTCACCAGCGCACAGGTCCGGCCCGGCGTCTCCAGCGTCTCGCGCATCAGCAGGGCGATGGCTCCGGCCGCGTCCTCCTCGTTTCGCGCGGTGACGACCGACAGGCCCTCCAGCCCCAGCGCGACGGGGTCGGCGCCGGTCTCGCCGGACCAGTCCTCACGCAGCTTGGCGATCGCGTCGCGCCAGTCGCCCGTCGCCTCGGCGGGGCGAAGGGCTTCAGACAGCACGCGCCCACGCGCCCGGCTCCGCCTGTCCTCGCTCGCCGCCGTCTCCGGCCGAAACCAAGGCCGCACCTCGGCGCGCGCCACGCCGGCCGCCGCCAGCAGCCGGCCCAGAGCGTGCTGGGGGTGTTGGGCGTCGCCGATCGCGGCGTCGTGCACCTCGGCGGGCGCCTCCCGGTCCAGACCCGGCACGACCACCGCCCCGCGCGGCGCGCCCGCCACGGCCTTCAGCACCGCCGCCGCCGCCGGCGCGGTGCCGGTCGATCCGGCCGCCAGCAGCGGGCGGTCGGGCGGCGCCTCGGTCCAGCGCTCCGCCAGCAGCCGCAAAAGTCGCGCGCGCCGCCACGCCGGATCGACCCGGCCCAGTTCCGCCAGCCGCGCCGGCCAGCGCCGCGTGGCGATGCGCAGAAATCGCGCCGTCTCCTGCCAGTGCCGGGCCAGATCGCCGGTGACCAGATCGTCCAGCCGGGACATGTCCTCGACCTCCTCGATCTGGCAGCTGTCGAGGAATCGTCCCAGCGCGTCGGCCAGACCCAGCGCCCCGACCGGCGTCAGGCCCGGACGGAGGTCTTCTTCCACGATCAGCCGCGCCAGCTCGAACCGTCGCGCCCGCGCGTCGATGGCCGGGGGCAGATCCAGCCCGACGTCCCCGGGCGAGAACGGCGGCTCGTCCTCCTCCAGATCGCCCAGCGGACGGACCTCGGGCAACAGCACGGCCTGATCCCCCGCCCGCTTCCCCAGGGCCTGCGAGAAGGCCCGCGCCGCCCGTCGATTGGGCAGCAGGACCACGGCGTCCGACAGGGCCTCCGGCTCCCGCTCCCCGAGCCACGCCAGCACGCCGTCCGCCAGATCCTCCAGGAACGGTCGGTGCGCGTCGATGGAGAACCAGCGCGGACCGGGGCCGGCGAAGGGGTCGAAGGTCATCCTCTTGCCCTACCGCCCGCCGCGCGGCGGCTCGCTGCCTGAGGACGAGCGCAGCCGCGCCTCCGCCTCGTCGCGCGCCTGCGGGTCGCCGACGTGCATCCAGTCGCCGTCAAGCACGCAGCCGCACAGCCGGCCTTCCGCAGCCGACTTGCGCCACAGCGGGCTCAGCGAGAACGGCCCGTCCGGGCCCTCGTCGGCATAGTCCGGCCGCGTGATGTGCACGCCCATGTAGGCGTAGGGCGCGGACGCCGCCTCGCCCCGGAACGTCAGCCGTCCGTCTCGGTCCAGAAAGAAGTCGCCGTCGCCCTCGAACCCGATCGACCCCTCGCGCCGCGCCAGCAGCAGCGCCGCGTCCATCCGCTCCGGATCCCACAGGCGGATCAGATCGCCCAGGGCGTCGCCGCGGTCGATCCAGACGCTGTCGATGTTGGCCACGAACACCGGATCGTCGCCCAGCAGCGCCCGCGCCTTCTTGAGCCCGCCGCCGGTCTCCAGCAGTTCGGCGCGCTCGTCCGAGATCACGATCTCCGGCGCGCGACCCCGCGCGCCCAGATGCGCCTCCAGCCGGTCGGCGAACCAGTGCACGTTGACCACCGCGCGCTCGACCCCGCCCTCGGCCAGCCGGTCCAGCAGGTGGTCGATCAGCGCGCGCCCGCCGACCTCGACCAGCGCCTTGGGCCGGTCGTCCGTCAGCGGCCGCATCCGCGTGCCCAGCCCTGCGGCCAGCACCATGGCGGTCGTCGGCCCGCTCACAGCCGCGCCTCCACGGGCACGTGCCGGGCGAACCAGGCGGCGACCCTTTCCAGGCCGGGCTTCTGCAGGTTGCGGTCCAGGTGCGCCCACATGCGCGGCATGAACTGCGCGTAGCGCGGCTTGCCGTCGCGCGTGATCAGACGGGCGAAGACGCCCAGGATGCGCGCCTCGTTCAGGGCCGCCAGCGCGGCGTAGTCGGCGCGGTATTCCTCGCGCGGCACCATGGCCACGTCGCAATAATGCTCGAAGCAGACGGCCTCCAGCTCCGGCGGCACGTCGCGGCGCGCGTCCTGCAGCAGCGAGTGCAGGTCCCACACCGGGTGCGCCAGCACCGCGTCCTGAAAGTCGATCAGCCCGACGCGCCGGTGATGCGTCCGCTCCGGCAGCCAGATCAAATTCTCGGCGTGATAGTCCCGGTGCGCGATGGTCCAGGCCTTTGCTTCGCCCATGGCCGCGATCGGCTCCCAGGCCTCGGCCCACTCGTCCCGCGCCGCCTTACCGAAGTCGACCTGCGGCCGGAACTTCGGCCACCACTCCACGAACAGGTCCGCCCCGCCCTGCAGCGCGACGGCGTCATAGGTCAGCAGCGGCCAGTCCCCGCCCGGTCCCTGCATCACCGGCGGCTGCAGCGCCGCCATGTGGATGCGCGCGACGGCGTCGACGGCGGCCAGATACAGGGGCGCCTGCGGCTCGCCGTCGTCGATCACCCTGGCGAACAGGTCGTCGCCGAAGTCCTCGATCACCGCCAGGCCGTTGGGCGCGTCCACCGCGATCACCTCCGGCGTCGACAGCCCGGCGTGCCGCAGGTGCTCGGCCACTGCGGTGAAGGCCTCGATCCGTCCCGCCGACAGGCGCGCCGTCGCGTTCCAGCCGGCGGCCCTGCGCTGCTCAGGCGTCCACGACGGATCGCACGGCGGACTTTCGGCCGACGGCGCCTGATCCATCAGCATCAGCGTCCGGCCCGACGCCGTCGTCAGCCGCTCATACCGGCGCGTCGAGGCGTCGCCGGGCAGGGGCGCGCGCGCCGCCTCGGCCAGGCCGGCGGACTTCAGGAAGTCGAGCCGCAGGGCTTCACGATCGGACATGGATCTCCTTCACCGCCTCTTCCCACCGCCCTGCGCCGGAAACGGTCGCAGCCCGGCCGGCGCCGTCCTCTTCCAGACGGATCGTCAGCCGGTCCGGCCCCAGCCAGCCCCCGGGATCGTCGCCCAGCCGCTCCGGCCACTCGATCAGCGCCGCGCCCGTGTCCAGCGCCTCGTCCAGCCCGATCTCGGCCGCCTCTGACGCGCGTTCCAGCCGGTACAGGTCGAAGTGCGCCACGGGCGGCGCGGTCTCGTAGACCTGAACGATCGTGAAGGTCGGGCTGGGAACGTCCACGTCCTCGCCCGCCAGCGCCCGGATCAGGCCGCGCGCCAGCGTCGACTTGCCCATCCCCAGCGGCCCGTCCAGCAGCACGGCGTCGCCGGGCCGCAGCAGCGGCGCGATGGCGCGCCCCAGCGCCGTCGTCGCCGCCTGGTCGGCCAGCGGCAACCTCATGCGAAGTCCGCGTCCGGCTGGGTCGGCAGCACGCGCTCGACGAAGGCCTTCAGCGCATAGGTCGCCTTGCCCGCGTCGACGTCCAGCCGCTCCGGCGGGATCGCCTTTCCGACCATCAGACGGAACGGCTTCTTCCGCTTGTTCAGCAGCTCGTGGAACAGGGTCACGTCCCTCAGCTCGGCCGAGAAGCGGTTGAAGAAATGGAACAGCCGGCTGTACGGCCCCGACACGTGGATCGGCACGATCGGCGCCCGGTATTTGCGCGCCAGCGACGCCGCCGTGGGCGCCCACTCCGGATCGGTCAGGGCCCCGTCCTCCATCCGCGCCAGCCGCCCCGCGGGAAACAGGACCACGCAGCGCTCCGCCTCGAACGCCGCCCGCGCGGCCTCCAGCGTGGCGCGCGTCTTCTCCCGCGTGCGCTTGTCGACGACCCATTCCACCGGAATCACCGTCTCGGCCAGCCGCGGGCAGACCCTCAGGGCGTCGGCGTTGGCGAAGAAGATGGCGTCGGGTCGCCGCTCCCGGATGGCGTCGAACACCGCCACGCCGTCGGCGATGCCTGTCGGATGGTTGGCCGCCACGACGCACCGCCCCTCCGTCGGCAACCGGTCCAGATTCAGGGCTGAGACCTTCAGGTCCAGCAGGTCCGACACCTGCTCCAGCGCGATGCGGCCCGGGCTGTCGGCGATCATGTCGGCCATGCGCCGCGCCTGACGATAGCCCAGCAGCCGGTACAGCCCCGGCCGGACCAGCGGCCAGGTCCACGACCGCGTCAGCCGGGGGGCGCGCTCGGCGATCAGCACGTCGACGATGTGAGGGGCGGCCCGCGTCATCCGCCCGGTTGTCGCCGCTCCCGCGCGGCCGGGCAAGGGTCGGGTTGGGGCCGGGGCTGACCCCGGCGCGCGGCGCGTGCTACGCCTCCGCCCACATCCACCGGAGTCTGCCCATGCGAAGTGCGCTTCTGTTCTCCGCCGCCCTCGCGGCGCTCGCCCTCGGCGCCGCCGCGCCGGCCGCCGCCCAGCAGGCGGGGGCGCAGATCGACCGCTTCACCTACGACGACCTGATCATGGTCAACCGCCTGTCGGACCCCCAGGTCTCGCCCGACGGCGCGACGGTGATCTATTCGGTCCGCGCCACCGACCTGCCGAACAACCGCGGCGTCTCCAGCCTCTATGCCCAGCCGGTCGCCGGCGAGAGCGAGCCGCGGCGTCTGGCCATCTCCGACGGCGGCGCCAACACCGCGCGCTGGGCCCCGGACGGCAAGCTGTACTTCCTCTCGGGCCGCTCGGGCTCCAGCCAGGTCTGGGTCTCGGCCGACCAGGGCGCCAGCGCGGCCCAGGTCACCGACCTGCCCGTCGACGTCCAGACCTACCGCCTCAGCCCCGCCGGCGATCGCCTCGCCGTGGCCCTGGCCGTGCATCCGGACTGCGCCGATCTGGCCTGCTCGGTGGCGAAGACCGAGGCCGAGGCCGCCTCGAAGTCGACGGGTCAGGTCTACGACCGCGTCTTCGTCCGGCACTGGGACACTTGGGCCGACGGCACGCAGAACCACCTGTTCGTGGCCCCGATCGGCGCCGACGGCCGCGCCGGCGAGGCCGTCTGGGTGACGAAGGGCTTCGACGGCGACACCCCCTCCAAGCCGTTCGGCGACGAGAACGACTTCACCTTCACGCCCGACGGTCAGGGGATCGTCTTCTCCGCCCGCGTCGCCGGCAAGACCGAACCGTGGAGCACCAATTTCGACCTGTTCCGCACCGACCTGTCGGGCTCCGGCCAGTTCGCGAACCTGACCGACGCCAACGACGCCTGGGACGCCGGCCCGGTCTTCTCGCCCGACGGCCGCACGCTGGCGTACCGGGCCATGGCCCGCCCGGGGTTCGAGGCCGACCGCTATGTCGTCACCCTGATGGACGTGGCCACCGGACGGACGCGCCAGATCGCCACGGAGTGGGACCGCTCCGCCGACAGCCTGCAGTGGTCCCCCGACGGACGCACCGTCTACGTCACCGCCGGCGACGTCGGCCAGACGCGCCTGTTCGGGATCGACGTGCGCAGCGGGAACGTCGTGCCGATGACCGGCCCGGGCCACGTCGGCGCCTTCGACCTGACGCCGACCGGATTCGTCTTCTCGCGCGACGCGCTCGATTCTCCGGCCGAGCTCTGGTTCAAGACGTACCGCGGCCGTGAAATGCCGCGTCAGATCACCCGCGCGAATCCCCAGCTGGCCGACGAGATCTTCGGCGAGGCGGAGCAGTTCACCTTCGCCGGCTGGAACGGCGAGACGGTCCACGGCTACGTCATCAAGCCCGCGGGCCTGGCCCCGGGCGAAAAGGCGCCCGTCGCCTTCCTGATCCACGGCGGGCCGCAGGGATCGTTCGGCAACGGCTGGTCGTATCGCTGGAACCCGCAGAGCTACGCCGGCGCGGGCTATGCCGTCGTCATGATCGATTTCCACGGATCGACCGGCTACGGCCAGGCCTTCACCGACTCGATCAGCCAGCACTGGGGCGACCGCCCGCTGGAGGACCTGCAGAAGGGCTGGGCCCACGCCCTTTCGACCTACGACTTCCTGGACGGCGACCGCGCCTGCGCACTGGGCGCGTCTTACGGCGGCTACATGGTCAACTGGATCGCCGGCAACTGGAACGAGCCGTGGAAATGCCTCGTCAATCACGACGGCGTCTTCGACACGCGCGCCATGGGCTATGAGACCGAGGAGCTGTGGTTCACCGAGTGGGAAAACGGCGGCCCCGTGTTCGAGAACCCCGAGGGCTACGAACGCTTCAACCCCGTCCACCACGTCGACAAGTGGCGCGTGCCCATGCTGGTGGTGCAGGGCGACCTGGACTTCCGCATCCCGACCTCGCAGGGGCTGGCCACCTTCAACGCCCTGCAGCGCCGCGGCATCGAAAGCCGCCTGCTGGTCTTCCCGGACGAGAACCACTGGGTGCTGAAGTCGGCCAACAGCCTGCAATGGCACCAGACCGTGTTCGGCTGGCTGGACCAGCACCTCAAGGCCGAGTGACCGGGCATGAGAAAGGGGCGGAGCCGGCGGCTCCGCCCCCGTTTCCTCGCGAAGGCGGATCAGCGCGCGGCGCGGACGCGCGCGTCGTTGACCCTCACCAGTTCGGCGTACTCGCGCTCGCTCATGCAGCGCGGCGCCTCCCAACCCTTGTCGGCCTCCAGCACCTGACGCGCCGTCATGAACACCGGACGCTCGCCATAGGTGCGCTCATAGCTGCGGGCGGTGATCTGATCCTGACCGCAGACCATCACGGCCTTGGTCACGGGGTCGGCCGGGGTCGCCAGAACGGGGCCCGCTCCCGTCGTCACGGCGAGCGCCAGCACAAGGGACGAAGTGACTTTCCGGATCATGAGCGCGCCTCCACAGCTCGAAAAAGGTCAGGGTTCGGAAGGAAGAATGCGCCAAAACGCGACGATGTAAAGCTTTTGCGACAACTATTCCGCAGCCGACTCAAATGACGCGGAAATTTCATGGATCGACGGGCGCGGCCGGTCCGTTGCCCGTTCCGTATCTGCCCGCCATGACCCGTCGCGCCGTCCTCGCCTCCGCCCTCGCCTCGCTCGCCGCCGCCTGCTCGCCGCTGGCGGCGCTCAATGCGCTGGGCCCCCGCGATCGCGGCGCCGGCCGGATCGCGCGCGACCTGCCCTACGGTGACGACCCCCGTCAGAGGTTCGACCTCTACGCGCCCCGGGATCGGTCGCGGCCCCTGCCGGTGATCGTCTTTTTCTACGGCGGCGGCTGGGACTCCGGCTCCCGGGATCACTACGGCTGGGCCGCCCAGGCGCTGGCGGCACAGGGCTTCCTCGTCGCCCTGCCCGACTACCGCGTCGTGCCGCAGGTCCGCTTCCCGGCCTTTGTGGAGGACGCGGCGGCCGCCACCGCCCGCGTGGCCGCGGTGGCGCGCGAGCACGGCGGCGACCCCGACCGCCTTGGCGTCGCCGGCCATTCGGCGGGCGCCCATCTGGCGCTGATGATCACGCTGGATCGTCGCTACATGGCCGCGGTCGATCAGTCGGGCCTGATCCGGGCCGCCGCCGGACTGGCCGGCCCCTACGAGTTCCTGCCCTTCAACGTTCCGGCCTCGGTCAACGCCTTCGGCCGCGCGCCCGACCCGACCCTGACCCAGCCCGTCACCTTCGCCCGCGCCGACGCCCCGCCGATCTGGCTGGGTCACGGGACGGCCGACGTCGTCGTGCACGCCGAGGACACCGAGATCCTGCGCGACCGTCTGCACGCCCTCGGCGCCCCGGTGGAGGCGAAGCTCTATGAAGGCCTGAACCACGCAGACCTGATCGCGACCTTCTCGCCGCTGTTCCGCCGCAAGGCGCCGGTCCTGGCGGACGTCAGCGACTTCTTCCGGCGCACGCTGGGCTGACGCCCCCAGGCCGTGGGCCCCGCGCGGCGAGGACCGGCTGCAAGACGGCCCGTCTCGCCAAGGTCACGTTCCTCCGTTAAGGGAGGCCATGACAGAACAGATGAACGCGCAGGCGGCGCTGGACCGCCTCGAAACCCTCTACGCACAATCGGTCGCCGAACTCCGCACCGCGGTGAAGACCTTCCTCGCGACCGGCGAACGCGCCGACGCGGAAGCCCGGGCGAACGGCCTGTTCGCCTATCCCAGACTCAAGGTGACCTGGTTCGGCGAGCGGCCGGCCAACCTCGAGGCCCGCGCCTACGGCCGCATGTCGCGCCCCGGCGTCTACTCCACGACCGTCACCCGGCCCGACCTGTTCCGCCCCTATCTGACCGAACAGCTGGAACTGCTGGCTCGCGACTACGGCGCGACCTTCGAGGTCGAGCCGTCGGATCAGGAAATCCCCTTCCCCTACGTGATGGACGGTTCGGACGTGGCGCTGGACCGCACCCAGACCGCCGCCATCGCCCGCTGGTTCCCCACCACCGACCTGGCCCACATCGGCGACGAGATTTCCGACGGCCTGTTCGATCCGGGCGAGGACTTCCCGCTGGCCCAGTTCGACGGCCTGCGCACCGACTTCTCGCTGGCGCGCCTGCGGCATTACACGGGCACGCCCGTCGAGGCGGTGCAGAGCTACGTCCTCTTCACCAACTATAACCGCTACGTCGACGAGTTCGTGCGCTGGGCCGTGGGGCAGCTGCGCGATCCGGACACCCCCTACCAGACCCTCGTCTGCGCGGGCGGCGTGGTCGTCGACAAGGACACCGCCGATCCCGAGGCCGCCGTGCTCGACGCGGCCTGGAAGAAGCATCAGATGCCCGCCTGGCACCTGACCGCGCCGGGGCATGAAGGCATCACCCTGGTCAACATCGGCGTCGGCCCGTCCAATGCCAAGACGATCTGCGACCACCTTGCGGTCACCCGGCCGCACGTCTGGATGATGATCGGCCACTGCGGCGGCCTGCGCCCCAGCCAGACCATCGGCGACTTCGTCCTGGCCCACGCCTATCTGCGTGACGACCACGTGCTGGACGCGGTGCTGCCGCCGGACATCCCGATTCCCTCGATCGCCGAGGTCCAGCGCGCTCTCTACGACGCCACCAAGGTCGTCTCCGGCATGCCGGGCGAGGAGGTGAAGCGGCGCCTGCGCACCGGCACCGTCGTCACCACCGACGACCGCAACTGGGAGCTGCGCTACACGAAGTCGGCGCTGCGCTTCAACCAGAGCCGCGCCGTCGCCATCGACATGGAAAGCGCCACCATCGCCGCCCAGGGCTATCGCTTCCGCGTGCCCTACGGGACGCTGCTCTGCGTCTCCGACAAGCCGCTGCATGGCGAGATCAAGCTGCCCGGTCAGGCCAACCGCTTCTACGAAGGCTCCATCTCGGAACACCTGCAGATCGGCATCCACGCCGTCGACCTGCTGCGGCAGGAGGGCCAGCGCCTGCACAGCCGCAAGCTCCGGGCCTTCGACGAGCCGCCGTTCCGCTAGGCCCGCAGCGGGCCATGGCCGCGGAACCGGCGGCCCGGCTCGCCCAGCTCGCTCCAGCCTGCCGACGTCAACCGCACGCCTGTCTTTCCCGTCGGCTCGGCCAGCCCCAGCACGGTCAGCCGCCGCACGGCCTCCGGACTGCAGGTGCGGTCGGGATCGGCCAGATCCAGCATGGCCTCGCGGCGTTCGTCGGGGGTCATCCGGCGGCTATAGCCCATCGGCGCCCCGAAGCCTGCGGTTTCTGCGGTCAGGCTTTGCGGAAAAGGTACAGGCCGAAGCCCAGCCACGGCCGGCCGAAGTCGAACATGGCCTTCACCCGGTCGGCCGAGGCTTCGACCATGCGCCGCTCCTCCGCGTCCGGATGGCCGGCGATCCAGTCGCGTGCGGCGCCGTCCATGGCGGCCAGATAGCGGTCCCAGGTCGCGTCTGTGGACACGTCGGCCGAGGCGACCTCATACCCCGCCTCACGCGCCGCGGCCTGCCAGCCGTCATGCGTGGCGTACAGGTTCGACAGCTCCATCACCTGCCGCAGCGGCGCCGGCGGCTCGCCCTTCCAGAAAAGGTCGCCCCAGATCACCTGGCCGCCGTCCTTCAGATGCGGCTTCAGCCCCTCCAGCATGGCGCGCGGCGCGCGCACCCCCTCGCCCGTCGGCTCCGTCGCGCCGATGACGCAGATCAGATCCAGCCCGCGCAGGTCGGCCAGCACCGTGTCCGACCTCAGGCGGTGCAGGGTGACCCGATCCGCCACGCCCGCCGCGTCGATCCGCGCCTGCGCCAGCGCCGCCATGCCCCAATCCAGCTCGACGGCCTCGACCGTCATGCCGAAGTCGCCGGCCAGCAGCACGGACACCTCGCCGTTCCCCGCCCCGATCTCCAGCGCCCGGGCGCCCGCGCCCAGCCCCGTCTTCGCCACGCAGGCCTTCAGGTCCGCCCGCTCCAGCGCGTTGCAGACCTCCAGCTCCGCATAGGCGATCTGGTGGAAGTTGCGCCTCACACGCGCGGCCCGAACGGCACGACCTTGTTGTCGCGGTCGTGGCCGATGTCGGCCGTCCCCAGATACGGAATCCCCGACCGCTCGCACCAGTAGCGGGCGATCTCCTCGGCGGTCAGGCCGAAATCCGGATCGTTCTCCACCACGGCCGAGACGCGGCCCATGCGGATGCCGGCCACCTTGCGGATGCTGGCCTGACCGGTGACGTGGAACATCATCCGGTCGATCCGGTACATCGGCTCGGACACGTCCTCCAGCATCAGCACGTGGCCCGTCAGGTCCGGCTCCAGCGCCGTCCCCACAAGCGCGTCCAGGATGGCCAGGTTGAAGGCGACGGCCGGGCGCGGGTCCTCGTGCAGGCTGGGCTCCCACCCCCCCGGATCGCCCGACTTCAGCCAGTTCAGGGCCCGCATCGCCGTCGGATCGTTGCGCACCGCGTCCGACGCCATCGGCCCGTGCGCCACCTCGCCGATCCCGTGCCTGTACAGGATGGCCAGCAGGCTGCCGGCGTCGGAATAGCCCAGGTACCGCTTCTTCCTCGCCGCCGGCCCCAGCCGCGGGACCACCGCCTCGGCGATGCGGCAGGCACCGTAGCCGCCGCGCGCGAACCAGACCGCGTCCAGCCGCGGATCGTTGGCGAACTCCACGAAGGCGTCGGCGCGGCTGCGGTCGTCGCCGCCGAAATGGCCGTGCTTGCCGAAGGTCGCCGGGTGGAACACCACCTGCACCGACCGGTCCGGCAGATGCTCGGCGAACCACGCCTGGATCGCCGCGGCCCGGTCAGGATCGAAGCGCGAGCTGGCGTTGACGATGCCGATCTTCATCTGTGGTCCGCGCCCGTGCCCGTGCTAGTCAGCGGCGACCCTCCCCGGTTTCGCCCCTCCGGATCAAGCATGAATCAGGCCTCCTACTTCTTCTGCGGCATCGGCGGCTCCGGCATGCTGCCGCTGGCCCTGATCGTCTCCGCCTCGGGGGCGCGCGTGGAGGGCTCCGACCGCTCTCGCGACCAGGGGCGCACGGCGGAGAAGTTCGCCTGGCTGGAGGCGAAGGGCTTCGGCCTGTGGCCCCAGGACGGATCGGGCGTCGTGTCCCCGGACCAGATCGTGGTCGCCTCCGGCGCCATCGAGGACACCGTGCCCGACGTCGCCGCCGCCCGTCGCGTCGGCGCGACCCTGCTGACCCGGCCCGAGCTCCTGTCGCGCCTGTTCAACGCGGCCGAAACCTCCGTCGGCGTGGCCGGCACCTCGGGCAAGTCGACCGTCACCGGCATGATCGCCCGCATCCTGTCCGACGCCGGGCGCGACCCGACCGTCATGAACGGCGCGGTGATGAAGGACGTCTCCGATCCGTCGAACCCCTTCGCCAGCGCCCGCGTCGGCTCACCCGACCTGTTCGTGGCCGAGGTGGACGAGAGCGACGGCTCCATCGCCCGCTACGACGCCGGCGTGGCCGTGGTGAACAACGTCGCCCTGGACCACAAGTCGCTGGAGGAGCTGCATGACCTGTTCGGCGGCTTCGCCCGGCGGGCGGGCCGGCTGGTGATCAACCTCGACAACCCCGGCACGGCGGCGCTGGCGGCGGAGTTTCCCGACGCGATCACCTTCTCGCTGACCGACCCGTCCGCCGCGCTGTTCGCCGACGCCCTGACGCCCCGGCCCGACGGCATCGCCTTCCGGCTGACCCCGCACGGCCGCGCGCCGGTCGAGGTGACCCTGAAGACCCCCGGGGCACACAACGTCGCCAATGCGCTCGCCGCCGTGGGCGCCGCCGTGGCCCTCGGCGTCGAGCCCGCCGACGCCGCCGACGCCCTGTCGCGTTTCTCCGGCATCCGGCGCCGGCTGGAGGTCGTCGGCACGGCCGGCGGCGTGACCGTGATCGACGACTTCGCCCACAACCCCGACAAGATCGCCGCGACCCTGAAGACCCTGCGCGACTTCCCCGGCCGCCTGCTGGTCTTCTTCCAGCCGCACGGCCACGGCCCGCTGAAGCTGATGGGCGCCGAACTGGCCGCCGCCTTCGACCACGGTCTCGCCCCCGACGACGTCGTCCTGATGCCGCAGCCGGTCTACTACGGCGGAACCACGGATCGCAGCGTGGGTTCGGAGGTCGTGATCGGGCCCCTGTCGTCTTCCGGCCGCACGGCCGAGGTCGTCGCCTCGCGCGAGGGCGCGGCCGCGCGCCTGCTGGACCTCGCCCGCGCCGGCGACCGCATCGTCGTCATGGGGGCGCGCGACGACACCCTGACCGAGTTCGCCGAGAGCCTTATGGCCCGCCTGACCTGATGTTTCAGGACCCGCCCGTCACCGTCGTCGACGAGGTCGTCGTCACCGCCCCGCGCCTTCCGCCCGCCGCCGGCGACGCCGCTTTCTCCGTCACCCGCATCGGCGAGGAGACGCTGGCCGGCGAGGCCCGACTTGACGAGGCCCTCGGCGCCGTCCCCGCCGTCGGCCTGTTCCGCCGCAACACCAGTCTGACCGCCAATCCGACCACCCAAGGTCTGTCCCTGCGCGCCGTGGCGCCCACCGGCGCCGGGCGGGCGCTGGTCACCCTGGATGGCGTCCCGCTGAACGACCCCTTCGGCGGCTGGGTGATCTGGAGCCGGCAGCCGGTCGAGGGGCTGTCCGGCCTCGACGTGGTGCGCGCCGGCGGCTCCGGGCCCTGGGGCGCGGGCGCCCTGACCGGGGCGGTGGTCCTGCGCGAACGCGACGACGGCGGCGCGGTCTCCGCCGCGATCGGCCAGCGCGGGTCGGCCCGCATCGCCGCCTCCGGCACGGGCGACCTCGGTCCGCTGCGCTGGATCGCCACAGCGGGGCATGAGCGCACGGAGGGCCACGTCCCCGTCCGCGCCCCCGACCGCGGCGCCGCCGATCGCGCGCTGGATCTGGACGCCCTGTCGGGCTCGCTGCGTCTCGACATGCCGGTCGGCCCGGTCCTCGTCTCCGCGCGCGCCGCGGCCTTCCGCGAGGAGCGCGGCTCCGGCCTCGACGGGGCCCGCGCGACGGCCGAGGGCACGTCTCTGTCGCTGACCGCCGCCCGCGCGCCCACGGCCGGGGCGCCCGGCTGGCGCGTCCAGCTG
Source organism: Brevundimonas sp. (assembly GCF_035935935.1). GTDB lineage: Bacteria > Pseudomonadota > Alphaproteobacteria > Caulobacterales > Caulobacteraceae > Brevundimonas. The sequence goes on from NZ_DASYWO010000003.1 coordinate 108,178, forward strand.
TGGCGCAGCACCTCGGACCTTCAGAACTCCTCCGCCGCCGTCGCCGCCGACCGGGCCTCCACCACGCCCGCCAACGACCAGTACGCGACGCCTGCGACGGCATGGGGCGTCAACGCCGCCTGGCGCCTCCGCCGCGGCGGGCTGGAGGGCGAGCTGGGCCTCGACGCCCGCACGGCGGAGGGTGAAACCAACGAACGCTTCCGCTTCATGAGCGGCCAGTTCACCCGCACGCGGGAAGCCGGCGGCGAGACGTCGGTCGTCGGCGCCTACGCCGAGGGCTCGTGGACCAAAGGCCCATGGCTGGTGGCGGGCGGCTTGCGTCTCGACCGCTGGGAGGCGACAGGCGCCTTCCGGCGCGAGGCCGACGCCCCGACCGGCGCTCCCACGCTGGACGCCGCGTCTCCCGACCGCTCCGGCGAGGTGGTGTCCGCGCGCCTCGGCGTCCGCCGCGCCCTGACGTCCGACTGGTCCGTGCGCGCCGCCGCCTACTCCGCATTCCGGCCCGCCACGCTGAACGAGCTGCACCGCCCCTTCCGGGTCGGCAACGACGTCACGGAGGCCAATGCCGCGCTCGAACCCGAACGTCTGACCGGGGCCGAGATCGGCCTGGCGCGCGAGACCGACCGGCTGGACCTTCGCGCCACCGCCTTCGCCGTCCGTGTCGAGGACGCCGTCGTCAACGTCACCGTCGGTTTCGGCCCCGGAACCTATCCCGTCGCCGGCTTCATCCCGGCAGGGGGCGTTCTGCGCCAGCGGCGCAACGCGGGCGTGATCGACGCCGTCGGTCTGGAACTGGACGCGGCGTGGCGCCCCGTCGACGGCCTCGACCTTCGGGCCGCGCTTTCCGCCACCGACGCCCGCCTCGACGGCGGATCGGCCGCGCCCCAGCTCACCGGCCTGCGACCTGCCCAGGCCGCGATCTGGTCCGCCACCGCGGGCGCCGACTGGACCTTCGCCCCCGACTGGACCCTGTCGGCCGACGCGCGCTGGGAAAGCCGCCGCTTCGACGACGATCTGAACGCCCGCGTCCTGGACCCGGCGCTGACGCTGGACGCGCGGCTGGAGCGCGCCTTCGGCCCGGCCGCGGTCTGGGTTGAGGTCCTCAACCTGACCGACGCCGATCTCGAGACCGCCGAGACCGGCACGGGCGTCGCCTCCTTCGCCCCCCCGCGCACCGTCTGGATCGGGGTGTCGCGGCGCTGGTGAGGCTTGCCGCTCCGCTCCCGGACGGGCATTCGGGGTCGGTGACCGACCTCGACCCCTTCGCTCCGACGCCCGACTCTCCGGCCGACGCCGAGCCGCCGCGCGTGCTGATCCCTCCCGTGACGTCACCGCCGGAGCCGCCGCCCGTCGGCCCCATGTACGACCTCGGCGATCAGGCCTTCGGCGCCGGCTGGCGCGCGCAGGTGATCGTGCCGCCCGGGGTCGCGCCGCCGGACCTCCTTGAGGCCTGCCGCGACGAACTGTCGAAGATGGAGGCGGTGTTCAGCCGCTGGTCCCCGACCAGCGAGATCAGCCGCTTCAATGCGGCGCCCGCCGGCACGTGGGAGCTGTCCGAGACCCTGTGGGACGCCCTCATGGCCGGCCTCGATCTGGGCGACGACACCGCCGGCGCCTTCGATCCCACCCTCGGCGCCCTGATCGACCTGTGGGGCTTCGGCCCGGCAGGGCGGCGGCCCGTCCTCACCCCCACCCCGTCGGACGCCGAGATCGCCGCGGCGGTCGAGGCGTCGGGCTGGACGAAGCTGCGCCTCAACCGCGGCGCGCGGGCCGCCGTGCAGCCCGGGGGCATGAAACTGGACCTTTCGGGCATGGCCAAGGGTCTGGCGCTGGAACGTCTGTCGCGTCGCCTGTCCGGCATGGGCGCGACCTCGCACGTCATCGACTTCGACGGGGACGTGAAGGCGCGGGGCATCCGCTCCGACGGCCGCCCGTGGAGCGTGGCGCTGCCGCCGTTCCCCGGCCCGGCCACCCGCCCGCTCGTGGTCGGCTGCCACGATCTTGCGGTGTCGACCTCGACCGTCTTCCGCAAGGGCTTCCGCCAGGGCGAGCGGATCGTGTCGCACCTGATCGACGGGCGCTCGGGCCGCGCCATCGACGTCGACACCGTCGGCGTCACGGTCCTGCATCCCAACGCCACGCGCGCCGACGCCCTGTCGACCGGCCTCATGGTCATGGGCCGCTACGAAGGGTTCGAATGGGCCGAGGCGATGAAGATCGCCGCCGTCTTCACCAATGACGACCCCCGCGGCCGCACGGTCAAGCTGACGTCGGCCGCGGAGGCGATGGCGGGAGAGGGCTGACGCGTCAGCCGGCCGGGCGTCCCACGACCGCGTCCACGCTGTTGGTGGTGACCGGGTGGTACAGCGGGCGCGCCTTCGCATAGACGCGCGTCGCCAGCGCCCGGCCCCAGTCGCCCTCGGCCCACATGGTGGTGAACAGGGGCAGCACGAACTTGCGGCGGCCCATCGACAGCAGGAACTGCTCGGCGCTGACCGCCGCCGGCTCGTAGCGGTGGGCCAGCCCGATCTGCAGCCAGGCGAAGCGCACCTCGGCGTTGCCCTCGTCCGACAGGTCCAGCGTCTCGTCCAGCGCGGCCAGCTGGGCGGGCGTCAGCCAGTCGGTCCCCGCCTGCAGGCCCTCCGGCCGCCATGCCAGGAAACGCTGGCGCTGCTGGGTGTTCCAGCCGTCCCACAGGACGCGCGGAGGCGGCGCGCCGTCGGCGAACGTCGCCCTCGCGGCCGCGTCCACCGCCACGAAGGCGTCCGACGTCGGGGCCACGGCGTTCGACGGCAGGCCGGGCTGATAGATCCAGGCGTCCATCATCAGCCGGTTCTCCAGCGCCTGATCGCCCCGGATCAGGTGGGTCCGGATGTCCTCCAGGAAGAACTCGGTCGTCATAGGGCGGAAGGCGTTGCGCTCGAAATAGCCCTTCAGCCAGGCGTCGAACCGGTCCCGCCCGACCGTGCGCTCGATGGTCCGCAGGAAGAAGGCGCCCTTCTCATAGGCGACGTCGTTCATGCCCTCGTCCGGGTCGCGCCCGACGAGATTGAGCTTCAGGCGCGTGTCTTCAGGCGGAAGGTCGGCGATCGTGTCCTGAAGGCCCTGCCAGCCCAGCACCTGCTCCTGCATGGCGCGGTCGCGGCCGTAGACCGCCTCCATGATCCGGTTCTCGAAATAGACGGTGAAGCCCTCGTTCAGCCAGAAGTCGTCCCACGTCGCATTGGTCACCAGATTGCCGGACCAGCTGTGCGCCAGCTCGTGCGCGACCAGCGACACCAGCGACCGGTCGCCGGCGATGATGGTCGGCGTGGCGAAGGTCAGACGCGGATTCTCCATGCCGCCGAACGGGAACGACGGCGGCAGCACCAGCAGGTCGTAGCGGCCCCAGCGATAGGGGCCGTACAGGTCCTCGGCCACGTCCACCATCTCGGCCGTCGGCGCCAGTTCGTCGTGCGCCGCGTGCAGGCGCGACGGCTCCGTCCAGACGCCCGTGCGCTCGTCGATGGCCTCGAAGGCCATGTCGCCGACGCCCAGGGCGATCAGATACGGCGGCACCGGATTGGTCATGCGGAAGCGGTAGGCCGTGCGGCCCGGGCCGGCGGGCTCGCCGCCCGGCGTCAGCATCTCGGCGCTCATCACCGCCTTGAGGTCCGACGGCACGACGATGCGGGCGGACCACGTCTGGCGGATCCCCGGGCTGTCCTGGGTCGGCACCCAGGTCCGCGTCAGGATCGCCTGCCCCTGACTGAACAGATAGGGCTTCTGCCCGCCCGCCGTCTGCTGCGGCGTCAGCCACTGCAGCGCCGCCGCGTCCGGGCGCGTGGCGTATTCGATCACGACCTTGCGCGTCTCGCCCGCGCGCAGCGCCGGCACGGCGATGGTCAGCGGGCTGCCGATGAACTCGCGCGGCGCGCCGATCCGGAACGGCAGCGCCGCGCCGTCGGCGCCGCGGACCGCCTTCACGTCAAGATCGCGTACGTCCAGCACCAGCTCGGTCGCGCCCGGCTGGCCCTGCACGTCCAGAGTCGCCGTGCCCGACAGGCGCCTGGCGGCGAAGTCCGCGCTCAGGTCCAGATCGACGTGGGTGACGTGCGCCGCTTCCGGGCGCGCATAGGAGTGGGCGTCGACCACCCATTGCGTCGGACGCGCCGGCTGGGCCGCCTCGTTCGCCCCGGGGATCATGCCGCCCATCTGGGCGCAGCCGGACAGGGCGACGGCGCAGGCGCCGGCGAGCAACAGGGAACGGACGGACATCGGGCGAACTCCGGAAACATCGGGAGGCGGATCAACCCCCTCCGTCGCCCGGAGGTCAAGCCTCGGCGGCGCGCACGCTCGCGTGATGCGACTGGAACAGCTTGCCGCGCTCGGCCCAGAAGACGCAGGCCAGGGCTATCGCGCCGCACGTGGCGATGCCCAGGATCATCGGCGTCGCCGTCCCCGCGAACTGCTGGCCGATGACGAAGCCGGCGATGGAGCCGAACGTCGTGGAAATGAAGCCCTGCGCCGAGCTGGCCGTGCCGGCGATGTGGCCCATCTTCTCCATCGCCATGGCGCCGAAATTCCCGGCCACGAACCCGAAGCAGAACATCGTCAGCCCCTGCAGCACCCCGAACACCCAGATGGTCTCATGCCCCGCCATGGAGATCGCCGCGTGCACGGACGCCACCGCCGTGAAGCCGATCAGGGCCCAGTGCGACAGCATTCGACTGCCGAAGCGCTCCACGAAGGTGGCGTTCAGCAGACTGGCCGCCGCGATGCCCGACGCGATCGCCGCGAACACCAGGGGAAAGGCGGCCTCCGCGTCGAAGACGTGGGCGAACACCTGCTGGGACGAGTTCAGGAAGCCGAACAGGGCCGCCGTGATCGCCGTCATCGCCAGGGTGTAGCCCAGCGACTGCCGCTCGGTCAGCGCCTCGCGGAAGGCGCCGGCGATGCGCGACGGCCGGATCGGCAACCGATCTTCCGGCTTCAGCGTCTCCGGCAGCCGGATCGCCGCCCACAGCATCACCGCGGCGCCGGAGATGGCCAGCACGCCGAAGATCCAAGGCCACGGCGCCACCGTCAGGATCGCCGCCCCCACGCTCGGAGCGATGATCGGCACGCCCAGGAAGACGAGAAAGCTCAGGCTCATCACCCGCGCCATCGTCCGCCCCTCATAGCGATCGCGCACGATCGACACCGCCAGCACCCGCAGCGACGCGGCGCCCAGTCCGCAGCCCAGCCGCGCGACGATCAGCGTCTCGAACGTCTGGGCGAACGCCGCCATGGCCGCGAAGGCGACGTACAGACCCACGCCCAGCATCAGGATCGGCTTGCGCCCGTACCGGTCCGCCAGCGGCCCATAGACCACCTGCGCCACGCCGAAGCCCAGCAGATAGGCGGTGATGATCCACTGCCGGTCGTTCTCGCGCGCCACGCCCAGCGCGTCGCCGATCGCCGGCAGGGCGGGCAGCATGGCGTCGATCGCCAGGGCGTTCAGCGCCATCAGGAAGGCGACCAGCGCCACGAACTCCGGAAATCCGGGGCCGCGTCTGACGGGCGGGAGGGGGGCGGCTTCGGCGGTCATCGGGGCCAGATGCGACCGCCGGTCGCGGTCCGCAACCTTCGCACCTGCAAAAAGTCGTGCCCGAAACCCGACGTGACCGCTTGCCCCCGCCGATCGCCCCCTGCACCTTCCGCCCATGGCCGCCGTCGAACTGCATCACAATCCCCGCTGCTCCAAGTCGCGCGAGGCGCTTCAGCTGATCCGCGACCGGGGCATCGAGCCGGTGATCGTCGACTACCTGGCGGGGGTCCACGACCGCGCCTCGCTGACGGCCCTGCTGGCCCGGCTGGCCCTGCCGCCGTCGGGCCTGCTGCGCCGCGGCGAGCCCGAGGCCCCCGGCCCCGACGCCGACGAGGACGCGATCCTCGACGCCCTGGTCGCCCACCCCCGGCTGATCGAGCGCCCCGTCGTCGTCACCCCGCGCGGCGCCGTGGTCGCCCGCCCGCCCGAGCGGCTCCTCCCCCTGCTGGACCGTCTGTGACCGCTCTCCCCCCGGAAGAGATCTGGCGCGGCCGGCCCGTGCCGCCGCCCGACGCCTGGCCCGCGGCCCGCGCTCTGGACCGCTCCCCCGTCTGCCGCCAGTCGGACTTCGAGACCGGCTGGTTCGCCTGGTGGACCGCCAGCCTCGGCGAGCGCCTGCGCTATCACCGCAAGCTCTGGGAGTTCGCGGTCATCGCCCAGGCCCTGCACGAGCGGGGTCTGCTGCGCATGGGCGCCCGCGGCCTCGGCTTCGGCGTCGGCCACGAGCCCCTGCCGGCGTATTTCGCCGCCCGCGGCTGCCGCATCACGGCCACCGACCTGCACGCCGAGGCCGCCGCCGGCGTCGGCTGGATCGAGACCGCCCAGCACGCCGCCGGGCTGGATCCGCTGCAGCGCCCCGACCTCTGCCCGCCCGACGTCCTGATCGACCGCGTCGCCTTCCGCCCCGCCGACATGACCGCCATCCCCCCGGACCTGGGCGGCTTCGACTTCTGCTGGTCCGCCTGCGCGCTGGAGCATCTCGGCTCCCTCGCCGCCGGGCTGGACTTCATCGAGGCCTCTCTGGCCACGCTGCGGCCCGGCGGCGTCGCCGTGCACACCACCGAGTTCAACCTCAGCTCGGACGAGCACACCGTCGACCATCAGGGCACCGTCCTGTTCCGCGCCCGCGACCTGCGCGAGCTGGCCGACCGCCTGACCGCCGCCGGCCATCACGTCGCCCCGCTGGACCTGACCCCCGGCGGCGGCCCCGTCGACCGCTATCTGGACCTGCCGCCCTACCGCGCCGAGCCGCACCTGAAACTGGCGCTGGAGCGGTTCTATACCACCTCCGTCGCCATCGTCGTCACCCGGGGGTCCTGACCGCCGGGGCGGATCGCCTCGCGGGCCGGGACCGTGACCCCGCGCGCAGCATGGAAGCCGGAGCCGCTCACCGCGGCGCGATCAGCTCCAGCCCCGCGCCCGCCGCCTCGTCCGGCCGGCGCGTCACCACGTCCAGCCGCGCGTCCAGCTCCACCTCCGCCAGCGCCGCGTCCATCAGCGCCGGCAGCGTCGCCGCCTCTTCCGGCGCGATCCGCACGTCCAGCAGGAAGCCGTTCTCCGCCTCCCCGGCCCATTTCGCCAGCGCCAGCCACGCCCCCTTCACCTGCGGCGCGGCGCCCAGCGCCCGCGTCACCCCCTCGACCAGACCCTTCGGCGTCTCCTTCGGCACGGCCACGGCCACGGGCGTGCGCACCGCGGCCGACGGCGCCGTCATGCCCAGCAGCGCGCCGATGGCGGCCGAGCTCCACCGCACCCCGTGCCCGTGCCCGGGGTTCAGCACCGCGTCGCGCCCCATCACCGAGGTCAGCAGGTCCCGCCCCGGAAAGCTGACCGGCGTCGCCACGGACAGGGTCGCCGCCACCCGCTCGCGCGCGGTGAACAGCGCCGTGGCCACCGAGCCGTCCTTCGCCCGCCCCGTCACCAGCGTCAGGGGATCGCCCGCGGGATCCGCCCCCGCCGGCACGCCGGCCCACAGGTCGTGCTCCAGCACGGCCGCCTCGAACGCTTTCCGTTCTTCCGCCCCGCCCCCCGTCGCCGCGATCAGCAGGCGTTCGAGATCGTTCAGCGGCGTGAAGTCGGCGGCGGTCATGGCTGGGCTCCGGCAAGGTCTCGGCCCCGTCCTAGGGCAAGTCGGGCAGGGGCGGAACCGGCGCCTGTCCGTCCACCGTCTCGCGCCACAGCTTGTAGCGCGCGGCCTCCTCGCGCGCCGCCCGCATGCCGGACTGGGTATAGGCCACCCCCTGCCCGCCGGTCGCCTGAACGAACATCTTGCAGGCGAAGTTGACCCCGTCCAGCCGGTCGTTGATCGCCTTCAGCTCGGTCCAGTAATCCCACTTCACCGGGTTCGGCGTCGGGTCGTCGGGGTCGATCGACATCAGCTCCGACGCAAAGCTGCCGCCCAGCAGCGCCCGCTTCACGTCGGCCAGAGACACCCAGTCCCCGCCCGGCGCCCCGCCCGCGCCCGCACTCCCTGCGCCCGGCGCCGCTCCCAGCCGCGACAGCGACGCCGCCAGCCGCGCCAGATCGGCCGCCTCGTCCAGCCTTCCGGCCGCCATGGCGTGCTCCACCCCCAGCAGGGCGCGCCGGGCCAGCGCCGCCGGATCGCCCCCCGACTGCGCTCCCGGCAGAGGTGACGGAGACAGGGCGTCGGGCGCCCGCGCCTCGACCCGGTCCAGCTTGGTCCAGCCCTCCTTCCACGCGCGCCGCCAGATGGCCCACTCGGTGACGTCATAGCGACGCGCCAGCTGTTTGGCGGAGGCTCCGGAGAGATAGCTCTCGCGGATCAGGGCCCAGGTCTCGGGCCCCCGGATCTTGTAGGGGCGATATTCCCGCTTCCGCTTCGGATCGGTGCGGGCCAGCGGCGGTTCGGCGGAGGTCGGGGTTTCGGTCGGTTCGATGTCTTCGGTCATGAAAACAAGCCTGACCCCGCCCGCGACCATGTCCGACCGATTCCCGAAACCGCAGCAAAATCAGAGGGGGCGCCCGAAATGGACGGTCTCCAGCCGTCGCATGACGCGGGTTAAAGCAGTGTCCATGCGATTGTCCAAGGAAGTGCAGTCAGGTGGCCCTTTCCCCTTCGGTTCATCTACGGCAACCTTCGGTTCCGGAGGGGCGCTTGGCGGATCAGGGCAAGATCGGCACTGACTGGACCGACGAAGAGCTCGACCTCATCGTCGCCGACCACTTCGCCATGCTCGCCGCCGAGCAGGCAGGCCAGCCCTATGTGAAGGCCCACCACGCCCGCGCCCTGATGGAGCGCATCGGGCGCACCCACCGGTCGGTGGAATTCAAGCACATGAACGTCTCGGCCGTCCTGACCGAGCTCGGCCTTCCGATCATCCGTGGCTACCGGCCCATGCCCAACATCCAAGCAGCCATCTTCCCGGCCGTCGACCGCTACCTCTCGACCCACCCCGACGCGTGGCACATCGGCGAGCACGCCTTGATCCTCCCCCGCGAGCGGGGGAGGGGGACCGCCGCAGGCGGTGGAGGGGGCGACCACGCCCCCGGTTTTGCCGAGCCTGCCGGGACCTTCTCTTTCGACGAACATCCGGACGCCGAGCCGAGCGTCCTCCCCATCACCGCCCCGCCCCCGCTCGGTCCCGCGCACTCCCGCCCGGAGGGCCTCCAGCGCCTCGTCCGCAAGTTCGACCCCGCCACCCGCGACGCCCGCAACCGCGTACTCGGCCGCCTCGGTGAGCAACACGTGCTGAACCACGAGATCGCCCGCCTGATCGCCGCCGACCGCATGGACCTCGCCAAGAAGGTCGAATGGACCGCCGACGTCCACGGCGACGGCGCCGGCTACGACGTCCGCAGCTTCGAACCCGACGGCTCCGACCGTCTGATCGAGGTCAAGGCCACGCGCGGCGGCCCCACCACCGACTTCTTCGTCACCCGCACCGAGCGCGAAGTCTCTCAGGAACGCCCCGACGCCTGGCGCCTCTACCGCCTCCACGACCTCTCGGCCGCGCCCGGCCTCTTCATCCTCCCGCCGCCGCTGGAGGCCTCGGTCAGGCTGACCGCCGAGGCGTGGAAAGCGACCTTCTGACCGGCAGAGGCTCGAAACGGATCAGATCGTATTTCTCGGCGAACCACGCGACGAACTCCGCCGGATCATCGCCGGATCGCCAGTGACTATCGAGGTCGCGCTCTTCAAGTCCAGCATCCGCTGTGTCGATGCACCAATCCCGCTTCATGCAGCGGCTGACGGCTTTGATCCAACGAGCCCGGTCCATCGCTTTCCATCCCGCTCTTTGGCCCCAACTGGGCACACAGCTGGGCCGGAGGTGGGGGTGCCAAAACCCAGAGTATACGAGCAATCTCCATCGCATGCTTAGAAAAACACCCAGGGTTGACGTGCAATTATCCCTGGGGTATTTTTGGTTTAATCCTGGATTATCGATTTGTCATGCCAGAACGGCTTATTGGAGCGGACATGTTCGGAAATACGCAAGGAATGCCTAAGCCAATGGCGATCGATGACAGCCTCATCGAGACAGGCAGCTTGGATCAAATGATGAACTTCAGCGCCACCGATGAGGAGCCCTTCACGGTGTCCGTAGGGTACAATCTTGGGCGGATGACCTGGGTCACAGACATTCCTCTGGCCAAGCTCATCAAATGGTCTTCGGTGGCCAATGATCCGGAGAGAGGTGAGGTTGCGCAGCGCCCGCTGGATCAAAGCCATGCGCGCGGGCTGGGCGTGTACATGCTCAAGGGCCTTGTGAATGCCGCGATGGCGCGCCGGCGACTGCAGGGCAAACCGATCCCCGCGGCTTTTACGAATGTCCTGCATCAACTCGGCTCCCAGCCTTACTTCTCGTTGCAGCCTTTCGTGGCAAACATCCGTGACATCGACCCGGAAAAGCCGTCGGTTCGCGCAGAACGCATCGCTTCGTCAAATGGCGAGACAAGAGGCTTTCAAGTATATCTCCCTCGTCATTTCCGCTGGTGGATGATCGATGGGCAACACCGCCTCATGGGAGGCCAAATAGTCGCCGAGTTTCTTGACGGTGTATTGAAGTCTGGCAACTATCCGGCCCGAAATAACTTGTATACTGGCCGCGGCCAAGTTCCTTCCGAGGAAATGGTTGTATGGATGGAAGCAATGGAATGCTCACACAGTTTCGCGAGTGTAAAGATAGAACTCCATCTTGGCCTCTCGATAGAACAAGAGAGGCAGCTCTTTCATGATCTGAACAACCTTGGAAAGAAAGTCACTCGGTCTCTCTCGCTGAAATTCGATGGATCGAACCCTGTTACTAAGTTCATCGATGACGTACTAATTGGGGAACTTGGCCTTCAGGATTGCGAGAGCGAACAATCTAATTGGACGCTCGACGACGGATGCCTCGCAAGAAAAGATATTGCCGCGATTAACGCGCTAGCATTCCTCAACAAGTCGAATATTGGAGGCGCAACACCTGCGGTCATCGAGCCTCGTGTGGAGGCGGTCTCTCGGATGTGGACGGCGATCCTATCTATTCCGGGTTTCAACCAGCCCGGCGCGAAACTGGCCACAGTGGCCGCGCAGCCTGTCGTTCTAAAAGGCATCGCCAAGGTCGTGTTTGATCTGGCCTTTTCAAACAGACGTCCCGACAATGGCGACACGCTGTTAGCCACTCTGTTCAGTCGCCTGAACGAAGTCGATTTTAACCACGCCAACCCTATGTGGCGGTTCTATCAACTAAGCGACGAAGAGCGATCCGCGGCGGAAATCTCTGGGCTCGCGACATATCTTCCGGACCAAGGGGAAGTTTCCGGAGAGGCAAACCGAGATCTTGGCTCCCATCAAGGCGGCTTGATGCGCTTTAGCAATAAACACAACGACGTCTACCCGATCCTGGCGGATATGATCCGCTGGAAGCTGAAACTTCCGAACCGTCATTTTAAGTAGGGCCTGCGAGGATTGAGCGGGCTGTCCCCCTCAATCCTCGTCCATCTTCAGCGCGGCGATGAAGGCTTCCTGCGGGATCTCGACCTTGCCGAACTGGCGCATGCGCTTCTTGCCGGCCTTCTGCTTCTCCAGCAGCTTCTTCTTCCGCGTGGCGTCGCCGCCGTAGCACTTTGAGGTCACGTCCTTGCGCAGGGCGCGGACGGTTTCGCGGGCGATGATCTTGCCGCCGATCGCCGCCTGGATCGGGATCTGGAACATGTGCGGCGGGATCAGCTCCTTCATCTTCTCGACCATGCCGCGGCCGCGGGTCTCGGCCCGGCCGCGGTGGACCAGCATGGACAGGGCGTCGACCGGCTCGGCGTTGACGAGGATGCTCATCTTCACCAGGTCGCCCTGTTTGTAGTCCGTCAGCTCATAGTCGAAGCTGGCGTAGCCCTTGGAGATGGACTTCAGCCGGTCGTAGAAGTCGAACACCACCTCGTTCAGCGGCAGCTCATAGACCACCAGCGCGCGCGTGCCGACGTAGGACAGCTCCTTCTGCTCGCCGCGGCGGTCCTGACACAGCTTGATGACCCCGCCCAGATATTCGTCGGGAGTCAGGATGGTGGCCTTGATCCACGGTTCGTGGATCTCGAGGATCTGCATCACGTCGGGCAGGTCGGCCGGGTTGTGCAGGTCGACGACCGTGCCGTCGCGCTGGTGGATCTTGTAGACCACGCTGGGGGCGGTCGCGATCAGGTCCAGGTTGAACTCGCGGGACAGGCGCTCCTGGATGATCTCCAGATGCAGCAGGCCCAGGAAGCCGCAGCGGAAGCCGAAGCCCAGGGCCGCGCTGGATTCCATCTCGTAGGTGAAGCTGGCGTCGTTCAGGCGCAGGCGGGCGATGGCGGCGCGCAGGTCCTCGAAGTCGGCGGCGTCGACCGGGAACAGGCCGCAGAAGACCACCGACTGCACCTCCTTGAACCCCTTCAGCGGTTCGGCCGTGGGCTTCTTCTCGTCGGTGATGGTGTCGCCGACGGCGGCGTGGGCGACCTCCTTGATCTGGGCGGTGATGAAGCCGACCTCACCGGCCGACAGGCCGTCGACCGGGGTGTTCTTGGGCAGGAAGACGCCGACGCGGTCGACCAGATGGGTCGTGCCGTTCTGCATGAACTTGACCCGCTGGCCGGCCTTCAGGACGCCGTCGAAGACGCGCACCAGCAGGACGACGCCCAGATAGGGGTCGTACCAGGCGTCGACCAGCATGGCCTTCAGCGGCTTGTCCGGGTCGCCTTTGGGCGCCGGCAGGCGGGTGACGATGGCCTCCAGCACGTCCTCGATGCCGATGCCGGACTTGGCGCTGCACATCACGGCGTCCGAGGCGTCGATGCCGATGACCTCCTCGATCTGGGCGCGCACGCGCTCCGGCTCGGCGGCCGGCAGGTCGATCTTGTTCAGGACCGGCACGATCTCGTGGTCGTTCTCGATCGCCTGATACACGTTCGCCAGCGTCTGGGCCTCGACCCCCTGCGACGCGTCGACCACCAGCAGACTTCCCTCACAAGCCGCCAGCGACCGGCTGACCTCGTAGGCGAAGTCGACGTGCCCGGGCGTGTCCATGAGATTCAAGACGTAGTCGAGCCCGTCCTTGGCCCGATAGTTCAGACGCACCGTCTGCGCCTTGATCGTGATGCCTCGCTCCTGTTCTATCTCCATAGAATCAAGAACTTGGCTCGTCATCTCTCGCGCGGTCAGTCCCCCGGTCGTCTGGATGAGGCGATCGGAGAGCGTCGACTTGCCGTGGTCGATGTGGGCGACGACGGAGAAGTTGCGGATGCGGTCGATGGGGGTCTTGGGGCTGGTCATCGCCGCGCGCGGTAGCATGGGCCGCGCGCGGGCGCCACGGCGCCGCCCCATGCCCTTGCGGCCGCGGTCACGCGCCGCAACATTAGTTTTGCGTAACGGCGGCCGACCCCCCTTGGGATTGGCCGCCGAAGAGAGTAAGGAGCCGCTTGTCAACGACGGTGGACCTCCCCTTCCACCGACTTCCTGAACCTTGAGGTGTCTCGTGAAGATTGCGCGTCGATTGGGCGTCGTGGCCGTCGGGCTTGCGATGCTGGCCGTACTGGCCGCCTGCGGCGGGCACGGCGAGGAAACGGCCAAGGCCGACGAGACCCGCGGTCGCCAGACCGTGACGGCGGCGACCGTGCGGCTGGTGAACCTGCCGCGCGTACTGACCGCGTCCGGCAGCGTCTCGCCGTGGGAAGAGGTGCCGGTCGGCGCCGAGACCGGCGGCCTGGTGGCCACCGCCGTCTACGTCGACGAAGGCGCGTACGTGCGTCAAGGCCAGCCCCTGGTGCAGCTGAACGACAGCGTGCTGCGCGCCCAGGTCCGCCAGCAGGAGGCGCAGGTCGCCACCGCCCGCGCCAATCTGGCCCGCGACGAGGCCGCTCTCGCCCGCGCGCAGGAGCTGAAGGAGCGCGGCTACCTGTCCCAGGCCTCGCTGGACACCGCCACCGCCAATCAGCGCGCCGCCGCAGCCGCGCTGCAATCGGCACAGGCCGCCCTGTCGGAATCGCGCACGCGTCTGTCGCAGACCGTCATCCGCGCGCCCGTGTCGGGCCGGATCATCAGCCGCAGCGTCACCCGGGGCCAGATCGTCCAGCCGGGGACCGAATTGTTCCGCATGGTCCGCGACGGCCGCCTTGAGCTCGACGCGCAGGTGCCCGAGGCCGACCTGCCGCTGGTCCGCGCAGGCCAGACCGCGACGATCGTCTCGGAAGAGGCGGGCTCGGTCGTCGGAACCGTGCGCATCGTGACGCCCGAGGTCGACCCGGAAACCCGTCTGGGCGTGGCGCGCGTCGCGCTGCCGGGCAACGCCGCGTTGCGCCCAGGCATGTTCGCGCGGGCGGAAATCAACGTCGGCGCCCAGCCGGCATTCGTCGTGCCGTCCAGCGCCATCGTCTATCGGGAAGGCAAGGCCGGGGTCTACGTCATCGGCGCCAACAACGCGGTGGCCTTCCGCGCCGTCACCACGGGCGCCCGTCAGGGTCCGGACCTGGCCGTGACGGGCCTGCGCGCCGGCGAACGCGTGGTGGTCTCCGGCGCCGGCTTCCTCGGCGACGGGGATCAGGTGACCGTGGGCACGTCCCGCCCGGCCGCCGCTCCGGCGGCGTCCGCCTCAGGCAAGAAGGCCGGCTGAGATGAACTTCAACAACATCTCATCGTGGTCGATCCGGAATCCGATCCCGATCATCCTGATGTTCGTGGTCCTGACGATCGCCGGCATCGGCAGCTATTTCAATCTGCGGACCAACAACTTCCCCGACGTCGATCTGCCGGTCGTGGCGGTCACCATCGTGCAGGCCGGCGCCTCGCCGACAGAGATGGAGACCCAAGTCACCCGGATGATCGAGGACTCCGTCGCGGGCCTCGGTCAGGTGCGCCACATCACCTCCGTGGTGAACGAGGGCGTCTCGACCACCTCGATCGAATTCCAGTTGGGCGTCGATCTCGAGAAGGTCACCAACGACGTCCGCAACGCCGTCAGCCGCATCCGCCAGCAGCTGCCCGCGGACGTGCAGGAGCCGATCGTCCAGCGCATCGAGTTCACAGCCATTCCCTTCGCCAACTTCGTGGTGCGCGCCCCGGGCATGAGCCCGGAGGAGCTGAGCTGGTTCGTCGACGACACGGTGTCCAAGCGCCTGCTGGCCATCCGCGGCATCAGCCAGGTCAGCCGCGACGGCGGCGTCAGCCGCGAAATCCGGATCAAGCTGGATCCGGCGCGTCTGGAGGCGTTCGGCGTCACCGCATCGGCCGTGTCGAACCAGCTTCGGGCGCAGAACATCAACCTGCCGGGCGGGCGGGGCGAGGTCGGCGGGACCGAACAGGCGATCCGCACCGTCGGATCCGCCCAGACGGTGGATCAGCTGCGCGAGACCCTCATCCCCGTCGCCGGCCGCACCGTTCGCCTCGGCGACCTGGGCGAGGTCACCGACGAGTGGTCGGAACAACGCGGCCGCGCCCGCTTCAACGGCCAGGAGGTCGTCGGCTTCGGCGTCTCGCGCGCCATCGGCTCGTCCGAGGTCGACGTCTATCACCGCGCCGTCGCCGAGCTGGAAAAGCTGGACGCCGAGCGGGCCGACGTGACGATCGAGGAGGTGGCCAACACCACCCAGGACGTGATCAACAACTTCCACGCCTCGGTCGAAACCCTGCTGCTGGGCGCCCTGCTGGCCGTCGCCGTGGTGTTCATCTTCCTGCGCGACTGGCGGGCGACGATCATCTGCGCCTGCGCCATTCCCCTGTCGCTGATCCCGACCTTCTGGGTCATGGACCTGACGGGCCAGTCGCTCAACGTCGTCAGCCTGCTGGCGCTGTCGCTGACGATCGGCGTGCTGGTCGACGACGCCATCGTGGAGATCGAGAACATCGTTCGGCACATCCGCGACGGAAAGGCGCCCTACCCTGCCGCGATCGAGGCGGCGGACGAGATCGGCCTCGCCGTCGTCGCGACCACCGCCACCCTGATCGCCGTCTTCGCGCCCACCGGCTTCATGCCGGGCGTGGTCGGCCAGTTCTTCAAGAGTTTCGCCATCGCGGCCTGCGTCAGCGTCTTCTTCTCGCTGGTCGTGGCCCGCACGCTGACGCCGCTGATGGGCGCCTATCTGCTGAAGCGGGATCAAGGCAAGGAACACGGCGACCCGTTCTGGATGGGTCCCTACCTGCGTGCGCTTCGCTGGACCCAGGGCACCTCGGCGTCGAAAGAGCTGATCGCGGACCGCAAGGCCCGCCGCGGCGGCGTCCTGCGGCGCAAGGTCCTGTGGCGGCTGTTCGACCACCGCGTCTGGGTGCTGGGCATGGGGACGGTGTTCTTCGTCTTCTCGATCTTCCTGGCGACCCAGATTCCGGGCGAGTTCATCCCGGTGGAGGACATCTCGCGGTCGACGGTGACGGTGCAGATGGCTCCCGGCACCACTCTGGAGGAAACGGACGAGGCGGTCGGACACATCACCGAGGAGCTGATGAAACAGCCCGAGGTCAGCTCGGTCTACTCCTCCATCGGCTCGGCCACCGTCAGCTTCGGCCCCGGCGGCGGGGGCGGCGCGGGCGAGGTCCGCAAGGCCAACATGACCGTCAATCTGAAGAAGCGGGCCGAGCGCTCGCTGACCCAGCAGGAGTTCGAGCGGAAGATGGGGCCGGTCCTGGCGCGTGTGCCGGGCGCCCGGATCCAGTTCGGCGTGGCTGGCGGCGGCTCCGGCATGCTGACCATCGCCCTGGTCGGCGACGACGCGGCGGTGCTGGAGCCTGCGGCGGCGCGGGTGGAGCGGGAGATGCGCGGCATCGACGGCATCTCCAACGTCATCTCTTCGTCTTCACTGGTGCGGCCGGAGATCCTGATCACGCCCAAGGCCGACATCGCCGCCCTGCAGGGCGTGTCGTCCGCGGACATCAGCCAGGTGGCCCGCGTCGCGACGCTGGGCGATGCCGACCAGTTGCTGCCCAAGTTCAATCTGGGCGACCGTCAGGTGCCGATCCGCGTCATGCTGCGCGAGGACGCCCGTCAGGATCTGGGCACGCTCCAGAACCTGAAGGTGCCGACGGCCTCGGGCGCCGTGGTGCCCCTGTCCGCGGTGGCGGACATCAGCTTCGGGGCCGGCCCGAACCAGATCGACCGTCTGGATCGCCGGCGCGTGGCCAACATCACGGCCGAACTGACGGACATGACGCTGACGCAGGCGACCACGGCGATCGATCAGTTGCCGGCGATGCAGAACCTGCCGGAAGGCGTGGCCAAGCAGCCGTCGGGCGACGAGGAAAGCTTCCAGGAACTGGGGCTGGGCTTCATGTTCGCCATCGTGACGGGCATCCTGCTGATGTACGTCGTGCTGGTGCTGCTGTTCGGCAGCTTCTTCCACCCGATCACCATTCTGGCGGCCCTGCCGGTGTCGTTCGGCGGCGCCTTCCTGGCGCTGCTGATCACGGGCAAGTCGATGTCCATGCCGGCGCTGATCGGCATCATCATGCTGACCGGGATCGCGGCGAAGAACTCCATCCTTCTGGTCGACTACGCCATCATGGCCATGAAGGGCGGCATGACGCGCAACGAGGCGCTGATCGACGCCGCGCACAAGCGCGCCCGACCCATCATCATGACGACCTTCGCCATGGGTCTGGGGATGCTGCCGATCGCCATGGCGTTCGGCGAGGGCACCGCCTTCCGCAGCCCGATGGCCATCGCGGTGATCGGCGGCCTGATCACATCCACGGCCCTGTCGCTGCTGTTCGTGCCGGTTGTCTTCTCCGTGATCGATGGGCTCAAGAGCCGCATCACCGGCCGCATGGCGCGTATGTTCGGCGGCCAGAGGGATCCCGAGCCGCGGGAAGCCGCCGCCGACTGACCGGCCGCGAGCGCCGCACGCCTCGAAGGGCCGCTCCGCAGGGGGCGGCCCTTTCTTCGCCGGAGCTCCGACCGACCGCCGGCGAGCCCGCCGCTGCGGCCGCCGCGGCCGTCAGTGCGGGAGGACGCCGCCTCGATCGGCGACGTGACCGGGCAAGGCGGAACTTCAACACCATTCGGCGCCCGTGATCGCTTGCCGACGGCGTCCGCCCAAAAGAAAACCGGCCGAGGTCGCCCCCGGCCGGTTCGTCTCAGGTCGTTCGTCCGCGGATCAGTAGCGGAAGCGCAGGGTCATGCCGTAGGTGCGCGGCGCGCCCAGGAAGGCGTCGATCGTCTGGCTGTCGGTCGCCGGGTTGTAGAAGCTGCCGTCCGGCTGCTGCACGGTCGAGAAGCCCGAGCCCTGCAGGAAGCCGTTGTAGGCGACCTGGGTGTACTCCTCGTCGGTCAGGTTCTGGGCCCACAGTTCAAGCGTCCAGCGCTCGTCCTCGGTGCCCAGCGAGATGCGGCCGTTCACGACGGCGTAGTCGTCCTGCATCTTGTACGGCAGCAGGTCCGAGCCGGTGTTGTACTCGCTCATCCACTTGCCGTTCAGGCTGAACCCGCCGCGCAGGCCGCCGCCCAGCGAACGGTCGAAGTTGATGCCGCCGACCACCGACCATTCCGGCGCGAACGACGGGCGTGAGCCCGGCAGCAGCGACAGGCCCGGGAAGTTGGCCGGGTTGAACAGATCGGCCGCGGTGAACTCGCCGTACTGGGCGTCAGTGTAGGTGACGCCGCCCTGCAGACTCAGGCCCTCGATCGGGGTGAACCACAGGAAGTCCGCGTCGACGCCCTTCGAGTTCAGCTCCGGGATGGATTCCACCACGAAGGCGGTGCCGAGGAAGGTGTTGAGCTGGAAGTCCTCGAAGCGCTGGTCGAAGTAGGTGACGTTCAGCAGCAGGGTGCGGTCCAGCAGCGTCATCTTCACGCCGGCTTCGTAGCTGTCGACCATTTCCGAGGGGAAGAAGAGCGACGCGTTCGGCGTCACGCCCGTCTGCACGCGGTCCATGTTGTAGCCGAAGCTCTTGTAGCCGCGCGCGTAGGACGCATACGCCATGATGGAGTCGTTCAGGCGGTAGGCGGCCTTGATCGTGCCCGAGATCTCCTCGTCGGACACATCCTCGCTGATGGTGCGATTGTCGTAGAAGGGGTTGGACCACGGCAGGCACAGACGGCCGAGGATCTGCGGCGCGTTGGCGGCGCCCACGACGGTGGTGATGGCCGCGGCGTTGGCCAGACCGGCCGCGCAGACGCCCTGGTTGGCGCCGAGGTTGTCCTGCAGGCCCGTCAGCTCCTTCTTGTCGCTGGTGAAGCGCAGGCCCAGCGTGATGTCGAACTGATCCGTCACCCGGAAGGTGTTGTTGGTGAAGATCGCGATCGAGTCGGACTTCTGGCTGTAACGGTCCGACAGGCTCTGCCCGGCGGCGAACGTCGGCCCGGGCGGGACGGCCGTCGGACCGGTGGCGCCGAACACGGCTCCGCCGGTGCCGAGGCACTGCTGCAGCTGCAACGCGGTCTGGCCCGGCCGGGTGAAGCAGGGAATGATCGACGGGCTGACCGGGATCAGCGGGTTGGCGCCGTTCAGCGCGGCCGACAGCTGGAACGACAGCACGGGGCCATAGTCGTCGCCGAACCAGAAGCTGTCCTGGCGGTCGATGTCCTCGGTCGTCGCGAACAGGCCGACCAGCCAGTCGAGACGGTCCGTCGAACCGGCCAGACGCAGTTCCTGGCTGAGGTTCTCGACCGAGTAGCCGTAGCCGCCGTCCTGGGGACGGTAGGCGATGTCGGCGCCGGTGTAGTCGATGTCCATGCCGACGTCGGACGACCAGTCGCGCCACGCCGTGATGGAGGTCAGCGTCGCACCGCCCAACAGAGACGGCATGTCGATGTTCGCTTCGAGCGAGACGCCCTTGTCCTCGATGTCGGTGAAGGTGTCGCGGTTGGCGAAGGCCTGGCGCGAGAACGGCAGGAAGCCGAAGCCCGGAGCCGGCGGCCGCTGGCCCGTCCCGGCCGAGGTTGCGTCGATGAACGGATAGGTCGGGCCCGTCCGGACCTGCACGCCGACGCAGCAGTATTCGTCACGCCTTGAGTAATCGGCGATCAGACGCAGCGAGGTGTTCTCGTTGGGCAGCCACAGCAGCTGCCCGCGAACCGTGCCGAAGTCCTGGTTCGCGTCGTCGCGCAGGGTGCGTGGGCCGTCGCCGGTGTTCACCTCATAGAAGCCGTCGCGCAGACGGCGGCCGGCGTACAGGCGGAACGCCAGCGTGTCGGTCAGCGGACCGGACACCGAGCCCGAGACGGCCCGGGCGTCGTAGTTGCCGATGGTGGCTTCAGCCTCCCACTCCGGCGTGAACGAGGGCTGCTCGGTGATGATGTTGATCACGCCGGCCGAGGTGTTCTTGCCGAACAGGGTGCCCTGCGGCCCCTTCAGCACCTCGATGCGGCTCAGCTCGCCCAGATCGCCGAAGCCGACGGAGTTGCGCGAACGGTAGACGCCGTCGATCACCACGCCGACCGAGCTTTCCAGGCCGGGGTTGTCGCCGACGGTGCCGACGCCGCGGATGCGCGCGGTGGTCGAGGCTTCCGACTGGGTCGACGTCACGGTCATGCCCGGCGTCAGGATCTGCAGGTCCTTGATGTCGCGGACGCCCGCGTCTTCCAGCAGCTCCTCCGACAGGGTCGTGACCACGATCGGCACGTCCTGCAGGCTCTGCTCACGCTTCTGCGCGGTGACGATGATGTCGTCGACGCGCGTGACTTCCTGTTCCTGGGCAGCGACGGCGCCGGCCCCGAAGACGGCCGCGCCGACGACGGCGGCGGACACGGTGGTGCGAAGAATGTGGTTCAGACGCATGTCTATCCCGGCTCCTAGAGCCCGGCCGGAAGCGGCCGGGACGTTCCCAATCCCAATGACCCCGTCCTTCTCAGGCGTGACGGTGGTCGCCAACGTCCGGGGTAATCCAACAGGTGTCGCCGGACAAGGATAACGCCGCGTTACGGCCGCGCCCCGGCCGCAGCGATGCCGTCACTGTGACAAGAAAGCGACGGAAACCGCTGACGCAGGGTCAATATTCGTGCGTCACGGGTCAGTATTCGGACGGGTCGCGGCCTTCTCCTTGCGCCGCCGGCCTGCCCAGGCCAGCACGAGACCGCCGACCAGGGCGGACAGGATCGAGCCCCCGAGCACGCCCAGCTTGACCTCCACCTGCTCGACGGAGTCGATCGGTCCCGGAAAGGCCAGGGCGCCGATGAACAGGCTCATGGTGAAGCCGACGCCGCACAGCAGGCTGACGCCGTAGATCTCCAGCCAGGTGGCGCCGGTAGGCCGCTTGCCGACCTTCAGCGCCGACGCCAGCCAGGCCATCGCCAGGACGCCGACCTGCTTGCCCGCGAACAGGCCCAGAGCGATCCCGATCACCAGCGGCGCCGTCAACTGCTCCGGTCCGATCCCGGCGAAGCCGACGCCGGCCTTGGCGAAGGCGAAGATCGGCAGGATCACGTAGGCGACGTAGGGGTGCAGGTCGTGCATGGCCTCCTTCAGCGGCGACTGCCCGTCGCGTCGCTCGGCGATGGGCACGATCGCGGCGAAGGCGACCGCCGTCAGCGACGTCGACAGGCCCGCCTGCACCGTCAGCCACCACGTCAGGCCGAAGCCCAGCACCCAGAACGGCGCGGGGATCTTGCGCCAGTGCGCGAAGACGGCGCCGAGGGTCAGCAGACCTGCCACCCACAGAAGGTGCGTCCAGACCACCCCTTCGGAAAACAGAACCGCGATCAGCGCGATCGCGCCCAGGTCGTCGACGATGGCCAGAGTCAGCAGAAAGACGCGCAGGGACGACGGCAGCGTCCGGGCGAAGACGGCGAACACGGCCAGGGCGAAGGCGATGTCCGTCGCCAGCGGAATGGGCCAGCCCTGCGCCGGACCGCCGAGGGCGCCCGCCACGACCAGATACACGAGCCCCGGCCCGATCATGCCGCCCAGGGCGGCCAGAACCGGCGTCGCCAATTTCCGGGGATCGCTCAGTTCACCCCGCAGAATCTCGTATTTGATCTCCAGCCCCACGACGAGGAAGAAGATCGCCATCAGGCCTTCCTTGATCCATTCGGAGACGGACATCTCCAGGACCGAGGGGCCGACCTGAAGCACCTGCTCGCCCTTCAGGAAGGCGAAATAGTCCGCGGCCAGCGGCGAGTTCGCCAGCATCAGCCCGATCAGGGCGGCGACGCCGAGCACGGCCCCCGAGCCGGCCTCGGTCTTGAGGAACTGAAGCGTCAATCTGCGCGCCATGCGGCCTCCGGATCACGAAAGGTCGGGGCGCCAGGTTATCGACGGGCGCCGGACCGGGTTCGCCCGAGGACGCCGGCCTGGCCCGCGCGAGCTCCGCCCGGGCCTGATCTCTGCCGTCCTGAATACCCGCCGCGACGCGACGTTCAAGCCGCCGCGCTTGCCATCGACGCCGGCCGCGCCATCTGGGACGAATGCCCGTCGCGCCCGCCTACCGTCCCGAGCCCCGCTTCTTCGACCTCGGCGCGGACTACGGGGATGCGGTCCGGGCGGCGGAGTTCCCGCAGACCATCCTGCGTTTCCGCAATGACCGCGCGGCGTCGGAGGTGGGGCTGGAAACATTGAGCGACGCGGAATGGATCGACCATTTCGGCCGTTTCACGCCCCTGCCCGGCCAGCCCGGCCCGATCGCCATGAGGTATCACGGGCACCAGTTCCGGACCTACAACCCCGACCTGGGCGACGGGCGGGGATTTCTGGCGGCGCAGATGCGCGACGCCTCGAACAGACCCATGGATCTTGGCACCAAGGGTTCCGGTCAGACGCCCTGGTCCCGGGGCGGCGACGGACGGCTGACGCTGAAGGGCGGCGTGCGCGAGGTTCTGGCGGCCGAGATGCTGCAGCGGCTGGGCGTGCCGACCAGTCGCGCGCTCAGCCTGATCGAGACCGGCGAGGCGCTTGAGCGCGGCGACGAACCGTCGCCCACCCGCTCGGCCGTTCTGGTGCGGCTCTCGCACGGCCACATCCGCTTCGGCACCTTTCAGCGCGCCGCCTGGCTGGGACGCAAGGATCAGCTGGAGACCCTGCTCGAACACGCCCGATCGCTCTACCACCCGAAGGTTCCGGAGGGAGACGCGGCCCGGTTCCTTTCGGCCGTGGTCGAGGCGTCGGCGCGCCTGGCCGCGCGCTGGGTGGCCGCGGGCTTCGTCCACGGCGTGCTCAACACCGACAACCTGAACGTCACCGGCGAGAGCTTCGACTACGGCCCGTGGCGGTTCCTGCCGCACTATGAGCCCGGCTTCACCGCCGCCTATTTCGACCAGTTCGGCCTCTATGCCTTCGCCCGCCAGCCCGAAGCGGTGTTCTGGGCCCTGACCCAGCTGGGGGGCGCGCTGAAACCGATCGGGGACGCGGAGGCCCTCACCGCCGCCCTCAACGGGTTCGGTCCCGCCTACATCCGGCATCTTCGCGCCGCCTTTCTGGAACGGCTGGGCGTCCGCAGCCTCGGCGAGGCGGCGGACCAGCGACTGCTGGACGCCACCCTGGCCCTCCTGCGCGAGGGTGGAGAGGCGTTGCGGTGGGAGCCGCTGTTCCATGACTGGTTCGCCGGCTTCGCCTCGTCGGCCCGCGCCCTGTCCGGCCCGCGCGCGACCCTTTACCAGACGAAGGCCTTCGCCGACTTCCGCTTCGCCCTTTTCGAGCACGAGCCGGACCGACCGGAGCGGCTGGAGGCTCCGCGTTTCGCCGGGCCGGAGCCCGAGGAGATGCTGATCGACGAGGTCGAAGCCATCTGGGCCGCCATCGACCGGGACGACGACTGGCGTCCGTTCGAGGCCAAGATCGCGCGTCTCCGCGCCGACTGACCCGCTGCTGACGGCACCTTGGCAGCAGCGGGCGGCTAGCTTTGCCGCGCGGTCGAAATCCGGCCGCCCCGAACGTCTTTTCGATGCGGCGCCCCGGCCGCGGCAACGCTTCCTTACGGATTGTTATGCATACGGTCACGCTTCGGCCCCGGTGCTCACGCAGAAGGCGATCACGGATGGTTACGCTGAAGCTTCTCGCCCTTGCGGGTCTGACGCGGCGATCCGACATCGCATCTGTTACCAATGACAATCGGAGCGCCCCTCCCCGGGCGACTTTGAGAATGAGCTCTCAGACCCTTTCCCCGTCGCAGGTCCGCCTGCGCGCCAGCTACCGCAACCTCACCCTGTGGACCTTGCAGGGCTGGCTTTCCATGTTCTTCCTCGCCGCCGGCTGGGCCAAGGCGACCGAGCCGCTGCCGACCCTGGTCGAGCTGATGGGCTGGCCGGCGCAGGTCCCGCTGGAGATGGTGCAGGGCCTCGGCATCGCCGAGATGACGCTGGCCGTCCTGCTGCTGGCGCCCCTGGCTTCGTGGCGCGTGGGACGTCCGCTGATGGTCACCGCCGCCGTCGGACTGCTGGGGCTGGAGACCGTCATGCTGGGCGTGCACGCCGCGGCGCTGGACGTCGTGCCGGCCTTCACCAACCTGGCCCTCATCGCCGTGACCGCGCCCGTTCTGTGGATGCGGGCGCACGAGGTTCGCTGACGCCGCTCAGCCCTTGCGGCAGCGATCCGAGCAGAACTTCACCGACTCCCAGTCGCGCGCCCATTTGCGGCGCCAGACGAACGGCCGGCCGCACGCGGCGCAAACCTTCTGCGGCAGGTCCGACTTTCGTGCGCCGGCCTCGTTGACGTGCTCGCGCGCCACAGGCTTCCCTTTACGTCCGCGTCAACTTTCGATAAGCCGTCGCCATGGCGAGCGCCGACGACCATCGCACCTATTCGATCCGCCAGCTGTGCCGCGAGTTCGGGGCCACGGCGCGGGCGCTGCGCTTCTATGAGGACAAGGGCCTTCTGACGCCCGCGCGCAAGGGCCAGACCCGGGTCTATTCGGCCCGCGACCGCGCCCGGCTGAAACTGATCCTGCGGGGCCGCCGCATCGGCTTCTCGCTGGTCGAGATCCAGGAGATGCTCGACCTCTATGACCACAAGGACCACAACGCCCACCAGATGGCCGTGGCCCTGCGGCGTCACAGGGCCCAGATCGAGGCCCTGAAGCAGCAGCGCGACGATCTGGACGCCGCCATTCAGACCGCGGAAGAGGCCTGCGCCGTCATGGAGGCGCGCCTGGGCGAGCACCGCCCCGACCTGCTGCCCGGCGCCGAGGAATACGCCAGCCTGCTGAAGGCCCGGCTGAACCCCGACCCCCTGCACGACGCCCACCTGTCCCGCCTGCATCCCCTCAAAGCGAGAGCCTGACCCATGGCCTACAAGTCGCCCGTCCGCGATCTGACGTTCATCCTGAGCGACGTGCTGGACATCGACCGCTACGCCAACCAGCCCGGCTTCCAGGACGTGTCGGCCGAGCTGGCGCAGCAGGTTTTGGAAGAGGCCGGCCGCTTCGCCGACGAGGTGATCGCGCCGATCAACAACCCCGGCGACAAGGAAGGCTGCCGCGTCGAGAACGGCGTCGTGACCACGCCGAAGGGCTGGAAGGAAGCCTATCACCAGATGGTCGAGGCCGGCTGGACCTCGCTCATGATGGACCCGGCCTATGGCGGCCAGGGCATGCCGTCGGTGATCGGCTCGGCGGTGGGCCAGTTCACGGCGGGCGCCAGCGCGGCCTTCTCGATGTACCCCGGCCTGACCGCGGGCGCTTGGGCCGGCATCCACGCCAACGCCTCGGAAGAGCTGAAGCGGAAGTATCTGCCGAAGATGTCGACCGGCGAATGGACCGGCACGATGAACCTGACGGAGCCCCAGTGCGGCACCGACCTCGGCATGGTGCGCACCAAGGCGGTCCCCCAGCCCGACGGCAGCTACAGGATCACCGGCCAGAAGATCTGGATCTCGGCCGGCGAGCACGACTTCGCCGAGAACATCATCCACACCGTCCTGGCGCGCGTCGAAGGCGCGCCGGCCGGCATCAAGGGCCTGTCGCTGTTCCTGGTGCCCAAGTTCCTGGTCAACGAGGACGGCAGCTTGGGCGAGCGCAACGGCGTGCAGTGCGCGGGCCTGGAAGAGAAGATGGGCATCCACGGCAACGCCACCTGCGTCATGGCCTATGAGGACGCGACCGGCTGGCTGATCGGGGAAGAAGGCCGCGGAATGAACAACATGTTCGTGGTCATGAACGAGGCGCGCCTCGGCACGGGCCTGCAAGGCCTGGCCATCGGCACCGCCGCCTATCAGGCCGCCGTCGACTTCGCCAAGGACCGCCTGCAGGGCCGCAGCCTGACGGGGCCGAAGAACCCCGACGGCCCGGCCGATCCGATCATCGTCCACCCCGACGTGCGCCGCATGCTGCTGGAGGCCAGGGCCTTCGTCGAAGGCGGACAGGCCTTCATCCTGTGGACGGCCCTGCATGCCGATCTGGAGAAGTCCGAGGACGAGGCCGTGGCGCAGAAGGCCAAGGACTACATGGGCCTGCTCACGCCCGTACTGAAGGCCTACCTGACCGACAAGGGCTTCCACGCCGCCTCGCTGGCCATGCAGGTGCATGGCGGCTCGGGCTACACCGAGCACTTCCCCGCGTCGCAGTACCTGCGCGACGCGCGCATCACCATGATCTACGAGGGCACCAACGGCATTCAGGCGCTGGATCTGGTCGGCCGCAAGCTGCCCGCCAACGGCGGCCGCGCCATCATGAGCTGGTTCGCCGAGATCGACGCCTTCGTGTCGGAGAACGGCGGCGAGGGTCCGATCAAGCCCTTCGTCGACGGCCTCGCCGACAGCAAGAAAAAGCTGCAGGAGGCCACCATGTGGCTGATGCAGAACGGCATGGCCAATCCGGACAATGCCGGCGCGGCCTCCACCGACTACCTGAACATCTTCGGCCTGACGGCGCTGGCCTATATGTGGGCGCAGATGGCCAAGGCGGCGCAGGCCAAGGTCGACGCCGGCTCGGACGATCCGTTCTACGCCACCAAGCTGCAGACCGGCCGCTATTTCGTCGAGCGCATCCTGCCCGACGCCGGCGCCCACCTGGCGAAGCTGAAGACCGGCGCCGACGTGCTCATGAGCGTGCCGGCGGAGGCGTTCTGATCGTGAAGGTCCTCAACGTCCCCGAGCCCGACTTCATGCAGGAAGAGGAGATCACCCTCTTCTCCGACAGCGTCGCCAAATGGATCGACGAGCACGCGCCGCCGGAGAAGGTGCAGTCGTGGATCGCCGACTCCTCGGTCCCGCGCTCGCTGTGGAACGACGCCGGCGCCGCGGGCCTGCTGGGCCTGTCGATGCCCGAGGCCGACGGCGGCTTCGGCGGGGACTACCGGCATGAGGTCGTGCTGATGCGTCAGCTGGGCTGGAAGGGCGCGGACCATTTCGGCATCTCGCTGCACAACGCCATCGTCATGCCCTACGTCTGGCACTACGGCACCGAGGAGCAGAAGGCGCGCTGGCTGCCGCGTCTGGTCTCCGGCGAGCTGGTCGGGGCCATCGCCATGACCGAGCCGGGCGCGGGGTCGGACCTGCAGGGCGTCAAGACCACCGCCATCCGCCAGGGCGACCACTATGTCGTCAACGGGTCGAAGACCTTCATCACCAACGGCCAGCTGGCGAACTTCATCATCGTGGTGGCCAAGACCGACCCGGCCGAGGGGGCCAAGGGCACCAGCCTGATCGTCGTCGAGACCGACGGCCTGGCCGGCTTCGAGCGGGGCCGGAACCTGCACAAGATCGGCATGGAGGCGAACGACACTTCCGAGCTGTTCTTCAACGACGTGAAGGTGCCGGTCGAGAACGTCATCGGCGGAGGCGAGGGCCAGGGCTTCGTCCAGCTGATGCAGCAGCTGCCGCAGGAGCGCCTGAACATCGCCATCCAGGGCGTCGCCGCGGCCGAGCGCGGCCTTCAGGAGACGCTGGCCTACGTCAAGGAGCGCAAGGCCTTCGGCAAGCGCGTCATCGACTTCCAGAACACCCAGTTCAAGCTGGCCGAGGTCAAGACCAAGCTGACGGTCGCCAAGGTCTTCTGCGACTGGTGCATCGGCCTGCACCTGCAGGGCAAACTCGACGCCGCGACCGCATCCATGGCCAAGTACTGGGTGACCGACATCCAGGGCGAGACCATCGACGAGATGCTCCAGCTGCACGGCGGATACGGCTACATGAACGAATACCCGATCGCCCAGCTGTACAAGGACGCCCGCGTCCAGCGCATCTACGGCGGCACCAACGAGATCATGAAGCTGCTGATCGCGCGGACGCTCTGAACGCGGCCACGTTGCCAACGCCGCGGCGAGCCCGGATGATGGTGGCGAACCCCGGGGGAAGGCGCATGAAACGGAATCATCTCGCGGCGATCGTCGCGTCGGCCGCCGCGGTCCTGCCCGGGGTGGCCGCCGCCCAGATCAAGCCGGTCCTGACCACGACGATGCAGCGCACCTGCGCGACGGAAACGACCGCCACCATCCTGATGCAGGCCGGAACGGCGAACCCGGACCCTCTGCCGTTCATCGAGCGGCAGGTCAGGACGTTGTCGGTCAAGCCCGCGGACGCCGGCCTTCGGTTTCATCATCAGACACGATCTCCAGGTGCGGCCATAGGTCTGGAGTTCACCGCACTCAGGGACGGATCCGTGACCGGGGCCGTGATCACCGGCCTGCCGGAGAGCGATGGCGTAAGCGACGAGCAGCTGGCCACCTTCGCCCACACGGCGGCCCAGGACATTCCGGAGCGTCTGCTTCTCGGCCGGACCTTCTCCGTGGGGGATTCCTATTATCCGGACGATCTTCGGCGCGACCTCATAGGTCGCGTGGGAGACAGCCTCGGGCTTCCTTTCGCCCTCACCGGATCGATCGACGTCTTCTACCGGGGCGAGGTCGACCACCGCGGGCGCCGCGCATGGCTGTTCGACGGCGCCATCACGATGGCCGGAGCGGGAGAGGTCGAAGGCGTGTCCATCGCGGCGGGCCAGACGATGAAGGCCCGGGTGCTGCACGACGCCGAGACCGGTCTGGTCCTCAACTACGACGTGACCATGGACAACGACCTCAGTGTGGACGGCAAACCGTTCACGGTGATGAAGATGACGGACTCCTGGGATTGCGAGATCGTTTCCCAGTGACTCCGCGTCCACAGGTCCAGGCCTGACCGCATGATCCGCCTCCACGTCCCCCAACCCCTGTCCGTCGGCGCGACGCCGCTGCCGACGCTCGAGCAGTCCCGCTACCTGACCCAGGTCATGCGGCTGAAGGCTGGCGACGTCGTCCACGTCTTCAACGGCACGGACGGCGAGTGGCGTTGCGTCGTCGCCGAGGTGCTGAAGAAGGGCGTCGTGCTGCGGGCCGAGCTGCGGGTTCGCGACCAGATCATGCCGCCAGACGTCCACCTGCTGATCGCGACGGTGAAGAAGTCCGCGCTGGAGTTCGCCGTCGAGAAGGCCACCGAGCTGGGCGCCGCGCGCATACGGCTGATCACCACCGCCCGCACCCAGACGCAGCACGTCCGCATGGACCGGCTCCATGCCATCGCGGAGGAGAGCGCAGAGCAGACCGGACGGCTGGACGTGCCGCCCGTCGACGCGCCGCAAAGACTGGACGCCCTGCTGGTCGACTGGGACGCCGGCCGCCGGCTGATGTTCTGCGACGAGACCGGCGGCGCGCCGGCCGTCTCCGCCCTGACCGGGGCCGGCAGCGGCCCCTGGGCCATTCTCATCGGTCCCGAGGGCGGGTTCACGCCCGAAGAGCGGGCGCGTCTTCGCGCCCTGCCCCATGCGCTCGCCGTGTCGCTGGGCCCCCGCGTCCTGCGCGCGGACACGGCGGCGACCACGGCGCTGACCCTGTGGCAGGCCGCCGTCGGCGACTGGGAACGCTGACGCCTCTTGTGCGTCGATCCCCGGTCGCCCATCTCGCGGCGACCTGAGGGGCAGGACTTTCACGCATGACCGACGCGCCGCTGAACCGGACGGACCTGATCGAGGCCCTGTCCAAGGGCATGAAGCCGCGCGACCAGTGGCGCATCGGCGCCGAGCACGAAAAGTTCGGCTTCGACCGCGAGACCCTGCGCCGCCCCGCCTATGCCGGTCCGAGCGGCATTCAGGCCATGCTGGAAGGGCTGACGCGCTTCGGCTGGTCCGAGGTCTTCGAGGGCGACCACGTCATCGCCCTGGAGCGCACCACGCCGGAAGGCCTGACGTCGTCCATCTCGCTGGAGCCCGGCGGACAGTTCGAACTGTCGGGCGCGCCGCTGAAGGACGTCCATGAGATCTGCGACGAGACCGGCCGCCACCTGATGGAGGTCAAACAGGTCGCCGACCAGCTGGGTCTGGGCTTCCTCGGCGTCGGCTTCGACCCGATGTGGGCTCGCGAGCAGGTGCCGGTCATGCCGAAGGGCCGCTACGACATCATGCGCGCCTACATGCCGAAGAGGGGCGGCCTCGGCCTGGACATGATGCTGCGCACCTGCACCATCCAGTCCAACCTCGACTTCGAGAGCGAGGCGGACATGGTGCGCAAGTTCCGCACGTCTCTGGCCCTTCAGCCCGTCGCCACGGCCCTGTTCGCCTGCTCGCCCTTCACCGAAGGCAGGCCGAACGGCTTCCTGTCGGCGCGCGCCAACGTCTGGACCGACACCGATCCGGACCGCACCGGCATGCTGGACTTCGTCTTCCAGGAGGGCTTCGGCTTCGAGCGCTACGTCGACTATGCGCTGGACGTGCCGATGTATTTCGCCAAGCGCGAAGGGCGCTACGTCGACCTGTCCGGTCGATCGTTCCGCCGGTTCATGGACGGCGGGCTGGAGGATTTGCCGGGCGACCGCGCCACGCGAAAGGACTGGTCGGACCACCTGACCACCCTGTTCCCCGAAGTCAGGCTGAAATCCTATCTGGAGATGCGCGGCGCCGACGGAGGGCCATGGAGCCGGATCTGCGCCCTGCAGGCGCTCTGGGTCGGCGTGCTCTACGACGACGCCGCTCTGGCCGCGGCCTGGGACCTCTGCAGGGACTGGGCGATCGAGGACCACGAGCGCCTGCGGAGCGACGTCACCCGTCTGGGCCTGAAGGCCGAGGTGGCCGGCCGCACCGTGCGCGACGTCGCCGTCGATCTGGTGGCGATCGCGAAACAGGGCCTGAAGTCCCGCGCCCGCTTCAGCGGCGGCATGGTGGACGAGCGCGGCTATCTGTCCGAACTGGAAGACATCGCCGACTCCGGCGTGACCCCGGCCGAGCGCCTGCTGGACCTGTACCACGGCGCCTGGGACCGCGA
Source organism: Brevundimonas sp. (assembly GCF_035935935.1). Classification (GTDB taxonomy): domain Bacteria; phylum Pseudomonadota; class Alphaproteobacteria; order Caulobacterales; family Caulobacteraceae; genus Brevundimonas. Next base: position 139,294 of record NZ_DASYWO010000003.1, read on the forward strand.
CCTGTCGCGACTCTACCGCGACTTCGCCTACTGATTGCGGGAACGTCCCGGCCAGCTTGAGCATTCAAGCGGCATGACCGATCCCATCCTGCCCCGCACCCAGCCCGATCCCGAGGGAGACGGCCAGGTCATTTCCGACGTCCGCGCCAAGTCGGGCCGCGGCGGCATGCACGTGCTGACGATCCTGGTCGTCTCGGCCACGCTGGTCGCCATCGCCTTCGCCTTGATCTACATGTTCACGGCCGGGCCGATGGGGCGCGCAGAGCAGCGCACGGAGGCGGCCGCCACCTCGGCGGAGTCGGCGCAGCCCCTGCCGGAACGCCCGACCACGACCCTGCCGTCGGACGTTCAGCCCCGGACGCCGGATCCCGCGACCTCTCCCACCGGCGCCTGACGCAGCGCGGGCCGGGCCACGAGGAAGGCGGTCACGCATCCGACGAAGAGGCCGGCCTCCAGCGAGGCCGTGATCGTCCGGGCCACGGGACCGAATCCCGACTCTCCGACGACGGCGCCGATCGGCGACAGGTCCAGACGCGCGTCGGGGTAGGCCTGAAGCAGGAGGTTCAGGCTGCCTCCAAGCAGGCGCCCGCCCAACGCCGCCAGAGCTCCCCCCACGCCCAGTCCGAGGGCCGCCGACGCCAGCGCGGACCGACGGGCCGACCAGCCCCTGCGCGCCGCCGTCCAGACGCCGAGCCCGATCGCCGCGCCGATCGCCAGGCCCTCGGCCGCGCCCGTCATGTCCGCGGGCGCGCGTCCCGTCAGCATGGCGAGGGCGTCGAGAGCGACCAGCCGGGTGACGCCGCCGATGAGCGCGCCGGCGAAGGCGCCTCCCAGAACGACGCCCCAGAGTCCGGACCTCACCACGCGCCCGGTTTCCACGCCGAACCCGACCGCCCCGCCCGCCGCCAACGCCAGAAGCGTGGTGGCGCAGACCAGCACCAGCAGGGCCGAGGCCGCCCCCATGCCCTCGGGCGACACCGCCAGCCCGTACACCATGCCGCCGATCAAGCCGGCCACCGCGCCCCCGGCGCCGCCGGACGCCGCGCCGCTCAGGCCCTCGCGCCAGGCCGGACGAGTCTTCGGGGGCACGGGCGGCGTCGCGGCCGCCTTGGCCACGGCGGGCGTCTGACCGTCCGCCACCTCGGCGACGAAGCGATAGCCGTGCTTGGGCACCGTCTCGATGAAGCGAGGCCGCCCCGCGTCGTCGCCCAGCACGCGGCGCAGGCTGCGCACGCACTGGGTCAGCGCCTCGTCGGTGACGGGGACGCCCTTCCAGACCTCGGCCATGAAGCGGTCCTTGGTCACCAGCCGCCCGCGTTCGGCGACCAGCAGCGCCAGCGCGTCGAGGTAACGGCCGCTCAGCTCCACCGTCTGTCCATCGCGCGTCAGACGGCGGTCCTGGAGATCCAGACGAAAGCGGTCGAAACGGACGGGGCTCATCGGCGGGACGGTCGATCATCCCGGCCCGGAAGGCAATGGGCGCTCGCTGGCGGCGCCGCCCCGTCCGTGGCATCCTGCCCCGCGTTCAGGGAGGGACGACATGACCGACGCCGACGTCAAGCTGAGGGAGCAGGCCGAACGCCGGGTGGAGGCGAAGCGCAGCGTGGTTTCGCACCTGTTCGTCTTCGTCATCGTCAACGCCGGACTGTTCGCCATCGACTGGTGGGCGGGCAGCGGCATCGACTGGGCCTTCTGGCCGCTGCTGGGCTGGGGCATCGGCCTGCTGTCGCACATGGCGTCGGTATGGATGGCCCTGTCGGACAACCACGAGGCGGCCGTCCAGCGCGAGATGGAGCGGCTGCGGGGACGTCGGTGACGGGCGCGATCCGCGTCGGCGTCGGTGGCTGGACCTACGAGCCCTGGCGCGGCGTCTTCTATCCGGAGAAGCTGAGCCAGAAGCGGGAGCTCGAGTACGCCAGCCGCGCGCTGACCGCCATCGAGATCAACGGCACCTACTATTCCACCTTCAAGCCTGACAGCTGGATGAAATGGCGGGACGAAACGCCCGACGGCTTCGTCTTCTCGGTCAAGGCCAGCCGCTACTGCACGAACCGCAAGATCCTGGCGGACATGGGCGAGTCCATGGACCGCTTTCTGGGCCAGGGGCTGACGGCGCTGGGCGACAAGCTGGGGCCCATCAACTGGCAATTCATGGGGACCAAGAAGTTCGATCCGGCGGACTTCGAAGGCTTCCTGAAGCTGCTGCCCAAGGAGAAGGACGGCCTGCGGCTGCGCCACGCGCTGGAGGTGCGCAACCCGACCTTCGAGACCCAGCAGTTCTATGACCTCGCCTCGAAATACGGCGTGGCCATCGTCTACGGCGAAGACGACGAGGAGCCGAACTGGCCGCGGATCGACCGGCCGACCGCCGACTTCACCTACGCCCGCCTGATGTCCAGTCGGGAGGAGGAGCCGGACGGCATGACGGACGCCGAACTGGATGCGGCCGCCGGCCGGTGCCGCGCGTGGGCCAGGCGCGGCGACGTCTTCGCCTTCTTCATCGCCGGAGCCAAGGTCCGCAATCCGGCCGCCGCCCAGGCGCTGATCCGGCGCCTGGGCTGAGCCCGGCTCAGAACGTCTTGCGGACGCGGAACTGCACGAAGGTCCGCGGGTCGATGAAGCGGTTCTCGACGAAGGCGATCGGGCGGGCCGGGGTGCGGTTCGCGTAGACGGTGCGCTCGACGTTGAAGTCGTCCCAGATGTTGATCTGGACGCGCAGGGCCAAGGTCGGCGTCGGCTTCCACTCGGTCCACGCCTCGAAATAGTCCGAGCCGCGGAAGCCCGAGGTCTGATCCGGGTCGTAGCTGAACTGGTACAGCGAGGCGATGTAGGCGCCGCCCCACTGCAGGTTCGAGGAAGGAATGTCCTGCTGGACGGTGAAGACCGGCTGGGACGGGCGCACGCCGGAGATGCGGCGGGTCCGTCCCGTGGTGGGGTCGGTCACCTCGTTGTGGTTCCACGTGTTGCGGAAACCCAGCTTGCCGCCCGAGAAGCCAGCCCAGTCCATCGGCACCAGAACGTTGACCGCCAGTTGGTCCAGCGTGCCGTCGCCGATGTTGCCGACGGCGGACAGCCCCATGTCCAGCGGGATCACGTCGATGGCGTCGACGATCTCGTCGTGGCGGTAGCCGATGGAGACGATGCCGTCCTTCATGAAGCGGCGCTCGAAGGTCAGCTCGCTGATCCAGCGCTGCTCGGGCTCCAGATCGGCGTTGCCGCCCAGCACGTTCTCGTCGTCCAGATCGGCCGAAGCCGCGAAGTCGCCGAAATCCAGCTGGCCCAGCTCGCGTTCGAAACGATAGCGGACCTGGGTGTTGGCCATCGGCGTCCACGTGATCAGCAGGCGCGGCTTGGCGAAGAAGAAGGTCTTCGACTGGTCGGCGTCGCCCGACTGGCTGATCTCGGACGCCTCCAGCCGCAGGCCGCCCTCCAGGTTCAGGTCGGGCCGGACGCGCCAGGTCGCCTTGCCGAACAGCTCGCCGCGCAGCTCCTCGACCTTCACCGACGCGGACGGCAGCGGGACGGGCACGCCGCCGACGCTGAAGGCCTGCTCGGTTTCCAGCATGTTATAGGCGATCTCGCCGCCGCCTTCGTACGTCAGGGTCGGCGAGCGCTCGAAGCGGACCAGCGCCCGGGCGATGGTCTCCGACGACTCGTCGAGCGATTCGAAGCGCTGCTCCGGATCGTCGACCGCGCCGATGCGGGTGCGTGAAGTGGAGACGCCGTCGCTCTCGCCGAACTGGTGGATGAAGCGCGTCTCCAGATCCAGCCGGTCGCCCAGGGGGCGCGTGTAGACCGCGCCGAACTCGCCGGACGAGCCCTCGTTCTCGAACAGGTTCTCGCGGCGCACTGCCGGGCCGGTCTGGAGGCTCTGCGAGAAGTAGTCGTTGACCCCGTAGCGCGCCGTCAGATCGATCTTGCCGCCCGCGAAGGGCGTCGCGAGATTGCCGCGGATGCCGGTGGAGCCGCCGTACTGGTCGTTCCAGTAGTCTTCCTGGCGGGTGATCAGGCCTGCGCCGTTGCGGCGGACGACGAGGCCCTCGCCGTTCGCGTCGCTCATGGAAACGCCGTCGCTCAGCGTCACGCCCCACGTCGTCTCGCCGCGTTTGGCGGTGAACTGGTACGTCCCCGCCGCCAGATCCTGCCCGCCGTCGAAGGCCCAGTAGTTCGCGGTCAGGATGGACTGGGTGCTGCTTTCCTGACGGGTGGTGACGTTCACCACCACGCCGTAACCCTGCATGTCGATGCCCGGCGCGCCGCCGCGGATCAGTTCGATGCGAAGGACCTGCGAGGCCAGGGTGCGGGACAGGACGGACGACCCCGTGTCCGTCTTCGACGCCGGCCGGGCGCCGTTGACCAGAACGTTGCCGACCGAGCCTTCGAAGCCGCGGCTGCCGTCGCCGTCGACGACGGAGAAGCCCGGGATGCGCTGGACCATGTCGAGGGCCGTGTTGGGGCGCTGCTCGGCGAAGAAGGCGGGTTCGAACACCAGCACGCCCTGCTGCCCGGCCTCGGCCTGGGGCGCGTTCGGTGCGGGCTGGCTCTGGGCCTGGGCGGAGCCGGCGATGGCGATGGCGGCCGCGCCGGCCAGCAGGATGGTCTTGGTCACTTTACTGTCCCCTCGTCGTGTGGGGCGGACCGTGGCGACGGCGCAGACCGCATGCCAGTTACAAGCTGGACAGGTGGATTAAATCTGCGTCACATGCGTGAAGACTGCAGAACGACATTGCGGGCGTGTAATGTTTGGGGCGAAATCAAGATGATCAGAGCATTCGTGGTCGCCGTCGCTTTTGCGGTTGCTTCACCCGCCTTGGCGCAGGACGAGCCGACCATGGTCGATGAGGTGATCGTCGAGGCGCGGCGGTCCGGGGCGCCGACGTGGGAGGTGACGCGCGGCGAATCCACCGTCCTGCTGGTCGGCGCCATCCAGGCGCTGCCGCGAAGTCTCGACTGGCGCGCGGATGCGCTGGAGCGGGCGGCCGAGCGGGCGGACAGCGTGCTGTATTCGCAGGCCGTGGCCCTGTCGCCCGGCGACATCCTCCGCATCCTCTGGCGACAGGGGACGCTGACCCGCCTGCCGCGCGGCAAGACCAGCGCCGACTACCTGACGCCGGAATGGCAGGCGCGGCTGGAGGTGCTGGATGCGAAGACGCGCGACGACCTGATGCGCCAGAGCTTCTTCCAGACCTCCGCGGGCCTGCTGTTCGGCGTGACCAACCTGAACCGGAACCGCGGGCCTTCGGTGGAGGATGCCGTGCGCCGCACCGCGCGTCGGGGCCGCACGCCCAGCCAGCGCATCGGCGAGGTGCGCGGCGACGCGGTCATCGAGGACCTGCTGACCATGCCGCCCGAAACCTGGGTGCCGTGCGTGCAGCTCGCCATCGTGGCCGGGGAGGCCGGCGAGGCGGGCATGCTGGAGCGGGCCGCCGCGTGGCGCAGGTTCGACGTGCCGACCGTCATGGAATCGCCGCTCGAGCAGGCCCTGTCGCAGTGCTGGCCTTGGGGCGACCCGGACTGGGGCATCCAGTTGCGGGCGCAGTGGCTGACGGGGATCGAGGACGCGTTGGCGCAGGACGGCACGACGCTGGCGGTGGCGCCCCTGCGGGTGCTCGCCGAACCCGGCGGCCTGCTGGACACTCTGGAGGCGCGCGGCTTCGAGATCGTCGGCCCGGTCTGGAAACGCTAGACCGCGGTGCCGCCCACAGTCAGGCCGGAGATCTTCAGGCTGGGCTGGCCGATGCCCACCGGCACGCCCTGTCCGGCCTTGCCGCAGGTGCCGACGCCGGGATCGAAGGCGAAGTCGTCGCCGATCATCGTGACGCCCTTCAGCGCCGTGGCCCCGTCGCCGATCAGGGTGGCGCCGCGGACGGGCGAGGTGATCTTCCCGTCCTCGATCAGATAGGCCTCGGTGCACTGGAAGACGAACTTGCCGTTGGTGATGTCCACCTGGCCGCCGCCGAAATTGGCGGCGTAGAGGCCGCGCTTGGTCGAGGCGATCATGTCGGCGCGGCTGTCCTTGCCGCCTTCCATGAAGGTGTTGGTCATGCGCGGCATGGGGATGTGGGCGAAGGACTGACGCCGCCCGTTGCCGGTCGCCGCCTGCCCCATCTGACGGGCCGACAGCCGGTCGTGCATCAGGCCGACCATGATCCCGTCCTCGATCAGGACGGTCCGCGACGTCGGCGTGCCCTCGTCGTCGACGGTCAGGGAGCCGCGACGGCCGGCGATGGAGCCGTCGTCGACCACAGTGACGCCCGGCGCGGCCACGCGCTTGCCCATCATGCCGGTGAAGACCGACGAGCCCTTGCGGTGGAAATCCCCTTCGAACCCGTGGCCGACGGCTTCGTGCAGCAGCACGCCGGGCCAGCCCGCGCCCATGACCACGTCCATTTCACCCGCCGGACAGTCGACCGCCTCGAGATTCACCAGGGCCTGACGCAGGCATTCGTCGACCTGGGCCTGCCAACGCTCCGGCGCGGTCCACTCCTCGAAACCCGCCCGGCCGCCCGCCCCGGCCGAAGCGGTTTCGCGACGGCCGTCCTTCTCGACGGTGACGGAGACGTTGAAGCGCACCAGCGGGCGGACGTCCCGCACGGCGCGGCCTTCGGCGCGGAGGATTTCGATCGAGCGGCGCTCGCCGATCAGGCTTGCGGAGACCTGAACCACGCGCGGGTCGCGGGCGCGGGCCCAGGCGTCGATCTCCTGCAGCAGGGCGATCTTGTCCGAGAACCCCGGCGCAGCCAGGGGGTCGAGCGGCGGATACAGCGACTGATTGGTCGCGCGCGGACCTTCGGCCGTGACGCCCGCATGGCCGGCCTTGGCCAGCGACGCGGCCTCAGCGGCGCGGCGGATGGCGTCGGGGGTGATCTCGTTGGCGTGCGCGTAGCCCGCGGTCTCGCCCGCCACGACGCGCAGGCCAAAGCCCTCGGTCGCGTCGTAGTTCGCGCCCTTCAGGCGGCCGTCGTCGAAGACCAGGGATTCCAGCTCCGACCGCTCGAGAAACAGCTCGCCGTCGTCGGCCCCGGCCAGGGCGCCGCGCAGGATGGACAGGGCCTCGTCGGGATCGACCCCGGCGGTCTCGAGCAGGGGCGGCGGCGGAACGTGCGCGGTCATCCTTCGCAGATAGGACGGCGGAAGGGGCGCGTCACCCCTTCCGCCGTTTCCGTCACCAGGCGTCGTTGACGTCGCCGGAGCCGGACACGTTTGACTGGACGGACGCCGGGCGGCGGGTCAGGTCGACGTCGCCGGAACCCGAGATGTCGATGGTCGCGCGGCCGGTGGGGCCGACGTCGACCTCGCCGGAGCCCGAGACGTCGACGTCGGCGTCGGTCACCGTCAGGGCCGTCAGGTCCGCCTCGCCCGAGCCGGAAACGTCCAGATCCAGCGTCTGGGCCCGCCCCTCAGCCACGACCTCGCCCGAGCCGGAGATGACGATCCTCAGCGTCGGCACGTCGATGGCGCGAAGGGCGAGGTCCTGCGAGGCGTTCATCTCAAAGGTCGAGACGCCCGGCGCGGTGATGGTTACGCGGACCCGGTCACGCCAGCCGCCCCAGTCCCCGTTTCCCTCGGCGAACAGACGGCCGTTCTCAAGCCGGATGCGATCCACGCGGCTCTGGGGGCCGGCCAAGGTGACCGAGGCCACGTCGCCCTGGGTGAAGACCACGTCGGCGGCGACGTCGAGGATCAGACGGTCGCCGCCGGTCCATTCGAGGGTGCGGGTGACTTCGGGGCCTCGCTCGCGCGGCCCGTCGTGGGTGACGCGGACCCAGTCGCCGTCGCCGTCCCAAGTCCAGCTCCAGCCGTCGCGCATGATGGCGGGGCCGCCGACGGCGAAGGCGCCGCCGATGCCGACCACGGCCATGATCAGGCCGACGCCCATGATGATGAGAAGATTGCGGATCATGTCTGGTCCCTCCCTCAGATCCGGCCCTGATCGAGCGCGGGCTTCAGCACGCGGTAGTGCAGGCGCGCGTACCAGACCGTGGCGTCGATCAGCCATTTGGTGAACAGGGCGCAGAGCGCCGTCATGAAGACGCCGAGGCCCATGACGCCGACCCCGCCCAGCAGGGCCACGGCGGGCCCGCCCGGCGGATCCAGGAAGGGCCCCGCGACCAGGGTGAAGCCGCCGGCCAGAAACACGCCGATCCCCGACACCAGCACCGCGATCAGGCTGCCGAACAGCGGCAGGACGATCGGCAGCAGGATCAGGATGTCGATCGCGCCCAGGCCGATGATGGCGAAGATGGCGCCGGCGGCCGAGGAGGCGCCCGGCTGCTGATTCCACGCCCGTGCGCCTGCCTCCGCCCGCAGCTCGCGGGCCAGACGGTCGGGATCGCCCAAGGCTTCAGCGACCTCGGCTTCCGACCGGCCGTCGGCCGCGCCGGCGTCGAAATGCGCCTCATAATCCTGGACGATCTCGTCGGCGGCGGGGGCGGACAGGCCCACCAGCCCCTTCTTCAGGCGCGAGATGAATTCCGCGCGGTTCATTGCTTCAGCTCCCCTCTGGTTTCGGCCGGAGCCGCGGCGGGCTCGGCCAGGACGGCCTCGACCGCGTCGGCGAACGTGCGCCATTCCGTGGTCTGGGCTTCGAGCGCCCGACGGCCGGCGGCGGTCAGGCGATAGTATTTGCGCGAGGGCCCGGCGGCGGACTCGACCAGATAGGTCTCGACCAGTCCGTCCGTCTGCATCCGCCGCATCAGCGGGTAGATGGTGCCTTCGCCCATGCCGATGGCCTTCGAGAGGTCCGCGGCGATGTCGTAGGCGTAGCCGTCGCGCCGGTTCAGCAGGGCGAGGACGCACAGCGTCAGCACCCCCTTCTTCAGCTGCGTGTCGATGTTCTCGGGCACGGTGTGGGTCTCCGTTGACGGCTCGATGCGTATGACAAGGTAGCTTGCGTGACAAGGTAGCTTGCGAAACATGACCGCGATTTAATGAGATCGGTTCTCACCTTCCTGCGCCACACCGCCGCGCGCCTTGGCAAAGGGGGACGGGAGGGATATGGACCGCCCAAAGCTCCCGCGCCTGCGCTCGGGGGCCGTTCGGCGACAGCCCCGCGCCGGGGACCGGCGGGGCAAGGACTAGGGAAACACCGCATGAGCATGGGCAAGTCCGCCCTGGGGATTTCGGCCTTCATCGGCTCGGTCTTCATGACCGGCGCCGCCGTGGCCCAGGATCTGATCGGCCAGCCCACGCCGGGCGGCATCGGCCTTCAGCCGGCGGCCTCGCCGCTGAAGGAAGAGGCCCACATCTTCCATGACTTCATCCTGCTGCCGATCATCACGATCATCAGCCTGTTCGTTCTGGGCCTGCTGATCTGGGTGGTGATCCGGTACAACAAGAAGTCCAACCCGGTGCCCGCGCGCTGGAGCCACAACACCCTGGTCGAGGTGATCTGGACGGTCGTGCCGGTGTTCATCCTGGTCGGGATCGCGCTGTTCTCGTTCCGCCTGCTGTTCGCCTACGAAAACATGCCGGAACCGGACCTGACCGTGAAGGTCACGGGCAACCAGTGGAACTGGGCCTATGAGTACCCGGACCAGGGCATCAGCGAATACGTCTCCAACATGCTGCCGGAGGCCGAGGCCGACGCGCGCGGCGTGCCCTTCCGCCTGGCGGCGGACGAGCCGATGGTCGTGCCTGTCGGCCGCACCGTGAAGCTGCTGGTCACCGCCGCCGACGTGATCCACGCCGTGGCCCTGCCCGCCTTCGGCCTGAAGACGGACGCCGTTCCCGGCCGCACCAACGAGACCTGGTTCCGCGCCGATCGCGTCGGCACCTACTACGGCCAGTGCTCGGAGCTGTGCGGCGTCGACCACGCCTTCATGCCGATCGAGATCCGCGTCGTCACCGAGGCCGAGTTCGCCGCCTGGGTCGCGTCGAAGGGCGGATCCATGACCGCAGCGGCCGACGCCGCGGCCGCGGCCGCAGCCGTTCCGGCCGCGACGGCTCCGACCGGCGAAGGCGCCGCTCCCGTGGGCGCCACCACCGACGCCCCCGCGCAGGCTCCGACCCAGACCGTCCCCGGCGCGGCCCCGACCGCCGCCCCCGCTTCCGCTCCGGCCGCCGCGCCGGCCGCCGCCCAGTAAGACACGCGAGAGAGCCGAAACCTCATGGCCACCGCCGCCGCAGCCCACGGTCACGACGACCACGTCCACAAGCCGGGCTTCTTCACCCGCTGGTTCCTGTCCACCAATCACAAGGACATCGGCACCCTGTACCTGATCTTCGCCATCATGGCGGGGATCGTCGGCGGCGCCCTGTCGGGCCTGATCCGCTGGGAACTGGCCCACCCGGGCATGCAGATCTTCGCCGAGAACTCCTCGATCAGCCTGCTGGGCCTCGTGGAGCAGACCAAGCACGGTTACAACGTGACCGTCACGGCCCACGCCCTGATCATGATCTTCTTCATGGTCATGCCGGCCATGATCGGCGGCTTCGGCAACTGGTTCGTGCCGATCATGATCGGCGCGCCGGACATGGCCTTCCCGCGCATGAACAACATCTCGTTCTGGCTGCTGGTCGCGGCCTGGGTGCTGCTGTGCCTGTCGATGTTCGTCGACGGCGGCCCGGGCCAGGGCTTCGGCGGCGGCTGGACCATCTATCCGCCGCTCTCGACCGCCGGCCACACCGGCCCGGCCATGGACCTGGCGATCTTCTCGCTGCACGTGGCGGGCGCCAGCTCGATCCTCGGCGCGATCAACTTCATCACCACCATCTTCAACATGCGCGCGCCGGGCATGACCCTGCACCGCATGCCGTTGTTCGCGTGGTCGGTGCTGATCACCGCCTTCCTGCTGCTGCTGTCGCTGCCGGTCCTGGCCGGCGCCATCACCATGCTGCTGACCGACCGCAACTTCGGCACGTCGTTCTTCGATCCGACCGGCGGCGGCGACCCGGTGATGTTCCAGCACCTGTTCTGGTTCTTCGGGCACCCGGAGGTCTACATCCTGATCCTGCCGGGCTTCGGCATGATCTCGCACATCGTCTCGACCTTCAGCCGCAAGCCCGTGTTCGGCTACCTCGCCATGGCCTACGCCATGGTGGCGATCGGCTTCATCGGCTTCATCGTGTGGGCGCACCACATGTACACGGTCGGCATGACGGTGAACCTCCGCGCCTACTTCGTGGCGGCCACCATGATCATCGCCGTGCCCACGGGCGTGAAGATCTTCAGCTGGATCGCCACGATGTGGGGCGGCTCCATCGACTTCAAGACGCCCATGCTGTGGGCGATGGGCTTCATCTTCCTGTTCACCGTCGGCGGCGTGACCGGCGTTGTGCTGTCGAACGCCGGCATCGACTACAGCCTCCACGACACCTACTACGTCGTGGCGCACTTCCACTACGTGCTGTCGCTGGGCGCGGTGTTCGCCATCTTCGCGGGCTTCTACTACTGGTTCGAGAAGATGTTCGGCGTGAAGTACAACGAGTTCCTCGGCGCCGCGCACTTCTGGATCATGTTCGTGGGCGTGAACCTGGTGTTCTTCCCGCAGCACTTCCTCGGCCTGCAGGGCATGCCGCGCCGCTACGTCGACTATCCGGAGGCCTACAGCCTGTGGAACTACGTCTCGTCGATCGGTTACGCCATCACCGCCGTCGGCGTGGTCGTGTTCCTGATCATGCTGGTCGAGGCCGCGGTGCGTCGCCGCAAGGGCGTGCCGAACCCGTGGGGCGAGGGCGCGACGACGCTGGAATGGACCCTGTCCAGCCCGCCGCCGCACCACCAGTTCAACGAACTGCCGGTCATCAAGCCGACCGAGCATCACTGATCCCGTCCCTGCGGACATGATTGAGACCAAGGGAGGGGCCGCCTCGCCGATCCGGCGGGGCGGCCCCGAACCGTTATGACCCAAGCCGAAACGCCGCCGTCCGACATGCCCGAGCGCCCGACCCTGTCGACGGCGCAGCCGGAGGAGTGGTTCCAGCTGCTGAAGCCGCGCGTGATGTCGCTGGTGGTGTTCACGGCCCTGACGGGCCTGTTCGCGGCGCCGGGCGATCCGCGTCTGTGGGAGGGGCTGATCGCGGTGCTGTGCATCGCCGTGGGCGCGGGCGCGGCCGGGGCGCTGAACATGGCGCTGGAAAGCGAGACCGACGCCCTGATGCGCCGAACCCGCGGACGTCCGACGGCCTCGGGCCGCGTCCGCAAGAACGACGCCCTGGCCTTCGGGGCGGTGTTGAGCCTGTTCTCCGTGACCCTGCTCGGCATGAACGCGAACTGGTTCGCCGCCGGCCTGCTGGCCCTGACGATCGCCTACTACGCCGGCCTCTACACGCTCGTGCTGAAGCGCCGCACGCCCCAGAACATCGTCATCGGCGGAGCCGCCGGCGCCTTTCCGCCGGTGATCGGCTGGGCCGCCGCGACCGGAGACGCGCCCTGGCAGGCGTGGCTGATGTTCCTGATCATCTTCCTGTGGACCCCGCCGCACAGCTGGGCGCTCGCCCTCTATTCGGCCGGCGACTACGCCCGCGCGGGCATCCCCATGATGCCGGTGGCGAAGGGAGCCAGGTCCACGCGCCTGCAGGTGTGGCTGTATTCGCTGATCCTCGTGCCCGTCGCGATCCTGCCGGCCTTCGTCGGCCTGGGCGGGCGCGGCTATCTGGCCGTGTCGGTCGCGGGCGGCGCCCTGTTCCTGCTGCTGGCCTGGCGGCTGTTCCGCAGCCGGGCCGGCGATCAGCCCGACAAGGCGGAGGCCGTGGGGCGAGAGGCCGCATTGTACGACGTCCGCGCCGAGGCCAAACCGGCGCGCAACCTGTTCGCCTATTCGATCCTGTGGCTGACGGCCCTGTTCGCCGCCCTTCTGATCGAACACCTGCCCGCCGCCGGCCTGGAGTGCCCCACATGCGTCTGACCGATCAGGAACTGGCCGCCCGCAAGCGCCGCAACCTGTGGATCGCCGGCGGCCTGGTCGCCTTCATGGCTCTGGTCTTCCTGACCACCTTCCTGCGCATGCAGCGCAACATGGAGGAGGCCCGGGCCGCGCGCGCCGGCGTGGTGGCTGAGGCCGCCCGGTGAGGAAGGATCACGCGATCGCCCTGGCCTGCGCCGGAGCCGTCATGCTGATGACCGGCGCCGCCTTCGCCGCCGTGCCGCTGTACGATCTGTTCTGCCGCGTGACCGGGTTCGACGGCACCACCATGCGGGCCGACAAACCCTCCGACGTCGTGCTCGACGACACCGTGATGGTGCGCTTCGACACCAACGTCCGGGACCTGCCGCTGACCTTCAGGGCGCGTCAGGTGCGCCAGCAGCTGCGGATCGGGGAGACCGGCATGGCGTGGTTCGACGTCACCAACACCTCGGACCGGCCGGTCGGGGCGACCGCCAGCTACAACGTCGTTCCCGAGAAGGCCGGCCCGTATTTCCAGAAGCTGCAGTGCTTCTGCTTCGAGGGGCAGGTGATCGCCCCCGGCGCTACCGTCGCCTTCCCGGTGCAGTATTTCATCGCCCCTGAACTGGCCACCGACCGCGACGGACGTGGCGTGCGCGAGATCACCCTCAGCTACACCTTCTGGCCGACGAAGGACTTCGATCCCGCGGCCGTCGGGTGAGGTCTGGCGTCCCCGCGAGGCGGGCGCTATAGCCACCCCGAACCTCCGTTTCCGCTAGAGACGAACAGACGCCCATGGCCGACGCCCACGCCGCTCCGCACCACGACTACCACCTGGTCGACCCCAGCCCGTGGCCGCTGGTCGCCTCCATCGCCGTGACGGTGATGATGGTCGGCGCCGTGGCGTGGATGAAGGGGCTGTTCGGCCTGCCGGAAGGCACGTCGTGGCTGTTCTTCGCCGGCTTCGCGGGCGTGCTGTACTCGATGTTCGGCTGGTGGTCGGACGTGATCAAGGAGAGCCGTCGCGGCGATCACACCCCCGTGGTGTCGATCGGCCTGCGCTACGGCATGGTGCTGTTCATCGCCTCGGAGGTGATGTTCTTCGCCGCCTTCTTCTGGATGTTCTTCGAGATGGCGATCTTCAACGAGGCTCGCGGCGCCATTCCGCAGGTGGGCCTGTGGGCCGACACCGCGTCGGCCTGGGCCAACACCGACGGCAGCATGGTCTGGCCGCCGCGCGGCGTCGAGACGCTGGACCCGTGGGCCCTGCCGCTCCTGAACACCGTCATCCTGCTGCTGTCCGGCACCACGGTCACCTGGGCGCACCACGCCCTGCAGGTGGGCGACCGCAAGGCCGCCAGGCTGGGTCTGCTGATCACCGTCCTGCTGGGCGTGCTGTTCACGTCCGTTCAGGGCTACGAGTACTACCACATCATCCACGAGAACCTGTTCTTCAACGAGGAAGCGGCCAACTCCGGCCTCTATGGCTCGATCTTCTTCATGGCGACCGGCTTCCACGGTTTCCACGTGCTGATCGGGACCCTGTTCCTGACCGTCTGCCTGCTGCGCCTGCTGGCCGGTCAGCTGAGCCCCGAAAAGCATTTCGGCTTCGAGGCGGCGGCCTGGTACTGGCACTTCGTGGACGTGGTCTGGCTGTTCCTGTTCGCCTTCGTCTACGTCACCTTCGGGTGAGCCGAAGTCCCGCAGGGATGGAAATTCAGCCGGCGCGGATCGACCCGATCCGCGCCGGTCTGCTTTGTCGCTGCCCCAACTGCGGGCGCGGGCCGCTGTACGAGGGCTTCCTGAAGGTCGTCGATCGCTGCAGGGCCTGCGGGTTCGACTTCACGCGCCTGAACACCGGCGACGGCGCGGCGGTGTTCATCATCCAGATCGTCGGCTTCCCCGTGGTGTTCGGGGCGCTGGCCGTCGAGATCGCCCTTGCGCCGCCGATGTGGCTGCACCTGCTGGTCTGGCCGCCGCTGGCGGTGATCGGCTCGCTGGCCCTGATGCGGCCCGGCAAGGGCGTCATGATCGCCCTGCAGATGCGCAACCGGGCGGCGGAGGCCCGCAATGGCGACTGAGCGCGGGCGGTTCCCTTGGGTGCTGACGGTCGTCTGCGGGACGGCGCTGGCGCTGCTGATCGGGCTGGGCGCGTGGCAGGTGCGCAGACTGGCATGGAAGGAGTCGCTGATCGCGCAGGCGGCGGCGGCTGCGGCGGCGCCGCCGGCGCCGCTGGGCGAGGTCCTCGACGGGGGCGATGACCCGGAATTCCGCCGCGTCATCGCGACCTGCTCCCGACTTTCCGGCGCGCCGTCCGTGGAGCTGCAGTCGATCCAGGACGGCGAGGCGGGCGTGCGTCTCGTTTCGCTGTGCCGGTTCGACGCGACCACGCCGCCCATTCTGATCGATCGGGGCTTCGTCGCCGAAACCGTCTCCGCGCGCCCCGGCCCGCTGCCCGACGACAGCCGTCGCAACGTCCCGGTTCTGGCCCAGCTGCGGCGCGTGCCGCCTCCCGGCCCCCTGGCGCCCGCGCCGCAAGGCGGCCGCTTCTTCGCCCGCGACGTCCCGGCGATGGGCAGGGCCCTGGGTGCCGCCGAGGTCCAGCCCATGGTCCTGTTCGCCCTCGCCAGCACCGATCCCGACTGGAAGGCGCTGCGGCCCTCTGCGCCGCCGGCGGCCTTCTCCAACAACCACCTCGGCTATGCGCTCACGTGGTTCGGACTGGCGATCGCGTTGACGGGCTTCTATGTGGCCCTGCTCCGCCGCCGCCTGAGAAAGTCCGCCTCCTGACCGACCTGCACACCCTGCCCAACGGCGTTCGCGTCGTGGCCGACCCCATGCCCGGGCTCAAGACCTTCGCCCTGACCGTCACCGTCGACGGCGGCTCGCGGTGGGAGACGCCCTCGCGCGCCGGCTGGTCCCATTTCCTCGAACATCTGGTGTTCAAGGGCGCGGGCGAGATGGACTCTCGTGAGATCGTCGAACGCATCGAGCGCGAGGGCGGCCACATCAACGCCGCCACGGGCCACGAGCGAACGGCCTTCGAGGTGCGCGGGCTGGAGGGCTCGTTGGCCATGGCTTTGCAGGTCGTGTCCGACCTCGTCCTGCGGCCGACGCTGGATGCCGACGAGATCGAGCGCGAGAAGGACGTCGTGGCGCAGGAGATCGCCGAGGCTTTCGACACGCCGGACGACCACGTCTTCGAGATGGCGCAGCAGATGGCCTATCCGGGGCAGGCCCTGGGCCGGCCGATCCTGGGCTCGGTGCGGGCCTTGAAGCCCGCCGTGCGCGAGACGGTCGAGGCGTGGCGCGCGGGCCTGTATGCGCAGGACCGGATGGTGGTGGCCGTTTCCGGCGCCGTCGACGCGGCGCGGCTGACGGAGGCCGTCGAATTTCGCTTCGGCGCCCCCCCGTCGGCGGCGCGCACGCCTCTCCCCGCCCCCGCGACGTTCGCGGGCGGCCATGCGGTCCTCAAGCGGCGCATCGAACAGGCCAACGTCGTCTTCCTGACGCCCGCCTGCGGCACCTCCGACCCGGCGTTTCCGGCCACCCGGCTTCTCGCTGAAATCCTCGGCGGCGGCATGGCGTCCCGCCTGTTTCAGAAGGCGCGCGAGGAGCTGGGGCTGGCCTACGCCGTCGACGCCTGGTTCGACGCCTATGCCGAAACCGGCCTGCTGGGCATCTACGCCGGCTGCGCGCCCGAGCGGGCCGCGGCGCTGGCGCAGGTCTGCGCCCGCGAACTGGCGGATCTGGCGACGAACGGGCCCACGGCCGACGAACTGGCGCGCGCCAAGGCGGTGCTGGCCGGCGGTTTGCTGATGTCGGACGAAAGCCCGGCGTCGCGCGCCGGACGCGCCGCCGCCCAGACGCTGATCTTCGGCGCGCCGATCCCTACGGACGTCGCCGTGGCGCGGCTGCGGGCGCAGACGATCGACGACGTGCGGTCGGCGGCGCGGGCGGCCGTCGCGGGTGCGGCGGCGACCGCCGTTCTGGGGCCGGTCGGGGCGCACGGCGCGGGGCGCGTCTTCGCCGAGGCCCTGGACTGAGGTTGCCGATCCGGCATCTCGCGCGTTAGCTGTGGGGCATGGCCCTTCTGGACTGGATCGGCGAACGCACCGCACCGGCGCTCAGCGCGCATGGCGTGCTTCTGCGCAGCCCCCGTCTGACCGACTATTCGGCCTGGGCCACGCTGCGCGACGAATCCCGCGACTACCTGACCCCGTGGGAGCCGACCTGGCCCGAGGACGACCTGACGCGCACGGCCTACCGCCGGCGTCTGTCCATCTACGCCCGCGAGCAGGAGCAGGGCCACGCCTGGCCCATGTTCGTCTTCGCCGAGGACGGCCTGGTCGGCGCCATCACCCTGTCGAACGTGCGCCGGGGCGTCGCCGAGACGGGCACGCTGGGCTACTGGATCGGCCGCCGCTTCGCAGGACGGGGGTTCGCCACGGCGGCGGTGCGCGCCATGGTGGATCACGCCTTCGTCGACCTGGGTCTGCACCGGGTCGAAGCGGCCTGCCTGCCGACCAACCACGCCTCGCGCCGGGTGCTGGAAAAGGCCGGGTTCGAGGCCGAAGGCCGCGCCCGCGCTTATCTCAAAATTAACGGCGAATGGGCAGATCATCTGCTGTTCGGCAGGGTCCGCGACGAGGCGTGCTGACGCCCCCGCCGCCCGCCGCTTGAGGGGAGCGCCCGGGCGCGTGCAGACAGGCTCCAGAGCGCTCGCATGGGACGCCACCACGGCGATCGAGGCCCTCGCCGGCGCCGAGGCGGCGCTGTGGGAGTGGACGCCCGCCTCCGACCGACTCCGCTTCACGGGCGCGACCGGCGCACTCGGCCTCGGCGCGCTGGCGCCCGAATGCTCGGGCGCGGCCTTCGTCGCCCTGACCCTGCCGCAGGACCGGGCTCTCGCCGAGCGCCTGCTGAAGCCGCGCGAGGAGGGCGAGGAGATCGTCCTGCGGCTGCGGATGCGCGACGGTCAGCTGTGCCTGTGGCGCGGGGTCTGGCTGGAAGACGGTCTTCGCGCCGCGGGTCTGGTGGCGTCTGACGTGAAGTTCGCCGGGTCCGACCGTGATCCCCTCACCGGCCTGCTGGACCGCCGGGCCTTCGTGGCCCGTCTGGGCGAGGCCCTGCTGCGGCCGGGTCCGGTCGAAGTGGTCGTCGCCGACGTCGACCGTCTGCGCCGGCTGAACGAGGCGCTCGGCCACGAGCGGGCCGACATGGTGCTGTCGGCACTCGGGTCCCGGCTCGCGGCCGCCTTCCCACCCGACGCGGCGCCCGCCCGCATCGGCGAGGACGAGTTCGCGGTCGTCGTCCGCGGTGCGGGGGCCCCGGCCTCGCGCCTGCGCGAGGCGCTGGAGCAGCCGCTGCGGCTGGCGGGTCTCGACATCTATCCGACGGTGTCCATCGGCGCCGTCGACGCCGAGGGCGGCCCGGACGCGCCGGATCCGTCCGAGCTGCTGCGCCGGGTCGAGCTGGCCGTGGAACAGGCCAAGACGGCGGGCCGCGGCGGCGCCGCCGCCTATGGCCGGGCGCTGGAAAGCGACAGCCTCAGCCGGCTGGCCATGGAGGCGGACCTGCGCAACGCCTTCCTGCGCGGAGAGATCGAGCCGTTCTTCCAGCCGATCGTGAACCTGGCCACCGGCGCGGTCGCGGGCTTCGAGGCGCTGGCGCGCTGGCGGCATCCGACGCGCGGCCTGGTCCCGCCCGACGAGTTTCTGGGTCTGGCCGACGAGATGGGCCTGATGAACGACCTCGGCCTGCTGATGATGAGCCGGGCCTCGCGTCAGCTGTCGGACTGGCTGCGCCGCCATCCGCAGGCCGGCGACCTGTTCTGCAGCGTCAATCTTTCGGTCGGCGAGATCGAGCGTCCCAATCTGGTCGAGGACGTGTCGCGCATCATCACCGACCATGGCCTGCCCAAGGGCGCGCTGAAGCTCGAGGTGACCGAGGGCGACATCATGCGCGACACCGCCCGGGCCGCCGAGGTTCTGGCCCGGCTGAAGGCCGCCGGCGCGTCGCTGGCCCTGGACGACTTCGGGACCGGCTTCTCGTCGCTGACCTGGCTGGCCAAGCTGCCCTTCGACACCCTGAAGATCGACCGCTGGTTCGTCCTGACCATGGACAAGGACGAGGGCTCGGCCAAGATCGTGAAGTCGGTCGTGGCGCTGGGCCGTGATCTGGCGCTGGAGGTCGTGGCCGAGGGGGTGGAGAACGCCGGGCTGGCGCGCCGCCTGATCGACGCCCAGTGCCACTATGGACAGGGCTTCGGCTACGCCCCCGCTCTGCCGGCGCAGGAGGCCGAGGTCTACCTGAACGAGTCGCTGGCCGACGGGGCGGCGCCGCTGAAGCAGCGCAGCGCCTAGGCCCGTCCCGACTGGCCGGACAGGGTGCCCGCCTCGGAAACCCCGACCTGCCGCAGCGCCCGCGACCACTTCGATGCATGGTCGAGGTCGAAGATGATGTCCTGTTCCGCCTCTGCGACCAGCCAGACGTTTTCGGCAAGCTCGCTTTCCAGCTGGCCCTCGTCCCAGCCCGCATATCCCAGCGCCAGCACGGCGCGCCGCGGCCCCGCGACGGCGTCCCCCATGGCGACGAGGGCGTCGCGCGTGGCGGTCATGGCCAGCCCCTCGCCGAACGGCAGGCTGGAGTCCGCCGACAGCCAGTCGTCGGAATGGATGACGAAGCCGCGCTCGCGGTCCACCGGCCCGCCCACCAGCACGGGCCGGGCCTTCGGCGTTTCGGACGGCGGCAGATCGAGGCGTTTCAGGACCTCCGCCACGTCGACGCCCGGGGCCGGCGCGTCCAGCCGCACGCCCATGGCGTGTTCGTCGTCATGCGAGCAGACGAGGATGACGGCGTGCTCGAAGCGGGGATCGCCGATGCCGGGCATGGCCACCAGAAGGCGGCCGGCGAGGGATGTGGCTCCGTCCATGGGCCTGATGATCGGGTCCCGGGCCGCGCCGCGCAAGGGGCGGGTTGGCGAGGGGCGGGCGAGGGCCTATCTGGCCAGCATCCGTTCACCCGAACCTTCCGGAGCCTGCCCCGTGACCATCCAGATCGGCGACCGCATCCCCTCGGCGACCCTGTCGCAGGCCACCTCGGAAGGACCGAAGCCGGTCACGACGGACGACTTCTTCAAGGGCCGGACCGTCGCCCTGTTCGCCGTGCCGGGCGCCTTCACGCCGACGTGCTCGGCGCGCCATCTGCCGGGCTTCACCGACAAGCGCGAGGAGCTGAAGGGCAAGGGCGTCGACGCCGTCGCCTGCGTCTCCGTCAACGACGCCTTCGTGATGCGTGCCTGGGGCGACAGCCAGGGGGTCGGCGACGACGACGTCGTCATGCTGGCCGACGGCAACGGGGACTTCACCCGCGCGCTCGGCCTGTCGCTGGACGCCAAGGGCTTCGGCATGGGCGAGCGCTCGCAGCGCTATTCCATGATCGTGCGCGACGGCGTGGTGGATCAGCTGAACGTCGAGCAGGGCGGCGAATTCCGCGTCAGCTCGGCCGAGCACCTGCTGACGCAGCTCTAGGTCAGGCGGCGACGACCTCGGCCGGGGCCTCCGCCTCGGCCGGAAGCCCCGCGAGCACGTGCTGCACCGCGCCCAGCAGGGCGGGCGGCGTGATCGGCTTGGGCACGAAGTAGGACATGCCGGCGCCCAGACAGGCGTCGATGTCTTCCGGACGGGTGTCGGCGGTGACGGCGATGACGGGCACGCCGGCATTCGGACCGCCCGAGGCGCGCAGGCGACGCGTGGTTTCCCGACCGTCCAGCTCCGGCATGCGGACGTCCATGAAGATCATGTCGAACTCGCCCTGCTCGCAGGCGCGCAGGGCCGCCATGCCGTCCTCGGCCGTGGTCACCTCCACGCCCAGCGGGGCCAGGATCAGCTGAACGGCGCGACGGTTGATGTCGTGATCGTCGACGACCAGAACCCGCATCGCCCGGCCGTCCTCATCCGCAGGCTCGTCGGCCGAAGCCTCCGGTTCCGGCGCGATCGGCGCAGCGGGGACCGGAGCTGTAGCGGCGACAGGCGTCGCCTGCGGAGCCGGCGCGGGGGCGCCCAGCGCCTGCGCCACGACCCGCCGCCCGGTCTCGTCCGGGGCGGCCGCCGCCAGCACGTCGGACGTCGCCGGGGCGAAGGTCACGGCGACCGTGAAGGCGGCGCCCTCGCCGGGGCGGCTGCGCACCGTCAGGCGTCCGCCCATCAGGCCGACCAGTTCACGGCTGATCGCGAGCCCCAGCCCCGTGCCGCCATGACGGGCCTGAACTCCGTCCGCCGTCTGGTCAAAGGGGGTGAACAGGCGGGTCACTTGCTCCGCGGTCATGCCGGGACCGGTGTCGACGATCTCGAACACCACCGCGTGCGTTCCGCCATCCTCCTCCCACGCCGCAAGGCGCAGGGTGACGGAGCCGCTCTGGGTGAATTTGACGGCGTTGGAGATCAGGTTGTTCAGGATCTGACGCAGCCGCATCGGGTCGCCCCGCACGGCGCGCGGCAGCGAGGCGGCGCCTTCCAGCCGCAGGCGCAGGCCCTTGGCGCGCACGGGCTGCTGCCAGAGCTGCAGCGTCTGGCAGGTCAGGGCCCGCAGATCGAAGTCGACCAGGTCGACCGTCATGCGGCCGGCCTCGAGTTTGGCGTGGTCCAGCAGGTCGTCCAGCAGGGCCTTCATCATCAGGCCCGCGTCGGCGATCAGCCGGGCCTGACTTCGCGAGGCGCCGTCGGCGGTGGCGCGCTCGATCTCCATGGCGCCGCTCATGATGGCGCCGATCGGCGTGCGCAGATCGTGGCCGACCGCGGCCAGGAAGGCCGAGCGGCTGTTCATGGCCGATTCCGCCTCTTCGCGCTTGCGGTCCGCGTCCAGTCGGGCCGCCGCCTCGGACGTCCGGGCGCGCTCCATCTGACGCCAGATGGACAGGCAGTAGGTGATGAACACGGCGATGCCGGTGGCCACGGCCGTGCAGAAGGCCGGCGGCGCGCCCCAGGCCAGCATGAAGAAGGGCGTGGCGGCCAGGTAGAGGAACTGCGGCGCGATCGAGAGCCCGAGCACGAGGTTGGAGCGCGGCGCGTTGACCACGGCGTAGATGGCCCCGGACGACAGCAGCATGGCGGCGCAGATGCCGCCCATGGGCCCGCCCGTGAACCACAGCGCCACCGACAGACTGCCGAAATAGAGGGCGTTCCCGACCAGCATGGCGTTGGCCGCCAGCATGCGGACCGGGCCCATGCGGTCGACCTGACCCGCGTTGACGGGGCCGAAGATCCACAGGTCCAGCAGCTGGACGACGAAATAGCCCGCCACCCACAGGGCGGCGAAATCCCACGTCAGGACGGGGCTGAAGACGAAGGCGGCGGCGGCGCCCATGCCCAGCCGCTGCAGCAGCGCCTTGCGGCGCTGACGCACGGCCGTGGCCCAGGGGCTGGCGTCGCTCGTGTTCGGCATGCGGTCTCCCCGTGGAAGCGCGGACTTCCGGTCCGCCAGCATGCCGCCTCTGCCCTAACGCCCCGTCAACGCGCCGTGCCGACCGCTTCGGAAATCGTGGTGAATCCCTCGGCGCGGAGGCGGGCCTTGAGGTCGGACAGGATGGTCCGGACCAGACCGGGCCCGCGGTGGACCAGGGCGGAGTACAGCTGTACGGCCGACGCGCCCTGGCGCAGACGATGCAGCGCCTCCTCGCCGGAATCGACGCCGCCCGCGGCGATCAGGCTCAGACGACCCTCGGCCGCCTCCACCGCCACGCCCAGCGCGCGACGCGCCAGCGATTTCAATGGCGCGCCGGACAGGCCGCCCGTTTCGCCGGCATGCGCGGACCGCAGTTCGGCCGGGCGCGCGATGGTCGTGTTGGACACGATCAGGCCATCCAGCTTCCACGCCCGCGCGGCCTGCACGATCCCGACGATCTCAGCCTCCTCGAGATCGGGCGCGATCTTCAGGAAGACGGGCGCCCCGTCGGCCGGACGCGCCTCGGCCACCCGGCCCAGCAGGTCATCCAGCGCGTCGCGCCCCTGAAGCGCCCGGAGGCCGGGCGTGTTGGGCGAGGAGACGTTGATGGTGAACCAGTCCGCCTTGCCGGCCAGCCGGCGCAGACCCGCCACGTAGTCGGCGGCGCGGTCTTCGGAATCCTTGTTGGCCCCCAGATTGGCGCCCAGCAGAACGCCGGCCGGCCGGCGGTCGAGACGCGCGGCGAAGGCTTCCAGCCCGTCGTTGTTGAACCCCATGCGGTTGATCACCGCGGCGTCCTCGGTCAGCCGGAACAGCCGCGGCCGCGGATTGCCCTCCTGCGGACGCGGCGTGACGGAGCCGGCCTCGATGAAGCCGAAGCCCAGCCCGGCCAGACCGCCCGGCGCCTCGGCGTTCTTGTCCAGCCCGGCGGCCAGACCGACCGGATTGGGCAGGGTCAGGCCCGCGAGCCGCGTCGTCAGCATCGGATCGGGCGCGGCCGGACGGGGCGCGGGCAGCAGGGCCAGCCCCCGGATGGCCACCCTGTGCGCCGTCTCCGGATCCATCCGGCGCAACACGGGCGCGGCCAGCGCCTCAAGCATCGCCCGTCCCCACCGTCATGACGCCGTCGTCGCTCACGGACATCGCCCGGTCGTTGAGAACGGCCCCGACGGGCAGGTCGCCGTACTGGTGCGGAAACAGGGCCCCGCCCCGGGACGGCTCCCACTTCACGGCGTCCAGCCGGTCGAGGTCGATCTCCAGCAGACGCAGGTTCCGCCGTCCGGCGTAGTGACGGCGCGCCGTCTCCTCAAGCTGGTCGGCGGTGGACAGGTGGATGTAGCCGTCGGCCAGATCGACCGCGGACCCGCGATAGGCGCCGGTCGCCCGCGCCGCGTCCCATTCCGCCGCGTCCACGATCTTGAAGGCGGCGCTCACGCGTCGGCCCCGCCGCCGACGTCCCGCGGCCTGAGAAACAGCTCCAGCGAGGCCCGGCCGTTGGCGTCGACGGCGAACACGGCCGCCGCGCCGGTCGGGAAGCCCGTGGCGAAGCGCTCGATGGCCGCGGGTGAGGCGGCGCCCTCGATCAGCAGTTCGACCGCCAGCTGGTGCACACCCGGATTGTGGGCGATCACGGCCAGACAACCGGCGCGATCCTCCTGCGCCTCGACCGCACGGCGCAGGGCGGCGGCTGAGGCGTCGTAGAGGCCCGCCTCGATCACGACGTCCACGTCCCCGAAGGCGTCGTGCGCCGCGTCCCAAGTCTGCCGCGTCCGTTCGGCGGAGGAGACCAGCGCCACGTCCGGCCGGACCCCCCGCTGCGCCAGCGCCCGCGCCACCAGACCGGCGTCCGTCACGCCGCGGGCGCTCAGCGGCCGGTCCACGTCCCGCCCCGAAGCGGAGTCGCGCTCGGCCTTGGCGTGCCGCATGAGAATGAGACGGTTCATGGCCCGCCCGTCTAGAGCGGTTCGCGCCGGGCGGCCAGACGCGCGCCGCGCGCGGCCGGGACCGGCTGCAGGCCCGGCTCCACCCGCACGGCGGCCACCGCGCCCGACGGCCGCACCCGGGCATAGGCCTGACGCGTCGCCTCCAGCAGGATCAGGCCGGCGAAGCCCGGCGCCACCCGCCGGCCGATCTCCTCAAACCCGTCGGCCGCGCTGAGCAACGGGCGCCACGGCGGCACGTACAGGGTCTGGGACCAGGCCGAGGGCTCCAGCCCCACCTGCCGCACCAGACCTTCCAGCTGGCGCCGTGTGAAAGGGCGGCCGTGGCCGAATGGCGTCGAGTCCGCGCGCGCCCACAGCCCGCCCCGGGCGGCGGCGGCCAGGATGATGCGGCCGGTCGGGCTGAGCACGCGCACCGCCTCGGCCAGCACCTGCGCCGGGGCGTCGGCCTCTTCCAGCGCGTGAACAAGCAGGACGCGGTCGAACGTCCCGGCGGCGAACGGAAGGGCGCGTTCGTCCACCAGCGCCGCGCGATTGCGGCCGGCGGCCGGCCAGGTCTCGGCCCCCTGCCCGCCGGGCATGGCCGCGATCTGACGCCGCGCGCCCACGAAGGCGTCGAGCCACGGCACGGCATAGCCCAGACCCAGCACGTCGCAGCCGGTGGCCTCGCCCCAGGCGTCCTCCAGCCGGCGGGCCACCAGCCGGCGAACCACCTGTCCCGCCGTCTCGCCGTAGAAGGCCCGAAGTTCCTCGACGCCACGCCTCATGACGGCAGGATAGGCCGCGCGCGCCCGCGCCGCTAGGATGTCGGCATGACCCTGGACGTGCGCCTGTTTCCCTGCCTCTCCGACAACTACGGCTTTCTGGTGCGCGACCGCGCCACGGGCGAAGTGGCGGCCGTGGACGCGCCCGACGCCGCGGCGATCCTGTCGGACCTCGAAACCAGCGGCTGGGGTCGGCTGGACCTGCTGCTGAACACCCACTGGCACCCGGACCACACCCAGGGGAACGCCGCAGTCAAGGCCGCGACCGGCTGCGAGATCGTGGGCCCGGAGGAGGTGCGCCGTGTCGCGCCGCTGGACCGCGCCGTCGCGGGCGGAGACCGCGTGCGGCTGGGCCAGACGTCCTTCGAGGTGCTGGACATGCCCGGCCACACCCTGGGCCACGTCGTCTTTCTGGCGCGCGACGCGGGCGAGGCCTTCGTCGGCGACGTCATCTTCCCGCTGGGCTGCGGCCGCCTGTTCGAAGGCACGCCGGCGCAGATGTGGACCAGTTTGTCGACGGTGGCCGACTGGGACGGGGCGACGCGGCTGTGGGGCGCGCACGAATACGCCCTGTCGAACGCCCGCTTCGCCCTCTCCGTCGACGACCGGCCCGAACTGGCGGCTCACGTCGCGGAGCTGACCGCCTTGCGTGAACGCGGCGCGGCGACCGTGCCCACGACGGTGGAGACGGAACGGCGCTTCAATCCCTTCCTGACCGCGGGCGACGGCGAAACCTTTGCGGCGCGGCGGGCGGCCAAGGACGTCTTCGCGGGCTGAGCCGGCCTATTCGACGCCGGAGATGACCCGCGCGATCCGCGCGGAGGAGGGGCGTCCGGCATAGCCGGCGGTCGGGTCGATGACGATGGTCAGCACGCCGCGGGCGAAGGTCACGCGCGGGCGGCCCGTGTCGGTCACGACGATCCGCCGTACGCGCGCCGCGTCCTGCCGCAGGCCGGCCGAGCGGGACATGCGCACCACCGCCTCGACGGCCGTCGACAGGGCGTCGGCGGCCACGGCCTCCGATCCCCGGCCGATCTCCATGTCCACGATCACCAGCCGGCCGACGGCGCTGGTCGCGCGGCCGCTCTGGTGGATGATGAAGTTGGCCATCTGCACGGCCGTCAGCGTCGGCGGCAGCAGGCGGGCGGCGGCGCCCTCGGACGACACGGGCACGCCCTGCGGCGCCGAGGCCGTATACAGCGTCATGGCCCCGTCGGGCGTGATCCGCAGCACCTGGTCCCCGGCGTCGTTGCGCAGGATCACGTCGCCGCGCGGCGCCGGCTGGGGCCGCAGGACCCAGACCTCGTTCGAGCGCTCGAACCGCATCAGGGTGCGGGGGCCGGAGCGGTCCAGCACGAAGCTCTGGCCGGTTTCGGCGACGTAGCGGCCGGTCGCCGGCATGGCCCCCCGGCTGCGGCCAGGCTGGTCGCCGCGCAGGATCACCCCGCTCTGGGCCTGGGCGGCGTCGGCGCACAGGGCCAGCCCCGCGACGGCGAGCGCCGTCGCGGCCAGCAGCGGCGCGCACGCCGTCCTGAGCCGCACCGAAGTCTTCATGAACCGCACTTGAATGGGGCGCCGCGGCGGATTTTGGGCCGGATTCCGTCAGCCGACCAGATACTGGCCGCCGTTCAGCGACAGGGTGCAGCCTGTGACATATCCGGCACGTTCGCCGGCCAGCCACGACACCATGTCGGCGATCTCCTCGCCCTTGCCCAGCCGCCCGACGGGGATCTGGGCTACGATGCCGGCGAGCACCTTCTCGTCCATGGCGCCGACCATCTCGGTGTCGATGTAGCCCGGCGCGATGCAGTTCACGGTCACGCCCTTGCGCGCGTTCTCCAGCGCCAGCGCCTTGGTGAAGCCGATCATGCCGGCCTTGGCGGCGGAGTAGTTGGTCTGGCCGATCTGGCCCTTCTGGCCGTTGATGGAGCTGATGTTGACGATACGGCCGAAGCCGCGGTCGCGCATGCCGCCGATGACCTGGCGCGTCATGTTGAACACGCTGTCCATGTTGACCCGGATGACGTCTGACCACTGGTCGTGGGTCATCTTGTGAAAGAAGCCGTCGCGCGTGATCCCGGCGTTGTTCACAAGGACGTCGATCGGCCCCAGCCGGTCCTCGACCTCCTTCACCGCGCGCTCACAGTCCTCGAACGAGCCGACGTTGCCCTTCACCACCATGACGCCCAGCTCGCGGGCGGTCGCTTCGGCCGCCTCGACGTTGCCGGAATAGCCGGCGGCGACCTCCATGCCGTCGGCCTTCAGCCGCTCGACGATCGCCTTGCCGATGCCGCGGGTCCCGCCGGTGACCAGTGCCACTCGAGCCATGTGCGTGTTCCTGTCCCTGTGGCGGGGCCTCTGGAACGGGCCGCCTGCCGTCGAAATACGCTTTAGCTTGCCGGACGTTGCGCGGAAAGCGGCGTTCGGCGGATCAGCCGCGCGGAGCCGCCGTCGCGATCAGGGTCCCGGCCGGGGGCGGGGCCAGAATCTCCTGCGTTGACCGCCGCGCGAACAGCCAGTCGGCCCAGGCTACGGGCGGCAAGGGCAGCACCCCCCGCGTGTGATACGGCGCCACGTCCGGCCCCGGCTCGGCGGTCAGCAGGCTGAAGGCCTCGCCCGCCTCACCCGCGCGCCAGACGGCCGCCAGCAGCAGCGGTGATCCATCCGGCGCCGTCAGCTTCCAGCGGGTCTTGGGATACTTGTCGCCCGTGAATTCATAAAATCCCGACGCCGGGACCAGCGCCCTGCCCTGCCGCGCGCCGTTCGTGATCTCGCGGCCCTCCGAGCGGAAATTGATCACGGGCCCGCCCTTGCGGCCCGGCGGCGGCGGAAAGCCGAAGCGCATCCCGACCAGATCCGCCGCCCCGTCCACGACCCGCACCGCCGAAGCGGCGTCGGTCGGCCGCACCTCTTCCACCGGCTCCAGATTGGGCAGCCCGCCCGACAGGCTCAACGGCGCCCGGGCCGCCGTGAACAGATCGACCAGCTGCCGGATGCTGAACTTCGCTTCGTAGGAGGCGCACATGGGCCACATGCTGCGCCGCCCGGCCGCTGGGGCCAAGGGGGGCGGCCCCTCAATCCGAAAGCCGACGTTCGGCGAATGACAGGCGACGAAAGCTGCGTCATGCTGACTGCGTGGGCGGGGGACGGGCATGACGATCGAGGCACGTGGCGGCTGGTTCTTTCCGGCATTGGCGCTGGCGATCTCGCTGACGGCGTTCGCGGGCTTCGCCATCACCTATCTGGGGCCGTTGGCCAGCGGGACCTACCAGCCGGTGTCCTGGGCCGTGCACGCCCACGGGATCGTCTATCTGGCGTGGTGCGCGCTTCTGCCGGTGCAGGCGACGCTGGCGCGGCGCGCGTTCTCCGTCCACCGGACGCTGGGGATCGCCAGCGTCGCCCTGGTCGGAGCCATGGCCTTCACCGGCTTTCTGGTGATCAGCGTCAAGGTGCAGGAGGCGCTGGCGGGCCAGGGCGCGCCGTTCTGGCAATCCTTCAGCCTGCCGATCACCGCGGGCTTGGTGCTGTTCCTGGGCTTCTACGTCGCGGCACTGATGAACCGGCGGCGCCGACCGGAGTGGCACAAACGGCTGATGATCAGCGCCTCGGCCACGGTGATCGCGGCGGGCGCCTGGCGGCTGTGGGTCGCGGGCTTCGGCTTCAACGACTGGGCCTTCGCCGCGGCCCTGGCCTCCATCAAGCTGTTCATGGTGATCGGCGCGGTCAGGGACTTCGTCGTCCTGCGTACCGTGCACCCGGCCTGGTGGGTCACGCTCGGGGTGTCGATCGCGGTCGAGGGCGGCGCCCTGCTGGCCGTGGGGACGCCGCTGGAGGCACCGCTGGCGCGCGCGGTGGCGAGCTTCGCCGGGGTGTTCGGCTGGATGTATTGAGACGCGGAACGGCGGGGGATCAGTGGACCCGCGCCTTCCCGATCTCCAACCCCTCATCCCCCGCCGACACCGCGATGACGCTCCCGTCCGCGATCTCGCCCGCCAGCAGCTTCCGCGCGATCGGGTCGACCAGTTCCTTCTGGATGACGCGCTTCAGGGGCCGCGCGCCGTACACCGGGTCGTAGCCCTTGTCGGCGAGCCAGGCGGCGGCGGCGTCATCCAGCGAAAGCGTCAGGCGGCGATCGGCCAGCAGCTTCTCGAACCGGGCCAGCTGGATGCGGACGATGCCGCCCATCTGTTCGCGGCCCAGGCGGCGGAACAGGATGATCTCGTCGATGCGGTTCAGAAACTCAGGGCGGAAGTGGGCGCGGACGGCCTCCATGACGACGGGGCGCACGGCCTCGACGTCTTCTCCCTCGGCCTGGTCGGCCAGCACGCCTGAACCCAGGTTCGAGGTCAGAATGATCAGGGTGTTCTTGAAGTCGATCACCCGGCCCTGACCGTCGGTCAGGCGGCCGTCGTCCAGCACCTGAAGCAGCACGTTGAAGACGTCGGGGTGCGCCTTCTCCACCTCGTCGAACAGCACGACCTGATAGGGGCGGCGACGCACGGCCTCGGTCAGGGCGCCGCCCTCGTCGTAGCCGACGTAGCCCGGCGGGGCGCCGATCAGGCGGCTGACCGAGTGCTTCTCCATGTACTCCGACATGTCGATGCGGGTGATGGCCGCCTCGTCGTCGAACAGGAAGGCGGCCAGCGCCTTGGTCAGCTCGGTCTTGCCCACGCCCGTCGGGCCCAGGAACAGGAAGCTGCCCAGCGGGCGATTGGGGTCGTTCAGGCCGGCGCGGGCGCGGCGCACAGCGTCGGACACGGCGACGAGGGCGTCGTCCTGACCCACCACGCGGCCGCGCAGGGCGTCTTCCATCTTCAGCAGCTTCTCGCGCTCGCCCTCCAGCATCTTGTCGACGGGCACGCCGGTCCAGCGGCTGACCACCGCCGCGATCTGTTCGGCGTCGACGACCTCGGGCGTCAGGGGGCCGGACGCGTCGGCCTCGTTCGCCTCCGCCTCGGCAAGCGACTTCTCGATCTGCGGGATCTGGCCGTAGGCGATCTCGGACGCGCGGCCCAGATCGCCCGCACGCTGGGCGGCGGCCAGTTCGGCGCGCAGGCGGTCCAGCGTCTCGCGCAACTGGGCGCCGCCGGCGACCTTCTCCTTCTCCGACTTCCAGCGGGACGTCAGGTCGTCGGACTGACCCTCCAGATCGGCGATCTCGTCCTCCAGCTTGTCCAGACGCTGGCGGCTGGCGGAGTCCGTCTCCTTCTTCAGCGCCTCGCGCTCGATCTTCAGCTGGACCAGCCGGCGGTCGATCTCGTCCAGCGCCTCGGGCTTGGAGTCCACCGCCATACGCACGCGCGACGCCGCCTCGTCGACCAGGTCGATGGCCTTGTCCGGCAGGAAGCGGTCGGTGATGTAGCGGTTGGACAGGGTGGCGGCCGCGACGATGGCCGAGTCCGAGATGCGCACCCCGTGGTGGACCTCGTACTTCTCCTTCAGCCCGCGCAGGATCGACACCGTGTCCTCGACCGTAGGCTCCTCGACCATGACGGGCTGGAAGCGTCGGGCCAGGGCGGCGTCCTTCTCCACGTGCTTGCGGTACTCGTCCAGCGTGGTGGCGCCGACGCAATGCAGCTCGCCGCGGGCCAGCGCCGGCTTCAGCAGGTTGGACGCGTCCATGGCGCCGTCGCCCTTTCCGGCGCCGACCAGGGTGTGCATCTCGTCGATGAACAGGACGATCTGGCCCTCGGCCGCGGCCGTCTCGTTCAGCACCGCCTTCAGACGTTCCTCGAACTCGCCGCGGTATTTCGCGCCGGCGATCAGGGCGCCCATGTCCAGCGCCATGACCTTCTTGTCGCGCAGGCTTTCGGGAACGTCGCCGTTGACGATGCGCAGGGCCAGGCCCTCGACGATGGCGGTCTTGCCGACGCCGGGTTCGCCGATCAGGACAGGGTTGTTCTTGGTGCGTCGGGCCAGAACCTGGATGGTGCGGCGGATCTCCTCGTCCCGGCCGATGACCGGATCGATCTTGCCGTCGGCGGCGGCCAGCGTCAGGTCGCGGGCATAGCGCTTCAGCGCGTCGTACGCGTCCTCCGCCCCCGCGCTGTCGGCGGTCTTGCCCTTGCGGAGGTCGTTGACGGCCGCGTCCAGCGCGTCGGGCGTGACCCCGGCGGCGGCGAGGACGGTTTTCGCCACGCCGCCTTCCTTGGCCAGACCCTGAAGGATGCGCTCGGTGGTGACGAACTGGTCGCCGGCCTTTTTCGCGGACTGTTCGGCCGCGCTGAAGACGCGGGCGGTGTCGCCGTCGAGATAGAGCTGGCCCGAGCCGCCCTCGACCTGGGCGCGCTTCTTCAGCGCGGTTTCGACGTCGGCCTCGGCGCGTTTCGCGTCGCCGCCGGCGGCGGTGATCAGGTTGCGGGCCAGGCCGTCACGCTCCTCCAGCAGCACCTTCAGCAGGTGCTCGGGCGCGAACTGCTGGTGACGGCGGGCCAGGGCCAGCGACTGGGCCGACTGGACGGCCTGTCTGGCGCGGTCGGAATAGAGGTCGAGATTCAAGGCGTATCCCTTCGAGAAGCGGATGCCGACGGCGTGCCCTCACGTGCAAGCGGCGCACCGTCCGGTCGCGGTTCAGGTGGGTGTGGCCGTTTCGCCACGCAAGGCCGTACGTGCATGACGCAAACTTAAGGCGGCGCGGCGTGGACGGTCGCCGGAGCCCGGTCTAGCGTCCCGGCGAAATCTTCGGGAGCGTCGCCGCATGTCCGTTCGTCTCAGCCGCCGGTCGGCCCTGTTCGCCACGGCCGGCGCCGCCCTCCCCGCCGTCTCGTGGGCGCAGGACGCCGCCAACGACGACGCGGCGTTGGCCGAGGCCGTGGACGCCTATTTGCGCCAGTGTCTGGCCGCCTGGCCCGATCAGCCCGCCCTTTCGGTGGCGGTGGTCAAGGACGGCCGGCCGATCCTCACCCGCGGCTATGGCGTGAAGGCGATGGACCGGCCGGGCGCGGCGGACGAGCGGACCCTGTTCGCGGTCGCGTCGAACACCAAGGCCGTCACCTGCGCGGCGCTGGCCATCCTGGTCGACGAGGGCAAGGTGAAGTGGGACGCTCCGGTGCGCGACTGGCTGCCGGGCTTCAGCCTGTCGAAGCCGGAGCTGAACGATCTGGTGACGGTGCGCGATCTGGTCAGCCACCGCATCGGCTTCGGCCTGGGCGCGGGCGACCTGCTGTTCTGGCCCAACAGCGACCGCACGCGCGCCGAGATCATGGCCGCCGTTCCGCACGTGCCGATCGAGGACCAGTTCCGCACGCGCTACCACTACTGCAACCTGATGTTCGTCGCGGCCGGAGAGGTGGTCGCGGCCGCCTCGGGCATGCCGTGGGAGCGGTTCGTCCAGACCCGGATCCTCGACCGTCTGGGCATGGCCGACACCCTGCCCGTGATGCGGGGCGCGGACCCGGCGAAATGCGCCCTGCCCCATGGCCGCGTCGGTCCGCCGCTGCGCTATCAGGGACCCATGACCCGCATCGCCGACAGCGTTCAGGAGGTCTGGGACTGGTCCGAAGCGGGGGCCGCGGGCGGCTTCCTGACCAACGCCGTCGACTGGTCCAAGTGGATGGCGGTGCAGCTGGCGGCCGGCGCCCTGCCCGACGGCACGCGCCTGTTCTCGGAGGCGCAGAGCCGCGAGATGTGGCGACCCAACGTCATCGTCTCCAACTCCAACGGCCCGACGCCCGACCTGCCGGGCCGCGCCGTGACGGCCACCTACGCCAGCGGCTGGCAGATCATGGACTATCGCGGCGAACGCATGATCACCCACGGCGGCGGCTCTCCCGGCGGCATCTCCGGCACCGTGCTGCTGCCGGGGCGCAGGGTCGGCTTCAGCTACTTTTCCAACGCCGAGGAAAGCTTCCTGCTGCGCGCCCTGCGCTCGGGCATCGCCGACGTGATCATGGGGCCGACGCGCTTGGGGCCGGCCTTCGACTGGATCGCGGACTCGAAGCGGCTGGAAGCCGAGGGGAACGCCCGCTCTCTCACGGCCGCGGCGGAAATCGACGCGAAACAGGCCGCCGGCGCGCCGCCTTCGCTGCCGCAGCCCGCCTATGCCGGGACGTGGCGCGACCCCTGGTACGGCGACGTGAAGATCACGGCGCGCGACGTGCAGCTGTGGCTGGAGTTCACCCGCTCGCCGGCGCTGAAGGGGCCGCTGGAGCCGTACGACGGCGAGACCTTCCGCACCCGCTTCCCCGACAAACGGGAGGAGGACGTCTTCGTCACCTTCGAACTGGAGAACGGTCGCCCGGTGCGCGCCACGATGAAGGCCGTCAGTCCCGACGCCGACTTCAGCTATGACTACCACGACCTGAAGCTGACGCGCGTCTAGGGCGCGTCACGCCGCGGCGGTGTCGGGAGAAATGGCGCACCCGAAGAGATTCGAACTCCTGACCCCCAGATTCGTAGTCTGGTGCTCTATCCAGCTGAGCTACGGGTGCGCGCGGCCGCGAACGGCGAGGGCGGTCGTCTAACGGTTCGGGCGCGACATGGCAAGCCGTGCCCGAACGGTTTTCGGCCGGCTCACCATCCCGTCGGCATGGGCCTTTCGTCGGACGAGGTGGCCCAGGTGATGGAGCTGATCCACCAGCGCCTGCCGTCATGGAACAGGGTGACGGAGTTGACGCCGCTCTGCACCACGGGGCCGTCGGCGGTCTCGCGGGTCTCATACGCGCTGAGCACCTGGGTCAGGGGTCCCCACTCCTGAACCTTGCGGCCGACCTCCTTCTCGAAGAAGGCGTGGTCCATGAAATAGGCGCCAGAGTTGCGGGCATAGTCGGCCGTGCCGCCGACGCGCAGGCGCGAGACGCCGTCCCGGGCCGGGCCGGCCCCGCCCATCACCGCGCCCGGCAGGAACAGGCCGTTGAAGCGGTCCCAGTCGCGCGGACCCGCCGGGCCGGAGATGACGTCGTAGAGGGCGGCCATGATGCCGTCGAGGGACTCGACGTCGGCCGGGTTCGGGGCCGGCAGGGCGGCGGCGGGCTGGGTCGCGGCCGGCGCGGTCTGGGCGGCGGCCGGCAGGGCCAGGGCGAGGGCGGACGTCAGGGCGAGGGCGGCGGCAATCGGGTGGATCATGATGTGTCTCCCCAGAAGTTCGCCGCCATGAGGCACGGCATGCGGGGTTGGCGCAAGCGGCCCCGTGACCTAGGTCTGACCGCATGATCTCCAGCCCTGCCCGCCGCGCCCTGCTCACCCTCGCCTCGGCGCTCCTGCTGACGGCGGGCGGCTGCGGCGCGGCGCCGGGGACCGCGCCCTCGACCTCCGCGGTTCCGGCCCCGCCGCCGGCGCGGGGACCGTTCGTCTCCGCCGCCAATCCGCTTGCGGTCGAGGCCGGGATGAAGGTTCTGCGGGAAGGCGGCTCGGCCGTCGACGCCGCCGTGGCGGTCCAGGCCGTGCTGGGACTTGTGGAGCCCCAGTCCTCCGGCCTCGGCGGCGGCGCATTCATGATGCACTATGACGCGGAGACGGGCGACATCACCAGCTTCGACGGGCGCGAGACGGCGCCCGCGGCGGCGACGCCGGAGCTGTTCTACGAGAACGGTCGGCCGCTGAACTTCCGCGACGCCGTGCTGTCCGGGCGGTCCACCGGCGTGCCGGGGGCCGTGGCGATGCTGGGCATGGCGCATGCGAAGCACGGCCGGTTGGCCTGGAGCGCCCTGTTCGACGACGCCGGACGTCTGGCGCGCGACGGCTTCGTCGTCTCGCCGCGCCTGGCCGGCTTCGCCGCCTCGCGCAGCGGGCAGGGCGGAACGCCGTGGGCCGAAGCCTATTTCACCAGGCCGGACGGAAGCCGCGTCGTCGCGGGGGACGTGTTGAAGAACCCCGCCTATGCGCAGACGGTGGCGGAGCTGGCCGCCGGCGGGCCGGACGCCCTGTACGAAGGCTGGATCGCGGCGGAAATCCTGACCGCCGTGGGCGCCCAGCCGCGTCCAGGATCGCTGAGCGCGGCGGATCTGGCGAGCTATGAGCCCAGGGAGCGCGGCGCGCTGTGCCGGCCGTATCGCCTGTATCTGGTCTGCGTGCCGCCGCCGCCCTCGTCGGGCGTGGCCGTGCTGCAGTTCCTCGGCATGGCCGAGACCGTGCCCGCCATTCTGGAAGGCCCCGACAGCGTCGAGGCGTGGGTCACCTTCGCCCAGCTGCAGCGCGTGATGTACGCGGACCGCGACCGGTACGTCGGCGATCCGGCCTTCACCGGCGTGCCGGTGCAGGGGATGCTGGACGAAGGCTATGTCGCGGACCGCGCGGCGCTGGCCCTGACCCTGACCGGCGCGGCCGAGGCCGGCCGGCCGCCCGGCGGCGTCATCCGCGGCTTCGATTCCACGCAGGAGCCGTCGGGCACCAGCCACTTCGTCGTGGTCGACGCGCAGGGCGACGTCGTCAGCATGACGACCACGGTCGAAAGCGTGTTCGGCTCGGGCCGGATGGCGGCGGGGTTCTTCCTGAACAACCAGCTGACCGACTTTTCCTTCGAGCCGCTGCGTGAGGACGGATTGCCCGCCGCCAACGCCGTCGCGCCCGGCAAGCGTCCGCGCAGCTCCATGTCGCCGGTCATCGTGCTGGACATGAACGGCCGCTTCGTCGCGGCATTGGGATCGCCCGGCGGGACGTCGATCCTGGCCTATAACGTCAAGGCCCTGGTGGCCGTGCTGGACTGGGGCCTGCCGATGCAGGAGGCCTTCGACCTGCCCAATCTGGTGGCGAGGGGCGACGGCTTCGGCGCCGACGCCGACCGGTTTTCGCCCGGACTGCGCGCGGCGCTGGGCGAACGCGGAATCGAGATCAGGCCGAACACCAGCGAGAACTCGGGCCTGCACGGCGCGATCTGGCGGCGCGGGCCGGGCGGCGGCTGGGGCTGGGACGGCGGCGCCGACGACCGGCGCGAGGGCGTGGTGGCCTACTAGCCCCTCACCACTCCGGCTTGATCGACAGCTGGAAGGCCAGCAGGCCCTCGCTGACGTCCGTGTCGACGCCGTCGCCGAAGCGCACGCCCTCGACCTCGACCTCGCGATAGACCAGGCCCACGGAGCCGTGGACCGGCCCCTGCCGCATGGCCACGCCCAGGGAGGCGTCGCCGATGAAGGCCCCGGAATCGTGGCTGACGCCGGAGCGCGAGAAGTTGCCGTCGCGGGTGCGGGCGAAGTTGTAGCCGACCGCGCGGCCCGAGCCCGCGGCGTAGACGTACCAGCGCGGACGGTCGCCGAACGCCTCGGACCCGTCCGGAACCATGCGTTCGAGGTCGTTGCCGATCTTCAGCGTCGCGCCCGCCTCGGCCGAGCCGCCGCGCGACCCGACGCCGATGCCGGCGTGGGGCGTCAGCGACACCTCCAGCCCGGACTCCGTGCGTGCGATCGCGGTCGGCCAGCCTCGGGTGTAGGTCAGGTCATAGGCTTCGGCATCCAGCATGGCCGCATCCATCGGCCCGGGCGGCAGCGGCGAGCCGTCGACCCGCTGCAGGTGACCGGAGCGGGTCAGACGGAACCGGTCCGTGGCGCCCTCGCCTTCCACCCACACGTCGCGCTGCACGGCGACCCAGGGCGAGTCCGGCTGGCTAAGCACGCGCGTCGAGGATGGGCCGGGTTCGGCGAAGCCGGCGCTGGACGCCAGCGCCGCGGCGGGCGCCCGGTTCAGGCGCGACGTGGCGTCACCGCCGTCGCCCCAGGTCTGGCGGATGGAGGTCTGGGCCGCGGCCGCGCCGGCGACGAGGCACAGCGCCGCCGTGACGGCGCTCCCCGCGATCCGGCATCCTGCCATGGTCCAACGCATCCCGGTCCCCTCAAACCGTCGTCAGCCACGCACTCTGCCCCAGGCAGCCCCGCAAGGCCAACGCCGAATTCGCGACGTCATCCGGCCATCGAACGGGCGCCGTGCCGCGAAGGTTCCGGTCGTCCGCCTACTGACAGGCGAGACACTCGTCGTAATCGGTGCGCGCGGCCGAGAAGAGGTCGGGCTGGTTCGGATCGACCTCCGCCTCCTGCTTGTCCTCGGCGCCGGCGAAAGCCGCGCGCTGAACTGATTTTGACCGCAGGTAATACAGCGACTTCACGCCCCGCTCCCACGCCGACCAGTGCAGCATGTGCAGGTCCCACTTGTCGACGTCGCCGGGGATGAAGAGGTTCAGCGACTGGGCCTGACAGATTTCGGGCGCGCGGTCCGACGCCAGGTCCACCAGCCAGCGCTGGTCCAGTTCGAAGGCGGTCTTGAACACCGATTTCTCGTCGTCGGTCAGGCCGTCGAGATGCTGCACCGAGCCCTCGTTTTCGAGGATGGACGACCACACCGTCTCGGTGTTCAGGCCTTTGCCCTCGAGCAGCTCCTCCAGATACGGGTTCTTGACCGCGAACGAGCCCGACAGCGTCTTGTGGGTGTAGATGTTGGCCGGGATCGGCTCGATGCCGGCCGAGGTGCCGCCGCAGATGATCGAGATCGAGGCGGTCGGGGCGATGGCCAGCTTGTGGCTGAACCGCTCCATGACCCCGCGCTCGCGCGCGTCCTCGCAGGGGCCCTTCTCCTCGGCCAGCACGCGGCTGGCCTTGTCGGCCTCGCGGCGCAGGTGCTTGAACAGACGCATATTCCACGACTTGGCCATGGCGCTTTCGAAGGCCACGCCCTGCGACTGCAGGAAGGAGTGGAAGCCCATGAGGCCCAGACCCACCGAGCGCTCGCGCATGGCCGAATAGACCGCCGCCTTCATGGCCGGCGGGGCGCGGCGGATGAAGTCCTCCAGCACGTTGTCGAGGAACCGCATCAGGTCCTCGACGAACATCGGCTCCTCGCGCCACTCGAGGAATTTCTCGGCATTCACGGACGACAGGCAGCACACGGCGGTGCGGTCGATGCCGAGATGGTCGCGGCCCGTGTGCAGCATGATCTCGGCGCACAGGTTGGACTGCTTGACCTTGAGACCGAGGTCCTTCTGGTGCTGCGGCATCTGCCGGTTCACCGTGTCGGAGAAGATCAGATAGGGCTCGCCCGTCTGCAGCCGGATCTCGAGAATCTTCTGCCACAGGGCGCGGGCGTCGACGGTCTTCATCACCTCCTGGTTCTTGGGCGAGACCAGGTCGAAGGTCTTGCCGTCGCGCACGGCCTCCATGAAGGCGTCGGTGATGTTGATGCCGTGGTGCAGGTTCAAGGACTTGCGGTTGAAGTCGCCCGACGGCTTGCGGATCTCCAGGAACTCCTCGATCTCCGGGTGGTGCACGTCGAGGTAGACGGCGGCCGAACCGCGGCGGAGCGACCCCTGCGAGATCGCCAGCGTCAGCGAGTCCATCACGCGGATGAAGGGGATGATGCCGCTGGTCTGGCCCGCGCCCTTCACCTTCTCGCCGATCGAGCGGACGCCGCCCCAGTAGGTGCCGATGCCGCCGCCGTTCGACGCCAGCGCCACGTTCTCGTTCCAGACGTTCTGGATGCCGTCCAGGCTGTCGCCCACGGCGTTCAGGAAGCAGCTGATGGGCAGGCCGCGATCCGCACCGCCGTTCGAAAGCACCGGCGTGGCGGGCATGAACCACAGCTTCGACATGTAGTCGTAGACGCGCTGGGCGTGGTCGGCGTCGTCGGCGAAGGCGGTGGCGACCCGGGCGAACATGTCCTGATAGGACTCGCCCTTCAGCAGATAGCGGTCCTCCAGCGTCTTCTTGCCGAAGTCGGTCAGCAGGGCGTCACGGCTGCGATCCAGCTGGATCGAGGGCACGACCGACAGCTGCGGGCGAGGGGCCGAACCGGCCTCCGCAACCGTCTGGAATTCCACCGTCTTCACAGCTTCGCCGCCAGCCATTTCATCACCGCCCCGAACAGATTTGATGCCAAGCCACCCGCGTCTCGACCACATCATCTAGTGGGCGAAGCGCTTCCCGAACCCACATATGGGGCGCAGATGGTGAACGGGCCGTCAACGGGCTTGACGATCACTTTCTGGGCGAATCGTCGTCGCGGCGGGGGATGAGCCTGTGGACGGGGCGCGACGGAGGCGTGACGCCGGACATCACGAGCGCGTGATCGGGAACGGCCGCCAAGCGTGGCCGTTGAAGGCGGCCATGACCGAAGTCCAGATCGCCACCTTCCTGCGTCGCGCCCTGCGCGTGGCCCGTTCGGAGATCGCCGCCCTCGCGGCGCTGCTGATCGTGACGCTCGGCGTCATGACCTTCGTGGAAGTCGCAGACGACGCCACGGAGGCCGACGGCCAGGCCTTCGACATGGCCGTCCTGACCTGGCTGCAGCCGGCGCCCGGAAACGCCCGCGGGCCGTGGTGGCTGGAGGAGGCGGCGGCGGACCTGACCTCGCTGGGAGGCATCTCGGTCCTGACGCTGTTCGCCCTGATCGCGATCATCTTCCTGATCATGCAGCGCAAGCGGCTGTCGGCGCTGATTCTGGTCGTCGGCCTGGCGGGCGGCGTGGCGCTGAGCGAGGGGTTGAAGTCGGTCTTCGGCCGCGCCCGTCCCCCGGCGGATTATCAGGCGGTCGAGACGATCAACGCCAGCTTTCCGTCCGGGCACGCCCTGCTTTCGACGGTCTTCTACCTGACGCTGGGCGTCATGCTGACCCGCGCGTTTCGACAGCGCCGCTTCAAGGCCTTCGCCCTCGGCTGGGCCCTGACCATCGCCCTGCTCATCGGCCTGACGCGCGTCTATCTGGGGGCGCACTGGGCCTCGGACGTGATCGCCGGCTGGTGCGCCGGCGCGGCGTGGGCGATGGCGCTGTGGCTGATCAGCTATGCCGTGGAGCGGCGCCAGGCCGCGCGTCTGTCGGGCTTGCACGACGATCCCTCCCCGCGCTAAAGCGCCCGCCGTCATCGGGGAGTAGCCGCCCGCAGCGTCTCATGCGGGGTCCGCGTCAACATGCTTTCCCTCGCCCGGAGGGAATGGCGCGACTTTCTAGTGGCCCTATCGGTCCGCGCGCGGCGCGGACCTACTTGAGGGCGGATCGCCCGTCCTCAAGCAGCGAGCCACCGCGTGGCTAGCGTTAGGACCACAAGAAAAGGCAAGACCGCTGACTTCGCAGGGCGCTTCCACGCGGGGGCCTGGCTGCGAAGTCGCTGGTCCTCCGTCGGCCCCCCGCGCATTCGGTGACGTCCCTTGGACGCCTTCCTCGTTTCCACCGGTCTGGTGATTGTCGCCGAGATCGGCGACAAGACCATGCTGCTGGCGATCGTCCTCGCCGCGGCCTGGCGCCGGCCCGCGCCGATCATCCTGGGCATCTTCGCCGCCACCGTGCTGAATCACGCCTTCGCCGCCGTGGCGGGGGCGGTGCTGGCGCGCTTCATGGACGGAGATCACCTGAGGTGGGCGGTCGGGCTCGCCTTCCTCGGCTTCGGCGCCTGGGCGCTGATCCCGGACAAGCTCGACGAGCGCACCGACGCCGACGAGAAGACGTTCGTCGGGGTCTTCCTGACCACCGCCGCCGCCTTCTTCGTGCTAGAGATCGGCGACAAGACCCAGATCGCCACCGCGCTTCTGGCCGCGCGGTTCGAGGCGCTGGTCCCCGTCCTGCTGGGTTCCACCCTCGGCATGATGATCGCCAACGTGCCCGCGGTTCTGCTGGGCGAGGCGCTGGCCAAGCGCCTGCCGCTGAAATGGATCCGGCTGGCGGCCGCCCTGGGCTTCATCGCCACCGGCCTCTGGATGCTGATCGCGGGCTAGACCTCGAACACGCGGTAGGGCGTGTCCCCAAGCGTCCGCAGCACCGGCAGGGCGACGTTGTAGACGGGCACGCCCTTGTTGGTCCTGCCCTCGGGCGCGCCGCGATGGGCATGTCCGTGAACCACCAGCGAGACGTTGTCGTACCGGTCGATGGTCTCGCCCAGACGCGACGAGCCGAGGAAGGCGTGGATTTCGGGCGGCTCGCCCAACACGGTGTCGACCACCGGCGAATAGTGCAGCACCACCACCGACCGCTCCGTCCGCAGGGTGCGGATCGAGTTCTCGATCAGGTTGGCGTCGTCCACCGCCTCCTGCACGAACCGCTTGATCTCCGTTTCGCCGAACGGGCTCAGCATGTAGCGGCCGAAGCCGCCGACGAAGCCCTTTCCCCCGGCGAAGCCCACGCCCTCGATCTCATAGGCGCGGCCGCCGTCCAGCACCTTCACCCCCGCGTCGCACAGCAGCGCGCGGACGTGGTCGGGCTGACCGCATTCGTGCTCGTGATTGCCCAGCACCCCGACCATGGGGATGCGGCAGGCCCTCAGATCCTCCAGCAGGATCTCGACCTCGCGGGTCTTGCCGAAATTGGTCAGGTCGCCGGCGAGGCACAGGACGTCGGCGTCTTCATGCACTCGCTCGAACAGTTCGCGATGGGGCCTGTCGTGGTTCTCGCCCACGTGAAGGTCGCCGACCGCCGCGACGCGCAGCGCCTTGCGCGGACCGGGCTCCAGCCCCGGCTGCGGCGTCTGCGGGGCCGCGTCCTGATTGGCGGGCGGAATGGGGACGACGGGATCGGTCATGCTCAGTGCACCGGGTCGTGACGCTCTTCCAGACCCTTGCCGACCACGTCGCCGAAGCCCCACTCGGCCACGTCGGAGATGTAGTCGCGCGGGCTGAACAGGCGGCCGCGGCACACCTTCACCCGCGGCGCCGGCAGATCGACCTGGGCCCGCAGCCGCTCGGTCAGCTCGGTCATCACCCAGCTGGGCACCCGGCCGCGCTCGGTCGGATAGGCGAAGCGGAAGTTCAGCAGGTGCGCCATCAGCACCTCCCAGTACAGGTCCATCTGATCGAGCAGGCTCTTCCAGTCGATGGCGTCCGCCTGTTTCAGGATGACATGGTTCACGTCGGCGCCGTCGTAGCGATAGCGGTCCTGGATGAAGACCTTCGACAGGATCAGCGCCGTCGGCGGCGTGATGGTCACGCGGTGACCGTAGACCTCGATCGTGTCGTCGCCGAACCAGCTGTCGTTGACGGCGATGGTGCCGTTCGACATGGCGAAGATGACGTCGAAGAAGTGCTTGTCGTCCTTCCAGACCTTGGCGATCCAGCGCTCGTCCTCGACGTCGGTGCGATAACCGCGCGCCTGGAAGAACGCGAGGATGCGCGGGTAGTCGCCGGGCTTGCAGAAGACGTCGAGATCCTTCGTCGGGCGG
Organism: Brevundimonas sp.; assembly: GCF_035935935.1. Lineage (GTDB taxonomy): Bacteria > Pseudomonadota > Alphaproteobacteria > Caulobacterales > Caulobacteraceae > Brevundimonas. The sequence continues at coordinate 181,328 of NZ_DASYWO010000003.1, forward strand.
CGGATGCCGGTGTAGGCCGTCACGGCATAGGTCCCGGACAGCAGGAAGGGAATGCCCGACTCCTTCAGCAGACGCAGGCTCTCCTCATAGAATTCCACCGCGTCTTCCGGCGGATGAAAGCTGGGATCGACCACGGTGTCGGACATTGAACCCTCAGGATGCGAGGCAGGGGGAACGGCTCCGCCTGAACCCCGGTTCCGGCCCGGCGGCCTGTGGACCGATTGTTTACGCGTCCGCGCTAGACCTCTTCGGCAGTGGCGTTGGGGAGGTCCGGTCCATGAAGGGTCGGTGGCGTCTGTTCAGGCATGAGGCCGGTCGCGTGGCGGGCCCGCCGGCCTGGGCCTATCTGGCGATGTTCGCGGCGTCTCTGGCCGTCGGAGCCTGGTCGCGGGCCGAGTTCGGCTCCGTGGCGATCTGGGTCTCGAACGGCATCATGGCCGCCGCTCTCCTGCAGCTGCATCGACGGCAGGCGATCCCGGTCGTGCTGGTCTGCTTCGCGGCCAATCTGGTCAGCAACGTCTTCCGTGGCGACCCCGGGGTGTTCGTCTGGCTGAACGCGGTGCTGAACCTCGGCATGGCCATGGTGGTCGCGGTTCTGGCGCGCCGGTTCTGCGGCGCGGCGCTGGACATGCGCCGCCCGGCCCGGCTGGCGCGGTTCGCCCTGCTGGCCACCCTGCCGGCGGCCGTCCTGTCGGCCGTCGTGGCCATCGGCCTGATGCAAATCCAGAATCCGATGCAGCCGTCCATGCTGCTGTTCTTCATCCAGACCTACCTCGGCGTCGAAATCCTCGGCGTCCTGCTGGTGACGCCGGCGCTGCTCATGTTCGCCCGCGCGCACCGGTTCCGCGGGGCCAGTCGGGCCTCGCGGCGCGAGGCCGCGGCCCTCGTCGGCCTGACCGCGGCCGTCGCCCTCGCCGTCTTCGCCCAGTCCGGCAGCCCGATCCTGTTTCTGGTCTTCCTGCCGCTGGCCCTGGTGGCCCTTCGCCTGTCGCCGCCCATGGCCGCGGCGGCCCTGCTTCTGACCGCCGCCATCAGCGCCGCGCTGACCCTGATGGGCCACGGCCCGATCCAGTTGACGCAGCTGTCCGCCGATCCCGTGCTGGCCGGGGCCCCGGTCATCCTGCGCCGCCTGTCGGTGCTGAACGCCTTCCTGCTCAGCGCCGTGGTCTTCGTGCTTCCCATCAGCACCGTGGTCACCGAGCGCCGCCGGCTGGAGGCCGACCTGCGCGCCCGCACGCTTGCCGCGCAGGAAGCGCGCCGCCGGGCCGAGCACGCCGCCGAGTGCCGCTCGCGCTTTCTCGCCATGATGAGCCACGAGATGCGCACGCCCCTGAACGGCGTGGCGGGCTTCGCCGACCTGCTCGGGACCCGGTCGGACCTGCCCGCCGACGCGCGGGCGCAGGTCGCCCGCATCCGCACCTCGGCCGAGGGCCTGCGCATGCTGGTCGAGGACGTGCTGGACTTCGCCCACGGCGACGACGCCCTGCACCTGGAGGCCGTCTCACCTGCGGAGGTGATCGCCGAGGCCATGGCCGCCAGCCACGACGCCGCCGAGGCCAAGGGCCTTGCTTTGCGGCTCGACGACCGAACCGCCGACCTCATGCGCGGCCGCCTGGACCGGCGGCGGCTCCGGCAGGTCGTGCACCACCTGGTCTCCAATGCGGTCAAGTTCACGCCGGCGGGCGAGGTGCGGGTGGGGCTCGACCTCGTCGGCCGGGCGCTGGTGGTCACGGTGTCCGACACCGGGCCGGGCGTGCCCGACGCGGCGCGGCCCGCCCTGTTCGACGCCTTCGTGCAGGTCGACGATTCGACCACCCGCGCCCAGCAGGGCGCCGGGCTCGGCCTCGCCCTCGTCGGTCGCCACGTCGCGCGCATGGACGGCCGCGTCGATCTGGACAGCTCGGCCGCGGGATCGACCTTCAGGCTGGCGCTGCCCATGGAACGGCTGGCGGACGCCTTGCCGGCCGCCGCCCCCGAAACCGCGCCTGAAGACGCCGGCCGTGCGCCCCGCGTGCTGGTGGTCGACGACCACCCGACCAACCGCGAGGTCGCGCGGGTCATGCTGGCCGCCTTCGGCTGCGACGTGGCCGAGGCGACGGACGGGCACGAGGCGGTGTCGGCGGCCTCCGCAGAGCCGTACGACCTCGTCCTGATGGACGTGCGCATGCCGGGCATGGACGGACTGGAGGCCACCCGCCGCCTGCGTGCCGTGCCGCATCTGGCCGATCTGCCCATCGTCGCCATGACGGCCGACGCCATGCCCGAGGACGTGGCCCGCTGTCTGGCCGCGGGCATGGACGCCCACATGGCCAAGCCGATCAACCAGGCCGCCCTGTTGACGACGGTGACCCGCGCCCTGTCGGGCGGATACGGCGCGGACGCCCGCGCCGCGGCCTAGGCCGGGTCGGCGTAGTCGCCCTCGAACGGGAACCGCCTGGCCCAGAAAGCCCGCAGCGCCGGCAGGGCGTCGACGCGTCGCGCCACCTCCCCCAGCCGCGGCGCGACCTCATGAAACCGTCGGCGCAGCGGCCGCCAGCGGCTGACCACCGCCATGTAGAGGTCCAGCACCGTCAGATCGTCGCCCAGGATGAAGCGGCCCGGATCGGTCTGCGCCTCCATCACGCCCCAGCACCACGCGATGCGCTCCAGCGTGCGCCGGTCGATCTCGACCTGCGCCGCCGCGTCGTCGCCCACCAGCCGCGAGGGCACGTCGCGGACCCAGTACATCGAATAGATTTCTGCAGGGATGAAGGCCATCCAGCGCAGGAACTGCCCCCGGCGCGGATCTCCCGGCGGCGGCGCCAGCCCGGCCTCGGGATGCTGTTCGCTCAGCCACAGCAGGATCGCCGCGCTTTCCGTTATCGTCTCGCCGTCCGGCGTCACCAGCACGGGCACCTGCCGCATGGGATTGTGCGGGGCCATGCGCGCCCGCTCCTCTTCCGAGGCGTAGGTGACGATCTCCTCGACGCGAAAAGGCGCCCCGATCAGGGTCAGCGCCGCCTCGACCGGGACGGAGCCGGAGCCGACGGCGCCGTAGACGACATAGGTCATGCGAACTCTCCTGAAGCCACGCTAGCGCGGCGTGCGCGTCGGCGTTCCCGAGTTCTTTGCAGGTTCGAACAAACCGCCCTGATCCGTCCCCACGCGGCCCACAGGAACCTCCGCTCGGCACACCACATCTAGGGGTCCTGGAAAAAGTGATCGCAAAATAGCCGTATTTCGGCTTGGCGCCGGACCGGTTCGCCCGCATGGTGAACACTCGATCCGTCGCTCCAGAATCGCCGAGTCCCCCGCATGAACGCGCACGTCCCGTCCTCGTCGCTCAAGGTCCCCGGCCTGCTGACGCCCTCGGCCGCCTACAAGCCGTTCCGCTACCCGTGGGCCTTCGACATGTGGAAGAAGCAGCAGCAGGTCCACTGGATGCCCGAGGAGGTGCCGCTGGGCGAGGACATGAAGGACTGGGCCGTCAATCTGAACGACGGCGAACGCAACCTGCTGACCCAGATCTTCCGCTTCTTCACCCAGGCCGACATTGAGGTCCAGGACAACTACATGGAGCGCTACGGTCGGGTGTTCAAACCGACCGAGGTCAAGATGATGCTGGCGTCGTTCGCCAACATGGAGACCATCCACATCGCGGCCTACGCCCTGCTGCTCGAGACCATCGGCATGCCCGAGGCCGAGTTCGGCGCCTTCATGGAATACGAGGCCATGCGGGACAAGCACGACTACATGGGCCAGTTCGGGGTCGAGACCGACGCCGACATCTGCCGGACGCTGGCCATGTTCGGCGGCTTCGCCGAGGGGCTTCAGCTGTTCGCTTCGTTCGCCATGCTGATGAACTTCCCGCGTCAGAACAAGATGAAGGGCATGGGCCAGATCGTCAGCTGGTCGGTGCGCGACGAAAGCCTGCACTGCGAGGGCATCATCAAGCTGTACCACGCCTTCAACAAGGAGACCGGCGCGGTCACCAGGGCGGTCGCCGACGACATCGTCCAGTGCTGCGAGACCGTGGTGACGATGGAGGACAAGTTCATCGACCTCGCCTTCGAACAGGGCCCGGTGAACGGCATGACCCCGGACGACATCAAGGCCTACATCCGCTTCATCGCCGACTGGCGCCTGCGGCAGCTGCAGCTGCCGGAACTGTACGGCGGCGTCCGCGACAATCCCCTGCCGTGGCTGCAGGCCCTGCTTTCGGGCGTCGAGCACGCCAATTTCTTCGAGGCCCGCGCGACCGAATACTCCAAGGCCGCCACCAAGGGCGCCTGGCACGGCGCCGACGGCGTCTGGGACAGCTTCGACGCCCTGATGAAGAAACGCGCGACGGAGACCGAGGAGGTCTGACGGCTCACGTTCCCGGCTGGACGTAGGGGATGCGGGCGAAGAAGGCGCGTTCGTCGCCGCGGGGGTCGCTCTCCATTCGCGGCGGCACCTCGAGGATCATCGTCTCGCGCCGCTCGAGCGAATAGGGGATCCACGTCGGCATCCCCGGTCCGTCCGGCGATCCGGTGCGGGCGTAGCGGATCAGCATGTCGCTCATCAGGTCCGCCATGCCCTGGGCCTCGGGTCCGATCGCGCCGGAACCGGGCGCGGACAGGGTGTCGAACATCAGCGGGATGTCGGAGGTGTGGTACGCGCCGGTCCGGCCCGACGGCATCCGCGCGGGCCAGTCCAGCTGATAGACCCGGGCGGGAGAGCCCTGCGCCGCCCGCGCCTCGGCCTCGATCACGGCGGCGCGCCAGCTGCGGCCCGCCGTGGTGGCCCGGATCAGGACCTCGTCCGGCGACAGCCGCGGATGGTGCTCGCGGTACCACGCCACCACCGCCTCGGGCGCGACGTCGATGCGCATCTGCGCCGGCGTCAGGCGCGAGGGCAGAACGTCCCACGTCAGCCCCTGATTGGCCGGGTCATTCCCGAGGAATGCCAGGGTCTCCTCGCGCGTGTTGCCGATGATCATCGGAATGTGCGCCGACAGGGCCGGGGCGTCGGGCCAGAAGGGGTGCCGCGACAGGCTCAGCCCGTCCATCACCGGCCCGAAGTAGAGCGAACCGCCGAGGATGGGGTCGGTCGCGCCGGCGGCCTCGATCAGGCGCTCGACCGGCAGGATCCGCGCTTCGCCTGCCCGGTCGCGCGTCAGGCCGAGCGCTTCCAGCCAGACGTCCGCCCGCCGCGTGGCGTTCAGCGGTCCGGACGCCGTCACCTGCTGTCCACTCATGGTCAGGACGCGGTGGAACAGCCCCGTCGCGGCTGGGGTGGCCATGAGCGTGGCGATCTTGGCCCCGCCGCCCGACTGGCCGAAGACCGTGACCCGGTCCGGATCGCCGCCGAACCGCGCCGCATGCGCCCGCACCCACTCCAGCGCCCGGATCAGGTCCAGCTGGCCCAGATTGCCGGTGTGGCGGAAGCCGGGCGCCAGACGGTCCAGATAGGCGTAGCCGAGCGGCCCCAACCGATGGTTCAGCGTCACGACCACGACGTCGCCGCGCGCCGCCAGCCGCGTCCCGTCCGTCAGCGGACTGGATCCCGAGCCCGTCGAATAGGCGCCGCCGTGGACATAGACCAGCACCGGTCGTCGCCCGTCGCCGGTTCCGGGCGTCCAGACGTTCAAGCGCAGACAGTCCTCCGACTGGTCCGGCTCGCTCCCACGCTGCGGACTGGCCGGGCCGAAGCGGTCGGCGACGAAGGGCTCGCGCCACCGCGCCGGCGGCGTCGGCCCCTCGAAGCGCGCCGCCTGGCCGTAGGGGATGCCGAGAAACGTCGACACGCCGTCGCGCAGAACCCCGCGCACGATCCCGTAGTCGGTGACGATCACCGGATCGGACCGCGTCCCCGCGCGGCCGGTCAGGGGCAGCGCCGCCGCCGCCATCACCAAGTCCCGCCGCGTGGTCACCGGTGTCATGGCTCGACCATGACAGGGCGACGCGCCCCGGCCCAGCCCTTCCTTTAAGGTCAGAGCAGGCCCTGGATCGCCGCGCGCGCGGCCTCGCCGAGGTCCGGCCGCTTCAGCGCCAGCGCCACGTTGGCGCGCAGCAGGCCGATCTTGTCGCCGCAGTCGTGCGTGACGCCCTCATACTTCACCGCGGTGAAGGTCTGGTCGCGCATCAGCCGGGCCATGCCGTCCGTCAACTGGATTTCCCCGCCCGCGCCGCGCTCCTGCGTGGCCAGGATGTCGAAGATTTCCGGCTGCAGGATGTAGCGGCCGGAAATCGACAGGGTGGACGGCGCCTCGCCGCGCGGCGGCTTCTCCACCATCCCTTTCATGCGGATGCGCGCGCCCGAGGCCTCGCCGTCCGGATCGATGATGCCGTACTTGTGGGTCTCGGTTTCCGGCACCTGCTCCACGCCGATGACGTTGCCGCCGACCTCCGCGTAGACGTCGGCCAGCTGCTTCAGGGCGCCCGGTCGCGAGTCCACGATCACGTCCGGCAGGATGACGGCGAACGGCTCGTCGCCGACGATGTCGCGGGCGCACCACACGGCGTGGCCCAGCCCCTTGGGCTGCATCTGCCGGGTGAAGCTCATCTCGCCGGCCTCGGCCAGTTCGGCGTTCATCATCTGCAGGACGTCCATCTTGCCCTTGGCCTCCAGCTGGGCTTCGAGCTCGATCTGATGGTCGAAATAATCCTCGATCGCCTGCTTGGCCCGACCGGTGACGAAGACGATGTGCTCGATCCCCGCCTCCCGCGCCTCTTCGACGATGTAGGACAGGATCGGCCGGTCGACGACGTTCAGCAGCTCCTTGGGCGTGGTCTTGGTGCCGGGCAGCACGCGCGTGCCCAACCCGGCGACGGGAAGCACGGCCTTGCGCAGGCGGCGGGGAGCGGTCGTCATGGCGGTTCCTGAACGGTGAAGGTCGGCCACCCTAACGCATCAGGCGCGCCAGGCGATCACTCCACCGTGACGGACTTGGCCAGATTGCGCGGCTGGTCGACGTCGGTGCCCTTCTGGACCGCCGTGTAATAGGCCAGCAGCTGGATCGCCACGGCGTGGACCAGCGGCGCGACCAGCGAATGACAGGCCGGCGCGTCGACCCGCCGGATGCCGGCGCCGTGCGGCTCGGGCGCGTCGGCCGGTGCGATCATGATGACCGGCCCACCCCGCGCGGCGACCTCCTGCAGGTTCGACGCCGTCTTTTCGAACACGTCGTCCAGCGGCGCCAGGGCCACGGTCGGAGTCGCCTCGTCGATCAGGGCGATCGGACCGTGCTTCAGCTCGCCGGCGGCATAGCCCTCGGCGTGGATGTAGCTGATCTCCTTCAGCTTCAGAGCGCCTTCCATGGCCAGCGGGAACATGGCCCCGCGGCCGAGGAACAGCACGTCCGTGGCCTTGGACAGGTCCAGCGCGACCTCACGCAGGGCGGCGTCCATGCCCATGGCCTCGGCGATCAGGCGGGGGCTTTCGAACAGGGCCTGGATCAGTTCGGCCTCCTCCGCCGCGGCGATCTTGCCGCGCTGCACCCCGGCCGTCACGGCCAGCGCCAGCAGGGCTGCGACCTGAGCGGTGAAGGCCTTGGTCGAGGCGACGCCGATCTCCGGTCCCGCATGCGTGGGCCACAGCACGGCGGCTTCCCGGGCCATCGACGAGGTGTGAACGTTGACCAGGGCCGCGGTCCGCAGACCCTGCGCCTTGCACCACGTCAGCGACGCCAGGGTGTCGGCCGTCTCGCCGGACTGGCTGACGGCGACCGCCAGCGTGCCCTTGGTGACCGCCGGGCGGCGGTAGCGGAATTCCGACGCGATCTCGACGTCGCAGGGCAGGCCGGCCAGACGCTCGAAGGCGTAGCGGCCGATCTGCGCCGCGTAGAAGGCCGTTCCGCAGGCCACGACCTGGATCCGGTCCACGGCGGCGAAGTCGATCGCCGACGGCTTGGCCCGCCCGTTCACGAAGTCGAGGTATTCCGACAGGGTCCGCTGCACGCTGTCGGGCTGCTCGTGGATCTCCTTGAGCATGAAGTGGCGGTACTCGCCCTTCTCGACCATGGCGGACGACCCGGACACCTGCACCACAGCACGCTCGACCGGCGCGCCCGAGACGTCGAACATCCGCGCGCCGGAGCGGTCCAGCGCGACGTAGTCGCCCTCTTCCAGATAACTGATCGAGGTCGTGAACGGGCCGACCGCCAGGGCGTCGGAGCCCAGATACATCTCGCCTTCGCCCCAGCCGACCACCAGCGGGCTGCCGCGACGCGCACCCAGGATCAGCCCATCCTCGCCGTCGATCAGCACGGCCAGCGCATAGGCGCCGGTCAGCCGGTCCAGAACGGATTTGAACGCGAGCAGCGGATCGTTGGTCGTGGCCAGTTCGGCATCCAGCAGGTGGGCCACCACCTCGGTGTCGGTCTGGCTCTCGAAGGTTCGTCCGTGGGCGGCCAGATCGGCCTTCAGCTCGGCGAAATTCTCGATGATGCCGTTGTGCACCAGCGTGACGCGTCCGGCCTTGTGCGGGTGGGCGTTGGCGGTGGTCGGCGCGCCGTGCGTGGCCCAGCGCGTGTGGCCGATGCCCACGGTGGCGTCCAGCGGATCGGCCGCCAGCACGGCTTCCAGTTCGCGGATCTTGCCCTTGGCGCGACGACGCTCGACGCGCCCGTCCACGACCGCGGCGACCCCGGCGGAGTCATAGCCGCGGTATTCCAGCCGCTTGAGGCTGTCGATCAGCCGGGGGGTCGCCGGGCCGATGCCCGTCACGCCGATGATGCCGCACATGTCTTCGCCTCGCCTCGAGCGTTCCAGCCTTGGTGTCCCGGCGACGAGCGAGCCGCCGGCCCGCCGGATCGCCGACGCGTCCGCCGATAGGGGAAGCCTGAGCGCGTGACGACTGAAAAGTCATTACGCAAGATTTCCACGCCGTCGTGCCGGTCACGCGCCGCCAATGCGGGAACTCAGATGCCCAGAAGTTCCTGGAACCGCGGAGGCACGGCCACCAGCATGGTGTAGTTGACCGCGGGAATGCGCGCGCTCGTCACGTAGGCGCATCGCCGTCCGGCGACCATTTCCTGAATCTCCGCCAGACGTCGCCCCAGCCAGTTCGACGACAGCGGTTTGCGGTGCTCCCACGCGAACTTGTACCCCATCTCTTCGAGCAGTCGGGTGGAAGGCGAGGCGCCGTCGGAAAACTCCGATCCGTGCTGCTCCATGACGATCAGCGGCTGGGTCGAAGCGATCGTCGCCCTGCCGCCCCGAAGGACCTGCTCCTCAAAGCCCTCGACGTCGATCTTGATGAAACAGACGTCCTCTTTGCGCTCCAGCGTCAGATCGTCCAGCGTCTCGACCCGGACCATGATCTGGTCGGCCAATCCGGGCGTTCCGAGCCTCAGGGAGGAGACCTCGGGATGCAGCACGTCGGCGCTGAGCGTCAGTTCCCCCTTCTGATCGCCCAGCCCCATCTGGTGCGTGGTCACCCCCGGCAGCGGCGCCGCGTTGAACGCCAGCAAGCCATAGGTCCGCGGGTTCGGTTCGAACGCGTGCACGTGGCTGAAATGGTCGGAGAACCACATGGCGTGGTTGCCGATGTTGGCCCCGATGTCGAGCGCGACGCCCTGCCGAAACGTCGTGTGCAGCGGCGAGAGCCAGTCGAACAGGGTTTCCAGATCCTCATGTTCGAAATAGCCGAACTGGTTGACCAGGACTCCGATGTAGGAGTTGGCGAAGACCGCCATCTGGCGGTTCTTGCGCAAGGCCAGCAGGCGGTCGGACCGCCGCGTGACGCGATCGGCCATCTTCAGGTTCACGAAACGGGACACCGTGTCCGTTTGCGTCTTCGCCCATAAGGTCTTCATCGATCGCCCCCTCAGTCCGCATGCGGCTCGCGCCGCGCGACGTCTTCCCCAGCATGTCAGATGACAAGGTTGCCGATCGATCGCAATGGTCGGCGTCGTCCGCGGCGGCCGTCATCCGGAAGGCGCGCAGGTTGGCGACGCGGCGGACGGGCCTTGACTTCATCGGGCGCACAAGGCGTGGAACAGCGTTGAATCCCTCGCGCGGGAGGGGCCGTGCGCCGGGCGCAGGGCTTCGGGCGCATGACGGCGAACGGGAGGACTGCAGTGGGCGACAGACGATATTTCGGCACGGACGGCATCCGCGGCCGGGCGAACAGCCATCCGATGACGCCCGAGGTGGCGCTGCGCGTCGGGCTGGCCGCCGGGCGTCTGTTCATGTCTTCGGACGATCGCCGCCATCTGGTGGTCATCGGCAAGGACACGCGCCTGTCCGGCTACATGATCGAGCCGGCGCTGGTGGCCGGCTTCGCCTCGGCGGGCATGGACGTGCGCCTGTTCGGCCCGCTGCCGACGCCGGGCGTGGCCATGATGACCCGGTCGATGCGCGCCGACATCGGCGTGATGATCTCGGCCAGTCACAACAACTATGCCGACAACGGCATCAAGCTGTTCGGCCCCGACGGCTACAAGCTGTCCGACCAGGTCGAGCTGAAGATCGAATCGATGATGGATCAGGCGCTGGGCGAGGGCCTGGCCCCGCCGGACAAGCTTGGGCGCGTCAAGCGCATCGATGACGCGCAGGCCCGTTACGTCGAGATCGCCAAGGCCAGCTTCCCCAAGAGCCTGAACCTCAGTGGACTGAGGATCGTGGTCGATTGCGCCAACGGCGCCGCCTACAAGGTCGCCCCCACCGCCCTGTACGAACTGGGCGCCGAGGTCTTCGAGATCGGGGTCGAACCGAACGGCGTGAACATCAACGCCGAGTGCGGCTCCACCCATCCCGACCAACTGGCCGAGAGCGTTCGCCTGCACCGCGCCGACGTCGGCATCGCGCTGGACGGCGACGCGGACCGGGTCATCATCTGCGACGAGAAGGGCCAGGTCGTCGACGGCGACCAGATCATGGCCCTCGTCGCGCTGGACTGGGCCCAGCGCGGTCTCCTAGTCGGCGGCGGCGTGGTCGCCACCGTCATGTCCAACCTCGGTCTGGAGCGGGCGTTGGCGGCGGCCGGCCTGTCTCTGGAGCGCACCAAGGTCGGCGACCGCTACGTCATGGAGCGGATGCGCGAGGGCGGCTTCAACGTCGGCGGCGAGCAGTCCGGCCACATCATCCTGCATGACCACGCCACCACCGGCGACGGCCTGATGAGCGCCCTGCAGGTGCTGGCCGTGCTGGTCGCCTCAGGCCGCAGGATGAGCGACCTCGCGCGCCAGTTCGAGCCCGTGCCGCAGAAGCTGGTCAACGTCCGCTACGCCGCGGGCAAGCCGCTTGAGGACGCGAAGGTCAAGGCCGCCATGGCCGACGCGGAGGCCACCCTGACCGCCGCCGGCGGCCGCCTGCTGGTCCGGCCCTCCGGCACGGAAAAGCTGATCCGCGTCATGGCCGAGGGCGACGACGAGGCGCTGGTGAAGAAGATGGTCGATCAGGTCGCCGCCGCGGTGAAGGCGGCGGGCTAGGCCGTCAGCGCCGCCGCCACGTCCTCGATCTGCTTGCGGATGTCCGGCACGGCGACGGTTTCCCAGAATGCGGCGCGCGCCGGCGGACCCAGGACGAACAGCGCCGGATCGGAAGTACCGTCCACGGTCATCACCCGCCCGCCGTCGTCCAGATCCAGTCCCAGTCCCAGCTGATCCAGCCGCGCCCGCCCGGAGGCGAGCAGCGGCGCCATAAGCGGGTCGCGCCCGGGCGCATGTCCGGGTCCCGAGCAGTCGATCACCCGGTCGACGACCAGAGTCTGCGGCGCTTCCGCACGCGGCGGCAGATACGCGACGTCGACCCCCTCGCGGCCCGCCGCAACCCCGGTCACGCGCGCCGCGGTCACGGTCAGGCGCCCCTCTGCGAGCATGGCGTCGACCCGCGCGGCCACGTGCGGCGCGATGCGGTGGCGGTGGACGTCCCACCACGGCCGGAGATGGCGGAAGAACCGCGACCGCATTCCGACCTCTGCCGCCCGCCACAGCTCGGACGTGATCGGCCTCAGCCCCTCCATGACGGCGCGCCAGTCGTGGTCCCGCGCGCGCTGCCGGCCCGCCCTCAGCCGGGCCGACAGGGGGCCCGTCAACATCCCCGCCGTCGCGGGCGCCGCAGGCCCCGGGGTCTCCTCGTGGCTGCGCGGGAGAAGGCCCCGCAGCGAGAAGGCCCGCATGTGGCCGACCCACCCCCGTGCCTCCAGCGCCAGCGCGACGTCCACCATGGTCAGGCCGGCTCCGATGGCCACGATCGTTTCGCCGGGTCCGACGGCGTCCAGAGCCCCCGGCGCCCACGGATCGCGGACGACGCGTTCGGACGCGGCGCCTGCCGTCTGCGGCGGCGGATTGCCCGTGGCCAGCACCACCGCCCGCCCATCGATGCGGCGGCCGTCCTCCAGCACCGCGGTGGCGCCGTCGATCGCAACGACGCGGCCCTCGACTTTCGCCACAAGGCCGGGACGCGTCGCCTCCACGGAGGCCAGACGGTCCGACAGATAAAGTCCGTACAGCCGACGTGGCGCGAACCCCTGCGGGTCGGCGTGCTCCGGCGCCTGCGCCCGCAGCCACTCCACGAAGTCGTCGGGACGCCCTTCGACCGCGCTCATCCGGGCCGAGCGCACGTTCAGCACGTGCCCGTCGAACCCGGTCGAATAGGCGACCCCGCGACCGAACCGGCCCGTCCGGTCGATCACGACCGACGCCTGCCCGAACTCGGCCAGCCGCGCGGCCAGCATGGCGCCGGAGAAGCCTCCGCCGACGATCAGGATGGGAGCCGGGGTCACGCGGACTCCATGGACGGCCGGGACGCGGCGGTCAAAGGATCAGACTTCCTGATTGAAGGCGCCGACTTCCGGGTGATCGGCCAGCCGCGGCTTCACGCCGTCGTGGAACAGGGCGCGCATGTCCTCTTCCGACCGCAGGCTTTCGACCACCACGACCAGTTCCGGCTTGTTCGACGAGGCCCGGACCAGCAGCCAGGAGCCGTCCTCCAGCTTCACCCGGGTGCCGTTGATCGTGACGACGTCGACGATGCGGCGACCGAGAATTTCGCGCCCCGCGGCGCGATCGGCCTCGAATCCGGCCGTCAGGCGGGCCACCACCTCGTACTTGGCCTCGTCGGGGCAATGCGGGCTCATGGTCAGACTTGTCCATGCCGGCGCCAGATCGGCGCGCAACTCGGACAGCGCTCTTCCGGAACGCGCCACCAGGTCCATGACCAGACCGGCCGTCGCGACGCCGTCGTCATAACCGCGGCCGAGAGGCGGGGCGGGGAAGAAATGCCCGGACTTCTCGAACCCCATCAGGGCCCCGGTGGCCGCGACCCGCCGCTTCATGTGGCTGTGGCCCGTCATCCACCAGTCGACGGTGCAGCCGTGCGCCGCCAGCACGGGGTCGGCGTCGAACAGGCCCGTCGACTTCACGTCCACCACGAACCGCGCGCCGGGATGATCGGGCGCCAGACCCCGGGCCAGCAGCAGGCCCATCTTGTCCGCGAAGATCGGCTCGCCCCGCTCGTCCACTACGCCGCAGCGGTCGCCGTCGCCGTCGAACCCCAGCCCCAGATCGGCGCCCGTCTCCACCACCCGTCGGCTGAGTTCCGTCAGCATGGCACGATCTTCCGGGTTCGGATCGTAGCGCGGAAAGCTCCAGTCCAGATGGCAGTCCATTTCGATCACCTCCGCGCCCATGGCCCGCAGCGCGTCGGGGGCGAAGGCGCCGGCGGTGCCGTTGCCCGCGGCGCACACGACCTTCAGCGGACGATCCAACCGGACCCGCGAAGCCAGATCGGCGATCCACGCCTGCGCCAACCCTTCGACGCGCTCGACCGAACCGCCCGAAGCCCGCTCACCGCCTCCGCCCAGCGCCAGCGACTTCAGCGCCGCCATGTCGTCCGGCCCGAAGGTGAGGGGCGGCTCGAGACCCATCTTCACCCCGGTCCAGCCGTTCGGATTGTGGCTGGCCGTGACCATGGCCACGCCCGGCGCGTCCAGCCAGGTCTGCGCGAAATAGGCCATCGGCGTCAGGCACAGGCCGACGTCCAGCACCGTCAGCCCGCCCTCGACCAGTCCCTCGATCAGGGCCGCCTTCACGGCTTCGGAATAGGCCCGCCAGTCGTGACCCACGACCGTCCGCGACACGCCGCGCCTGCGCGCCAGCGTGGCGAACGCCCGACCCAGGACCCGCAAGCCGTCGGCGTCGACCTGGTCGCCCCACAGCCAGCGGGCGTCGTACTCGCGGAAACCGGTGGGGTGCAGCATGCGTCAGGCCTAATCAGGCCCGGCGACCGCGACAAGGGCCACGCGGTGCTCTAGCGTCCGGCGAGCACGAGGGAGGGCGACGTGAGGTTCCTGACGCTGGCGGCCGCGGCCGCGCTGTTCTTCATCGCGGCGCCCGCGCACGCGGTGCCGCCCGTCATCCCCGCCGTGATCGCACGGATCGAGGCGGCGCCCGGGTTCTCCGGCATCGTGGGCGCCCGACGCGGGGGCTCAGCCGCGCATTATTCGTGGCACGGGCGGGGCGGGACGCGGCCGTGGCGGCCCGTCCGCTGGGCTTCGGTGACCAAGTCGGTGACCGCGGTCCTGGTGCTTCAGGAGGTCGACGCCGGCCGCCTCTCGCTCGATGCGCCGCTGTCCCGCTACCTGCCCGACTGGCCGGTCAATGGCGACGCCACCCTTCGGCAGCTGCTGATGCACACCTCGGGCCTCGCCGATCTCAGCGCCTCGCCGGACGCCGACGGCGACGGCATGCCCGACGTCTATCAGGGCATCGGGGACTGGCGCACGACCTGCGCGCTCTCGCCCCGCGCGGCGGCGGGGGCGGGTTTCGCCTACAACAACTGCGACTACCTGCTGCTGGGCGCCGTGCTGGAGGCCGTCACGGGGCAGGGCTGGCCGGACCTCGTGCGCACGCGCATCCGCGAGCCGCTGGGCCTGGTCTCTCTCGAACCCGCGTCGCCCGGCGTCCGTTCCGAAGCCTTCGACGGCGCTGCGCCGGAGCCGGCCGTGGACGTCTCGACCTATGGGCCCGCCGGCGACCTTTACGGGGGCGTGGAGGCCATGCTCGGGTTCGACCAGGCCCTGATGGACGGCCGCCTGATTTCGGACGCCGCCCGCGCCGAAATGTGGAAGGCGGGGCCGGAGACCGGCTACGGCGGCCTGTCCGTCTGGGTCTACGATCTCGCCCTGCCCGGCTGCGGAATCCGCACCCGCGTGGTCGAACGCCAGGGGGCGATCGGCGGCGTGCAGGTGCGCAACTATCTGATGCCGGACCTGAATGCGGCGCTGGTGATCTGGACCGACGACGGCGCGTTCGATCCCGGCGAGACGTGGACCGGTCAGGGATTCGGCGTCGACCTGCTGGCCGCCGTGGCCTGCGCGGACGGCCAGGGCTCGGCCGCCCCGGCTTGACCCGCCGGGAGCCGGGTCCTACCCGGACGCGACTGAACGGAGACGCCCATGCCCCGCCTCGTCCTGCTGCGCCACGGCCAGAGCCGGTGGAATCTCGAAAACCGCTTCACCGGCTGGGTCGACGTCGACCTCACCGACAAGGGCGAGGCCGAGGGCCGGCGCGCGGGTGAGCTTCTGGCGCAGGCGGACTTCCGGCCGGCCGTGATGTTCACCTCCGTGCTGACGCGGGCGAAGCGTACGGGGGCCCTCGCCCTTCAGAGCGCGGGACTGAACGACGTGCCCGTGGTCGCCGACTGGCGGCTGAACGAGCGCCACTACGGCGGGCTGACGGGGCTGAACAAGGCAGAGACGGCCGAGAAGCACGGCGAGGACCAGGTCAAGGTCTGGCGCCGCAGCTACGACGTCCCGCCGCCCCCGCTGGCCCCCGGCGGCGAGTTCGACTTCGCGACCGACGACCGCTACGCCGGACAGGACATTCCGGCCACGGAGAGTCTGAAGACCACGCTGGAGCGCGTGGTGCCCTACTGGGACGCGGAGATCGCGCCGCGTCTCAGGGCCGGCGAGGACGTTCTGATCGCCGCCCACGGCAACAGCCTGCGCGCCATCGTGAAGCACCTGTTCGACGTTCCGAACGACCGGATCGTCGAGGTGGAGATCCCCACGGGCAATCCGCTGGAAATCGATCTGGACACGGAGCTGAAGCCGGTCGCAGCCCGCTATCTGGATGCGGAGCGGGCCACGCCCCTGCCGGAGATCGCCGCGTGACGGCCGCCCAGGACGAGGTCTGGATGGCACGGGCCGTGGAGCTGGCCACCGCCCGCATGGGACGCACATGGCCCAACCCGGCCGTCGGCTGCGTCATCGTCAGGGACGATCAGGTGATCGCCGAGGCCGCCACCGCCGACGGAGGACGCCCGCACGCCGAGGAGCAGGCCGTGCCCGCCGCCGGCGAGGCCGCCCGCGGCGCGACCGCCTACGTCACCATGGAGCCCTGCGGCGCCCGCTCGTCGGGACGGACGTCCTGCGCGAAATTCCTGCTCGAGTCCGGCGTGTCCCGCGTGGTCGTGGCGGCGGTCGATCCCTCCCCGTTCGCCGCCGGACGCGGCATCGAGAAGCTGAAGGCCGCCGGGCTGGAGGTCGAGACCGGCGTGCTCGCCGACCGCGCGGCCGTCCTCTACGAGGGCTATCTCCACCGGGTCGAGACGGGCCGGCCCCTCGTTCGCCTGTCCGACGACGGCGAGGGCTTCGACGCCCGCTTCGCCGCCTCTCCCAAGGCCGACCTGACGACCGAGCTGAAGCGGCTGGGCGAAGCCGGCTACACCCGGGTCTGGGTCGGCCCGGGCGAACTGGCCGACGCCCTGTCGGCACAGGGTCTGCTGACGGACTGAAGCTCCGGGCGCCCAACGCTTTTTTAAGCCTGTTTCGTCAGTCTGGCGGGATGGGGGAAGCCGCCCGCCTGATCGAGAGACGTCGCCTGACGCAGGCGGAGCTGGACGCGATCTGCGCCCGGCACGACCGCCTCTGGCAGGCGCGCCCCGGCGGCGCGCGCGCCGTCTTCGCCTGGATGGACCTGTCGGGCCTCAGCCTGGCCGGCCGCAATCTCGCCGACGCCGACTTCTCGGCCGCCGCCATGATCGGCTGCGACCTGTCCGGCGCGCGGCTGGACAACGCCACCTTCTTCGGCACGGACCTGCAGGATGCGGTTCTGGTGGACGCCAGCCTGAGACGCGCGGATCTGCGCGGGGCCTGCCTGCGCGGCGCCGACCTGTCCGGCGCCGACCTGTTCGAGGCCGACCTGCGCGAGGGGGCCATCGCCTCGGCCGACGCCGAGCGGGGCTATCGCATCGTCGAGGCGCGGGGCCGGGACCTAGACGACGTCACCCAGGCACACGGCGCCTGTCTGGTCGGGGCCAATCTGCAACGCTCCAGGATGGCCGGCGTCATCGCCATCCAGGCCGACTTCACCGACGCGGTGATGAAGGACTGCAAGCTGGTACGGGCCAACCTGAAACAGGCCAGCTTCCGCGGCGCCGATCTGGCGGGGGCGGACCTGTCCGGAGCCGACCTTTCCGGCGCGGACCTCCGCGACGCCGTGCTGGTGGGCGTCACCGCCGCCATGTGGCGCACGGACGGGGCCAACATGGACGGCGCCCTGACGGACGACCGTTCGTCCGCCGCGCCGGTCAGCCGCATGCCCGCCGCCGAAATGCTGCGCGAGCACGCGGCCTGGTGCGAGACCGGCGGGGCCGAGGGCCGGCCCTCCGTCTTCGACGGCGTCGACCTGCGCGCCCTGCGCACCATCGGCGGGCTCAACCTGACCGCCCTGTCCGCACGGGGCGCGGTCTTCTATGGACTGGACATGGAAGGCGTGCAGCTTCAGGGCGCCCATCTGGAGAACGCCGATCTGCGCGCGACCAATCTGCGCGGCGCGGATCTGCGCGGCGCCCGGCTGACCGGGGCGCGCCTGAACGGCGCCGACCTGCGCGAGGCTCAGCTCGGCCCCCTGATGATCGCCCCCGACCGCCTGCTGCCCGCCGACCTCAGCCGCGCCTGCCTGCGCGGCGCTGACCTTTCGCGCGCGGATCTGCGACGCGCCCTGATGGAGGGCGCCGACCTGAAGCGGGCCCGGCTGGACGGCGCCCAGGGACTGTCGACCCCTCCGGCCGGAGCCGCCGCATGACCTTCGCCCGTCGCGAACTGGGTCAGGGCGACCTGGACATGCTGATGGCCGCGCACGAGCGGCTGATCGAGGGGCGCGCCGGCGGCCGCCGGCTGGCGCTGAAGTTCATGGACCTGCGCGGGCGCGACCTGCGCGGGCGCAACCTCGCCGACGCCGATTTCAGCGGATGCACGCTGGAGGGGGCCAAGTTCTCAGGCGCCGATCTCAGCCGCGCGGTCTTCTTCTGCTGCGATCTGAAAGGCGCCGACTTCTCCGACGCCAATCTGACGCGCGCCGATCTGCGCGGGGCCTGCCTGCGGGGCGCGACGCTGCATCGCGCCGACCTGTCGAAGGCCGACTTCCGCGAGGGCGTCATCGCCATTCCGCACGCGACGAAGGGGTTGGCCCAGGTCAAGCATGAGGCGCGCAAGGGCGTGGCCGACGGCGCCAGTTTCTCGGGCGCCCGTCTGGACGGGGCCGATCTGGAAGGCTTCTCCGCCTTCAAGACCGACTTCACCGACTGCGCCATGAACGGCACGCTGCTGACGGGCGCCAACCTGAAGGAGGCCGATCTGTCGGGCGCCATCATGAACGGCGCCGACGTCGGCGGCGCCAACCTGGCCGGCGCCAAGCTGATCGGCGCCGTCCTGACCGGCGTGGCGATCGAGCGCGCGCGGATGGAGAAGACCGACCTGACGGGTTCGCTTCGGGAGCCGACGGCCGAGGCGGTCTCTCGTGTGAAGGACCTTCATGAACGGGCGCTGGACGGAAACGCCTGGGCCGAGAGCGGCGGCGTGCTGGGCGCGCCGGCCATTTTCGACGGCGAGGATCTGCGCCCGCTGGCCGGACGTCTGAAGGGGCTGAAACTGCCCGCCATGAGCGCCCGCGGCGCCTGCATGGTCGGGGTCGATCTGGCCGGCGTCGCGCTGCAGGGCGCCAATCTGGAAGGTGCCGACCTGCGCGGCGCCAATCTGCGCGGGGCGGACCTGCGGGGCGCGCGGCTGGGCGGCGCGCTGCTGAACCAGGCCGATCTGCGCGGCGCCGACCTGTCGCCGCTTCCTTTGGGCGCCGGCCGCAGCCTGCCGGCCGATCTGCGCAAGGCCAGCCTGCGGTATGCGCGTCTCGACGGGGCGGTGCTGACGGGCGCACAGACCGACGGCGCCGACTTCAGCGGCGCCGACCGGCCGGACCTCGAGGCGGTGGCCTGAGCACGAAAAAGGGGACGGCGTCTTCGCCGCCCCCTCGGACGTTCACGCCGGTCGGACCGGTCAGGCGACCTTCTTGCCGCTCTTCTCGGCCTTGCCCTCGATCAGGGCGGCGCCGCCCGTGCCGATGGCGATGGTCCGGGGCTTCAGGGCTTCCGGCAGTTCACGCGCCAGGTCGATGGTCAGCAGGCCGTGGGCCAGGTCGGCGTTCCTGACCACGACGTAGTCGGCCAGCTGGAAGCGGCGCTCGAAGTCACGCTCGGCCAGCCCGCGGTGCAGGAAGGTGCGCTCCGCGCCGTCGTCATTGGCGGTCTTGCGGCCGGTGACGGTCAGCAGGTTCTCCTTGACCTCCACGTTCAGCTCTTCGGGGCTGAAGCCGGCCACGGCGACCTCGATGCGGTACTGGTTCTCGCCGGTCGACTGGATGTTGTAGGGCGGCCAGCCCTGCTCGGACGTGCGCGCGGCGCTTTCCAGCATGGCGGCCAGCCGGTCGAAGCCGACGGCGGAGCGATAGAGGGGGGTGAAGTCGAAGGTACGCATGATCAGCCTCCTGAAAGGTCAGCAAGGGTGAACCGCCCGGCGATTTGCCCGGGCGGCGGGGATGCGGTCCGGTCGACCCCTTCATGGGCACCGTCCGGTCCGGAGGGCCCGACGATCGGCGCCCTCGATCCCCGATTTGGGAAGCCGATCGGGTGCGTCAAGAGGCGCCTGTCGCGCGGTGCGATCCCGCTCTAGACAGTCGGACATCACGGACCGGAGACGACCCATGCGCCTGACCGCCCTCGCCGCCCTCGCCGTCGCCCTCAGCCTGCCGGTCGCCGCCGGCGCACAGGCCCAGGAAGACGCCGCCCTGCGCGCCGCCGTCGCCTCGGAGAGCCGCCCCGCCGCCGACCGCGCCCGCGACGGCGCGCGCCATCCCTACGACAGCCTGACGTTCTGGGGTCTGAAGCCCGGCCTGACCGTGGTCGAGATCCAGCCCGGCGCGGGCGGGTGGTGGCGCAACATCCTCGAGCCCTACGCCGCCGCCACCGGGGGCAGCTACGTCGCGGTCAACCGCGCCGCCGACCTCGAGGCGGTCCCCGCCGGCTCGGCCGACATGGTCCTGGTCGCGCGCGCCTTCCACAACTGGCATGGCGCCGGCCGGACGGACGCGATGATGTCGGGCTTCTTCGCGGCCCTGAAGCCCGGCGGCGTGCTCGCCGTGGAGCAGCACCGCGCCGCGGACGGCGCCGACCCCGACGCCACCGCCTCGACCGGCTATGTGTCCGAGGCCTACGTCATCGCCGCCGCACAGAAGGCGGGCTTCGTCCTCGAGGACCGCACCGAGCTGAACGCCAACCCGCGCGACGACCGCGATCACGCGTGCGGCGTCTGGACCCTGCCCCCCACCCGGCGCGGGCCGGAGCAGGGCTGCCAGATCACTCCGCAACAGCGGGCGGAATACGACGCCGTCGGGGAAAGCGACCGCATGACCCTGCGTTTCCGCAAGCCCTCGTGAACGCCGTCGTCCCTCTTTGACCCACGCGGCGAAGCCCTGTAGGCCGGACGCTTCGACGGGCGGCGCAGGCTCCCGGCGCGGCCAGCAGGGAACCGGCCATGGGTGACGGGGCGAAAGTGGGACGCACGGTCCCGGGCGGGGCGCGCTCCGGCCCGGCGCGACGCGCCCTGCTGACCGGCGCCGCCGCCCTCGCCCTCGCAGGTCTGGCCGGCTGCGGCCGACGCGAAGACACGGCGGTGGAGCCCGAGGCCGTCGACGGCCCGCCCCGCGGCACGCTGGAATGGGCGGTCTCCGGCGCCTGGCGCGCGCAGGACCGCATCCGCGACGAGCATCGCCACCCGATGGAGACGCTGCGATTCTTCGGCCTGCAACCGCGCATGACCGTGGCCGACTTCTGGCCCGGCACCGGCTGGTACACCGAAATCGTCGCCCCCTATCTGAAGGAGGGCGGCGGGAAATACGTGGCGGTGGGCTTCCAGTCCGGCGCGGGCGCCGATCCCGCCCAGGTCGCCGTCAACAACGCCTACCAACAGCGCTTCGGCGCGGACCGACGCCTGTACGGCGAGATCGTCTTCTCCGAGTTCGGTCCGACCAGCGGCCCGGTGGCCGAGGCCGGCACGGTGGATATGGCGCTGTTCATGCGGACCCTGCACTCCTGGATGGCCGCCGGCATCGCGGAGAAGGCGTTCGCCGACGCCTTCGCCGCCCTGCGGCCGGGCGGAATCCTCGGCGTAGAGCAGCACCGTCTGGGGCCCGAGGAAGATCAGGATCCCGTGGCCGCCAGTGGCTACGTGCAGGAGGCGTTCGTCCGTCAGCTGGCGGCCGAGGCCGGCTTCGTCTTCGTGTCCGCGTCCGAGGTCAACGCCAATCCCGAGGACGACAAGGACCATCCGTTCGGCGTCGAAACACTGCCGCCGCGCCTGCTGACGGCGCCTGCGGGGGAACCGCCCGACCCGGATTTCGATTCCGCTCCGTTCGCCGCCGTCGGCGAGAGCGACCGCATGACTCTGAAATTCAGGAAGCCCGAGTGAGCCGAGCCGCCGCCTATGCCGCCAATGCCCCGCTGATGGGCGTGCCCGGCGCGGCCGCTCCGCCCGGCGGCGAGGGGGCGTGGTATCGCGGGGCCGGCGGCCTGCGCCTGCGCGCCGCCTTCTGGCGCCCGACCGCCCTGATGGGCGCGAAGCCTCGTGGGACCGTGGTCCTCAGCCCCGGACGCACCGAGCCGATCGAGAAATACTTCGAACTGATCGGCAATCTGACGGCGCGCGGCTGGTGCGTGCTGGCGCACGACTGGCGGGGTCAGGGCCTGTCGGCGCGTCTCCTGCCCGACCGCCTGAAAGGGCACGCCCGGGCGGTGGAAGAGCATCTGGACGATTTCGCCCGCCTGCTGGAGGCCTACGAGGGCGTCGCGCCCCGGCCGTGGGTGATGGTCGGCCATTCCATGGGCGCAGCCCTGAACCTGGCGACGCTGGAACAGGGCGAGACCCGTTTCTCTGGCGCCCTGCTCAGCGCGCCCATGCTCAAGATCAAGACGGGCAAGCGGTCGATGTGGTCGGTCAAGCTGGCTGTCCGCTGGAACCTGCGGCACGGCAAGGCGGCGGACTACGTGCTGGACGATCCGGACGATCCGTTCGAGCACACGTTCGAGAAGGACGCCCTGACCTCGGACGAGGCGCGATACGAGCTGTGGCGCCAGCAGCTGTACGCCTGCCCGCATCTGGCGGTCGGCGGCCCGACCTGGGGCTGGCTGGCGTTCGCCATCGATCTGGGCGAGCGCACGCTGAAGCCGAAGGCGCTGAAGGCAGTCAAGATTCCGGTCTGCGTGGTCCAGCCGGGCGAGGACGACCGGGTCTGGAAGCTGACCAACAAGTGGGCGACCAAGCGGATGGGCCGCGGCCGCTACGTCGAGGTCGCCGGTTCGAAGCACGAGGTCATCATGGAGACCGACGACCTGCGCGCCGTCTTCCTGAACGAGTTCGACGCCATGGCCGCCTACGTCTCGCCGGTCGAGGATCTGTCGCCGCTGCCGGACCCCGAGCCCGCCGCTCCGGCCGAGGTCGCCTAGGCCGCACCCGGCCGGCAGCGGGCGCACAGGCCGTGCGCCTCGACCGTCGCTCTCTGGATGACGAAGCCCAGATCCCCCGCAGGGCCCGACAGCTGCGCCCCCGCGCCGGCCGGCACTTCGGCCGTGGCCCCGCAGCAGTCGCAGATCAGAAAGGCCGCGGCGTGTTCGGCCTGGTCGTGCGCGCAGGCGACGTAGGCGCTCAACGAGGCGATGCGGTGCGCCAGCCCGCGGCGCTCCAGGAATTCCAGGGCGCGATAGACGGTCGGCGGCTTGGCCGCCTCGCCGTCCCGGCCATAGGCGGCGATCAGGTCGTAAGCCTTCACCGGCTCGCCGGCGGCCAGAAGCAGCTCAAGCACACGCAGGCGCGGCGCGGTCATCCGCTCGCCGTCCGCCGCGCAGGCGGCCTCGGCGGCCGCCAGGGCGGCGCGCACCGCCGCCGGCGTCATCCCGAGATGCGCGTGCTCATGTCCGCAGCCGTCCATGCCAATGAGCTAAGGCGTGATCGGCCGCGGAGCAACCGCTTGACGCGCCGTGATGTTATCTCATAACAGGCACGCATGCCCCAGTTCCGTCTTTCGCTCGCCCTCACAGTTTCGGCCGTCGCCCTCCTGCCCGGCGTCGCCCTCGCCCAGGACCCGGACGGGCCCGCCACCCGCGTCGACGACATCGTCGTCACGGCCGCGCCCTACGGCGTGGCGCGGCAGGCGACCAACATCGCCGTCGACGTGCTGGACGAGGAAGCCCTGACCACGGCGCCGTCCGCGTCGCTGGGCGACGTCCTGAACGGCCTGCCGGGCGTGCGAACCACGGCCTTCGCGGCCGGCGCCGGACGGCCGGTCATCCGCGGTCTGGCCGGGCCGCGGGTGCAGGTGCTGACGAACGGTCTGGGCCTGATCGACGCCAGCAGCCTGTCGCCCGACCATCAGGTGGCCGCCGATCCGGGGGAGGCGAACCGCATCGAGGTGCTGCGCGGGCCGCAGACGCTGGCCTTCGGCGGCTCCGCGATCGGCGGCGTGGTCAACGTCATCGACGGGCGAATTGCGGAACAGCGGCCGGCAGACGGCGCCGACGGCCGCGTCTGGGCCCAGACCTCCACCGTCGATGACGGCCTTACGCTAGGCGCCCGCGGGGCCTTCGCGGCCGGGCCTTTGGTGTTCACCCTGGACGGCCTGCGCCGCGAGGCCGGCGATTACGACATCCCCGTGCCCGGCGAATCCCGCCGCCAGCTGGAGGCGGAGGGTGAGGAGTATGAAGACACGGGCGGCACGACGCTTGAGAACAGTTTCGTCGACCTGTCGGCCTACGGGGCCGGCGTCTCCTGGATCGGCGACTGGGGTTTCCTCGGCGGCTCGGTGAAGCGCACCGAGACGGACTATGGCGTGCCGGGCCACGAGCATGAGCACGACCCCCTGGTGCCCCCGCACGACGAGGAGGCGGTGACCATCGGCCTGGAGCAGACGCGCTACGATCTCCGCGGCGAAGTCCGCCTGCCGTCCGGCCCCTTCGCCCGTCTGCGGGGCGGGGGCGCCTGGGCCGACTACACCCACACGGAGTTCGAGGGCGACGACGTCGGCACCGTCTTCACCTCCCAGGGCGTCGAGGGCCGGCTGGAGCTGGTCCAGGTCCGCCGCGGCGGCTGGGACGGCGCCGTCGGCGTGCAGGGACTGAAGCGCGACTTCGACGCCCGGGGCGACGAGGCCTACGTCCCCGCCACCGACATCTCCGAGCTCGGCGTCTATGCGCTTCAGCGTCTCGACTACGGCGCATGGGGCCTCGAGGGCGGCCTGCGCCTCGACTCGCGCGAGCTGGACAGCGTGGCCGGCGCCCGCGACTTTTCGACGGTGTCCGGCTCGCTCGGCGCCTACTTCAAGCCGACTGACGCCCTGTTCCTCGGTCTGTCGCTGTCGCGCAACGGTCGCGCGCCCACGGAGTCCGAACTGTTCGCCGACGGCCCGCACGTCGCGACCCGCGCCTACGAGGTCGGGAACGCCGGATTGCGCGAAGAGGAGGTCACGTCTCTCGAGGGCGCCCTGCACTGGGACAGGGGCCCGCTGACCGTCGACCTGCACGTCTTCAACGCCGACTACGACGGCTTCATCGATCTGGTCCCGACCGGCGTCGAGGACGTCGACAGCGAGCTTGAGATCTTCACCTATGCGCAGACCGACGCCACCTTCCGCGGGCTGGAGGCCGAGGTCGCGTACCGGGCCTGGGAGCGCGGCACGGACACCCTGACGCTGGAGCTGGGCTACGACACCGTGCGGGGCGACACCGACCTCGGCGCGCCGGCACGCATCCCGCCGTGGTCGCTGAGCGGCCGCGCCGAGCTGGAATGGGGTCCGTGGACCGTCCGCGGTCAGGTCCGTCACGTCGGCGAGCAGACCCGCGTCGCCGCCTTCGAGCTGCCGACCGACGCCTACGCGACGGCCGACCTCTACCTCGGGTGGTCGCCGCGCGAGGACGGGCTGATCCTGTTCGCGGAGGCGCGAAACCTGACGGACGCGGAAGTGCGCGAGCACACCAGCTTCCTCAAGGACCTCGCCCCGTCTCCCGGGCGGAACCTGCGCCTCGGCGCCGCCTACCGGTTCTGACGACTCTCCTGCCGGGCGGTCCCGTTTGCCGCCCGCGCGGGCATGGGATAGAAGGCCCGCCTTCCGCCACCTTCCAGAGCGTTTCCGCCTCCATGACCGACACCACCACGCAGACCGGCCAGATGTCCGGCCAACTCGCCGGCACCGTCCTGTTCTACGGCAAGCCCGAACCCCTGTCGGTCGAGAACCACGGCGCCCTGGGCGTGGAGCCGACGCAGCGCCCCTTCGACTTCGTGGCCAAGTCGCACATCGTGCCGCTGACCGTCACGGAGTTCGCGCCCGCCGCCCTGACCTACCCGGTCATCTTCGTCGGCGAGCAGCGCCAGCCGGTGGCGGTGATGGGTCTGCGTCCCGACCAGAACCTGTTCGTCGCGGACGGCCTGTTCAAGGCCGAGGCCTACATCCCGGCCTACGTCCGCCGCTACCCCTTCGTCTTCGCCAACGACGAGGCGCAGCAGCGCCTGATCCTGTGCATCGACCGCGACGCCCCGTTCGTGAAGGAAGGCGGCGTCCAGCCGCTGTTCGAGAACGGCCAGCCCAGCGCCTTCACCCAGCAGGCCATGGATTTCTGCAACAGCTTCGAACAGGAGCGCCTGCGCACCGAGTCCTTCGTGAACCTGCTGAAGGAGCACGACCTGTTCGAGACCCGCACCGCCACCTTCACCCCGCGCGACGCCACCGGCCAGCCGGCGGGCGAGGCCCAGAAGATCGCCGAATACTTCGCCGTCTCGGAAGACAAGATGCGCGCCCTGCCGGCCGAGAAGCTGGCCGAACTGCGCGACAACGGCGCGCTGGGCCAGATCTACGCCCACCTGACCTCGCTGCTGGGTTGGGATCGCCTGGTCGCCCTGACCTTCGCCCAGGCCGCCGCCGAGCCCGCCGCGGCCAACGCCTGATCCCGGCTTCATTGCGGACCGACGCGGACGGCGGCCGAAAGGCCGCCGTTTCGCTTTCCGGCTCAGCGCCGGGCGAACACCGTCCGCGTCAGACACGAGAAGACCAGCCGCCCGCCCTCGTCCAGAAGGTCGTGCTGGGCGATGACGATGCCCTTGTCGTCGCCGACCGGGTCCTTGCCCATGACCGTCATCCGGCCGCGCAGCAGCTCGCCCGTCGGGGGGTTGCGCATGAACCTCAGGCCGTCGACGGCCAGGATCTTGGACTGGGCCCAGCCGCGCGCCTTGTCGCCGAAGAGCCGGCTCCACAGCACGTAGACCAGCGCGTCCGGCGCGCCCGCTTCGACGTCCCAGCCGGGCACGAAGCGCTCGGCGAAGGCCGAGACCATGTCCGCGTCCGCCGCGCAGGCGCCCAGAGGGATCACCTCGCCGGTGGACAGATCCTCATAGTGGACGTGCAGCGGCTCGGTCATTCGTCCTCGGTCAGGGTTCTTCGGACACCCGGACCAGCAGCTTGCCGTCGTGCGCGCCCGTGAACAAGCGGTTCAGGCTGTCGACCGCCCCTTCCAGGCCGTCGTCGACGTGCACCTTCCACTTGACGCGGCCGTCGGCCAGCATCGGTCCCAGACCGGCGACCATCTCCTTCGCACGCGGGGAGTAGTCCATGACGAGGAAGCCCCGAACGCTCAGCCGGTGGGTGATCATGCGCCCGAAATCCGGCGTCGGCGGCCGGCGCGTCGCGTTGTAGGCGGAGATCAGGCCGCACACGGCCATGCGGCCGTGGATCTTCAGCCGGTTGAAGACCGCGATCATGATGTCGCCGCCGACGTTCTCGAAATTCATCTCGACGCCGTCCGGCGCCAGACGGTCCAGCGCCTCGCCCACGTCCTCGTTCTTGTAGTCCACGGCGGCGTCGAACCCCAGCTCTTCCGTCAGCCAGCGGCACTTCTCCGGGCCGCCGGCGATGCCGATGACCCGCGCGCCGTGCGCCTTGGCGACCTGTCCCGCGATGGAGCCGACCGCGCCGGCGGCGGCGGAGATGACGACGGTCTCGCCCGGCTGCGGTTTCAGCACGTCGGTGACGCCGAACCAGGCCGTCATGCCGGTCATGCCCATGACGGACATGTTGGCCGTCAGCGGCAGGCCGGGCACGCGATGCACACGCGAGGCGGCCGCCGCGTCGACGATGGCCTGATCGGCCCATCCGCCCGCCGCGGTCGTGACCAGATCCCCGACGGCGAACCGGTCGGACCGGCTGTCCTCGACCACGCCGAGCGTCAGCCCCCGCATCACGTCGCCGAGGCCGACGGGCGGCAGGTATCCGGCCGTGTCGTTCATCCACGTGCGGTTGGTCGGGTCCAGCGACAGGTACACCGTGCGCACCCGGATCTGACCGTCGGCGGGATCCGGCAGCGTGGCGTCGACCAGCTCCAGGTCGCCCTGCTCGATCAGGCCCTGCGGGCGGCGGCGGAGAACCCACTGGCGGCTGGCGGTCGGCATGGCGATCTCCTGCGTTGCTTTTCGCCACGGACCTTAGCGACCCTGGACGACGAGGCAAAGAAAAAGGCGGGATCGTTTCCGATCCCGCCGAGGTCGCATCATCGAGAATGAGGTGCGGAGGCGACAGACCGGATCTCTCCGGTCTCGTGTCGGGGGGGCGTCGCCGCCTCCGCAATCAGGAAATGCCCGGTCCGGAAGAGCGTTCCCCGACCGGGCGATTTTTTTTCACGCCGCCTCTTTCTGGCGCGCGGGGTGGAAGAACAGCGCCTGGCTGATGGCCGCCTTCACCGTCTCAGGCTGGAACGGCTTGGTGATCAGGAAGGTCGGCTCGGGCCGCTCGCCGGTCAGCAGGCGCTCGGGGAAGGCGGTGATGAAGATCACCGGCACGTCGAAGCGCTTCAGGATGTCCTTGACCGCGTCAATGCCCGACGAGCCGTCGGCCAGCTGGATGTCGGCCAGCACCAGACCGGGCCGGTTGCGCGACACCGCGTCGACCGCCTCGTCATGGGTCGTGGCGGTGCCCGTCACGCGGTGACCGAGCTCGCGCACCAAGCTCTCGATGTCGGCCGAGATGATCGCCTCGTCCTCGATGATCAGCACGTCGGTGGCCAGTTCGGCGTCGATGTCGGCCTGGGCCTCGGCGATCAGGCCTTCGACCGAATGCGGATCCGCGCCCAGGATCTGGGCGGCCTCCGACGGCGTGAACCCTTCCAGCGCCGTCAGCAGGAAGGCCTGCCGCGAGCGAGGGGAAATGCGCATCAGCCGCTGGCCGGCGTCGGTCTCGTCGGTCTGCACCGGCTCCAGCTGGGCGCCCGTGGTCGACCAGATGGCGTGGAACACGTGATACAGGGCCACGCGCGGCGTCATCTCGGGCGACAGCTGGCGCTCGCCGGCCGCCAGCGCCTCCAGCGCCACGCGGACGTAGTTGTCGCCGGTCGCCTGATCGCCGGTGAGGGCGCGGGCATAGC
The DNA here is from genome assembly GCF_035935935.1 of Brevundimonas sp. GTDB lineage: Bacteria > Pseudomonadota > Alphaproteobacteria > Caulobacterales > Caulobacteraceae > Brevundimonas. The sequence goes on from NZ_DASYWO010000003.1 coordinate 210,022, forward strand.
GGCGGACATAGGGCAGGTGCGGCGCGAGTCTGGCCAGAAGGCTCATTACAGGTGTTCCCCGACGTAGGCGCTTCGCGGAACGAAGCGGGTTGCGACCACCTTGAACGTGGGATCACGGCCACGGTTCCGCCAGGCCGCGGGCTGAACTCGACATTTCTCGACATTTGGCGGAACCCGCCCGGTCTCCCCACGTTGAGCGGGTTCGGAACGGGGCGGCGTGATGCCGAAAGACATGAGCGAAGACAAAGGCGCATCGCGGAAACGCGGCGAAGCTGCGCGGAAGGAACCCAGGTTGGAAGAGGCCCGACTGCGCCAGCAGGCGATCGGCGTGCGGCTGCGGCATATGTTCGAGGAAGTGGTGAACGAACCGGTTCCCGACGACTTCCTGGAAATTCTGCGCCGCGCGGACAAGAAGGGCGGGCCCGAGGGCGAGCGCTCGTGAGGGGTTCGACGGCGCCGAAGCCCCCGTCCAGCGACGACGAAGGTTTCAAGAAGCAGCTCGTGACGCTGATCCCGCACCTGCGCGCCTTCGCGCGCACGCTGACGGGCGACGCCACGGCGGCCGACGACCTCGCGCAGGACGCCCTGATGAAGGCATGGGACGCCCGCGCCAGCTATCAGATGGGCACCAACATGAAGGCCTGGACCTTCATGATCCTGCGCAATCAGTTCTACTCCGAGAAGCGCCGCTCGTGGCGACAGTCCCAGCTGGATCAGGAAGCGGCGGAGCGCACGCTGGTGGCCGTCGACGATCCTGAGGCGCCCGTCGCGCTGGACGAGCTGCGTCAGGCGCTGGACGCCCTGCCCGCGGAACAGCGCGAGGCGCTGATCCTCGTCGGCGCCGGCGGCTTCGCCTACGAGGAGGCGGCCGACATCTGTCAGTGCGCCGTCGGCACAGTGAAGAGCCGCGTCTCTCGCGCACGCCGCTCGTTGCTGGGCATTCTCGAGAGCGGCGGCTACGCCCGCGACGGTCGCGCCGCCGGCGACGCCATGCGCTCAATCCTCGCCGACGCAGACCGCCTGAGCGGCCCGCTGCGGACCTGACCGCGTGACGGCGCGGGCACGAGCCTTCCGGCGGGGCCTGCGGCCCCGCCTCCGCGGCATCCGCTTCCGGCTGGGCGTGGCGATGGCGCTGGCGCTGCTGCCGTTCCTCGTCTTCAGCGCCTTCCAGTTCCGCAACGACTTTCACCGCGAGACGCTGGAAAGCCGCGAGATGCTGCGCCTCGCCGCCGAGCGCACCGTCGCGGAGCAGAAGGGACGCGTGGCCTCGACCGCCGCCCTGCTGGAGGTTCTGGCGCTGGAGGTGACCGGCCCGGCCTGCCCGGCGCGGCTGGACGCGGTGGACGCCCGTCTGCGTACCTACGACGGCCTGGCGCGATATGCCGCCGACGGCGCCCTGCTGTGCCGTTCGGAAGGCGCGCTTCCCGTGGGGCCGTGGCTGGACGATCTGCGGGCAGGTCGACAGGTCGTGGCCTATCCCGTCGGAGGCGCCGACGGCGGCGTGCTGATCGGCCTGCGGCTGGAACGCCCGCTCGGCGAATTCGACGGCGCCACCGCAGCCGTCGTCCCGCTCGACGCCCTGCTGCCGCGCGGCGATCTGGAGAACCTGCCCGAGGGGGCCGAGGCCGCGCTGATCACGCCGGACGGCCGCATCCTCGCGGCCACCGGCGCCGCGCCCTTCGCCGAGGCGCCCGCCGTCGCCGTGCCCCCCGCCGACACGGGCGAAGCGGTCGTGGTCGAGAAGGGCGACGAGGTCTTCGTCCGCGCCTCCCTGATCGACGGCGAGATGCACGTCCTCTACGTCGCCCCGCGCCCGACCATCTGGAGCTGGGCGCGCATCAACCCGGTCAGCGCCTTCCTGTTGCCGCTGGGCGTCTGGCTGGCCGCCTTCGTCGCGGTGATGGCGCTGTCGGAGCGCTTCGTCATCCGATGGCTGGACTATCTCCAGCGCGTCGCCGCCATCCACGCCCGCGGCCGGCTTTCGGTCCGCCCGATCCAGGCGGACGCCGCCCCGACGGAAATCCGCAACCTCGCGCGCACGCTCGACGACCTCGCCGAGGGCGTCACCACCCGGGACCAGTCCCTGATGCAGGCGCTGGAGGAGAAGGACGCGCTGATGCGCGAGATCCATCACCGGGTGAAGAACAACCTCCAGATCATCTCGTCCCTGCTCAGCATGCAGCAGCGCAGCGTGACGGACGCCTCGGCCAAGGCGGCTCTGGGCGACACCCGGCAGCGCATCTCGGCGCTGGCCCTGATCTATCGCACCCTCTACCAGGCCGAGGACCTCGGCCGGGCCGACATGAAGGACTTCCTCGACGCCCTCGTCGGCCAGATGGTCGCCGACCAGGCCGGTCGGGGCCAGGTGATCGACAGTTCGGTCCAGTCCGATTCCCTGATCGTCGATCCCGACAAGCTGGCCCCGATGGCCCTGTGGCTGGTCGAGGCCGTGTCGAACGCCCAGAAGCACGCCTTCACGACCGGCGGAAAGGCCTTGGCGGTGCGCTTCCGCGTCGACGGCGAGACCAGCGTGCTGGAGGTCGAGGACGACGGCCCCGGCCTGACGCCCACCACCGCGACCGGCGTGGGGCGCACCCTCATGGCGGCCTTCGCCAAACAACTGCGCGGCGAGACCGAAATCCTGACCGGGCCGATGGGCGGCGCCCTGATCCGGATGACCTTCGTCACACCCGGCGCGCCCGAAGGAACCCCCGCCCACTGACGACGTTCTCCCCGGCGAGACATCCTTCCCGGAGCTGAAAATGCGCAAGCTGTTCGTCATTCTGAGCGCCGCCGCCGCCCTGACCACGGCCGCGTGCAACACCGTCGCCGGCGTCGGCCGCGACGCCTCGGCCGCCGGGGACGCCGTCACCGGCGCCGCCGAAGACGCCAAGGACTGAAAACCCGGGGGCGATCCTCTCCCCCCGACGGATCGCCCTTCGGCCGCGTGAGCCGGTCCCCCACACGGCTCTGATCGCGAAGGCGAGGCCCCGCCGGCCCCCAACGGCGGGGCCTCCGCAATTCCGGCTTCCCCCCTTCCCCGCGCCCTTCTAACGTCGGCGCCGGCCGGGCCCGCCAAGAGGTCCGCCGGAGGGAAGACGAGGGGCCATGTCCGACACCGCCGAAATGTCCGCCACGAACGACCCGAAGACGCTGCGTACCGTGGTCGCGGCCTCCGCCGCCGGCACTGCGTTCGAGTGGTACGACTTCTTCATCTTCGGATCGCTGACGGCGGTCATCGCCCGGCACTTCTACGCCGACGTCGGCGAGGCGACCTCCTACATCCTGGCGCTGCTGACCTTCGGCGTGGGCTTCGTGGTCCGGCCGCTGGGCGCCCTCGTGTTCGGCTGGTTCGGCGACCGGACCGGACGCAAGAAGACCTTCCTCGTCACCATCACCCTGATGGGTCTGGCCACCGTGGCGATCGGCCTGCTGCCCGACTACGACCAGATCGGCATCGCCGCCCCGATCCTGCTGCTGCTGATGCGCGTGGCGCAGGGCTTCGCCCTGGGCGGCGAATACGGCGGGGCCGCCATCTACGTCGCCGAACACGCTCCCGCGCGCAAACGCGGCTTCCTGACCGGATGGATCCAGACCACGGCGGCGCTGGGCCTGATCGGCGCGCTGGCCGTCATCCTGATCTGCCGGATGATCGTCGGCGACGACGCCTTCGAGGAATGGGGCTGGCGCCTGCCCTTCCTGCTGTCGGCCTTCCTGCTGGCCATCTCGCTTTGGATCCGCATGAAGCTGGACGAGAGCCCGGCCTATCGCCGCATGGAGGCCGAGGGGGGCGAGCGGCGCGCCCCGATCCGCGAGGCCTTCGGCCGCTGGAAGAACCTGAAGTTCGTCCTCATCGCGCTGACCGGGGTCATGTTCGCCCAGGGCGCCGTCTGGTACTGCGGATATTTCTACACCCGCTTCTTCATGGAGCGGATGCTGAAGATCGAGGTCGCCACGGTCGACATGATCATGCTGTGGCTGACGGTCGCCTCGGCCGGGCTGTACGTGTTCTTCGGCTGGCTGTCGGACCGGGTCGGGCGCAAGCCGGTCATGCTGTTCGGCATGATCCTGGCGCTGGTCGCCTTCTTCCCCGGCTTCCAGGCCCTGACGCGCGCGGCCAATCCCGCGCTGGCCGAGGCCCAGGCCACCGCCCCGGTCGTGGTGGTGGCCGATCCCGCCACGTGCGCCCTGCAGTTCGATCCCGTCGGCAAGACGGCTTTCGCCTCCAGCTGCGACGTCGCCAAGAGCGCGCTCTCGAACGCCGGCGTCTCCTACGAAAATCAGGCCGGACCGGCGGGCTCGGTCGCCGTCGTCCGCGTGGGCGACGTCGAGGTCGCCTCGGCCGACGGCGCCGGCCTGCCCGCCGCCGGACTGAAGGCGCTGCGCGCGGACGTCGACGGCCGGCTGAAGTCCGCCCTGACCGCCGCGGGCTATCCGGCGGCGGCCGATCCGGCGCGCACCGACCTGCCGCTGACCTTCGGCATCCTGCTGATCTTCATCGTCGCCGCGACGGCGCTGTACGGCCCGCAGGCGGCGGCCCTGGTCGAGCTCTTCCCCACGCGGGTGCGCTACACGGCCATGAGCGTGCCCTACAACATCGGCACCGGCTGGGTGGGCGGCCTGCTGCCGGCGGCCAGCTTCGCCCTCGTCGCCTGGTCGGGGAACATCTACTTCGGCCTCTGGTACTCGGTGGCCTTCACGGCCGTCGCCGTGCTGGTGACCCTGTTCCTGATGCCTGAGACCCGGGGTCGCGATCTGGACACCATCGGCGACTGAGGCGTTATGGCGTCTCCATTCAGGAGACGCCCATGACCTCGCCCCGTGACGCCGGACTGAAGCTGCTGCGCGAGCACGCCCTGATCGGCGGCGAGGCGGTGACGGGTACGGCCCGGATCGCGGTCGACGACCCCGCGACCGGAGAGATCATCGGTCACGTTCCCGACCTCGGCGTCGCGGAAACCCGGCGGGCCATCCAGGCCGCGCACGACGCCTTTTCGGACTGGTCGACCTCCTCGCCCCACGACCGCGCGACGATCCTGCGCGACTGGGCGGCCCTCGTCGACGAAAACACCGACGGCCTCGCGGCCCTCATGGCGCTTGAGAACGGCAAGCCGTTCGAGGAGGCGAAGGGAGAAGTCGCCTACGCCAACGGTTTCCTGAAATGGTTCGCCGCTGAGGCCGAGCGCCTGCTGGGCGACACGCAGGACAGCCCGCTCGGCCACCTGATCGTCACCTTCCGGCAGGCGGTCGGCCCCTGCGCCCTGATCACGCCGTGGAACTTCCCGGCCGCCATGCTGACGCGGAAACTGGGCCCGGCCTTCGCCGCCGGCTGCACCGCCGTGGTCAAACCGGCCAGCCAGACGCCCTTCACCGCCATCGCCCTGGCCGAGCTCGCCGACAGGGCGGGCCTGCCCAAAGGCGTGCTGAACGTCGTCACGGGCGACGCCGCGACCATCGGCGGCGAGCTGACGTCCTCGCCCCTGATCCGCAAGCTCAGCTTCACCGGCTCCACGCCCGTGGGCCGCAAGCTGGCCGAACAGTGCGCCCCGACGCTGAAGCGCGTGTCGATGGAGCTGGGCGGCGCGGCGCCCCTGATCGTCTTCGCCGACGCCGACCTCGAGCACGCCGCGACGGAGACCGTGAAGGGCAAGTTCCGCAACTCCGGCCAGACCTGCGTCTGCCCCAACCGCGTCTACGTCGAGGCCTCCGTGGCGGAGGCGTACGCCCGCGTCCTCGCCGGCAAGGTGGCCGCGCTGAAGGTCGGGCCCGCCTTCGACGACGGCGTGAAGGTCGGTCCCCTGATCGAGGACAAGGCCCTGGACAAGGTCGACGCCCATCTGGCCGCGCTGAAGGCGGACGGCGCGCAGGTGCTGACCGGCGGGGGGCGTCACGAACGCGGCGGCCGCTTCTTCCAGCCGACCGTGACGCTCGGCGGCGACGACGAACTGTTCCGCCGCGAAGAGACCTTCGGCCCGCTGGTCCCCGTCTTCGCCTTCGAAAGCGAGGACGAGGTGGTGGAGAAGGCCAACGACAGCGACTTCGGCTTGGCCTCCTATCTGTTCACGCGCGACCTCGACCGGGCGATGCGCGTGGGCCGGCGCATCGAGGCGGGCATGTGCGGCGTCAACACCGGGCTGATCTCCACCCCCGTCGCGCCGTTCGGCGGCGTGAAACAGTCCGGTTACGGCCGCGAGGGCTCGGTGCACGGCATCGACGAGTACGTGGACGTGAAGGCCGTGACGCTGGCGCTGCGCTAGACCGGCAGCGCCCCGCGCTTGACCACCGTGCGCATCGCCACGCTGGAGCTCACCCGCGTCACGCCCGGGATGCGCGTGAGCTCGCGCGCGTGGATGCGTTCCAGATCGTCGACGTCGCGGCACACCATGCGCAGCAGATAGTCGGAGCTGCCCGTCATCAGGTGACATTCCACCACCTCCGGCACGTCGGCGATCGCGGTTTCGAAGGCGGTCAGCGCGCTCTCGGCCTGGCTGGACAGGGTCACGGTGACGAACACCGAGATCGGCAGGCCGACCGCCCGCTCGTTGATGATGGCGGCGTAGCGGCTGATGACGCCCTCGCTTTCCAGCGCGCGCAGACGGCGCAGGCAGGCGCTCTCCGACAGGTTCACGGCCCGCGCCAGATCGGCGTTGGTCATGCGCCCGTCGGACTGCAGCGCCCGGATCATGCGCCGGTCGGTCTCATCCAGGGCGACGGCAGAAACGGTCTTCATGTGCGGTCCTGTTCGCAGCTTCTGCGACTTTACGCCGTTCAGTGAGTGAAAAGAACAGGAACCTGCCGCGGGACCGCCGCTAGATTGCGCGCCGACGCGAGCCGTCCGTCGAAGGCGGCCGCCCCCTTCAGACGAGGAAATCCCAGATGCGCGTCGGCGTCCCCAAGGAGATCAAGAAGAACGAGCACCGCATCGGCCTGACGCCGACCGCCGTGCGCGAGTACGTGGCCCACGGCCACGACGTGACGGTCGAGGCCGGCGCCGGCCTCGGCGCGGGCTTCACCGACGCCGACTACAGGAAGGCCGGCGCGAAGCTGGCCGGCTCCGCCGCCGAGATCTTCGCCGGCTCCGACATGATCGTGAAGGTCAAGGAGCCGCAGAAGGTCGAGTGGGAGATGCTGAAGAAGGACCAGATCCTCTTCACCTACCTGCACCTCGCGCCCGATCCGGAGCAGACCAGGGGCCTGATGGCCTCCGGCTGCGCCGCCGTGGCCTATGAGACCGTGACCGACGCCAAGGGCGGCCTGCCGCTGCTGGCGCCGATGTCCGAAGTCGCCGGCCGCATCGCCGTCTTCTCGGCCGCCGAAACCCTGCTGAAGCACAACGGCGGCATGGGCCTGCTGTTCTGCGGCGTGCCGGGCGTGGCGCCCGCCCGCGTGCTGGTTCTCGGCGGCGGCGTCGTCGGCCTGAACGCGGCGCGCATGGCGCTGGGCCTCGGCGCCGAGGTCGTGGTGCTGGAACGCTCCATCCCGCGCATGGCGTACATCGACGAAGTCACCCAGGGCCGCGTCATCACGCGCTATTCCTCGATCGGCGCGATCGAGGAGGAGCTGGTCAAGGCCGACGTCATCATCGGCGCCGTGCTGGTCCCCGGCGCCGAGGCGCCCAAGCTGATCAAGCGCGAGCACCTCAAGCAGATGAAGCCCGGCAGCGTGCTGGTCGACGTCGCCATCGACCAGGGCGGCTGCTTCGAGACCTCGAAGCCGACCACGCACGAGGATCCCACGTACGTCGTCGACGGCGTGGTCCACTACTGCGTCGCCAACATGCCCGGCGCCGCCCCGCGCACCTCGTCCGAGGCGCTCAACAACGCCACCCTGCCCTTCGGCCTGGCGCTGGCCGACGGCGGTCTGGACGCACTCAAGACCAATCCGCACCTCGCGCGGGGCCTGAACGTCCTGAACGGCGAGCTGACCTACCCCGCCGTCGGCGAGGCGCTGGGCCTGAAGTGGAGCGACCCCTACGGCGTGTGGGGGTGATCAACGCGCCTCCCTCTCCTTCCGGAGGGGGAGGCTGCTCGCGCTGGCCGGACTTCTGCGGCATAAGCCGCGCTCAGGCAGCGAGCGACCGCGTCGCGAGCGGTAGCGCACAAGAAGTCCGATGAAGTTCCTCGACCAGGCCAAGATCTACATCCGCTCCGGCAACGGCGGCGGCGGCTCCGTGTCGTTCCGGCGCGAGAAATTCATTCCGCACGGCGGGCCCGACGGCGGCGACGGCGGCAAGGGCGGCGACGTCTGGATCACCGCCGTCGACGGCCTGAACACCCTGATCGACTTCCGCTACCAGCAGCATTTCAAGGCCGAGACCGGCAATCACGGCCAAGGCCGCAACATGCACGGCGCCAAGGGCGAGGACGTGATCCTGCGCGTCCCCGTCGGCACCCAGGTGCTGGATGAGGACAAGGAGACGGTCCTGCTGGACATGGACCATGCCGGCAAGACCGAGATGCTGCTGCGCGGCGGGAACGGCGGCTGGGGCAACGCCCGCTTCAAGGGCCCCGTCAACCAGGCCCCCACCCACGCCAATCCCGGTCAGGAAGGGCAGGAGCGCGCCATCTGGCTGCGTCTGAAGCTGATCGCCGACGTCGGTCTGGCCGGCCTGCCCAACGCCGGCAAGTCGACCTTCCTGGCTGCGGTCTCGGCCGCGCGACCCAAGATCGCCGACTATCCGTTCACGACCCTGGCCCCCAATCTCGGCACGGTGGACCTCAGCCCCAACGAGCGCTTCGTCATCGCCGACATTCCCGGCCTGATCGAGGGCGCGTCTGAAGGCGCCGGCCTCGGCACCCGCTTCCTCGGTCACGTCGAGCGCTCCGGCTGTCTGATCCATCTCGTCGACGCGACGCAGGACGACGTCGCCGGCGCCTGGCGCACGATCCGCCACGAACTCGAGGCCTATGGTCAGGGCCTCGGCGACAAGATCGAGATCCTCGCCCTCAACAAGGTCGACGCCCTGACCGACGAGGCGCGGGCCGACAAGGCGGCGGAGCTCGAGACGGCGGCAGGGGTCCGTCCCCTGCTGGTCTCCGGCGTCTCCGGGGAAGGGGTGGAGGAGCTGCTGCGCGCCGCGTGGACCGTGGTCCGCCGCACCCGCGGCGAGATCGCCCTGCCCGACGACGCGGACGACCATGGCCCCGTCGAGGAGACGCCCGGCGGCTGGCGCCCCTAGGGAACCGCGCCCGGCCCCGGCGGTTGCCCTGCAAAGGAGACCGCCATGTCGAAACCGATCCAGACGAAGGGCCGCGAGGACAACGGGGCGATCCCGCTGGGCCGGCCCGACGCCTCGACCTCGGACGCCGCCGTGAAGCGCAACGCCGACCGCGAGCGTCGCTCCGCCGGACCCGACGGCCCGGACGCGACCGAGGTCGGCGACACATTCAAGCGTCGGCCCGACTGAGGTTACACGCGGCGCGGCGCGTGTTAGGGCGAGCCTGAGCATAAGCCGCCGGACGCGCCCATCCCTTGAGCTTCTTCCATGCCGGACCCGCGCCGCGCGCCTTCGGCCCCCGTTCCGGGGCGCTGCGCGACGGCCTGCATCTGGAACCGGGCATGCGCGTCGGCCTGTTCGGCGGCAGCTTCAATCCCGCCCACGACGGCCATGCCCACGTCGCGGAGACGGCGTTGACGCGGCTCGGCCTCGACCGCGTCGTCTGGCTGGTCTCGCCGCAGAACCCCTTGAAGGATCCCAGCCAGTCGGCCTCGCTGGTCGAGCGCATGGCCTCCGCCCGACGCTGGGCGCGCGGGCCGTCGATGATCGTGTCCGACTTCGAGACGCGCGTGGGCACCAGCTGGACCATCGACACCTTGCGGGCGCTGAAATCGCGCCATCCCGACGTGAATTTCGTCTGGCTGATGGGGTCGGACAATCTGGCGTCCTTCGACCTGTGGCGCGGCTGGACCGACATCATGCGGCTGATGCCAGTGGCCGTGATCGCCCGTCCGGGCAGCCTTCTGGAAAGCCGGGCCGCCCCGGCCGCGCGCCGCTTCGCCTTCGCCCGCGTCCCCGCGGCCCGGGCCCAGCTGCTGCCTCTGATGGAGGCGCCCGCCTGGGCCTATCTGTCGGCGCCGCTCAACCCCCGGTCCTCGACGGCCCTGCGCGCGGCCGCGCAGGCGAGTCCGCCGGCATGACGCAGGTCGATCGGGCGATCGCGGCCTCGCTGGGCTGGCCCAAGGCCAAGTACGCCTGGGTGGAACATGAGCGGCGCTGGCTGTGCCGGGACGTGCCACTCGACCTCGTGCGCGGCTCCGAGGACTTCCGCGACCTGTACGTCGAAGGGACTCAGCTCCGGTTGCGCGAGGCCGTGTCCCACGACGGTGGGCCGCCGATGCTCAGGCTCGGGCGCAAGGCCGACGTCGACGCCTCCGTCCGTCTGCTCACCTCCATCTACCTGTCGCCGGATGAGTTCCGGTTGCTGTCCGCCCTGCCCGGCCGCGTGCTTGAGAAGACCCGTCACTCGCTGGGCCCGATCGACGGCGCCGACGTCTTCATCGACGTCTTCGCCGGCCCCCTGACCGGTCTCGTCATGGCCGAGGCGGAGTTCACGGACCCCGCGGCGATGCGCGCCTGGTCGCCCCCGCTCTTCTTCGGGCCCGAGGTCACGCAGGACGTGCGCTTCACCGGCGGCAGGCTGGCCCGCGACGGCCTTCCGGCCGACTTCGCTCCCGGGTCGTGACCCCACGGCCCGTCCGTGATAGGGTCCGTCCTCAAGTCCACGTCTCCGGAGCCCTCAGCTGTCCCCGTCTTCCGCGCCCCGCGCGCCCGCCGTCTCCAACACGGCGCATGAGTCCGACCCCATTCCGCCGCTGCGCCCCGAGGACGGGTCCGACGCGCCGCCGCCGGTCGGATCGACGCCTCTGGAACAGGCCCTGATCACGAAACTGGACGAGGACAAGGCCCAGGACCTGGTCCTGATCGACCTCAAGGGCAAATCCTCCATGTCCGACGCCATGATCGTGGCGTCCGGCCGCTCGCACCGCCATGTCGGCGCGTTGGCGGACCACCTGCTGCGCGTGCTCAAGGAGCACGGCATGGGCAAGGCCCGGGTCGAGGGCCTGCCGCACTGCGACTGGGTGCTGATCGACGCGGGCGACGTGATCGTCCACCTGTTCCGGCCGGAAGTGCGCGCCTTCTACAACATCGAGAAGATCTGGGCCGTCGACAGCGGCCACCGCGCCGACTCCCGCGCCTGATTTCATGAAGCTGGCGATCGTCGCCATCGGCAGGCCCGGGCGCGGCCCCGAGGCGACGCTGGCCGCCGACTACGCCGACCGCGCGACCCTCACCGGCCGCGCGCTGGGCCTCGGTCCGCTCGAACTGGTCGACCTTGAGCCCCGAAAGCCCGGCAAGGCGCCCGAGGCCGAGCTGATCCTGAAGGCCGCGGAGGACGCGCACCTGATCGCCTGCGACGAGCGGGGCCGCACTTTCTCCAGCCGCGACTTCGCCGGGCATCTGGCCGCCCTTCGCGACCGGGGCGAGAGGCGCCTCGTCTTCGCCGTCGGCGGGGCGGACGGACTGGACGAGAGCGTGCGCGGGGCCGCCGCCTCCACCCTCGCCTTCGGCCCCCAGACATGGCCGCACGCTTTGGCCCGGGCCATGCTCGCCGAGCAGATCTATCGCGCGGTGACCATCCTGGCCGGTTCGCCCTATCATCGCGACTGATGCGTCGCCTGCTGCTCATCTCCCTCGCCGCCTTCGCCCTGGCCGCCGCGCCCGCGTCGGGCGTCCAGCCGCGTGACGGCGAGGAGGTCGCCCAGCTTCAGGCCCGCTACCGCGACGCCGTGGTGCGTCTCAGGCGCCTTGAGGACGAAGCCGCCACCGCAACCCGCGCCGCCGCCGCTCCCGCCGCGGTCGACGCCGCCCCCGCCGCCGACCGGACACGCCTCGACGCCCTCGCCGCGCAGGAGGCGCCGTTGCTGGCCGGCCTGACCCGGCTGAGGGCGACGCAGGGACGGCTCCTGGGCGGCCTCCAGCGGCTGACGCGACGACCGCCGCCTGCGCTGGTCGTGCCGGTCCGCCGCGCGGTCGAGGCCCGGCGAGCGGGCCTTCTGATGCGCGAGGCCGCGCTGGCGCTCGAGCTCCGCGCCGCCGGCCTCGAAGCGCGACGCGCCGAGGTCGCCCACGCCCGGCGTGTCGTCCTCCTTTCACAGGCCGGAGCGCTGGCCGCGGACAGCGCGGCCGGCGAGCGCGCGGCGGCCGCGGCCGATCGCGGCGCCGCCCGGCGGTCCCGCGCCGTCGTCCTCGCCGCCGAGGCGCGCGCCGCCCGTTCGGAAGTCGCCGCCCTCGCCGCCCGTCTTCGACGCATGGGCGCCGAGGTGCCTGAGGTGCCGGCCGGCGCCGTCGCGCGGGTTTCCGCCCTTCCCGCCGGACGCGACCGGCTGGTTCGGCCCGTCGACGGGCCGCCGCTGGTCCGCTTCGGCCGCGGCGCCGCCGGCTGGCGCTGGACCGGGACCGGGGGCGACGTCCGGGCGCCCGCGCCCGGCCGGGTCGCCCATGTCGGCCCGCATGAGACGTGGGGCACGATCGTTCTTCTGGATCTGGGGCAGGGCTGGCACGTCGTGCTGCTGGGGCTCGGCGCCGCCTCGGTGGAGGTGGACCAGCGGGTGGAGGCGGGGCAGTCCGTGGGCCGCGACCGCGTCGGCGGCGACCTTCAGTTCGAGCTGCGCCGCGAGGAGACGCCCGTCGATCCCGCCCGCTTCCTCGAGGCTCGCTGATCGCCCGGACGCCGAAGCCTCTGGCGCGACCGTCCTGACGCTGATTTTATCGGTCCCGGACCGGCCCGCCTTGTTTCCGCCGCGGCCGGCCCGCTGATTTGAGTTTCCTCCCCGCGCGCCCGCGCGAACAGACGAAGATGCGAGACCGAATGCGCAAAGCCCTCATCGCCGGATGCGCCGCCGTGGCGCTCGGTGCCGTCGCCGTCACGGCCGTGGCCCAGACCCCGCGCAACGAAACCTTCCGCATGCTGGAGCTCTTCGGCGACGTGCTGGCCGTGGTCGAACAGGCCTACGTCGTGCCGGTCGACAACAAGAAGCTGATCGAGGCCGCGCTGGGCGGCATGATGACGGCGCTCGACCCCCACTCGGCCTATCTCGCGCCCGCCGGTTTCGACGATTTGCGCGAGCGGACCGAGGGTCAGTATTCGGGCGTCGGCCTGACCATCAGCTCCGAGGCCGGACTGGTGAAGGTCATCTCGCCCATGGACGGCAGCCCCGCCGCCCGCGCCGGGGTGCAGGCGGGCGACGTCATCTCGGTCATCGACGGCGCCAGCGCCGCCGGCCTCAGCGTTTCTGAAGTCTCGGACAAGCTGCGCGGCGCGCCGGGCACCCAGGTCGCCGTCACCTTCCTGCGCGACGGCTCCGACCCGCTGGAGGTCACCCTGACCCGCGAGGTGATCAAGATCGAGTCCGTCACCGGCCGGATGGAGGGCGACTTCGCCGTCATCCGCATCTCGACCTTCGACGACAACACCGTACGCGACCTGAACCGCGTGCTGGGCGAGCTGAAGACCGCCAATCCGGGCGTGAAGGGCTACGTCGTCGACCTGCGCAACAACGGCGGCGGTCTGCTGTCCGCCGCGGTCGGCGTCTCCGACGCCTTCCTGGAGCGCGGCGAGATCGTCAGCCAGCGCGGCCGCCGCCCGGAGCAGATCGACCGCTGGTCGGCCAAGCCGGGCGACCTCACGGACGGCAAGCCGATCGTCGTGCTGGTCAACTACGGCTCGGCCTCGGCGTCGGAGATCGTCGCGGGCGCGCTGAAGGACCACGAGCGGGCCACGATCGTCGGCCTGACCAGCTTCGGCAAGGGCTCGGTGCAGACGGTGATCCCGCTGCGCGGCGGTCAGGACGGCGCCCTGTCGATCACGACGGCGCGCTACTACACGCCGTCGGGCCGCTCCATCCAGAAGATCGGCATCGAGCCGGATCTGGAGGTGTCGCGGTCGGCGGCCGAGGCGCGGATCGTGTCGCGCTCCTCCTTCGTCTACTCCGAGGCCGCCTACGCCAACTCGCTGGACGCCTCCATCGGCGCGGAGCGTCGCGGGCCCCATACGCCGCAGGAGGCCCCGGGCGAGGAGTGGCCGGAAGACAAGGACTATCAGCTGGAACGCGCCTTCGACGTCCTGCGCGCGGGCGGGAATCTGGCCGCCCTGTCCCCCGCTCCGGCCGGCATCGTGGTCACCCCGCCCGGCCAGCAGAACGCGGCCCTCGCCACGCCCGAAGAGTGAGCCCAGGTCCTAACGAACGCCCCTAACGGCGCGTTAGGGTTTCTTAACCGGCACGGCGGCATCATCGCGCCCGCAAGGGTGTGAATCCGCCGTGACCATGTTCGCCAAACGCCAGTCCGCGCTCGCCGCCTCAGCCGGGCGCCCGCCCGAGCGCCGCAGCCTGGCGGCCGGCCTCGCCCCGCTTCTGCGCGCCTTCCGCAAGCCTCCGGTCGCCGTCGCGGGGTCCGCGGTCCTGCTGTTTTCCGCCGTCGCCCTCTTCGTCGCGGTGCTGGGCGATCCCTCCGCCGCCAACCCCTCGGCCCGCGCCGGGCTGAACCGCGAGGCGCGTCCCGCCGCGGCGCCGCCGACCGGCCTCGAAGCCTTCACCGCCGGGCTGGGCGGCGCCTATCAAGATCTGGCCGCCGACCCGGCCGCCGCGGGCGGAGAGGCCACGCTGACCCTGCCCGACGGCGCCACGGTGGCCGGGGCCGGCCCGGTCTTCACCGCGCCGCGCCTGACGGCCGCCTCGCCCCTGAGCCAGGCTCCCATCGCCGGCCTGTTCGCGCCCGATCCCAACGGGCCCCAGCCGGTCATCGCCGACGACGGCCGCGTGCCGGCCCAGGCCTATGCCCGCCCCTTCCGTCCGAACGGCAAGCCGCGCGTGGCGATGATCGTCGGCGGCCTCGGGCTGAACGCCGTCACGACCCGCGCCGCCATCGAGCGCCTGCCGGCCGAGATCACGCTCAGCTTCGTCCCGTATGCCGAGGGCCTCCAGGGCTGGATCGACCTTGCCCGGGCGCACGGCCACGAGGTGATGATCGAGATCCCGATGGAGCCGACGGGCTATCCCGACAACGACCCCGGCCCCTACACCCTGCTGGCCTCCGGCGGCGCCGCCGACGTCGAGGCCAAGCTGCCCTGGCTGCTGGGTCGCGCCACCGGCTACTTCGCCGTGATGAACTATCTGGGCGACCGGTTCATGGCCTCCGACGCCGGCTTCGCCAGCTTCATGGGCGAGCTGCGCCGCCGCGGCGTGGCCTTCGTCGACGACGGACTGGCCCGTCGCCGCCCCGGCGCCTGGGCCCGCGCCTCGGCCGATCACGTGGTCGACGAGGTCCAGACCCCCGCCGCCATCATGGGCCGCCTCAACGCCGTCGAGGCCCTCGCCAAGCAGCGCGGCGGCGCGCTGGGAACCGGCTTCGGCTACCCGGTCACGGTCGAGGCCGTGGCCCGCTGGGCCGCCGGTCTGGACGCCCGTGGCCTGCAGCTGGCCCCCGCCAGCGCCATGACCCGCGCCGGCTGACCCGCGGGTTAGGATTTTCGGGCCCGGGCGCCTATGTGGGGAGAGCCTCACCATGCTCCCCGCCGCACCGCCCCAATGACCCGCGACCTCAGCCTGTATCGACCCAACGTCGGCGTCGTCCTGTTCAACAGGGACGGCCACGTCTGGCTGGGTCATCGCGTCAACACGCCCGGGCCGTGGCGCTGGCAGTTCCCGCAGGGCGGCGTCGACGACGGCGAGGATCTGGAGACCGCCGCCCGTCGCGAGTTGCTGGAGGAGACCGGCGTCTCGTCGGTCGAATACCTCGACCGCACGGCGGACTGGATCGCCTACGACTTCCCGCCCGACCTCGGCGGCCCCCGCGCGAAATGGGGGCACAAGGGTCAGAAGCAGGTCTGGTTCGCCTACCGCTTCACGGGCGACGACGCGGAGGTCGACCTGGATGCCCACGGCGAGGCCGAGTTCGACGCCTGGCGCTGGGCGCGGCTCGACGAGGCGCCGGGCCTGATCGTGCCGTTCAAGCGCGGCGTCTATGAGCAGGTCCTGACCGCCTTCGCCCGCTTCGCCGCATAGCGAAACGGCCGCCTCCCTCGCGGAAGACGGCCGTCGCAAATCATCCTCCGGACCCGATCAGGCCTCGGCCAGCTCCTCGGCGCGCTCGGCCAAGATGGTCAGGCCGGCCGGCGTCACGTCGGCGAAGCCGCCGTGCACCTCGAAGCGGCGGCGCGTCGCGCCGTCGATCACGGTGACCGTGCCTTCCTTCAGCGCGGTCATGAACGGCGCGTGGTCGGCCAGGACGCCGAAGTCGCCCTCGACGCCCGGGGCGTCGACCTGATCCACCAGGCCCGAGAAGACCTCGCGCTCAGGCGACACCAGCGAGAAGTTCAGCTTGCCCGCCATGGATCAGGCGCTCTCGGCCAGCTTCTGAGCCTTCTCGACGGCTTCCTCGATGGCGCCGACCATGTAGAAGGCGGCCTCCGGCAGGTGGTCGTATTCGCCGGCGACGATGCCCTTGAACGACCGGATCGTGTCTTCCAGCGACACGAACTTGCCCGGCGAGTTGGTGAACTGCTCGGCCACGAAGAAGGGCTGGGACAGGAAGCGCTGGATCTTGCGGGCGCGGGCCACGACCAGCTTGTCCTCTTCCGACAGCTCGTCCATGCCCAGGATGGCGATGATGTCCTTCAGCGCCTTGTACTGCTGCAGCACTTCCTGGACCGAGCGGGCGACGTTGTAGTGCTCCTCGCCGATGACCAGCGGGTCCATGATCCGCGAGGTCGAGTCCAGCGGGTCCACGGCCGGGAAGATGGCCTGGGCGGCGATGTCGCGGCTCAGCACGGTCGTCGCGTCCAGGTGGGCGAACGAGGCGGCCGGCGCCGGGTCGGTCAGGTCGTCGGCGGGCACGTAGATGGCCTGCACCGAGGTGATCGAGCCCTTCTTGGTCGAGGTGATGCG
Source organism: Brevundimonas sp. (assembly GCF_035935935.1). GTDB lineage: Bacteria > Pseudomonadota > Alphaproteobacteria > Caulobacterales > Caulobacteraceae > Brevundimonas. Next base: position 226,966 of record NZ_DASYWO010000003.1, read on the forward strand.
CTCCTGCAGGTTGCCCATCTCGGTGGCCAGCGTCGGCTGATAGCCCACGGCCGAAGGGATGCGGCCCAGCAGCGCCGACACTTCCGAACCGGCCTGCGTGAAGCGGAAGATGTTGTCGACGAACAGCAGCACGTCCTTGCCTTCCTCGTCGCGGAAGTACTCGGCCTGGGCCAGGCCGGTCAGGGCGACGCGGGCGCGGGCGCCCGGAGGCTCGTTCATCTGGCCGTAGACCAGGGCGCACTTGGAGCCTTCGGTCGAGCCGCCGTTCTTGGTCGGGTCCACGTTCACGTTGGACTCGATCATCTCGTGGTACAGGTCGTTGCCTTCGCGCGTGCGCTCGCCCACGCCGGCCAGAACCGAATAGCCGCCGTACGCCTTGGCGATGTTGTTGATCAGCTCCTGCATGGTCACGGTCTTGCCCACGCCGGCGCCGCCGAACAGGCCGATCTTGCCGCCCTTGGTGTAGGGGCACATCAGGTCGATGACCTTGATGCCGGTGACCAGGATTTCAGAGCTGGTCGACTGCTCCTCGAAGCTCGGGGCCTCGCGGTGGATCGGACGGTACATCGTCGTCTTGATCGGGCCCTGCTCGTCGATCGGCGCGCCGACGACGTTCATGATGCGGCCCAGCGTGCCCGGACCGACCGGCGCCAGGATCGAGCTGCCCGTGTCCGTCACCGGCTGGCCGCGGGTCAGACCCTCGGTCGTGTCCATGGCGATGGCGCGGACCATGTTCTCACCCAGGTGCTGGGCGACTTCCAGAACCAGGGTGAAGGGCTCGCCCGTCTTCTGGTCGACGTTCTGGGTTTCCAGCGCCGACAGGATGGCCGGCAGATGGCCCTCGAACTCCACGTCCACGACGGCGCCGATCACCTGGGCGATGCGGCCGGCGGCGACCGCCGAGGTCGGCGTCGCGGCCGTCGGCGCGGCGGCGGCCTTCGGGGCCTTGGGGGCCGCGGGCTTGCGGGTCGGGGTCTTCTTGGGGGCGACGGTGTCGGTCATGGCGTGCGGTCCGTTCGGAAAGTCGTGTCAGCGTATATGGGGATCAGAGCGCTTCGGCGCCCGCGATGATCTCGATCAGTTCGGTCGTGATCTGGGCCTGGCGCTTGCGGTTGTATTGCAGGGTCAGGCTGTTGATCAGGTCGCCGGCGTTGCGCGTGGCGTTGTCCATGGCGCCCATCTGGGCCCCGAAGAAGCTGGCCTGGTTCTCGTACATGGCCGCCAGCACCTGCGTCGTGACGTTGCGCGGCAGCAGGGTGTCGAGGATTTCCTCCTCGGACGGCTCGTATTCATAGACGGCGCCGTTCAGGTCGATCGGAGCGGCGTCGCCGTCCACGACCGCCGGGATCAGCTGCTTCGCGGTCGGCACCTGGGCGATGACCGACTGGAAGCGGCTGTAGAACAGGGTCACCACGTCGGCGTTTCCGACCTCGAACTCCTCGGCGATCAACGCGGCCACCGGCTCGGCGGCGGGCAGGCCGACGGTCTTGTGCTCGCTCATCTCGAAGGTGCGGATCAGCCGGTCGCCGTACAGGCGCGTCAGCCCGTCGCGGACCTTGCGGCCCACGGCGACGATGCGGACGTCCTTGCCCTGCGCGATCAGCGCGTTGATGCGCTCGCGCGCCGCGCGGATGACGTTGGTGTTGAAGCCGCCCGCCAGACCCTTGTCGCCGGTGGCGACGACGATCAGGTGCTTCTGGTCGCGGCCCGTGCCGGCCAGCAGCTTCGGCGCGCCGTCGCCCGACACGCCCGCCGCCAGGTTGGCGATGACGGCGGCCATCTTGCGGGCATAGGGACGCGCGCTCTCGGCCTGGTCCTGGGCGCGCTTCAGCTTGGCCGCGGCGACCATGTTCAGGGCCTTCGTGATCTTCTGCGTGGACTTCACGCTTCCGATCCGATTGCGCATTTCCTTGAGGCTGGCCATCCGGCGCTGCTCTTCCTTAGTTAGTCTTCAGGTCGGTCTCAGGCGAACGTCTTGGTGAAGCCGTCCAGAACCGACTTCAGCTCGGTCTCCAGCTCGGCGGTCAGGTCCTTCTTCGTCCGGATGCCTTCCAGCAGGCCGGGGTTCGAGGACTTGATGCGGGCCAGCAGTTCGCGCTCGAAGCGGCCGATGTCGGCCACGGCGACGCCGTCCAGATAGCCGCGCGTGCCGGCATAGATCGACACGACCTGCTCTTCCATGGTCAGCGGGCTGTACTGCGGCTGCTTCAGCAGCTCGGTCAGGCGGGCGCCGCGGGCCAGCAGCTTCTGGGTCGAGGCGTCCAGGTCCGAGCCGAACTTCGCGAAGGCGGCCATTTCCCGGTACTGGGCCAGCTCGCCCTTGATGGTGCCGGCGACCTTCTTCATCGCCTTGGTCTGGGCCGAGGAGCCCACGCGCGACACCGAGATGCCGACGTTCACGGCCGGGCGGATGCCCTGGTAGAATAGGTCGGATTCCAGGAAGATCTGGCCGTCGGTGATCGAGATCACGTTGGTCGGGATGTAGGCCGACACGTCGTTGGCCTGGGTCTCGATCAGCGGCAGGGCGGTCAGCGAGCCCGAGCCGTAGTCGGCGTTCAGCTTGGCCGAACGCTCCAGCAGGCGGCTGTGCAGGTAGAAGACGTCGCCGGGATAGGCTTCGCGACCCGGCGGGCGGCGCAGCAGCAGCGACATCTGGCGATAGGCCACGGCCTGCTTCGACAGGTCGTCATAGACGATCAGGCCGTGCATGCCGTTGTCGCGGAAGAACTCGCCCATGGCGGTGCCGGCGAACGGCGCCAGGAACTGCAGCGGGGCCGGCTCCGACGCGGTGGCGGCGACCACGATCGTGTATTCCAGCGCGCCCGACTCCTCGAGCGTCTTCACGATCTGCGCGACGGTCGAACGCTTCTGACCGACGGCCACGTAGATGCAGTACAGCTTGGCGGACTCGTCGTCCGTCGCGTTGACCGATTTCTGGTTCAGGATGGCGTCGATGGCGACGGCGGTCTTGCCGACCTGACGGTCGCCGATGATCAGCTCGCGCTGGCCGCGGCCGATCGGGATCAGGGTGTCGATCGCCTTCAGCCCGGTCTGCATCGGCTCGTGCACCGACTTGCGGGGGATGATGCCCGGCGCCTTCACGTCCACGCGGCGGCGCTCGGTGAACTGGATCGGGCCCTTGCCGTCGATCGGCTCGCCCAGCGGGTTGACGACGCGGCCCAGCAGCCCCTTGCCGACCGGCACGTCCACGATCTCGCCCAGGCGGCGGACCTCGTCGCCCTCGGCGATCGCGGCGTCGGCGCCGAAGATCACGGCCCCGACGTTGTCGCGCTCGAGGTTCAGGGCCATGCCCTTCACGCCGGCCTTGGGGAACTCCACCATCTCGCCGGCCTGGACGTTGTCCAGACCGTGGATGCGGGCGATGCCGTCGCCGACCGACAGCACCTGGCCGACGTCGGAGACGTCCGCCTCGACGCCGAAGTTGGCGATCTGCGACTTCAGGATGGCCGAGATTTCAGCGGCGCGGATGTCCATTGCGGTCTCTTTCGTCTTCGTCTCTGGGGCGTGCCGTCAGGCGCGCTGCATTCTTGGTTCGGCGCGGGCTTACGCCCGCTTGAGGGCGAATTTCATTTGGTCGAGCTTGGTCTTCAGCGAGGCGTCGAACAGCTTCGAGCCGACCTTCACCTTCAGCCCGCCCAGGATCGACGGATCGACGCGGGCGGTCAGTTCGGGCGCCTTGCCCAGCGCCTTCAGCAGCGCCGAGCGCACGTGGGTCAGCTGGGTGGTCGACAGCGGCTGGGCCGAGACGACCTCCGCGGCCACCACGCCGGTCTTCTTCGCATACAGGCGCTCGAAGCCGACGACCACGCCCATCAGGTCGCGGGCGCGGCCGTTCTGCGCCAGCAGGCCCAGGAAGTTGCGGGTGGTCGGGTTGAAGCGAGCCTTGTCGGCGATGGCCAGCAGGCCCCTCGACTGGTCCTCGGTCTTCAGCACGGGAGAGTTCAGCAGGCGACGCAGGTCGGCGCTTTCGCCATGGGCGGCCCGCAGCGACTTCAGGTCCGCGCGCACGGCGTCCAGCGAGCCCGTCTCGTCGGCCAGGTCGAACAGCGCCTGGGCGTAGCGGTCGCCGACCTCGGTGGTCCTGAATTCGTCAGCCAATTGAATCCGTCCGGATGATGCGTTCGGGGCGTGACCGGCGGCGAGGGCTCGCTCCGACCAAGGGCTTGGAATGCTTGAAGAAAGCACGCCGGAAACGCGTCCATGACGGCCGTTCCCGGTTCAGCCGGGCGCCGGATAGCACCTTAACCCCCAAACCGCAACCGAGGCGGCGGGTCGCAGCGTCAGTGCGCGGCGCCGTGCGCGGACTTCTTTTTCGGGAGCAGGTGCAGGACCGCGACGATCACGGCGCCGACGGCCAGACCGACGACGGCTGACGCGGCCGCCCGCGCTGTCCATCCCGTGATGGGCCCCAGCCCGGGCACGCTGCCCGCCCAGTGCCCGAGACCTTCGACGACGCCGGGGATCAGGTCCAGGTGGTACTCATGCAGGCCGTGGACGATGATCCCGCCCCCGACCCACAGCATGGCCGCCGTGCCGATGGTCGCCAGCGCGCTCAGCACCACCGGCATGGCCTTCACCAGACCGCGGCCCACGGCTTGGGCCGACGCCGATCGCCGCTGCGTCAGATGCAGGCCGACGTCGTCCATCTTCACGATCAGCGCGACCACGCCGTACACCCCTGCCGTGACCAGCAGGGCCACGATGGCCAGCGCCGCGGCCTGCGTCGCCAACGGACGCCCGGCGAGATCCGCCAGAGCGATGGCGGTGATCTCGGCCGACAGGATCAGGTCGGTGCGCACGGCCGATCCCACCATCTCCTTCTCGCGCTCCTCGGACGACAGGGCCAGTTCGTCGACCGGCGTCTCTCCGTCGTCATGCCCGGCCAGATGCTCCCAGATCTTCTCCGCGGCCTCGAAACACAGATAGGCGCCGCCCGCCATCAACAGCGGCGTCAGGGCCCACGGCGCGAAGGCGCTGATCAGCAGCGCGCCCGGCAACAGGAAGATGAACTTGTTCTTCAGCGAGCCGACCGCGATCTTCCGCACGATCGGCAGCTCGCGGTCGGGCGAGAAGCCCATGGCGTATCCGGGAGTCACCGCGGCGTCGTCCACGACCACGCCGGCGGCCTTCATGCTGGCGCGGCCGGCGGCGGCCGAGACGTCGTCGACCGAGGCGGCGGCCATCCTGGCGATGGCGGCGACGTCGTCGAGAAGGGCGGCGAGTCCTGAGGGCAAGCGTCACCTGGGGGCTGGAGCGGCGGTCCGCCTTGGCTAGGCGAGGGCGACGCCCGGGTCCAGTGGCCATAAGTCGGGGGTGCGACGACCTGTGCCGTTCGGTCGCCTTGTCGGGCGTCGCGCGCGTGCTAGTCAGCCCTGATGCAAGACATCGCCGTTCTCCTGACCGACCCCGCCGCCTGGGCCGCCCTGATCACCCTCGTGGTGATGGAGGTCGTGCTCGGCATCGACAACCTGATCTTCATCTCGATTCTCTCGAACAAGCTGCCGCCCGAGAAGCGCTCCGGCGTCCGCCGCATCGGCATCTCGCTGGCGCTGGTCATGCGCCTGATCCTGCTGTCGACCATCGCCTGGATCGTCACCCTGACCGCGCCGGTCTTCGAGGTGATGGGCAACGCCTTCTCGTGGAAGGACATGATCCTGATCGCCGGCGGCCTGTTCCTCGTCTGGAAGGCCACCAAGGAGATTCACCACTCCGTCGATCCCGCGCCCAGCAAGGACCTGCTGGAGAAAAACAAGACGAAGGACGTCGTCGTCACCAACATGGGCGGCGCCATCGTCCAGATCATCCTGATCGACCTGGTCTTCTCGATCGACTCGATCCTGACCGCCGTGGGCATGACCGAGCACCTGCCGATCATGGTCGTGGCCGTGCTGGTCGCCATCGCCGTCATGCTGCTGGCCGCCGACCCGCTGGGCGACTTCATCGACAAGAACCCGACCGTGGTGATGCTGGCGCTGGGCTTCCTGCTGATGATCGGCATGGTGCTGATCGCCGAAGGCTTCGGCGCCCATGTGCCCAAGGGCTACATCTACGCCGCCATGGCCTTCTCGGCCCTGGTCGAGATGCTGAACATGTGGAGCCGGAGGGCTCAGGCGCGCAAGGCGGCCTCGGGCGACGGCGCCCACTGAGGTATCTTCCGGGCATGGAAAAGGCCCCCTCCGGCGACGGAGGGGGCCTTCTTCATCAGGACAGGACGATGTGCAGTCGTTCTCCAGCCTTTCGCGGCCGGATTGTCCAAACGTGTCCTAGCGGCCGTAGGCGGGCGGATACGCCCCCTCCCCGCCCTGCCGGTAGCGGTCGCGGAGCTGGAGGTTGCGCGCCGTCATCGGCTGCTCGACGCCCCTGACGAACACCGCCTCGGCCTGCGTCAGCGGCTCCAGCGGGTCGCCCGACCAGATCACCACGTCCGCCTCCGCGCCCGGCGCGATCGTGCCGAACTGGCCGTCGAAGCCGAAGATTCGGGCCGGGTTCGCGGTGATGGCCGCGATGGCGGCGTCGTGCGGCAGGCCGTGCGACACGGCGTTGCCGGCGTTGTAGCGGGTCTCGCGCGCGCGGTGGATCGAGCCCTCGTTGCCCTTGATGGCGATGACCACGCCGGCGGCGTTCAGGGCGGCCGCGTTCTGCATCCGCGCCCCGCGGCGTTCCAGATTGCCCGGCAGGTTGGTGATCGGATTGAGCAGCACCGGCACGTTCGCCGCAGCGATCCGGTCGGCCACCATCCAGCCCTCCTCGGCGCCGTCCAGGATGACGCGGATGTTCTCCTCGTCGGCCAGGCGCAGCACCATCAGGATGTCGGACGCCCGGCTGACCGTGACGATCAGCGGCATGCGCCCCTCGGCGACGGGGATCAGGGCCTCCAGATCCGCGCGCGACAGCGACAGGTCGCGAAGGTTTCCCCGCTCATAGGCCGCACGGTTGCGGGCATAGAGGCGGACCTCCGCCATCGTCTCGCGGAACAGGGTGAACTCCGCCCCGCGGGCGCCGCCCGCCACGCCCGCGCCTGCGTCCCCGAAGGGCGCGACCATGGCCACGCGCGGCCGGACCAGAATGTCCGCGCCCTGCCCCAGATGGATCACCGCCGCCTGGCCGGCGAACAGGCCGGGCGTGTGGAAGCCGCCCTCGCCCGCGCCGGCGGTGTCCTCCTCGTGATAGTGGCCGCCGGACGAGCCGGGATGGTTCGGGACCACCACGGCGCGGGTCACGCCGCCCAGACGCGCCGTCGGCAGGGTGATCGACCAGGGGTCGAGGCCGTACGACACGTCGAACGCCGCGCTGAGCGTGTTCGAGGCGTTCCTCAGGTCGTCGCCGACCGACGAGACCTCCGAACCGCCGAGACCGGAATCCACCGCGACGATGCCGGGCGTCACCACCTTGCCGGCCGCGCTGACCACGCGAGCGCCGGAGGGCGCGGCCCCCGTCCCGACCGAGACGATGCGGCCGTCGCGCATGACGACGGTGCCGTTCTCGATCACGGACGTGCCGGTATGGACGCGGCCGCCGACGATGGCGGTCACTTCCTGCGCGAGGGCGGGGCCGGCCACGGCCATGATTGCGGCGGCCGTCAGAAGCGTGCGGCGGATCATCAGCGGGCTCCCTGGCGGACGCCGGCGGCCGTCTGGCCGTGGCCGGGCTGGCCCAGTTCGAAGTCGGACAGCGGCTGGAAGGCCGGATCGGCGCGGTCGAAGGCCAGACCGCCGTCGACGTAGACCTGGTCGGCCCGTGCGTAGACGCTGAACGGATTGGCGCTCCAGATCACCACGTCGGCGCGCTTTCCGGCTTCCAGAGAGCCGGTCTCGTCCTCGATGCCGATGGCCCGCGCGGCGTTGGAGGTGATCCAGCTCATGGCGTGCTCCTCCGTGATCGTCAGCCCGGCGCGACGGCCCGCGGCGACGGCGGCGGCGGCTTCCTGGTTCAGGCGCTGGGTCAGCTCCGCGTCGTCGGAATGCACCACGGCGCAGCTGCCCTGCTGGGCGTCGACCAGGGCCACGTTCTCCTCGATCCCGTCCAGCGCCTCCATCTTGAACCCCCACCAGCCGGTCCACATGGCCGCGCAGATGTTCTCGCGCGCCAGCAGCGGGGCGACCTTGTAGGCCTCGGTGGCGTGGTGGAAGGTCGTGATGCGGTAGCCGAACTCCTTCGACATATCGATCATCAGCGCCATCTCGTCGCCGCGATAGCAGTGGTTCTGGATCAGGATCGACCCGTCCAGCACGCCGACAAGCGTGTCCATCTGCAGGTTGCGCGTCGGCGGCGTGCCTTCGCCCGTCTCGCGCCACCGGTCCCACTTCTCCTTGTAATCCCGCGCGGAAATGAAGGCGGCGCGATAGCCGGCCATGTTGCCCATGCCCGTCGCGGGCGAGGTGTTGCGGCCGCCATAGACGCGGCTGGGGTTCTCGCCGCAGGCCATCTTCACGGTGTAGGGCGCGCCCGGGAACTTCATGCCCTGCATCGTCACCGACGGGATGTTGCGCAGGGTCACGCCGCGGCCGCCGAACAGGTTGGCCGAGCCGGGCAGGATGTGGAGCGTCGTCACGCCCCCGGCCCGGGCGGTGTTGAAGCCCGGATCCTGCGGCCAGACCGAATGCTCGGCCCACACCTGCGCGGTGTTGGGGCTGGTCGCCTCGTTGCCGTCGCTCATGCCCTGCACGCCGGGCGAGGGATAGACGCCGAGATGGCTGTGCACGTCGATGATCCCGGGCGTCACGTAGCGGCCGCGGGCGTCGATGACGCGGTGGCCGCCGGGCACGGGCGTGGACGCGCCGCCGACGGCGGCGATGCGGCCGTCGGTGACGATCACCACGCCGTTCTCGATCCTGCGGCCGGCGCCGTCGAACACGGTGCCGCCGACGATGGCCATGTTCTCCCGCGGCAGGCCGCGATAGGTCGAGGGATAGGGATCGGCCACGGTGGCCGGATCCAGCCCCTGCGCCATCGCCTTGCGTTCGCGCGGCGTCTCGGGCGCCTCGCCGGAATCGGACGACCCGGTGGTGGCGCAGGCGGACAGCACCAGCGCGGCCAGGCTGACGCCCAGCAGGGAAACGGACTTCATGCGGAACCCCCGAACGGTCGACCCCCTCGGCCGAGGCGGGGATTACGGGGAATTCGGGGCCGTCCGTCAAACCGAAAGCGCGATGGACGTCTCGCAAGTCGATACCGCAAGATCGGACGAGCGCGCGCCGCGGCGGGCGGCATCATGGGGACGCCACGACGAACGGAACATGATGACTGCGGCGCTCGACCACTACAGGGCCAGGATGATCAGGGTGCTGGATCACATCGACCGGCGCCTTGACGACGACCTGGATCTGGAAACCGTGAGCGGCGTCGCCGCCTTCTCGAAATTTCACTTCCACCGACAGTTCGCCGCGACGTTCGGCCTGTCTCTGCATCGCTATGTGCAGCTGGCGCGCCTGCGACGCGCCTCCCGACGGCTTGAGGCCGGCGACGGCAGCGTCACCGACATCGCTATGGAGGCCGGTTACGAGACGCCCGACGCCTTCGCGCGGGCCTTCCGTCAGCGGTTCAACCAGTCGCCGTCCCGGTTCCGGAAGTCGCCCGACTGGGCGTCGTGGCTTCAGGCCCTAGGGCCGATGAACGCAGCCAGGAGCAAGCTGATGCCGATGACTTACGACGCCGCCGCCGTGACGATCCGCGAGGTCGACCCCGTCCGGGTCGCTCTGTTCGAGCACCGCGGCGATCCCTCCTCGATCGACGCGACGATCCAACGCTTCATCGCGTGGCGGAAGACGATGGGGCTGAGCCCGAGGACGAGTCCGACCTTCAACATATGGCATTCGGAGCGACGGCCGGCCGACCCGGCGGACTATCGGATGGACCTTTGCGTGGGCGTCGGCCCCGACCGTCAGGTCGAAGGAGACGGAGTGCGCGAGGGCCAAATCCCCGGCGGCCGATGCGCCGTGCTGCGCGTCACCGGCGACACCCACAATCTCGAGCCGGCCGCTCAGTTCCTCTACCGCGAATGGCTGCCGGGCAGCGGGGAGGAAATGAGGGACTTCCCCATCTACTGCCAGCGTCTGTTCCTGGACGAACCCGAGAGGGGCGCCGCGGCGGACCTGTTCCTGCCGCTTCGGTGAAGCCTCAGCCCAGCGCCTTCATCAGCTCCGGCACGGCGGTCTTGTAGTCGGCGACCAGGCCATAGTCGGCGACCTGGAAGATCGGGGCGTCGGCGTCCTTGTTGATGGCGACGATGACCTTGGAGTCCTTCATCCCGGCCAGATGCTGGATGGCGCCGGAGATGCCGATGGCGATGTACAGCTGGGGCGCCACGACCTTGCCGGTCTGCCCGACCTGATAGTCGTTCGGGGCATAGCCGGCGTCCACGGCGGCACGGGACGCGCCCACGGCGGCGCCCAGCCTGTCGGCCAGCGGGTCCATCACGGCGTGGAACTCTTCCGCGGAGCCCAAGGCGCGGCCGCCGGAGACGACGATCTTCGCCGCGCCCAGCTCGGGTCGGTCGGACTTGACCATCTCCTCGGACACGAAGTCCGTCTTCGGCGCGTCGGCGCCCGAGACGGTCTCGACCGGCGCCGAGCCGCCCTCGCCGGCCGCGGTGAAGGCGGTCGGGCGGACGGTGATCACCTTCTTGGCGTCCGAGCTCTGGATCGTCTCCAGCGCGTTGCCGGCGTAGATCGGGCGCACGAAGGTGTCGGGGCTCACGACCTCCACGATGTCCGAGATCTGGGCCACGTCCAGCTTCGCGGCGATGCGTGGGGAGAAGTTCTTTCCGTCCGTGCCTGCGGGGGCGAGAATGGCGTCATAGCCGCCGGCCAGCGGCAGCACGGTGGCCTCGACCGCCTCGGCCAGCGTCTTGCCCAGTTCGGCGCTCTCGGCCAGCAGCACCTTGGCGACGCCGTCGATCTTCGCGGCCTGATCGGCCACGGCCTTCGCGGCCTGGCCCACGACCAGAACGTGGACGTCGCCGCCCAGCGCCTTCGCGGCCGTGACGGTCTTGTGGGTGGTGTCGCGCAGGGCGGAGCCGTCGTGATCGGCGATGACGAGAACGGTCATTTACAGCACTCCCGCGGACTTCAGCGTGGCGACCAGATCTTCGGCGGAGGCGACCTTGACGCCCGCTGCCCGCTTCGGCGGCTCCGTCACCTTCAGCACCTTCAGGCGCGGCGCGACGTCGACGCCGTAGTCGGCGACCGCCTTCGTGGCGATCTCCTTCTTCTTGGCCTTCATGATGTTCGGCAGGGAGGCGTAGCGCGGCGTGTTCAGGCGCAGGTCCACGGTCACCACCGCCGGCAGCTGGGCCGCCACGGTCTGCAGGCCGCCGTCGACCTCGCGCTGGACCACGGCCTTGCCGTCCCTGATCTCCATCTTCCCGGCGAAGGTGGCCTGCGGCCAGTCCAGCAGGGCGGCCAGCATCTGACCCACGGCGTTGTTGTCGCCATCGATCGACTGCTTGCCCAGCAGGACCAGATCCGGCTTCTCCTCGTCGACCACCGCCTTCAGCACCTTGGCGACGGCCAGGGGCTCGAGGTCGGCGTCGGACTGGATCAGGATGCCGCGGTCCGCGCCGATGGCCAGCGCGGTGCGAATGGTCTCCTGCGCCTGCATCGGCCCGATGGAGACGACGACGATCTCGGTCGCCGTGCCCGCCGCGTGACCGCCCTTGCCCTCCTGCATGCGCACGGCCTCCTCGACCGCGATCTCGCAGAACGGGTTCATGCTCATCTTGACGTTGGCCAGGTCGACGCCGGTCTGGTCCGCCTTGACGCGGGCCTTGACGTTGGAGTCGATCACCCGCTTGACGGGGACGAGAACCTTCATGGGGTCATCCATGGAAATGCCGGAATGTGGGCCGAGGGATTGGACCGCGCGCCCCGGCCTGTCAACGTGACCCGAGGTAACGTGCCGGAGAGCCCATGCACCGCCTTCTGACCTTCAAGCGCCTGAGCGTGATCTTCCTCACGGCCTTCGCCGCCTGCTTCGCGCTGATCCTCGCCTATGAGCATTTCGTGCGCGCGCCGGGCGAGCGCTGCGAGGAGCAGGGCAAGTGGTGGGACCCGGAAGGGCGGGTCTGCGCCCAGCCCATTTCGGTCGCCGAGAAGATCGCCGAACTCGAGGCGCTGGGCCTGAACCGCGAACAGGCGTCGGCCCAGCGCAACCGGGAGCTTGTCGCCATCGAGGACCAGCTGGCGGCCAACGAGAAGGCCGTGGCCGCCGACGCCGACCGGCAGCGCGCGGCGCTGAAAGCGGAACAGGCGCGCTGACTTCAGCGCGTCGCGCCGGGGACCCACTTCACGTCGTCGGCGCCGTTCGCATTGGCCCGGCGGGCGGCGACGAACAGCCAGTCGGACAGACGATTGAGATAGCGGAGGGCCGCCGGCGTCGCGGCGTGACCGGCCTCGACCATGGCCACAGCCTCGCGCTCCGCCCGGCGGGCGACTGTGCGGGCCAGATGCAGATGCGCCGACAGCGGCGAACCGCCCGGCAGGATGAAGCTGTCCAGCGGCCTGAGGCTCTCGTTCATCACGTCGATCTCGCCTTCCAGCCGCTCGACCTGGGCGTCGACGATGCGCAGCGCCTCCCACTTCGGGGCGGGCTCGGACGGCGTCGACAGGTCGGCGCCGAGATCGAATAGCTCGTTCTGAATCCGGCCCAGGGCGGCGTCGATGCGGTCGTTCTGGCCGGAATGCAGCCGCGCCACGCCGATGAGCGAGTTCAGCTCGTCCACCGTGCCGTAGGCGGCCACGCGCGGATGGGTCTTTGAGATGGGCTCTCCGGTCGCCAGACGGGTCGAGCCGTCGTCGCCGGTGCGGGTGTAGATGCGGTTCAGCGTGACCACGTCAGCCGCCCTGCGTGGACTTCCACCACATGCCGGCGACCAGCAGCAGGATGGCCACGGCCTGCAGCGCCACCCGCAGCCGCATCAGCTTGTTGGACCGCGACCGGGCGCCCGCATCCGTCTGGTACAGCGAGCGGATGCCGAAGCCGAGCGTGACGGCCACGGCGGCGATGACCACGAGGGTGAGGATGTCGAACAGGTCCATGCCCGTCTTCTAGGCCCGATCCGCGCGCGCCGCCACGTCCGCCGGTGTGGCGCGGGCGCCGCAGCGTCCCGCGTTTTCGCCCTGAGGCCGGGGCGTTCAGGCGATCGTCACCCATGTCGTGTCACGTTGCCGGAACGATGTCGGAGCTCCGGGCTTTGAAAGGGCCATGCTCATGCGACTGAAATCCTTCCTGGGACGGGCCTGCCAGCCGGACGCCCTGGACATGGAGGAGCACTACCGGACGGACGCGGAAAAGACCGCGGACCTCGTCGTGCATGTCGTCGGACTGACGCTGGCCGCCGTCGGGGGCGTCGTTCTGGCGGTCCTCGCGGCCATCTATTCGGGCGTCGGCGCCGTGGTCGCCACCGCCGTCTACGCCCTGTGCCTGATCGCCATGCTGGTCGCCTCGACCGTCTACAACCAGACCCGGCCCTGCGCGGCGCGGCCGGTTCTGCGGAGACTCGACGAGGCCGCCATCTTCCTGATGATAGCCGGCAGCTACACCCCCTTCACCACCCAGCGGTTCGAGGGCTCGTGGGCGGTCGGCTTCACGTTGCTTGTCTGGGCTCTCGGCATCGGCGGCGCCCTGGCCAAGCTGTGGGCGCCGCGCCTGTCCGACGCGATCTGGAGCGCCGTCTACGTGGCCTTCGGATGGCTGGCCGTCTTCGCGCTGAAGCCCATGCTGGACACGGTGCACCCGGCGGCCCTGATCCTGCTGGTGATCGGCGGCCTGATCTACACTGCCGGCGTCTTCGTCTTCATCAGCCCCAAGGTCAGGTTCCGGCGCGCCATCTGGCACGGCTTCGTCGTGACCGGCGCGACCGTGCACTGGGCCGCCGTCCTTGTCGGCGTGGTGCTGGCCCCGGCCATGGCCTGACGCCGGGTCAGGTTTCGCACTGGCGTCCGGCGCCGCACTGCGGAATAGTGGCGGCAACGACATGAGGGGACGCCGCGTGGCCGAGGCAAAGACCGGGGAAGACCGGACCATCGTCATCAAGAAGTACGCCAACCGGCGGCTCTACAACACCGCCACGTCCGCCTACGTCACGCTGGAGGATCTGGCGCGCATGGTCCGGGCCGGTCAGGACTTCACCGTCCACGACGCCAAGTCGGGCGAGGACCTGACCCGCCAGATCCTGACCCAGATCATATTTGAGGAGGAGAACCGCGGCGAGGCGCTCCTGCCGGTCCAGTTCCTGCGCCGCCTGATCGGCTTCTACGGCGGGCAGATGCAGCCGGTGCTGCCCAGCTATCTGGAGATGTCGCTCGACGCCTTCGCCAAACAGCAGGAGCAGCTGCGCGGCCAGTTCAAGCAGGCCTTCGGGGGCGCGCCCGGCGCCGGCCTGCTGGACGAGGCCGTGCGCCGCAACATGCAGATGTTCGAGCAGGCCATGCGCATGTGGCCCGGCTTCGCCGCCGGCATGCCCGCAGCGCCCCCCGCCGCCGAGGAGAAGCCGTCCGCGCCCGCCGACGGGCTGGAGGCCATGCGGCGTCAGATGGACGAGATGCGCGCCCAGCTCGATCGGCTGGCCGGCGACGCGAAGCGCAAATGACCGACGACCGGCGCGATGCGGATCGCCGCGCGCGCGATCGTCGCGCGTCCGGCCGCGCCCTGGTTCCGGTCGACGCCCCGCCGACCAGCGCTCAACCCCCAACCCCGTCGCAGGTGGATGCCGACCCGGCGTTTTCCGCCCAGTTGCTGGGTCAGGACGGCCAGCGGCGCGGCCTGAAAGGCGGCCCTCCGGTGCTGGACGCGGCGCGCAGCGGCTACATGAAAGCCCAGCATTCCGGGCCCGCCGAGCGCAGGCCGCAGCCGGGACGGGTCACCAGGTCCGACGTCTGAGGGCGGCATGGTCCTTGCTGTGACGGAGGCGAACGCCTCCATCCCGGGACCGCCCCATGCTCGCCTTCCTCGCCCGCGCCGTCGACGTGACCGTGATCGCGCTGATCTTCGTCGCCTTCGGCTGACCGAATCGCGTCCCTCACCCGCGCTCAAGCGGCGAGGGACCGCGTCGCGAGCGGCAGCGCCCTAGACAGACCCGAAATCGAGGTCCTTGCGGGCCGCGATGATGGTCACGATGAAGCCCGCCAGCACGTCCAGCATGACCATCGCCACGATCAGGAAGAAGGTCGAGGTGGCGAAGCCGCGCAGCAGCAGGAACTCCACCAGGCAGATGACGAACAGGATCATCGACAGGGCGTGATTGACGATCGCGACCTTCTGGCTGGACGTCGACTTCAGCAGTTCGAAGAACAGCAGGATCAGGGCGAGGAACAGGATCAGGTCGCCCGCGCCCACGTTCCACTGCGCCCCCGACGCCATCCCGATCGAGAACATCGGCTCCCTCAGCCGCTCGTCGGCCAGCGCGGCGCCGCCGGTGAACGCGACGATGTTGTAGAGGATGACGGGGATCACCAGCAGCGGAAGGGCGATCAGCATGGGCCGGTCCTTTTGACGATCCAGCGATGGTTAACGCTGGATACCCGCGTTCGTGCCGTGCGGCAAAGCTAATCGCCGCGCGGGCGAAGGCCCCGCCCCGTCAGACTTCCTCGACCGCCCCGGGCCGGCGCGCGCGCGTCTTCAGCCACATCACGCCCAGCAGGTCCGACAGCGAGGCCATCAGCCGACCGACGTTGGTGTATTTGGACCGGCCCGACTCACGGTGACGGTGACCGACGTCTAGGTACTGGTTCCGGAACCCCTCCCGGATCATGAGCGCCGGCAGATAGCGGTGCATGTGGTCGAAGTAGGGAAGGCGCAGGAAGGCGTCGCGGCGGAAGGCCTTGAGACCGCAGCCCGTGTCGTCGGCGTCGTCGCCGAGCAGGCGCTTGCGGATGCGGTTGGCCCAGACCGAGGCCTGCCGCTTGGCCTCCGTGTCCTGACGGCTGGCCCGAACGCCGCCGACCAGGGCGACCTCCGCCGGCGCGTCGATCAGGGCCTGAACCAGCCGCGGGGCGTCGGCCGGCGGGTTCTGGCCGTCGCCGTCCAGCGTGACCACGACCGGCGCCCGCGCCGCCAGCACGCCGGAGCGCACCGCGCGGCTCTGCCCGGCGTTTGACGGATGCGTCAGCACGCGGAGCTGCGGATGCAGCGCCTTCAGCGCCTTCAGTTCCAGCAGGGTGGAGTCGCGGCTGCGGTCGTCGACGAAGATCATTTCGAAGTCGCGACCGGCGAAGGCGGCCGCGATCTCGGCGACCAGCGGCCCGACGGCCCCGGCCTCGTCGTGAACGGGGACCACCACGGAGACTTCGGGCGCGCTGGGCTGGCTCATGTTCCGTCGATAGCGCGGCGTGGTCACGGACGAAAGCGGGCCGCTGACGGCGCGGGACGAAGCGTGTATTCCGTCCGTCATGGGACGGCTGGACATCGACCGACTGATCGCCGGCTGGCGCGGACCCGCGCTGGCCGCGCTGGTGGCCCTGCTCGCCGGCCTGCCGGGACTGCTGATGCTGCCGCCGCTGGACCGCGACGAAAGCCGCTACGCCCAGGCCACTTCCCAGATGCTGGAGAGCGGCGACTACGTCGACATCCGCTTTCAGGAGGAGCCGCGCTGGAAGAAGCCCGTCGGCATCTACTGGGCCCAGGCCGCGGCCGTCGGCCTGACGACCGGGCCCGAGGCGCGCCTCATCCAGCCGTATCGCCTGCCGTCCCTGCTGTCGGCGATGATCGCCGCCTTCGCCTGCGCCTGGGTCGGGGCGCGCCTGTTCGGCCAGCGCGCCGGCGTGCTGGCGGGCGTCATGCTGGGCGCCAGCTTCATCCTGTCCACCGAGGCCGGCATCGCCAAAACCGACGCGGCGCTGTGCGCGGCCGTCACCGTGGCCATGGCCGCGCTGGCGCGCATCTACATGGCCTCGCGGGCGGGCGAGACGCCGGACCGGCGGCACAAGTTCACCTTCTGGCTGGCGCTGGGCCTGTCGATCCTGATCAAGGGGCCGATCGGCCTGCTTGTGATCGCTCCGGCCGTGGTGGCCCTGTGCCTGTGGGATCGCGACGCGCGCTGGGTCCGTCGCCTTGGCTGGGGTTGGGGCCTGCCCATGGTCGCCCTGATCGTCGGGCCGTGGGCGCTGGCGGTGACCATCGCCACCGACGGCGCCTTCTGGCGCGAGGCCATCGTCGGCGATCTGGCGCCCAAGGTGGCCGGCGGTCATGAGAGCCACGGCGCGCCTCCGGGCCTGCACCTGCTGCTGCTGCCGCTCCTGCTCTTCCCGGCGGCCCTGATGCTGCCCGCCGCCCTGTCGACGGCCTGGAGCCGGCGGGCCGAGCCGGCCGTCCGCTTCCTGGTCTGCTGGCTGGTCCCGGCGTGGATCATCTTCGAACTGACGCCGACCAAACTGGTCCACTACACCCTGCCGACCTACGGCGCGGTCGCCCTGCTGGCGGCGGCGGCGATGACGCGACCGATCGGGACGGTCTCGCGCCGCACGGGCGCGGCGCTGGGCGTGCTGTCGGCCGCGCTGATCGCGGTGATCGCCGTCTACGGCCTGAACCAGTTCGGCACGTCGACGGCCCAGACATGGGCGGCGGTGACGGTCGTCGCGGCGCTCGCCGCCGGCGCGGTGGGCGGCTTCCTGATGCTGAACCGCGCCTCCATGACCGCCGTCCTGGCCGCCGGCGCCTTCGGGTTGCTGGCCCACGCGGCGCTGGTGGGCGAGATCCGCCAGCTGCGGCCCCTGTCCATCGCCCCCCAGCTGACCCGCGCGCTGGAAGCCGCGGCCCTGCATCCGCGACAGGGCGCGCCCGGGCCGGTGGCGATCACCACCTTCCACGAGCCGAGCTTCGTCTTCCTGACCGGCCGCGACACCGAACTGACCGACGCCGCCGGAGCCGCGCGCGCCCTGGCGGAAGGCCGCGCCGCGATCGTCGAGGCGCGGGACGCCGACGCCTTCGCCGCTGCGGCGTCGGGCATGCCCGGCCGCGCCGTGGCGGTGATCGCTGGCCACAACTACTCCACCGGTGACGACGTGGAACTGACCGTCTATGCGCCGGTCCCCCGGCCGTGAGCCGCCCGATCACGATCGTCGAGGTCGGTCCGCGCGACGGCCTGCAGAACGAGGCGGCGGTCCTCGACCCCGCGACGCGGGCCGAGCTGACGCGGCGGCTGGAGGCGGCGGGCGCGCGCCGCATCGAGGCCGTCAGCTTCGTCCATCCCAAATACGTGCCGCAGATGGCCGGCGCCGAGGAGGTCATGGCCGCTCTGCCGCCTGAGCCGGGGCGCAGCCGCATCGGCCTGGTGCTCAATGCCAAGGGCTATGATCGCGCCCTGACCACCGCGGTCGACGAGGTCAACGTGTCGATCGCCGCCACCGACGGCTTCGGCCTGAAGAATCAGGGGCTCGACCGGGCCGGCCAGATGGCCATGGTCGAGGAGATCGTGAACCGGCGCAGCAACGCCGCGCCGGGCGGCGAGGCGCCGTCCCTGTCGGTCACCATCTCCTGCGTGTGGGGCTGCCCCTTCGACGGCGAGGTGGGGGTCGATCAGGTGGGCAATCTCGTCGGGCGGCTGGCCGCGCTGGGCGTCGGCGAGATCGCTCTGGCGGACACCATCGGCGTCGGCGATCCGTGGAGCGTGCGACGCAAGGTCGAGGCCGCGCGCCGGGCCGCGCCCGAGGCGACCCTGCGCCTGCATTTCCACGACACGCGCAACACCGGCGTCGCCAACGCCTTCGCCGGGATCGAGGCGGGGATCGACGTTCTGGACGCCTCCGTCGGCGGCATAGGGGGCTGCCCGTTCGCGCCCGGCGCGACCGGCAACGTGGCGACCGAAGACCTGGTCTACATGCTGGAGCGCGCCGGATTCGACACCGGGTACGACCTCGACCGCCTGATCGAAACCGCCCGCTGGATCGGCGAGAAGATCGGCCGCCCCGCGCCCAGCGCCCTCAGCCGCGCCGGCGGCTGGCCGAAGCGCTGAGACGACCGGCGTTACGGCAAAGCTGAAACCAATCGCCCGTCGGGGGATTCCCTGACGATGACCCAACCCCTGCACGACATTCTCGAAGGCGGTCCCGCTTACGGCGTGATCGACGCAAAGGACGGCTGGCTCCTGTTCGGCCGCGAAGGCCACGAGGCGGAGTTCCGCGCGGTGATGAAGCAGGTGCAGGCCGAGGCCCGGGACATGGAGGTCATCCGGCTGGAAACGCCGGACGACATGCCCGATCGCGTCTTCATCGCCCCCCTGCCCCAACGCCACTGAGGCGGACCGGGCGTTTTTTCAGCGCCCGCTCACATGTCGCTCATGCCGCGCGACGCCGCGTCGGCCAGTCTCCGTTCGTCGATTGCACGAGGAGACGACGATGGTCACGACCGAAAACCTTGACCGCCTGTGGGGGACGCTACGGGTCATGGGCTGGGGCGCGGTCGCGCTGGTCATGGCCGCGCCCGCCGTCGCGATGGCGCTGGACGCGCCCGGCGTGAACTGGACCGCGACCGACTTCGTCTTCGCCGGGGTCCTGCTGATCGGCGGCGGCGCGATCATCGAACTGGTGGCCTGGCGGGTGAAGAATCCCGCCGTCCGGATCGGCTTCGCGCTTCTGGTCGTCTTCCTCGTCGCCGGGGTCTGGGCCGAGGCTGCGGTCGGCATCTTCCATTGAGGGCTACAGGTTCAGCAGCGCCGGGTCGCCGCCCTGGGCGGAGATGTTGTTGCTGATGGCCTTTTCCGACGCGTAGCGGATCAGGCTGTTGGGGCCGCCGGCCTTGGGGCCGGTGCCGGACAGGCCCTCGCCGCCGAACGGCTGGACGCCCACCACCGCGCCGGTGACGCCGCGGTTGATGTAGACGTTGCCCGCCGGAACCAGACGGATGACCTCCTCGGCGAAGGCCTCGATGCGGCTGTGCACGCCCAGCGTCAGACCATAGCCCCGCGCCGCCAGCTTGCCCGCCACGCCCTTCAGGTCGGCGGGGTCGTAGCGGTGGACATGCAGGATCGGGCCGAACACCTCGCGCTCGAGGAAGTCGGGCGTGGGGATCTCGGCGATCGTCGGCGCGAACAGGTCGCCCTTGTCCGTGCCGGCCGGCAGCTCGGCGCGCGCGATGATCTTCGCCTCCTTCTGCAGCCGCTCGACGTGCGCCTCCAGCGCCTTGCGGCTCTCGGCGTCGATCACCGGGCCGATGTCGGTCGCCGGGTCGGTCGGATCGGCCACGACCTGCGCCGCCAGGGCGCCCTTCAGCCCCTCGATCATCGCATCGGCGGAGTCCTTGGGCACATAGAGCACGCGGAGCGCCGAGCAGCGCTGACCGGCAGAGCCGAAGGCCGACAGGACGACGTCGTCGATGACCTGTTCCTTCAGCGCCGTGGTGTCCACGAACATTCCGTTCAGCCCGCCGGTTTCGGCGATGAAGGGGATGATCGGGCCGGGCCGGTTCGCCAGTCCGCGATTGATGGCCGCGGCGGTGTCGGTGCCGCCGGTGAAGGCCACGCCGTCGACCAGCGGATGGGCGGTCAGCTTCGCGCCCACCGTCTCGCCGCGCCCGGGCAGCAGGGCCAGCAGGTCGGCGGGCAGGCCCGCCTTGTGGAACAGGCGCACGGCCTCGGCCGCGATCAGCGGGGTCTGCTCCGCCGGCTTGGCCAGCACGCCGTTGCCGGCCGCCAGCGCCGCGGCGATCTGGCCGGTGAAGATGGCCAGGGGGAAGTTCCACGGGCTGATGCAGGCGAAGACCCCGCGGCCGTGAAGGACCAGCTGGTTGATCTCGCCGACCGGCCCCTTCAGGTCCTGCCGCCCGCAGAAGTCGCGTTCGGCCAGCATGGCGTAGTAGCGGCAGAAGTCGGCGGCCTCGCGCACCTCGGCCACGCCGTCGTTCAGCGTCTTGCCCGCCTCGCGCGACAGCAGGGCCACCAGCCGGTCCATGTCGGCTTCCAGCGCGTCGGCCATGGCGCGCAGAACCGGCGCACGGCCGGCGCCCTGACGCCTGTCCCACGCCACTTGCGCGTTGGCCGCCAGTTCGGCGGCGCGGTCGACGTCGGCCTCGGTGGCTTCAGAGACGTGACCCAACACCTGGCTGCGGTCGAACGGGTTGGTGACCTCCTGCGACGCCGTGCCGGCCAGCAGCTTGCCGCCGACGATGGGGCCGGAGGTGAAGCGTTCGGCGTCCACCTTCTTCAGCGCCTGCAGGTGACGCTCGCGGTCGGCGGCCTGGCTGTAGTCGCGACCCAGCGAGTTCTGGCGGTCCATGTACATGTCCTTGGGCACGGGAATTTTGGCGTGGCGATCGGGGTGCGCCTCGACCTGCGAAATGGGATCGGCGGCGACGGCCGAGGCGGGCACCCGCTCGTCCAGAAGGGCGTGGACGAAGCTGGAGTTGGCGCCGTTCTCCAGCAGGCGGCGCACCAGATAGGGCAGCAGGTCCTCGTGCCCGCCGACGGGGGCATAGGCGCGCACGGTCACGGGGCCGAAGGCGGCGCGGGCGGCGTCGTACAGCGCCTCGCCCATGCCGTGCAGGCGCTGGAACTCGATCTTCACGCCGCGTTCGGCCGCCATCCTGTGCACGGCGGCCAGAGAGTGGGCGTTGTGCGTCGCGAACTGGCTGTAGATGTGCGGCGACGCCGCGATCATGGCGCGCGCGCAGACGAGGTAGTTCAGGTCGGTCGCGGCCTTGGTGGTGAAGACCGGATAGTCCTCGCGCCCCGCCACCTGCGCCCGCTTGATCTCGGTGTCCCAGTAGGCGCCCTTGACCAGACGCACCATCAGCCGGCGGCCCGACGTCCGCGCCAATTCGGCCACCCGCGCGATCACCTCGGGGCAGCGCTTCTGATAGGCCTGCACCGCCAGGCCCAGCCCTTTCCACTGACCCAGCGACGGCTCGTGCGCCAGCCGGTCCAGCAGCTTCAGCGACAGGGCCAGGCGGTCCGCCTCCTCGGCGTCCATGGTGAAGTTGACGTCGGCGTCGGCGGCGATCTTCGCCAGCCGGAGCACGCGGGGATACAGCTCTTCCCACACGCGCGCCTCGTGCGTCGCCTCATAGCGCGGCGACAGGGCCGACAGCTTGACCGACACGCCGTGCCCGGCCTCGGGGCCCTCCCTGGCGACCTTGCCCACCGCCGCGATGGCGTCGGCATAGATGCGCTCATAGCGTTCGGCGTCGGCGGCGGTGCGCGCGCCCTCGCCCAGCATGTCGAAGCTGCACAGCCAGCCCTCGCGGTTCGCCCGCTTCAGGGCCGCCTCGATGGTGCGGCCGACCACGAACTGCTCGCCCATGATGCGCACGGCGGCGGCCACCGCCTCGCGGATCACCGGCTCGCCCAGGCGGCCGACGATGCGCTTCAGAAAGCCCGGCAGGTCGGTCTTCGCCTGGTCGTCGACGTCGACCAGCTTGCCGGTCAGCATCAGGCCCCAGGTCGAGGCGTTGACGAACAGGCTGTCCGACTGCCCCAGATGTCCGGCCCAGTCGGCCGAGCCGATCTTTTCAGCGATCAGGCGGTCGCGCGTGTCCTCGTCCGGCGTGCGCAGCAGGGCCTCGGCCAGACACATCAGCGCCAGACCCTCGCGCGTGCCCAGCGAGAACTCCTGCAGGAAGCTCTCGACCACGCCCTGCCGCTTGTTGCTGGCCCTCGCGCGTTCGACCAGATCAACGGCCTGGTCCAGAACGGCCGCGCGCTCGCCCGCATCCAGCGGCGTCTTCGCCAGCAGGCCCCGCACCGTCGCCGTCTCGTCGGCGAACTTGCCCTCGTCGAGGGCGTCCCAGTCCTGGGTCAGGGAGGCGGTCGAAGCGGCGGTCGCGATCATGGGCGGCTCTCTACTCCCTTCCCCACGGATGGGGGAGGGGCTATTCGTTCAGACCAATCAACGGCGGAGCCTCACGGCCCAATGCGCATCGTCCTGGCCACCGACGCCTGGGAGCCCCAGGTCAACGGCGTCGTCCGCACCCTGTCCCGCATCACGGCCGAGTGCCGGGCGATGGGGCATGAGGTGGAGGTGATCCAGCCGGGCCAGTTCAAGACGATGCCCATGCCGACCTATCCGGAGATCCGGCTGGCTCTGGGCGCCGAGGAGGAGATCCGCGAGCGGCTGCGCGCCTTCGAGCCGGAAGCCGTGCACATCGCCACCGAGGGGCCGATCGGCATCGCCACGCGGCGCATCTGCGTGGAGTGGAAGCTGCCCTTCACCACCAGCTATCACACCAAATTCCCGGAATACGTCTCGGCCCGGTTCCCGGTGCCGGTGCAGCTCGGCTACGCCTACATGAAGTGGTTCCACCGCCCGTCGGGCCGGCTGATGGTGGCCACGCCGACGCTGCGCGACGAACTGACCGCGCACGGGTTCAAGAACGTCTCGCCGTGGACGCGGGGCGTGGACACCGAGCTGTTCAACCCGTCGCTGAAGCCGATCTACGACGAGCTGGGCGGCGAGGACTGGCCCCGGCCCTTCTTCCTCAACGTCGGCCGCGTGGCGGTGGAGAAGAACATCGAGGCCTTCCTCGAACTGGACCTGCCCGGCACGAAGATCGTCGTCGGCGACGGCCCGGCCCGCGCCGAGCTGGAGGCCAAGTATCCAAAGGCCAAGTTCCTCGGCTCGAAGTTCGGGGAGGATCTGGCGCGGTGCTTCAGGGACGCCGACGTTTTCGTCTTCCCCTCGTGGACCGACACCTTCGGCCTCGTGATCCTGGAGGCCATGGCCACCGGCACGCCCGTCGCCGCCTATCCGGCCCACGGACCGATCGACATCATCCCCGGCTCGGGCGCGGGCTTCATCGACGACGACCTGAAGACCGCCTGTCTGAAATGCCTGGACGTCGACCGCAAGGCCGTCCGCGCCTATGCCGAGAAGTTCAGCTGGCGGGCCTCGGCCGAGGAGTTCATCGCCAACCTCGAGCCCTACCCCGAGCCCGAGCGCGGCCGCTTCTGGCGTCGCCTGCGCCGTATCACGCGTCTGAGGAAAAAGGCGCAGGCCGCCTGAGCCTCACTTCTCCGGGCGCGTCATCGGCGTGCGGGCCCGCACCGCCTGACGCTGCGCCTCCAGCTCCGCGGCCGGCAGAGGGACCAGACCGCGGTCCTGCAGATAGCCGCCGCGCCCCGACGCCGCATCCGACAGGAACTCCGTCATGAACAGGTCCAGCCCGGGCGTCACGCCGATGTGGGCCGACTTCACATAGACGTACATCGAGCGGGAGATCGGATAGTCGCCGGACGCGATGGTCTCGAAGTTCGGGTAGACGCCGTTGACCGAGGCCGCCTTCACCGAGTCCGAGTTCTGCTCAAGGAAGGAATAGCCGAACACGCCCAGAGAGCCCGGCGTGCGGGTCAGGGTCTGGACGATGGCGTTGTCGTTCTCTCCGGAGTCGACCCACAGGCCGTCCTCGCGCAGGGTGTGGGCGCGGCCTTCGAAGGCGTCCTCGTCGCTTTCCGACAGCGCCGCCATCGAGGGCACGGCTTCGGCCGAGGGAGTCATGCCCAGCTCCAGCCAGCTGTCGCGCGTGCCCGAGGTGGGCGGCGGCCCATAGGTCAGGATCCGCACGTCGGGCAGGCCCGGCCGCACCTGGGCCCAGGTCGTGTTGGGATTGGCGACGAAGCCCGATCCGCCCGGGATTTCCTTGGCCAGACCAAGGAAGAAGTCCGGGCCCTCGAAATGGAAGTCGGCGCCCGACCTGGCGGTGGCGATCACCAGCCCGTCGTAGCCGATCTTGATCTCGATGATGCCGGTGACGCCGTTCTTCGCGCACTCGTCGAACTCCGACGCCTTCATCCGGCGAGAGGCGTTGGCGATGTCGGGCGTGGCGGGGCCGACGCCCGCGCAGAAGGCCTTGATCCCGCCCCCCGTGCCCAGACTTTCGACGCGCGGCAGGGCGAAGTCGTTGGCCCGCGAGAAGTTCTCGGCCACCCGGGTCGTGAACGGGAAGACGGTCGAGGATCCCGCCGCCCAGATGCCCTCGCGCGAGCCGCCTCCGCCGTCGCAGGCGGACAGCACGAGCGCGCCCAGGGCGAGGACCGGAAGGGTCAGGCGACGAACGGACTTCACGGCGGTCTCCAGGCGGCGGCGAATCCGACCGCTTAGAGCAGACGTTTGCGCATGGCTTGTGACAGCAGGTCGATCAGCGTCACGGCGATGACGACGATGATGACGATGGCGGACACATCCCGGAAATCGAAGGCGTTCATGCTGTCGAACAGGACCTGGCCGATGCCGCCGGCGCCGATAAGGCCCAGCACGGTGGCCGAGCGGCTGTTCGATTCGAAGCGGTACAGGGCGAAGCTGGTCCACAGCGGCGCCACCTGCGGGATGACGCCCCACATGATCTCGTGCAGCTTGCTCGCGCCGGTGGCGCGCACGCCTTCGACCGGCCCCTTGTCGATGCTTTCGACCGCCTCGGAGAACAGCTTGGCCAGAACCCCGGCGGTGTTCAGGGCGATGGCCAGCACGCCCGCCAGCGGCCCCAGACCGACGGCGACGACGAACAGCAGGCCGATGACCAGATCCGGGATGGAGCGCAGCAGGTTCATGATCCAGCGCACCGGCTGGACGACCCACACCGGCGCGATGTTGCGCGCGGCTGCCAAGCCCATCGGCACGCCGAGGAACACCGCCAGGAAGGTGCCCCAGAGCGCGATCTGAATCGTTTCCCACATCTTGGCGACGAACAGCCGCCAGTTGGCGAAGTCGGGCCGCAGCAGCTCGCCGACGAAGTTGTTCACCGTGTCCGAGCCGGCGAACAGCTGCGGCAGGTTCTCGAGATTCACCGCGTCGAAGCTGTAGAGCAGAAGGGCGGCCACGCCGCCCCAGATCACCAGATCCAGCAGCCACGCCGTCAGCGACTTGGTCGGCGGCGCCGGAACGGCGGCGGCCGGGGCGGAGGCGGTCGTCAAGGCTGAACCTCACGCTTGGCGCGCAGGGCGTTCAGCTCCGTCTCCGCGGCGGTCACGCCGGCGGCGTCGCCGTTGGCGCGGGCCTCCTGCAGCTTCTGGTCGGCGACCAGTTCGCGCACCGGATCCAGATAGGAGTCGTCGGCGGCGCGGAACTGCGAATAGTTCAGGCCCTTGAGCACCGCCTTCTGGCGCTCGGCCTCGGCGCCCTCGCCCTGACCATAGGTCAGGAAGAAGCCGCGCACCTTCTCCTTGATGGCGGGATCCAGATCCTCGCGCACGAGGATGCCCGACTCGGGGATCGGCGGAGACTTCCAGATCTCCTGAATCTGGGCGGCGATCTGCGGGTTCTGCCGCTGCAGAAACACGGTGTTGACCGTGTTCGACGTCGCCACCTGCAGCACGCCCGAGGCCACGCCGAAAGCGTTGGCCTGATGGTTCGCCGCGCGCACGGTCTTGAAGCACTGCTGCGGATCGACGTTCCGCTGGTTGAACAGGAAGGTCATGGGGGCCAGCGTGCCCGAGGTGGACTGGGCGTCGCCGATGCCGAAGTCGTAGCGCTTGCCGCACGCCATCACGTCGTCCAGCGTGATGCCCGAACCGGCCTTCACGATCAGGGTCGACTGGTAGGAATCGCGACCCTCGACGTCCACGGTGCGTGCGATGACCTCGGCGCGGGCGCGGTCGATGGCCTCGATCGCCGACTTGGCGGCGAACCAGGCGACCTGGGTCTGGTTGCCTTCCATCGCCTTCACCAGAACCGTGTAGTTCGAGCCGAAGAAGGGCTCGACCGGGATGCCGACGGCCTTCTCGAGGTCGTCCAGCAGCGGCTGCCACAGCGGGCCGGAAGAGGCCTGCCCCTCGGCCGACAGGATGGAGAAGACCAGCTTCGACAGGGCACCGCCGGACGCGGCGTCGTCGCCGCCCCCGCAGGCGGCCAGGGCGCCTGTCATGGGCAGGGCGACGCCGGCGGCCAGGATCGCGCGGCGCGAAAGGCTGAAACGGCTCATTGCTTGGTCTCCCAGAAGGCGTCTTCGAACTCGGGGCCGTAGATGTCGACGAGCGTCCTGGTGTCCAGACCGGTGGCCGGGCCGTCGTAGACGACCTTGCCGGCCTTCAGGGCCACGACGCGCTCGCAATAGCGGATGGCGTAGTCGACCTGGTGCAGGGTCACGATCACGCCCAGGCCGTCACGTTTGTTCAGCTCGACCAGCAGCTCCATCACCTTGCGCGCGGACACGGGGTCCAGCGAGGCGACGGGCTCGTCGGCCAGGATGGCCTGGGCGCCCTGCACGATGGCGCGGGCGATCGCGCCGCGCTGCTGCTGGCCGCCCGACAGGGTGTTGGCCCGCTGGGCGGCGTAGTCGGCCACTCCCACGCGGTGCAGGGCCGCCATGGCCTTCTTCTTGTCGGCCCCGGGCCACAGACCCAGCGCGCCTTTCCAGCCCGGAATCCGGCCCAGCGCGCCGAGCATGACGTTGGAGAACAGGCTCAGTCGGCCGACCAGATTGAACTGCTGGAAAATCATGCCCAGCCGGGCGCGCGCCTTGCGCACGGCGCCGGTGACGCGGCCGTCTTTCTGAACCGTCTCGCCGAACACGGCGATCGTGCCGCCGGCGTCGATCGGCTGCAGCCCTGTGATGGAGCGAAGCAATGTCGACTTGCCGGAGCCAGACGGGCCGATCAGGGCGACCATTTCTCCCGACGCGACCTCGAGGGACACGCCGTCCAGCGCCTTTCGGGCGCCGAAGGTCTTGGACACGTTCCGGACGGACGCGACGGCGGCGGATGTGGTCATGGACACGCTGGGACGTTGCTCAGGGGCGCGCCGCATGGCCCGAACGGGCCCTTGAGGCAAGTCTTAATGACATGTCCGGCGACGGCGCGGCAAGCTTGGCCCGCCGCGCCGCGACGTTATTGCGTCGGCGCCCGCCGCACCTCGACCGGCAGCCCCAGCGACTGCAGCTGCGGCAGGACGACGTCGGCGTCGCCGACGATCACCCACACGAACCGCGAACCGTCGATCGTGCCGCGCGCGGCCTGGTCCAGGCTCTCGACCGTCATGCCCGCATAGCGCGGCCCCAGCCGTTCCCACCAGTCGTCCGGACGTCCGTACAGGGCGTTGCTGCGCAGCGCGCCAAGCACCGCGGACGACGTTTCGAATCCGCCCGGAAGCTGGCGCATGTTGCCGTTGACGGTGCGGCTCAGCTCCGCCGGCGTGACGCCCTTCGTCGTGACGAAGTCGGCGTAGTGCTGGATCAGCACGGCCACGGATTCGCCCGTTCGGTCCGCCTGCACCGGCGCCGTGATGATGTAGGGCGTCTGGTGCTCCAGAGGGTTGACCCGGCCGTTCAGGCCATAGGACCAGCCGCGCGTCTCGCGGATGTCCTGGTTGATCCGCGACAGGAAGCCGTTGCCCAGCACTTCGTTGGCGGCGTTCAGGGCGACCAGATCGTCGCGTCCCGTGACCGGCAGGACCGCGCCGCCCAGGATCACCGACTGCGGGGACTGCGGCCGGTCGATCAGGATGATGCGCGGCTCCACGGCCGGCAGGGCGACGTCGAACGTCTTCACGCCGCGGGACATGGCCGGCGCCGCCCACCCGCCGAAGCTGGCTTCGAGCGCCGGCGTCAGTTCCGCCAGCGGCCGGTCCGACACCACGAACAGCCGGGCGTTGTCCGGCCGGATCCATGTCTGATGGAACGCCACCAGATCGTCGCGGTCGACGGCGGCGACGGCATCCGGATCGCCCGTACCGCTGAAGGCGCGGCCGTAGGGGTGGCCTTCTCCGTAGAGGGCGACCGGAAGGGCACGCATCCCGATGCCGTTCGGCTGCGTCATCTCGGCGGCGATGCCGGCGAGCTGCTGGGCCCGCAGACGCTCGATCTCGGCCGGAGCGAAGGCGGGATTCATCGTGACGTCGGCCATCAGGCCGAGCGCCGGCGACAGGTTGGCGCTGGGCGTCGTCAGCGTGACGGCGGTCCGGTCCATGCTGGCGAATGCGCCGATCTGAGCGCCCAGGCGCTCCTGAGCCTCGGCCAGCTGCACGGAATCGCGCGTGGTCGTGCCTTCCGTCAGCAGCTGCAGCATCAGCGCCTGCACGCCCAGACCGTCCGCGGGATCGGCGGCGTGACCGGCGTCGAACTCCAGCGCGACGCGCGTGATCGGCGCCGCGGTCGAGCGGGCGTAGACGACCTCGACGCCGTTCGACAGTCGGGTCCGCTCGACGTCGGGGAAGTCCAGTCCCTTCGTTTCCCCGACCGCCGGCATCGGGCCGCGCGGCGTGATCGCCAGGGGTTCGACGGCGGCGGGGGCCGGACGCGTGGACGCCGCCTCGACATAGGGTTCGCGCTCGCCCGGATCGACGCGCACGGCGACCACGGGCCGGGTCAGCCAACGCGCCATGGACGCGCGGACGGAGGCCGGGGTCACCTCGGCGTACTGGGCCATCTGGGTGCGGTAGAAGCCGGGGTCGTCGGCGTAGAGCATGCCCTCGGCCAGAACCACCGCCTTGCCGCCGAAGCCGCCGGTCGGCTCCAGCGCCTGCATCCGCTGCGACAGCTCGCCGGTGACCACCCGCGCCACCTCGTCCGCGGTCGGCCCCTCGGCGATGAAGTCGGCGATGATGGCGTCCAGACGCCGCGACACCGCGTCGACGTCCTGCCCGGGCTTCACGTCGACGGTGACCTGGAACAGGCCGATGCGCTGGAACGACTGGACGCCGGCGCTGACCGACACCGCGCTCTGGTCGCCACGCACCAGTTCGTTGTCCAGCCGCGAACTCGCCAGACCGCCCAGCACCGTGCCGGCGACGTCCAGATCGGCGGCCGACGCGTCCATCATGCCCGGCACCACCCAGGCGCGATAGAGCCGTGTGTTCGAGACGCGGTCCTTCAGCGTCAGGTCGACCCGTGCGGCGATGGTCGGCACCGCCGCTTGGGCGGGTTCGTTCTGCGGTCCGCGCGGAATGTGACCGAAGTAGCGCTCGACCAGCGGGCGCGCGGTCGCCACGTCGATGTCGCCGGCCAGCACCAGCACGGCGTTGTTCGGGCCGTAGTTGTCGCGGTGCCAGTCGCGCAGGTCCTGCAGGGAGGCGGCGTCCAGATCGGCCATCGAGCCGATGGTCGAATGGCGATAGGGATGTCCCTCGGGAAACAGGGCGTCCAGCATGGCGTAGAACACCAGGCCGTACGGCTGGTTGTCGCCCTGACGCTTCTCGTTCTGGACGACGCCGCGCTGGTTATCCAGCCGCTCCTGCGTCAAGGCGCCCAGCAGGTGCCCCATCCGGTCGCTCTCCATGTAGAGCGCCTGCTCCAGCGCCGCGGTCGGCACGGTCTGGAAGAAGTTCGTGCGGTCGAACCACGTCGTGCCGTTCCAGTCCGTGGCCCCCATGGCGCGCAGGGGCTCCATCAGGCCGCCCGGCACGTTCTCGGTCGGATTGAACAGGCCGATGTGTTCGAACAGGTGGGCGAAGCCGGTCTGGCCTTCGGGCTCGTCCTTCGAGCCGACGTTGTACCAGGCATGCAGGGCCACGACCGGCGCCTTGCGGTCGGTGTGCACGACGACCCGCAGACCGTTGTCGAGCGTGAAGGTGTCGTAGTCCAGCGCCACGCCGCGGGCCAGTTCCGCGGCCGACGCCGGCTCCTGCGACTGGGCCGCGGCGGGCGTCGCGGCGGCCATGGCGAGGGCCATCGCGGTCGCGGTGGACGCCAGTGTGATCAGACGCATGTTTCCCCCCACCCTCCGGCGGTCCCTGCGGTCACCTTACGTCGCGACGGAACGGGCACAAGTTACGGTCCCGTCACCTCGCCTTCGCCGCGAAAAAACCGCTTTACATGACAGGGCGATGACCCCATATCGCCCGCTTCCGGCGGACCCCGTAGGTCCAATCTGCGCCGCTAACGCCGGGTCTGGGTTCAACAACTAGCAGGGGGTTACGTGAATTGCGCACGTACCAGCTTCCCCTGGACCTGGTCCGCGAGCGGTCTCCGGAGCGTCCCGTCGCCCTTGTGCGACCGCGCTCCGTCTCCGTAGCGGCGCGCTGGTTCCAGGACAATCTGAAGGCCGACGTCTTCTACGCGGTGAAGGCGAACCCCTCGCGCTGGGTCATCGAAACCCTCGTCGAGGCGGGCGTGACCGGCTTCGACGCCGCCTCGATCGCCGAGATCGAGCTGGTGCGCTCGGTGCTGCCCTCCGCGCGCATCGCCTTCATGCACCCGGTGAAGAGCCGTGGCGCCATCTCCCGCGCCTACTTCGACCACGGCGTCCGCACCTTCTCGCTGGACTGCCATGAGGAGCTGGCCAAGATTCTCGACGCCACGGGACAGGCCTCCGACCTGAACCTGATCGTCCGCATGGCGGTCTCGGCCGACGGCGCCCAGTACTCGCTGTCGGGCAAGTTCGGCGTCTCGCCGGACCAGGCCCCGCACTTGCTGCTGGCCACGCGCCAGGCGGTGAGGGACGGCCTGATGGGCGTCAGCTTCCACGTCGGCTCGCAGTGCATGCGTCCGTCAGCCTATGAGGCCGCCATGGCCCAGGTCGGCCGCGCCATCACCCGCGCGGGCGTGTTCGTGGACATCGTCGACGTCGGCGGCGGCTTCCCCTCCGTCTATCCGGGCATGGTCCCGCCGGACATGGGCGAGTACGCCGACGCCATCCATCGCGGCTTCGACGAGATGCCCGTGTCGGAGACCACCGAGCTGTGGTGCGAGCCGGGCCGCGCCCTGGTGGCGGAGTCGTCGTCGGTGCTGTGCCGCGTCGACCTGCGAAAGGGCGACGCCCTGTATCTGAACGACGGCAGCTACGGCTCGCTGTTCGACGCCACGCACTCGCGCTGGCCCTTCCCGACCAAGCTGGTCCGGGACGGGGACTCCGCGTCGGACCTGAAGCCGTTCCGCTTCTACGGCCCGACCTGCGACTCGATCGACCACATGCCGGGCCCGTTCTGGCTGCCGGCCGACGTGCAGGAAGGCGACTTCATCGAGATCGGCATGCTCGGCGCCTACGGCGTCGCCATGACGACCGGTTTCAACGGCTATGGCGAGCATGAGATCGCCGCGGTCGAGGACGCCCCGATGGCCTCGCTCTACGGACTGGCGCCCCGCTCCATCCCGACCGTGCGCACCACGGCGGAAGAGCAGGCCCGCAAGGTCGTCCGCCTGTCGCGTCCCAAGGGCAAGGCGGGCCAGCGGAAGAAATCGCGGCGCTGAATCGTCGCATCCGCGTTGTAACCAGCAGCGGCCCGTCGCTCCGTCCGGGCCGCTGTTTTCCTTGACGACGGGCGCTCACCAGTAAGGGAAACCAAACCGATGAACGCTCCCGTTCAGACCAATCAGAAGGCCGAGCTGCTGCAGAACATGGTCGAGCACGTCGACATGACGTCCTTCGACGCCCGCCCGATCATCGACAGCATGCGCAAGATGTCGTTCTCGTCGCGCGACACCGCCCGCGCCGCCGACATCTTCAACATGGCGCTTGAGGATGAGGGCTGCTCGCCGTGGCTGATCCTGGCGGGCTCCACCTCGGCCGGCGGCTGCATGCACGTGTACCGCGACATGGTGAAGTTCGGCATGATCGACGCCGTGGTGGCCACCGGCGCCTCGATCGTCGACATGGATTTCTTCGAGGCCCTGGGCTTCAAGCACTACCAGGCCGCCGGCCCGGTCGACGACAACGTCCTGCGCGACAACTACATCGACCGGATCTACGACACCTACATCGACGAGGAAGAACTCCAAGCCTGCGACCACACCATCCTGGAGATCGCCAACCGGCTGGAGCCGCGCGGCTATTCCAGCCGCGAGTTCATCTGGGAGATGGGCAAGTGGCTGTCGGAAGGCAACGCGAAGAAGGAAGGCAGCCTGATCCAGACCGCCTATGAGATGGGCGTGCCGATCTTCTGCCCGGCCTTCGTCGACTCCTCGGCCGGCTTCGGCCTGGTCAAGCATCAGAAGGAGCGGGCGGCCGCCGGCCAGCCCTACATGATGCTGGACGCCATCGCCGACTTCCGCGAACTGACCGACATCAAGATCGCGGCGGGCACCACCGGCCTGTTCATGGTGGGCGGCGGCGTGCCCAAGAACTTCGCCCAGGACACCGTCGTCTGCGCCGAAATCCTCGGCGTCGAGGCCGACATGCACAAGTATGCCGTCCAGATCACGGTGGCGGACGTGCGGGACGGCGCCTGCTCGTCCTCCACGCTCAAGGAAGCCGCGTCGTGGGGCAAGGTGTCGACCACCTATGAGCAGATGGTGTTCGCCGAGGCGACCACCGTGGTGCCCTTGATCGGCTCCGACGCCTGGCACCGCGGCGGCTGGAAGAAGCGCCAGCCGCGGCGGTGGCAGAAGCTGTTCGAAAAGGCGTGACGCTGCAGGAGGGCCGGGAGAAATCCCGGCCCTTTTGCTTGGGGGAACCCTCCTTCGCGCGCTTCGCTTAAGCGACCGAAGGAGACCCGCCATGTCCGACGATCAGAACCTCGAAGGCCAGGAAGCCGACCAGATGGGCGAGAAGCCCGATCTGGGTCGTGAGCCGGACCACCTGCAGAACGCCCTCACCGGCACCGACGTCGGGTCCGACACCCGCGCCGGCTCGCTGCGGGGCGGCTCTGCGTCGGGCTCCGACGTCGATCCGGACCAGGACGCGGTCAACCGCAGCCTGACCGAGCAGGGCAAGGGCACGCCGGACGCCCAGCCGAAGCGCGCGGATCCCGACCCCGTCAAGAACACGGGGACGGAGTTCACCGGTCCCGCGGGCGACCCGGCGGAGGGCCCACGCGGCGCCGACGCCGCCACCGGCTGACGCCCGACGCCCGACGCCCGACGCGGCGGCGCCTTGCTGGCGCCGCGAGTCTGGGCCAACGTGACGCTTCACGGCGAACGAGGAAGTGACCTTGAGTATGAAGGGTGTGTGCCTTGCCCTGGCCGCCGGCCTTGCGCTGACGGCCTGTTCCGAGTCGGCCGACGACGCCGCCGCCGAGACCGCCGCGGCCCCCGCAGCATCGGAAGCGCCAGCCTCCAAGGCCGCGCGCCCGGCCGCCGGCGTGCCGGCCGCGGCGAAGGCTCCCGCTTACGCCGTGCTGCCGCAGGACGGGCGCGCCGAAGCTCCGGCGACGGTGGCCGACGGCCCGGACGGGCCGGGCGGCATGGTCACCTACGAGACCGCGCTCTCTCCCGACGCCGTCGTCGAGTTCCATCGCGGCCACGCCGAGGCCGCCGGTCTGGCGACGGTTTCGACGATGACCCTGGGCGAGGCCCGCGGTTATGCCGCCGCGGCGCAGGACGCGTCCGGCGCCGGCGTGCAGGTGATCGCCTCGCCCGTGGCCGGCGAGGCCGGGCCTGAAACTTCGGTTCAGCTGACGTGGACCGCCGGCGGCTGATCCTGGGCGTCGCGGGCTTCGCGTCCGCCTGCGCCTCTCCCCCGCAGCGTCCGCTGACGACCCCTCCCGCCGACGACCGGCTGCTGTTCGCCCAGGCTCACCTGGAACTTCATCCCCGCGTCGCCGCCCAGCATTTCGACTGCGCCGTCGGGGCCCGCTTCACCGCCGCGCCGCGCCCGGCCCTGGCCGCCGTGTTCGGGCGGGTGGCACGTGAGGTCGAGGCGCGCGTTCCCCTCGACGTGACGCCGGCCGTCGGCGTCTGCGCGCGCCTGCGCCCCGAAGAGGGCGGCCAGCGCGGAACGTCGCGGCGCGCGGCGCTGGCCGCCGCCTACGGTCTGGCCATGGCGCGGCTGGCGCCGGACAGATCGGCCGCCGTCGCGGCGCGCACGGACGATCTCATCGCCTCGGAGATCCTGTGCGGCCTTGCGGACGCCGACGCCTCGGCCCGCGGACGCGCCGTGGGCGCCCAGGTCTTCGCGGACCTGTCGGCCGACCCGATCTTCGCGGATCTGCTGACCCGCGCCATGCCTGAAGTGGCGGAAGCGCGCCGGGACCCGATCGAAAGCCCCGCCTGCGCCGCCGAGCGCCGGACGCTCAGCCGGCTGCCGGCCGCGGGCTGACCAGGGCGCCGTAAAGGTCGGTCCGCCGGTCGCGGAAGAAGCCCCAGGCCGCGCGGTGGCGATCCAGGAAGTCGAGGTCGAATTCGTGCACCAGCACGCCCTCTTCGTCCCGGCCGAGACTCTCCACCAGATCGCCCCGGTGGTCGGCGATGAAGCTGGAGCCGTAGAAGCGCTGCCCGACCTCTGTGGCGTGCTCCTGTCCCGTCCGGTTGGCGCCGACGACGGGCACGACGTTCGACACCGCATGGCCCTGCATGGCGCGACGCCACGGCTCGGCGGTGTCCAGCTCCTTGTCGTGCGGCTCCGACCCGATGGCCGTCGGATACATCAGCACCTCGGCGCCCTGCAGCATCATCGCCCGCGCCGTCTCGGGGTACCACTGGTCCCAGCAGATTCCGACGCCGACCCGGCCGAACCGCGTGTTCCAGACCTTGAAGCCCGTGTCGCCCGGCCGGAAGTAGTATTTCTCCTGATAGCCGGGGCCGTCCGGAATGTGACTCTTGCGATAGACGCCCAGCGCGCGGCCGTCGGCGTCCAGCATCACCAGGCTGTTGAAGTAGTGCGGACCCTCGCGCTCGAAGATCGATACGGGAATGGCCACGCCCAGCTCGGCGGCGACCGGCTGAAGCGCCGTGACGCAGGGATGCTCCGCCCACGGATGGGCCGTGCCGAACCACTTCTCCTCCTGCGACACGCAGAAGTACGGCCCCTGGAACAGCTCGGACGGCAGGATCACCTGCGCGCCCCGTCCCGCCGCCTCACGAATGAAGCCGATCGTCCTGTCGATGTTCGCCTGCAGGTCGTCCCCATAGGCGGTCTGGATCGCGGCGACGCTGATCGTCCGGGCCATCAGGCGGGCTCCTGCTGGGAAATGCAGTGGAAGGATCCGCCGCCCGACAGGATGGCGGTCGACGGCAGGGGAATGACTTCACGGTCGGCGTAGATCGTCTTCAGGCCTTCGCAGACCAGCCGCGCGGCGGTTTCATCGCCGTAGGTAGGCACGATCACGGCGCCGTCGGCGATCAGGAAATTCATGTGGCTGGCCGGAACCGGCCGCCCGTCCTCGTCGCCCACGAAGCCGGGCGACGGCAGCGGCAGCAGCTTCAGCGCACGCCCCTGTGCGTCGGTCATCGCGGACAGGGCGCGCGCGACCTCGGCATAGACGGCGTCGTTGGGGTCGCCCCTGCCCCACGCGACGGGGTGGGCCACGACGCCCGGCGCGACGAAGCGGGCCAGATTGTCGACGTGTCCGTCGGTGTGGTCGTTCAGCAGCCCGTCGTCCAGCCACAGCACCTTGCGCGCGCCCAGGGCGTCGGCCAGCGCCGCCTCGGCCGCCGCCTCGGTCCAGCCCGCGTTCCGGTTGGGATTCAGCAGGCATTGGCGCGTGGTCAGGATCGTGCCGTCGCCGTCGTGGTCCAGCGCGCCGCCCTCCAGGACGAAGTGATGCCGGTCCAGCGGCGTGCCGGACGCCGCGCCGATCTGTCCGGCCACCGCGTCGTCGTGCTCCAGATCGTACTTGCCGCCCCAGCCGTTGAAACGGAAGGCGGCCGCGCGGGTCGAGCCGGCGCCGAAGATGGGCCCGGTGTCCCGCAGCCAGATGTCGCCGAAGCGGCCGTCGACGATCTCCACGCCGTCGACGCCGGCGAAGCGGGCGCGTGCGTCTGCGAGGGCTTCGGGCTTGCCGACCATCAGCCTGACCTGCTCACGACCCGGCCCGGCCAGGGCGCGGACCAGCGCCTCGACTTCCGTCCGGGCGGGCTCGAGATTGTCCTCCCACAGCTCGGCGTGGCTGGGCCAGCCGACCCACATGGCCCGGTGCGGCGACCATTCGGCTGGGATCGGGGCGTTCAAAGTCATGGCGGCGCGGAGTCCTTTCGGGCGGCCGCGCCATATGGCCATGACGCGCCGCGGGTTCAACGCCCGGACGGCTGCGTCGGACGCAAGCGGCGAGCGACCGCGTCGTGAGCGGCAGGGTCAGGAACCCGCCCTCAAGCAGCGAGCGACCGCGTCGCGAGCGGCAGGGCCAGGAACCCGCCCTCAAGCAGCGAGCGACCGCGTCGCGAGCGGTAGGGCCAGAAAAGACAAGGGCGGCCCGTCTCCGGACCGCCCCTTCTCATTCCTGACCGGCGTCTTCGCTTAGAAGCGCGTGCCGATGCTGAACACCGCCGTGCGCGGGGCGCCCAGCGATCCCGTGCGGGCCTGACCCGTGCGGTTCACGACGCCCGGACCCGGGTCCACGTCGATGGTGGTGGCGTTGTTGCCGGTCGAGATGTTGCCCAGGTACTTCTCGTCGAACAGGTTGGTGACGTTGAACTGGACGAAGGCGTTCTTGATGCCGAACGCTTCCGTCAGGTCGTAGCGGGCGTCCATGTCGACGACCGTGTATTCCGGGAACACTTCGTCGTTGACGTCGGTCGAGAAGCGCTCGGACACGTACTTGGCCTGCAGGCCCAGATCCAGGTTCTGGATCGGGGTCCACTCGACGCGGGCGGCGTAGGTCCATTCCGGGGTTTCGACCAACCGCTTGCCGGCCAGCGGCAGCGCGGTGGTGGCCGACAGCGCCAGATCTTCCTGGATCTCACTGTCGTTGTAGGAGGCCGAGGCGTACAGGGTCAGGCTGTCGGACACTTCCCAGCCGACCTGCGCGTCCATGCCCTGCTGCTTCACGGCGCCGACGTTGCGATCGACCGAGATGCCGAAGAACGGGTTCGGGGTGACGCCGTCTTCCAGGAACAGGTTGTTGTCGAACGACTGCACGATGCGGTTGTCGTAGTCGGTGTACCACAGGGCGATCGAGCCGATGATGCTCGCGCTGCGGAAGCGGTAGCCCAGGTCGTAGGACTTGGTCAGTTCCGGCTGGACGTTGGAGAAGTCCAGCGAGCCGTCGGCCGCGCGCACCGGCTGATACAGGTTGTCCGTCCGCGGCACCGAGATGCCTTCGGCGTAGCTGGCGTAGACCGTGTGCTGGTCGGCGAAGCGCCAGGTGGCGCCCACGTTCGGCAGGACGTCCTCGAACTCGATCGTCTGCGAATAGGGGGCGATCCACTGGGTGGTGCCGGTCGACTGGAAGCGGACGTTGCCGTTGGCGAACGTGCCGGCGGGCGTTTCGGTCGTGCAGCGCACCGTCGAGCTTCCGTTCTGCGAGTAGCAGAACTGGTTCAGCTGACGCTCGAAGAAGGGCGCGCGGACGCCGATGTTGATGGTCAGCGCGTCGTCGAAGAACTGGCCGCGGTACTCGGCGGCGTACTGGTTCAGCTCGGCGATCGAGCGGCGGTCGCGGAAGCGGTACAGCGAGCCGTCGCGGCCCAGGACTGCGATCGACGGGTCACCACCGCGCGGGCTGGAGCTCCAGATGTGCAGGGGCTCGGCGAACTGCTTCATGAAGCTGCCTTCGCCGGTCTGACGGTGACGGCCGTAGTCCAGCGTGTAGGCGACGCGGAAGCGGTGATCCTCGTTCAGGTCCCAGATCAGCGAGCTGGTCAGGCCATAGCGGTTCGTGTTGGTGATCGACGGCGCATAGACGTGGACGTTGTCGCAGCTGTCGCCGTCGCCGTTCAGGTCGACGCCGGTCGTGCGGAAGGCGGCCGTCGCGCACTGGGCGTTGGTGATGGCCGACAGGCCCGTGGCGCTGTTGTTGTTGGCCGAGTTCTGGTCCAGCCGGTCGTCGCGCTCGTTCAGCACGCTGAAGGTCGTGCCGCCCGTGGCCAGGGTGTACTGGTACGACGGGTCGAAGGTGAAGCGCAGGCTGTCGGTCAGGCCGTAGCTGAACTGGCCGCGGACGTTGCCGGTGTTCGACGGGTTGATGCGCAGATCGGTGGCGTTGGTGCAGCTGCCCGAGGCCACGGTGCCGTCATAGCGCAGCTGCGTCGACTGGGTGTTCTCGTCCTGGACCGTGCCGTTGACGCCCGAGGGACGAACGCAGGCGATGTCGTTTTCGACGAACGTGCCCGCGTCGAACTGGGCCAGCGTCGTCAGGCTGTTGTACGAGGCGTTGCGGTTCTCGTTGTAGTGGGCGCCGAGGCTGGCGAAGTTGCCGTTGCCCATGTCCTGGTAGATGCGGCCGTTGAACTGCTGACGCTGCAGGTCGCCGTAGCCCTTGAACTTGCTGTATTCCTGGTGCGAGGCCGAGACGTAGGCCGTCGTGCCCCACGGGCCGAAGGCGCCGGTGTCGGCGCGCACGAACACGCGCTGGAAGTCGTACTCGCCGGCCGAAACCGTCGTTTCGACGCCCGGCTCCTGGTAGGGGCGCGCGGTGCGGTAGTTGATCGTGCCGCCGACGGCCGAGGCGGTCGGGCTGTCGACGTCGGTGGTGCCCTGGTTGACCGAGGCGTTGTCGATCAGTTCCGGATCCAGCTGCTGGTTGGTGTAGACGGCATAGTTGCCGGTGTCGTTCAGCGGCAGGCCGTCGAAGGTCAGCGACACGCGGTTTCCGTCGAAGCCGCGCAGACGCAGGTTGCCGCCAGACGCGCCGTAGGGGTCCGTGTTGGTGAAGTTCAGGCCGGGAACCAGGTTCAGCGACTGCACCACGGTCTGGCCGGGGTTCTGCCGGGCGATGAACTCCTGCGTGATCGTCGAGCGGGTCTTGGCGACCGTTTCGGCGACGATGACGCCCTCGATGTTCACCGGGCCACGACGGCCGGTGACGACGACTTCCTCGACTTCCGTGGCCTCGATGGCCTCGGTGCCCGACGACTGGGCCGACGCGGCCCCGGCGGCCAACAGGCCGGTGAAGAGGGCGGTCGTCGCCCAGAACACGCGCTTGCGGTTCATCATGGTGGAGTATCCCCGATGGAGGCGGACGTCCGCACAGCGCGGATCGCGGGCCGAAATCCCGCCTCCTCTAGGATCGCCCTTGGAAGGTCTGACGACAGTGATATGACGGACGTGTGACAGCCCCTTCGGGTGGCGTGAAGGCCACACACCCCCGCGAGGCCGTCCTCAGGCCATCATGCGTTCCGCCACCCGCCGCGCCGTGGACGCCCGCAGGCGCGGGCCCTCGAAACTGCCGTTGATCTGGGTGCGTTCGATCACCGCCGCGCGGAACCTCAGGAACAGGTCGGGGTCGGGGGGGGTCGGGGCGGACCAGAAATCCGACAGGGCCTTCTGGTCGGACAGGCCTTCGAAGTCGAAGAAGGCGCGGCCCAGGACCTTCACGGGCGTGCCGAAGCCCAGCGCCGCGAGCGCCGAGCTGGAGTTGTTCACCACCAGCCCCCGCGACGCCCGGCAAAGCGGGGCCAGCGCGCCGCCGTCGATGAACTCCACGCGGTCCGCCACCGCATGCCGGGCCGCCGCCCTGCGCACGGAACGGCCCTGATCGATCACGGCCGGGTCCAGCGGGTGGTTCTTGATCACAAGGCGGACGTCCGTCGGGGAAGATGCGGCGAAGTCGCCGACGACGCGGTCGATGAAGGCGGCGTTCGTCTTCAGGTCCGAATGCCGCGTCAGCTGCGTGTCCCCCTCGCGCTGCAGGCAGGCGAGGAAGAAAGGGCCTTTCGCCGCGATCCCCGCCGGATCGACCGGCGGCGAGACACGCAGGCGAATCCAGCGCGCCAGGTGTCCGGCCGCCTGCCGCCAGGGCGGCGCCTCGAAGCCGGGATCATGGCGGGGGAAGATCGGCAGGAAATGCTCGGCCAGCCAGTAGCGGGCGACGGCCGTCACCAGCGGGCGTGTCACCGGGCCGACGGGCTCCGGCTCCGGGGCCTCTGAAGAATGACCGGCATAGGCGGCCGCGCTGCGCGGCAGGACCGGACTGTCGGCCGCCACCGCGTCTCGTTCCAGCGTCACCCAGTCGGGCCGGAAGTAACCGTTCTCCAGCACCCAGACGCGCGGTCGTGAGCCGGCGGTGTCCAGCACCGCGCGGGCCTGCCATCGGCCCTCGCCGTAGACGACCACGTCGGTCCAGGCGGGCGCCAGCGCTCGCCACGTCGCGGGCCACTCCTCCGGCCGCCCGCGATACTCGATTCCGCCCGGTCCGCGCCGGTCGATCAGGTCGCCCGCATTGAACACCATGTGGCCGACCTCGGCCCCGCGGGCGCGCAGGGCGTCGGCCAGTTCCCGACCGAAGGGGCCGTAGGGCAGGTTCACCAGAAGAAAGCGACGGCGCACGGAGGCCTCGGGTACGCGGGGCGGAAACGCCGGCCGCATTTAGTCCGCCGCCGCCCATTCCGTCACCCCGCAAAGCGAAGGGCCCGCCGGAGTGATCCGGCGGGCCCCTGCATTCGGTCTTTCGACTTGGCTTCTGTGCTTGCGCTTAGAAGTTGATGTCGATGGTGGCGCGACGGTTCAGCGGCTCGCGGACGCCGTCGGCGGTCGGACG
>NZ_DASYWO010000004.1:0-280219 GCF_035935935.1 Brevundimonas sp.
CCGCCCGCCGGAGGCGACCGCGGTAAGGCGTGAACAGCGCCACCCGACGCGGGCTTCCGGAAAACCATGCGCGCGGAGCGTCACGCGAAGCCGAAACGGTATTTTCTTTCTGCATCCGGGCTTCGCGCCCGGCGCTCCGCCCGCCCTCCAACCTCGCCGTCCCGCGGCGGGGCGCTTCGGCACGCCCTCCCACCTGAGCGAGGTCTTGCCAAACGCCGTTAGTTCATGTTCTGTTCCGGTCGAGAGGCGGGAGGAGCCGGATGGTCGCGCGGGCGGTGACGGTGGCGTTCGACGGGGTCGATGCGCGGCGCGTGGACGTCGAGGTGCAGCTGATCGACGCCAGCCAGCCCAGCTTCACCATCGTCGGCCTGCCGGACAAGGCGGTGGCCGAAAGCCGCGAGCGCGTGCGCGGCGCCTTCGCCGGCATCGGTCTGGCCCTGCCGCCGAAGCGGATCATCGCCAACCTCGCGCCGGCGGACCTGACCAAGGAGGGCAGTCATTTCGACCTGCCGATCGCGCTGGCCCTGCTGACCGCCATGGGCGTCATTCCCCTGGACGCGCTGGACGGCTGGTGCGCCGTCGGCGAACTGGGCCTCAGCGGCCAGACCGCGCCGGTGGGCGGCGCCCTGCCGGCCGCCGTGACCGCCTCCTCCATGGGCATGGGCCTGATCTGTCCGGAGGCCAACGGCCCCGAGGCGGCCTGGGCCGGCGACGCCCGGATCCTGGCGCCCCGCTCGCTGATCGGCCTGATCAACCACTTCAAGGGCACGCAGCGCCTGTACCAGCCCGAGCCCGGCCCGCTGAGACAGGGCGAGGCCGTGCGCGACCTGCGCGAGGTCAAGGGTCAGGAGGGCGCCAAGCGGGCGCTGGAAATCGCCGCCGCCGGCGGCCACAACCTGCTGTTCGTCGGGCCGCCCGGTTCCGGCAAGTCCATGCTGGCGCAGCGGCTGCCGGGCCTCCTGCCGCCCCTGACGCCGCAGGAGCTGCTCGAGACGTCGATGGTCTGGTCCGTGGCCGGCATGATCGAGCGCGGCGCCATCGCCCGGGACCGTCCGTTCCGCAGCCCGCACCACTCCGCCTCGATGGCGGCCCTGACCGGCGGGGGACTGCGCGCCCGTCCCGGCGAGGTCTCGCTGGCGCACAACGGCGTGCTGTTCCTCGACGAGCTTCCCGAGTTCTCGCCGCAGGCGCTGGATTCGCTGCGTCAGCCGCTGGAGACCGGCGAGGTCACGGTGGCGCGCGCCAACGCCCACGTCCGCTATCCGGCGCGTTTCCAGCTGGTGGCGGCGATGAACCCCTGTCGTTGCGGGCTGGGCGGCGCCGGCAAGGGGGCCTGCGGCAAGGCCCCGCGCTGCCAGCGCGACTATGCCGGGCGCATCTCCGGTCCCCTGTTCGACCGCATCGACCTGACCGTCGAGGTTCCGCCGGTGACCGCCGCCGACATGGCGCTGCCGTCGCCGGTCGAGGGCACGGCCGAGGCCGCGGCCCGCGTCGCCGCCGCCCGCGACGCCCAGACCGCCCGGTCCGGCGGCGTCAACGCACGTCTGGAAGGCGAGGCGCTGGACCGTTTCGCCACGCCGGACGATCCGGGCCGCGCCCTGCTGTCCCGGGCGGGCGAGGCGGCCGGCCTGACGGCGCGCGGCTGGACCCGGACGCTGCGGCTGGCGCGCACCATCGCCGATCTGGACGGCGCCGACGGCATCCGCCGCACGCACGTGGCCGAGGCCCTGATGTACCGCCGCAGCACCGTCGCGGCCCAGGACGACTTCGACCGGCGGGCCGCGGCGCCCGCCTTCTGAACCGTCAGTGGCCGCCGGTCGGATAGGGCGCTGTGACGCCGGAGGAAATCATTCCGGGCAGGGCTTCCGACAGGCCCATCAGGATGAACTGGATCGCCAGGGCGCACAGGATCAGCCCCAGCACGCGCACGATGATGGCCATGCCGACCTCGCCCAGCACCCGGCTGATCGGCCCGGTCAGGGCGAAGCAGACGAAGGTGGCGAAGGCCGCCGCCGCGATGGCGACGTACCCCGCCGCCTGCGCCGCCGGTCCGATCTTTTCGGCCTCGCCGGCCTGGATGATCATGGTCGAGATCGCTCCTGGCCCGATCATCAGCGGCATGGCGAACGGCACGACCAGACGCTGGAACCGCCGCCGCGCATAGCCGCGGACGTCGGCCAGATCCGCGCCGGCGTCCGCGTCGTGAAAGCTCTTCAGGAAGTCGTCGCCCGTCATGTGCAGGCCCAGCAGCAGCAGCAGGATGCCGCCCGCGATCCGGAACGCCGCCAGCGAAATGCCGAAGAACTGCAGCAGCGACAGGCCGGTCAGGAAGAAGAAGGCCAGCAGGAAGGCCGCGAAGATGCAGATCAGCGCCGCCAGCGACGCGCGCTGCCGCAGGCTGGCCCCTGCCGTGGCGGCGGCGAAGATCGGGATGTTGCCGATGGGATCGACCAGGGCGAACAGCGCCACGAACAGGTTGACCCCCAGATCGACGGCGTCCATTTGATCCCCTTGCCCGACAATTCAGCCTGACCGCCATAAGGGCGGACGACGACCTGCGCGTCCACCCCCGCGCCCGAAAGGATCGCCATGACCTCGCCCGTGCTCGCCGACCCGCGCCTGATCGTCGGCCTCGACCTGCCCTCGATCGAGGCGGCCCGCAGCATGGTCGAACATCTCGGCGGCGCCGTGGAGAGCTACAAGATCGGCCTCGGCCTGCTGGCGCGGCCCGGCGGCGTCGCCTTCGCCCATGAGCTCCGCGGCCGCGGCAAGATGGTGTTCCAGGACTGGAAGCTGCACGACATCGGCGCCCAGGTCGAAGGCGCGGCGCGCGCCGTGGCCGAGGGCGGCTGCGACCTGTTGACGGTGCATGCGCATCCGCAGGTCATGCGGGCGGCGGTCAAGGGCCGCGACGGGGCGGGGGCGGACACGAAGATCCTCGGGGTCACCGTGCTGACCAGTCTGTCCGGGCGCGATCTGGTCGAGCTGGGACATTCCGACGACGTCGCATCGCTGGTCGAGAGCCGCGTGCGACAGGCGCTGGACTGCGGCGTCGACGGCGTCGTCTCCAGCCCGCTGGAGGCC
The DNA here is from genome assembly GCF_035935935.1 of Brevundimonas sp. Lineage (GTDB taxonomy): Bacteria > Pseudomonadota > Alphaproteobacteria > Caulobacterales > Caulobacteraceae > Brevundimonas. Next base: position 3,085 of record NZ_DASYWO010000004.1, read on the forward strand.
GCCCGGGTCCGGCAGATCGCCGCGGAGGCGGGGCGCCCCGACTTCCTGATCGTCACGCCGGGCGTCCGGCCGGTCGGCGCGGACGTCGGCGATCAGCAGCGCGTGGCGACGCCGTCGCAGGCGCTGGCGGCGGGCGCGACGCACGTCGTGGTCGCGCGCCCCGTCCTGTCCGACCCCTCGCCGATCATGGCCGCCGCGCGCATCGCCGCGGAGATGATCCAGCCGCCGGCCTGACCCTCAGCGGTCGTCCAGGATGGTGTAGCAGTCACAGCCGCGGTCGTGACGATCACGCCCGCGGCGGTCGCGGCCGTAAGGCGGGCGGTCGTCGTGATAGCCGTCGCGCTCGTAGTATCCGCGCCGGTCGTGCCCGACGCTGTAGCCGTACCGTCCGCCCCTGTCGTGCCCGCCCCACGGCTGGTAGCGGCCCCAGTGGCCGCGCCGGTCGGTCCAGCGGGTGCTCCGGGAGTATGAGTATCCCCCGGCGTAGGCATAACCGTCGCCGTAGGCGTAGCCACCGCCGCAGCGGTCATGGCAGCCGTGGGTCGGCGGCGCGGGCGGAGGCGGCGGAGGCGGGTAGTGCCCGCCGCACCGGTCGCGGCATCCCCGGCCATAGCCGTCGTCGTAACCGTAGCTCTCATAGCCGTAGCCGTAGCCGGATCGCCCGTCGGCGTAGGCGCCCGTCGCCGCATAGGCCGCGCCGCGCGTCTCGACCGCGACCTGACCGCCGTAGGCGTAGCGATGGTCCTGCACGCCGGACTGGCCATAGGCGACGTAGGCCTGGCCGCCATAGGCCGGCTGACCGTAATCGAGATAGGCCGACTGCGCCGAGGCTGCGGCGGCCAGCCCCAGAACGGCTGCGCCCGTCAGGGCTCCGAAGACGATGCGGCGCATGGGTCCCTCCTCCGCGCGATTGCGGAAACGTTAACGCCGTTCGCGCCGCCCGGTTCGGAAATCCTGATCCGGGCGAGCCCGAGCCGTCGATTTCGCCCGTGGAGCGATCTCCGGGCGTCAGAAGTCGATGGCCAGACCCTTCTTCTCCCAGTCGCCGTAACGCGTGGGCTCCGGACCCCGCGGGCCGCCGTCCTCGGGCGGCAGTTCCGCGGCGACCGCGGAACGGCGCCGGTCCTCCGCCTCCATAAGCGCCGCGCGCTCCACGGCCGTCAGGGGCCGGTCCCCCCGGGCGCCGGGCACGTCCGGGTTCAGCTTCGGCTCCGGCATGGTGGGCGCTTCGGTCACAGGGGCGGTCTCTTGAGGGGAAGGGGCGCGATCTCATTTAATGGGGCCCGCCGCCCCGCGCGACCCCGGACCCATGATGAATCATCTGAAGACCTTCGTCCTGCTGGCCGCCCTGACCGCCCTGTTCGGCGCCGTCGGCCTGTGGATCGGCGGCGTGAACGGCATGCTGATCGCGCTGGCGATCGCCGCGGCCATGAACCTGTTCAGCTACTGGAACGCCGACAAGATCGTGCTCCGCCTCTACCGCGCCCAGCCGGTGGACGAGAGCCACCCCAACGCCATGGTCCGCGCCTACGTCACCGACGTGCTGGAGATGGCGCAGGCCGCCGGGCTGCCGCGGCCCAGGGTGGCGATCATCCCCTCGGATCAGCCCAACGCCTTCGCCACGGGCCGCGACCCGAAGAACGCCGCCGTGTGCGCCACCACGGGTCTGCTCGACCTCCTGACCCGGGAAGAGGTCCGCGGGGTGATGGCGCACGAGCTGGCGCACGTGAAGAACCGCGACACCCTGACCATGACGGTGACGGCGACCATAGCGGGAGCGATTTCGGCCTTGGCGAACTTCGCCCTGATCTTCGGCGGCGACCGTGAGCGGCCGGGCGGGATCGTGGGGACGATCGCCCTGATGCTGCTGGCGCCGATGGCGGCCGCGCTGGTGCAGATGGCCATCAGCCGCTCGCGCGAATACGAGGCCGACCGCGTCGGGGCCGAGATCGCCGGCGATCCCCACGCCCTGGCCAGCGCCCTGCAGAAGATCGAGGCGCACGCCCGGGGGATCGTCAATCCGACCGCCGAGCGCAATCCCGCCTCGGCCCAGCTGTTCATCATCAACCCGCTGGCGGGCAAGGGCGCGGACAACCTGTTCTCCACCCACCCGGCGACGGGCAATCGCGTGCGTGCGCTGATGGAGATGGCCGATCGGCTTGGCGTGCGACCGCGTCCCGCGACGTCGACGGTCCTGGCCGCCGCGCCCGTGGGAACCAGCGTGCCGACGACCTTCGACCGGCCGCGCGGCCCTTGGGGCTGACGACGGGGCGCGTCATGATGGGGCGATGATCCGTCCGCCCGAGTCAGAGCTGGAGTTCCGCTTCTTCCGCGCCGGCGGACCGGGCGGTCAGAACGTCAACAAGGTCTCGACGGCGGTGCAGCTGCGCTTCGACGCGCGCGGCTCGCCGACGCTGCCCGAGGACGTGCGCGAGCGGCTGATGCGGCTGGCCGGCTCACGACTGACGACGGAGGGCGTCATCGTGATCCAGGCGGTGCGCTTCCGCACGCAGGAGCGCAATCGGCAGGATGCGCTGGACCGCCTGCACGAGCTCATCGACCGGGCCGCCGTCCGCCCGGTCCGCCGCGTCGCCACCCGCCCCACCCGCGCCTCGAAAGAGCGCCGCCTTCAGGCGAAATCGGCGCGCGCGGGCATCAAGTCGGGCCGCGGCCGGCCTGCCCTCGACTGATCACTCGGCCGGCGCGGCTTCCGGCGTGTGCTGGATCGGCGGCGCGGGGCGGAACATCAGCGCCGCGATCTTGCCGGCCTCGTCGAAGCCGATGATCCACTGGGTGTCCGCCTCGGCGAAGCGCACCAGAAACAGGTCGGCGCCGTCGCGATGCTGGAAGAATTCGACGCTCTCCAGCGCGCCCAGACCGCGCACCGCCTCCGACATCTGCGCTTCGGCGGGCCGCAGCTGCTCCACGACGTTCGGTGTGAAGACGCTCCAGTCGACCGTGCCGGTCTGCAGACCCCCGACGAAGGCGCGGATGGCCGGCTCGGAGCGGACGTCGGCTTCGGTGCGCGCCGGCGTCGCCCGCGGCGTCGGCCGGCCGTTGGCGTCGAACGTGTTCTGGATGCGTCCGGCGGCGACGGTCTCCTCCTGCGCGGCGGCGGCGCCGGCCACGAGTACGGTCACGGCGAAGGCGCCGACGGCAAAAACCCTGATCATCACGAGACTCCCGACACGAACCCTGTCATCCGAGAATGCGGGGCCAAAACGACAGAACGAGGGCGGAGGCTCCCGCCAGAAGCCCGATCACCGCGACCACGCCCGGCCATCGCGCCGCCGGCGCGGCCTCGACGATCACGGCGGGCGGCGGCGGGGTCCGGGCCTGACGGGCCAGCGCCTTCAGAACGGCGCGCGCCTCTTCCAGCAGATCGCGGACCTGCGCCTGCGGGCCCAGTTCGCGCCGGATCCACGCCGCCACCACGGGCTCTGCCGCGGCCCACAGGTCGTGGTCCGGGTTCAGGCGTCGCGCCACGCCTTCGACCGAGACCATCGTTTTCTGCAGCAGGATCAGCTCCGGGCGAAGGCGCATGTCGAACAGGTCGGTGATCTCGAACAGCTGTCCCAGCAAGCGGCCCATCGACACCTGCGACGCCTGTTTGCCGATGACGGGCTCGCCCACGGCGCGCAAGGCCTGGGCGAAGGCTTCGACGGAATGCTCCGGCGGCACGTAGCCCGCCTCGAAATGCACGCGGGCGATGCGGTCGTAGTCGCGGTTCAGGAACCCCCACAAAATCTCGGCCAGGTAGCGCCGCTCCGCCGGGCCCAGCCGGCCGACGATGCCGAAGTCGACCGCCGTCAGTTCTGCGGGCGCGTGGCAGAACAGGTTTCCCTCGTGCAGGTCGGCATGGAAGGTCCCGTGATCCAGCGCCTGGATCAGGAAGGCGCGAACGACGTTGTCGGCCAGGGCGTTCCTGTCGATCCCCGGCTGCTCCGCCGCGGCCGGATCGGTCATCGGCAGGCCGGGCGCCCATTCCAGCGTCAGCACGCGCCTGCCGACCCCGTCCCAGATCACGGCGGGGGCGGACATGTGGGCGCGGCCTTCGGCGCGGGCGCGCGACATCACCTCACCCAGTTCGGAAGCGGCGGCGGCCTCAAGCCGCATGTCCAGTTCGATCTGCATCGAGCGCGCGACGATCTCGACGAAGGCCCGCGGCTCCAGACGCCGCGACGGCTCGACGTGGCGCTCGGCCAGCCGGGCGGCCAGCCGCATGGCGTCGAGTCCCCGCGCCACGCGCCGCTCCACGCCCGGGCGAAGCACCTTCACCGCCACCTTGCGGCCGTCCGCCAGCATGGCCGGATGAGCCTGCGCCAGAGAAGCCGCGGCGACCGCCGGCTGCAGGTCGACGAACAGGCTCTCGATCGGGCGGCCCAGTCCGCGCTCGATCTCGCGCCGCGCTTCCTCGACCGGGAAGGGCGGCAGGCGGTCCTTCAGCCGACCCAGATCGCGGGCGAACTGAATCCCGAAAATGTCGGCGCGAGTGGCCAGCACCTGGCCCAGTTTGACGGCGACGGGGCCCAGACTTTCGAATGCGCGGCCCACGCGTTCGCCGGGACGTCCCGCGCGGGACTGCGGGCCGGCGAACAGGTGGAAGAACCGCGCCGTCAGCCGGGCGGCGGGCGGCAGCAGCGGCGTGACCTCGCGCGGGATCAGCGCGTCGTGGCGCAGCAGGACCCAGCCCCACCGCATCAGGCGCGCAAACGCATCGACGGGGCGGCGCACCGGCTGGGCGACCGGCGCGGGCGGCGGCGTCGCGACGTCGGCCAGACGGGTCAGATCGCCCACCCCTGATGCAGGGCGGCGACCCCGCCCGAGAGGTTGGTGACGCCGACCCGGCCGAAGCCGGCGGCCTCGATCATCGCCTTGAAGCGCTGCTGGTCGGGGAAGCGGCGGATGCTTTCGACCAGATAGACGTAGCTGTCCTCGTCCTTCGCCACCCACTTGCCGATCTTCGGAATCGCGCGGAACGACCAGGCGTCGTAGGCGGCCCGGATCGCCGCGGCGGTGGGCCGGCTGAACTCCAGACACAGGAAACGCCCTCCCGGCTTCAGCACGCGCCGCGCCTCGCGCAGCGCCTGGTCCACGTCGGCCACGTTGCGGATGCCGAAACCGATGGAATAGGCGTCGATCGAGGCGTCGGGCAGCGGCAGGGCCATGGCGTCGCCGACCACCCATGTCAGCTCCGGCTCGTGTCCGCGCGCGATTCCGGCGCGGATCATCTCGGCGTTGTAGTCCAGCACGATCACCGAAGCGTCCGGGCCGCCGTTGCGCGCCTGCGCCTTGCGGGCGAGGGCGGCGTAGCGGCGCGCCAGGTCGCCGGTGCCCCCCGCGACGTCCAGAATGGTCTCTCCCGGCCGCGGATTCATCCGGGCGGCGACCGCGTCCTTCCACAGACGATGCACGCCGACCGACATCAGGTCGTTCATGCGGTCGTAGCTGGGTGCGACGCTTTCGAAGACGCCGCGCACGGCGCGCACCTTCTCGCCCGCCTCCAGATCGCGGAAACCGAAAGGAGACGTCTTCTGGGACCCGGAGGCGGCGTCGGTCATGGGCGCGGTTTAGCCGCCTGCGGGGGCCGCGTCACGCGTCCTCGGGGTCGCGGTCTCCCCGTCCGGATCCAGCCGGGCCAGCGCCTGGTCGTACAGCCGGATGAGCCCCTCCTCGCTGGCGACGACGTCGCCGAGGCTGAGCTGGCCCGCGACCACGCCGGCCCGCAGGCCCTCGCCCCGCTCGATCTCGCCCAGGATCGGCGGAAGGGAAGCCACGAACCGGTCGTGCGTGCCCATCACCCGCGCCTGGGCCGCGTAGACGTCGGCCAGAAGAAACACGTCCTCGAGATCCATCTCGCCCAGCAGTTCCCCCGAGCCGACGCTGCGCCAGACGGCGTCCCGAAGCGGTGGAAGGTGCAGACCGGTCTCGAACATGGCCCCGTACGCCCGCATGGTCTCCACCCGCGTCAGGATCTCGAGGCCCGCCGCCTCGTTGAAGACGCGGCGCAGGCGCCTGTGGTGCGGCAGGAAGGCGTCGCTGGCCAGAAGCTGTCGGTTGGCACGAATCTCCGCAACGAAGAATGCCCTGGCTTCCGCCACCTCTGCGGCGACCTTGCGGTCCTCGGCCCAGTTTGTCAGGGCAAGCGCCAGGATCACCGAAAACACGATCAGGGCGCATTCGAACGCCGCGCGCGGGCCCCAGCGCCGCCAGTCGCGGCGGAGCTTCTTCGGCGGCGGAGCTTCGGTCGACGCGTCCATGGCGCAGCTTCGCCCGACGCATGCCGTCCTGCCAAGACCTCAGTCGAACTTCGGCAGGGGAACTCCCAGGTCCGTGGAGACCGCGCGCATCATGCGGTAGCAGCCGCACGACGCCTTCTCCAGGCCGGCGCGGTTCAACACTTCGACCCAGCCGCGTCCGCGGGCGATCAGCTTGCGGTCCTCCAGCAGCGCGCCGACCTCGCTGACGGTGGCCCGACGGACCCCCAGCATTCCGGCGATGTCCTGCTGGGTGAGGTCGAACCGGTCCGCGTCGGCGCGGTCGTGCAGCGTCAGAAGCCAGCGGGCCAGACGTTCGTCCAGCCGGTGCTGGGCGTTGCAGGCCGCGGTCTGCTGGACCTGGGCCAGAAGATTCTCGGTGAAGCGCGACAGAGCGGTGCGCATGGCCTCGCTCTTCGACAGGGCGTCGGAGAAGACGTCCGCCGGGCAGCAGGCGGCCGAGCCCTCGATCTGGGCGATCGCGCGGCTGGACGCGCGGGCGTTCAACGGGCCGCAGGTGACGCCGACCAGACCCTCGCGCCCGATGGCGGCGGTCTCGACCATGCGGTCGTCGGCCAGCACCGTCATGAGGGAGACGACGCCGTCCAGGGGAAACCAGACCTCGTCGACGGCCTCGCCCGCGTCGAACAGGGTCTGGCCCTGAACGAAGGGACGTTCGTTCAGGTGCGGCTCGATGCGGCGGCGATCGGTCGGCTCCAGCGCCTCGATCCAGAGATTGCTCATGTCGGACCCCCGTTTGCGGACGTACGGCAACGCTCCAGCTTGACCGTGTGTTCCGCCGCGCTTGTGGATGGGGCCGAGCGCCGCTAGGCCGGAGCAAACGGAGGACGTCATGGCGGATCGGCTGGATGTGGGCGGGGTTCTGAACGGCCTGCCGTCGTGGCGGGAGGAGCCGGGCGACAGACCCGCCATCCGGCGCGATCTCAAGTTCGCGGACTTCAACGCCGCCTTCGGCTTCATGACGCGCGTGGCCCTGTGGGCCGACAAGGCCGATCATCACCCGGAATGGTCCAACGTCTACGACCGCGTGCAGATCGTGCTGACGACGCACGACGCCGAGGGGGTGACGGACCGGGACGTCGCCCTGGCGCGCTTCATCGACGAGGCGGCCGCGGCCGCGGGAGGACGCTGATGGCCGGACGCGTCGCGGGGAAGAAGGTCCTCATCACCGGCGGAGCCGGCGGGCTGGGCCGGGCCATGGCGTGGATGCTGGTCCGCGAGGGGGCGCAGGTCGCGATCACCGACGTCGACGGCGCGGCCGCAGAGACGCTGGCGGCGGAGATCAACGCGGAAATCGCCGGCGCCGCCTTCGCCTTCGGCCACGACGTGGCGGACGAGGCGCAGTGGGTTGCGGTGATCGGGGGCGCGGCCTCGGCCATGGGCGGGCTGTCGGTGTTGATCAACAACGCGGGGATCGGCGGCGACCTGGTCTTCGTCGAAGGCGACACCGCCGCGAACTGGGATCGCCAGTACCAGGTGAACCTCCGCTCCGTGATGTTCGGCTGCAAACACGCCATGCCGCACCTGCGCGCCGCGGCGCCGGCCTCAATCATCAACATCTCGTCGATCGCCGGCCTGGCCGCCGGACCGGGCATGGGGGCCTACAACGCCACCAAGGCCGGCGTGTGGATGTACAGCAAAACGGTCGCGCTGGAGGCGGCCAAGGCCGAGTGGAACGTGCGCTGCAACTCGGTGCATCCCGTCTTCATCAAGACGCCGATCCTCGATCCCTTCGTGGCCATGGCCGGGGGCGACGAAGGGGCCGCGCACCAGAAGCTGGCGCGCGGCATTCCCCTGAAGCGCATCGGCGAGCCCGACGACGTGGCGTTCTGCGTGCTGTACCTCGCCTCGGACGAGTCGAAGTACGTGACGGGCGCCGAGTTCAAGATCGACGGCGGCATGACCGCCCAGTAGGGCCGCGCCGGGTCAGGCGAGTGCGGCCCGCTGCAGGACGAACAGCTCGGCGCAGCCGCCTTCGGCCAGGCTGAACAGGCGTTCGAACTCGTCGCGCGTGAATCCGCGCTTCTCGCCGGTGGCCTGAATCTCCACGATCGAGCCCGAACCCGTCAGGACGAAGTTCGAATCCGCCTCGGCCGCGGAATCTTCCTCGTAGTCGAGGTCCAGCACCGGCGCGTCCCGGAAAACGCCGCAGCTGACGGCGGCGACCTGATCGAGGATCGGATCGGTCTTCAGCACGCCCTCGGCGCGCATGTGGGCGAAGGCGGAGGCCATGGCCGTCCAGGCGCCCGTGATGGCGGCGGTGCGGGTGCCCCCGTCGGCCTGGATGACGTCGCAGTCCAGCGTCACCTGCCGCTCGCCCAGCGCCTTCAGGTCGACCACGGCGCGCAGGGACCGGCCGATCAGGCGCTGAATCTCCTGGGTGCGGCCCGACTGCTTGCCGGACGCGGCCTCGCGGCGGCCGCGGGTGTGGGTGGCGCGGGGCAGCATGCCGTACTCGGCGGTGACCCAGCCCTGGCCCTTGCCGCGCAGCCAGCCCGGGACGCCGTCCTCGACCGAGCAGGTGACCAGAACGCGCGTGTGACCGAAGGCCACGAGGCACGAGCCCTCGGCGTGGCGGTTGACCCCGGTCTCGAGCGTGACGGCGCGGAGCTGGTCGGGACGGCGGTCGGACGGGCGCATTGAGAACCTTGGACAATCGAATGGAGAGGGAACGGAGACCGCTTGGACAGAGTCCGCGCGCTGCTTATCCTGAAAGCGTGAGCCCCGAAACCGTCACCCTCAGACCCGCCACGGTCGCCGACGCGCCCTTGCTGACGGCGTGGGACCGGCAGCCGCACGTCATCGCCTGTTCCAGCGACGATCCTGACGCCGAGGTGGCGTTCGACGGGATCGACTGGGCCGACGAGCTGTCGAACTCGGACTATGAGCTGACCTACCTGATCGCCGAAGTCGCGGGCGAGCCGGTTGGCGTCATGGCGGTCTGCGATCCGCACACGGAACCCAGCCACTACTGGGGAGAGATCGAGCCGGACCTGCAGGCGATCGACGTCTGGATCGGCCCGCCGGAGTGGCTGAACCGGGGCGTCGGCACGCAGATGATGGCGCAGATGCTGGATCGATGTTTCGCCCAGCCGCAGGTGAAGGCCGTCGTCATCGACCCGCTGAATTCCAACGTCGCGGCGCACCGGTTCTACCGCCGGCTGGGTTTTCGGGACGAAGGCCGCCGGATGTTCGGCGACGACGACTGTCTCGTCATGCGGCTGGAGCGCGACGCGTGGGAGGGGCGGGCATGACGTACCTCGGCGCCTCCGCCCCGCTGACGGTGCTGGACCAGCGGGCGCGCGACATCTTCCGGCGCATCGTCGAGACCTATCTGCAGACCGGCGAGCCCGTCGGGTCCCGTACCCTGTCGATGACGGGCGTGTCGCTGTCGCCCGCGTCGATCCGCAACACCATGCAGGATCTGACGCTGGCGGGACTGCTGGCCTCGCCGCACACTTCGGCGGGGCGGATTCCGACGCATGCGGGGCTGCGCCTGTTCGTCGACGGCCTGCTGGAGGTCGGAGATGTGGGGGCTGAGGAACGGCGCGAGATCGACGCGCGTCTGGCCGGGCGGGGGCGCGGCTTCGACGAGGTTCTGAACGAGGCGTCGGCCCTGCTGTCGGGTCTGGCGGGCGGGGCGGGCATCGTCGCCAGTCCGGTCCGGGACGCGGGCGTCAAGCACGTCGAGTTCGTCGCCCTCGGTCATGATCAGGCGTTGGCGGTGCTGGTCGGCGACGACGGCACGGTCGAGAACCGCCTGATGCCGCTGAAGGCCGGCGTCACGCCGTCGACGTTGCAGGAGGCGTCGAACTTCCTGAACGCCCGGCTGAAGGGCCGACCCCTGCACGAGGCGCGCAGCGAAATGCGGACCGAGCTGGACGCCGCCCGGCGCGAGCTGGACGCCGCGGCGGCGCGACTGGTCGAGGACGGGCTGGCGGCATGGTCGGGCGGCGGGGAGCGCGAGCGGGCCCTGATCGTCCGCGGCCGCGCCAACCTGCTGCAGGACCGCGAGGCGGTCGAGGATCTGGAGCGGGTGCGGGTCCTGTTCGACGACCTGGAGCAGAAGGAGCAGCTGATCGGCCTGCTGGACGGCGTCTCGTCGGCGCAGGGCGTGCGCATCTTCATCGGCTCGGAGACGCGCCTGTTTTCGCTTTCGGGTTCCGCCGTGATCGCGGCGCCCTATATGACCGGCCGGCAGCGGGTGATCGGGGCGCTTGGCGTGATCGGGCCCGCACGGCTGAACTATGCCCGGGTCATCCCGTTGGTGGACTACACCGCACGGGTGCTGGGCCGAATTCTGGACGGACAAGAGACGTGACCGACGCGACCAACGACCCGAACGACTTCGATCCCGCACTGGAGGCCGACGCCGAAGCGGGGCTGAACGCCCACCCGGGCGACGACCTGGGCCCGATCGACCAGCTGATCGCCGAGCGCGACCAGTGGAAGGACCGCGCGCTGCGCGCCGTGGCCGAGGCGGAGAACACCAGGAAGCGCGCCGAGACGCAGAACAACGACGCCCGCGCCTATGCCATCCAGCGCTTCGCCCGCGACCTGCTGGGCGTGGCTGACAACCTGGAGCGGGCGCTGCAGGCCGCGCCCAAGGACGCCGAGGGCGCCGCCGCCGGCCTGGTCACCGGGCTGGAGATGACGCAGAAGTCGCTGCTGTCGGCATTCGAGGCCAACAATCTGGTGCGCGTGGCGCCGGCCGCCGGCGAGGCGTTCGACCCGCATCTGCACCAGGCGATGATGGAGCAGCCCTCGACCGAGGTCGATGGTGGCAAGGTCGTCCAGACGCTTCAGGCCGGCTATGCCCTGTTCGGCCGCACGGTGCGCCCCGCCATGGTCGTAGTCGCGGCCAAGGGGTCCGGCGCGTCGGCGTCGGCGTCGGCGTCGGATCAGGTCGCGGGCGCCGCAGCCTACGCCAGGGCCAGCGATCAGGGCTGAGGCCCTAGGGCCCCTCGGTCCATTCGATCTCGAGCCAGGATTCCCCGGCGCTGGCGGGAGAATGGCTCCACGCAAGCGCATCTCCGTCCGCGCCGGTCATCCGGCGGGCGCCCGGCGCGCTGCCTTCGACCGGGCGCAGCCCCCGGGGCGGACGCCGCCTCCACAAGCGCCGCGTCGATCGCCTCCAAACCGTTGGCGTGCGCGCGTGTGGCCACCCTGCAGGGCGGACCGACGTCGCTTCGCAGCCAGCCGGATTCCAGCCCGGAGTCGACGTATCCGGCTTCGGCGGGCGCGGGCGCGTTCCAGCAGACGTGCGCCAGCCAGGACGTCATGAAGGCGGCATGCGAGGGCGGCGGAGGCGGCGGATCGCTGCGCGGCGGGCGCGGCATCGTCAGCGCCGCCGGCGGGCTCTGCGGAACGGGGCCGGGGTCGTACGGCGCCCCGCAGGCCCCCGCCAGCAACGCCGCGGCCGCTCCGACGGGCGTGAGGAAGCCGGGGATCTTCATGCGCGGCCCGTGCGCGGCCAAGAAGCGGCGGGCAGGGCCGTGAGCATCCGGCCGAAGGGAGAGGCGACGGTCATGACCGGATCACACATCCGGAGGCGCGGGAGGTCAACGCGCCTCGCCGTTCACGTCAGGCGCCGTCAGCCGCGTCAGGCCTTCAGCCGCGCGTCGAACAGCTCCAGCAGCCGGCGCCAGCCGTCGCGGGCGTCGGCCTCGCGATAGCTGTCGCGATAGTCGGCGTGGAAGCCGTGGGGCGCGCCTGGGTAGACGTGGATGCCGCTGTCCGTGCGCCCGGCGCGCTGCAGGGCGGTGTTCATCGCCTCGACCGACGGCAGGGGGATGCCGCGGTCGGCCTCGCCGTACAGGCCCAGAACCGGACATTTCAGATCGTCGGCCAGATCGACCGGCCACGGCTCGCCGGCGGCCCTCTGTTCGGGCGTCGCCTCCGCCGATGGCGCCAGGCGGCCGTACCAGGCGACGCCGGCGTCCAGCGCGGCGAAGCGGGCGCAGGCCTGCCAGACGACCTTGCCGCCCCAGCAGAAGCCGGTGATGCCCATGCGGTCGTCGCGGACCCAGGGCTGGGTCGAGGCCCATTCCATCGTCGCCGAGACGTCGCCCATCACCTGCGGGTATTTCGCCGCGGCCACGATCTCCTGGACCCGCGCCATGTCGGACAGGGGCGCGGGGTCCTCGACGCGGACGAAGAAGGCCGGCGCGATCGCGGCGTAGCCCGCCTTGGCCAGACGGCGGCAGACGTCGCGGACATACTCGTGCACGCCGAAGATCTCGGAGACGACGATGACCACGGGAAACGGGCCGTCGCCCTGCGGCCGGGCCACATAGGCCGGCAGCTGAAAGCCGTCCGGCGCCGGATACGTCACGTCGCCGACCTCCAGCCCCTCGGCGTCGGTGCGGATCGGCGCCGCCTGCGCCGCCAGCGCCGCGGGCGCATAGCCGGCGAAGAACAGGCTGCCGGCGGAAACGCCGGCCAGGGCGCGGCGGCTGAGGGCGAAGTCCTGCGGCTGCGAGCCTTCCGGTCGGGTCAGGCGGACGGTCATGGGCGCGCTCCTGTTTTGAGGCGGTGACCTTGACCGCAGGCCGTCGGGGCGTCGAGTCCCTTCGCCGTGACCGATCAGCGCGTCAGGTACCAGTCGGCGATGCGGCAGACGTTGACGCCCGGCCGCTCCAGCGACTGGCCGTTGGCGAGAACCGCACGGATCGTGAATTGGCAGGCGCCCGAACCGGCGTCGATGGTCAGGGGGCGGCTGCGGCCCGGCTCAAGAGCCTCGCCCGCCAGCAGATCGGGGCCGAAGCCCCCGCCGGGTTCGGACACGCTGAGAGCGCGCACCGCCACGCCGGTCTGATTGTGTACGCGCACGCGCCGGTTCTCGGCGTCCGGGGACCGGGACTGGGCGAGCGCCCCATCCGCCACGCCGCAGGCCGTCGCGCAGACGGTCAGGATCAGGGCGGCGCGGGCAAGAGGCGGCATCTAAGGCTCCGGCGAATTGGCCCCATCCTGCGCCCAAAGACCGATGCGCGCCAATGACGACGCCTGACGGGCCGCGGACGAAAGAGTCCTTGCGGGGAGGGGCAGGCTTCCCATATGCCGCCTGACCCGAGAAACCCCGCGATCGCTGGGGCTTCTCACCCACAGACCCCAACCCACGGGGGCGGTCACGCGCGGCGCTTGATCCAAGGCCGCCGCATCGCCCGCCGAAACGGAGACGAAGACCAGACCATGGCCAAGATCATCGGCATCGACCTCGGCACCACCAACTCCTGCGTCGCGGTGATGGAGGGCGGTTCGCCCAAGGTCATCGAGAACGCCGAGGGCAATCGCACCACCCCGTCGGTGGTCGCCATCCAGGACGGGGGCGAGATCCTCGTCGGCCAGCCGGCCAAGCGCCAGGCCGTGACCAACCCGGCCAACACCTTCTTCGCCATCAAGCGCCTGATCGGCCGCAACTGGGACGATCCCGTGGTGGCCAAGGACAAGGGCATGGTGCCCTATGAGATCGTCAAGGGTCCCACCGGCGACGCCTGGGTGAAGGCGCACGGCAAGGACTATTCGCCCCAGCAGGTCTCGGCCTTCACCCTGGGCAAGATGAAGGAGGCCGCGGAGGCCTATCTGGGCGAGAAGGTCACCCAGGCCGTCATCACCGTCCCCGCCTATTTCAACGACAGCCAGCGTCAGGCGACCAAGGACGCCGGCAAGATCGCCGGCCTGGAAGTCCTGCGCATCATCAACGAGCCGACGGCGGCCGCGCTGGCCTATGGCCTCGAGAAGAACGACGGCCAGAAGATCGCGGTCTATGACCTCGGCGGCGGCACCTTCGACGTCTCGATCCTGGAGATCGGCGACGGCGTGTTCGAGGTGAAGTCGACGAACGGCGACACCTTCCTGGGCGGCGAGGACTTCGACCTGCGTCTGGTCGACTATCTGGCCGACGAGTTCAAGAAGGAGCAGGGCGTCGACCTGCGTCAGGACAAGCTGGCCCTGCAGCGCCTGAAGGAAGAGGCCGAAAAGGCCAAGAAGGAGCTGTCCTCGACGACGCAGTACGAGGTCAACCTGCCGTTCATCACCATGAACGCGTCGGGTCCGCTGCACCTGAACATCAAACTGTCGCGCGCAAAGCTGGAGGCCCTGGTCGAGGATCTGGTGGCCCGCACCATCGAGCCCTGCAAGAAGGCGCTGGCCGACGCGGGCATGAAGGCCTCCGACATCGACGAGGTGGTTCTGGTCGGCGGCATGACCCGCATGCCGAAGGTGCAGGAGGCGGTGAAGGCCTTCTTCGGCAAGGAGCCGCACAAGGGCGTGAACCCCGATGAGGTCGTGGCGCTGGGCGCCGCGGTTCAGGCCGGCGTGCTGCAGGGCGACGTCAAGGACGTGCTGCTGCTGGACGTGACCCCGCTGACGCTGGGCATCGAGACGCTGGGCGGCGTGTTCACCCCGCTGATCGAGCGCAACACGACGATCCCGACCAAGAAGAGCCAGACCTTCTCGACCGCCGACGACAACCAGTCGGCCGTGACGATCCGGGTCTTCCAGGGCGAGCGCCCGATGGCGGCCGACAACAAGATCCTGGGTCAGTTCGACCTGATGGGCATTCCGCCTGCCCCGCGCGGCATGCCCCAGATCGAGGTCGCCTTCGACATCGACGCCAATGGCATCGTGCACGTCACCGCCAAGGACAAGGCGACCAACAAGGAACAGTCGATCCGCATCCAGGCCAACGGCGGCCTTTCGGACGCGGACATCGACAAGATGGTCAAGGAAGCCGAAGCCAACGCCACGGCCGACAAGGCCCGCAAGGAGATGGTCGAGGCCCAGAACTCGGCCGACGCCCTGATCCACTCGACCGAGAAGGCCCTGTCGGAGCACGGCGACAAGATCGGCGAGACCGAGAAGACCGCCATCCAGACGGCCCTGGACGATCTGAAGGCGGCGAAGGAAGGATCCGACCCCGAGGCCCTGCGCGAGAAGACCAACACGCTGGCGCAGGCGTCGATGAAGCTGGGCGAGGCCATGTACGCCGCCCAGCAGGGCTCTGGCGAAGGCGCCGCAGCCGAAGGCCAGCCGGCCGACGACGGCGTGGTCGACGCCGAGTTCGAGGAAGTCTCGGACTCCGACGACAAGAAGAGCGCCTGAGGCGTGTGAAATCCGGAAACGGCCCCGCTTGTCATCCGACGGGCGGGGCCTTTTCTTAAGCCTTGCATCACCGGATCGGGTTCCCATGTCAGCCCGGTCATCGCCGATCTTCAGACGTCGGAACGACGCGGAGGGGCGGCTGAGAGTCAGAGGGTTCCCGCCGCATGGCGCAGCGTGACTATTACGAAGTGCTGGGAGTCGAGCGCACGGCGGACGCCGCCGCGCTGAAGGCCGCCTACCGCAAGCTGGCGATGCAGCACCACCCCGACCGCAACGGCGGCTCGGAGGAGGCGTCGGCCAGGTTCAAGGAAGTGTCCGAAGCCTATGCCGTGCTGTCGGACGCGCAGAAACGCGCCCACTACGACCGGTTCGGTCACGCGGGCGGCGCGGGCGGAAACCCCTTCGGTCAGGGGCAGGGTTTCGCCGACGTCAACGACATCTTCGCCCAGGTCTTCGGCGACGCCTTCGGGGACGTGTTCGGCGGGCGCGCCGGCGGCGGGGCGCGGGGCGGTCCGCGTCGCGGCTCGGACCTGCGCTACGACCTCGAGATCACTCTGGAGCAGGCCTATCAGGGCGCCGAGGTCGAGATTTCGGTGCCGGCCACCCTGACCTGCACCACCTGCGAGGGCTCCGGCGCCAAGGCCGGGACGCAGCCTGTGACCTGCACCACCTGTCAGGGGCAGGGCCGGGTGCGCACGGCCAACGGCTTCTTCCAGATGGAGCGCACCTGCCCCCGCTGCGGCGGTCAGGGCAAGATGATCGCCGAGCCGTGCCCCAGCTGCATGGGTCATGGGCTGGTGCGAAAGACCCGCACCCTGAACCTGCAGATTCCCGCCGGCGTGGACGACGGCTCGCGCATCCGCCTGACGGGCGAGGGCGACGCGGGTCAGCGCGGCGGCCCGCGCGGCGACCTCTACGTCTTCCTGTCGGTGACGCCCCACGACCTGTTCGAGCGCGACAACCTGGATCTGCTGGTCACCGTGCCGGTGCCCATGACGGTCGCGGCCCTGGGCGGCGAGATCGAGGCGCCCTGTCTGGTCAGCCAGGCCTGCGACGGCAACTGCAAGGCGCCCGTCACCGTCCCCGCCGGCGCCCAGACCGGCAAGACGGTCCGCATCAAGGGCAAGGGCATGCCGCACCTGAACGGCAAGTCTCGCGGCGATCTGGTGGTCGAACTGTTCGTCGAGACGCCGACCGACCTGACGGCCCGCCAGAAGGAGCTGCTGCAGGAACTCGCGGACTCGCTGGGCGAGACGCAGACGCCGCGGAATTCCAGCTTCACGGGCAAGGCGAAGCGGTTCTGGGCCGACATCCTCGGCAGCGGCGAGACCGCCCAGTGAACGGCGTGCTGCACGTCGGCATATCCGGCGCCCGCGGACGGATGGGCCGGGCGGTGTCGGCGGCGCTGGACGCCCGGGACGACGTGGTGGTGGCCGCCCGCTTCGACCGCGGCGAGACGCCGGACCTGTCCCGCTGCGACGTCGTGATCGACTTCTCCACGCCGGAGGCCTCGCTGGAGCTGGCGGAAGCCTGCGCCGAACGCGGGGGCCCCGCGCTGGTCATCGGCTCGACGGGCTTCACGCCGGAGCAGCTGGCCGGGATCGAGGCCGCGGCCGAGAAGGTGGCGGTGGTCCGCAGCGGCAACTTCTCGCTGGGCGTCAACATCCTGATCGGTCTGGTCGAGCACGCGGCCCAGCGGCTGGACGGCCGCGACTGGGACGTCGAGGTTCTGGAGGCTCACCACCGGCGCAAGGTCGACGCGCCGTCCGGGACGGCCCTGATGCTGGGGCAGGCGGTCGCCAACGGCCGGGACGTCGATCTGGACGCGGTGCGCGCGGCCCCGCGCGACGGCGTCGGCCAGCCCCGCAAGGAAGGCGAGATCGGCTTCGCCGCCCTGCGCGCCGGCGGCATCATCGGCGAGCACTCGGTCATCTTCGCCAGCGAGGACGAGACGGTGACGCTCAGCCACTCGGCGGTGGACCGCAGCCTGTTCGCCAAGGGCGCGGTGGTGGCGGCCGCCTGGGTCCGCAGCCGCAAGCCGGGGCTCTACGACATGCAGGACGTGCTGGGCTTCCGGCAGGCCTAGTTCGGTTCGCGCACCCAGACGGTGCAGCGGGCGATCCAGTGCTCCAGCTCGCGGATCAGCTCGGGGAAGGACCGGGTCTCGAACCGGTGGACCAGTTCCGCATGGCCGTCGAAGGCGAACGGCACGTCCTTGCGGCGGCGCCCGTTCGGCGAGCGGGGCCAGGGCTGATAGCCGACGCTCATGACGAAGACGCCCTCGGGATCGAACTCCGGCGTGAACTCCACGTCGATGTCGAACCGTCGACCGGGGTTGGACGCATAGAACTGCGACGAGCCGCCCACCTCGGTCAGGTCGGCGTCCATGCCGACGCGCAGCTTGTTGATCCCCACCGTCCAGCCGCCGGGAATGCGTAGGGACACGAGCTCCCGATAGGCCGGCGAGTCCGGATAGAAGTCCTCGTAGGGCGTCACGCGCACCGTCAGAACCCCTGCGACCGCGCCAGCGCCTCCTGATGGAAGGCGGCGTCGCCCAGCAGCTCGTTCAGGACGCGCACGCGCTTCATGTAGAGGCCGACGTCGAACTCGTCGGTCATGCCGACGCCGCCGTGCATCTGCACCGCCTCCTGCACCGCCAGTTCGGCGACGCGGCCGGCCTTGGCCTTGGCGACGGAGACGACAAGACCGGCGTCCTCGCGGCCGGCGTCCAGCGCCTGCAGCGCGGCCAGCACCGCGGCCTGCGCGATCTCGATCTCGGTGAACAGATGGGCGGCGCGGTGCTGCAGGGCCTGGAACTCGCCGATCGCCTTGCCGAACTGCTTGCGCGTGCGCAGGTAGTCCAGCGTGATCTGGAAGGCTTGGTCTCCGGCTCCCACCAGCGACGCCGCGGCGCAGGCGCGCCCCAGGTTCAGGGCGGCGGTCAGCGGCCCCTCGCCCCCGTCCACGGCGCCGATCACGGCGTCGGCGTCGACGCGGACGTCGCTCAGGGTGACACGCGCGGCGTTGTGGGCGTCGACCATGACGGTGCGTTCGATCGCGACGCCGTCCGTGGACGGATCGATCAGGAACAGGGTCAGGCCGCCGTCGGTCCTGGCCGCGACGATCAGGGCGTCGGCGACGTGGCCGTCCAGCACGAAGCCCTTGGCTCCGTTCAGGACGAAGCCGTTGCCCTGACGCTGCGCCGTCGTCGTGATGCGGGCGGGCGCATGCTTGGGCCCCTCGTCCACGGCCAGGGACAGGATCGCCTCGCCCGCCGCGGTCCGGGCCAGCCAGGCCTTCTGCGTCTCCGACCCCGCCTGCGTCAGAACGGTCGCGGCCAGCACGGAAGAACCGAGGAAGGGCGAGGGCGTCAGGGTGCGCCCCAGGCTCTCGGCGATGACGCCGGCCTCGACCGCGCCGAGGCCGGAGCCGCCGTCGGCCTCGGGCACCACCACGCCGGCGAAGCCCATCTCCCCGAACGCGGCCCACAGCTCGCGCGAGACGCCGTCGGGATCGCGCGAATCGCGCAGCGTGCGCAGATGCGCGATCGGCGCGCGTTCGGTCAGGAAGCCGTCGGCGGCCTCCTTCAGCATGGTCTGTTCGTCGGTCAGGATCAGCGGCATCCGCTCACGCCCCCGGCAGCTGGAGGACGTGCTTGGCCAGGATGTTCAGCTGGATCTCGCTGGTCCCGCCCTCGATGGAGTTGGCCTTGGTGCGCAGCCAGTCTCGGGCCATGGCGCCGTCCCTCGACCGTTCGCCCTCCCACTCCAGCGCATCCGAGCCGCCGGCGGCCATCAAGAGCTCGTGCCGCCGCTTGTTCAGTTCGGAGCCATAGTATTTCAGCATGGACGCCAGCGCGGGGTGCGCCTGTTTCGCCTTCATCCGGTCGCCGGTGCGCTCCAGCGCCAGACGGAAGGCCGCGGCGTCCACTTCCAGCTCGGCGATCCGTGCACGGAGCATGGGGTCCAGCAGGCGGCCGTCGTCGTCCACACCGATCGCGCCGGTCGCGACCTGGCCCAGCGGGCGGCCGGCGCCGATCTCGCCCATGGCGCCGATCATGGTCCGCTCGTGCGCCAGCAGGTGCTTGGCCACGTCCCAGCCGCGGTTCAGCTCCCCGACCAGATTTTCCTTCTCCACCCGCACGTCGTCGAAGAAGGTCTCGCAGAAGGGCGACTTGCCGGAGATCAGCGTGATCGGCTTCGTCGTCACCCCCGGCGTCGCCATGTCGAACAGGACGAAGCTGATGCCCAGATGCTTGGGCGCCTCCGGGTCGGTGCGCACCAGACAGAAGATCCAGTCCGCCTTGTCGGCATAGCTGGTCCACACCTTCTGGCCGTTTACGATCCAGTGGTCGCCGCGGTCCTCGGCCCGGGTCTGAAGGCCCGCCAGGTCGGACCCCGCGCCCGGCTCGGAATAGCCCTGGCACCAGCGGATCTCGCCGCGCACGATCTCGGGCAGAAAGCGCTTCTTTTGTTCCTCCGTGCCGAACCTCAGCAGGGCCGGGCCCAGCATCCAGACGCCGAAGCTGTTCAGCGCCGGCTGCGCCCCGATGCGCGCCAGCTCCTGGCCCAGCACCTTGGCCTGTTCCCGCGACAGGCCGCCGCCGCCGTACTCCACCGGCCACTCCGGCGCGGTCCACCCCCGCTCGCCCATGACCTTCAGCCAGCGTTCGTGCCCCGGCGTGGCGAAGACGGCCTTGCGCCCACCCCAGATCACCTCGTCCTCGGACCGCACGGGCCCCCGCACCTCGGCCGGACAGTTCGCCTCCAGCCACTGGCGGGTCGAGGCGCGGAAATCGTCGAGTTCGCTCATGCCGCAGAGGGAGCCACGGTTACGTGGGGGGAGGCAAGGGTGGGGTCATCCCGCCGGTGCGGAGAAAGCATGAGGAACGTGGTGCGCTCCCACACACAGCACCGCACCCACCTCAAAGGATCAGCCAGTCGGCAATAGAAAACGGGCCCGTCGCCGGGCCCGTTCTCATGTCGGTCTGACCGAACTCCTTGCCTCCGGCCTGCGCCAGAGGGCCGTGCAGGCGGGCTCTTGCGAGCCCGCCCTTCCGGATCAGAAGTCCATGTCGCCCATGCCGCCCATGCCGCCGCCCGGCATGCCGCCGGCGCCGGCCGAGGCCTTCTTGGGGGCGTCGGCGACGGCCGCTTCGGTGGTGATCAGGATGCCGGCCACGGAGGCGGCATCCTGAAGCGCCGTGCGGACGACCTTGGCCGGGTCGATCACGCCCATGGCGACCAGGTCGCCGTACTCTTCGGTCTGGGCGTTGAAGCCGAACGACTTGTCGGCGTTCTCCAGCACCTTGCCGACCACGATCGAGCCTTCGACCCCGGCGTTCTCCGAGATCTGACGGATCGGGGCCTGGATGGCGCGGCGGATGATGGCGATGCCGGCGGTCTGGTCGGCGTTGTCGCCGGTCAGGCCGTCCAGGGCCTTGCTGGCCTTCAGCAGGGCGATGCCGCCGCCGGGAACGATGCCTTCTTCCACCGCGGCGCGGGTGGCGTTCAGGGCGTCGTCGACGCGGTCCTTCTTCTCCTTGACCTCGACCTCGGTCGAGCCGCCGACGCGGATGACCGCGACGCCGCCGGCCAGCTTGGCCAGACGTTCCTGCAGCTTCTCCTTGTCGTAGTCCGAGGTGGTGTCCTCGATCTGCTTCTTGATCTGGCCGATGCGGGCCTCGATGGCGTCCTTCTCACCGACGCCGTCCACGATGGTGGTGTCGTCCTTGGTGATGGTGACCTTCTTGGCCTTGCCCAGCATGTCGAGCGAGACGTTCTCCAGCTTGATGCCCAGGTCTTCCGAGATGACCTGGCCGCCGGTCAGGACGGCGATGTCCTCCAGCATGGCCTTGCGGCGGTCGCCGAAGCCCGGCGCCTTGACGGCGGCGACGCGCAGGCCGCCGCGCAGGCGGTTGACCACCAGGGTGGCCAGGGCCTCGCCCTCGATGTCCTCGGCGATGATCAGCAGCGGACGGCCCGACTGCACCACGGCCTCCAGGATCGGCAGCATGGGCTGCAGGCTGGACAGCTTCTTCTCGTGCAGCAGGATCAGGGGCTCTTCGAGCTCGGCCTGCATCTTGTCGGCGTTGGTGATGAAGTAGGGCGACAGGTAGCCGCGGTCGAACTGCATGCCCTCGACGACGTCCAGCTCGGTCTCGGCGGTCTTGGCCTCCTCGACCGTGATAACGCCTTCGTTGCCGACCTTTTCCATGGCCTGGGCGATCATGTCGCCCACTTCCTTGTCGCCGTTGGCCGAGATGGTGCCGACCTGGGCGATTTCAGAGTTGGCCGAGACCTTCTTGGACGAGGACTTCACTTCCTCGATCACGACCTGCACGGCCTTGTCGATGCCGCGCTTCAGATCCATCGGGTTCATGCCGGCGGCGACCGACTTCAGGCCTTCCTGAACGATGGCCTGGGCCAGGACGGTGGCGGTGGTGGTGCCGTCGCCCGCCTTGTCGTTGGTCTTGGAGGCGACCTCACGGATCATCTGGGCGCCCATGTTCTCGAAGGCGTCCTCCAGCTCGATCTCCTTGGCCACCGAGACGCCGTCCTTGGTCGAGCGCGGGGCGCCGAAGGACTTCTGGATGACGACGTTGCGGCCCTTGGGACCCAGGGTGACCTTCACCGCATTGGCGAGGACGTTGACGCCGCGCAGCATCTTGTCGCGGGCGTCGGTGTTGAACTGAACGATCTTGGCGGCCATGTGCGGCTGCTCCTTATCTGTCTGTTTACGGGAGTGAAATCAGGCGCCGGGTGCTTACGACAGCACGCCCAGGACGTCCGATTCCTTCATGATGATCAGGTCTTCGCCGTCGATCTTCACTTCCGTGCCCGACCACTTGCCGAACAGGATGCGGTCGCCGGCCTTCAGCTCGAGCGCGTTGACCTTGCCCGAGTCGTCACGGGCGCCGGGGCCGACGGAGACGACTTCGCCTTCCTGCGGCTTCTCCTTGGCGGTGTCGGGGATGATGATCCCGCCCTTGGTCTTCGATTCCTCTTCCACGCGCTTGACCAGCACGCGATCGCCGAGCGGACGAAACGCCATCTGTAGTTCTCCCTTCAGGGCCTCTGATGATTGAGCGCCCCCGGACGTCGGCGCTTTTGGCAGCCGCCGCGCCCGAGTGCTAACGCGCCGCGGAAGTAGGTCCGGGGCGACGGGGCGTCAAGGCTTGGGTGCGGATTCAGTCGGGCGATTTCGCCAGCCACGCCGCCTGCACGAGGCGGCGGAAAAGCGGGGCCGCGCGGCGGGTGGGATCACCCCCCTCAAGTCGGCGTCCGTCGCGACGGAACAGGGCGTCGCGCGCCGGCCTGAGCACGGCCAGCGCCTCGCCGGGCCGGCCGGCGCCGGCCAGGAAGCCGCCGTGGTTCGCGGCCTGGAAGACGGCGTCGGGATGGCCCGCCGGCTGGCGTGCGGCGAGGATGGCGGCCGAGCGGACCATCAGGGCCTCGGCCTCGGCCGGCCGGTTCAGACCGATCAGGGCCTGTCCATAGCCGTCCAGCGTCGTGACCAGATCCGGGCTGTCGGCGCCCAGCCCGGCTTCCAGCACCGGCAGGGCGGTCTGGAACAGCGGCAGGGCCTCGGCGTGGCGGCCCTGATCCACGAGGCTGAAGGCCAGATTGGCCGTGGCGACGCCGGTGAAGGGATGATCCGGCCCGACGATGTCCAGCGCCAGCGCCAGGGCCTGCCGGAAGATCGGCTCGGCCAGATCTCCGCGACCGGTGAGGTGCAGCAGCCAGCCGTGGTTGGTCAGGGTCTGGGCCAGCAGGACGGGATCGTCGACCCCCTGTGCGATGGCCACCGCGCGGCGGTGCGACCGCTCCGCCTCCTCCATGCGGCCGGTGCGGCGCAGGATGTTGCCCAGATTGCTGAGCGCCAGCGCCACCTGCGCGTCCTCGCCCCCGTAGACGGCCTCGTAGATCACCAGCGCGCGCCGCTGGTGCGGCTCGGCCTCGGCGAAGCGACCTTGCGCCATCAGGGCGTTGGCCAGCTGGTTCAGGGCGTCCCCGACGTAGGGATCGTCGGCGCCCAGCAGGTCGGTTCGCAGGGCGATCACCGTACGGGCGGCCTCCTCCGCGTCCGCGAAGCGGCCCAGCGCGTCGAGGTTCTTGCCGCGCTCATAGGTGAGGTCGGCGATGAGGGTCAGATCCTCCCGCGAGCGAGGATCGGCGGTCAGGGACAGGCCCCGGTCCGCCACGGCCAGCGCCTCCTCGTGCCGCCCCTGAATGTAGCGCATGCGCGCCTGCGTCAGCAGCGTCGGAGCCAGCTCGGGCGAAGCCGGGCCGAACGCGGCCTCCAGAACGTCCAGCGCCTGACCGATCGCCGCGTCGGCGTCCGGCTCGCGCCGCAAAGCCAGCCTGACCTTGGCGGTCTCGACCCAGGCCTCGGCCGCGGCGCGGGCGTCGCCGCGGAAGTCGGCGGCCTGGGCGATCCGCAGAAAGGCGATCTCGGCGCCGACCAGATCTCCCGCCTCGGCGAGGGCACGCGCGTCGGCGATGCGGACGTCGGTCGGGGGCGGAGGCGGAGGCGGAGGGGGCGGCGACACCGGCGGAGGCGGCGGGGGCGGAGGCGGGACGTCCTGCGCCGTGGCGCAGCCGGCCAGCGCCAGCGCGGCCAGCGCCGCCACGCCGGTGAACGCTCGTTTCAGCCCGCCCCAGATCGCCATGGCACGACCCTGCCGGTCCCGGAGCCCGCCTGCAAGGCGCAGGGCATGAACGCCCGCTGAACGCCCCGTGCCCTGCTGGTTCAGTCCCTGAAGCGCAAGGTGCGGACATGCCTCACGAAAGGAGCGCCGACATGAAGACCACGATCCTGACGACGGCGGCCGCCCCTCTGGCCGCCCTGATGCTGACGGCCGCCCCCGCGGCGGCGCAAGACTATCGCTACGATCGGGACCGCGACCGCAACGATTCGACCCGGGACGCCCTGCTGGGCGCCGCCGTGGGCGCGGTGGCCGGCGCCGTCATCGGTCAGGGCGACGGCACCTACATTCTCGGCGGCGCGCTGGCCGGCGCGGCGGTGGGGGTCACGGCGAGCGGCGGCGACGACTGCGGCTATCGCCGCGACGGCCAGTGCTGGCGCAATCAGGGCCACTGGGAGCGGGAACACGGCATCGACCGGAGCCGCTCCGGCTACCAGTCGGGGTATGGCTATGACCAGCGGTACGTCGACGGCCGTACCTATCAGGGCCGCGGCTATTACCGCGACGGCCGCTTCTGGAGGAACCACGGCGAGTGGCGCAGTTCGCAGAACCGCCGCGACCGCGACTACCGCTACGACCGTCGCTGGTAGACCGGCCTAGTCCTGCGGCTTCCTGCGGGACAGGAACAGGGGGCGCGCTTCCTTGCCGGGGGCGCGCTCTTTTTTCTTTTTGGCCTTGTCCGGCTTCGTTTTCGTCTTCGCCCCGACCTCGGGCGCGGTTTTCGGCGAGGGGCGGGTGGCGAGCCGCGTCAGCAGGGCGGCGGTCGAAGGATCCAGCTCCGGCGACGGGGCGCCGGCTTCCGCGTCGGCCAGCAGGCTGCGGGCCATGACCTTGCCCAGCTCGACGCCCCATTGGTCGAAGCTGTTGACGCCCCAGATCACCCCCTCGACGAAGGTCTTGTGCTCATAGAGGGCCAGCAGCGCGCCCAGGGCGCGCGGCGTCAGCGCGTCCATGACGATCGTGGTCGAGGGACGGTTCCCCGGGAAGGCCTTGTGCGGGGCCAGACGATCCGCCTCCTCCGGCTCCATGCCCAGTTCCAGCATTTCCGCGAGGGCCTGACCCGCGGTCTTGCCGACCATCAGCGCCCGCGCCTGCGCCAGGGCGTTGGACCACAACGGCGCCTCCGAAGCGCCCGTGCCCCCCTCCGCCCCCATCGTGTCGCCCACGACCACGAATTCCGCCGGGACCACCTGCGGGCCCTGATGCAGCTGCTGGAAAAAGGCGTGCTGGCCGTTCGTGCCGGGCTCGCCGAAGACGACCGGGCCGGACGCCGGGACCGGCGCCCCGTCGAGCGTCACGCCCTTGCCGTTCGATTCCATCTCGAGCTGCTGCAGGAAGGCCGGCAGGCGGCGCAGACCGTGGGCATAGGGGGCGACGGTGCGCGCGGCGCGTTCCAACCCTGCGACGTTGAGGATCTGGGCCAGGGCCAGCAGGACCGGCGCATTGGCCTCGAGCGGCGCCGACCGGAAGTGACCGTCCATCTCCGCGGCGCCCTCGAGCATCGCGGAGAAGACGTCCCAGCCCAGGCCGACGGCGCACGACAGACCCACGGCCGACCACAGGGAGTAACGGCCGCCGACCCAGTCCCTGAAGCCGAAGGTGCGGCCGCAGCCGAAAGCCTCGGCGCGTTCAGGCGCGGCGGTGACGCCGACGATGTGCCGGCCCAGGTGTTTGGCGGGGACGGCGGTCTTCAGCCAGTCGCGCGCCAGTTCCGCGTTGGCCAGCGTCTCCTGCGTGGTGAAGGTCTTGGAGACCACGACGATGAGCGTGGCTTCCGGGTCCAGCCCGGCCAGGGCCTCGGCCATCTCGCGCGGGTCGATGTTGGCGACGAAGCGCAGGTCGATCGTCGGCTCCACGGGGCGCAGCGCGTCCCAGACCAGCCGCGGGCCGAGGTCCGATCCGCCGATGCCGATGTGGACGACCGCTTCAAACGGGCGGCCGCCCGTGCCCGTCTCACGCGCCGAGCGGACGTCCTCGGCGAATTCGGCCATGGCCTCGCGGACGGCCTCGACCTCGTGGGACACGGGCTCGCCCAGAGCGGTGAAGACGGCACCGTCGGGCGCGCGGAGGGCGGGGTGGAGGACCGCGCGCCCCTCGGTGGGATTGACGACCTCGCCCCCGAACAGCGCGGCACGGCGACCCTCGACGTCGACGGCGCGCGCGAGCGTTAGCGCCGCGGCCAGCGCGCCGGGACCCCAAGGCTGTTTCGACAGGTCCAGCGTCAGGCCCGCCGCCTCGAGCGTAAGCCGCCCGAGACGATCGGGCTGCTTTTCGAACCAGTCGGCGATGCGCGTCCCCGCGTCCGCTGCGACGGCGCGGCGGAAAGCCTTCCAGGCCTTGTCGGGATCGGCGGGACGGGCGGTCGGCATTCTCGGCTCCGGCGGACGCGGCGTAAGCGTCCGTTTACGGGTGGGGCGTACCCCCTTTCAATGACCGATTCGCCAGTCGCGCGATGTTCGGATGCAGAAGGAACGCCGCCATGTCCTGCGGTCTCGCCCTCGCCGTCGCGCTCTCGCTGACCGATCCCGCCGTCGCCGTCTCCGCGGCGCAGCCCGCATGGCAGGCCGGAGACCCGGTCGCCGTCGCCGACGAGCCGCTGTTCGTCGACATCGTGGCCCGGGCCGGAAAGCTGAAGACGACGGCCGAGGGCTGGGCCGGCATGGACCTGGTCGCCGTGCTGGGCGGTCCCGACTGGGCGGCGTTCCGGACCGACGCGCTGGCGCTGGCCGAGCGCGACCTGCAGGGTCACCTGGTGCTGAAGGAGCGCGGCGTGGACGGCGACCTGAAGTGCATCCTGCGCGGCATCTCGGAAGACATCCCGGTTCGGCTGACGGCCCTGGAGAGCGCCGCGACGCCGGAGGAGCGCGCCTCGGCCCTTTCGGAACTGATCCACCTGTTCGACGACAACGTGGCGGTGATCACCGCGCCGCCGCAGCCGGAAGTCTGATCAGGCCTCGGCCTCGACCGTCTCCGGATACTTGATCGCGCAGCCATAGGGCTGGGCGAAAGGCGTCGCCACGGGTCGTCCCGCCTCCATGTCCGACAGCGCGGCGCGGACGAAGTTGTCGGCGCCTTCCAGATCCTCGACCTTGTTCGTCGGCCGGTCGTCGATTCCGCCGACGTAGGTCACGCGGCCCTCGGGATCGATGATCCGCATGTCGGGCGTCGTCTTCGCGTCGTACAGCTTGCCGACCTGACCCGTCGGGTCGAGCAGCAGGTGCGTCCACTGACCCTGATGCTTCGCCCTGAAGGCCCGCGCCGCTTCGCCCTCGACGTAACCTTGCGTCCCCGGCGACGAGGAGATGATGGTCAGCCAGACGACGCCGTCGCCCGTGGCTTCGCGCTGCAGCGCCTGCATGGCGCCGGTCGAATAGTGCTTCTTCACATAGGGGCAGCCCTCGTTGGTCCACTCGATGACGACGGTCTTGCCGCGGAAATCGGCCAGACTGCGCTGGACGCCCTCGGCGTCGACGAGGGTGAAGGGGGGAGCCGCCGGGAGGGCGGCGGCCGGGGCGGCGGCTTCGGTCTTCGGCTCGGGTGCCTCCGACGCGGGCGAGCATGCGGCGAGGGCCAGGACGGCGGCGCAAGCGAAGGTCACGCGGATCATCGGAAGTCTCCTTGGGGTCGGCGGGCGGACGTCTCCTGAAGGGCCCGGATCACGGCGCCCTCCGTCAGAAGTTGCGGCAGGACGCGGGGCTCGCCGCCCCCCGCCGGGTAGAGCAGATACAGGGGCACGCCCGAGCGGCCGTGCCGGGCCAGCTCGGCGGCGATGACGTCGTCGCGTCGGGTCCAGTCGCCGACCAGATAGACGGCGTCGGCCGCCTCGAGGGCCTGCGACACACGCCCGGACGCCAAGGCGGCACGTTCATTGATCTTGCAGGTCACGCACCAGTCGGCGGTGAAGTTGACGAGCACGGGTCTGCCCTCGCGACGCGCGGCGGCGACCGCTTCGGCCGACCATGGCTGCGAAGGCAGGGCTGTCGCGCTTGCACCGGCCTCCCCGGCGGCCGGGGCCGGCAGCAGCGCCGCCGTTCCAGCCAGACCGAGGCCGCCCAGCAGGGCCAGCGTCGCCGCCACGGCGCCAAGGACCGCCGGGCGTCCCTCCGCCCGGGCCACCTGATTCAACCCCGCCAGCCACAGGCCGAAGGCGACCAGCAGCGCGGCGGCGAACAGCAGGGCCAGCGCCTCGGCCCCCGCCTGACGGCTGAACACCCAGGCCAGCCACAGGGCCGTGCCGTACATGGGGAAGGCCAGAAGCCCTTTCAGCCGCTCCATCCAGGGACCGGGGCGGGGCAGGCGGCGCAGAACGGCCGGGCTGAAGCTCACGAGCAGATAGGGCAGGGCCAGTCCCAAGCCCAGCATGGCGAAGACCAGCAGGGCCAGCGGCCAGGGCATGACGAGCGCGGCCCCGAGGGCCAGCGCCATGAAGGGCGCGGTGCAGGGCGCCGCCACCACCACCGCCAGCACCCCGGTGAAGAACGCGCCCACGCCTCCCGGCAGGCGCGACAGCGGGCCTGATCCGGCCGCTGCCTGCAGACCCGCGCCGACGTGGAAGACGCCCGACAGATTCAGTCCGACGGCCAGCATCAGCAGCGTCAGCCCGGCCATCACGCCCGGCGACTGCAGCTGAAACCCCCAGCCGACGGCCTGTCCCGCCGCGCGCAACGCCAGCAGGGCCCCGCCCAGCGCCAGGAAGGCGACCAGCACGCCGCCCAGGAAGGCCAGCCCGTCGCGCCGGGCCCGCGAGGCGTCGTGCGCCGTGGCGGCCAGCGACGCCGCCTTCATCGCCAGAATGGGGAAGACGCAGGGCATCAGGTTCAGGATCAGCCCCCCGATCAGGGCCAGCCCCAGCGCCGCCAGCACGCCTGCGGCGGCGCCGCCGCCGGAGGTCCCCGTGCCCTCGGCCAGCGCCCCGCCGCCCGTCGTGCCCGGGAGAAGGGCGCCGGGTTCAGCCATGATCTCGAAGGCGCCCCGGTCGGTGTCCAGAACCCCCGCCAGCGATCGCGCCGCCGTGCCGAAGCCCTTCCCGGCCGTCAGGGTCAGCGCCACGCCGCCC
Organism: Brevundimonas sp.; assembly: GCF_035935935.1. Classification (GTDB taxonomy): domain Bacteria; phylum Pseudomonadota; class Alphaproteobacteria; order Caulobacterales; family Caulobacteraceae; genus Brevundimonas. The sequence goes on from NZ_DASYWO010000004.1 coordinate 32,228, forward strand.
GGCCCGCGCGTCCCGGTCTGCGTCGCGGCATGGTCCACCAGGCCGCCTTCGAAGGGGAAGAAGTAGGCCCGCGTCACGCCCTGCAGCTCCGTGCCCGCGGCGGTCAGAACGGGCCGGCCGTCGTCGCCCAGGGTCACGCGCGCCGCGATCGGGGCCGGCCGGGGACTGGTCTCCAGGACCTGCCGGATGGCCGGAGCGTGATCCGTGTCGGTCGCCGCGCCGGGGGCGACGGGCAGGGCGAGAGACAGCTCCAGTTCGTCCGGCACGCACATCTCGGCGCTGCAGACGAGGAACAGCGCCGTGACGGTGAAGGTCTGCCGTGATCCCGTGGCCGCGTCGGCCGGGACCTGCACCGGAACCGGCAGGTAGACGACGCCGGAATAGCCGTAGTTCATCAGATCGCCGAGACGCTGCCGCTCCGGCAGGGGCCAGACGATCTCGCCGGCGGTGAAGCCGGCCGGCAGACGCCAGTCCAGCGTTGTGGCGCCGCCCGAGTCGCCGGGATTGCGCCAGTAGGTGTGCCAGCCCGGCTGGGTGTCCTGCCGCACCGCCAGCATCAGCGTCGATCCGGGCGTGGCCCAGGCCGACATGGACACCAGTTCGGCCTCGATCCGCTCGGTGGCCTTCGGCTGTGCCGCCGCCAGAGCGGGCCAGAGCAGGATCGCGAGGATGAGGGCGAACAGGCGGCGCACGCGGGACTCCGGAGGGTTCGCCTCCGTCGTAGCCGTCATATGGCGCGGGTCAAAGCCGCGGCGACGCCGCAGGCGGCGGTCAGCGCGGCGCGGCCTCGATGAAGACCTGGGTCCGGCGCCGCAGCGGTTCCATCGTCCCGTCGGCGGCGACGGCGCCCGCGTCGCCGGCCGCCTCGAGCTCGAAGGCGGGGGCGGGCCAGCCCTTGCGGGCGAACTCGGCCGCGACGGTCTGCGCCCGGCGCTGGGACAGGCTGAGGTTGGCTTCCGGCGTGCCGGTGGCCGACGCCAGTCCGATGACCGTCACCTTGCTGATGGCGCAGTCGGCCATCTGGTCGGCCATCAGGTCGATGGCCTGACGGGCGGGCTGGGTCAGCTGGGCCGCGTTCTCGGCGAAGTAGACTTCGAAGCCACGCGGACCGCATGCCGACGGCTGGGCCACCAGCTGATCGCGGCTCACGGGCCCTTGGGCGCACGCGGACAGGGACGCGGCGACGACGGCGGCGGAGAGAAGTGTGGCTGCGGTCTTCATGGCGTCCCCCTGTGTGCTTCGGGGTAACGCCGATCCTCCGCGGGGGTTGCCGCAGAAGCTTCGCCTTACGTGAAAACGCCCGCCTCTCCGCGGAGAGGCGGGCGATTCGCAGGCTTCAGGTCGCCTTAGCGATAGCGGCGGCCGTCCGGATAGTAGCAGTCGCCTTCCGGATAGCAGTAGATGCCGCGCGCCTGGTCGTAGCGCTGGTTGGCGCGGTCCTGTTGCGAGCCGCGGATGGCGCCCGCGGCGCCGCCGATGGCCGCGCCGACCGCGGCGCCGGTGGCCGCGTTGCCGCCGCCGACGTTGTTGCCGATGATGGCGCCGGCGACGGCGCCGATGCCGGCGCCGATGGCGCCCTGACGCACGGTTTCATTCGAGCCGTAGGGGTCGCTGGCGCAGGCGGCGGTCAGCAGGCCGGCGCCGGCGATGGCGATGAGAGCCTTTTTCATGGTGGTTTCGTCCTCTGGAAGAATCTCTGGTTCGCCCCGGGGGTGAGAACGCTGGACCCCCATGGCGGTTCCGCGATTAGGCTGAGCCGTAAGGTCGGCTCTATAAGGTTAACGTCTGCGACCGGACGCGGCTCTTGGGGGGCCGACATCTAAGTTGGGGGTTGGGTGAATGATGCGTTTTTCTGAGATCGCGCGCATGGCGGACGACGGCGCCGGCCCCGTCTGGGCGTCGAAGCGTCGCCGCGGCGGCAATCCGCTGGTGGGCTTTCTGGTCGGACTGCTGGCGCTGTTCGGCGCGGTGATGGCGGTTCTGTCGATCATGGACCGGTCGGTGGCCGAGGCCGGCGCCCGCATGGACGGCTGGATCGCCACGGCGTGGAACACCGTCAGCGGCAAGACGGAGGAGGCGGTGGACGCCGTTCCCGTCGCGGCCGACAAGGTCGCCGACGAGGCCGGCAAGGCCGCGGAGAAGACCGGCGACGCGCTGGAGGCCGGCGCCGCCAAGACGGCCGAAGAGCTGAAGAAGGCGGGCTGAGCCGCCGGAACGCCCCGCCCTGCGGGACGTTCGGGCAGGCATGAGCGAAACCTTTGCCGTGGATCCCGCGCCCAGCGAACCCGAGGCGCGGGAGCTGACCCCGCACGTCACGCTGGGCCGCGTGCGGATGATCGTGAATCCCGCGTCCGGCAGCGTCGACGCGGGCGCGGCCGAAGCCGCCCGCGGGATCCTGTCGGAGTACGCCATCGCGGACGCGGAGGTGGTCGAATTGCAGCCCGGCGCCTTTTCCGACGGCATCTCGACGGCGCTGGAGGCCAGGCCCGACCTGCTGATCATCCTGGCGGGCGACGGCACGGCGGGGACCATCGCTTCGTCCATAGGCGACGACGGCCCGATGATCGCGCCCCTGCCGGGCGGCACCATGAACATGTTGCCGAAGGCGCTGTACGGCACGACCGACTGGCGCAAGGCGCTGAGGGAAACGCTCGAGACCGGCGAGATCCGCCACATCTCCGGCGGAGAGATCGAGGGCCGCGCCTTTTTCTGCGCCGCCATCTTCGGCGCGCCCGCCTTGTGGGCGCCCGCGCGCGAGGCCGTGCGCGAAGGCGACTGGCGGCTGGCCTGGCTGCATGGCCGCCGCGCCCTTCGCCGGGCGTTCGGCGGCCGCCTGCGCTACCAGCTGGACGGAGGGCCGGTCCGACGGGCCGAGGCGGTGGCCCTGATCACCCCGCTGATCTCGAAGGTCATGGACGTCGACAAGGGGCTGGAGGCCGCGGCCATGTCTCCGTCCGGCGCGGCGGACGCCTTCAGGCTGGCCGCGCACGCCCTGTTCGACGACTGGCGGCACGACCCGGCGGTGACCACCCAGACGGTCCGCAAGGTGACGCTGCGCGCGCGGTCGCGCATTCCGGCGGTGGTCGACGGCGAGCCCCTGCGGCTGGACGCGGAGGCGATCGCCAGCTTCCGGCCGCGCGCCTTCAAGGCCCTGGCCCCCAATCTGGATCACGCGGGGATCGAGGCGTGAGCGGGCGTCTGGTGCAGGTCTCGGACGTCCATTTCGGGCGCGAGAACGCGGCGGCGGCGGAGGCCGCCATGGAGCTGACCCACACGCTGAAGCCGGACCTGACTCTGGTGACCGGCGACGTGACGCAGTCAGGGCAGCCGGAGGAGTTCGAGGCGGCGGCGCGCTGGATCGACCGGCTGGCGAACCCGACCTTTGTGGTCGTGGGCAATCACGACGTCCCGTACTTCAACGTCTGGCATCGGCTTTTCTCGCCGTGGAAGGCGTTCGAGACGGTGATCGGACACCCGGCGCACGACCACCAGTTCGTCGGCGACCGGGTCATGGTGCGCGGCGTCACCACCGCGCGCGGCTGGCAGGCGCGGCTGAACTGGTCCAAGGGCGTCATCGATCTGGATCAGACCCGCCGCGCGGCACAGGCGCTGGAGGCCGCGCCGAAGGGCGTGCTGCGCGTGCTGGCCTGCCACCACCCGCTGATCGAGATGATCGGCACGCCGGTCAGCGGCGACGTGAAGCGCGGCGAGGCGGCGGCCATGATCTTCGCCGAGGCCGGGGTGGACCTGATCCTGACGGGACACGTCCACGTGCCGTTCGCGACGCCCATCCCGCTGGTGGACAACTGCTCCTATGCCGTTGGGTGCGGCACCCTGTCGGACCGGATTCGGGGCACCCCGGCCAGCTTCAACCTGATCGACTGGGACGACCGCGAGATCACCGTCACGGTGATGGCGTGGATGGGCGAGCGGTTCGAGGAGAACCAGATCTGGCGCCTGCCGCGCCGCGGCCGTGCGGCGGTTGTCGAGGAAGCGCCCGCCGCCTAGGGTTCGCGCGCTTCACCACCCCGCGCGAGTCCCATGCCCGACCAGACCGACAAACAGACCTTCTCCGACGACGAGGCGCTGGAATTCCACCGCGTCCCGACCCCGGGCAAGATCTCGATGGCCCCGACCAAGCCGATGGCGACCCAGAGGGATCTGTCGCTGGCCTATTCGCCGGGCGTGGCCGTGCCGGTGCTGGCGATCGCCGAGGACGTGGACCGCGCCTACGACTACACGGCGAAGGGCAACATGGTGGCCGTGATCTCGAACGGCACCGCCATCCTCGGCCTCGGCAACCTCGGCCACATGGCGTCCAAGCCGGTGATGGAGGGCAAGTCCGTCCTGTTCAAACGCTTCGCCGACGTCGACAGCTTCGACGTGGAGGTGAAGACCACGGACCCGGACGAGTTCGTCACGGTCGTGAAGAACATCGGCGACACCTGGGGCGGGATCAATCTGGAGGACATCAAGTCCCCCGAATGCTTCGAGATCGAGACCCAGCTGCAGGATCTGCTGGACATCCCGGTCTTTCACGACGACCAGCACGGCACGGCCATCATCTCCACCGCCGGCCTGATCAACGCCTGCCACATCGCCGGCAAGCGGCTGGACGAGGTGAAGGTGGTGCTGGTGGGCGCCGGCGCCGCGGGCCTGTCGTCCATCGGCCTGATGAAGGCCGCCGGCGTGAAGGCCGAGAACACCGTCATCCTCGACCGGGACGGCGTGGTGTACAAAGGCCGCCCCAACGTCGACCAGTGGAAGGCGGCGCACGCCACCGACACGCCGCACCGCACGCTGGAAGAGGCCATGGTCGGCGCCGACGTTGTGCTGGGCCTCGCGGCCAAGGGGGCGATCACCAAGGAGATGGTGGCGTCCATGGCGCCCAATCCGATCATCTTCGCCATGGCCAATCCGGACCCGGAGATCACGCCGGAAGACGTGATGAGCGTGCGGTCCGATGCCATCATCGCCACGGGCCGGTCGGACTATCCGAACCAGGTCAACAACGTGCTCGGCTTCCCCTACATCTTCCGCGGCGCGCTGGACGTGCGGGCGCGGCAGGTGAACCATGAGATGAAGGTCGCCTGCGCGCAGGCCCTGGCGGCGCTGGCGCGCGAGGACGTGCCGGACGAGGTCGCCGCCGCCTATCGCGGGCGCAAGCTGAAGTTCGGGCCGGACTACATCATCCCCTCGCCCTTCGACCCGCGCCTGATCTGGTACATCCCGCCCTTCGTGGCCCAGGCTGCGATGGATACCGGCGTGGCGCGCAAACCGATCGCCGACATGGACGCCTATCGCGCCCAGCTGCGCGAGCGGGTCGATCCGTCCGCCGCCCTGATGCAGAAGATCTCCTCCGCCGTGCGCGGCGCGCCCAACAAGCGCGTGGTCTTCGCCGAGGGGGAGGAAGCGTCGGTCATCCGCGCCGCCTGGCAGTTCAAGCAGGCGGAGCTGGGCACGCCGATCCTGATCGGCCGCGAGGATCTGGTGCGCCAGAACGCCGCCGAGGCGGGCCTGAACTTCGACGAGCTGGGAATCGAGATTCACAACGCGCGCGTCTCGCACAAGAACACGCAGTACGTGGACTTCCTGTTCGGCAAGCTGCAACGGCGCGGCTGGCTGCGCCGCGACGTGCAGCGCATGGTCAACCAGGACCGCAACTACTTCGCCGCCGCCATGCTGGCCCACGGCGACGCCGACTGCATGGTCACCGGCGTGACCCGCAACTTCAACATGGCCATGCGCGAGGTCGGCCGCGTGCTGGACGTGCGCGGCACCCTGATCGGCCTGTCGATCGTGCTGGCCAAGGGCCGCACCCTGTTCGTCGCCGACACCACGGTGCACGAGCTGCCGGACGCCGAGGAACTGGCCGACATCGCGGTGCAGGCGGCGGACACCGTGCGCCGGCTTGGGCGGTCGCCGCGCGTGGCCTTCATGAGCTATTCGACCTTCGGCAACCCGCCGGGCGACCGGGGCGAGAAGGTGCGCGAGGCCATCCGCATCCTCGACCGGCGCGGCGTCGACTTCGAATACGAGGGCGAGATGCCCCCCGAGCTGGCGCTGGATCCGGAACAGCGCGCCAACTACCCCTTCATGCGCCTGTCCAAGGACGCCAACGTCCTGATCATGCCGGCGGTCCACTCCGCCTCGATCTCGACCAAGCTGGTCCAGGCGCTGGGCGGCGCGACGGTGATCGGCCCGCTGCTGGTGGGGCTGGAGAAGTCGGTGCAGATCGTTTCGCTGGGCGCCTCGGTCAGCGAGATCATCACGGCGGCCACCTTCGCGGCCTATGAAGAGGGCGTGATCGAGGAGGGCTGACCCTCCTCGTCTCACCTCACGACGGCTGGGCTTCGGCCTTCTCTTCCTCGGCGCGGGCGGCGGCCTCGGCCATGACCGCGGGCTGGCGCTTGGCGACGTAGAAGGCCAGCAGGATGGCGAAGACCCCGATCACGGTCGAGTACAGGAAGAAGCTGAAATAGCCGGCGCCGAGACCCTGCACGGTCACGCCGCTCTTCGCCGCGCCTTCGACCAGCGACCCCTCCGGCATGCCGGTGAACAGCCCCTTGAAGGCGGCGGGCAGGCCCCCCGCGTCGGCCGAGCGCGCCGACGCCTCCACGATCTTTCCGGACTGCGAGGCGATGATCTTGCCCGGCAGGGCGTACAGCGAGCTGAACAGGGCGTACTGCGTCGCGGTGAAGCCGATCGACGTCAGGCTGGACATGTAGGCGATCAGGGCCGTTCCGGCGATGCCGGTGGCCACGTTGTCCACGCAGATGGCGACGAACAGCGCCGACAGGTCGTGCCCCTGCGTCGCCAGCCAGGCGAAGATCAGGTTCGACACCGGGCTCATGAAGGCGCCGATCACCATGGTCCGGATCAGACCCAGCCGCGCGACCATCCACCCGCCGATGAAGACGCCGACCGAGGTCGCCACGACGCCGAACACCTTGCGGACCTCGGCCACCTCGATCTTCGAGAAGCCCAGATCGAGGTAGAAGGGGTTCATGATGTTCAGAACGAAGTCCGCGAGCCTGTAGAGGCAGATCAGCGCCAGGATCGGCAGGGCCAGTCGGCCGAAGCGGATGAAGAAGTCGGCCAGCGGCTCGCCGAACGATCCCGCCAGATAGGCGCCCGGCCGCGTGCGGAAGCCCGGAATGGGCCAGCAGGCGGCGGTCACCAGGGCGAAGCCGCCGATGACGTAGGCGAACTGGATCAGCACGCCCGACAGCTCGCCGTTCTCCAGCCCGGCGGTGACGGCCGCCCGCGTCGGCTCGTCCAGAACGCCGCCGAAGGCCCAGAGCAGGGCGTCCGGCTGGTCGGTCAGGCCGGTGCCGATGATCAGGGCCGCGATCGCGATCAGGGCCAGCCGCACGATCCACTCGATCACCTCGAAGGCCGGGCGCGACGGCACGTCGCCGACCGGGATCGGGCGGATGACATGCTGTTTCTCACGCGGGGCCATCAGCACGCCCAGCACGCCGAAGCCCATCAGCGCGGCCATGACCGCATAGGAGAGGTTCCAGTTGTAGAGCTCGGCCAAAATCAGAGGCAGGGCCCCGGCGGTGATCTGGGCCACGCGCCAGCCCAGCTGATAGGCGGCCGCCATGGCGCCCTGGCGGCTGTCGTCCGACGCCTCGATGCGCCAGGCGTCGATGGCGATGTCCTGCGTCGCGCCGAAGAAGCCGACGATGACGGCGAACAGGGCGACCATGCCCAGCGCGTTCTGCGGGTTCGATCCGGAGATCAGCCACAGACCGAGGATCAGCATGGCCTGCGTCGCCAGCATCCACGACCGGCGATGGCCCAGCCATTTGGTCAGGACCGGAATGTTCGTCCGGTCCAGCAGGGGCGCCCAGACGAACTTCAGCGCATAGGTCAGGGTGGCCAGGCCGAAGAAGGCGATGACCTCCAGCGACACCGACGCGTCGCGGAGCCACGCCGACAGGGTGTCGAAGATCAGAAGGTTGGGCAGGCCCGACGCGAAGCCCAGCAGCAGCATGACGAAGGTCCGCCGCTCGCCATAGACGGCCAGGCCCCCCAGGCCCCGGGCGGGTTTCGCGGCATCGGTCATTCAGGCGTCCCTCTTCGAACGCCCCCCAAGGCGTCGATCAGGCGACCTTGGCGCGGACTTCGCGGTTCGTCCAGCGGGCCAGGGCGGCGCGCAGGGTCTCGGGCTCCAGCGGCTTGGGCATCCAGTCGTCCATGCCGGCCTCCAGACAGGCGCGCCTGTCCTCCTCGAAGGCATTGGCCGTCAGGGCGACGATGGGCGTCCGGTCCCCGCCGGCGCGGATGGCCCGCGTCGCGGTCGGCCCGTCCATGCCGGGCATCCGCATGTCCATGAAGACCAGGTCGTAGCGGGCCCGCTTCAGCGCCTGCAGCGCCTCGTCGCCGCTGGCGGCGGTCTCCACCGTGCAGCCTTCGCGCTTGAGCAGGGTCTTGGCCAGCAGGGCGCCCACCGGGTTGTCCTCGACCAGCAACACGCGTGCGGCGAAGGCGCGGGGCGGCGCCACGCGGTCGTCGTCGGGAACGACGGCGGCGGCCTGCGGGCCCCGCTTGACGGCGGCCACCGCGCGCTCGGCCAGCGATGCGCCGCGCAGGGGCTTGATCAGATAGCCCGCCCAGCCCGCGCCGCGATACCGGGCGATCAGGTCGCGGTCAGTCGGGCGCAGCAGGATCAGCGCGGGGCGGTCGGGCCGCTCGGCCAGGGCCCGCCCGGCGGCGGCCGCCTCGGCGTGATCGACCAGAAGCACGTCGGACTGTTCGCCGATCGCGGCGCCGCAGGCCCGTGCCTGGGCCTCGGCCGCGCGGCGCACGAAGGGATCGGGGCTGCGCACCGCGACCGTCAGACCGGCCAGCGCCGGCGCAGCCGCGACCTTCACGGGTGTGGCGTCGAACTCGGCGACGAAGACGAAGCGGGCGCCCGGGCCGTCGGGTCGGTCCTGCACGGCGACCGAACCGCCCATGGCCCCGGCCAGCTTGCGGACGACGGCCAGCCCCAGGCCGGCGCCGTCCACGCGCACCGCGTCGCCCGCCTCGGCGTGGCCGAACTCCTCGAAGATGCGCGCGCGGGCCGCCTTCGGCACGCCCGGGCCGGTGTCGTCGACCGTCAGCGTCAGCCGCGCCCGGCCGCCGGGCAGGGTCTTCGTCGTCGCCCTGACGGCTACGGCCCCGGATTCCGTGAACTTCACCGCATTGCCGGCGAGGTTGAAAAGCACCTGCCGCAGGCGGCCCTCGTCGGCGGACAGGCGCACGGCCGGGCCGTCGGACCAGCCGACGATCTCCAGCCCCTTGTCGTGGGCGCGCGGGGCCAGCAGCTCGACCACCTGACGCACCAGCGCCTCCGGATCGACCGGCGCCAGGTCGAACTCCAGCTTGCCGGCTTCCAGCCGGGCATAGTCGAGCAGGTCGTTGACGAGACCCAGCAGATGCTCGGCCGAGGCCCGGGCGGCCTCGGCATAGGCGCGCTGGGCGCCGTCCAGACGGGTCCGCTGCAACAGCCCCAGCATGCCGATCGCCCCGTTCAGGGGCGTGCGCATCTCATGGCTCATCAGCCTCAGGAACTGACGCTCCGGTGAGAGCTCGGCGGGCGGGGCGCTGGACCTGGACGAACGCGACATGGGGGCAGCCTGCCCCGGCATCCCTTGAAATCGGGCTTGCGAAGATGCCTAACGCTTCCCGAAGAACAGCCGGTCGACGACGTCCGGCATGCCCGCGCCTGCCGCCTTCAGCCGGCCGACATACAGGTCGACGACCCCGTCGCCGTCGAAATCCGCCACCTCCAGCGCCACGTTTGGGCCGCTCACCGGCTCGGCGAAATGCCGTGCGGTGGCGTCGGCGAAGCGGCCACGGCCATCGTTTTCCCACACCGTGACCGGCCCCAGATCGGCGCGGATCAGGTCCAGGTCGCCGTCGCCGTCCAGATCGACGAAGGCCCCGTCCACGGTGGTGCCCTCCTCGGCCGGGATGGTGTCGGAGATGACGAACCGCCCCGTCCCGTCGTTCAGGACCAGCCGGTCCTGCCCCGCCCGGCCCTGCCAGGCGACATGGGCGAAGAAGAGGTCGAGATCGCCGTCGCCGTCCACGTCGGCCGCTCTCACCTTGCGCGCCTCGACGTTGCCCGGATCGGGCAGGCGGTCCGAAGCGTCGGCGAAATGAACCCCGCCCGTCGTTCAGCCACAGGGCCCAGCCGTCCTCCTGACCCAGGACCACGTCCGGATCGCCGTCGGCGTCGACGTCGACGAACTCCGCGTCCTGGGTGGTTCGGGCCTCCGCCGGCGCACGGGCCGCCGTCTCGTCGGTGAAGACCCCGTTGGCGTTGATCAGCACCCGATCCTGGCCGGCGCCCGCGAGGATCAGGTCGAGGTCCCCGTCCCCGTCCACGTCGCCGTGAGCGACGGCGTCGGCTTCCATGTCGGGCAGGGGCAAGGCCCGCACGTAGCGTCCGTCGACGCTGCGATAGCCTTCATGCACCCCGGTGCGGCCGAACTTCACGTCGTCCTCCTGGACGATGATCAGGTCCAGCCCGCCGTCGCCGTCGAAGTCGGCGATGGAGACGTCCTCGCTGTCATGCCCCGCGCCGGGAAACTGCAGCTGCGGAGGGCCGCCGGCCATTTCGGCGTCAGACAGCGGCTGGAACAGGTCGGAGGCGTCCACGAACCGGCCGCCCTCGTTCTTCACGATGCGGTTCAGCCGGAACTCCTGCGGAAGCACCAGATCCAGATCGCCGTCGCCGTCCAGATCGGCGGAGCCGACGTCCATGGTCCAGTGGCCGTCAAAGGCGGGCAGGCGGTCGCCGGCGTCCTCGAAGCGGATGACCTGCGCCGCGGCGGGCGCGGCGAGGGCCAGCAGGGCTGCGGCGCAGACGAGCGTCTTCATGGTGATGTCCTCCCGCGTCCACGCTACCCGAAGGTCGGGACCGCGCACGTGAAGGATCGGTAAGGCGTCAGATGCGCTTGAGCCGCTTCGCGTGCCCGCCGACCATGTTCAGGGCCATGCGATCCGGCAGGTGTTTGGCCAGACCGGCCAGCAGGTTGTTCACGATCCCCGGCGTCACCTGCGCCCGGTTCGCCTCGCAGGCCGCGTATCCCACGCGCGCCACATGCTCGGCCGTCTGCCACATCCAGCCGGGATAGGCTGACGACACCTCTTCGCGGGTCCCATTGACGTCGTGGAACTCCGTCAGGGTGTAGCCGGGACACAGCGCGGTGACGTGAACGCCGGTCCCCCGCAGCTCCAGATGCAGACCTTGCGAAGCCTTGATCAGGAAGCTTTTGATCGGGCCGTACAGGGTGTCGCCGCCCGTCGCCGGCATCCGGCCCGCCAGCGACGCGACGTTCAGGATGCGCCCGAAGCCGCGCCCGACCATTCCGGGCGCCAGCCTGCGCGCCAGCTCGACCGGCGCGCCCAGCATGACCTGCGTCATGGCGCGGTGGTCGTCGGGATCGGTGTTCAGGAAGCCCGAGGTCCGGCTGAAGCCGGCGTTGTTGGCGAGGCCGTCGACGTGCAGGCCGCGCCGGGCGATCTCGGAGACCAGTCGCGCGGGGGCGTCCGGATCGGCCAGATCCTCAGTCAGCACCGCCACGGCGGCGCCCGTCTGCGTCAGTTCCGCGGCCAGGGCTTCGAGTGGCGCGGCACGTCGCGCCGTCAGGATCAGGTCCCAGCCGTGCCGCGCGTACTCCCGCGCCAGCGCCGCGCCGATCCCGGCGGAGGCGCCGGTGACCAGCATCGTCGGCCGCACCTTCGAGGGCAGGCTCACGCCGCGACGGGACAGGAGGAATGCGGCGCGAACGGACGCAGGCTGTCGGGATCCTCGGCCAGCAGGTCCGCGATCGTGATTTTGGCCAGCGCTTCTCCGGCGGCCACGTCGGCGGCCGTCAGCGCCTTGGCCACCTGACGCGGGATGTGTTCGCCGACCGGGCAGCCCTTGGCCCCGGCGGGGGTGGAGCCCAGATGGGCGCAGCCGTTCACGGCACGCAGCACTTCGTCCAGATGGATGTCTTCCGGTCGTCGCAGCAGCCAGGCTCCGCCCGATGCGCCGGGCCGCGTGGCGATCAGTCCCGCCTTGGCCAGCAGGGCAGTCACGCGTCGCACCACGACGGGATTGGTCGGCACCGACGCGGCCAGCACCGCGCTGGCGGCGGCGGCTTCGGGCCCATAGGCGCCCTTGTGGGCCAGATAGGCCAGGGCGTGGGCGGCGACGGGGAATCTCTGGCTGTCGGACATGTCTGCTCCGTCCCGCAATTTAGGCATGCGGCGGGGGATTCACAAACCCCGCGCAACCCGCTCTCCTTCGCAACCGTTCCGGGCGCGATTGATGCGCCGCAAGAAAGGGCGTAAGGCCCCGCGGCTTTCACGGACGGACCGCCTCCCCGCGGGTCCCGGAGACACTGAATGGCTGGGGTCCAACCCCGCGACGAGGCCCTTCCGCCCGCCGCCTCCTTCACCACCGCCGCGCCTTCGGACCCCGGTCAGGGGGACGGTCACGCGCGTTCCGGCAAGGCGGCCCTCATCATCGGCGCCATCGGCGTGGTGTTCGGCGACATCGGAACCAGCCCCCTGTACGCCCTGCGCGAGGCGATCGATCACGCGCGCGGCGGCGACGTCGCCGGCGACCTGGCCGTGATCGGCGTGGTGTCGCTGGCCTTCTGGGCGCTGATGGTGGTGGTGACGTTCAAGTACGTCTTCTTCCTGATGCGCGCCGACAACAAGGGCGAGGGCGGCACCCTTGCGCTGATGGCGCTGGCCCAGAACGCGCTGGGCCGACGCAGCGCGCTGATCTTCCTGCTTGGCGTCTGCGGCGCGGCCCTGTTCTACGGCGACGGCATCATCACGCCGGCCATCTCCGTGCTGTCGGCGATCGAGGGGGTGAAGGACGCGCCGGGCGTGGGCGGGGCGCTGGACCCCTTCATCGTGCCGGTGTCGGCGGGCATCCTGATCGCCCTGTTCCTGGTGCAGGCGCGCGGCACGGCCGGACTGGCGAAGTGGTTCGGCCCGATCACGGCCGTCTGGTTCCTGTCGCTGGGCGGGCTGGGTCTCTATCACATCTTCGACGACGTCTCGGTGCTGCGGGCCCTGTCGCCGCACTACGGCGTCATGCTGCTGATCAACGACGGCTTTCTGGGCTTCATCATTCTGGGCAGCGTCTTCCTCGCCGTAACGGGGGCCGAGGCGCTGTATGCCGACATGGGTCACTTCGGAAAGTCGCCCATCCGCATCGGCTGGCTGACGTTCGTCCTTCCCTGCCTGACGCTGAATTATCTGGGACAGGGCGCCCTGATCCTCGACAACCCGCAGGCCTCGGAAAACCCGTTCTGGAGCATGGTGCCGACGCTGATCTACTGGCCCATGCTGGCGCTGGCGACGGCCGCCACGGTGATCGCCTCGCAGGCCGTCATCACGGGCGCCTTCTCGGTGACCCAGCAGGCCACGCAGCTGGGCCTGCTGCCGCGCATCTCGATCCTCAACACGTCGGAGACGCAGGCGGGCCAGATCTACGTGCCGGCGGTCAACCAGCTGCTGATGGTCGGGGTGCTGGTGCTGCTGTTCGCCTTCCAGAGCTCGTCGAACCTGACGGCGGCCTATGGCGTCGCGGTGACCGGCGTCATGCTGATCAACACCCTGATGGCCTATTTCGTGCTGACGCGGAAATGGAACTGGCCCATGTGGGCGGTGCTGGCGACCCTGGTTCCGTTCGGTTTCGTCGACGGCGTCTTCCTGACGTCGAACCTGCTGAAGATCCCCGACGGGGCGTGGATGCCCCTGGTTCTGGGCGCGGCCCTGGTCATCCTGATGTGGACCTGGGTGCGAGGCACGCAAATCCTGACGGCCAAGACTCGCAAGGACTCGCTGCCGCTGACCGACCTGATCGAGATGCTGCGGGCACGGCCGCCGCACCGGGCGCCGGGCACGGCCATCTTCCTGACCAGCGATCCCGACGTCGCACCGGTCGCCCTGATGCACAACCTGAAGCACAACAAGGTTCTGCACGAGAAGAACGTGATCCTCACGGTGCGCGCCACCGACCGGCCGCGGGTGCCGGAGGATCAGCGGATCAAGATCGAAATGATCTCGGACGACTTCAAGAAACTGACCATCAGCTACGGCTTCATGGAGCAGCCGCACATCCCGCGCGCCCTCTCCGTCTGTCGGAAGCAGGGGCTGAAGTTCGACATCATGTCGACCAGCTTCTTCCTCGGCCGCCGCTCGCTGGTGCCGTCGGCCCAGCAGGGCATGCCGCTGTGGCAGGACAAGCTGTACATCTTCCTGATGCGCAACGCCGCCAATCCGACCGACTTCTTCCACATTCCGCCGGGGCGGGTGGTGGAGCTCGGCGCCCAGGTTTCGGTGTGACGGAGGCCGAGCCCGGCATCGAGGCGCGCCGCGTCGCCGGGGCCCTGCTGGAAGGCGCCCTGTCGGGCCGCGACGGTCTGGCCGCCGTGCAGGCGGGCAAGCCCTTCAACGCCCTGTCCCCGCAGGACCGCGCCTTCGCCCGCGCCGTCGCCATGGGCGCGCTGCGACGGCTGGGCGAGATCGACCGCGCGCTGGACGCCCGCCTGAAGACCGCTCCGCCCCAGCAGGTTCGGACCTTGCTGCGGGTGGCGCTGGCGCAGAGGCTGGCGCTTGACGTTCCGGCCTTCGCCGCGGTCTCCACCGCCGTGAAGCTGGCCGAGCGCGAGGCGAAGACCCGGCCCTACAAGGCATTGGTCAACGCCGTGCTGCGCGGGCTGGAACGCGACGGCCTGTCCGACGGAGATCCGGCGACCAACCTGCCGGGATGGCTGGCGGCGCGCTGGACCCAGGCCTGGGGTGCCGACGCCGTGGCCGCCGTCGCGGCTGCGGCGCGCGAGGAGCCGGCTACCGACCTGAGCCTGAAGCCAGGCGTGGACGCAGGCGCGCTGGCGGCCGCGCTGGAGGGCGAGGTCCTGCCGGGCGGGTCGGTGCGCACGCGCCGCCGCGGCGACCTGTCGACCTGGCCGGGTTACGACGCCGGCGACTGGTGGGTGCAGGACGCGGCCGCCGCCGTGCCGGTCAGGGCGCTGGCGCCGCAGCCCGGCGAGACGGTTCTGGACCTGTGCGCCGCGCCCGGGGGCAAGACGCTGCAGATCGCCGCGACGGGCGCCGCGGTCGTGGCGGTGGATCGCAACGCCTCGCGGCTGAAGCGCGTGCACGACAATCTGGCGCGCACCGGACTGGCCGCAGAGGTGGTCGCCGCCGACGCCGCGGCGTGGGACGACCCGCGCACCTTCGACGCGGTCCTGCTGGACGCGCCGTGCACCGCCACGGGGACCCTGCGTCGGCATCCCGAGGCGCTGCACGCGGTCCGCCCGGCCGATGTGGCCAACCTGTCGGACGTGCAGCACCGCTTGCTGGACGCCGCCGCCGACCGGGTGAAGCCGGGGGGGCGGCTGGTCTACTGCGTCTGCTCGCTGGAACGGGAGGAGGGCGAGGGTCAGGTCCCGGCCTTCCTGCGGCGGCGCGCCGACTTCCGCCTGACGCCGATCGACCCCGCCGCCGTCGGCGCGCCCGACGACGCGCTGAGCGACCACGGCCTGCGGCTGCACCCCGGCCAGTGGTCGGACCGCGGCGGTCTGGACGGCTTCTTCGTCGCCCGCTTCGACCGGGTCGCCTGACGCCGCTTGCCCGGCGCCGCGACCGGGCTTAAGCCCGAGGCATGGCCGCGCCCCTGATCTGTCCGTCCATCCTGTCCGCCGATTTCGCCCGGCTGGGCGAGGAGGTCGCCGCCATCGACGCCGCCGGGGCCGACTGGATCCACGTCGACGTCATGGACGGTCACTTCGTGCCCAATCTGACCATCGGCCCCATGGTGGTGAAAGCGCTGCGGCCGCATTCGACGAAGCCGTTCGACGTCCACCTGATGGTCGCGCCGGTCGACGCGTGGCTGGAGGCCTACCGCGAGGCCGGGGCCGACATTCTGTCGGTGCATCCCGAAAGCGGCCCGCACGTGCATCGCACCCTCGGTCAGATCCGCAAGCTGGGCGCGAAGGCCGGGCTGGTGCTGAACCCGGCCACGCCCGTGGAGGTGGTGGCCGAAACCGTCGATCTGCTGGACCTCGTCCTGATCATGTCGGTCAATCCGGGCTTCGGCGGTCAGGGCTTCATCGAGTCCTCGCTGCGCAAGATCGAGCGCGTCCGCGCCATCCTCGACGCGGCGGGGTCGAGGGCCACCCTGCAGGTCGACGGGGGCGTGACCGCCGCCAACGCCGGCGCCTGCGTCGCCGCCGGGGCCGACGCCCTGGTCGCCGGGACGGCGGCGTTCAGGGGCGGCGCCGGCGCCTACGCCGCCAACATCGCGGCGCTCAAAGCCGCGGCGTGAGCGGGGCCCCCGACATCCCCGGCCTTCGCGGCGCGCCGATGCGCACGCCTGTGAAGCCGACGGGCGCGGCCTCCGGACCGGAGCTGTGGCCCGCGCTCGCCGGGCGCATGCTGACCCGCCAGCTGTGGATCGAGCTCTACGGCCTGCCCGGCTATGGCGCGACCTTGGGGGGAACCCGGGTCGCCGCCTTCGCCTGCGCGCCGAAGGACCCGCGTCCGGTGGACGCCGCGTTGGGCAGGTCCGTGCTGGACGGCCGCTTCGTTCTGGCCGGGACGGCGATGGACGCGGCCGCTCCCGAGGATCCGTGGAATCGGCCCAGTCCATCCCGGCCCTTCGCGGCCCAGCTGCACGCCTTCGCCTGGCTGCCGCATCTGATGGGAGAGGGCGAGCGCGGCGCGCGCGAGGCGCTGCGTCTGGTGCGGGCATGGCAGGCCACCTTCGGCCGCTGGTCGCCGTTCGTGTGGGATCCGGACCGTCTGGCGCGGCGCGTCTTCAACCTGTCCTGCGCCGCGCGGCGGCTGGGCTCGGTAGCGGACGAGACGGACCGGCTGGCGCTGGCGGTCAGCCTGTCGCGGCAGGCGCGGCAGTTGCTGCGCGCGCCGGACCCCACGGCGCGCCGCGCCGAGCGCCTGACCGCCGCGGCCCTGGCAGGATGCGTCCTGACCGGTCCCGCCGGCGTCGCGATCCGGCGTCGCGCGCTGAAAGCCCTGCCGCGCGCTCTGGCCCAGGGGATCGGCGACGACGGCGGACACGCCCTGCGCAGTCCGGAGGCGGGCCTCGAGCTGCTGCTGGACCTGACGGCCCTCTCCGACGCCTTGGGTCAGATCGGCGAGCCCGTGCCCGAGCCGGTTGCGCGGGCCGTGACGCGTCTGGGCAAGGGCGTGCGCACCCTGGCCCTGCCCGACGGGCGGCTCGGCGCGTTTCATGGCGGCGGGCCGTCGTCCTCCGCCTGCGTCGCGGCGGCGCTGGACCCCGGCGAAGCGGGCGAACCCGGCGTGGCCTGCGCCGGGTTCGCCCGGCTGCAAAGCCCCTTGCTGACCGTGATGGCCGACGCCGCGCCTCCGCCACGCGGCGCCTGGGGGGGCGAGGCCTGCGCCCAGCCGATGGCGCTCGAGATCGTGTGCGGCAAGGACCGGCTGGTGACCGGCTGCGGCTGGACGCCGCTCGCCTCGGATCGGCAGGGCCTGCGGCTGACGCCTGGCCACTCCACGCTGACGCTGGGCGAAAGCTCTCTGGGCGAGCCGTTGTCCGGCTGGCGGGCGGAGGTGCTGGGCGCGCGTCTGGCGGGCAGGCCCTATCCGGTGCGCACCGAACGTCGGGACGGCGACGGCGCCGTCTGGCTCGAGATCGAGCACGACGGCTGGATCGGGTTCGGTCTGACGCACCAGCGCCGCCTGTATCTGGACCAGCGCATGGACGAGCTGCGCGCGGAGGAGCGTCTTTTCCCCACGGCGGGCCGGCCCGACGTGACCCGCCAGATCGCAGCCCCCTACGCCATCCGCTTCCATCTGGAGCCGGGCGTGCAGGCCTCGCTGGCGCGGGATCGCCGGTCGATCCTGCTGCGCGGCCATTCCAGCCGGGGCTGGTGGTTCCGCACGGACGGCCCCGACGTCGCCATCGAGCCGTCCGTCCACGTCGACGGCGGTCTCACGCGGCGCTCGCTGCAGATCGTGGTGCGAGGCTCCGCGCGGACCGACAACGAGACCAAGGTGCGCTGGAAGCTGAGCCCGGCGGGCGGGGCGGGGGATCCGGTCTGAAACTTGACCGGGCGCTCGCTGCGGGTGTGTTCTGCCGGCGGGAGGACTGTTCCATGAAACTGATCGCCACCGCGGCCGTCGCTGGCTGCCTGCTCGCGCCCGCCGCCGCCGGGGCGCAGGAGGCGGACGACTGGGAGTACGGCGAGGACGCCGGCCGCAAGATGGCGGCCGCGGTCACCCGCTATGACAGCGGCCATGCCCTAGCGGTCCAGTGCAGCGAAAAGCTGCTGACCGTCGCCATCGTGGGATTTCCGGGCCCCGACGAAGGGGAGGTCTGGCTGGAAGTCATGCGGCCTGACGGGCGCGCTGACGCGATGGTCTGGAACCGTAGGCCGGGCGGCGTGCTGAGCGCCCGCGAAGGTGCACGTGCGGCACGGACCTTGCGCGGAGGGGGCATCGTGCGACTACGAAGCGCTGGAGCGGACCCGGCCATCCGCGCGGCCTTCGAGCTGCCGGCGACTTGGGTCAACCTCGATCGCGCCATCGGCGCGTGCGATCGGCCATTGGAAAGTGCGCGAGACGCCGTTCCCTTGTTGCGTGGGAACATCGTCGGCTGGACGGTGGCCGACCTTCCCAGCAGCGCCTACAGCTCAAGCCGTGAAGGCACGCGGGTCACCGCCGTAAGCTGTCTGGTCGGGGAAGATCTCCGCCTTCACGACTGCGTCGATGAGGGCGCAATGGGAGATCGCCGCCTGGCAGCGGCGCTTCGGGAAGGGCTGACGGGGGTGCAGGTCGCCCCTGCGGAGGGCGAGGATGCCGTCGGCAAGGTCTTCTATCTCGAATCCGTCACGACCACGACGGTCGAATACCTCGGCACGGTGGCCGGCTGAGGTGGCCGGAAGAACGTCCGTCTGCTAGGTCCGCGGCCTCTCCCCAGACGTCGAGACCGCCCATGCCCGCCGCCCCCGACTTTCCGCCCGCGCCCGACCGGGTCGTGCCCGCGCGCGCGCTGATCTCGCTGTCCGACAAGACGGGGCTGGAGGACGTCGCCCTCACCCTGCATGGTCTGGGCGTCGAACTGGTCTCCACCGGCGGCACGCGCGCGGCGATCGCGGCGCTGGACCTGCCGGTGAAGGATGTGGCCGACCTGACCGGCTTTCCGGAGATGATGGACGGACGGGTCAAGACCCTTCACCCCGTTGTCCACGGCGGTCTGCTGGGCGTGCGCAACGCCCCGTCGCACGCGGCGGCGATGGACGAGCACGGCATAGGCCCTATCGATCTGGTGTGGATCGACCTCTATCCGTTCGAGGCGACGGTTGCGGCCGGCGGCGGCTTCGAGGCGGCGATCGAGAACGTCGACATCGGCGGCCCGGCCATGATCCGCTCGGCGTCGAAGAACCACGGCCACGTCGCCGTCGCTGTGGACGCGGAATCGGTCGGCTGGATACTCGAGGCGCTGAAGGCAGACGGGGCGACCTCGCTGGAACTGCGCAAGCGGCTGGCCGCCCGCGCCTTCGCCCGCACCGCCGCCTACGACGCCGCGGTG
The DNA here is from genome assembly GCF_035935935.1 of Brevundimonas sp. Classification (GTDB taxonomy): domain Bacteria; phylum Pseudomonadota; class Alphaproteobacteria; order Caulobacterales; family Caulobacteraceae; genus Brevundimonas. Next base: position 51,810 of record NZ_DASYWO010000004.1, read on the forward strand.
GCCGGCTGGTTCGCCGGGCAGGTGGAGGACGCCGCGCCCGCACGCAAGTCGATATCGGGCACGCTGGCGCAGACCCTGCGATACGGCGAGAATCCGCATCAGGCGGGCGCCTTCTACCGAACGTCGGAGACGCGCGCCGGCGTGGCCAACGCCCGACAGCTGCAGGGCAAGGAGCTGGGCTATAACAACATCGCCGACGCCGACGCCGCCTATGAACTGGTCGCCGAGTTCGACGCGCCGGCGTGCGTGATCGTCAAGCACGCCAACCCGTGCGGCGTGGCGACCGGGAGCGACCTGACCGAGGCCTATCGCCGCGCGCTGGAATGCGATCCGGTGTCGGCCTTCGGCGGCGTCATCGCCGTGAATCGGCCGCTGACCGGGGCGGACGCGGAAAAGATCGTGGACATCTTCACCGAGGTGGTCATCGCGCCGGGCGCGGAAGACGCGGCGCGCGCCGTGTTCGCCGCGAAGAAGAACCTGCGCCTGCTGCTGACCGACGGCCTGCCCGATCCGCTGGCGGCCGGCGAGGTGTTCCGCAGCGTCGCCGGCGGCTTCCTGGTCCAGTCTCGGGACGTGGCCCGGGTGACCGCGGCCGATCTGAAGATCGTGACGAAGCGCCGGCCGACGCCGCAGGAGGTCGAGGACATGCTGTTCGCCTTCACCGTGGCCAAGCATGTGAAGTCGAACGCCGTCGTCTATGCGAAGGACGGCCGGACGGCGGGCATCGGCGCCGGCCAGATGAACCGTCGCGACTCCGCGCGCATCGCCTCCCTGCGTGCGGCCGAGGCGGGTCAGGCCCTGGGCCTGCCGGCGTCGCTGGCCGAGGGCTCTGCCTGCGCGTCGGAGGCCTTCTTCCCCTTCGCCGATGGATTGCTGGAGGCGGTCGCGGCGGGCGCCACCGCGGTGATCCAGCCGGGCGGCTCGATCCGGGACGCGGAAGTGATCGCCGCGGCCGACGACAAGGGGATCGCCATGGCCTTCACCGGGGTGCGGGTCTTCAGGCACTAGGAGTCCCGACATGGACATGCTCGATGCCCGCTGGGCCCGCCTTGAGCCGCACGTGTCGTGGCACGGCCCCAAAGACGACCGCCCGCGGCCGACGGCGTTGCTGTTCCATGGCTGCGGCGGCGTGCGGGCCCATCTGCCGAGGTATGCCGAAGCGGCGGCGTCGGCCGGCTGGCGGGCGGTGATCGTCGACTCCTACGCCCCGCGCGGGTGGTCCCGCGAGTGGGCGATGGCGACGGTCTGCACCGGCCTGATGTTCCGCGGCTGGGAACGCGGCGGCGACGTGCTGGCGACGGTGCACGGCGTCTCGCAGCGCCCGGCCGTCGACCCCTCGGCGATCTGCCTCGCCGGGTGGAGTCACGGCGGCTGGGGCATCATGGAGGCGATGAGCGCCGATCTGGGTCGGCCGGGCGCGCTGGGCGTCGCCGACGCGGCGGCCGGAGACCTTTCGGGCGTGCGGGCGACCTTCCTGGCCTATCCTTACGTCGGTGTGGCGGCGCTGAACCGGATGCGGCCATGGCGGCATTGTCCGCGCACGCTCGCCGTCGTCGCCCGCAAGGATCACCTGACCACCGTCCGCAACGCCGAGCGCGTGCATGACATGGTCCGCAACTGCGGCGCCGACGTCGAGACGTGGATCGCCGAGGGCACCCACAGCTTCGACGAGCCGATGAACGCCCCGCCGATGCGCTACGACGACGCCCTGACGACGCAGGCGCTGGACCGGTTCCGCCGCCTGCTTGAGGACGTCGCCGTCGCGCCCTAGGTCTCGATCCGGACGTCGCTACGGATCGAGTTCGCCACGTAGCAGCTCTCATGCGCGCGGTGGTGCAGGTCGGCCAAGGCCGCCGCGGACGGCCCTTCGCCGACCCAGTCGATGCGCGGCCGCAGCACGATCTCGGTCATCGACACCTTGCCGCGCGCGTCCTTGGCCAGCGTGCCTGACGCGGCGTCCGAGTATCGGTCCACGACCAGCCCCACTCGGGCCGCATAGGCGAGGAAGAACAGCATGTGGCAGCTGGACACCGCCGCGACGAGCGCCTCTTCCGGATCGACCGCCGCCGGGTCGCTCATCGGCTCCGGCACGCTCGACGGGGCCGACGAGCCCCGCACAACGGCGCCGCCGTCGAAACGCCAGTCGTGGGCGCGGGAGTAGCGATTGTCGGCAAAGGGCTGATCACCCCGCGTCCACTCAACCGTGGCCGTATGTTCGCTCATCGTCGTCTCTCCGGCTCAGGACGGTGAAGGTGACCGGCGACCTGACGGTGAAGCCTACGCCCTGATGCAGGGCCAAGGCCTGCGGTTTGTGGGCGTAGGCGTGGAGGAAGGGCGTCTCGCCGCGCGCCAGGATGCGCTCGGTCACAATCCGCATCAGGGCTGCGGCCAGCCCGCGGCCGCGGAAATCCGGATGGGCGCAGACGCCGGAGACCTCGGTGAAGCCGTCCGGCTTCATGCGCTCTCCGGCCATGGCCGCCAGACGGCCGCCGATCCTCACGCCGACGAACGCGCCGAGCTGATGGGTCTTGGCGAAGAACGGACCCGGCTCGGTCAGCGTGGCCAGCGCCAGCATCTCCGGCGCGTCGGGCTCGCCGAGATCGATCCAGTCCGGCTCAGGGCCGCGCGCAGGGGTCAGACTCGTCAGCGTCATCTGAACGCACGCCGCCTCGGTCACGACGCGGGCTCCGGGGGGCAAAGCCACCGCCCCCGCCTCGACGAGTCCCACGACGCCCTCCTCAGGTATCAGGGCGCTCATCGCCGCCGTGGCCTCAGGGCCGGCGTCGGCCGCCGCGGCGAACAGGGCGAAGTCCGCGTCGAACCGGAGGGCGCGACCGTCGCCGACGGCAAGATGCGCCTGACGCGTCGTCAGCGCGCTCCAGATCGGGCGGTCAAGCGGGTGAGGCATGGCGGGGGTATAGCGGCGCCCGCCCGCGGCGTCAGCGTCGCCACGGAAGGCGACGTCCGAACAGCGCCGTCAGGATCCCCAGAAGCCCACGACGGCCTTGACCTCGGCCACCGTGGCGTCGGCCACCGCCGCGGCTCGTTCCGCGCCGTCCTTCAGCACCCGGTCGATCTCGGTCGGATCCGCCATCAGGCGCCGCATCTCGGCGGTGACGGGGGCGAGGCTTTCCACCGCCAGATCGGCCAGCTTCGGCTTGAATGCGCCGAAGCCCTGACCCGCGAACTCGGCGATCACGTCCTCGCGCGACCGATCCGACAGCGCCGCGTAGATCGTCAGCAGGTTCCGAACCTCGGGGCGGTCGTCGAGGCTCTCGCCGGGCTCGGGCATGACGCCCATGTCGGTCTTGGACTTGCGGATCTTGCCGGCGATGGCGTCCGCGTCGTCCGTCAGGTTGATGCGGCTGGCGTCGGACGGATCGGACTTGGACATCTTCGCCGTGCCGTCCCGCAGGCTCATGACCCGCGGGGCCGGGCCCTGAGTCAGCGGCTCGGGCAGGGGAAAGAAGCCCGGCACCTCGAAGTCGCCGTTGAATTTGGCGGCGATGTCGCGCGTCAACTCCAGATGCTGCTTCTGGTCCTCGCCGGTCGGCACCTCGGTGGCCCGGTACAGCAGGATGTCCGCCGCCTGCAGCACCGGATAGGTGTAGAGGCCGACCGACGAGCGCTCCTTGTGCTTGCCGGACTTCTCCTTGAACTGGGTCATGCGGTCCAGCCAGCCGAGGCGGGCGACGCAGTTGAAGATCCAGGCAAGTTCGGAATGGGCGCGGACCGCCGACTGCGGGAAGATCACCGACCGCGCCGGATCCAGCCCGCTGGCCAGATAGGCCGCCGCGATCTCGCGCGTCTGGGCGGTCAGCAGCTTCGGGTCCTGCCACACCGTGATGGCGTGCAGGTCGGCCACGAACAGGAAGCAGGGCGCGCCCTGGTCCTGAAGCTGGGTGAACCGTTTGAGCGCGCCCAGATAGTTGCCCAGATGCAGGGCGCCGGAGGCCTGGATGCCCGACAGGATGCGGCGGGGGCCGGCGTAGGCGGAAACGGGAGCGGACGCGGTCTCGGACATGGCTGCGGCTTTGCCTCAGCCTCGCAGGCGCCGCAACCCTATCGCCCGCGACGGACCAGCTTGCGGACCTCGGCGACCGTCACGGCGCGTGTGGCGAACGCCAGGGCGACGTAGGCCACGCCCCCGGCTGCCGTGGTCAGGACCAAGGCCAGTTCCTTGCCGCCGTGACCATGCGTCAGACCGCCGAAGACCGCGTCGACGAAGCCCTCGATGGCGGGTCGGCCCAGCTGGGCCAGCCACACCGCGCCGGCCAGACCGACCGCCGCGAGCGCGATGCGCGCCACGCGGCTGACCACCGCCGGCCCGGGCCGCCAATGGCCGGTGCGCCACAGGGCGACGCCGAGCAGCAGGGCGTTGCTCCACGCCGCGCCCGACACGGCCGCGGCTATGCCCGGCACGCCCATGCCGCTATAGAACAGGGCGAAGGCGAGGGCGGCGTTCACGGCGACCGAGACCAGGGCGAAGGTCATGGGCGTGCGGGTGTCGCCGCGCGCGAAGAAGCCCGGCGACAGGATGCGGATCAGCACGAAGGCCGGCACGCCCCAGCCGAACTGGAACAGGGCGGCCGCGGTCGCGCGGGCGTCGACCTGCAGAAACTCGCCGCGTGTGAACAGACCGTCGATCAGGAAGTAGGGCATGGCCATCAGCGCCGCCGCCGCGGGCAGGGTCAGCGCCATGGAAAGGACGACCGCCTCGTCCATCGCCGACTGCTCCTGCGCGCGATCCTTCGTGGCCACGGCCGCGGACAGCCGCGGCAGCAGGGCTATGCCGATCGCCACGCCGACCAGCCCCAGCGGCAGTTGGTACAGACGGTCGGCGGTGGCCAGCCACGTCCGCCCGCCGTCCACGAAGCTGGCCAGGTTGCCGGAGATGAAGACGTTGATCTGGGTCGCCGAATTGCCGATGGCGGCGGGGATGGCCGTGATGATGATCGCCTTCACCGGCGGCGTCAGGCGCGGCAGGGCCAGACGCACGTCGGCCCCCGCCTTCCTCGCGCCCCACCAGCACAGGCCCGCCTGGCTGACGCCGGCGACCAGAACGGCCCAGCTGGCGGCGTAGGCGGCGCCGATCTGTCCGCCCTGCGCCGGAATGACGGCGACCAGCATGATCAGGTTCAGCAGGATCGGATAGGCGCCCGAGACGATGAACCGTCCCCGCGCGTTCAGAACGCCGCTGAGAAGCGCCGCGATGGCCATGCACGGCAGGTACGGCATGGTGATCTGGGTCAGGATCACGGCCAGCTTGAAACGCGCGGGATCGTCGAGGAAGCCGACGTTCACGACGGTCATGATCCACGGCATGGCCAGCTGGGCGATCACGGTCAGCAGCACCGTGGCGAAGGCCACGGCGGCCAGCGCCTGGGTGGCGACACGGTCGGCCTCGGCCTCGCCCTCGGTCTTGAGCGTCCGGGTGTAGGCCGGCACGAAGGCGGCCGCGAAGGCGCCTTCGGCGAAGATGCGGCGGAACAGGTTCGGAAAGCTCAGCGCGGTGTTGTAGGCGTCCGCCGCCGGACCGGCCGAGGCGCCCAGCGCCGCGGTGATCACCACGTCGCGGGCGAAGCCGACCAGGCGGCTGACCAGCGTCAGGCCGGAGAAGATGGCCGAGGACCGCAGCATGCCGCCGCCCTTTTTCGGGGGCTGGGGGTCGGGCGTGGTAGGAGCCTCGGCGGCGGTGGGGCCGGACGGAGGAACGGGCGTGAAGGTCAAGATCCGGGCGTCCCGTCGAAGAGGTTCACTTCCGCTTATCCCGCTTTGCCCGACCGCGAAACGGCGCCGGCCGACAGGTCGGACACGTCGCGGATCGAGGCGCGGACCGGCGTGATCCGTCGACCTTCCGCGAGCGACGCGGGCGCCGCCTCCAGGACGGCGTGCAGGGCGTCCCGCAGCGCGTCCAGACGTCTGCCGGGCCGGGGCTTCGCGCCGTCGCGGTCGGTCAGGTAGAAGGCGTCGACCACGCGTTCCCCGAAGCCCGCGACGTGCGCCGAGCGCACCTGCCAGCCGCCGTCCGCAAGCGCGCCGGCCAGCGCGGCCAGAAGCCCGGGACGGTCGGGGCCCGACACCTCGACCACGGCCGCGTCCTCGACCGTGTCGAGATCGACGGCCACCACCGGCCGCACCTCGAAGGCCGCCCGGCGGGCGTTGGGCGCGGCGGGTGGAAGGGGCGCCATGGCGGTCGAGGCGGGTCCGGCCGCCTCGGTCAGTCTGGCCAGCAGGCGGGAAAGGCGGCGCGGCTCGTCCAGTCCATAGGGTCGCGCGGCGCCGTCCTGAACCTCGAAGACATCCAGCGTCACGCCGTTCCCGGCCGAGCCGATGCGGGCGCCGACGACGTCCGCGCCCTCGGCCGCCAGCACGGCCGCGAGGTCGGCGAACAGGCGCGGGCGATCGGGGGCCGCGACCGCGACGCGGGTGGTCGCGCGCCCGCCGTGCCGGTCGGCCTCACGGTCGACCACGGCATCTGCGGCCGCGCCCGAGGCGCGCGCGCGGTCCAGCAGGTCCTCGAAGCCCTCGGCCGGATCGACCGCACCGGAATCCTCGCCACGAAACAGGGCGTCCACCCGAAGGAAGAGATCGCGCATCAGCCCCCCCTTCCAGCTGTTGAACACGCCCGGGCCGACCGCGCGGACGTCGGCGGCCGTCAGGACAAGAAGCATGCGCAGCCGCTCCGGGTCCCCGACCGTCTCGGCGAAGGCGCGGACGGTGGCGGGATCCGACACGTCGCGCTTCTGGGCCGTATCCGACAGGGCCAGATGGTTGGCGACCAGCCAGCAAACCAGTTCGATGCGCCGCGCCTCCACGCCCAGCCGCTGGCAGGCCCGCCGCGCGGCGATCGCGCCGTCCTCCAGCTGGCCCCGGTCGCCGCCCTTGCCCACGTCGTGCAGCAGCATGCCCAGCATCAGCGCTTCGGGATCGGCGATGCGGTGCACGATCTCGCTGGCCAGCGGGTGCTCGTCCTTCAGCTTGCCGCGCTGGATGTCGTTTATGATGCCCACGGCCTGCAGCGTGTGCTCGTCGACCGTGTAGGCGTGGTACATGTTGAACTGCGTCTGCCCCACGATCCGTCCCCACTCGGGCAGGAACCGCCCCAGAAGCCCCACCGCGTTCATGACGCTGAGCACGCGATACGGCCGCTGTCCCCGCGCCAGCACGTCGAGGAAGGCTCGCGCCGCCTCGGGGTTCCGGCGCAGCTGGGGCGTGACCAGGTTCAGCGATCGCGACACGGCGGCGAAGGCGTCGGGATGCAGGTCCAGATCCTCTGCGTCCATGACGCGGAACAGATCAAGCAGCTTCACCGGATCCGCCGCGAACACCTGGGGGCCGGTGACCGACAGACGGCCTCCGACGATCAGAAAGCCGTCGGCCGAAAGCTTCTTCGGACGCGGCGCGAACAGGCGCGACAGGGTCATGGTCGCCTTCTGACCGCGCGCTTCCAGTTGCGCGGAAAAGGCGCGCGTCAGGGACCCCACGTCGCCCGCGACGATGAAATAGCGGCGCATGAAACGCTCCACGGCCGGCTCGTCGCCGCGGCCGCGCCAGCCCATGCGCCGCGCGACCTCCGGCTGCAGGTCGAAGGTCAGGGACTCGACCGCCCGGCCCGCGATCAGATGCATGTGGTGGCGCACCCGCCAGAGGAAGTCGAAGGCTTCGGCGAACAGCCGCCGCTCCCGCGCCGTCAGGATGTCGGCCAGCGTCGCCTCCCCGTCCGGGCTGTCCGGAGACAGGCCACGGGCGATCCAGAACAGGGCGTTGAGGTCGCGCAGACCGCCCTTGCCGTCCTTCACGTTGGGCTCGACCCGGTTGCGGACCGCGCCCGCCTTCGCGTGACGCGCGTCGCGCTCGGCCAGCTTGGCGGCGATGAAGGGGCGGGGATCCGCCTTGCGCACCTGCATCCGGAAGCGGTCTATCAACTGATCGGCCAAGCCGGCGTCTCCGGCCAGCGGGCGCGCCTCCAGCAGCGCCGTCCGCACGGTCATGTCCGATTTCGCCAGCTTCAGACATTCGTCGAGCGACCTGGCCGCCGAACCGACCTTGAGGCCCAGGTCCCACAGCACATAGAGCACGAACTCTGTGACCTGCTCCGCGCGCGGCGTGGTCTTCCATGGCCGCAGAAACAGCAGGTCGAGGTCCGAGTGCGGGGCCAGCACGCCCCGGCCATAACCGCCGACCGCCAGCAGCGACAGGCGTTCCGCCTGGGTGGGATTGGCCGCGGGGTAAAGGCGGAGGGCGGCGAAATCCCACAGCGCGACCACGGCGTCGTCCGCGGCCTGGGAAAAGAGGCGGGCGACCTCGACCCCATTGCCGCCGGCCTCCAGCCTTCGGGTGGCCCGATCCCGGCCGACGTCCAGCAACGCCCGCACCAGCGGCGCGACGGCGACGCGGGGATCGACCGCCCCGGCCGCGGCGGCCCAGGCGTCGGGACGGGTCGCGTCGTTCGGGCCGCGGCGGCGATCGCTCATGACGACGATATAGACCGCCCGCTGGCGTGCCGCACCAGAGGCTGGCAGGGTCGGCGCATGACCCTCACCCGCCGTCTGGCCCTGACGCCGCTGGCCGCCCTGCTCATCGGCTCGGCCTGCGCCCCCGCGGCGGTTACGTCCCGAGCGGACGTGCCTTCAGTCGCTGACCCTTGGGACGCGGTGGGGCTGATCGCCGAGCTGAACGACGCGCGTCGCGATCCCCGCGCCTACGCCCGGCGGGTCCGCGATTTTCGCGCGCTCTTCACGGGCGACCGTTTTCAGAGGCCGGGCGAAATCCCTGTCGTGACGCAAGAGGGCGTCGCGGCCGTCGACGAGGCGATCCGTTTCCTTGAATCGCAGCCGTCCCTGCCGCCTTTGGCCCGCTCGGCCGCGCTGGATCGCGCCGCGGCCGATCACGCAGCCGACCAAGGGCGCACGGGTCAGGTGGGCCATGCCGGCGCCGACGGCTCGGCCCCGCATCAGCGGATGCGACGGCACGGCAGCTGGCGCGCCACCGGCGAAACCATCGCCTATGGCCCAGTGCCGGCGCATGCCGTCATGCAGCTGATCGTCGACGACGGCGTGCCCGATCGCGGGCACCGCGACATCATCTTCAGCCCCGCCTACGAGATGGTCGGCGCGGCGTGCGGGCCGCACCCGCGGTGGCGCACCGTCTGCGTGGTGACGTTCGCGACGCCGATGGCCCCGCCGCCCGCCGGCTAGGTTTTAAGGGCCTTCAGCCGGTAGAGCGCCTCCAGCGCCTCTCGGGGCGACAGGTCGTCCGGCTCGACCTCGGCCAGCGCGCGCTCCAGCGCCGTCGGGCCGGGGGGCGCGACCTGCGGCTCGGCCACCGCCGCGAACAGAGGCAGCTCGGCCAGCCGGCCTGCCGACTGCCCGCGGCCTTCCAGCGTCTCCAGCACGGACTGGGCGCGGGCGACGACCTGCGGCGGCACCCCGGCCAGTCGCGCGACCTGAACGCCGTAGCTGCGGTCCGCGGCGCCGGCGGCGGCCTCGTGCAGGAACACCAGTTCGCCCTCCCACTCGCGCACGCGCATCGACAGGTTGGCCAGCCCCGACAGCCGGCCTTCCAGCGCCGCGAGCTCGTGATAATGGGTTGCGAACAGGGTCCGGCTCCGGGCCCTGTCGTGCAGGGCCTCGGTCACGGCCCAGGCGATCGCCAGACCGTCGTAGGTCGCCGTTCCGCGGCCGATCTCGTCCAGCACCACGAAGCTGCGGGGGCCCGCCTGGCTGAGGATGGCGGCCGTCTCGACCATTTCGGTCATGAAGGTCGACCGTCCGCGCGCCAGATCGTCGCCCGATCCGACGCGGCTGAACAGCCGATCGACGGTCCCCAGCCGCATCGCGCGCGCCGGCACGCACGAGCCGGCTTGGGCGAGGACGACCAGAAGCGCGTTCTGGCGCAGGAAGGTCGACTTGCCGGCCATGTTCGGGCCGGTGACGAGGGCCAGTCGCGGCCCGACCGCGGCCTCACCGTCCAGCAGACAGTCGTTCGGCGTGTAGGGATCGCCGGCGCGCCGCACCGCCGCCTCGACCACCGGATGCCGACCGGCCTCGACGCAGAAGCAGGCGGTGTCGTCCACGACCGGACGCACCGCGCCCACCTCCTCCGCCCACTCGGCCAGCGCGGCCACGACGTCCAGCGCGGCCAGCGCCTGGGCCACCGCCTGCAGGGCGCCGGCGGCGGCGGCGCAGGCGGCGCGCCAACCCTCGAACGTCTCGATTTCGATGGCCAGCGCCCGGTGACCGGCCTGGGCGATTCGGGCGTCCAGATCCGACAGCTCCACCGTCGTGAAGCGGACCTGACTGGCGAGGGTCTGCCGATGGATGAAAGGACTGTCGGGACCCTTCCGCAGCAGGGGCTCGGCCTTCTGCGCCGTGGTCTCCAGGAAGTAGCCCAGCACGGCGTTGTGTCGGACCTTGAAGGGGATGCCGGCCTCTGCCGACGCGCGCGCCTCGAGATCGGCGATCACGCGCCGGGCGTCGTCGCGCAGGGCGCGGGCCTGGTCCAGTTCGGGCCGGAACCCCGGGATGACCAGCCCCCCGTCGCGCGCCAGATGCGGCGGCTCGGGAGCGAGGCCCGCGTCCAGTTCGGCCAGCAGGGCCCCGAGCTCCGGCGACGGCGAAAGATCCGCGAGCGCCGCCTCGAGTTCGCGGGGCCGGGGCCGCAGACCGTCGCCCCCGGTCAGGAAGCATGCCGACAGGCTCTCGGCGCAGTGCAGGCCGCTGCGGATCGCCGCCAGATCGCGCGGTCCGCCCCGCCCCAGCGTCAGGCGCGAAAGCGCCCGGGCCACGTCGGCGGAGCCCCTCAGCCCTTCGCGCAGGGTCCGTCGCAGGCCTCGCCGCTCCATCAGCCAGTCGACCGCGTCGAGCCGGTGGTTGATCTCCAGAGGGTCGGACAGCGGCCGCGCGATGCGGTCGGCCAGCGCACGGGCCCCGCCCGGCGTCACGGTGCGGTCCATGCAGCCCAGCAGCGATCCCTCGCGGTCGCCGGCCTGGGTGCGGTCGATCTCCAGACTGCGGCGGGTGGCGGCGTCGATGGCCAGCCGGCCCGTCTCTCCCAGCCGCCGCGGCGCCTGCAGCGCGGGCGCCCTGCCCGCCTGCGTCAGCTCGACGTAGGCGGCGATGAGGCCGAGGGCCGCCACTTCGGCGTCGTCGAAGGCGCCGAAGCCGTCCAGCGAGGCCACGCCGTACAGGCGTTCCACCCGCGACCGCGCGGCCTCGGGCTCTGCCTGCGCCTGGGGCACGGCCTGAACGACGCCCCCCGATCCGTCCAGCGCGACCTTGAGATCGGGATCGGAGAACAGCCGATCGGGCGCCAGAACCTCGCTGGGCCGAACCGAGGCGAGCACGGCGCCGAGATCGTCGGGCGCGCACGCCGTCACCTCGACCAGTCCAGCCGACAACTCCAGCGTGGCCACCGCGGCCCGGCCCCGCCGCAGGGCCACCGCGGCCAGGCGGTTGGCGGCGCGGGCGTCCAGCAGGCCGTCCTCGGTCAGGGTGCCGGCGGTGACGATGCGCACGACGCCGCGCCGGACCACGGCCTTGGACCCCCGCTTCTTCGCCTCGGCGGGATCCTCCAGCTGGTCGCAGACGGCGACGCGGAAGCCCTGCCGGATCAGACGGGCCAGATAGCCTTCCATGGCGTGGGCCGGCACGCCCGCCATGGGGATGTACTCGCCGAGATGCTTGCCGCGCTTCGTCAGCGCCAGGCCCAGTGCGGCGGCGGCCCGCTCGGCGTCCTCGAAGAACAGTTCGTAGAAGTCGCCCATGCGGAAGAACAGCAAGGCGTCCGGATGCTGCGCCTTGGCCTCCAGGAACTGGGCCATGACGGGAGTCGAGCCCTCGGGGGCCGTGAACTGCTCTGGCGGGACTCGGGCGTTCATGCGTGGCGGGAGGGTGACGGATCGCCCGTTCCCGCTCAAGGGCGGGCGCGTGCGGCTTGCACGCCGCGTCGCATCGGTCCACAGGCGCGTCAGGCGGTTAAGGGAACGCGGTCGAACACCGCGGCTGTGCCCGCAACTGTAGGCGGCGAGGCCGTCGTTCGACCCGGGTCTTCGACCCGGCGCCACTGGGAAACCGGGAAGGCGAGAACGGCAGCCGGCGACCCGCAAGCCAGGAGACCTGGCCGCCGACGTCGCTCGCCCGCCATCCGGGACCAGATGGAGGCGCGGGGACAGGCTTGTCTCTTCGAAGCGACCCGATCCGTGCGTCGCCCGCATGCCGGGTGGATCGGTCGCCAATCATCCGTCGGGGCGCGCGCCCGTTCCGGCCGGGGAGACCGTCGCCATGAAGCGACTTCTGCTGACCACCGCGGCCTTTCTGGCCGCGCCCACCTGCGTGCTCGCGCAGGAGACGACCCGCGTCGACGACGTCGTCGTCACCGCCACGCGCCTGCCTGCCGTGGTTCAGGACACGCCCGGCGCGCGCGTGATCGACGAAGCGACGATCCGATTGCGCGGCGCCGTCTTCGCCCAGGACGTTCTGGCCGACGTGCCGGGCCTTTCTGTGTATCGCGCCGGTCCCGGAGGCGTGACGGCCGTTCGCATGCGCGGCGCCTCGCAGGACAAATCTCTGGTGCTCGTCGACGGCGTGCCGGTGAACGACCCCAGCCAGCCCGCGGGCGGCTTCGACTTTCTCGGCTTCGACCTCGGCGCGACGCAGCGCGTCGAGGTGCTGTCGGGCCCCCAATCCTCGCTGTGGGGCTCCGACGCGATCGGCGGCGTGATCGCGTTCGTCAGCCGGGAGGTCGAGGGAGTTGAGGTGGACGCCGAGGCGGGCTCCTTAGACACCCGCCGCGGCCGCCTGGCCGCAGGCGTCTCCGCCGACCGGCGCGCCTTCGGGGCGTCGTACTCGCGGTACGAGACCGACGGCATCTCCGCCGCCGCCTCGGGCGTGGAAGAGGACGGGATCGAGGCTGAAACCCTGTCCCTGAACGGGCGCGTCGCCCTGACGGACCACGTGTCGATCGAAGCGCGCGCACGCCAGTCCGACGTCTTCGCCGAAATCGACGACTTCGGCCCGGTCGACAGTCTGGACACCACCGACACCCGCAGCCGCTCGGGATTCGTGCGCCTGAACGCCCGCGGGGTTCTGGGTCTGGATCATCAGTTCACGGCCGCGGCCTCGGGCGTCGAGCGCGTCACCGTCAGCGCCTTCCCCTCGACCTATGAGGGCGAACGCAGGCTGCTGCGCTGGCAGGCCGACGGCCGCGCCGGCGCGGCCGTCTCCTACGCCTTCGGTCTGGAGCGCGAGGAGACCGAGGCCTTCCTGAATGGATACTCCGCCGATCTGGGCGTGGACTCGGCCTTCGGGACGCTGCGCTGGGACGCGACGGATCGCCTGACGCTGAACCTCGGCCTGCGCCACGACGCGACCGACGACTTCGACGGCGAAACCACCGGGCGCGTGTCCGTGGCGTATGATCTCGGCGGCGGCTTCACCCTGTCGGGGGCTTATGGCACGGGGTTCAAGACGCCCAGCGTCAGTCAGGCGGTGTGCGACTTCTGCTTCGTCCTGCCGGGCACGGCGACGGCGCCCCTGACGCCGGAAACCGCCAGGGGCGGCGAGATCGCGCTGGGGTGGGGCTCGGCCGACGGACGATTCGACGGTCGCGTCACAGCCTATCGGCTTGAGGTCGAAGACCAGATCGACGGGTTCTTCGACCCCGGCACCTTTGAGTTCTACTACGTCAACGTCGACCGGACCCGGACCGACGGCGTCGAAGTGGAAGGCCGGGCGACGCTGGGCGGGGGCTTCGACCTGACCGTCGCCTACGCATGGACCGACGCGCGGGACCTCGGCGCCGGAACGGCGATCCTGCGCGTGCCCGAACATGCGGGCTCGGCGACGCTGATCTGGACCAGAGATCGCCTCACGGCCGCCCTGACGGTGCGCGCAGAGGGCGACATGCCCGACTCGGGCGGCGAGCGCGAGGGCTTCGTCACGGCGAACCTGAACGCCGCCTGGCGCCTGACCGACGACGTCGAGCTGACCGGACGGATCGAAAATCTGGCGGACGAGGAGTACCAGCAGCTGCTGGGATACGGCGAGCCGGGCCGCGCGGGCTACGTCGGCGTCAGGCTGCGCTACTGACCCTGCGGGCGCCGGGAGCCCCGGCTCCCGGCGCGCTTCGGCCGAGGTCCAGCTCGGCCCAGTCGATGGCCGGCGCCGGCGCGTGCACGGCGGCCAGCACGGCGCGCATCTCCGCGGCGGACGCGACCGAGACGACCAGTTTCGGATCGCCGGGCAGGGACAGGCCGTAGGCCAGGGCGGCCTGCATGGGGTCGACGCGGGCCTCGGCCAGACGGCGCCGGGCGCGCGACAGATCGAGCTCACGCCCGTGCCACGCTTCGGGCGTGGCCGAGCCGCCGAACAGGGCCCCCTTGGCGAAGACGGACGACACCTGCAGTTCGACGCCCAGGGCGCCCAGCGCCTCAAGCTCTCCGGACCGACAGGCGGTCTGGTCCAGCAGGTTGCACGACAGGCGGACGACGTCGGGCGTCAGGCGCCGCGCCAGCAGGGACGGGCCGTCGTCCACCTCGGCCACGAAGCCGACCTTCTTAAAGAGGCCGCGATCCTTCAGGCCCTGCACGCGATCCCACAGGGCCCGCCCCTCGGAGCCGGCCAGGTCGGCGGCGCTGGAGACCAGCAGAACGCCGGCGCGCGGCAGGCCCATCCGCTCCAGAGAGCGGCGGGCGCGGGCCTCGACCCGATCGAGACCTTCGGTCGAGGCGACGGTCAGGACGGTGACCTCGAACGGCGAGGGAAAGGGCCAGGCGTGGCCCAGCAGGCGTTCCTGATCGCCGTCCGGACGGCTGACCACGGCGCGCACGCCGCCGTCGGAGGCGGTCTGCAGCAAGGCGCGGAGATTTTCCTCGCGGGCGCCCGGCGCGGCCGGCGCGGCGCGCAGGGGCTCGGTCACCACGGCGAGGGCCAGGGCGGACGCGGGCGCGGAACGGGCCGGAGGGATCGTCACCGCACGACCCTGACGCTGAAAGCTTAAGGCCGGTTTTCCAACACCTTGACGGCCGATTAACCCTGCGGCGGTCCGTCGGAGTCCGGCTGTCGATCCGGATGCGCGTCGGCGAAGGCAGGTAGGGCCAAGGCGGCGGCCTCAACCGCCGACAGGCGCGGCCAGCGCGTCGGATCGACGTTGAAGCGCCGGGCCGAATACATCTGCGGGATCAGGTTGACGTCGGCGAAGGTGGGCGAGGGGCCGAAGCAGAAGCCCTCGCCGTGGCGCTCGACCAGCCGCTCCAGCGCGTCGAACCCGGCCGAGATCCAGCGGTCGGCCCAGGCGTCGATCCGGGTCTGGTCGGCGCCGAAGTCGCCGCGCAGGGCGGTCAGGACGCGGAGGTTGTTCAGGGGGTGGACGTCGCAGGCGATCAGCGCCGCCATGGCGCGAACCTGGGCGCGCTCGTCGGCGCCGCGCGGCAGCAGCGCCGGCTCCGGCCGCGTCTCCTCCAGCCATTCCAGAATGGCGGGGCTTTGGGTCAGGATCAGGCCGTCCGCCTCAAGCGCCGGCACCAGCCCCTGTGGGTTGCGTGCGAGGAAGGCGGGGTCGCGCTGGGCGCCGGTGCGCAGATCGACGCCGTGCTGGGCGTAGGCGACGCCCTTCAGGTTCAGCGCGATGCGGACGCGATAGGCCGCGCCCGATCGCCAGTAGCCGTGCAGGATCATCGCGCCCTCATGGTGAAGCCGAGCGGCGTCAGGCCGTCGATGGTCGCTTCCACCCGCTGCCCGGGCAGGACGGGGCCGACGCCTTCGGGCGTGCCGGTGAAGATCAGGTCGCCGGGCCGCACGTCCCACAGCGCCCGGGCCTTGGCCAGAACCTCCTCCGGCGACCAGACCATGTCGCCGAGTCGGCCGGACTGACGCCGGTCTCCGTCGATCGACAGGGTGATCGTCGCCCCCGTGCCCGGTCCGGCGCCGAGGGTGAGGGCGCCGCAGGGGGCGGACATGTCGAAGCCCTTGGCCGCATCCCACGGCCGTCCCGCCTTCTTGGCCGCGGCCTGCAGGTCGCGCCGGGTCAGGTCGCAGCCGACCGCCCAGCCGACGATCCCGTCCGGCCCGACGGCGCAGACCAGCTCAACCTCGTGGTGCAGATCGGCGGTTTCCGTCGGATAGGTCGGATCGGCGCCGTCGGTCACCAGGGCGTCGGCCGGCTTGGAGAAGAAGAAGGGCTCCGCCCGCTCGGCGCCCATCTCGCGCGCGTGAGCGGCGTAGTTCTGGCCGACGCAGAGGATGCGACGGACGGGAAAACGGGCCGTCGATCCGGCGATCGGCAGCGACGGCGTCGGGGCGGGCGGGAAGATCCAGTCGCTCATGGGCGTTGAATAGCAGGATCGACGCGCCTGCCCATGCTGCATTGCGGGAACCTGCCCCCCGGCATGGCGTTGACAGGCGGGGTTCCCTATCTAAACCGTCAAGCTTGAACAGCGGAGCGCATCACATGGCCACGACCAAGGCTCGGGAAGACGTCAAGAACGACCTCAAGACCCTCAAGGAGGACGTGAAGGTCGCCGGCCGCGAGGAGGCCGCGCGTCTGCGCGCCAAGGCGTCCGAAACCGAGGCGCGCATTCGCGCCAAGGCCGCCGAGGCGGACGCGGTGGTCCGCGCCCGGGCCGAGCAGGCCCGCGTTCAGGCGCAGGCCTATTACGAGCAGGCGCGCGTTCGTGGCCGTGAGGTCTATGACGACGCCGCCGAGCGCTTCGACGAGGCCCAGCGCTACGTCATCGAGCGGGTGCAGGAGCGTCCGGTCCAGTCGACGGCGATCGCGCTCGGCGTCGGCGTCCTGATCGGCATGCTGCTGGCCGGCCGCCGCCGCTGATGCTGGGCCGGGGGCTGATCAAGAAGGCGGTCGCAGGCGCCGCGGCCGCTGCGGCGGCCTTCGTCGCCGTCGTGGCGCTGGGCGCGACGATCTATTTCGCCCTGTGTCTGGTGGTCGTGCCTCTGGCCGCGGCCGCCATCACCCTGCTGCTGTTCGCGATCTCGGCCGCCGCCGTCGCGGCGGTCTTCCTCGGCGGATCGGAGCCGGACGAGGAGGAGTACGACGAGCCCGAGGGACTGGGCGCGCGCGCCTTTTCCCTGTTCCGGCAGCGGCCCATCCTGGGCACGGTCGCGGCCCTCGCCGGCGGCTGGATCTTCCTGCGCAATCCGGCCCTGGCCACCATGGTGGCGGCGGCGTTCACCGAAAAGCCGCACGGTCCCGCACGACGTCGCCGCTAGGCGGCTTCAGACCACGGCACGCCTGAGCGCCACTAGGGCCTGATCCGTCAGCGCCGCGTCACCGACGGCGAGAATTCGGCCATCGTCATGCGGCGCGGCGCCCAGCCAGTCCGTGATCCGGCCGCCCGCGGCTTCGACCAGCGGAACCAGCGCGGTCCAGTCCCAGACCTTCAGCCCCGTCTCGGCCACCAGATCGACGTGGCCCGCCGCCAGCATGGCGTAGGCGTAGGCGTCACAGCCCAGCCGGGCCAGTTTCGACGCGGCGCGCACCTGACGCCAGGCGCCCAGCTCGGCCCCGGTGAAGATGTCCGGATCCGTGGTGGCGATCACCGCGTCGTTCAGGTCGGGGCAGGCGCGCGTACGCAGCGCCGTTTCTTGCGAACCGCGCAGCAGGCGGGCTCCGGACGGCCCTCCCACGAAGATTTCGTCGAGATAGGGCTGGGCCACGACGCCCACCGTGGGCACGCCGGCCGTCCGCAGGCCGATCAGGCTGGTCCACAGCGGCAGGCCCGCCACGAAGGCGCGCGTGCCGTCGACGGGATCGAGGACCCAGACGTGTTCAGCGTCCGGGCGGTCCTCGCCATACTCCTCGCCGACCACACCGTGGTGGGGGTACCGGTCGGCGATCAGCCGCCGCATCGCGGCCTCGGCGTCGCGGTCGGCGCGGGTGACGGGATCGCAGACCCCGCCTTCGTTCTTGTCGTCGAACGCCACGCCCGTGCGGAACAGGGGCAGGCTGGCGGCGCCGGCGGCGCGGGCCAGTTCGACGGCGAAGGCTTCGAACTCGGTCATGGGCGGGGGCATACAGACGCCGCCCCCGGCCGTCACGACCTCAAATCAGGCGGCGTCGCCCTCGACGTGCAGCGATTTGGCCAGGTCCAGCAGACGCCGGCGCGGCTTTTCGTCCAGCTGGTAGTAGGCCTGGATCAGGTCCAGCGTCTCCTTGCGGGAGTACATTTCGCCTCCGTGGTTGGTCTGGGCCGCCTCGCGACGCTCCAGCGCCTCGGTCAGGCCGTCGTAGAAATAGCTGACGGGCGCCTCCAGCGCCTCCGACAGCTGCCACAGGCGGGCGGCCGAGATGCGGTTGGCGCCGCACTCGTACTTCTGGATCTGCTGGAAGCGGATGCCGACCTGGGCGGCCAGTTGCTGCTGCGTCAGACCCAGCAGGCGGCGGCGGCGGCGCAGACGGCGGCCGAGGTGAAGATCGATGTCGGTGGCCATGGCCCCAATGTCCCCTTTCGCGGACCGTCCCGAAACGGCACGGCTCGCCCTCCACGCGGCAAGGGGCATGCCGCAATCGCGCGACGGGGGAGTGACGGCGTTCGCCCGATCGCCGTCGAACGCGGTTGTTTATGGTCAAGGCAACCCGGAGGTCCGCCGTGCATTGTTACGTCAGCTTGGCACGAAGGGAGCACTGAGCGACATGAACATCATCTTCTGGATCATCGTCGGCATCATCGCCGGCTGGCTGGCCGAACAGATCATGGGCCGCAACCACGGTCTTCTGACCAATCTGATCGTCGGCATCGTCGGCGCCGTGATCGGCGGTTTCCTGGCCAACGCCCTCGGCTTCGACTGGGGCGGCTGGATCGGCTCGACCATCGTCGCCACCATCGGCGCGATCATCCTGCTGTTCCTGCTGGGCCTAGTGAAGCGCCGGGCCTGATCTCTGGATCAGCGACATGTGAAAAGGGCGGCTTCCGAGAGGAGGCCGCCCTTCTTGCGTTCAGCCGTCGGAGTGCGAGGGCGGGACCCGCGGATCCCGCCCCCTCAGGCCGTCAGTCCTCGCGATTCACCGGACGCTGGCGTTCAACCCTGCGCCGATCCCACCGGCTGACCACGACGGATCCGGAAGCGTCGGCCTGGACGTCCGCCGAGGCGGCCGGCACTGACCGGACCACGCCGTCGGACGTCCGCACCAGAACCGTCTGGACGTAGCCGCGCGCGTTGCGGGTCGTCCCGACCACAGAGCCGATCACGTCGCCGTCGCGGGCCCGCACCTGGGTGCCGACGGCCACGTCGGTCTGGGTCGAGACGCGGCTGGGCCGGGCCGAGACCGCCGTGCCGCCGCGGGCGTCCACGCCGACGTCGGCCCCGGGCAGGGCGTCGCGGGTGGAGCGGATGGTGTCGCGGCCGAGCTGACGGCCCTCGCGGACCGTCTCGCTCACGCCCAGATCGGGGCGCGAGACGCCGACGCCGACGTTGCCGGTCACGTTGCCGCCGAGACCGCCGCCCAGAACCTGGGCCGCCGCCGGGGCCGCCGACACCGCCAGAGCCGCGCCGGTCAGAAGCAGAAGTTTACGCATGGGAGATCTCCCCACTTACGCCGGCCAGGGAGACGACCGGCGCAGCGTAAACGTCGGGGGAGCCCCGCCGTTTCAGCTTGGCCGGAACGCTCAGTCCTCGCGGACGCGCTTCTTGCGGAACGAGGGGTTCAGCACCTGCTTGCGCAGGCGGATCGATTTGGGCGTCACCTCGACCAGCTCGTCGCTTTCGATGTAGGCGATGGCCTGTTCCAGCGAGGGGCGGCGCGGGGGCGTCAGGCGCACGGCCTCATCCTTGCCCGAGGCGCGCACGTTGGTCAGTTGCTTGCCCTTGATCGGGTTGACGTCCAGGTCGTCCGACCGGCTGTTCTCGCCGATGATCATGCCCTGATAGGTCTTCTCGCCGGCGCCCACGAACATGACGCCGCGCTCCTCGAGGTTCCACAGGGCGTAGGCCGCCGTCTCGCCGTCGGAGTTGGAGACCAGCACGCCCTTCTGGCGGCCCTCGATGGCGCCCTTGTGCGGCTCATAGTGCGAGAAGACGCGGTTCAGCACGCCGGAGCCGCGCGTGTCGGTCAGGAATTCGCCCTGATAGCCGATCAGCGCGCGCGACGGGCACATCAGCTGGATGCGCGTCTTGCCGGCGCCCGACGGACCCATGTCCTTCAGCTCGGCCTTGCGCTGGCTCAGCTTCTCGATGACGACGCCGGTGAACTCGTCGTCGACGTCGATCATGACGTCCTCGATCGGCTCCAGCCGCTCGCCGTTCTCGCCGGTCTGATAGACCACGCGCGGACGGCTGATGGAGACCTCGAAGCCCTCGCGGCGCATGTTCTCGATCAACACGCCCAGCTGCAGCTCGCCGCGCCCGGCCACGTCATAGGCGTCGGCGCCCGGGGTTTCGGTCACGCGGATGGCGACGTTGGCCTCGGCCTCCTTCAGCAGGCGGTCCCGGATCACGCGCGACTGGACCTTGTCGCCCTCCCGCCCCGCCAGCGGACTGTCGTTGACGGCCACGGTCATGGAGATGGTCGGCGGGTCGATCGGCTGGGCGTCCAGCGGCTCGGTCACCTCCAGCGCGCACAGGGTGTCGGCCACGGTGGCTTTCGACATGCCGGCGATGGCGACGATGTCGCCCGCCTCGGATCCCGCGTCCAGCGGCTGGCGCTTCAGACCGCGGAAGGCCAGCACCTTGGTGATGCGGCCCTGCTCGATGGTCTTGCCGTCGCGGTCCAGCGCCTTGATCGGCATGCCCGGCACGGCCTTGCCGCTCTCGATGCGGCCGGTGAGGATGCGGCCCAGGAAAGGATCGCTCTCGATCAGGACGTTCAGCATGCGGAACGGCTTGTCGACGTTTTGCGCCACGGCCGGCGGCGGCACGTGGTCGACGATCAGGTCGAACAGCGGCGCCAACGTCTCGGAGGGCTGGTTCAGGTCCAGCGTGGCCCAGCCGTTGCGGCCCGAGGCGTAGATGTGGGGGAAGTCCAGCTGCTCCGGCGAGGCGCCGATGGCCTCGAACAGCTCGATGGTCTCCAGGTGCACCCGGTCCGGATCGGCGTGGGCGCGGTCGACCTTGTTGATGCACAGGATCGGGCGCAGGCCCATCTTGAGCGCCTTGGTCAGCACGAACTTGGTCTGGGGCATGACGCCCTCTTCTGCGTCCACCAGGATGACGCAGCCGTCGACCATGCCCAGGATCCGCTCGACCTCGCCGCCGAAGTCGGCGTGGCCGGGGGTGTCGATGATGTTGATGCGCGTCTCGCCCGCCTTGCCGTTCCACAGCACCGAGGTGGCCTTGGCCAGGATGGTGATGCCGCGCTCGCGCTCCTGGTCGTTGGAGTCCATGGCGCGCTCGGTGGTCGCCTCATTGGCGCGGAACACGCCCGACTGGGCCAGCAGCTGGTCCACCAGCGTGGTCTTGCCGTGGTCGACGTGGGCGATGATGGCGACGTTGCGCAGGTTCATTCAGGTAACGGGGAGGGGCGGCCGGAAACGGTCGGGCCGCGAGGTTTCGTGCGACGGTGCGGGGAGGCGCGCGCCTCATACAGAACAAGCGGGCGAAACGCCAGCGTGACGCCGCCGGGGGAATCGGCTTGAACGGCGGCCATGGACGCGGACCGGAACCTGGAAGAGCGGCTGATCGCGGCGGTGCGGAACGATCCCGACCTGATGCGGGTGCTGGAGACGACCGCGACGCTGGGCCTGAACGACTGGCTGATCTTCTCGGGCAGCGTCTACCAGTGCGTCTGGAATGCGGTGACCGGGCGTCCGCCGGGCCACGGGGTGAAGGATTTCGATCTCGGCTATTTCGACGAGGACGTCAGCTGGGAGGCCGAGGACGCGGTGATCGGGCGTGTGGCCGAGGCCTTCGACGAGCCTCTGCGGAGCCGGGTGGAAGTCAGGAACCAGCGGCGGGTGTCGGAGTGGTTTCCGGCGAAGTTCGGCGAGCCCTATCCGCCCGTGGCCAACACCGCCGCGGCGCTGGACCGGTTCGTGGCGCCCGCCTTCGCTGTCGGCGTGCGAATGGAGGCGGCCGGCCGGATGTCCGTGGTCGCGCCGTTCGGGCTGGACGACACGTTCGCGATGGTGGTGCGGCCCAATCCGAACCGGCCGCTGGCGAAGGATTGGGATCGCGTCGTCGCCGGGCTGCGCGCGCGGTGGCCGGAAGTCAGGGTGGAGGACGCATGATGCGACAGTGGACCGTGGACGCCTTCGCCGCCGGACCGTTTCTCGGCAATCCGGCCTGCGTGGTCGAACCGTTCGACGCCTGGCCCGACGACCGCTGGATGCAGGCGCTGGCGCGCGAGAACAATCAGGCCGAGACGGCCTTCCTGCGCCGCACCGCCGATGCGGCCCGGTTCGACCTGCGCTGGTTCACGCCGGGACAGGAGGTCGACCTGTGCGGCCACGCGACGCTGGGGGCCGCCCATGCGCTGTGGGCGGAGATGGGGTCCGGGGCCACCGACCTCGCGTTCGACACCCGCTCGGGACCGCTGTTCGTGCGGCGAGTCGCCGAGCTCTATGAAATGGACTTTCCGGCTGACGCGCCGCGGCCCTGCGCCGTTCCGCCGGGGCTGGCCGAGGCTCTGGGCGCGGAGCCGGTCGAGGTGCTGGCGGGCAGATACCTGCTGGTCGTCCTGCCCGACGCGGCGGCCGTCCAGGCGGTCTCGCCGGACTTGAAGGCGCTGGTCACGATCCGCGGAGCCGCGGGCGAGGCGGGGCACGTGATCGTCTGCGCCGCCGCCGACGCCGGCGACGACGTCGACGTGGTCGACCGCTTCTTCGCGCCGGGCTGCGGCGTCGACGAGGATCCGGCGACGGGATCGGCCCACTGTGTTCTGGCCCCCTTCTGGGCGGCCCGGCTCGGGCGCCCGACGGTGCGGTTCCGTCAGATCTTCCCCACCCGGGGCGGTGAAATCGAAACCGAGGTCCGGGGCGACCGGGTCCTGCTGCGCGGGCAGGCCGTCACGACCGTCGAGAGCCTGCTCCGGGTGTGACCGAAACGAAGAAGGGCGCGGACCCTTTCGGATCCGCGCCCCGTACCTCCGGATTGGGGTCGGAGGTCTTCGCGATCGCTTACCAGCGGCCGCGGTTGCGGTCACGGTCACGGTCGCGGCGCTCGATGCGGACGCGTTGCGACAGACGGTCGAAGCGGTAGTCCAGATCGCGGACTTCCTGACGCGACAGGCCGTTGTACGAGTAGCGACGCTCCAGCTGGACCAGCGCGTTCAGCTCGGCCCGGAGGCTGGAAGCCTCGCGGCGGCTCAGCGCGCCGTTGCGCAGGCCCTGGTCGATGCGCCGGTCGAGGTTGGCGACGCGACGGTGGATCGGCTGCCAGTTGCGGTCGTAGCCGTAGCCGTCGTCGTAGCCGTAACCCTGGCCGTAGGCGGGGGCGGTGCCGATCGACACGCGGACCTGGGCGGCGGCCGGAACCGCGACCGAAGCCGCGGCCAGGGCGAGGGCGGGGATCAGGAACTTCTTCATGGTGCGGTCTCCTTTCGACTGCCGCCGGACCGTTCGGATCCGACGTTGACCGCAGAAAAGCGCATCGCGCCTGAGCCGGGTCTGAACGACGCGGTTAAGAGACGGTTCATCTGCATGAATTGTTCGACACGCCCCTCTCGCCCCTCGCGCGCGGGCGAGAGGCGGGTTGGGAAAACGATGAAATGACTCTAGACCCCCCGTTCAGACGCCGTTCAGAGGCGTCGGGCCAGAAAGCCGACATGATCCGTATGTTCGCCCTGATCGCCGCCGCCGTCCTGACCGCCGCCCCGGGCGTGGTGCAGGCGCGCGTCGCCTTGCCCGAGGCCGCTCACGCCCAGGCGCAGGATCCGCAGGCCGCCATCCGCACCGTCGAGCGCGGGCGTCCCGGCCGGCGGGTGGGCGCCCGCGTCGAAGGTCAGAACGTCGTGGTCATCTGGGAATATCCCGGCGGCCGCATCGTCGAGATCGTCGTCGACGGCCGCACCGGCCGCATCCTTGGAGAGCGCTGATGCGGGTTCTGCTGGTCGAGGACGACGTCGATCTGTCGCGCCAGCTGAAAGGCGCACTCTCGGACGCCGGATATGCCGTGGACCACGCCTCCGACGGCGAGGAAGCCCATTTTCTCGGCGACACCGAACCCTATGACGTCATCGTGCTCGATCTCGGCCTGCCCAAGATCGACGGCGTGTCGGTGCTGGAGCGCTGGCGCCGCGAAGGCCGGACGACGCCGGTGCTTATCCTGACCGCCCGGGGCGCCTGGTCGGACAAGGTTTCGGGCTTCGACGCCGGCGCCGACGACTATCTGACCAAGCCGTTCCATACGGAGGAGCTGCTGGCGCGACTGCGCGCCCTTCTGCGGCGGTCGGCCGGAATCGCCTCGGCGACCCTGACGTGCGGCGCCCTGCGTCTGGATCCGCGCGCGGCGCGCGCCAGCGTGGACGGCGAACCGCTGCGCCTCACCAGCCTCGAATACCGGCTGCTGCATTATCTGATGATGCATCAGGGCAGGGTCATCAGCCGCACCGAGCTGGTCGAGCACCTGTACGATCAGGATTTCGATCGGGATTCCAACACCATCGAGGTGTTCGTCGGCCGGCTGCGCAAGAAGATCGGGCCCGACCGGATCGAGACCGTGCGCGGCCTCGGCTATCGGCTGACGCCCCTGCCCGGCGAGGCGGACGCCGCGTGACGTCGGCCCGGGGGGGCGTGCTGAAGGACTGGGGGCGCTGGTTCGGACGCCCCGGACGGTCGCTGACCCGACGCCTGATCTGGCTGGCGTCGGCCTGGATCCTCGCCGCCCTGCTGGCGACGGGTCTGGTGTTGACCTCGACGTTCAAGGAATCGGCCCTTCGGCGGCTCAGCGCCGACCTGTCGGACATGCTGGACCAGGTACTGCTGGCGACGGAAGCGTCGCCCGCCGGCGTGACCTCGCGCCAGCTCAGCGACCAGGCGACGCTGAATCTGTTCGGCGGCGCCTACTGGCAGGTGACCGAGCCGGTCGGCGAGGGAAGGCTGCGTCTGCTGACGAAGTCCGCCTCACTGTGGGACCAGAACCTGATCGTGCCGCCCGAGCTGCCGGGCATGCTGGCCGACGCGGCCGGTGAAACCATCAGCTTCAACGCCACCGGCCCGGACGGCGCGCCCCTGCGCGTGGCCGCCACGCAGAAGCGGCTGTCGGGCCGCGACCTGGTCTTCATGACCGCCGTCGACAGGGCGGCCGTGGACGCCGACGTGCGCCAGTTCTCGACGGTGACCTGGACGTCGCTTCTCCTGCTCGGTCTCGGTCTGGTCGTCGCGGTCTTCCTGCAGGTGCAGATCGGCCTGCGGCCCCTGTTCGCCCTGCGCAACGAGATTTCCGAGGTGCGCAAGGGTAAGGCGGCCCGGATCGCCGGCGACTACCCGGTGGAGATCGCGCCGCTTGCGCAGCAGGTGAACCGGCTTCTGGACCACAACCAGGACGTGGTGGAGCGGCAGCGGACCCACGTGGGAAATCTGGCCCACGCGCTGAAGACGCCGCTGTCGGTCATGCTGGCCGAGGCGGAAGGGCGCGGCGATCAGCTGGCCGAGGTCGTGCGTCGGCAGAGCGAGGCCATGCGCGGGCAGGTCGAGCACCATCTGCGGCGCGCCCGCGCCGCGGCCCGCGCCCAGGGGCTGGGCGAGCGCACTCCGGTGGCCGAGGTGATCGACGAAATGGCCGTGATGCTGGAGCGCGTCTTCCAATCAAAGGGCGTGGAGATCGACTGGCGGGCCCCCGACGACCTCGATTTCCTGGGCGAGCGTCAGGACCTGCAGGAAATTCTCGGCAACCTGATCGAAAACGCCTGCAAGTGGAGCGACCGCCGGGTCCGCGTCTCGGCGGGCGGGACCGGACTGGGCTGGATGGTGGCGGTGATCGAGGACGACGGCCCCGGCGTGCCGGCCGATCAGCTGGCGACCATGCTGAAGCGCGGCGAGCGCATGGATGAGACGGCGCCGGGATCCGGCCTGGGTCTGGCCATCGTCGACGATCTGGCCCGGGCCTACGGCGGCCGTCTGGTGCTGGGGGCCAGCGATCTGGGCGGGCTGAAGGCGACCCTCGATCTGCCCGCGGCGGAAGCCTGACCGTTTCACTTCCTTAACCCTGTCGGGTTCACCCTGCGAGCAGCCGGACCCGCGTTCGGCCGGTGGAGTGAGGAATGGCGGCGCTTTCGACCGCGCACAGGGCGGCCCTGACGGCCCTCGTCGACCAGTGTCCGGACGCGGTCCTGACGCGGCTGGTCCGCGTCGTGCCGCAAATGGGCGGCGGTGGCCGTGCCTCCGAACTCATGGCCATCCTCGAGGAGGCGATGCGCAACCGGCGTCGCCGCGCCGTCGCCTTCGCGCCCTTTCTGCCGCTGTTCCAGCCGCGCGAAGACGGAGTGGAAGGCCTGACCTTCCCCCGTGTCCTCCTCGGCAGGCTGTGGAGCGCCGCGGTGCAAGGGCAGGAGGCTCATCTGCCCCTGCTGGATGAGCGCGACGGGTCCGCCGACCGCGTCGCCGACCGCCTTTGCCGCGCCGCCGCCGGCGCCTTGCGGGACCGTCCCGACGAGATCTGGCCCCCGGGACTGACGCCCGACACGCGTGAGCGCGATCTGGCCGAGCTGTCGGGATGCCTCGACCTAGCCCCTCTGGCCCGGCAGGGCGCGCGCCAGCTGCCGGACTGGCTCAAGGCCGGCGGCGGCGACCGCACGGGTCTGCGCCTTCTGCTGAAGGACGCCGCGTCGATCGCGCCGGACGGCGCCACGCGTCTGGTCGAGATCCTTTTCGCCCATCTGGCCGAGGCGCCCGCCATCCTGCGCATCGTCACCCGCACGGCGTCGGCGGCGGCACGGGAAGAATTTCTCGAAGGCTCCGAGCTGGCCGACTTCGTGGCCCGCATCGTTCGCGCCGTGCGCGTGCGCACCGAGGGCGCCGAGTTCGATCCCGACGGCGGGGCGGAGGCCGTGGCCGCGACGGTCGCGGGCCTGCGCTGGGCGGCCGACGCCCTGACCCAGATCGACATCAGCCTGGAAACGGATCCGGCCGGGGACTGGAGCCGGGAAATCGGCGTGGTCCGCCGCGGTCTCACCGCACGGCTGGGAACCTGGATGCGCGACGCCGACAGGGCCGTGCGCGGCGCCGCGCCCCGCGCCCGCGTGCGGCTGGGCGGTCGCAACAGCCGGCAGGGCCCCGATCTGGACACGCCGCTGGAGCCGGCGACCGCACGGCGTGCGGTCGCTCACGCCGCCTTCCTCGCCTCGCTGCGGGGGCCGGCCGCCACCTTCGGCTGCGAAGGCGACCGCAAGGCCAGCGTCGAAGCCGCGACCAAAGAACTGGCCGACTGGGCCGACGAGGCGATCCATGCCGTCAACGCGGGCGAAACGGCGGACGAGGACGCCGCCTTGGCCCGGATCGCGCACGTCGCCGAGGTGCTGAACGCGCTGGAGGCCGTCGACGCGGCGCGCACCGTCAAGCGCCGCCTCGCCGTGGCCGGCGCGCATCAGGGCGAGGCCCGGTCCGCCTGAGGCGGCGGGTGCGACGCCGGGCCGTTTCCGTCGCGCGCGCGATTGGTCTAGAGCGTCGGCCATGTTCGCCTTCTGGGGCCTGACCGGCCTGGCGGCCGCCGGGGCCGTCCTTCTGATCCTGAGTTTCGCCCGCCGCGCCGAACTGGCGCGCGGCTCCGCCGTGGCCGACGACGGTCCGGTGCGTGAGCTGGAAGAACTGGAGCGGCTGAAGGCGCGCGGTCTTCTCGACGACGCCGGTTTCGACCTGGCCCGCGCGGAGGTGGCCCGCCGCGCCCTCGCGGCCGAGCCCGAGGCGGGTCTCACGGAAGTGACGGCCCGGGCGCGGCGGTGGGTTCCGCTGGGCGCGGCCGCGGCGGTGCTGGCGGCCGGCGGCCTGTATTTCGGGCTTGGCCGTCCGGGCATGGCCGACCAGCCCATGGCCGGACGCGTCGCGCAGTGGGCGGCGTCGCCGCAGACGCTGGACGCGCCCCGCGCGGCGGCGGTGATGGCCGAAGTCGTGCGGCGAAATCCGGACGATCCGCAGGCGCTGGCGCTGCTGGGGGCCGCGCGGTTTGAGGCGGGTGATCCGGTGGGGGCCGCGTCCGCGTTCCGGCGCCTGCTGGCCCTGCACCCCGAAGACGCGCAGGCGTGGGCCCGGCTGGGCGAAAGTCTGGTGCGCGCGGCCGAGGGCCGCGTCGACGGCGACGCCGAGGCGGCATTCCGCGAGGCTCTGCGGCTGGATCCGGATCAGTTAGGCGCGCGCTACTTCCTCGGCGAGGCCGCTCTGGAGCGTGGGGACGCGCAGGGCGTGCGCGAAATGTGGGGCCCGCTGATCGCGGCGCTTGATCCGGCGGATCCGCGACGCGCCGATCTGGTCGCCCGTCTGCCGGGGGGCGGCGCGTGAGCTGGCTGCCGAAGTCGCCCAAGGCGCGTCGCCGCCTTTGGGTCGTGATGGCGGTAGGGCCGCTTCTGGCGGCGGCGGTCGGCCTGACGCTGTGGGCCCTGCGCGACGGCGTGACGTTTTTCGTGACGCCGTCCGAGGCGACGGCGGAGGCCGCTCCGGCCGGGCGTCACGTGCGGCTGGGCGGTCTGGTCGAGGCCGGCAGCGTGACCCGCGATGCCGACGGCACAGTGCGTTTCCGCGTCGGAGACGGCGCGGCCACCACGACGGTCACGTTCAGGGGCGATCTGCCCGACCTGTTCCGCGAGGGGCAGGGGATCGTGGCGGAGGGCGCCTTCCGGGCCGACCGCAGCTTCGAGGCCACCCAGGTGCTGGCCAAGCACGACGAGACCTACATGCCGCGCGAGGTGGCCGAAAAGCTCAAGGCGCGGGGCGAGTGGCGACCCGAGACCGGGAGCCCCGAGCTGTGATCGCGGAATTCGGCGCCTTCTGCCTGATGCTGAGCCTGACGCTGTCGCTGGCGTGGACCGGCTTCGCCGTCGCCGGCCGGCTGCGCTCCGGCGCGTTGATGGCCGGCGCGGGCCAGGGCGCCGCCATCGCCTGCTTCGGCGCCCTCGCGCTCGCCTTTCTGGCCCTGATCTTCGCCTTCTGGACCTCGGACTTCTCGCTGACGGTGGTCGCGAGCAACAGCCACGTCGACAAGCCGGCCCTGTACAAGGTCGCAGGCGCCTGGGGGAACCATGAGGGTTCGCTGCTGCTCTGGTGCCTGGTCATGGCCGGCTTCGGCGCCCTGCTGGCCGGCGCGCGCGGGCTCGGCTTCCGGCTGAAGACCTCGGCGGTCGCCGTGCAGGGCGCGCTGACGTCCCTGTTCGTGGGCTTCGCCGTCTTCACCTCGAGCCCTTTCGCCCGGCTGGACGACCCGCCGGTGGTCGGGCTTGGGCTGAATCCGCTGCTGCAGGACCCTGCCTTGGCCCTGCATCCGCCGCTGCTCTACGGCGGCTACGTCGGCCTGTCGGTCTGCTTTTCCCTGGCCGTGGCGGCGCTGATCGAAGGCCGGAGCGGATCGGCCATGTGGCCGGCTTGGGGGCGCTGGGTGCGGCCGTGGGCGCTGGCGTCGTGGGCGCTGCTGACGGTGGGCATCGCCCTGGGCAGCTTCTGGGCCTACTACGAGCTGGGCTGGGGCGGCTGGTGGTTCTGGGACCCGGTGGAGAACGCCAGCTTCATGCCGTGGCTGGCGGCGGCGGCCCTGCTGCATTCGGCCGTGGTCACCGAGCGTCGCGGCGCGCTGGCGGGCTGGACCACCTTTCTCGCCCTTCTGGCCTTCACGTTTTCCATGCTGGGGGCCTTCCTCGTCCGGTCGGGGGTGCTGACCAGCGTCCATGCCTTCGCCGTCGACCCGGAGCGGGGACTGGCCCTGCTGGGCATCCTCGGCCTCGCGGCCGGCGCCGCCTTCGCCCTGTTCGCGTGGCGCGCTCCGAAGCTGACGCCCGGCGGGGCCTTCGCCCCCATCAGCCGCGAGGCCGCGCTGGTGCTGAACAACCTGTTCCTGACCGTGGCCGCCGCGACCGTCCTGCTGGGAACCCTCTATCCGCTGATCCTCGAGGCGGCGACGGGCGAGACCATCTCGGTCGGGCCGCCCTATTTCGCCCTGACCTTCGTCCCGCTCATGACCGCCATGGCCCTGATCCTGCCCGCCGGGCCCCTGCTGGCGTGGAAGCGCGGCGACCTCAAAGGCGTTGGGCAGCGCCTGACGCTTGCCGCGGCCTTGTCTCTGGCCGCAGGACTGCTGGCGCTGGCGCTGTGGAGCCCGGCACGCGCGGCGACGGCGATGGGCGCGGCGGTCGCGGCCTGGCTGGTGCTGGGATCGATCAGCGAGGTGGCCGACCGGGTGCGCCTGTTCCGCGCCCCCGCGGCGGAGACCGCGCGCCGGGCCCGGGCCCTGCCGTCGTCGGCTTGGGGCACGACGCTGGCCCACCTGGGTCTTGGCCTGTTCATACTCGGGGCGGCCGTCGAGACCGGCCTGAAGACGGAACGGCAGGCCGTTCTCCCGATCGGCGGAGAGGTCGCGGCGGGCCCGTACGTCGCCCGCGTCGAGCAGGTCGGCGTGGTCGAAGGACCGAACTTTCTGGCGGAGCGCGCGACCTTCACGGTGCGGACCGCCGACGGTCGGGCGGCGCGGACGATCACGGCCGAGCGTCGCTTCTTCCCCGCGGGCGGACAGACGACGACCGAGGTCGGACTGGATTTCCGCGGGCTGGACGACGTCTATCTGACGGTCGGAGAGCGGGCCGCGACCGCCGACGGCCGGCGGGCATGGAGCGTGCGGATGGCGCACAATCCGATGGCGCGGCTGATCTTCCTCGGGCCGGCGATCATGGCGCTGGGCGGACTGCTGTCGCTGATGGACCGCCGGCTGCGACGCGCGCCGACGCGGAGGCTCGGATGAGGATCGTCGCCGCCGTCGCCGCCCTGTTCCTGATCGCGGCCGAGCCCCTGCCCGCGCCCGACGCTCCGCTGCCAGATCCCGCCCAGGAGGCGCGTGCGCAGGCTCTGTTCGAAGAGATCCGCTGCGTCGTTTGCCAGCATGAATCGGTCGCCGATTCACCGGCGGGCCTCGCCGCCGACGTCCGGGCCGAGGTCCGCGGCCGCATCGCGGCCGGCGCCACGGACGACCAGATCCGGGCCGGTCTGGTGGAGCGCTGGGGAGACTTCGTCCTGTTTCGGCCGCCCTTCGATCCCGGCACGCTGCTGCTGTGGCTTGGACCTCTGGCGCTGCTGCTGGCGGGCGCCGGGCTGGCCGTGGCGCGCGCGCGCAAGCCGGCGCCGGAGCCGACGCCCCTGAGCCCGGCGGAAGAGGCCGCGCTGGCCAAGGCTCTCAAACAGGACAGGCTTCGCCATGAAGCCGCCGCCGACGCGCCCGACGGCCGCCGATGAAAGCGGTCATCACGGGAGTCAGGTTGGGCGCGCGCACGGCAACGGCTATATCCACGCCATGCCGGGCCTCCGACCCGGGACAGGGGACGTCCGCCAGACGATGATGAAGCGCAAGGAATTCATTCTGGGGGCCGCCGCGGGCCTGCTGGTGGCCGCGGCCGCGACCGCAGGCGGCTTGATGCGCTGGCCAGGCGACGGCCTGCGGATCACGCCGAATTCCGGCGTCGCCGGCGCGCCTTTCGCCCAGCCGCCGGGAGCGCCCGCAAGCTTCGCCGCCATCTTCGACCAGGTCGCTCCGGCCGTGGTTCAGATCGACGTGCGCACCCGCATCCCCGGGACCGCGCGCCGCATCCCGGGTCTTCCGTTCGAGTTCCGCACGCCGGAAGGCCAGGGCGGCGAGGAGGAAGGGCAGCTGGCCGCCGGCGCCGGCTCGGGCTTCTTCATTTCTTCGGACGGCTACATCGTCACCAACAACCATGTCGTCGAGAACGCGGAGGAAATCGTCGTCCGCCTCGCCGACAACCGCGAACTGCGCGCGCGGCTGGTGGGACGCGACGAGAGCACCGACCTGGCCGTCATCAAGGTCGAGGGCGACCGCTTCGCCTATGTCAGCTTCGAGGATTCGGCGGAGCCGCGCGTCGGCGACTGGGTCATCGCCGTGGGCAATCCGTTCGGGCTGGGCGGCACGGCGACGGCCGGCATCGTCTCGGCCAAGTCGCGGGATCTCAGCCAGCAGCGCGAGTCCAGCGCCTACGTCGACTACATCCAGATCGACGCGGCCATCAACACGGGCAACTCCGGCGGACCGACCTTCGACGTGCATGGGCGCGTCATCGGCGTGAACACGGCGATCTTCTCGCCCAACGGCGGCTCGATCGGTATCGGCTTCGCCATCCCCGCCGACGTCGCCAAGACGATCACCGAGCGGTTGATGCGCGGCGAACAGATCGAGCGGGGCTACGTCGGCGTCGAGATCGGCGACCTCGAACCCTATCGCGAGGCGCTGGGGCTCCCGCAGACCGCCCGAGGCGCCCTGGTCGCCGGCGTCACCGCTGGCGGGCCGGCCCAGCGCGCGGGCCTGCAGCCGGGCGACATCGTCCTGTCCGTCGACGGAAACGCGGTTGACGGTTCGACCGACATGACCCGGCGGGTCGGTGCGGCCCGCGTCGGCCAGTCACTGAGGCTGGAGGTGCTGCGCGCCTCGGGCCGGACGACGGTGACCGTCCGCGCCGCCCGTCGCCCTCCTGAATCCGAGTTGAACGCCGGTCAGCCCGGTCAGGGGGCGGGTCGTGAGGCGCCGGCCTCGCCGGGCACGGAGGTCGCCGGCATCTCGCTGGCGCCGATGAGCGCGCAGCAACGCGCGCGCTACTCCATCCCCGCCAGCGTCAACGGGGTGGTGGTGACCGGCGTCGCCCGCGGCAACTCCAGCGGCTTCTGGCCGGGCATCGTGATCCTGCGCGTCGGCATGGCCGAGGCGCGTTCGGTGGAGCAGATCCAGGCCGAGGTGAACAGAGCGCGCGCCGCGGGCCGCGACTCGATCTTCCTGCTGGTCTGGACGGGTGAGGGCAACGCCGCCGTGGCGCTGGACCTGCCACGCGAACGGTAGAACGATCACGGATGAACTGCGGTCCCGCGAATCGGGCCCGGACGGAGGGGTGAGGCGATGCGGATTCTGGTTGTCGAGGACGATGCGGACGCCGCCACCGCCATGGTGCGGGGGCTGTCCGAAGCCGGGCACGAGGCGGTGCACGCCGTCGACGGCGCGTTCGGCCTGCTGGAGGCGCAGAAGGGCGGCTACGACGTCTACGTCGTGGACCGGATGATGCCGCGTCTGGACGGCATCGGCATGGTCGAGACCCTCCGCAAGGAGGGCGACCAGACGCCGGTCCTGTTCCTGTCCGCGCTGGGCGAGGTCGAGGACCGGGTGACGGGCCTGAAGGCCGGCGCCGACGACTATCTGGTGAAGCCCTATGCCTTCTCCGAGCTGATCGCCCGGGTCGAGGCCCTGTCGCGCCGTCGGGAGACGGGCTCGGTGGCCACGGTTCTGAAGGTCGGCGATCTGGAGATGAACCTGATCAGCCGCGAGGTGCATCGCGGCGGCCAGGAGATCGATCTGCAGCCGCGCGAGTTCCAGCTGCTGGAATTCCTGATGCGCCACGCCGGCCAGTCAGTGACCCGCACCATGCTGCTGGAGAAGGTGTGGGAGTATCATTTCGACCCCCAGACCAACGTCATCGACGTCCACATCAGCCGTCTGCGCGCCAAGATCGACAAGGGCTTCGACAAGGCCATGCTGCAGACCGTGCGCGGGGCGGGATACCGTCTGGAGGCCTAGGGCCTTCCGATGAAGCTGCCCTCCCTCTTCCGCCGCACGCCGTTCCGGCTGACGCTGCTGTTCCTCGCCCTGTTCGCGGCGGTGGCGGCGGCGGTGCTGGCCTACGTCTACGTGGCCTCGGCGCAGGAGGCGCGCACGCGGGCCGAACGCAGCGTGCGCGGCGAGATGGAGATTCTGACGGGCATTCATCGCGAGCGGGGCATCGACGCCCTGAACCGCGCGCTGATCGACCGGACACTGTCGAACGGCTCCTATCTCTACATCCTGATGACGGCGGACGGGCAGAAGATCACCGGCAATCTGACGACCTCGCCGATCACCGACTTCGAGGGTTCCCGCCAGTGGGAGACGTTCCGCTTCACCGACGTCGACCCGGACGGGCGCGTCGTCCGTACCCAGTCGATGGGCGTGCAGGTCCGGCTCTCGACCGGCGAGATGCTGTTCGTCGGCGAGGACATCGGCGACATGGAGCGTTACCTCGCCCGGCTGACGCAGGCCCTGTGGGGCGCCATGGCGCTGGTGCTGCTTCTGGGGGTGGGCGGCGGCCTGCTGGTCAGCCGTAACGTCGAAAAGGCCATGGCCCGCCTGAACACCGTCGTCGGCGCGGTGCAGGACGGCGACCTGAAGGCGCGCGTGGCCGTGCGCGGATCGGGCGACGAGCTGGACGAGCTGGGTCAGGGGCTGAACCTGATGCTGGATCGCATGGAGGCCTCGATGGCGTCCATCCGCCATGCCGGCGACGCGATCGCGCACGATCTGCGCAGCCCCCTGACGCGGATGCGGGCCAGGCTCGAGGTCGCCCTGATCGACGCGGAGGCCGGGAAGGTCGACGGGGTGGAGGCGCTGGAGACGGCCCTGGCCGAGGCCGACAATCTGTTGAAGACCTTCAACGCCGTGCTGGCCATCGCCCGGCTGCAGGCCGCGGCGGGCGCGGGACGCACCCCCGATCCCAGCCGCTTCGACGCCGCCGATCTGGCCGCCGACATGGCCGAGCTCTACGAGCCGGCCAGCGAGGACAAGGGGATGGAGTTCTCCGCCGAGATCGAGCGGGGACTGATGGTCGACGCGAACCGCGCCTTCCTGTCGCAGGCGCTGGCCAATGTGCTGGACAACGCCATCAAATACACGCCGGCGGGCGGCGCGGTGGTGCTGCGGGCCCGCCGGCGCAGTTCCGGCGACGTGGAGTTCTCCGTCACCGACACCGGTCCCGGCGTGCCCGAGGCGGATCGCGAGCGCGTGCTTCAGCGCTTCGTCCGGCTGGACAACAGCCGCACCGAGCCGGGCTCCGGCCTCGGCCTGTCGCTGGTGGGCGCCGTCATGGAGGCGCACGGAGGGCGCATCCAGCTGGATGAGGGACCCGGGGAATACGGCGGACAGGGACCGGGCCTGCGCGTGGCCCTGATCCTGCCGGCGGCGGAGGCGTGACCCGTCTTCGACCCTGCGGTCCCGTGGTCGACGCCGCCGCGGCGGACCGGGCGCATGAGCGGCTGTCGCAGGCGGCGGCGGAGCAGGGATGGACCGGTCTTCTGGACGCCGCCTGGGCGGCGCTTGCGCCGGCGTTCGCCGCGTCCCCTTATCTGTTCGGCCTCGCACGGCGCTGGCCGGACATGCTGCGCGGGGTCCTGGAACACGGGCCCGACGCGCGTCGCGACGCCGTGCTGACGGCCACGGCGGCACTGACCGGCGGCGCGGACGACATACGGGCGCCGCTTCGGCGGCTGAAGGCGGAGCTGCACCTTCTGACCGCATTGGCGGACCTCGGAGGGCTGTGGGATCTCGACGCCGTCACCCACGCCCTGAGCCGTTTCGCCGACGCCTCGGCGGCCGCCGCCCTCGCCGCGGTCGCCCATGACCAGCGCGAGCGCGGCAAGCTGATCTCCGCGCCCGACGACGCCCGCGGCCCCATGCCCGGGCTTTTCGGCCTCGCCATGGGCAAGCACGGCGCGGACGAGCTGAACTATTCGTCGGACATCGACGTCAGCCTGTTCTGGGATCCCGATCGCGTCACCGACGCCCTGGCGGACGGGGTGGAGCCGCAACGGTTTCTGGATCGCCTGACCCACGCCTTCTCCCAGCTGATGCAGGACCGCACCGGCGACGGCTATGTGTTCCGCGTCGACCTGCGGCTGCGGCCCGACCCGTCGTCCACCCCGCCCTGCGTCGCGGCGCCGTTCGCGCTCGGCTACTACGAGAGCGTCGGCCAGAACTGGGAGCGGGCGGCCTTCATCAAGGCGCGGCCGGTGATCGGCGATGCGGAGGCCGCGCGGGCGTTTCTGAAGGCGCTGACGCCTTTCGTCTGGCGCCGCAGCCTGGACTATCAGGCCATCCTCGACGTGCATTCGATCAAGCGCCAGATCCATGTGCACAAGACCGGCGAGGGGCTCGAGGCGGCGGGCGCCAACCTCAAGCTGGGGCGCGGCGGCATCCGCGAGATCGAGTTCTTCGCCCAGACGCAGCAGCTCATCCTCGGCGGTCGCGACCCGGCGCTGCGCGCGCCCCGCACGCTGGACGCGCTGGCGGCGCTGGAGGCGGCCGGACACGTGTCGCCGGAGGTGCGGCTGGAACTGTCCGAAGCCTACGTCGAACTGCGCGCGCTGGAGCACCGGGCGCAGATGCTGGATGACGAGCAGACCCACCTGCTGCCGGTCGATCCCGACCGTCGGCGGGCCGTGGCGGCGCTGGCGGGCGAGGGCGATCTGGCGCTGTTCGACGCGTCGGTCGAGGGTCTGCTGGCGGGCGTGAACCACCGTTACGGCCAGTTGTTCGAAGGGGAGGAAGACCTGTCGTCGTCCTACGGCAGTCTGGTCTTCACGGGGGTCGAGAACGATCCGGGCACGCTGGACACGCTCAGCCGCATGGGCTTCTCGGAGCCCGCGGCGGTCGCCGACACGATCCGCTCGTGGCACCACGGCCGCATTCCGGCGACCCGCACGGCGCGCGGACGCGAACTGTTCACCCGCCTGGCTCCCAAGCTTCTGACCGCCATGGCGGAGACGGGCGCGCCGGACGCGGCGTTCCGCCGGTTCGGGTCTTTCTTCAGCGGCTTGATCGCCGGGGTCCAGGTGCAGGCCCTGTTCCTGAACCAGCCGGCGCTGTTCCGGACGATCGTCGGCGTCATGGCCCATGCGCCGCGGCTGGCGCGCATGCTGGGTCGCCGTCCCGCCATTCTCGACAGCGTGCTGGACGCGCGGCTGTATCTGGACCTCGACGAGGATTCCGGCGTCGTCGGTCAGATGCTGGCCGAGGCCGCGGCGGCCGACTTCGAGGAGGCGATGAACGTGGTGCGCCGCGTCCATCGTGAACAGGTGTTTCGCATCGGCCTGCAGGTCCTGACGGGGCGCGCCGGGGCGGATGCGGCGGGCCGCGGCTACACCGCCCTGGCCGACGCCGCGCTGCATGCCCTTGCCGACGCGGCCCTGCGTGAGGTGTTGCGACAGGGCGGCGCGATCGAGGGCGCAGTCGCAGTCGTCGCGCTGGGCAAGGCGGGATCGCGCGAGATGACGGCGGGATCCGATCTGGATCTGATGACCCTTTATCAGGCGTCGCCGGACGCCGTCTCGACGCTGAAGGGCTGGTCGCCGGAGGTCTTCTACGTGCGCTTCACCCAGCGCCTGATTGCGGCCCTGTCGGCCCATACGGCGGAAGGCGAGCTGTATGAAGTGGACATGCGCCTGCGGCCGACGGGGTCCAAGGGGCCGGTGTCGCTCAGCCTCGGCGCGTTCCGCGCGCATCATCTGGACCAGGCCGACACATGGGAACGGATGGCGCTGACCCGGGCCCGCGTCGTCTGGGCCAGCGATCCCGCTTTCGCCCGCGCCGTCGAGAGCGAGATCGAAAGCGTCCTGCGGGCGCCGAGGCCCGGCGTCGATCTGGCCGGCGACGTCCGCGCCATGCGCGATCTTATGGACCGTGAGCGCGCGCCTTCGGGCTTCTGGGACCTGAAACTGACTCCCGGAGGGCAGGTGGACGCCGAGTTCATCGCCCAGTTTCGTCAGCTTGAGGCGGCCCGCGAGGGCGCCACCCTCACCCCCTCCACCGTCGAGGCCTTGCGGGAGGACCCGGCGCCGGCGCGGTCGTGGACGCTCCACCAGGCTGTCGGGCAGGTGCTGGCGTGCGCCTTCGAGGATCGCCCCGTGCCGGAGGACGAGCCGCAGGGTCTGCGCGACCTGCTGGCCCGTGCAGGCGACGCTCCGGACTTCGAGAGCCTCAGGGCGGAGCTCGCGTCCGTGCGCGCCGCCACGCGGGCGGAACTGGAGCGTCTGCTGCCCCGGCGCGACGGAACCGCCGAAGGGTCGCGTTGAAGTCTGCGACGGGGCAGACATCGGGCCGCTTCACGGGGCCCATCGGAGACACAGCGACATGAAGCGCACCCTAATCATCGGCGGCCTGGCCGCCCTCACGCTGACCGCCGGCGGCGTCGCGGTGGCCCAGCAGGTCCCGCAGGATCCGCCGCGTCATGCGCGCGGCGACAAGGACGGCGACGGCCGGGTTTCGAAGGCGGAGTTCGTCGACGGCCGCCTGGCCCGTCTCACGGCGCTCGACGCCGACCGCGACGGCACGGTTTCGGCCGCGGAGATGCAGGCCGGCCGTGAGGCGCGCCGCGCCGCCGGCGCCGACCGCGCCTTCGGCCGGATGGACGCGAACGGCGACGGCGCCGTCACCCGCGCGGAGTTCGACGCCTCGCGCGCCGGGCGGGGCGAGCGCAGGGCCGAACGCGGCGAGCGCCGCGGCGGACGCGGCATGCACCGTGGCGGCGGTCGTCGGGGCGGAATGGAGCGCGGCCCCGTCGTGATCGCCGACGCCCGGACGCGCGCCGAGCAAGGCTTCGCCCGTCTGGACGCCAATGGCGACGGCTACGTGAGCGCCGAGGAGCGTCAGGCGCAGCGCGCCGAGCGCCGCGAACGCCGGTCGCGTCCGGCGCCCGCTTCGGAATAAGGTTCATGTCGGGATCGACGATCGCGATCGGCGGTTCTTTCCTCAGACGCGAGGCGGAGCGGCCGCGAGACGTGATCGTCGATCCCGATCTGGACCTTGTGCGGCGCGTGGGCCGCGGCGATCCCGCGGCGGTGCAGGCGCTGGTGGCGCGCAAGCTGCCGCGGCTTCTGGCCTTGGCGCAGCGCATGCTGAACGACCCGGTCGAGGCGGAGGACGTGGCGCAGGAGGCGATGCTGCGGGCCTGGAAGCAGGCCCCCAGGTGGACCCCGGGCAGGGCGCGGTTCGACACGTGGCTGCACCGCGTGGCGCTGAACCTGTGCTACGACCGCCTGCGTCGGCGGAGGGAGCGCCCCGTCGAGGCGCCTCCTGAGCAGATCTATGAGGGTCCCGCGCCGGATCGGGGTCTGATGGCCCTGGACGTCGGCCGGCGGGTGGACGCGGCCCTGGCCGCCCTGCCCGACCGCCAGCGCGAGGCGGTGGTCCTGTGCCACCACCAGGGGTTGGGAAACATCGAGGCCGCGGCCGCGATGGACATCAGCGTCGAGGCGCTGGAGAGCCTGCTGTCGCGCGGGCGCCGCGCCCTGAGGACCGCCTTGGCCGACCTGCGGCCCGGCGCGGAAGGAGCATGATCATGAAGCGCGAGCGCTTCGAAAACCTGGCGGGGACCTACGGCGGCGACCTGCGCCGGTGGCCCGGGTCCGATCGCGCGGCGGCGGAGCGGCTGCTGGCCGACGCCCCCGAATTGCGCGCGGTGCTGGACGAGGCGGCGACGCTGGACGTCCTGCTGCACGCCTCGCCGACGCCTTCGCCCTCTCCCGCGCTGCGGGATCGCGTGATCGCGGCCGCGCCGAAGCCGGCGCGCCTGCCGGCGCTGGCCGGGCTTGCGGGATGGGCCGGCGTGCTGTCGCCCGCGGGGTGGAGCCGGACCGGGGTCGCGTTCGGCGCCGGATGGGCGGCCGCGACCTGCGCCGGCGTGGTCGCCGGTCTGATGCTGACCCAGACCCTGACCGCCGACGCCCAGGCCGACGCCGTGCTGTATCAGGCGTCGCTCAGCGCCGTGGACGACGTGGACCTGCTGGGATGAGCATGCGCGGCTTGAAGATCGCCCTTGTGGTTCTGGTGCTGGTGAATGTGTTCGCGCTGGCGGCGCTGGGCACGACCCTGGTCCAGTTGAAGCGCGTCGAGACGCGGCTGGAGACCGAGCATCGTCCCGGCGGCGAGCGGCGCTCGCCCCGGCAGATGCTTCGCGACATGGAGCCCGTCACGCGCGACCGGGTCGAGCAGGCCCTGCGCGCCTCGGCTCTGGCGGCCAAGCCCGATTTCGAGGAGGCCCGGCGGCTGCGGCGTGAGGCGGTCGCGGCGGTCTCGGCGCCGGAGTTCGACGCCGCCGCGGTAACGACGCTGCTGGAGGGGTCGCGCGCCGCCGAACTGCGCGGGCGGCAGCGGCTGGAGCGGGACGCGCTGGCGCTGATGGAGACGCTGGAACCGCAGGACCGCGCCCGCCTCGCCCCGCTGCTGGCCCGGTCGGGCAGGAGCCGGGGCGGCGGGCGCGGCGAGCGCCCGCCCGAAGCGAAGGCGGACTAGACCCGCTCGCTCAACTTGATGGCCGTGCGGCAGCCGGCCTTGATGACCTCGGACAACAGGCGATGCGCGGGCGCCTCGCGGCTGCCGCTGGCGACGGCGTGATCGTGGTGAGCCAGCTCGTCGTCCCGGAAGGTCTGCAGCTCGGCCGCCAGCGCCGGGTCGCGATCCCCAAGCTCGGCGATCTGGGCGGCGTAGTGCTTCTCGATCACGCTCTCGACCGCCTCGGTGCAGGCGTGCGCGGCCTTCTCGCCCAGCAGGGCGGTGCCCGCGCCCAGCGCCCCGGCCGCCAGCCGCCAGAGGGGCAGGAGCGCGGTCGGCGCGACGCGGTGCTGCGTCAGAAGAGCCTCGAACCGCGAGAGATGCACCTGCTCGTGCGCCTCCATCTCCGTCAGGTCGGCGGCGACGCCGGCGCGGCCGCGGCGCGCCTCGAAGACGGCGCGCTGGGCGCGATAGATGTGGACGGCGGCGTATTCGCCGGCGTGGTCGACGCGCAGGATTTCGGCCATGCGGCGGCGCGGCTGGCCCGGACCGGGCCGGGGCAGGGGCGGCGGGGCGTGGTCAGCCTCTGGGGGCACGGGCGTCCTTCGGACGTTTGGCGGCCAGCAGGCTGAAGATCGCCAGACCGGCCGAAATCAGGGTGTTCCATCCTGCCATGGACAGGCCCGCGAAGCGCCACGTCACGGCGTCGCAGAAGACCGGCTTCGGCGGCTCGCCGGTGCCCATGGCCAGCGCGGCGAGCGATTCCAGAGACGGCACGCCGGCCCCGCCGGAGCAGGTGGCCGGCAGCTCCCACCACTTCATCTCGCCGCCGGCATGATAGGCGGCGGTGATCGCGCCGGTGGTGAAGACGGCGAACAGCAGGAAGGACGCCACGCGCGGAGTGCCGCGGCTGGCGCGGCTGATCACGGCCCACAGGGTGGCGACCAGGGCGATCGCGACCGCGCCCCAGTACACCTCGCGCTGCTTGAGGCAGAGGTTGCACGGCGCCAGCCCGCCGAACCGCTCGAACGCGTGAGCGGCGCCCAGCAAGGCCAGCGAGGCCGCCAGGGCGAAGGCGGTCCACCAGCGGGTCAGGAGGCGATAGAGGCCGATCATCCGCCGTTCTTAGCGCCGCCGTGGGCGCGCGTCGATGCGATCAGGCGCCGACGCCGAAGCGCGCGGCCAGACCGACCGCCCATCCCGCGCCGAGCCAGAAGCCGGCGGCCACGGTGAGCAGCGCCGCCGCCCACCCGGTCGCGACCGCCGCGCCCCCGAGCACGAACAGGCCGTCGCGCTGGATCAATCCGACCGACAGCAGCGTCAGCGCCACCGACGGCACGGTGTTGGTCATCGGCAGAACGATGGTCAGCGTCGCCAGGATCATGAAGACGGCGGCGGCCCGTTCCGCCCAGCCTTCGGCGAACAGACGCAGCCGCGGACGCGACAGGCGTTCGGTCCAGCCCATGCTCTTCGTGGCGAAGTCGGCCATGCGGTCGAGCCATGGCTTAGAGACCGACCGCTTCAGTATCGTCTCCGGCAGCCAGGGCTCCGTTCGGCCGACCAGCATCTGGCCCGCCAGCAGGAGGATGGGGATGCCGACGATCTGCGGCACGCCGTACAGCGCCGGCACCAGGCAGGGCACGGCGAGGATCAGGATCATCAGGCCGAACGCGCGCTCGTCCAGTCGGTCCCGGATTTCACGCAGCGTCATGCCGTCGGGCCCGGCGTTCTCCGACAGGCTGCGGATCAGGGCGATGAACCCCTGGCCGGGATCGTCTCGGTGGCGGTCGGGGTCGGTCATCGGCGCTCCGGAGAGGGTGGAAGGCGCTTAGCCGATGCGGCGCCGGCCTGCCACCCGCCGATCACATGGGCGTGGCGCGGCTTGGCTTGACGGTCCCGGATCACTAGGTTCCGCCGCGAAACCGGCCTTCAGAGCCGCCCGCATGTCAGGAGACGCCCCATGGACGACGCCGCGCACCCCACCGCCGAGGCCATCGACCGCGAGAACCCGCTGGGCGTGGACGGTTTCGAATTCGTGGAGTTCACCGGGCCCGAGCCCGAAGCCATGGTCGCGCGACTGGAGCTGATGGGCTTCACGCAGACCCACGTTAACCCGACGACGGGCGCCGTCCGGCTGAAGCAGGGCGACATCACGCTGCTGGTCAACCGCGCGCCCAAGGGCCAGGCCGAAGAGTTCGCACGCGAGCACGGTCCGTCGGCGAACGGCATGGCCTTCCGGACCAGCGACGCCAAGGCGGCGTATGAGGGCGCGGTGGCGCGCGGCGCGAAACCGGCGGAAGGGCATCACGGCGGCGCCCTCGGCGACGGCTACCCCTACGTCCTGCAGGGCATCGGCGGCTCGCTGCTCTACGTCGTCGACAAGTACGGCGAGAAAGGCTCGCTGTACGACGGTTGGGACGAGATCGAGGGCTGGGAGGAGGCCGAGCGCAAGAACTCCGTCGGCCTGTTCTGCCTCGACCACCTGACGCACAACGTTCGTCGCGGCCAGATGCGCAACTGGTCGGGCTTCTACGGTCAGGTGTTCGGCTTCGAGGAGCAGAAGTATTTCGACATCAAGGGCAAGGCCACCGGCCTGTTCTCGCAGGCCATGATCGCGCCCGACCGGGCCATCCGCATCCCGCTGAACGAGAGCCAGGACGAAAACTCCCAGATCGAGGAATTCCTGCGCCGCTACAACGGCGAGGGGATCCAGCACATCGCCCTGGCCACGGACGACATCTTCGAGACCGTCGAGGAGATGAAGCGCCGCGGCATTCCCTTCCAGGACACGATCGAGACCTATTTCGAACTGATCGACAAACGCCTGCCGGGCCACGGCGAGGACGTGGAGCGGATGCGGAAGAACCGCATCCTCATCGACGGTTCGGACGAAGACGGCCTGCTGCTGCAGATCTTCACCCAGGACACCTTCGGCCCGATCTTCTTCGAGATCATCCAGCGCAAGGGCAACCAGGCGTTCGGCGAGGGCAATTTCCAGGCCCTGTTCGACTCGATCGAGCTGGATCAGATCCGACGCGGCGTCATCAAGGTCGACGCCTGACGCTTTGGCCGGGGCGCAGGAACGCGCTATCGATGCCCGCGCGCTCACGTGTGCGCGTCGCGTCCGGGGATCCGCAATGAAGTCCGTCGTCTTCGCCGTCGCGCTGGCCCTGGCGGCCGCCCTGCCGGCCGCCGCGCAGGACCGGCCGGACTGGTCGCTGGCCATCCACGGCGGGGCGGGCGTCATCGAGCGCGGACAGCTGACGCCGGAACAGGACGCCGCCTATCGCGCCGCTCTCGACCACGCGCTGAACGTCGGCGCCGAAGTGCTGGCGAACGGCGGCAGCTCGCTAGACGCGGTTGAGGCGGTGATCCACGTGCTGGAGGACGACCCGCTGTTCAACGCGGGGCGCGGTGCGGTCTTCACCGCCGACGGGCGCATCGAGCACGACGCCGCCATCATGGACGGGACCACCCTTGCCGCCGGCGCGGTCGCCGGTCTGACCCGCACGCGTCATCCGATCAGCGCGGCACGGGCCGTGATGGAGAAGTCGCCCCACGTCTTCCTGATCGGCGCCGGCGCCGAGGCCTTCGCCCGCGATCAGGGTCTGGAGGAGGTCGACCCGTCTTTCTTCTTCACCGAGCGCCGCTGGCAGGGACTGGTTCGCCAGCTTGAGCGCGAGGGCCGGCCCATGCCGCCCCGGCCCGAAGGCGCACCGCCGCCGCCCGACGCCTCGGCGGCGTTGGTCGCCCCGCCGCTGGACGAGCGCAAGTTCGGCACCGTCGGCGTGGTGGCGCTGGACCGCGAGGGGCGACTGGCGGCCGGCACCTCCACCGGCGGCATGTCGGGCAAGCGCTGGGGCCGCGTCGGCGACGTGCCGGTGATCGGCGCGGGCACCTACGCCTCCAACGCAGACGGCTGCGCCGTCTCGGCGACGGGGTCCGGCGAGTATTTCATCCGGGCGACCGTGGCGCGGGACATATGCCACCGCACGGCGGCGGGCGCCG
This sequence comes from Brevundimonas sp., assembly GCF_035935935.1. Classification (GTDB taxonomy): domain Bacteria; phylum Pseudomonadota; class Alphaproteobacteria; order Caulobacterales; family Caulobacteraceae; genus Brevundimonas. The sequence continues at coordinate 95,960 of NZ_DASYWO010000004.1, forward strand.
GCGTGCAGGCCGCCGCTGATGCCGAGATCGTCGACGTCGGCTCGATCGGCGGCGACGGCGGCGTCATCGTCATGGGGATCGACGGCACGGCCGCCTTCGCCATGAACACGTCGGGAATGTATCGCGGCCGGGTGTCGGCCACCGCGCCCGCCCGGGTCGCGATCTACGCCGACGAGCGCGAGTGACCCCCGGCATGCGCGCACTCCACCCGCGCGGAACCTGACGTCTGGGCCGCCGCCTGCCCCTCCTGATGCGGCCCCGGCTGAGGCCGGACCTAAGCTGGGCCGACCTCGCCTCGGTCTTGGCGCCTCCACCGGAAACGGAGGGCCTGAACGCCCGCATCGCCCGGCTTGCGCCGCCCGGCGTGCACGTCGTCGTGGGTCTGTCCGTCCGGACGCTGTTCGACGCGCTGCTCAGCGAAATTAATCAGGACGCTCCGGTGGCCTTTTCGGGCATGACCATCGCCCACATGCCCGAGATCGCCCGCGCGCATGGGCGCCGCGTCGAGGCGTGGGACCTGAACCTGACCGACCTGTCCGTCCGACCGGGAGCGGCCGACGGCCGCGTGGTCGTGATCGCCCAGCTTTACGGCCGTCGACCGGCCCTGCCGCCACTGCCGGGCGCGGCGCTGGTGATCGAGGACTGCGCCCAGGCCTTCGCCGGATCGCTGGATGTTGGCGAAGGCGCCGACGTCACCCTGTGGAGCTTCGGACCCATCAAGACGGCCACGGCTCTGGGCGGAGCGGTGGCCGTGTTGCGCGACGCGGATCTGGCGGCGCGCCTGAGAGCGCGGCTCGCGGCGTACCCTCCTCTGCCGGAAGCGTGGCTTCGAAAGCGCGCGTTGCGGACGGCCGCCCTCAAGATGTGGGCCACACCCTTGGGCACGGGCCTGACGCTCAACCTGCTCGATCTGGCCGGGCGCGACGCGGACGCCGTGCTCGGCGGCGCCGCCCGGGGGTTTCCCGGCGCGGAGGTGCCGCAGGCCTTCCGACGCGCGCCGCCCGCCGTTCTCGTCGCCCTGCTGGCCCGGCGGCTGGAGGGGTGGGCGCCGCCCTCTTCGGACGCCCAGGTCGACGCGGCCGCCCGGGCCTTGGGCTCGCCCGGGGCGGAGGCGCCGGGACGGTGGTGGCTGCTGCCCGTCCTGACGGCCCGTCCGGACGCCCTCGTTTCCGCGCTGCGCTCGCGCGGGCAGGACGCCACGCGCGGGGCCACCTCGATGCGGCCCGTCGCCGACGAGGGCGGGAGGACGCCGCCGAATGCCGCTCGGCTGGCCGCCGAGGTGGTCTATCTGCCCAAGCCAGGGACCGCCGCCCAGGCCGGGCGCCTGATCGCCGACGTGCGCCTCAGCCGCGCTCGCCCGGACTGAGGTCGCCCAGCCCATCCTCGGGCGCGCCGACGCCGTGCTCGATGCGCCCCAGCTCGACTTCGGCGCGGGAGAAGACCTCCTCCTGCCCGTCGATCAGCAGCTCATCCTCGTCCACGTCGGCCTGACCCCCGGCCGCGGCGCGAGGGTCAGGCTTGTCCGGCGTGTTCGTCACATCGCACCCCGCAGGCGTTCGGCCTGCTGGAGGTGGGCCTCGATCTTGGGCACGACGTTGCGGGCGTGGCCGGCCAGACCCGGCGCGTCCGTGTTGTCGGAGAAGCCGCGATGCAGGGTCAGCGCCTCATTGTGGGCGGCCACCTGCTGGTCCAGCCAGACGCGGTCGAAGTCGCCCGGCGCGGCCGAGCGCAGGTTGTCGATCAGGCCCTGACGGCGTTCGTCCAGCGCGGTCGGAATGGCGGTGTCGGCCGCTTCGCGCTGCGCGATCGGCTTGAACATCTCAGAGGCGGCCGTGTGGTCGGTGCGGATCATGGTCGCCAATTCGCGAACGCCCGCGTTCTGGCTTTTCTCCAGCGCGATTTCGGCGGCCTGGATCTCGTACATGTCGCCCATCGCGGCGTTGGGCACGTAGCCCATGACGGTGTTGGCGCCCATGGTGGCCGCCGAGGTCTGGCCGACGACGGCGGCGGCCTTGTCCTGGGCCGCGTCGACGGCGGGCGGCGACTGCTCCTGCTGGCAGGCGGCCAGAGTCAGGGCGGCGAGTGAAACGGCGGCGAAGGCGAGTCGGGTCATGGAATCCTCCTGGAGATGTGGATCAAACCCGCGTGATCTCCCGACTGTTCCTGTGTCGGAAAGCCGACGGAGGCGCGGCTGGCGCGGGCCGGCAGGAGGGCCTAGGGGAGGGCATGACCCCGCCCGAAGACGAACTGTCCGCCATGGCCATGGAGGAGCTGGATGCGGCTCTCGACCTGTCGTTTGACGAGATGAAGCGCATCACCCCGTGGGGTGACAGCTTTCCGGGCTTCGCGCCGTCGGGGCGTGAGGTGGAAGTCGAGCGCCGCTATCTGTGGGCTCATGAGCCTGCGGGCGGCATCCTGATCGAGGTTGAGGTGCGCGATCCCGCTCTCAAGGTCGGCGCCGAAGCGAGAGCCGTGCTGGCGCCGGAGGGCTGACGGGCGCTAGAACGGGACCTCACTGTGAAGGTCGTCCTCATGCGCTTCCGCCTCGCCTTGACCGCCGCTGCCGTGTCGGCGCTGTCGTCCGCCGCCGCGGCGCAGGACATGTTCATCCACGGCGGGACGATCCATACGGGGGTCGACGGCGCCCCGCCGGCGGAGGTGGTGGTCGTCCACGCCGGCCGCATCGCCTGGGTCGGCTCCGAGCGGGACGCGCCGGCCGTGATTTCCACCATGCCGCGCCTCGACCTGAAGGGCGCGACCCTGTTCCCGGGCTTCACCGACGGCCACGCCCATCTGAACGGCATCGGCCAGCGCGAGCTGACGCTGAATCTGGAAGGCTCGGCCTCCGTCGCCGAGGCCATGCAGCGGTTGTCGGACTGGGCGGAGGCCAATCCCGACGGGCCGATCATCGGCCGCGGCTGGATCGAGACCCACTGGCCGGAAGGCCGCTTCCTGACGCGTCAGGATCTGGACGTCGCCGCACCGGGGCGGATCGTCCTGCTGGGGCGTGCCGACGGTCACGCGGTGGTGGCCTCGTCCGCCGCGCTTCAGGCCGCGGGCATCGACGCCGACACGGTCGCGCCCGACGGCGGCGAGATCCTGAAGGACGCCGAGGGCCGGCCGACCGGCCTGCTGGTCGACGCGGCCGAGCAGCTGGTCGCCGGCCTGATGCCGCGTGAGGACGAGGCGACCAGGCGCCGCGCCTACGACGCCGGCTTCCGCGTCTACGCCCGCTACGGCTGGACCGGCATCCACTACATGAGCGCGCCCTGGGCCGACGTGCCCCTGCTCGAGCGGATGGCCGAGGAGGGCGCGGCCCCGATCCGGGTCTACAACAGCGTCACGCCCGACGGCGCTCAGGCCCTGTTCGCCTCCGGACCCCGCTCGGTCGCGGACGGCCGGGTCATCACCCGGGCGGTCAAGTTCTACGCGGACGGGGCCTTGGGTTCGCGCGGCGCGGCACTGTTCGAGCCCTACGCCGACCGGCCCGACACGACGGGCCTGATGCAGATGGGCGACGGGATCGTGCCGGTTTACGAGGCCGCGCTGCGCAGCGGCATCCAGGCCGCGACCCATGCGATCGGAGATCGCGGCAACGCGTCGGTGGCGGGCTGGTACGCGCAGGCGATGGAGGCTGTGCCGGCGTCACAGCGTCCGAATGGCGCCGACGTCCGCTGGCGCATCGAACATGCGCAGATTTTGAGACCGTCCGACTACGGATATTTTGAGAACCTGCCCATCGTGGCGTCGATGCAGCCCAGCCACGCCATCGGCGACCTGCACTTCGCGCCCGCCCGTCTGGGCGACTCCCGGTTGGGCGGCGCCTACGCCTGGCACAGCCTGACGGACCGCGGCGTCGTCGTGGTCGGCGGCTCGGACGCGCCGGTGGAGCGCGGCGACCCGGCCATCGAATTCTACGCCGCCGTCGGCCGCCGGGATCTGTCCGGCTTTCAGGGACCGGACTGGCGACCGAACGAGGCGGTGGACCGCGCCACGGCACTGAAGATGTTCACCCTCTGGCCGGCCTGGGCCAGCTTCCGCGAGGACGAGCTCGGCACCGTCGAGGTCGGCAAGCGGGCCGACTTCACCGTCTTCGACGTCGACCTGATGACCGTGCCGATCCCCGACATCCCGAAGGCGAAGGCGGTCTACACGATCGTCGACGGCGTCGTGGTCTATCGCGCCGAGGACTGAACCAGCGTCCCCTGTGCGGTCAGTGTGCCCTCGGCCGTCTCGGTGACCGTCAGGGCCAGCGGCTCGAGTCCGTGCGTTGCGCGCAGAGCGGCGATCCAGCCGAACAGCGCAGGCGTGGCGGCCGAGGCGACCGTGAAGTCCAGCCCGCGTTCGCCGGGCGCGAAGCCCACCTGCAGCCCCATCGCCGCGGCCGCCGGTTCGGCCCGCGCCTGAAGCGCGGCGGGATCGGACGCGGCCGGCGGCGTCATGCGCGCGGCCGCCGCCTCGAACAGGGCAAGCCGCACCTCGGCCTGCGACCGGCGCTCCGCCGCCGCCGCGCGCCAGTCCAGCGATGGCGCGACCGCGCCGTACCACACGGCCAGCACAGCGATCAGGCCGCCCATCACCGACAGCAAGGCGCGTTCGCGCGGGCTGCGCCCGGCCCACCACGCCGCCATCCGCTCCATGCGGGCCCTCATCTTGCAGCTCCCACGATGACGTCCGAGGCTACGCGGCCGCCGTCGTCCACGGTGGAGACGTCCACCAGCGTAAGGCCCTGCGCCTCCATGGCCGTGCGGATCGCCTCCAGATCCTGATAGGCGGCGTACCGCAGCGAGGCCCGCACGCCGCCCTCGGGATCGACAGTCAGACTGTCCATCTCCGCCTGCGGCACGGCCTCGAGCGCGGCGAACAGGGCTGCGGCGGCAGAGGCGACGCCGCCGGGCGGCGGCAGCACGGCCAGCCGCGTCTCCGCCTCCGCCACGGGATCGGCTGCCGAGGCCAGATCGGAGATGCGGCGCGCCGTCGCTGCGGCCCGGGAGTCGGCGTCGCGGGCGGCCGCGTCGTCGCGGATGGCCTCGGCCAGAATGAGGGCGAGCGGCGACAAGGCCAGGACGCCCGCCAGCGCAATGGCCCGCCGCCACCGCTTCAGACCGCCGGCCTCCGATCGGGCCGACACGGCCAGATCCAGCGCGGGGTGCATCGCCGCACGCACCAGCATGCCCTCGACCCGCCCGGGATCCTCGACGGCCAGCAGGGGGCGGTCGCCGGCGACGACGTCGGCCAGGTCAGGCTGCACCGTGACGGCCAGGTCCTCGGCGCGCAGGGCCAGGTCGTCGCCGAACCGGACGGCCGTCGCCGCGCCGTCCAGCCCCGCCTCCAGCGCAAGGGCGTCGGGCAGGAGCACCGCCCCCGTCACGCCCGACAGGCGAAGCCAGTCGCTCCACGACGCCGCGGCGGCCTCGTCCACCACCGCGACCCAGCGCCGACCTTCGGCGTCCGCGGCGCCCACGGCCGCGCGCAACGTCTCGCCGGGCGCCGCCAGGTCGTCCCTCAGCGACCACAGGGCGGCCGCCCGCGTCTGCGCCGGAGTGCCGGCCGGCAGCGCGAGCCGCCGCATCAGGACCCGCGCGCCGGGCACGATCACGACGGTTCGAGGCGCCGATGCAGTCGCCGGCGCGTCCGGCGACAGGCGGCCGCGTTCCAGCACGGCGCCCGAGGCGTCCAGCGTCATAAAGGGCGCGGCCTCGTCGGCCCGTCCGGGCAGAAGGATCAGTCGGGTCGGGATCATTCTTCGGGCGTCCAGCGGTGAACGACGGTGCGAACCGTCGCGTCGGGCATGACCTGCAGCAGGGCCGTCCGGACCGCGACCGCGTCGCCGTGCCGGACCTCGATCGCGAGATCGAAAAAGCGGGTGACCAGCGTCAGCTGGTCGTAGACGTCGGACGGCGCCTGCGCGGTCGCCAGCGCCGGCTGACTCCAGAAGGCGTTCAGATCGGTCCAGCCGTCGGCGGGCCGCGCGGCGACGGCGGCCCGGGCCTGCGCGGGCGTGATGCGGCCCTCGACCAGCATGACGAGCAGCGGCGCGTCGTCCGGCTGCAGCCCGTTCGGATTGATCGGGCTCAGGACGGCCTCGGGCAAGGCGCAGAGGTGCGGCCTCAGCCGGGCGTAGACCTCGGCGTCCACGCCTTTCACGGCGCGCAGCTCGCTGACCTCGGTCAGCAGCGTGCCGGATGTGCGGTAGGGGCGGGGCAGGGCGGCGTAGGCGGCGTCTTCGGCCCCTCGCGGAAGGGCGGAGGCGTCGCTGTCGATCCAGTCGGTCAGGGCCTCGGCCACGCCGCGCATGCGGCCTTCGTCCAGCCCCACGGCGCGGCCCAGCGCCACCAGCTGGGCCGCCCCGCGCGGGCGCGCGGCCCAGGCGCCCGGTCCGCCCTGCACCACGCCGTTCAGGTTGAAGCAGGCCTGACCGTCCCGCATCACCGCCGACACCGCCCCGCCCTCGTCGGTCGGGAAGCTCAGGGGGCGACCGTTCCAATCGGGCTGGAAGGGCGTGCGCGTCGGGTTCGCGCGCGTCAGTCGGGCGAGTCGTTTGCGTGCCAGCGCCTCGGCGCCGATGGCGTACCACTGGGCCTGGCCCATCTGGTCGGCGTTGACGGCGCGTCGCAGCGAGAACCGCACGTCGTCCAGCACCGCCGCGGCGATCGCCGCCATGACGGCCACCATCAGAAGGACGGTCAGCAGGGCCATGCCTTCGCGCACGCGGGTCATCGGTCCCATCCCACCAGCAGCAGCAGTTCGACGGGCCCCACGTCCTTCAGCGTCATCCGCACGCGGACCGCGTCCGGCGCCATCTGCATCGGCGGACGCGGCGTGAAGACGGGCGTCTCGACTTCCAGCGAGACGAAGCTGACCCGCACGTCCGAAACCTCACGCGCGACGACCTGCGCCGGACCCAGGGCCGCGCCCGTCACCTGATCGGCCACCCGGCGCTCGAGCCTCCCCTCGACGACCCGCCATTCGACGCGCTGCAACGACGGTCGCGCACGCCCGGCAGGGTTGGCCCAGCCGGTGCGGATCAGCCCCAGCATCACGCCGTCGCCCGTCTGGATCGGACTGACGGTCGGGTCGGACCGACTCACGGTCTGCCCCACGTCGGCCTTCAGCAGGGCCCGCAGCCGCTGCAGCTCGGCCGTGCGCGCGTCCGCCGCCTTCACCGCGAACCGGCCGTCCACCGCCGCCGCCATGACCGCCGTGCCCGCGGCGGCCAGCAGGGCGAAGATCACCAGGGCGATCAGCACCTCGGCCAGGGTGAAGCCGGACCGCGTCCTCACTGCGCCCGCCCCCGGAACAGGATGGCCTCGCCGGCCGTCCAGACGCCGTCTTCCGACACCTTCACCTCGATGCGGATCATGTCGGGTTCGGGCGTGGCGGTGACGATGCGGCGCCAGCGCCACTCGCGCCCGGCCATGGACGCCGTGCCCGCCGTCTCGCCCTCGGCCGGCGGATCGACGCTGGTCAGGGCCTGAACCGCCAGATTGTCGGCGACGATCGCCGCCACCGTCCGCGTCTCCACGTCCGCCGCCGCCCGCGCGTTCTCGCCCGACAGTTTCAGCAGCGCCAGCGCCGCCAGGCTGAACACGGCCAGGGCGACGAGCAGCTCGATCAGGGTGAACCCGTCCCGGCGGGTCATCGCACGACCACCTCGCCGGCCGCGTCGACGACGACGGTCGCCCGGACCCCGTCGCGGGTCAGGGCGATCTCGGCGCCTTCCGTCACGCCCGTCGGATCGAAGGTTACGCGGGCGTCGGCCGGGACGACCGTCGCGACCGTCCCCTCTTCCCAGCGCTCGGGTCCGAAAGGGCCGTCGGTCAGCGGCGCCCACGCCGCGCCGTCCAGTCGCGCGAAGCCATAGCCGTCGCGCTGGAACTCGACCGTCGTCGCGCGTCCCGCCAGCAGCGCCTCCTCTCGCGCCGCCACCAGCCGTGCGCCCAGGCGCTCGGCCTCCTCGTTCACTCCCGGGCGTGGATCGGGCGCGACCAGAACCACCGCCGTGGCGGCCACGCCGACCACGGCAATCGTCACCAGCAGCTCGACCAGGGTGAAGCCGGGCCGAGGCAGCCGGCCGTCAGCCTTGCCAGTTGCCCAGGTCCGCATCCTCGCCCTCGCCCCCCTCCCGACCGTCCGCGCCCAGAGACCAGACGTCGAACGCCTGCCCGTGCGCGCTGGGGCGGCGGTACTGGTACGCGTTGCCCCACGGATCTTCCGGCAGGCGGCGGACATAGCCGCCCTGGCGATATCGCTCCGGCCGCGTCAGCCCGACGGGCGCCGCGGCCAGCGCCTGCAGACCCTGTTCCGTGGTCGGAAAAACCAGATTGTCGAGCCGGTACTGCTCCAGCGCGGTCTCCAGGGTGGCGACGTCTGCGCGCGCCTTGCCGATCATGGCCCTGTCCTGGCTGGGCAGGACGTTGATCGCCACCACGGTGGCCAGAAGGCCGATGATGACGATCACGACCATCAGCTCCACGAGCGTGAATCCCTGTCGGGCCGTGCGGGCCCTGACGCGCGGCCGGCGCGGCTCTCCGGGACGGGGGCGCCGTGCGATGATGCGGGGCAGGGCTTTGATCAAGGTGTCTCGCATGGCGTCTCTCAACCGGCGGCCAGGGTGTTGATCTGGAGGATGGGCAGCAGGATCGACAGCACGATCACGGCCACGACGCCGCCCATGACCACGATGACGATGGGTTCCAGCAGGCTGAGCATGACCGCCGTGAACGTGGTGAACTCCCGCTCCAGATAGTCGGCGGCGCGGTCCATAATCGGCTCCAGCCGGCCGGAGTTCTCGCCCGACGCCGTCATGTGGACCAGGATCGGGGGGAAGACGCCGGCGCGCCGCATCGCGGCCGCCAGACCCCCACCCTCACGCACCGCCTCGGCCATCGACTCGGTGGCCTGTCGCAGACGCATGTTGGCGACCGTCCGCGCCGTGATCGTCAGACCCTCCAGCACCGGAAGGCCGGATGCGATCATCGCCGCCAGCGTCCGGGCCATGGCCGCCCCGTGCAGGTCGCGCATCAGCCGCCCGATCACCGGCAGGGTCAGGATCCACGTGTCGGCCTTCAGCCGCAGCGCCGGCCGCCGCAGGGCCACTCCGACTCCGGCGGCCCCGCAGACGACGGCAAGGGCGGCGATCCAGCCGCCCGTCCGCATGGCGTCGGAGACGGCGATGACGATCCGCGTCAACAGGGGGAGGGTCTGGTTCATGCTGTCGAACTGCTCGACCACCTTGGGCACGACCAGCGTCATGAGGGCGATCACCACGCCCAGCGCCACCACGGCCAGAACGGCCGGGTAGACCAGCGCCGTGATCACCTTGCCGCGCACCTGCTGGTCGCGCTCGAGACCCTCGGCCAGACGCTCGAGGATCGGGCCGAGACCGCCGGAGCTTTCGCCCGCCGCCACCATGGCGCGGTAAAGCGGCGGAAAGGCCTGTCCCTGGCGCGCCATGGCGTCCGACAGGCGGCGGCCCTCCAGAACCCCGGCGTGAACGCCTTCCAGCACGCGGCGGGCAGCCGGACGATCAGCCTGCAGCGCCAGCGTGCGTACGGCCTCCTCGACCGGAGCGACGGCGATCAGGGTCGCCAGCTGACGCGTGATCAGCGCCAGCGACCGGGCCGGCAGACGCGCACCCTTCGACTTCGCGGTAGCGGCGGTCGTCGTGAGGCCGACGGCCGCTTTCACCTCCAGCGGCATCAGCCGCCGCTTCTGCAGGGCGCCTCGGGCGCGGACCTCGTCGGTCGCCTCGACGGCGCCCGTCACGCGACGCCCGCCGGCGTCCAGCGCCACATAGTCGAACGCCGCCATCAGGCCGCGGCCTCGTCCGGCGCGGCGCCCGCGTCCCGGCGGATCACACGCACGGCTTCTTCCAGCGAGGTCGTGCCGGCCAGCACCAGATCGCGCGCCCGCGTCGGCAGGTCCGCCCCGGTCTCGAAGGCCGCTTCGGCGATGGAGTCCTCGCCCGCCTCAGCCGCGATCAGGCGGCGCACGCGTTCGTCGACGCGGATCATCTCATAGACGCCGACGCGACCCTGATGTCCGGTGTGGTTGCAGACGGCACAGCCGACGGCGCGCCAGACGCGCGTACCGGCCTCTATTCCGATCAGCTTCGCGCTCGCCGCGTCGGTCGCCTCCTCACGGCGACAGACGGTGCACAGCCGCCGCACCAGCCGCTGGGCCACGATCAGGCGCAGGGTGGACGCCAGCAGGAACGGCTCCACCCCCATGTCGCGCAGACGCGTGACCGCCCCCGCCGCGTCGTTGGTGTGCACCGTCGACAGCACCAGGTGACCGGTCAGGGAGGCCTGCACGGCGATCTGCGCCGTCTCCACGTCGCGGATTTCGCCCACCATCACCACGTCGGGGTCCTGGCGCAGGATGGCCCGCAGACCGGCGGCGAAGGTCATGCCGACCTTGGTGTTCACCTGGGTCTGACCGATGCCCTGGACGGCGTACTCGACCGGATCCTCGACGGTCAGGATGTTGCGCGTCGCGTCGTTCAGCAGCGACAGTCCCGCGTACAGGCTGGTGGTCTTGCCGGACCCGGTCGGCCCGGTGACCAGGATGATGCCGTTCGGCTCGCGCAGCGCCGCCTCGAAGGTTTCCAGCGACGCCGGATCCATGCCGAGGTCGGCCAGACCGAGGTCGCCCTGATCCTTGTCGAGGATGCGCAGCACCACGCGCTCGCCCGCCCGCGACGGCAGGGTCGAGACCCGGACGTCCAGCGTCTTGCCGCCCAGTGCAAGCGGGATGCGCCCGTCCTGCGGGACGCGCTTCTCGGCGATGTCGAGCCGCGCCATCACCTTCACCCGCGACGCCAGAAGCGGCGTGATCCGCGGGTTCAGGCTCAGCGCCTCTCGCAGCACGCCGTCGACCCGGAAACGGACCACGAGCGCCGTCTCGTACGGCTCCAGGTGCACGTCCGAAGCGCCCGCGCGCACCGCCTCGGCGATGATGCCGTTGATCATGCGGATGACCGGCGCGTCGTCCGACCCGTCGAGCAGATCGGCGGCGGCGGGCAGGTCGTCGATCATGCCGTCCAGCCCGTCGGGCAGGGCCATATCCGCCTCGTCACCGACACGGTCCCCGGCGTAGACGTCGGCCAGGCGCCGGTCGAACTCGGCGCGGCCCAGGCGTTCGACGGACAGCCCCATTCCCAGCACGCGCCGGACCTCGGTCAGCGCCAGCGGATCGGCGCCCTCGCGCAGCCCGACGCGTGCCGTGTCGCCCACGTCCAGCAGCACGACGCCGGCCTTGCGGGCGAAGCCATAGGGCAGCCGGGGCGCGGCGAAGGCGGTCATGTCAGGGGCTGGCCCTCGACCGGGGCCACCGGCGCGGCGGGCGCGGTTTCCAGATACTGCGGCGGGACGGGAGGCTGGGTGCGGATGTAGTCGCGGAGCAGTTCGTCGAGGCTCGGCTCCTGATCCGGCGCCACGCGCAGCTGCTGGTCGCGCATGTAGCCCCAGCGGTCCGCGGACAGGCGCCGGGCGTCTTCCGGCGTCCGGACGATGGTCGGGCGGATGAAGACCATCAGATTGGTGCGGCCGCGCTGGCGGCTCTCAGACCGGAACAGGCCGCCCACCACCGGCAGGTCGCGCAAGCCGGGAATGCCGTCTACGGAGACGCGCTCGTTCTGGTCCAGCAGGCCGCCGGCCACGGCGATGTCGCCGTCGTCGACGACCAGCGTCGTCTCGATTTCCCGCGTGTCGAACACCAGATCGCCGGCGCTGTTCGAGAGGATGCCGTTCACGCTGGACACCTCCTGCCGGATGTAAAGAGTCACGCTGTCGCCCGCATTGATCTGGGGGCGGACGGTCAGGCGGACGCCGATCTCCATGCGCTCGGTCGTGCGGAACGGGTTGGTCTGGCCGTCCAGCAGGACGTCGCCGGTGGTCACCGGCACCTCCTGCCCGACGAGGATGTTGGCTTCGACGTTGTCCAGCGTGATCACCGACGGCGTCTGCAGCAGGTTGGAACCCGCGTCCGTCTTCGCCGCGTTGATGATGAAGCCGAACAGGCCGTCGCCGATGCGCCCGGCGCCGCCGCCGATGAAGCCGTTGGCGCCCAGCAGGCTGTTCAGAGCGAGGTCGCGCGCCTGTTCCAGCAGGGGATCGTCCTCGTCCAGCTCTTCATTGGCCGCGACGCCGCCGAGGATCGGCAGCAGCGGTGCGCTGCGGTCGCTGTAGTTGGTGAAGCCCACCGGGTTGCCGTCCTCGCCCGCCAGCACCCACTGCACGCCCAGCTCCTTCACGGCGTCGTCCGAAAGCTCGACCACGATGGCTTCGATCAGCACCTGCGGGCGGCGACGATCCAGCTGGGCGATGACGTCCGCCAGCATCCGCTGCGTCTCCGGCGGGGCGGAAATGATCAGGGCGTTGGCGCCGGAATAGCGGGCGATGGTGGCGCGCTGGCCGGTGGCGGTGGTCGCCGTCACCGCCTGCGGCGCGGTCTCTCCGTCGTCGGAGGAAGCGGCGGTCGAAGTCGCGACCGGCGCCGCGCCCGCGACCGGCTGACCGACCACCTGCTGCAGCACGGGCAGCAGCTGTTCGGCGTCGGCGTGCTCAAGAAAGATCACGCGCACGTCGTCGTTCTGAAGAGCCCGCCGGTCCAGATCCGCGATGAGGCCCTGCACGCGCGCCAGCGCCGCCGGCTCGCCCCGCAGGATGATGGAGTTGGAGCTCTCCACGGCCGTCACCGACACCAGACCCGTCCCGGGCTGCCCCCCCGGCGGCGCCAGCACGTCGTCCAGAACGCCGGCGATCTCGCGGGCGTTGGAGTTCTCCAGCGAGACGACGACGATCTCGCTCGAATCCACGTCGATGCGCTCGACCAGCTGGCGTACGCGGCGCAGATTGTCGGCGAAGTCGGCGACCACGATGGTGTTGCTGTTGGGATTGGCCAGAACCTGGCCTTGCGCGCCGATCAGGGGACGGATGGTCTCGGCGGCCGAGGCGGCGTCGATGTCCTTCAGCACGAAGACTTCGGTGCCGAAGCGTTCGGCCCCGACCGTCGCCGGGCCCTGCGCGGCGCCCTGCGCCGGCGCGATGCGGTAGGCGCCCGAACTGGTCGGGATGACCACCAGGCCGTTTGCGCGCAAGGTCGAGAGGAAGACGTCGTACACCTCCGCGCGCGTCAGCGGCCGGTCGCTGGTCACGGTGACGGTGCCCGTGACGGCCGGGTCCACGATGAACGTCCGGCCGGTGGTGCGGGCGATGTCCTGGATGAAGGCGCGGATGTCCGCGCCCTGCACGTTCAGGATCTGGCGCTCCTGCGCCGCCGCCGCGGTGGGCAGCAGGGCCGTGGCCATGGCGACAGCGGCCATCACGCCGAACGCGGAGCCCCGCAGGCCCGTCCTGAAACCTTGCATCAGCGTCCCGTCCGGATGGTGGTGGTCGAGACGCGGCCTGCGCGCTCGTAACGGATGTCCACGGTCGTCGCGTCGGCCAGTTCGGCCCGCAGGCCCGACAGCGCGCCCATGCCGTTCAGCTCGACGCCGTTGACGGCCAGGATGACGTCGCCGGTTTGGAGGCCGGCGCTGCGCAGGGCCTGCCCGTCGCCGGCGGCCGAAACCGTGAAGCCCGACACCGACATCCCCTTCATGCGCGGGCGCAGGGACGCCTGGCCGATCAATCGCCGGGGATCGACCACGGGCGCCGCGGCCCGGGCTTCGGCCGTCGGCTCGGTCCGGGGCGGCGCGACCACCTGTGGGGTCGACGGGGCCGGAGGCGGCGCGGGGGCGCCGGCCGTTTCCCCGAACTCGACCCGTCCGACCACGGGGCCCCGCGCCACCGTCACGTGGTCGGCCGCGACGGTGCGAAGCACGAGCCCGGGAACGATTTCCTCCCCCACGCCGACCGACAGCTGGCGTCCGTCCGCCAGACCCAGAATGGCCGATCCCGCTCCGCCGTCGCCGGCGCGCACGCCGAACAGGCGCAGGCCGTCGACGGCCCCGGCCGCAGCGGGGTCGGCCGGCGTTGCGGCGCCCGGAAAAAAGGCGTCGCTGCGTGTGAAGACGGACGCGTCGGGTCGGGCCACGGACGCGACGGGGGGCGGCGTGGAGGCTTCGGCGGCGGGTGCGAGAAGCGAGAGCGCCGCGCGCGCCGTCTGGCCCAGGATCAGCACGGCCAGCGCGCCTTCGGCCATCAGGCGCAGGCCTTCCGGCCGCGCCCGCAGCGCGACGAAGCGCGTGCCCGCCCGCCCGATTTCCTGACGCACCCGACCGATCACGGCGACGCCCCGCACCACCCCTCCGACGGGGCGGGTTCGTCCTAGACGATGCGTCCGTGCACGGCGCTCATGGCTCTGTGACGTTTGGGCGGCGCTTCCGCGAAACTCGCGCCGATCACGGCGGAACCGTCACGATACTGTCGGATGCGTTCAGCCGCCCTCAGGCAGCGAGCAAAGTGTTGGTGCCCCGGGTCGGGCTCGAACCGACACTCCTTGCGGAACCGGATTTTGAGTCCGGCCGGATTGAAGTATTTTCAGAGTGTTCGCCAAAGGGCGGCGCTGTTGCGGCGCGAACAGCCAGTCAGCAGGCCCGCTCCTGACTCTTCGCGGACCTCCAGAACGTCGACTATCCGGAGCCGTGGTGGCGTTGCCGCCGAACGTTGCCGCAAGTCCGCGGTGCACTGCGGGATCGGCCGCGTCCGGATCTGTGTTAGGGTGTGGAGACGATGGCTCGCGGGAGAACGCCCGCGCGGCCCCAACCGAAGGATTTCGTGGAAGTGCTCTCAAGTCGTATCATCCCGTTGGCCGCTGTCGCCGTGGCCGTTCTCGCCGCGCCGCCGGTGTTCGCGCACGCCCGGCTCTTGGCCGCCACGCCGGCCAGCGGCGCCACGGTCAGCTCTCCTCGCACCATCGCCTTGACGTTCAGCGACCGCTTCGCCGCTCCTTTTTCGACGGTCCGAGTCGAAGACCAAAGGGGCCGTGCGGTCGCACTGACCAAGACCGTTTATCAAGACGGCAAAACCCTAGGCGGCACGTTCGCGGCCCCGCTCCCCGCAGGGGTCTACCAAGTGAGCTGGGCCATCGCGGCGGCCGACGGGCATCGCATGACCGGGAACTACAGCTTCACCGTCCGCTGACGTGCCGATTGATCTGACCGTCGTCGCCCTGCGGTGGGTGCAGTTCGGCTCGGCCGTCGTGGCGCTCGGACTGCCGTTGTTCCAAGTCTACGCATCGGCCGCCGTTCCGGGCACCTCGGGACGTCGGGTGGCGATGATCGCGGGACTGGTTCTGGCGGTGGCCTCCGCGTTCGGACTCTTTGGCCAGACGGCGATGATGGCCGGCAGCTGGGAGGCGGTCGACGCCGCCGCGATCGGATATGTCGTCCAGTCCATGAGCTTGGGGACCGCTCACGTCGTCCGCGCGGGGCTCGCCTTGCTGGGAACGACGGTCTTGCTGCTCGGAGGCGGGCGACGGTCCGCGGCGCTGGTGGCCGCCGCCCTTTTCGCCGGGGCCACGGCTAGTTTCGCCTGGAGTGGGCACGGGGCGTCCAGCCAAGGGCCCGCCGGCTGGATTCACCTTATGGCGGACATCGTCCATGCCTTGGCTGGCGCGGTCTGGCTGGGAGCGCTGATAGGGTTTTCCCTTCTGCTGCTTCATCGTGAGGCCAACGACGTCCACGCGTCGGCACGCTCGTTAACTGGCTTCGGGACGATCGGAACCGCGGCCGTGGCGGCCCTCGCCTTCAGTGGAGTGGTGAACGCGGCTTTCCTGGTCGGCCCCGATGGCTCCCGACTTCTGACGAGCTCCGATTGGGGGCAGCTGCTGGTCGCAAAGCTGGCGCTGTTTCTCTTGATGATCTGGCTGGCGGCCCAGAACCGCTACAGCCTGACGCCGAGGCTGAATCAGGCGCTCACCGAGGGGCGCGACGGCACAGAAGCTGTCCACAGCCTGCGGCTTAGCGTCGGTCTGGAACTGGCCGCCGGCGTCGCTTTGCTGGGGCTGGTCGCGGCAATGGGCGTTCAGTCGCCGCCCGCCTCCATGTGAAGCTCAGCGCGGCGTCCGCGAGGACCAGTGGACATGTCGGATGCGCCAGCCATCGTGTCCTCGCTGAAGGATCATGGTTTCCGCCGTCACGCTGTTGACCGCGCGGCCGTTGAACTCGCCGGTCGTCCGACCCTCCGTCAGCACCCAGGCCAGGTCGCCCTCCACCCATGCGGCGCGTCGCGTGACCTCCGCCGTCGTGGCCGCGGCGAAGGCCATGTCGGCGGAGAGATGGTGGTGAGCATATTCGTCGCGCGACCGCTCCGCCCCGCCGCCTTCCAGAACGACGACGTCCTCAGCCAGGAAGGCCAGAACGGCGTCGCCGTCGCCCGACTTCAAGGCGGCGTGGAATCCCTCGACGGCCGTGACGGCGGAGACCGCGACCGGATCGGCCGATCGCACCGCCGAAGGGGAGGGCGTCGCGTCCTGAGCCGCGGCCGGCGCGGCGATGAGGCCGAGAAAGGCGGCAAGGATCAGGCGGGTCATCATCGGCTCCGAACGGGCGTATGGGTGAAGGGACAGTCGGTCGCAGGCCATGCCGTTGACTCTGTACCAACGTACGCAGTGCAAGTCTGCGCCATGGAATCGAGACCCTATCCCATGATCGAACGAAATCGACGAGGACTTCTGAAGGGACTTGGCGGCGCGGCCACGGCCTGGGCCGCGCAGGGCCTGCTGCCCGTCTGGGCGCAAACGGGTTCGCCGGGACTGCGCGCCGATCTCCCGACGCTGGAAGGCCCCGACGTGCGGCTGAGCGTAGGCCACTCGCCCTTCACCGTCGGCGGCCGGACAGGCCATGCCATCACGGTGAACGGGACCCTGCCCGCGCCGCTGATCCGGCTGCGCGAAGGCCGGACGGCGCGGCTTTCGGTGACCAACACCCTGGATGAGGACACCTCGATCCACTGGCACGGGGTGCTGCTGCCCTTCCACATGGACGGCGTACCGGGCGTCAGCTTTCCCGGCATCCGGCCGGGCGAGACGTTCGAGTACGAGTTCCCGGTGATCCAGTCGGGCACCTTCTGGTACCACAGCCACTCCAACCTGCAGGAGGCGATGGGCCACTACGGGCCGCTGATCATCGATCCGGCGAGGGCCGATCCGGTCACCTACGACCGCGAGCATGTGATCGTCCTGTCGGACTGGAGCTTCCTGCACCCCCACGAGATCCTGGACCGGCTGAAGAAGAGCCCCGGCTATTTCAACCAGTCGCGCACGACCCTATCGGGCCTGATCTCCGGCGAGGACGGGATGTCGCTGGCCGACCGCCGGATGTGGGGCCAGATGCGGATGGACCCGCGCGACGTCGCCGATGTCAACGGCACGACCTACACCTATCTGGTCAACGGCCATGGTCCGGCCGAGAACTGGACCGGCCTGTTCCGGCCCGGCGAGCGGGTGCGGCTCAGGGTCATCAACGCCTCGGCCATGTCGATCTTCAACGTCCGCATCCCGGGCCTGGCCATGACGGTGGTCAACGCCGACGGCGAGAACGTGCGCCCCGTCGAGACCGACGAGTTTCAGATCTCGGTCGCCGAGACCTATGACGTCGTCGTCCGGCCGACCGAGGACCGCGCCTACACCCTGGTCGCCGAGTCCGTGGACCGCTCCGGCATGGCGCGGGCGACGCTGGCGCCGCGTCTGGGCATGACGGCCGAGGTTCCGCCACTGCGCGAGGGGCCGACCCTGACCGTGCGCGACATGGGCATGGGAGGGATGGCCGGGATGGACCATTCGGCCATGGGACACGGAATGGATCATTCCGCCACGGGTCACGGCGGCATGGACCACGACATGCGCAACCCGGACAACGCCCCCGCCGGCATGGCGGTCGGCGTCGGGGTCGACATGATCTCGTCGGACCCGGCCAACCGCCTGGGTGAGCGGCCCATGGGGCTGGAGCACGTCCCGCACCGGGTGCTGGTCTACACCGACCTGGTGTCGCTGGCCCCCAACAAGGACCAGAGGCCGCCGTCTCGGGCCCTCGAGATCCACCTGACCGGCAACATGGAACGGTTCATGTGGGGCTTCGACGGGAGCAAATTCTCCGAGATCGTCGAACCAATCCGTTTCGAGCGGAACGAGCGGGTGCGCGTGACCTTGGTCAACGACACCATGATGGCCCACCCCATCCACCTGCACGGCCACTTCTTCGAGCTGGTGACGGGCGGCCCGTCCGGGCATCAGCCTCTGAAGCACACGGTCAACGTGGCGCCGGGGTCCAAGGTGACCTTCGACCTGACGGCGGACGCGCCCGGCGACTGGGCCTTCCACTGCCACATGCTGATGCACATGCACGCGGGAATGTTCAACGTCGTCACCGTCCGCCCGCTGGATGGAGACGCGGCATGATCCGCTTGATGAGCGCGCTCGCCCCCCTGCTGCTCGTCGCCGGAGCGGCGGCCGCGCAGGATCACAGCCACCATGCGGCACCGGCCCGGCCTCCGGCGCAGGCCCCGGCGGCTGACCCGCACGCAGGCCACGCCGTGCCCGCGCCGACGCAGACCGCCGATCCGCACGCGGGGCACACCATGCCCGCGTCGTCACCGGCTTCTGATCCTCACGCGGGTCATGCGATGCCCGCACAGTCCGACCCCCACGCAGGTCATGACATGGGCGGCCATTCCGTCGGCGGTCCTCCGGACGTCCCGACCAGCGCCGACGACGAGGGCCGTCCGCGCCAGCCGCCCCTGCCGCCCGCCGCCCTGTCCGGCCCGGCCCATGCCGCCGATGCCATCTGGGGTGCGGACCGGATGGCCCGCGCCCGCGACGTCCTGAAGCGCGAGAACGGCGACATGCGGGCGACCGCCGTCATCATCGACCGGCTGGAAGCGGGCTTCGGCGACGGCGAGGAAAGCTGGACCTGGGACGTCGCGGGCTGGACCGGCGGCGACATCAACCGCTTCTGGTGGAAGTCCGAGGGAGAAGGTGACTTCGACGGCGAGGCCGAGGGCGAGGTCCAGGCCCTCTACAGCCGCGCCATCTCGCCCTTCTGGGACGTGCAGGCCGGCGTGCGCCAGGACTTCCGCGGCGACGGCGAGGATCCGACGCATCTGGTTCTCGGGCTTCAGGGCCTGGCCCCCTACTGGTGGGAGGTCGACGCCGCCGCCTTCCTGTCGACCGAGGGCGACCTGACCGCGCGGGTCGAGGCCGAATACGACCAGCGCATCACCCAGCGCCTGATCCTGCAGCCGCGCCTCGAGGTCGAGGCCTCGGCCTCCGACGTGCCGGAGCTCGGTCTGGGCTCGGGCTTCACCCATGTCGAGGCGGGCGTGCGCTTGCGCTATGAAATCGCCAAGGAGTTCGCGCCTTATGTGGGCGTGGAGTGGAGCCGGGAGCTCGGCGACACCGCCGACTTCACCCGCGCGGCGGGCGGAGAGCCCGAGCACACCCGGTTCGTCATCGGCCTCAAGGCCTGGTTCTAGGAGACCTGTTCATGCGCAAGATCATCCCCGCCGCCGCTCTGGCCCTGACCCTCATGGTCCCCTCCCTGACGCACGCCGCGGCTCCTTGCTGCTGCTGCCAGAAGGCCGACCAGGATCCGCCGTCCCGCCACAGCGCCGCGGCGCACGCCGATCATGCCGGGCATGCCGCCCACGGCGTCGTCACCAGTCCGGCGGACGGCGCGATGACCAACGGCTCGCCGGACTGGTTCACCGCGACCTTCCCGCACGCGATGACGCTCAAGGCCGTCACCGTGACGGCCGAAGGTCAGGCCCCCGTGACCGTCCCGGTCGCCGCCTCCGCCGCGACCACGCGGGTGTCGGCCGACCTGCCGACGCTGGCGCCCGGCAACTACGTGCTGAACTGGACTGCTGAAGGCGCGGACGGCCATGAGATGACGGCCGCCGTCCGTTTCATGGTCCACTGATGACGGCCCGTTTGACCCGCCGCCTGCTGCTGGGCGGCGCCGTCGCTCTCGCCTCGGCCGGCGCGGCGATGGCGCAGGATCGACGGATGACGGCCTACAAGACGCCGTGGTGCGGCTGCTGCGACGGCTGGGTGGCGCACATGCGTGCGGCGGGATGGACGGTCGAGGTAGTCGAGCGCGAGGACCTGTCCCCGATCCGTGCCCGATACGGCGTGCCGGACCGCTATGCCGGGTGTCACACCGCCGTGGTCGGCGCCTATGCCATCGAGGGTCATGTGCCCGCCGCCGACGTCGAGCGCCTGCTGCGCGATCGCCCCGCGGCCGTGGCGCTGGCCGCGCCCGGCATGCCCGCCGGGTCGCCCGGCATGGAGGCGGCGGGCCGCCAGCCCTACGTCACCCTGCTGGTCAACCGCGCGGGCGAAGCGACCGTCTTCGGGCGCCACAACGGAGCCTGAGCCTCAGGCGGACTCGCCCTGGAACGCCGCGATGATCGGGCACGGCCCGCTGTCCTTCGACGCGCAGGCGCCCGCCAGCCGCCGAAGGCCTGCCCGCGCCTGCTCCAGATCGGCGATCGTCCGGTCCAGCGCCTCCAGGCGTTCGGCGGCGAGTGCTCGGGCCCGCTCCCGATCCTCGCCCGCGTCCAGCGACAGCAGCTCCCTGATCTGCTCGAGGGTGAAGCCCGCCGTTTGGGCCGAGCGGATGAACCTGAGCCTCCGCACATCCTCGTCGCCATAGCGGCGGATGCCCTCGCCCACGCCGCTGGAGGACCATCGCTCGGGCTTCGGCATCAGGCCGCGCCGCTGATAAAAGCGGATCGTCTCCACGCCCACGCCGCCCTCGCGCGCCAAGCCCGCGATCGTTCGAACCTTCATGGTTGACTCCGTACTTGAGTACGGAACTTAAGCAGAGCGCTCCGGATCGCCAAGCCAAGGAGCGCAACATGTCAGACCCGTCCCGTACCGCCGTCCTCCATCGGATGGTCATGCCCGGCCACACCTGTCCCTGGGGTCTCAAGGCCCGTCACCTGCTGAAGAGCCGGGGCTACGCCGTCGACGATCGCTGGCTGACCAGCCGCGAGGCGGTCGACGCCTTCAAGGCCGAGCACGGGGTCACGACCACGCCCCAGGTCTTCATCGACGGCCGGCGCATCGGCGGCCACGACGACCTGCGTCGCTTCCTGGGCCTGAAGGTCCGCGACCCCAAGGCCCTGACCTACACGCCCGTGCTGGTCGTCTTCCTGACCACGGCCGTGATGGCGGCGATGCTGAGCCTGACGGTCCACGGCACGCCCCTGACGGTTCAGGCGGGCGAGTGGTTCATCGCCCTGTCGATGATGGCTCTGGCCATGCTCAAGCTGCAGAACGTCGAGAGCTTCTCGACCATGTTCCTGAACTACGACCTCCTGGCCAGGCGGTGGGTGCCCTACGGCGAGGTCTATCCCTTCGCCGAGTTCGGAGCGGGCGCCCTGATGCTGGCGGGGGTCCTGACCTGGCTGTCGGTCCCGATCGCCCTCTTCATCGGCGGCATGGGCGCGGTTTCGGTGTTCAAGGCCGTCTACATCGACAAGCGCGAGCTGAAGTGCGCCTGCGTCGGCGGCGACAGCAATGTGCCGCTGGGCTTCCTGTCGCTGACCGAGAACCTGATGATGATCGCCATGGCGGTCTGGATGCTGGCGATGAAGCTCAGCCCGGTGGCGGCTCTGATGCGGATGTGAAACCGCATCTGAGCGTTTGCGTTCAGGCCAGCAATTGATTTTCACTTTTGGCGCAAAGCGGCCCGTCGGCAAGCGGGCCACTTGCAGAGGTCTGCCTCATCGTGTCAGCGCTGCGTCACCCGCTGCTACAGGTCGTTGAACGCCAAGCTGTCGTAGAAGGCGTAGACCTCTACCACTCGGCCGTCCTCCAGCCGCATGAACCAAGCGTAGGTACCCCAGAGCACATCAGCGCACTTGCCGTCTTGGTGACGGCCCTTTCGGGCTTGGTCTGGAGCCTGCGTCGGCGGCGATAGGACTGACCGGCCCATCCACAGCGGAGGGAACAAAAACGGAACGCCGACCTTGCTCAGCGAAGCGGTTGAGCGCAGAGCTGACCGGTCGGTGGCGCGACGGAGGACACATGACCGACACCGACATCGCCAAAGGCGTTGCCGCGCAGATGTGGGAGCTGGCCGAGGTGCTGCTTTCTCAGCCGGGATCCGACTCCCGTGCAGGCCTTGGCCAACTCGTCCGCGAGATCGAGGCCTCACACCCCGGCTTCATCCCGAGGCCGAAGGCCGTCAACGACGCGGGGCGGCTTGAGCTCACGCTGGAAGTCGCCACCGCGCACTGAAGCCATGGGCGGCAACCCTCGCTATCGCAAGTGGACGGCGTCCAACTGGCGGGGCGCGGCCCCCACGGTCGCCGACCTGCGGCGATCCGGCTGGCGCGTCTACGCGATGTGCCAGCACTGCGGGCTGCAGATGAAGGTCGACCTCGAGCGCATCGAACGGAGCAAGGGCGCCGGCTACGAGCTGTGGGGCCGCACGGTCGACTGCAAGCGTCTCCACTGCTGGGGCAAGGCGAACTTCGTGTGCCGTCCCGATCGCTCCGAGGAGGACGTCGTCATGGTGCGGATCTGATGAGCATTCCGATGCGCGCCAACCTCGAGCAGGGCATCGGGCTGGAGATCTCCTGCTGGTGCGGCCACCGCGCCGAGATGCCGGCGGCCGACGCCCTCGCCCGCTTCGACCCAGACATGACCTATGCCCAGGTCGCCAACCGCTTCACCTGCACGGCTTGCCACGCCCACGGCCATCCGCGGATTCAGGTGCGCATGTCGATCGCCGACTTCTATCGGGACTGCCGGGTAAAGGGCCTCGGCGTAGGGAGATAGAAGTCCGGCATCGGCGCTTTCCGAGGGGTCCACTCCCGACCCGGATCCGGCCTCCGTAGCGTCGGCTTCTGGCTACCCCACCCGCCAATACTGGGGCCGAGGATCAGCTCTCGTCAGGCCATCCCGGTTGACTCTGGCAGGTTCGGAACGCAGCGTTTGCTCGCACCGGTTGGCAGTGGGCGGCCAACCTGAGGGGAACACATTATGCTGATGCAACTGTTCGCCGCGGCCGTCGCAAGCCTTGCGGCACCAAGCGCCGACTCCAGATCCGACGACTACCGCTTCTGCAAGGCGTCCGAGCCGGACTACGGCCGCTACCACCTTTACTCGACGGTCTTTTCGGTGCCCGACGGCACCTATCACGTCGGCATCCAGAACAGCTTCTACAGCTTCGCGACCGCTTACGATGGACGCGACTTCGGAGCGAACGTCATCTGCTTCGGTCCGTACGACACCTGGCAGGAGGCCGAGGATCAGAAGAACGCCTACATCGCCCAGAATCGCCGCGACGGTCACGGCGTCTCTTTGGCGCGCTGGGCCTATTACGGCGACTGAGCCTTGTATTCATTATGGAACCCCAAATGGCACAGACAAAGCTGGATTTCGCGGTGCGGCCGTCCCTGCAAGGCGTGGGCGTGGCGCTGGCGTTGCTGATGATGCCGGTCGCCGCATCGGCGCAAACCCCTGCAGGTGCGCAGACGTTCATGAGTAGGGTGGCGGAGCAGGGCGGACTCAAGATGTGGCGATCTTGGCCGGGGACCACTAACGGATTCGTCGGGGGATCTTACGGCCGCGACTGCTCGTACGGATGCGTCGAGACGCACTGGCTACCGGTGGGTGTCCGAACCGCCAGAGGCGAAGGCGAGTGCGGGACGACGCTGATCCACGCACCACCTCAAGGCTATCCCTTCGGCGGTGGGTTGGCGTGGACACCCAACTACCAGATCGAATCAGTCAAGATCGACTGGTCAAAGATTACGCTCGTGTCGATCGCCGACTCAGAGCCGACGCGCGTGCTGCTCACTGGTACGATGCCGGACGGAATCGATGCTCCGTCTTTCGTTTTGGACACGCCCGAGTTGGCGACCCGGGTCAGGACGGCCATGGAGGTTTTGAGGTCGTCTTGCGACCCTCTCGGAAGCACAGGCTTCTAAGCAGCCGGCGAGCCTGACCCCGCCTGAAGTGCCGCGGGGAGCCCAGTCAATGAGGTGCCTAAAATCGAGGTTCACAGCAAACACGTGCTGCTCCTCAGAGTTCGGCGCGCGGGATTGCGCCACCCTGACGAAGCCTGACCATGAATCAACAGAGCTGCCCGAGAGCTTGATTGGCGCGCGAGAGCCTGTCAGCGATATCGGCGTTCAATCAGGGCCGGAGAGACCACCCTATGCGCCTTAAGTCACTTTCTATCGCCGCGATCTTGGTCCTGAGCGCGACGGCAGCCTCGGCCGCGAATAATCTCAACCTCGCCGTCTACTGCAACTCTATCGGGCACGGCGCCAGCCCATCAATGGAATGGGTGCGCGTTGAGGTGCAGTTGGGGACGTACCCGACCATCCGGGCCTGCGATGAGGCCCGGCAGATGCACATGAACAACCACTATGGCGCTCGGGACCGCTGGGGAAATGCCGCACGCACCCAGTGCAGCCAGGTCGACTAGGTCGCAGAGTGCTGGGCACGGCCCTGGATCGAACGGGGCGCTCGCGCGCTTCCCATTCTCTACCTCGACGCGAGACGGCTCATGCCGCGCTTTCACTTCGACATCGCCAACGGCCCGGACCTGCAGCCCGACATCGATGGCTCCGAGCTGGAAGGGTTGAACGCGGCCCGGATTGAGGCGGTCAGGCTGTCGGGCGAGCTCCTGAAATCCTACCCCGATCGGTTCTGGTCGACGGGAGAGTGGAACTGCACCGTGCGCGACGAGAGCGGGCTGACCTTGTTCGTCCTGCACTTCTTCGCCACCGGCTCGGCGGCCACCCTGAAGTCTTGATCCGCCGGCAACGGTGACGCCCGAAACCAACTGGCCCGCCGCGAGGGGGTCGCGACGCGCTCGACGGCCGCCTCCCGACCGTGAGAGGGTGCGCTCATGTGCAACCTCTACAGCCTGACCAAGGCCCAGGACGCCATGCGTCGGCTGTTCAAGGTCGACGACGACCCGACCGGCAACCTGCCGCCCCTGCCCGGCATCTTCCCCGACTACGCCGCGCCGATCGTGCGCGCGGGTTCCGCCGGCCGGCGCCAACTGGTCATGGCGCGCTGGGGGATGCCGTCCTCGAAGAAGGCGCTTCTCGACGCCGCCACCCGCCGCGCCGACAAGGCGCGCGCCAAGGGCAAGGACGTCGACTTCGCCGAGCTTCTGCGGATGGAGCCCGACGCCGGCACCACCAACGTCCGCAACACGGCCAGCGCCCACTGGAAGCGATGGCTGGGGACAGACAGCCGCTGCCTCGTCCCCTTCACCGCCTTCAGCGAGTTCAACCGCGAACACGGCGGCGACGTGTGGTTCGCCTTGGCCGAGGACCGGCCGCTCGCCTGCTTCGCCGGGATCTGGACGCCCTGGTCCTGCGTCCGGAAGATGAAGACCGGCTGGGAGGAGTGCGAGATGTTCGCCTTCCTGACGACCGAGCCCAACGCCGAGGTCGGCGCCGTGCATCCGAAGGCCATGCCGGTGATCCTGACGACCGAGGAAGAGCGCGACGCCTGGCTGCGCGCCGACTGGTCTGAGGCGTCGGCGCTGCAGCGCCCCCTGCCTGATGGCGCGCTCCAGATCGTCGGACGCGGCACGAAGAAGGATCAGCCGGGATGAGACCCGTCGTCGGCTACACCATCGGCGTTCTGGACGGCGCCGTTGCGCTGGAGCTGGAAGGCGCGTGCTCCGCCGAGCAGCTCGCGGCGCTGGAAGGCGAGACGACGCAGTTCATCCTCAGCCCGCGCGCGGCCATCGAAATCGGCAAGGCGCTCATGGAGCGCGGTGAACTGGCTCTACGGCCGGACGAACCGGGGAACTGAAGCACAGACCAACTGGCCCGCCGCGAGGGGATCGCGACGGGCCTGAGAGGGCATCATATCCGTAAGAGGACACCGCGTTAACTTCACTCTCGTGGAACTGGTTCCGTTGGCGGTGAGATCGGCGACGAACGTCGCAGCCAGACCGACGACAGCACCGGCAGCACCAGCAGCGTCAGCAGCGTGGCCGACGTCAGTCCCCCGATCACGACGGTGGCCAGAGGCTTCTGGACCTCCGACCCGGGCCCGTAGGCGAAGGCCATGGGAACGAAGCCGAGAACCGCCACAAGCGCCGTCGTCATCACCGCGCGCAGACGCGCGAGGGCGCCTTCCAGAGCCGCCCGCGCGGGCGGAAGGCCTTCCTCCAGTCGCTGACGCACCGCCTGCATCAGCACCAGCCCGTTCAGCGTGGCGACGCCCGACACGGCGATGAAGCCCACCGCCGCCGAGATCGACAGCGGCATTCCCCGCAAGGCCAGGGTCAGGGCGCCGCCCACCAGGGCCAGCGGCACGCCCACGAAGACCAGAGCGGCGTCCCGCCACGACCTCAGCGCGAGGACCAACAGGCCGCCGATCGTCAGGAACACGATCGGCACGATGAGGCCCAGCCGCGTTGAGGCACGCTGCAGGTTCTCGAACTGACCGCCCCAGTCTATCCAGCCGGATGGCGGCGGCGTCACCTGGTCGGCCACCCGCCGCTGCGCCTCGGCGACGAAGCCGCCGAGATCCCGTCCGCGGACGTTCGCCTGGACGATCATCCGGCGCTTGCCGTTGGAACGGCTGATCTGGTTCGGGCCGTCGGCCAGATCGAACCGGGCCAGCGCCGACAGGGGCACGGTGGGCGTCCCGGCGTCGGCGTTCTCCGGCATGACCGGCAGGCCGGACATGACGACCGGGTCGTCGCGCAGCCTTTCGTCCAGCCTGACGACGACGTCGAAGCGTCGGTCGCCCTCGTGAACCTGACCGGCCGCCCGGCCGCCCAACCCGATCGCCAGGGCGTCGGCCGCATCGGACGCGTGGACGCCGAGTGAGGCCGCCACCGTACGGTCGACGCTGGCGGTCAGCGTGGGCTGCCCCGTCACCTGCTCCACACGCACGTCGGCCGCCCCTGGGATGCCCGACAGGATGCCCGCGACCTGGTTGGCGGTGCGCGTCATGGCGCCGAAATCGTCCCCGTAGATCATGACGGCCACGTCCGACCGCACGCCGGCGATCAGCTCGTTGAACCGCATCTCGATCGGCTGGGTGAACTCGTAGTTCTGGCCGATGAGGGGCGTCAGCGCCGTCTCCATGTCGGCGACGACCTCGGCCTTCGACCGACCGCCGTCAGGCCAGTCTTTTCGATCCTTCAGGATGACGAAGGTGTCGGAGATGGAGGGCGGCATCGGATCGGACGCCACCTCCGCCGTGCCAGTCCGTGTGAACGTCCGCTCGACCTCGGGCACCGTCAGCAGGGCCTTCTCGACCTGAAACTGCATCGACTGACTCTGCTCGAGGCTGGTCGACGGAACGCGGATGGCCTGGACTAGGGCGTCGCCCTCGTCCAGCTGCGGCACGAACTCGCGGCCGAGGGTCGCAAAGGCCAGCGCGCCCGCCACCAAGGCCGCGACGGCCGCGGTCACCACGGTGCGAGGCCGTGCCAGGCTCCATTCCAGCAGCGGCCGGTACCGCGTCTTGGCGGCCCGCGTCAGGCGGGTTTCCTCATGAGCCGCGGCCGGCGCCTTGACGAACAGGGCGGCCATCGCCGGCACGAAGGTGAAGCTGAGGATGAAGGCGCCCAGCAGAGCCAGCATGACGGTCGCCGCCATGGGGCCGAACATCTTGCCCTCGACGCCCTCGAACATCAGCAGCGGGGCGTAGACCAGCAGGATGATCGCCTGGCCGAATGCCGCGGGCCGAGCCATTTCCCGGGCCGCCGCGGCCGCGCAGGAGAGCCGCTCGCCGATCGCCAGCGGGCGGTGCAGCTCCTGCCGACGAAGGCCCAGCCTGCGCAGCGTGTTTTCGATGACCACCACGGCTCCGTCTACGATGAGGCCGAAGTCCAGCGCGCCGAGGCTGAGCAGGTTTGCGCTGATGTCGAAGCGCTTCATCGCCACCGCCGCGAACAGGAAGCTGAGCGGGATGACCAGCGCCGTGATGATCGCGGCCCGGGCGTTGCCCAGCGCCAGGAACAGCACCGCGATCACCAGCAGCGCGCCAAGCGCGAGGTTGTGTTCCACCGTGCGGATCGTCGCTTCCACGAGCTCCGTCCGGTCCAGCTCGGGCCTGATCGTCACGCCCGGTGGCAGGCTGGCGCGGATCGATGCGATGCGTTCGCCTACGCGATGCGCGACCTCACGCGAGTTCTCGCCCTGCAGCATCAGGGCGGTCCCGACCACGGTCTCGCGGCCATCGGCGCTGGCGGAGCCGAGGCGGGGCGCCCGGCCGATTTCGACGGTGGCCACGTCGGACACACGGATGACCTGTCCGCCCCTGTTCAGGATCGGCGTCGCGGCCAGCTCCTCCAGCGACTTCACACGGGCGTCGGCCCGCACGACGTACGCCTCTCCGGCACGATCGACGTAGCCCGCGCCGGCGATGCGGTTCGCGTGCTCGAGGGCCTCGACCAGCTGGACCAGGCCGACGCCATACGCCGCGAGCCGCGCCGGGTCGGGGTGCACCGCATATTCCTTGACGTACCCGCCGAGCACGTCGACTCCGGCCACGCCCTCGACCGTCAACAGCTGCGGCCGGACGATCCAGTCCTGCACCGTCCGCAGATAGGTCGCCTTCTCTTCATCGCTGGAAAGCCGTTCGCCTTCCGGAGTGACGTAGACCGTCCCGGCGCGGGCGGCCGAACCGGTGAAGGAAAGCGTCCAGATGTAGACCTCGCCGAGCCCGGTGACGACCGGCCCCATCGAGGGCGTCAGGCCTTCGGGCAGATCCTCCCGCGCAGCCTGCAGGCGCTCGTTGACCAGGCCTCGCGCGAAGTAGACGTCCGTCGCGTCGGTGAACACGGCCGTGATCTGTGAAAATCCGTGCCGCGAGAGAGAGCGCGTCTCCGTCAGGCCGGGCAGGCCCGCCAGCGCCGTCTCGAGCGGGAAGGTGACCTGGCGCTCGACCTCTTCCGGTCCCAGCGCGGGGGCCACGGTCGTGATCTGTACCTGCCGGTTGGTGATGTCGGGCACGGCGTCGATCGGCAGGCGCAGCAGCTGATGCAGACCGAAGGCCGCGAAGACGGCCGCCAGTGCGACCACCAGCCAGCGAAAACGCACGGAGGCGTCGATGATGCGGTCCAGCATGTCAGTGCCCGTGCTCCGCTTCGGACTTGCTCAGCTCCGCCTTCAGCAGGAAGGCGTTGCGGCCGGCGATCCGCTCGGCGCCGGTCAGGCCCGTGACGATCTCGATGCGGCCCGCGGCGACCGCGCCCGTCACGACCGGCGTCGCGCGAAACCCTTGGGGCGTGAGCACGAAGACGGACGGCACGCCGTCCACAGTCTGAACTGCGTCCAGAGGCACAGTCAGGCCGCCCCCCCCGCCGCCGGCCGACAGCCGGGCGGACACTACGGTTCCCAAAGGCGGAGGCGCGCCGGCAGCGCGCGCGCGGATCACCACCACGCCCTGCTCGTTCGCCGGCGCGACCGCGATGACCGAGCCGGTCATCGAACCTCCGCCCGGCAAATCCGCCGTGACCGGTGCGCCGACGGCCAGCAGCGACGCGGCCGAGGGTGGGGCTTCGAACACCAGCTCGACGCGGCCCGCGTCGGACACGGCGGCCACCTGCAGCGCCTCTTCGTGCAGCACTTGTCCAGGGGCCACGCTGACGCGGGTCACGACGCCGGCGATCGGACTGCGGACCGCGACCAGCCCGTCCGGGCCCGGACCGCCGTAGGCGCCGACCCGAGCCCTCGCCGCGCGCAACTGCGCTTCCGCCCGCCGCGCCTCGGCGGCCGTGGCGTCCAGCCGGGCCTTGGACACCCAGCCTTGCTGGAACAGCGTGCGGTCACGGCTCTCGGCGGCCCGGGCCGCGTCGACCGTGGCGGCGGCCGCATCGACGTCCGCCCGACCCGCCGCGCCCTCCGGGCTCCTCACGATGGCCAGCGGGGTGCCGACCCGGACGGGATCCCCCACGCCGACGCGGACCGCCGTAACCACGCCCGGCAGCGGCGCGTCGACGCTGGCCTCGGCGCCCGGCGCCGCGTGGACGCGCCCGGGGAGTTTCAGCTCTCCCCCGCCGCCGGCACGCGGCGCCGTCAGTTCTATGCCGAGCCTCATCGCCTCCCGCTCGGTCAGCGCCACCAACCCTTCGGCGGATTCGCCCTCGTCATGTCCCTCTTCCTCGTGGGGAGCCTCGGCGGCCGGGCCTTCCGTCAACCGGGCAGCGCCGAACCCCAGGCCCAGCGCCGCGACCACGGCGGCGCCCGTCATCAGCCAATGCTTGTGTTTGATCATCTGTCGTCCTCGCCCGGACGCACCGGGCCGATAGCGGTTGGGCGCGCCCGGCTTCAGGCACGCGGTGCATCGATCGGGCAGGGCCCGATGAGGATCAGGATCGAGGGGGGCGGTCCGGGCCGGAGGGCCGCAGGGCGGGAGGCGCCGCGACGTCGGCCCACGCCACCGCCATGGCGAACCGCGGCGTGGTCGCAGCCGGGGGCGCGGAGCTCGGCAAGGCGGGGTGGGAGGCGTGGCAGCAGCCGCCCGCGCACGCAGGCCCGCAATCCGGGCAGCCCGTCGCGCCGCCGTCGTCGACCATCGCGCCCACCGAGACGTCGCCGTCGGGAATGGCGCAGGCGTGGCTCTCGAACGCCGGCGCCGCGAACAGCAGCGTGGCCAAGGCCAGCAGGACCAGGCTCAGGCGACCGAAGGCAGTGCGCGGCGCGGTGAACATCGACCCCGTCATAGCAGGTTTGAAGAACCGTGCGATGCGTCATCGACGCCGCGCGTCAGAAAGGCCATCCCTCCCTTGCCGCACCTCGGCGTCTCGCGCCTCGCACGCCTGGATGATGGCGAACCCGGTTCGCTTCTGGTCGTTCGCGCGGTTCAGCCGACCGGTCTCGGCCAGCCGTTATGAGGTTTGGACGCGACCATCGTGGGTCGAAATCGGGTGGCTCGCCTTGACGAGACTGCAGATCGTACGGCCTGAGACGGCAAGGTAGGTGGGAGGCGGTTCTCGCTACACGTCGCGGTTTCGAAGCCGCGAAGAAAGACAAGTTGTCGCGCCCTGCATGGGCAGGGGCCGCCATGCTCCCATGCCTGTTGGACGCGGAAGGCTTTGGCTGCGACCGCCGGCGTGGTTGCCCTGATCGAAGCGCCTCACATCTCACGTCTCACCCAGGTTCCCGCAACCCCTTCAATCGGGCTGTCACCATCAAGGCCTAGGGAGACGCTCCTTCTACGCGTTATTCAAAATTGCCTGAGACGTGAGACATGAGACGGTCGTTGGTCAGGCCGCTGCCCTCAGCGAACGGTAAAGCGTCGAACGACCGACGCCGAAGGACTGTGCGACCGCGGCAGGACTCGCCCCCAATGCGATCAGCGACTGAGCGTGCTGAAGCTGGGCGGAAGACAGGACAGGTCGCCGGCCGAGACGCACGCCGCGCGCCTTCGCCGCCTCAACACCAGCCTGCGTCCGCTCGCTGATTAGTGCCCGTTCAAACTCAGCCAACGCGCCCATCATGTGAAAGACGAACCGGCCCTGTGCGCTTGTGGTGTCGAGACCATCATTCAACGACTGGAATCCAATGCCGCGCTGGCCTAGGTCCGCAACGACCGAGATGAGGTGCGGTAGCGACCGGCCCAAGCGGTCCAGTCGCCACACAACCAGCGTGTCTCCTTCACGAAGGGCGGCCAATGCCTCGGCGAGCCCCGGCCTGCAGCTCGCAGCGCCAGACACCCGATCGGCGAAGACACGTTCGACGCCGGCTTCGCGCAGGGCGCGGTCTTGCAGGTCGAGGTTCTGGTCGTCTGTCGAGACGCGGGCGTATCCCAATTTCATCCCGGAATTTTGATACAGGAATTCGGGACGCGCAAGTGTTTGATTTCACACGCGCGACTGACGTGTCCCGCAATCGATCCTTTTTGGGACAACGCGGCGAAAGCGTCCCTGACTTTTCGGTTCGACCTTTGACAGCCCCCAAGCCTACCCCCCGGCGGGGGGTGCGAACGCATAAGCGAAACGCGCATTCCCTCGCGCGCTCAAAATTTTGCGAATTGTCCCTGACCGGGCTTGGCAGCCCGACCGACTCGGCCTCGTCTTTGATCCGTCGCGATGCCAGCACCTTGGGTGTCGTGCGGGACTAAAAGCAAAGCTACCCTGAGAGTCCCCAGGTTCCGCGAAGGCGGGCGGCGTTACGAACTGATCGCCGGGTTCAGAGGATTGGCGCGCCGCTGAAGGTGCTGCCGGACTTTCCATCAGCAAACTGTGGTTCTTGTGGCGACGAATGCGCTCGCCTGGATAGGACCCGGCCCGAAAGTCATTCGCTGTGACCGATTTTAAAGCTTACGCCGCCGCAGGTTTTCTGAAAGACCTGCTGCCGATCCTTCCGCACGATGCGGTAATCCATCCCGACAGCCCCGCTTTTTCGGGGCTTCTGCAGAACAAGGGCAAGGTCCCGGGCAGGAAGCGCGCCGGGGGCTGGCAGGGGTACGGAGGTTGGACCGATGCACAACCTGACCATCATGACATCGTCGTCTGGGCAGGCTGGGGCGCTGGTGTTGGAATGCAAGGGCGTCGGTTCCCCGCGCTCGACATCGACGTTGATGATGCTGTGCTCGCGGACGCCATCCATCGCGAAGCCAGTTTGCTGTTGGGCGAAGCCCCGGTCCGTTTCGGACGCGGCTCCCGTCGCATACTTGTCTACGCCGGCGCCGGCTTCGCCAAACGCCGACTTGCCTTCCAAAAAGCCCGGCAGGCACCGGAGGAAGGCCTACCCGACGAGCTCGCATCAAGTGATCGCAGCCTCACTCACCCTGAGGACACGTCGTCTCGCGAAAGCCCAGTCCGGTCCGATGTGCAAGCCGTCGAGTTCCTTGCCAACGGCCAGCAATACGTCGTCGAGGGCATCCATCCGAAGACCGGCCAGCCCTACGTCTGGCGGGACGGTCGCTCTCCTGCCGTCGTCGGTCCTGATGCCCTCGCTCCCGTCGATGCCGCGAAGCTCGATGCGTTCTATGAGCGCCTAGAAAAGCTCCTCGACCTCTACGGCTATGAGGTCGTGTCGCGGTCGATGGGGCAGGGCGGCGACGGCGGTGTCTGGCAGGAGGGCCTGCTGGCCCCGAGCATCGACGCGATCCGCCGGGCGCTGGCCGCCGTGCCCAACGAGGTCGATTACGACACCTGGCTGGTGATCGGTCGGGCGATCAAGGCGGCGGCCGGTCCCGAGCGTGAGGGCGAGGGGCTGGAGCTTTTCGTCGACTGGAGCCTCCAGTGGCCCGAGAACACGCCCGAGGCGGTCGAGGGCAAGTGGCGGTCGTTCGATCCGCCCCACAGGGTCGGATGGGACTATCTGGCCCGCTTCGCCACCGATCAGGGCGACGGCACCTTCCACGCGGCGGAGGAGGACTTCGACGCCATCGCCGAGGCCCCGCCCGAGGGTGAGGACTCGAAGGGTCCGCCCGTCTCCCCGAAGGTCGAGCGGATGTTCGACCGCTACGTCTGGGTGGAGCGGATGGAGCGCATCTGCGACATGCAGACCGGCGAGCTGCTGACGCGGACGCAGTTCAACGTGCGGAACAGCCACATCGGGCCGCCGACCTCGAACAGCGAGTGCGCATGGGCCGTCTTCGTCTCCGCGCCGAAGCGGATGCGCAAGGTCAAGGGCGTCACCTACCGGCCGGGCGGCGAGCTGATCGTCACCGAGAACCTGCCGGGCCTGACGGGGCCGTGCATCAATCGGTGGACCGATCCGACGACCGAGCTGCCTGTGACGGCCAACGAGGCCGAGGTGGCGGTCTGGCTGGATCACGTCGCCTTCGTCATCCCCGACGAGCGCGAGCGCGGCATCCTGCTCGATTGGCTGGCGTGGATCGTCCAGAACCCCGGCCAGAAACCCAACTGGAGCCTCGTGGTCGGATCGACGGCCGAGGGCATGGGCAAGGACATGATGCTCGACCCGGTGCGCGCGGCGCTGGGCGCGGCGAACGTGCGGGAGATCGGCCCCGAAGACCTCGCCAGCGGGAACACCGACTATCTGGAGAACACGCGGCTCCTGATCGTCGAGGAAATGGAGATGGCCGAGCGCAAGGCCATGATGAACAAGCTCAAGCCGATGGTCGCCGCGCCGCCCTACACGCTGCGGGTCAACATCAAGTTCGTGCCCCAGTTCCAAGTGCCCAATCTGCTGGCCGTCATCTTCTTCACCAACATGGAGAACGCGCTGGCGCTGACGCGTCAGGGCAGGCGATACTTTGTGACGTGGAACGATGGCGCGCCGCGCGACGAAGACTACTATGTTCAGCTGGCGGCGTGGTTCGCGGCCGGTGGGGCGGCGAAGTCCGCGCGCTGGCTCTTGGATCGGGATGTTTCGGCGTTCAACGCCAAGGGCCGAGCGCCGGACACCAAGGCCAAGGACGACATGCGCAAGGCGTCGCGCTCCCGTCTCGATGAATGGGTGGAAGACCGCTTGGAGGATCGGGATGGTGTACTTGGAAAGCGCCTGTTCACGCGCGCCGAGGTGGCAAACGAGCTGCGCCTGGAACTCCCAGATCTGAAGGTCAGCGATGCAAAGGTAGGCGCGGCTTTGCGCCGCGCAGGGTGCATCGCGGCGGGGCGCTCACTGCTGAGCGATCCGGCCCAGGGCGGCGTGGGCCATGGGAGGCGAGAACCCACCATTTTCGTCAGGTCGGGCGACGAGCTGATCGGCGCTGAACCAGCTGCGCTTCGGAGGGCGTACCGCGGTGAGCGTCAGTCGGAGCAAAAATCCGACAACGTGCTCTTCTGGTCGGGAGCAGCACCGTGAACCAGCGTCTCGACGGAGCCGAAGCCATAGCCGCCTACCTCGGCAAGCCGGCCCGCTGGGTCTACCAGGCCCGCGAGCGCCGCTGGCGAGTGCCGATCAGGAAGGCTGACGGGTTGGGTCTGTACGCCTTCGTGGATGAGCTGGACGCGTGGCAGCGCGATCCGTCCACCCTTGCGTAACAGGATCGGAAGGGCGGGGACGTGACGGCCCCGCCCGACCGTGCAAAAATTCACGATCAGGAGGGCAGGGCGCATGGCCAACGTTCGCAAGATCACGCACCCGCGTCGGAAGGACGGGTCGACCAAATCGAGCTGGCGCGCGACGTGGACTGCGCCTGACGGCAAGCGGCAATCGAAGAATTTCCCGCGCAAGGCCGAGGCCGACACGTGGCTCCGCGACGTCGGCGCAGGTCGCGTCGGCGGCTCATCGGCGATGACCGTTACCGAGCTGGCGGCTGCGCACATGCGGTACTTCGACGGCTTGGTGAAGGCCGGCGAGCGGGAAGCGGTGACGCTCGACGGCTACCGGACGGTGTCCAGTGTCCACCTCGCCGCCCATCCGGGCTTCGCGCGGCGACGACTCTGCGACCTGACCGCCCCCTCGATCCAAACGTTCCTCGACGAGACGTTCGCCCGCACGGGCTCGGCCGATCTGGCGGCCCGCGTGCGCCGAACGCTAGTGACTTGGTGCAAGTTCGGCATGCGGCGCGGCTGGCTGCACGCCAACCCCGCGCAGGTCTGCGTCGTGGAGCGGACGCGCCGGACGAGCGACGAAAAGGGCAACGGGTT
Source organism: Brevundimonas sp. (assembly GCF_035935935.1). Classification (GTDB taxonomy): domain Bacteria; phylum Pseudomonadota; class Alphaproteobacteria; order Caulobacterales; family Caulobacteraceae; genus Brevundimonas. Next base: position 131,421 of record NZ_DASYWO010000004.1, read on the forward strand.
CAACCTTCCTGACAAGGCGACCCTGGCGGCCCTTCTCACCGCAGCGGGAAAAGGGCCGCACGCCGCGAGGGACACGGCAGTCGTGCGCCTGCTCATGTTCGGCGGCCTTCGCATCTCGGAGCTGCTCGGGGTCGCGGACGATGCGCTCGTGCTGAAACCGAATGCCGCGACGGTCCGGGTGCGCGAGCGCCTCCAGCGACGTCACCGGACGCTTGGGCCGCCGAAGTCGGCGAAGGCGCGGCGAGATGTACCGGTCGGCGAGACCGCCGCCTTGGCCGTGCGCGCCTGGCGTCTGGCGCGCGGCCCGGTGCGGGCGTTCAGCCACCGCGATGGACAGCTCCTGACGACCCGCGTCGGCGGTCGGCTGTTCCCCGCGCCGGACGGGGGTGACGTCTGGTTCTACGATGATTTCATCAACGGTTGCTGGCTGCCTCTGATGCGTCGCGCCGAGCTGGTCGAGATGCTGCCGGACAGCAAGGGCAAGAACCGACCAGTTGCGGTGTTCAGCCCACACACGTTGCGGCACGTCGCGGCCAGCCTCTGGATCGCGCAGGGCCTTTCACCGAAGAAGGTGCAGGATCTGCTTGGCCATTCGACCATTCAGCTGACCATGGACCTGTACGGGCATTTGTGGACCGACCCGGACGCGGATGATGCGCTAGCGCAGGCGAGCGAACGGCTGATCGGGCTTGTGTGAGCTTGGTCGCTAGAGAAGCGGGGCGGCCCACGTGTATCTGCCACCCAGTCCGCCATTGTGCGGCGGCTCACCACGTCCGAGACGGTTCTCTACGAACTTGCGATGCTGATTTGACCGGCCGATTACGATTTGATCTGCCTGCTGACAGACTGCGTCGTTAAAGGCTCGCTCGAGGGCCGCGCTATCTTGGTCGGCGAACGCCCGAATTACATCTTGGCGGTTGGCCGCGAGGAACAGACGGTCCGGTCCGACCGGAAGGGCGATGAAGCTTCGGTCGTGGTCAAGACCGTTACTCATCAGTACAGGGTCATCGCAGGTGAGGAGCCCGTGCTTGGGTTTGCTTAACTGAATGATACTCCAACTCATCAGCACGATGGCATTTCCGATCATCGTCGAGTCGACGAGCGACTGAAGCAGCACGGCACGGGAGCGGCTGAGCCGCGTTTCGTCGGCATCGGCGAAGACACGACTCAATGTGGGCGGGTCCTCTGGCCGACGCAGTGCTTGGTAAGTTGCCTCATCCTCGGGGGTGGTTTCGACGATATGATTGCGAATGAGGTTCTCCAAGTACGCCAAGCGCCGCGGTGACCGATGCAGCAGCGACATGACGAACCGAGCCCATCCGTCCCGGAGCGCTATATCTGTTGGCCGCTGCTTCGTGCGTTCGATATGGTCCAGGGCGGCTGCCGCGACATTGTCCAAGGGAGACATTAGCCGCAGCTCAACCTGCTCCCGGAGCTGTGGGTCAACCTCGCCGGCGATGCTGTAAAGATGTTCCTGCTTTCCAGTGCCTTTGGTCGATCGCCGTCGGACAACAACTAAGTCACGAGGGCGCGAGTATTCCCATAGCTCCCCGATCCCCGGGTCGATCCACCGGCTGAGGTAGAATCGGGGAAGAAAGTGATGGTCGCGTGGGACTGACAATGGGTTCGCATAACCGCCGATGCGTAAGCGTAGCTGCACATTCGCGATTGGAACAGCCAGAGAACCTTGCGGCGCTGGCGCGGCGCTCGGAGTTTGGCGGACTCGGGCGAAAATCCGAGAAAACGGAAGAAAATCAACGGCGCACGGAGTAGGGGCGGTAGGGGGTGAGCGCGACACTTCGCGTCGGCTAAGCCGTTGACTTAATTATGGTGCCCCGGGTCGGGCTCGAACCGACACTCCTTGCGGAACCGGATTTTGAGTCCGGCGCGTCTACCAATTCCACCACCGGGGCGCGTGCCCGCGATGCCACGCCGGGCCGCGCGCGTCCAGCGGCCTATTTCAGCTGGCTGTCCTTGCTGCCGCGCCGGTTGATGCCGGGGATCACGGCCCGGGCGTCCCGGCCGGACTGGCACTCGACGCAGGTCACCACCCCGGGCAGGGCGCGGCGGCGGGCTTCCGGGATCGGGTCGCCGCACTCACGACAGTGGGTGGCGCCCTCGCCCTGCGGCATGCGCGAACGCGCATGGAGCACCGCGTCGCGCACCGTGTCGTCGATCTGGTCCTGCACCGCCCCGTCGGGGGCCCATCCGGTCGCCATGAGCATCGCCTTTCCTGCCTCTGGAGGTAGGTGGCGGGGGCTGGAATCCAAGCGGAGCTGCAGCCTGTCGAAAACGTAACGCGACGCCGCGCATCCGCCGCAGCCGCCCGCCGCCTCCTTCCCGCGAACGAAGGAGTCCCTCATGTCCCGCTCCCGACTGGCCGTTCTGGCCGCCGCCCTGCTGACCTCGTGCGCCGGCCCGACGCTGGTGATGGCCCAGGCGCCGTCTCCTCACCCCCACGCGGCGATCACGGCGGAGCACCGGGTGCGGGCGCTGGACGTGCTGGATCGGCGGCTGGCCCACTACGTCCACGCCGAGTTGACGCCCGCGATCCGCGCCCGCTTGGCCGAGCGGCGCTCGCATTACCTGACGCTGACGGACCCGGAGGCTTTCCGCGCCGCGATCAACGCCGATCTCTATGACATCAGCCGCGACAGGCATCTGCAGGTCTGGATCGAGGGGCGCAGCCGCGACGACGCCATGGCCGACGGACCCCCTCCGACGATGGAACAGATGGCCGCGGAGGAGGCCGGCCGTGGGTTCGGCATCCGGTCGGCGCGCCTTCTGGACGACGGCACGGCCTACCTCGATCTGGCGTATTTTTCCGGCCATCCGGGCGCGGGCCCGGCGATCGACGCGGCGCTGGAGCCTCTGCGCGGCGCGCCGGCCCTGATCATCGACCTGCGCACGAACGGCGGCGGCGGCGAGGCCGCCTTGCTCAGACTGATGGGCCATCTCGCGCCCGCGCCGCTGCCGCTCGAAACCATCTTCTTCCGCCACTGCGAGCCCGACCCGAACGATCGCGAGGGCTGCCTGCAGGACGGCCGCCGCGACGCGCAGGTCCGTCGTGCGGACGCGGTGGCGCACCCCGCCTTTCCGACCCAGCCGATCTACGTGCTGACCTCGAAGAACACGTTTTCCGCGGCGGAAGCTCTCGCCTACGGCCTGCAGGCGCAGGGGCGCGCGACGGTCATCGGCGAGGTGACCGGGGGCGGCGCCAACCCCTCCGTCGCCATGGACCTCGGCCCGTGGTTCACCGTCGTCATGCCGGTCGCCGTGACCGTGCACCCGGCCACAGGCGGGACCTGGGAAGGTGTTGGCGTGACGCCCGACGTCGCCGTGCCTGCGGACTCGGCGCCGGAGACGGCGCGCGGGCTCCTCACCGCGGATCGGGCCGACGCGGCTCTCACTGCATCCGGAAATCGACACGGAACATGACGCGTCGCACGGGAAAGGGCGCCTCGGATCCGTCCGCATGCCCCACGCGCGCCCCGCGGGCGCCTCGCAGCACCTCCTCGCCGAAGCCGCCGTCGCGGGGGTGCTCCGTCTCGATCACACAGTCCCGAAGTCTGCCGTCGGGCGCGGTGACGCACGTGGCGACCGCAAAGCCGCGAACATAGACCTTGCGGCCGTTCGGATAGTCGGGACGCGGACGACGCGTCCACATCATGCCGCTGGGCAGGCCGACGTCGTCCAGGTCCGTAAGCATTGCGTCGCGCGGGTCGACCAGCGGTCTCCCGCAAGCGGTCAGCGTGTCATCGATCGCGGCGGCCGAGGCAGGAAGCATCAGATCATATCGCAGGTTCCGGCCGCCCTCGGTGGCCGCGGGGACGACGATCTGCAGTCGTCCACCCTCCCGCAGCCGCCGGGCCAATGGCGCGGGCAATGGGCTCACGGCCATGGTGTCGTCGACGGCCACGTTCCAGTTCTGGAAGTGCGGAGCGGCCGACGGCTCGCCGAAAACCAGTCTCAGGGGGCGGGTCGATTCGTCGCCGGCGGGAGGAAGCCCCCCGATGACCGCGTCGTAACCGCCGTCCTGACATCGGAAAGTGATCCCCACGCCGGCATCGAAGACCGCGTAGGCCATCACCGTCTTCGTCCGCTCGTCCCGGTGCACGTCCCAATCCTGCGCGCCTGCCGGCACCGGCAATGCGACGGCCGCCGTCGTGGCTGCGATGACGAGAGCGCGCATCGCCTCACTCCACGAGGGTCGTCAGACGGATCGTCACCAACCTGTCGACAGGGGTGTCCGGCCTGAGCCGCGATTCCCTCAGAGAGTTGACGCTGGCGCGGCCGAAGCCGTAGCCCACGGGGCCCTCGGCCTCGACCTCGCAGTCGTCGAGCATGACATGGACGCGCGTCATGCAGGTGACCACCGCCCAGCCTGATACGTGATCCCGGGACGCCATTGCGGGGATGTGCACACGCCCTCGTCGAGTCCAGAAATCCTCCCCCAGAGGAAGAAATTCCGCTTCATCCCGCGCGCTGGTGAGCGGCTGGCCGCAGGCCGTGAGCAGATCCTTGATCGGGGTTTCGTCGGCCGGCGGAGCGACGTCCAGCATTGCGGCGCGGTCGCCGAATCCGAACTGGAAGCGCGCTTCGGAGGCGGACGCCATGCCGCGCATCAGGTGGGCGGGCCGGTCCGCCACCAGATAGCGACCGTCTTCCGATCGGGTCCATTTGACGTCGCGGACGCGACCGCCGTCGAACTGCGCGGCACCCTCTATCTCGGGTACGGCCAGCCGCACGCCTTGAAGGAGGAGCTCGAGCGTCCCGGATTGGCACCGGGCGATCATGGCCACGTCGGCTTCAGGAAAGACAGCATAGGCGAGCCGCACGTCGCCCGATTCCTGCGCGCTCCAGGCGGCCTCTTGAGCAAGGGTCGGCGTGGCGGCCAGTGACGCGGCCACCCATCCGAGCAACGCCGACGTCTTCATGCCGCCTCCACCGTCTGTTCGATAGTGCCGAAGATCGAGTGGTGCTTTTCGTCCAGCATCTCGATCCGAACCACGTCGCCCGCCTTCAGGAACGGCGTCTCCGCCTTGCCGTGCAGCAGTGTTTCCACAGTGCGGACCTCGGCGATGCAGGAATAGCCAAGCCCGCCTTCGGCGACCGGCTTGCCCGGGCCGCCGTCGGCGTCGCGGTTCGACACCGTGCCCGAGCCGATGATCGATCCGGCGCCCAGCGATCGGGTCTTCGCCAGATGGGCGATCAGGATTCCGAAGTCGAAGGTCATGTCGACGCCGGCGTCCGCCTGACCGAACGGTTTGCCGTTCAGCTCGACGGTCAGCGTCCCGTGCAGCTTGCCGTCCTTCCAGCGGTCGCCCAGGGCGTCCGGCGTGACGAAGACGGGCGACAGGGCGCTGGCCGGCTTGGACTGGACGAAGCCGAACCCCTTGGCCAGCTCCGCGGGGATCAGGTTGCGCAGCGAGACGTCGTTGACCAGACCCACCAACCGCACCTGCGCCAGGGCCTCGTCGCGGCTCGCGCCCAGCGGCACGTCGCCGGTGACGACGACCACCTCGGCCTCCAGATCACAGCCCCACGCCTCGTCCCCCAGGGGGATCGCCTCGCGCGGGCCCAGGAAGCGGTCGGATCCGCCCTGATACATCAAGGGATCGGTCCAGAAGCTGGCGGGCATCTCGGCGCCGCGCGCCTTCCGCACCAGTTCGACGTGATTCACATAGGCCGAGCCGTCGGCCCACTGGTAGGCGCGCGGCAGCGGCGCGGCGGCCTCGCGCTCGTGGAACCGTCCGCGCGGGGCCGACCCGTGCTCCAGCATCTCGGAGAGGCTGCGCAACTCCGGCTCGCACCGGTCCCAGTCGTCGAGCGCCGCCTGAAGCGTGGGCGCGATCAGGAAGGCGTCGGTGTACCAGGCCAGATCTTCGGAGACGACGACCAGACGACCGTCGCGGCCGTGCTTCAGCGATGCGAGTTTCATGTCCGAATCCTTAGCCCGCCCCCGTCACAGCCGCCAGCCCGGCTGCGCCCGCGCCATGGCCCACGCCGCGCGCTGCAGCTTCTCCACGGTGTCTGTGTAGGGGCCGCCCAGATTGGCCAGGGCTGCGAAGGCGTAACCGCCGGCCGTCCGGCACAGGAAGGCGGCCGTGCCCGGCAGGATGCCTGTGTGCCACCAGGTGTCTTCGGCGTCGACCTGCCACCCGTGGCCGAAATCGGCGCCCGGATACGGGGGGGTGGCCATTGACCGCGTGGTGTTCGCGTGCAGGAAATCCGGCACTCCGGCGAAGCCGTCGATGCGCGCCAGCACGCGCAGCAGTTCGGTCGGTGTGGCGATCCATCCCCCGGCGGCGCCCAGCCGGCGCTGGTCGTGTTGATGCGGCAGTCCGCCGGAGATGGAGACGTAGGCGCTTTCGTCCAGCCCCGGCACGCGGGCCCCAATCCGCATGCCGCCTGCTCCGCACGGTTCCAGAAGCTCCCGCCGCACCCAGCTTTCATACGGCTCGCCCGTCGCCTGCTCGACGACCCGGCCGAGCAGCACGTAGCCGAGGTTTGAATAGCGCTGCAGCGTCCCGGGCTGGGCCGTCAGCGGCAGCCCTTGCAGCGCGCCGACGATCATCTGGTCCCGCGTGAGGCCGTCGTCGCGCATCGTCGGGTCGGTACCGTCGTTGGTCCAGCCGCCGCCCGTGTGGCTCAGCAGGTGTTCGACGGTGATCTGCTGCGCCCATGGCGAGCTCGGGCCGTAGGTTTCGCCCAGCCACGAACCGGGGCCGAAGATGCGGTCCTGCATGCCCAGCGCGCCGCGCTCCGCCAGCATCATGATCGCCGCCGCCGTGACCGGCTTCGACAGGCTGGCGATGCGAAGGCGATGTCCGGGCGTCAGGCGCTCGCCCTGCGGCCCGGTCCGGCCCCATGCCCGGGCGAAGCGGAGCCGTCCGTCGCGCGCCAGCGCCACCGACATCCCCGGCGCCCCGGTCAGGCCCATGAAGGTGCGCGCCGCGTCGTCCACGTCGCGGGCCATGACGGGTCCCGCCGCCGCCAGGGTTGCGGTGACCAGACCTCCGGCCAGAAACGCCCGGCGGCCGACGCTCACCTGTCCCAGACCCGCCTGCCCGCGTCGTGATGATCGTGGGCATGGTCGTCGTGATGGCCCTTGCCGCCGTGTGCGGCCTCGCGCGGCGGCATGCGCGACAGCGCCGCCCGCGCCGCCTTCAGTTCGTCGACACGCGCGCCCGCCTGCGACCAGTGGTCGTGAAACGCCCGCACCGCCCTGGCGATCGCCTCGACCTGCTCGTCATGGCTCAGCTTGCGCGTCTTCGGCTTGTCGGCCGCAGGCGGGGAGGCCGGCGCAGGTGAGATCACCGTCACCGTGTTCACGGTGAGCGGCGACGCGACGGCGGACGCCGCCTCGGTCTTCGTCCCCCCGGCCGGCGCCGGCTTCGTCTCGTCCTTGACCTCGCCCTTCAATGCCTCATCCAGCGCCTTGACCTTCGCGCCCATGCCGTTGGCGACGGTGATCACCGGGCCCAGCAGGTCCTCGATCACCGCGCGCAGAATTCTCGCCTTTTCGTGCAGCCGGTCGCTGGGGGCCGACAAGGCCGCCTGCGCCGCCTTCAGGACCCGCTTGTGAATTTCGCCGGGCGCTTCGTCCGGCCCGTCGGCCGCGCCCTCACGCCGGCCCATCAGCCAGGCCAGTGCGGCCACGCCCAGCAGCAACAGAAGGAACAGCCCGACCACGATCGGCTCGACGCCGAGAAACAGCGGATCGTCGACGCCGCCATACGCCGCGGGCGGCGCTCCGAACTCCGGCGTGAAATCGGTCACCGACGCCTCCCCGCGTTTTCAGTGGCAACCATGTTGACCACGGCGCGGCCGCAATCAAGCGCGTATGCTGGGCGACGTGGCCTTGAGGCGGGGGCAGGGCTGCGATAGACCGCGCCCAGGCCATCGCGGGCATGATGTAGTGGTAGCCTGGCAGCTTCCCAAGCTGCTCGTGCGGGTTCGATTCCCGCTGCCCGCTCCAGCCGCTTCGGCCGAGCTCAGTCGAACAGGCCGCCGGTCTCCGGCCGCTTCGGCGGCTCGCCCAGGCCAAGGTGGGCATAGGCGCGGGCGCAAGCCATCCGGCCGCGCGGGGTCCGCTGGATGAAGCCTTGTTGCAGCAGGTAGGGCTCGATCACGTCCTCCACCGCGTCGCGCGCCTCCGCGATCGCCGCAGCCAGCGTGTCCATGCCCACCGGCCCGCCGCCGTAGTTCTCGATCAGCGCCCTGAGGAAACGGCGGTCCAGCGAATCCAGTCCGGCCTCGTCCACTTCCAGACGACTCAGCGCCCGGGCGGCTTCAAACTTGCCGATCGAGGCCGAGCCCTCGGCGTCGGCGAAGTCCCGCACGCGGCGCAACAGGCGACCCGCCACGCGCGGCGTGCCCCGCGACCGGGCGGCGATCTCCAGCGCGCCGTCCTCGGTGACGGTGGCCCCCATCTTGCGCGCGGCGCCCATGACCACGCGGGTCAGTTCCTGCGGGGTGTAAAACTCCAGCCTCAGCGGGATGCCGAACCTGTCCCGCAACGGCGTGGCCAGCAGCCCGGCCCGAGTGGTGGCGCCGACGAGGGTGAAGGGCGCCAGATCGATCCGCACCGACCGCGCCGACGGCCCTTCGCCGATGATCAGGTCCAGGACATGGTCCTCCATGGCCGGATACAGGATCTCCTCCACCGCCGGGTTCAGGCGGTGGATCTCGTCGATGAAGAGGACGTCGCGCGGCTCCAGATTGGTCAGGATCGCCGCCAGGTCGCCGGCCTTGGCCAGAATGGGGCCCGACGTCGCGCGGAAGCCCACGCCCAGTTCGCGCGCCACGATCTGCGCCAGCGTGGTCTTGCCCAGCCCCGGCGGCCCGAACAGCAGGACGTGATCCAGCGCCTCTCCACGCGCGCGGGCGGCGTCGATGAAGACCTTCAGGTTTCCCTTGGCCTGCTCCTGCCCGACGAACTCCGACAGGGACTGCGGCCGCAGGGCCCGGTCGTAGGCCTCGCCCGGCGCCGGGGCGGCCGAGATGATGCGCTCGTCGCTCACCGGCCCAGCTCCTGCAGTGCCGCGCGGATGACGGCCGACAGGTCGGCGTCCTCGCCCAGCCGGATCACGGCCTGATCGACGGCGCGACGCGCGTTCACCTCCGCCACGCCGAGGCCCAGCAGGGCAGACACGGCCTCGCCGGACAGACTGGGCTGCGCGGTCGGGGCGTCGATGGGGACGCCCGGCGCCGACGGGGTGAAGCTGACGTCGCCCAGCGGCTTGCCCTTCAGCTCGGTGACGATGCGCAGCGCCAGCTTGGGCCCGACGCCGTTCGCCCGCGCCACCGCCGCCTTGTCCTCGCGCGCCACGGCGGCGGCAAGATCTCCGGGCGGCAGGACGTCCAGCACGCTGAGCGCCGCCTTCGGACCCACGCCCTGGATGCCGGTCAGGGTGGTGAAGGCGCGGCGCTCCGCGCGGTCCAGGAAGCCGTACAGGCGCGGGCCATTTTCGGCCGACCAGCTGGTTTCGACGTGCAGTGTCGCCTCGTCTCCGGGCGCGGGCAGGCGCTGCAGCGTGCGTGAGCCACATGCGACCACATAGCCCACGCCGGCGCAGTCGATCACGCAGTGGTCGGCTTCGACCTCGGCGAGGATGCCGCGCAGCCGCCCGATCATGCCGCCAGCCCCGGCGCCCGCCGCAACTGGGCGTGGGTGATCGCCACCGCCAGCGCGTCGGCCGCGTCGGCCGTCACATCGCCGGCGGCGGGCAGCAGCCGCTTCACCATGAAGGCGATCTGGCTCTTGTCGGCATGGCCCGCGCCGACCACCGCCTTCTTGATCAGGTTCGGCGCATACTCCGCCACCGACAGGCCGGCGCGGGCGGGAGCCAGCATGACGGCGGCGCGCGCATGGCTCAGCTTCAACGTCGATCCGGGGTTCATGTTGACGAAGATCTCCTCGATGGCCGCCTCCGCGCAGCCGTGCGCGGCGCAGACCTGGGCTACGCCCTCCATCAGCGCCAGCAGCCGCGCCGACAGCGGTCCGTCTTCCGGCGCCCTGACGACGCCGTGCGCGATCCAGCGCAGGCGAGATCCCGACGCCTCCACCACGCCCCACCCGGTGCGGCGCAGGCCGGGGTCCAGTCCCAGGATTCGAGTCGGTTCGTTCGCCATCCGTTCCTGTCATGCCCGAAGGATGCCTAACGGACAATGACCGGCGTCAGTCGTCGCGGGGATCGAGCGTGAAGGCGCAGACGCCGGCCGTGGCCGACAGACGATCCGCAAGCGCCGCCAGATCGGGATCGGCGGCGCGGACGCGATACCCGACGCGTCGTGTGCCGTCGGGCTCCAGCCCGTGGAAGGTGTGCTTCAGCCGCCCGTCAAGCCGCTCCAGCTCCGCCTCAACGGCCTTGAGACCCGCGTCGTCGTTCGGTCTCCAGGTGATGCAGACGTCCACCACCGTTCTCGCCGGCAGGCGTTTGCTGATGAGCCGCAGCGCGATCAGGATCGCCAGCGTCAGCACCGTCGCCGCCCCGCCGAGCGCGAAAAGGCCGGCGCCGAAGGCGAGGCCCAGCGCCGCGGTGATCCAGAGCGAGGCGGCGGTCGTCAGTCCGTGGATGGAGAATCCGGTGCGGAAGATCACCCCGGCGCACAGGAAACCGATGCCGGTCAGGACGCCATGCGCCATACGGGTCGGATCGGCCACGATCTCCGCCCCGGCGATCGGCAGGAAGCGCCACGCGCCCTGGCTGACCGCCATCTCCATCAGCAGCGCCGAGGCCAGACAGACCAGAATGTGCGTGCGCAGCCCCGCCGCCCGTCCCCGCCATTCGCGCTCCAGCCCGATCAGGCCGCCGGCCGACATGGCGGCGATCAGCGGCAGGGCGAAGGCGGGCAGGTCGGCGAAGTCCATTCCTCCGTCAACGGAGGGTCTGGGGCGGCGGTTCCGGCCGGCTCAACCCATTCGGAACTGGATCGTGAAGACGACCGACGAGTCCGTGTCGGCCCCGTCGACGCGCCTCGGGTGCATGCGTCCGCGCCGGGCGGCCTCCAGAGCGGCCTCTCCGAACCCTTGCCCCGGCGGATCCTCTCTCAGCACCGTGCACGAATCCAGGCTGCCATCGGTCCGAGCCGTGCAGCGGACCTCCACCGTCCCCTCGGCTCCCGCACCAAGGGCCTTGACGGGGTACAGCGGCCGGGGCCGGGAGATCCAGCGCGGCGGTGCGAACGGCTCGGTCGAGGGCGCCTCGGCTGACGCCTTGACCGCTTGACCGACCCGGATCAGCGACTGCATCCCGACGGCGAACGCCCACGCCCCGCCGGCGAGGAGAGCCAGCGCTGCGGTCCACGCCGCCAAGGTTAGGAGCGGACTTCCGCCTGTCGTATCCGGAGGCCGTTCGTCTCCCCGACTCACGCGATCAGCCCCCCCAGGTCTCCCAGTCCGCGTCGGACACGTCCTCGTTGGAATAGACCTGCTGCACGTCGTCCTCGGCGTCCAGCGCGTCCATAAGTTTGACCAGCGTCCCCACCGCCTCGCCCGACAGAGGCGTTTCGGACTGCGGCTTCCACACGACGGCGGTCGACTTGGGGTCGCCCAGCGTCTTCGACATGGCCTCCGCGACCTCGTTCAGGTCCTCGAAGGCGGTCCAGATCACGTGTCCCGGCGCATCCTCATACTGGTCCGGCTTGACCAGATCGCTCTCGACGTCCTGGGCGCCCGCCTCGATTGCGGCCTCCATGACGGCGTCTTCCGTGCCGGCCTCGGCCGGATAGTGGATCTTGCCGACGCGGTCCCACATGAAGGTGACGCTGCCGGTCTCGCCCAAAGCCCCGCCGTACTTGGCGAAGGCGGCGCGCACGTTGGATGCGGCGCGGTTGCGGTTGTCGGTCAGCACCTCGACCACGAACTGGACGCCGCCCGGGCCGCGGCCCTCGTAGCGGATCTCCTCCATGGCGTCGATTTCGCCGCCGGAGGCCTTCTTGATCGCCCGCTCGATGTTGTCCTTGGGCATGGACTCGGCCTTGGCGTTGTTCACCGCCAGGCGCAGGCGCGGGTTCATGGCCGGGTCGGGCATGCCCGACTTGGCCGCCACGGTGATTTCCCGCGACAGGCGGCTGAACAGCTTGGAGCGCACCGCATCCGCGCGCCCCTTGCGGTGCATGATGTTCTTGAATTTCGAATGGCCGGCCATTGTTTGCTCTTTGAATGCGCTGACGCTCGCGACGCGGTCGCTCGCTGCTTGAGCGCGATCCGTGCGCGTCGTCGGGGCGTCTAGCCGAGCCCGCGTCGCGTGTCACGACGCCGGAACCGCTGCCGTTCGCCGGGCATTTCCGCCACGAACCTTTCCTCGGGAGATCGCCATGACCGCCGTCGACGAAACCTGGATCGAGGACGACGAGGGTCAGGCCGACATCGTCGAGTGGTATGAGGCCCGACCGGTGACCGTCTCGACCGCGGCCGCCACCGGATCGCTGATCGGCGCCTTCGCTCTGGGCGCCCTGGTCGCCGTCGGCGCCCTGATGGTCATGGGACGGCTGGACCTCGACTAGGCCTTCAGGCTGTCGAGGAAGCCGCGCATCCTGTCGTCCACCGGCACGGGCCGCTTGCTGTCGCGGTCGACGTAGACGTGCACGAAGTGGCCGACGGCGGAGGCCTCGTCCTCATTGTTCTTGAACAGGCCGATCTCGTACCGGACCGAGCTGGTGCCCACGTGCGCGACGCGCACTCCGGCCTGGATCTCGTCCGGAAAGGCCGTGGGCGCGAAGTAGCGGCAGCCCGTCTCGACCACCAGGCCGATGGTCTTGCCGTGATGGATGTCCAGCACGCCGTTGACCACGAGCAGGCGGTTCACGGCTGTGTCGAACCACGAATAATAGACCACGTTGTTCACGTGACCGTAGACGTCGTTGTCCATCCACCGCGTGGAGATGGCCTGAAAACGGCGATAGTCGCTGCGTCGCGTGCGTTCGATGGTTCCGCTCACTTCGTTCGCTTTCCTTCCTTGTGCCCCACCGCTCGACGCGCTGCGTCTCGCTGCTTGAGGACGGATCGTTTCCCCTGACGCGTCTTCGCGCGTTCGACGGCAGCCTTGGGCTTGACGGACCCGGCGTCAAGCGGCCCCGATGGCGTCATGAACATCCGCGCCGCCGTGCTGCGCGCCACCGGCGCCGCCAGACCCTATGCCGACAGCCTCCCGCTCTCGATCGAGACGGTGCGGCTGGATCCGCCCGGTCCGGACGAGGTGCTGGTCTCCGTCAAGGCCGCCGGCCTGTGCCATTCGGACCTCAGCGTCATCGACGGCAATCGCCCCAGGCCGCTGCCGATGGCGCTGGGGCACGAGGCGGCGGGCGTCGTGGAGGCCGTCGGGCAGGGCGTCGACGATCTGAAGCCCGGCGACCGCGTCGTCATGGTCTTCATGCCGTCGTGCCGTCACTGCGCGCCCTGCGAGGCGGGCCGCCCCGCCCTGTGCGAGCCCGGCGCGGCCGCGAACGGCAAGGGCGAGCTCCTGGCCGGCGGGCGGCGGCTGCACGACGCGACGCAGGACCTGAACCACCACCTCGGCTGTTCCGCCTTCGCGGAAAAGGCGGTGGTCTCGCGCCGTTCGCTCGTGCGGGTGCCGGACGACCTGCCGTTCCAGCACGCCGCCCTGTTCGGCTGCGCCGTCCTGACCGGGGTGGGCGCGGTGATGAACACGGCCGCCGTGCAGCCCGGGCAGTCGGTGGCCGTGGTGGGGCTGGGCGGGGTCGGCCTGGCCTCGGTCATGGGAGCCCTGGCGGCGGGCGCCTCGACCGTGGTCGCCGTCGACCTGTCCGACGACAAGCTGGCGCTGGCCAGATCCTTCGGCGACGTGGCCACCGTGAACGCCGCCGACGCCGACGCGGTGGATCAGGTCCGCACCCTGACGGCAGGCGGCGCCGACGTCGTGCTGGAAATGGCCGGGTCGGCCCTCGCGCTGGACGCGGCGTGGCGCATGACGAAGCGCGGCGGAACGACCGTCACCGCCGGCCTGCCGCCGCCCGACGCGGCCCTGTCGGTCAACGTCGTGCAGCTGGTGGCCGAGGCGCGCGCGCTCAAGGGCTCGTACATCGGCGACGCCGACCCGGAACGGGACGTGCCCCGCTACGTCGACCTGTTCCGGCAGGGCCGGCTCCCGGTCGATCGGCTGCTGACCCGCACCATTCCGCTGGACCAGATCAACGCCGCCTTCGACGAGCTCGCCGACGGCCGCACGGTGCGCACGGTGGTGACCTTCTAGGCGTTCAATCTCCCGACCGCCTCGTCCCCCGCCAGACAGACGTCCCCGTCCGGCTTCACGCCCTTCTCGCCAAGCGCCGTCAGGATGGCGCGGATCACGTTCAGTCGGGCGACCTTCTTGTCGTCCGTCATGATGACGGTCCACGGCGCAGTCGCGTGCGTGGCCTCAAGCATGCGGTCGCGGGCCGCGGAGTAGGCGTCCCACCGCTTCTGCGCCTCGGCGTCCAGCGGCGAGATCTTGAACCGCTTCAGCGGGTCCTCGACCCGCTCCTCCAGCCGCTTCGCCTGCTCGGCCTTGGAGATGTCCAGCCACAGCTTGATCAGGGTGATCCCGTCGTCGATCAGCATGCGCTCGAAGGTCGGCGCCTGCTTCAGGAAGGCGTCGGTCTGCTCCGGCGTGCAAAAGCCCATCACCGGCTCGACGCCCGCGCGGTTGTACCAGGAGCGGTTGAAGATCACCGTCTCACCGGCCGCGGGCAGGTGGGCGACGTAGCGCTGGAAATACCACTGGGTGGTCTCGCGCTCGGTCGGTTTGGGCAGGGCCACGACCCGCGTCCGGCGCGGGGCCATGTACTCCGTCAGGCGCTTGATCGCCCCGTCCTTGCCGGCGGCGTCGCGACCTTCGAACAGGATCAGCACGCGCCGTCCGCCCTCGATCAGCCGGTGCTGCAGGTCCACCACCCGCTCCTGCAGGCGTTCCAGCTCGCGGTCGTGGTCATCCTTCTTGCCCATGCGCCCAGCCTGCGCCGTCCCGCGCGAAATGTCATGCGCCCGACGCGCCGTCCGGGTTAGACAGGGCGCATGACGCCGTTCCCTGCCCGTCCCGACCGTCGCGCCGTTATGGCCGGAGGCGCCGCCCTCATCGCCGCTCCCCTGCCGGCGCGGGCCGCCGATCCCCGAGCCTATGAGGATCAGCTGGATCTCAGCTTCTCGCGCAGCGGCGCGCCGGCGCTGGCGGGCATGATCGTCGGGCGGTCGGGGGCGTCGTGGATCGGCGTGCGCGGCGTGCGCCGACTGGGCGTGGCCGACGCCGTGACGCGCGACGACCGCTGGCACCTCGGCTCGAACACAAAGGCCATGACGGCCGCCCTGTGGGCGCGTGCCGTCCAGGCGGGCAAGGCGCGCTGGGACATGCGGGTCGCCGAGGTCTTCACGGACCTGACCCTGCACGAGCGTCTGGCGACGGCGACCATGGACGACCTGATGCGCCACAGGGCCGGGCTTCTGGACGCGCCGCTGATGGAGCAGGGCTGGCTGCGCACCTCGCGCACCGACACCCGATCGATGGCCGAGCAGCGAGCCGCCGTCGCGGCGCAGCTTCTGGCCGCCGCGCCTCCCGGCCGGCCCGGAAGCTTCGCCTACGCGAACGTGAACTACATCATCGCCGGCGCCGCGCTGGAGCGCATTCATGGCCGGCCGTGGGAAGCGCAGATGGCGACCGACCTGTTCGCCCCGCTCGGCATCACCACCGGCGGCTTCGGCGCGCCGGTCGACCCCGCGCCCTGGGGTCATCGCGCGGCCAACGGCGTGTCCGCGCCCGTCGCGCCCGGCCCGCTGGCCGACAACCCCGCGGCGCTGGGTCCGGCCGGCACGGCGCACATGACGCTGGCCGACTATGCGCGCTTCATCGCGGTCTTCCTGGACGCGGGGAAGGGCTGGTTGACCCAGGCCTCGCTGGCCCGGCTTGCGACCCCGCCGGAGGGGCCGCCGCCGGCATATGCCTACGGCTGGGGCACGATGCGTGCGCCTTGGGCCGGGCGCGACCGCGGCGTCGGGCCGTTGCTGACCCACGACGGGTCCAACACCTTCTGGTACCTGAGCGCCGCCGTCGCGCCGGAGCGAGGACTGGCGATCGTCACCGCCTCCAACGACGCGGAGCGCGGGGCCGAAGCCACGGGAGACCTGATGACCCGCCTGATCCGCGCGGCGACCACCTGAGGCGGCATGAAGCGGGACCTCGCGGACTTCTGGAACCTGCTGTGGGAAGGGGCGCTGGGGCTGGCGGCCGCCTTCATGCTGGCCAACGCGTTCGCGCCGGCGCAGGACCTGCCGTGGAAGCCCTTGGACCTCAGCCGGCCGATCGGCTCGGCCACCTCGGCCCAGGTCGCCGACTATGAAATCCGGCGCATGGCCGCGCCCGAGGAGGCGGCCGCCGTCACCGACGCCTGCATCCAGCTGCTGCGCGAGGCGGGGGTCGAGGTCCAGCGGGCCGAGGATCGCGACGACGGCGGCTTCTGCGTCGTCCAGGGGGCGGTGCGGATCACCGGCGGGGCGATCACCCCGCTGGCCCCCGGCGGCCTCGTCATGCAATGCCCCATGGCCGTGCGCTACGTCATCTGGGACCGGCAGGTGCTTCAGCCCGCCGCGCGCGAAGCCTTCGGACAGTCCGTCGCCCGCGTGGACAACATGGGCACCTACGCCTGCCGCCGCATCTACGGTCAGGAGGACGTCAACGCCCGCCCCAGCGAGCACGCGCGCGCCAATGCGCTGGACTTCGCGGGCGTCACGCTGGCGGACGGTCGCAAGGTTTCCGTGCTGGCCGACTGGAACGGGGACGGCCCGGCGGGCGTGCAGGGCGGGACCTTCCTGCGCCGCATCCGGGAAGGCGCCTGTCGCGTCTTCGCCACCGTCCTCAGCCCCGAATACAACGCCGCGCACCGGGATCACCTGCATCTGGACGGGGCCGAGCGAGGCCTCTGTTCGTAACCATCCTCGCCGATCGGGCGAATCGGAATCCGGTTGACCGTGGCTTCACAGCGGGTGAGAACGTCGGCGCAGTCCGGATTTTCGCGGTGTCCAAAGCCGCGTGCAGCTCCTCCTCGTGAACGAGCCTGTCCAGATGGGCTGACGGACGCCCCGCCGGGGCGTCTGCCTGGAAAGCGCGTTTACGGAGACGCACGATGGCGACCGGCACGGTCAAATGGTTCAACCCGACCAAGGGTTACGGCTTCATCCAGCCCGATGGCGGCGGCAGCGATGTGTTCGTTCACATCACCGCGGTTCAGAAGGCCGGCCTGATGGGCTTGGATGAGAACGCCAAGGTCGAATACGAGCTGGAATCCCAGCGCGGCAAGACCTCGGCGGTGGACCTCAAGGTCCTCTGATCCGAAGCTGATCTACGAACCGGCGGGCGCGGGACTTTCGGGTTCCGCGCCCGCTTTCTTTTGGGCCGAGCGCTGGGCCAGAACGACGGCGCCCAGCACCAGCGCCCCGCCAAGGGCCTGCACCGGGGTCAGGGCCTCCGCGAACAGGACCCAGCCCAGAAGAGCGGCCACGACGGGCTGAACCAGAATGGTGACCGCCGTCACCGAGGCCGGCAGGCGACCCAGCGCCCAGGCCACGCCGCCCTGTCCGACCACATGCATGACCCCCAATCCGGCCAGCGCGGCCCAGCCGCCCGCCGTTTCCGGCGTCAGGTCCTCACGCAGCGCCAAGGCGGCGATCAGCAGCAGTGGCAGGCCCAGCGCGGTCGACCACAGGGTGACCCGCAGGGCGCCGGCCGTACGCCGGGCCGCCTGCACGGCCAGAAAATATCCGGCGTACCAGAGAGCGACCGACAGGCTGAAGACGTCGCCCAGCAGGGGGTTCGACCCCTGGCCGCCGTCGGCGCCGGCCGCCATGGCCAGGGCGCCCAGCATGGCGAGGGCGAGGGCGATCAGGAACATCCGGCTCGGCCGCTGACCCCAGACGATCCAGGCGAAGGCGGTCACCACCACCGGGGTCAGGTTGCACAGCGTCGTCGCGTTCGCGACCGAAGTCATGACGATGCCGTAGTGCCAGAAGCCCAGATCCAGCACGAAGAACAGGCCGGCCAGCGCCATCCATTTCGACGGCCGTCCCACGCCGTCGCCGCCCGGCCGCGCCGTCAGGATCAGGAGCAGGGGCAAGGAGAAGGCGAAGCGCCACATGCCCGCGGCTGCGGGGCCCACCTCGGCCAGCCGCACCAGAATCGGCGCCAGCCCCAGCACCATGGCTGCGGCCACGAGCACGATCATGGCCAGACGGCGGTCGGCGGGGGAGGCGTCGGCGGAAGGGGGCAAGGTCGATCGATCGGTCAGCGGCTGGACGTGAGAGTCCGGGAAAAAAAGACTCTCATTTCCATCACGCGGGAAGGCGAGGGGAGGGGTCGACGGATGATAGCAGACGCCGCGAGCGTGTGCGGTAGATGGCGAAAAACGCAACCGCAACAGAAGCGGTCCTAAAGGTTCACCGTCTCGGACCCGTCTTCCGCCTCCAGTCGCGCCGACAGGATGCCGCGATGGCATTTAGCGTGGTCGCCGCAGAAGCACAGGATGGCGGTCGGCCGGTCGCGGGCCGTCTGGCGCAAGCGTTCGAAGTCGAGCTGGAAGGCAGGCTCCTGCATATGGGCGCCGTAGATGGCGTGCAACTCGTCGCGTCGCCCGGCGCGCGCCGCTTCGCGCCCCGCCTTGGGCGTGCCGACGCCGCGCAGGTGCACGTACTCGATCCCGCTCTCGGCCAGAGACCCGGCCAGCAGCGTCTTGGAGAAGCCGGCGCGCCGGGACGCCGCCACGGCCCGCACGTCGGCCAGCACCTGAACGCCGGCGTCCTTCAGCCGGCCGATCACCTCGGCTTGCGGCTGGCCCTCGTATCCGATGGTGTACAGCTTCATAGGCCGCACATGGGGCCGGAGGGGCCGATGATCCAGAGAGACGTCCAGACCGACGGCCTGATCCACCGAGTCCTCGAGTCGGGACCGACGGACGGTCCCCTGGTCCTGCTGGTGCACGGCTTCCCCGAACTGGGCGTCAGCTGGCGGGCGCAGGTGGCGGCCCTGGCCGAGGCCGGCTTCCACGCCGTGGCGCCCGACATGCGCGGTTATGGCGGCACGCGCGCCGAGACGGGCTTCACCATCCTTCATCTGGTCGGCGACATGGTCGATCTGGTGCGGGCGCTGGGCCGCGACGGCTGCGTCGTCGTCGGCCACGACTGGGGCGCGCCCGTGGCCTGGCACTGCGCCCTGATGCGGCCGGACCTGTTCACCGCCGTCGCCGGCCTGTCCGTGCCGTTCCAGCCGCGCAGGCCCAAAGGTCCGCCGACGCCGGCCATGGCGGCGATATCGAAACGGGCCGGACTGGGCGACCTCTACATCACCCGGTTCCAGGCGCCGGATGCCCACAAGCCCTTTGACGCGGACCCGGCGACCGCCCTGCGCAAGATGTTCTTCGCCTATGACGGCGCCACGGCCGACGGCGAACAGTCGACCGGCTTCCTCACCCCCGGCGTCGACCTGCTGGACAGCATCGCCGACGCCGCGACCCTGCCGCCGTGGATGTCGCCTGAGCATTTCCGGGAGTACGTCGACGCCTTCTCGGCCGCCGGCTTCGCGCGACCGCTCGACTGGTACCGCAGTCTCGACCGCAACTGGGAGCTGACCGCCTGGCTGCAGGACCGGCGCATGGACCAGCCGTCGCTCTTCATCGTCGGCGAGCGGGATCCCGTGCGCCACTATGCCGGCGCGCACGAGGCGGGGCTGAAGGACTGGCTGACCGACTTGCGAGGCCAGCACGTGCTGCCGGGCGCCGGCCACTGGCTGCAGCAGGAACGTCCCGATGAGGTGAACCGGCTGCTGCTCGGCTTTCTACAATCCCTGTGAGGCCTCGGCGGTGATCTCCAGACTGCGGATGCGCGCCTCGACGTCGAAGATCATTCCGGTGGTCATGACCTCGTCGACGCCGGTGAGGGCGACGAACGCGGCCAGCCGTTCGCGCACCCGGTCGGGTCCGCCGATGGCCGCATGCTCGAGGCGCGCCTGCACCGCCGAGATCTGGTCCGGGGTCAGGTGGGCGGCGACGTCGTCCACCGGCGGCTTCAGCCGCCCCGGCTTGCCCGTCACCACGGCGGCGAAGGCCAGCTGCATGGACGTCGCGACGCGGCGCGCCTCATCGTCCGTGTCGGCGGCGAAGACGTTCATCGCGGCCATGGCGTAGGGCCGGTCCAGCGCCTTCGACGGGCGGAATCCCTGACGATAGGTGCGCAGCGCCGGCAGCAACAGCTCGGGCGCGAAATGGCTGGCGAAGGCGAAGGGCAGGCCCAGATGCGCCGCCAGCTCGGCCGAGAACAGGCTGGACCCCAGAAGCCAGACCGGCACCTTCGATCCCGCGCCGGGCCAGGCGGTCACGGCCTGTCCGGGAACCGGGTCGTCGAGGAAGGCCTGCAGCTCCATCACGTCCCTCGGAAACTGGTCGGCCGAGTCGAAATAGCGCCGCAGCGCCCGCGCCGTCGCGCCGTCCGTGCCCGGCGCGCGGCCCAGCCCCAGATCGATCCGGCGCGGATGCAGCGCCTCCAGCGTGCCGAACTGCTCGGCCACCATCAGCGGCGCGTGGTTGGGCAGCATGACCCCGCCGGAGCCGACGCGGATCGTCGTCGTGTTCGCCGCCACGTGCGCCAGCGCCACCGCCGTCGCGGCCGAGGCGATGCCGGGCATGTTGTGATGCTCGGCCAGCCAGAAGCGCGTGAAGCCGAGCCTGTCCGCCGCCTGCGCGTACCGCGTCGTCTCCAGCAGGCCGCGCCGCGCGTCGCCGCCTTCGACGATGGGGGAGAGGTCGAGAACCGAAAATGCCGTCATCCGCATCAGATCGTGATGCGGATCGGGCGTTCAAGGCCGCGTCACACCGGGTGCGTCTGATCCGGCTTCACGTCAGGGGCCGGTTCCGGCGTCGACGGCACGTCGGGCAGGGGGATGAACTCGTGATCGTCCTCGGTGGGGAGGGACATGCGCCCGGCCTTCCAGTCGGCCTTGGCCTGCTCGATGCGCTCCTGCTTCGAGTGGACGAAGTTCCACCAGATGTGCCGCGGCCCCACGCTCTCGCCGCCCAGCACCATGACGGTGGACGGGCGCAGCGCGCGCACCGTGGGCTCCGCGTGCGGCTCCAGCACGATCATCTGCCCTTCGCCGAAGGTGCGGTCGCCGACCTCGATCTCGCCCCTGGCGACGTACAGGGCCCGCTCCGCCATGCCGCCGGCGCCCGTGCCAGGGGGCGGCGCGGTGCGGACGTCGGCGTCCATTTCCCAGTGGACGTAGAACAGCGGCGACGAAGTCGGCACGCCGGCCTTCGCGCCATAGGCCTCGCCGGCCACCAGCCGCGCGAACAGGCCCTGGTTCTCATAGGTGGGCTGGTCGCCCTCCCCGTGGTGGTGGAACGCCGGCGTGGTCTCTTCCAGATGTTCCGGCAGGGCGATCCACGCCTGCATGCCGTGCATGGCGCCGCCCGTGCTGCGCTTCAGGGGATCGGTCCGTTCCGAGTGCACGATGCCGCTGCCGGCGGTCATCCAGTTCACCTCGCCGGGCCGAATGGCTTGGGTCGCGCCGGTGTTGTCCCGGTGCATGATCTCGCCTTCGAACAGATAGGTCAGGGTCGACAGGCCGATGTGCGGATGCGGCCGCACGTTGATGGCCTCGCTGCCCGGCGCGAACTCCGCCGGTCCCATCTGGTCCAGGAAGATGAAGGGCCCGACCATGCGCCGCGCGTGGAACGGCAGGATGCGCCCCACCTCGAACCCGCCCAGATCCTTCTTCCGGGCCTGGATCACCATCTCGATCATGTCGAAGCCCCCTTCGCTCGAACCGTAACCGGGACTATTGCACGTGCGGCGTGACGATGCCCAGCGGCAGGGTGGTCACGTTCTTCACCCCGCGCGTGACGATGTGGCTCTCGCAGTCCGAGACGATGCCGAGCGCCAGCAGCTTCTCGCGCAGGAACTTGTCGAAGGCGTGCATGTCGCTGGTGACGATGCGCAGCACATAGTCCTCGCGCCCCGTGATGGTGGCGCACTGGACGACCTCGGGCCAGCCGGCGACGGCCGCCTCGAACCGCTCCAGATTCTCGGTGGACGGCAGGTTCAGCTTGACGATGGCGTAGACCTCGAAGTCCAGACCCAGCTGAACGGCGTCCAGCAGGGTCACCCGCTTCACGATCAGGCCCTGATCCTCCAGGCGCTTGATCCGCCGCCAGCACGGCGAGGCCGACAGGCCGACGCGGTCCGCCACCTCCGCCACCGACAGTCCCGCGTCGTGCTGCAGGATGTCCAGGATGCGGGCGTCGATGGCGTCGAGCTCTTCCGCCAAGGTTGTTTCTCCGATTGCTGATTCAGCGCAATGAAATAGCGTCAAAAGCCGATATGCAAGTCGGATTTGAGCGAGCCTTCCCGCGCGCCCCCGTGCTAATGCAAGTTCGAGGAAACGCGGTCGGATCAACCGAACGGGATCGATGATGAAGAAGCCAAATGCCCCGGCGCTGAGCCTGCGCGTGCCCGAGCCCTCGGGCCGCCCCGGCGACGCCCCGGACTTCAGCCACATCAAGCTGGACGCACCGGGCGCCGTCGACCGCCCCGCGGTGTCGACCGCGCCGTTCGACATGCGCGACCACGCCTTCAAGCTGGTGCGCGTGCTGGACGATCAGGGCCGCGCCGTCGGTCCGTGGGACCCGAAGCTGGATCCGGAGACCCTGCGCAGGGGCCTGAGGGCCATGATCCTGACCCGCGCCTTCGACGACCGGATGCATCGCGCCCACCGTCAGGGCAAGACCAGCTTCTACATGAAGTGCACGGGGGAAGAGGCCATCGCGGTGGCCCAGGGCATGATCCTGAGCCGCGAGGACATGGGCTTCCCGACCTATCGCCAGCAAGGCCTGCTGATCGCGCGCGGCTATCCGCTCGCCGAGATGATGAACCAGATCTATTCGAACGCGGCGGACCCGATCAAAGGTCGCCAGCTGCCGATCATGTACTCGTCGAAGGCGTACGGGTTCTTCACCATCTCGGGGAACCTCGGCACCCAGGTGCCGCAGGCCGTCGGCTGGGCCATGGCCAGCGCCTACAAGGGCGACGACAAGATCGCCATCAGCTGGATCGGCGACGGCGCCACGGCGGAGGGCGACTTCCACAACGCCCTGACCTTCGCCGCCGTCTACCGCGCTCCGGTGATCCTGAACGTCGTCAACAACCAGTGGGCCATCTCGTCCTTCATGGGCATCGCCGGCGGGCTGGAGACGACCTTCGCGTCCAAGGCCATCGGCTATGGCCTGCCGGCGCTGCGGGTCGACGGCAACGACTTCCTGGCCGTCTGGGCGGCGACCCAGTGGGCCGAGGAACGGGCACGGACGAACCAGGGCGCGACGGTGATCGAGCTGTTCACCTATCGCGGCGCCCCGCACTCCACGTCCGACGACCCCAGCCGCTACCGCCCCGGCGACGAGCACGAGAAGTGGCCGCTCGGCGATCCGGTCGAACGCCTGAAGCAGCATCTGATCCAGCTCGGCGAGTGGTCCGACGCGCAGCAGGAAGAGGCGGAGAAGGACGCCGTCGAACAGGTCCGCGCGGCGGGCAAGGAGTCCGAGGCGATCGGCACGCTGGGCCAGTCGCGCCCGTCGGTGAAGACCATGTTCGAGGAGGTCTACGCCACCGAGGACTGGCGCCTGGTCGAGCAGCGCCGCGAGGTGGGAGTCTGAGCATGAGCGACAATGCTGTCTTCACCGACGCCGACCGCGCTGACGGCGTCGAGCCCGACATGGTCGATGCGAACAACGCGCCGAAATCCGCCGCGCCGAACGCCGGCGTCCAGCCAATGAACATGATCCAGGCGCTGAACTCGGCGCTGGACGTGAAGATGTCGGAGGACCCGGACGTCCTGTCGTTCGGCGAGGACGCGGGCTATTTCGGCGGCGTCTTCCGCGTCACCGATCACCTGCAGAAGAAGCACGGCCTGACGCGCAGCTTCGACGCCCCGATCAGCGAATGCGGCATCGTCGCCGCCGCCATCGGCATGGGCGCCTACGGGATCCGTCCGGTCGTGGAGATCCAGTTCGCCGACTACATCTATCCGGCCTACGACCAGATCGTCTCCGAAGCGGCCAAGATGCGCTACCGCTCGGGCGGGCAGTTCACCTCGCCGATCACCATCCGCAGCCCCTACGGCGGCGGCATCTTCGGCGGCCAGACGCACAGCCAGTCGCCGGAGAGCCTGTTCACCCACATCGCGGGGCTGAAGGTCGTCATCCCGTCCAACCCCTACGACGCCAAGGGCCTGCTGACCGCGGCGATCGAGGACGACGATCCGGTCGTCTTCTTCGAGCCCAAGCGCCTCTACAACGGCCCCTTCGACGGCTGGCACGAGAAGCCGGTGTCCCCGTGGAAGGCGCAGGAGCTGGCCCAGGTCCCGACCGGCAAGTACGTCGAGCCGATCGGCAAGGCGCGGGTCATGCGCGAGGGGAACGACGTCACCATTCTGTGCTACGGCACCATGGTCTGGGTCTCCTTGGCGGGCGCCGACCACGCCGGGGTGGACGCCGAGGTGATCGACCTGCGCACCCTCGTCCCGCTGGACATCGAGACCATCGAGGCCTCGGTGAAGAAGACCGGCCGCTGCGTCATCGTGCATGAGGCGCCGAAGACGTCCGGGTTCGGCGCCGAGCTGTCGGCCCTGGTGCAGGAGCGCTGCTTCCATTGGCTGGAAGCCCCGATCGCGCGCGTCACCGGCTGGGACACGCCCTACCCCCATGCCTTCGAGTGGGAATACTTCCCCGGCCCGCAACGCGTGGCCGACGCCCTGGAAGTCACGATGAGCGGGGGCCGCTGATGGGTCGTTTCGTCTTCAAACTGCCGGACGTGGGCGAAGGCACCGCCGAGGCCGAGCTGGTCGGCTGGCACGTCAAGGTCGGCGACGTGGTCGCCGAGGACCAGATCGTCGCCGACGTCATGACCGACAAGGCGACGGTGGAGATCACCGCCCCCGTCTCGGGCAAGGTCACGGCCATCCACGGCGAGCCCGGCCAGATGATCCCCGTGCGCGGCCCGCTGGTGGAGTTCGAGGTCGAGGGCGCGGGCAATGCGTCCGCCGACGAACCGGCGCCGGCCCCCGCACCGAAGGTCGAAGCCGCGCCGGCTCTGGTCGAGACGCCGAAGCCCGCCGCGGCCACGGCGGCACAGCCGGCCTCGGGCGCCAACTACGTCTTCAAGCTGCCCGACGTCGGCGAAGGCACGGCCGAGGCCGAGCTGGTGGGCTGGCACGTCAAGGTCGGCGACACGGTGTCGGAGGACCAGATCCTGGCCGACGTCATGACCGACAAGGCGACGGTGGAGATCACCTCGCCCGTCTCCGGCCTCGTCGTGGCGACGCACGGCGAGGCGGGCCAGCAGGTCGCCGTCGGCGGCCCGCTGGTCAGCTTCAAGGTCGAGGGCAAGGGCAACGTGTCGGCGTTGGCGCCCACTCCGGCCCCCGCGCCGGCCCCGAAGTCCGAACTCGCTCCGGCTCCAGACGCCAAGGCCGCCGCTCCGGCAGCACAGCCCTCGTCGAAGCCGCAAGCCGAAGCCTTCACCACCCGCGTCGCCGGCCAGCGCCCGCTGGCGTCCCCCGCCGTCCGCAACCGCGCACGTGACCTGGGCATCGAGCTGCAGTACGTCCCCGGCTCGGGCCCGGCCGGCCGCATCGAGCACGGCGATCTGGACGCCTATGTGGCCTCGGGCGGGCGCGGATCGTCCGCGTCCGGAGGATCAGCCGGCTCGACCTATGCCAAGGCCGAAGGCACGACCGAAACCCGCATCATCGGCCTGCGCCGCAAGATCGCGGAGAAGATGGCCGAGAGCGTCCGCCGCATCCCGCACATCACCTATGTCGAAGAGATCGACGTCACGGCGCTGGAGGAGCTGCGCGCCCATCTGAACGCGCAGGCGAAGACGACCGGCAGGCCGAAGCTGAACGTCCTGCCCTTCATCGCCCGTGCCATCGTGGTGGCTCTGCGCGATCAGCCGACCATCAACAGCTGGTACGACGACGAGGCCGGGGTGCTGACCACCCACAATGCGGTTCACCTGGGCATCGCCGCCCAGACGCCGAACGGCCTGATGGTCCCGGTGGTCCGCCACGCCGAGGCGCGCGATCCGTACGACACGGCCGAGGAGATCGCCCGCGTCTCCGGCGCCGCCAAGTCCGGCAAGGCCAGCCGCGAGGAGCTGTCCGGCTCGACCATCACCATCACCTCGCTGGGCACGCTGGGCGGCATCACGCACACGCCCATCATCAACCACCCCGAAGTCGCCATCGTCGGCCCCAACAAGATCCAGGAACGGGTCGTGGTGCGCGACGGCCAGATGGTCGTGCGCAAGATGATGAACCTGTCCTCGTCCTTCGATCACCGCATCGTCGACGGCCACGACGCGGCGGTTTTCGTGCAGCGGATCAAGGGCCTGCTGGAGCACCCGGCGACGCTGTGGATGAACTGACGAATGGCTGAGCAGATTGAGACCAAAGTCCTCATCATCGGCGCCGGCACCGGCGGCTATGTCGCGGGCATCCGTTGCGGTCAGCTGGGGCTGGACACCGTGCTGGTGGACGGCGGCGATGGGCTGGGCGGGACGTGCCTGAACGTGGGCTGCATTCCGTCCAAGGCGGTGATTCATGCGGCGAACAAGTTCGAGACGGTCGCCAAGGCCGCCGACGGCGGCACCCTGGGCATCACGGCGTCGAAGCCGGCCATCGACCTGAAGGCCACGGTCGCGTGGAAGGACGGCATCGTCAAAAAGCTGAACGGCGGCGTCGCGGCCCTGCTGAAGAAGGCCAAGGTGAAGGTCGTGAACGGCTGGGCGACGTTCAGCGACGCCAAGACCTGCACGGTGACGACAGCCGAGGGCGAGGTCGTCATCACCGCCGAGCACGTCATCCTGGCCACGGGATCGGAGCCGGTCGAACTGCCCTTCCTGCCGTTCGGCGGCGACGTCATCTCCTCCACCGAGGCCCTGTCGCTGGACAAGGTCCCGGGCAGGCTGGTCGTCGTCGGCGGCGGCTACATCGGGCTGGAACTCGGCATCGCCTACCGCAAGCTGGGCGCCGAGGTGACGGTGGTCGAGATGGCCGACCGCATCCTGCCGCTCTACGACAAGGCCCTGACCGATCCCGTCGCCAAGTGGATGGAGAAGCACGGCGTCGTCCTGATGCTCGGCGCGAAGGCAGGCGGGTTCGAGAAGGGCGCGCTGAACGTCACCGACAAGGACGGCCAAGCGGTCAAGCTGAAGGCCGACAAGGTGCTGGTCACCGTCGGCCGCCGCCCCCGCACCAAGGGCTGGGGGCTGGAAAACATGGGCGTGGCCATGGCCGGGCCGTTCGTGAAGATCGACGAGCGCTGCGCCACCTCGATGAAGAACGTCTGGGCCGTCGGCGACCTGACCGGCGAACCCATGCTGGCCCACAAGGGCTCGGCACAGGGCGAGGTCGTGGCCGAAATCATCGCAGGACATGACAGGCGCTTCGATCCGGTCACCATCGCCGCCGTCTGCTTCACCGAGCCGGAGATCGTCTCGGCCGGTCTCGGCCCGCAGGACGTCGAGGGGCGCGACGACGTCATCCAGGCCGTCTTCCCCCTGTCCGCCATCGGCCGGGCGCTCGCCATCGAGGCGGGCGAGGACGGCGGCTTCGTGCGCGTGATCGCGTCGAAGGCCGACCACCGCCTGCTGGGCGTCCAGGCCGTCGGCCAGCACGTTTCCGAGATGTCCAACAGCTTCGCCCAGATGCTGGAGATGGGCGCGATTCTGGAAGATGTCGCCGGCGTCATCCACGTGCATCCCACGCTGGGCGAGGCGTTCCACGAAGCGTCCCTGCGCGCGCTCGGCCACGCGATCCACATTTAAACGGCCCTGCCGCTCGCGACGCGGTCGCTCGCTGCTTGAGGGCGTTCGGCGTAGGCTCTTCCGCTTCGCCCGAATGTCTGTAGGCTGATCGTCGCGGCGGGGAGGCCGCGATCATGAAGCTCGTCCGCACCGCGACCGCGCTGGTCGCCGTGGGCGCCCTGGTGGCTTGCGCCTCCACGCCCCGAGGTTTCGCCCCCGTCATGTCCGTTCCGCCCGAGGACGCCGCGGCCTTCCAGGCGGCGTTCGACGTGTGCGGCGCGGAGGTGGCGGCCGGCCGCCGCGAGAATTTCCGCGAGGGCCGCGGCGGGTCGGCCGCGCGAGGGCTGGCGCTGGGCGGCGCCGCGGCCCTGGTGACGGGGGCCTCGGCGGCCTCCGGCGCGGGCATGCTGGCGGGCGTCGCAGGCGGCGTCGGCCTCGCCGCCGGACTGGTCGTCTTCGCGCCCCTGGCCATGTTCGGCGTGTCGCGAATGCAGCGCGCTCACAAGGAACGCGAGATCACCGCCGCCATGAGCGCATGCCTGGCCGAAGAGGGCTACGTCGTCGAGGACTGGCGGCTGATGGGACGCGGCGAGACGGGCCTGGCTTCTCCGACGGCCGCTCCACGCGCCGCCGCGCCGCGCTGAACGCGCACCTTACCGCGGTTTCACTTGTGAGGTGGCCGGCGGGGCCGCATCCTCGGGGCTCAATCCCCGGAGTTCCCTTGATGCGCCTCGCCCTCGCCGCCCTCGCCTCCATCGCGGCCGTCGTCCTGACCTCCGGCGCCGCCTCCGCCCAGGATCCCGCCAAGGACGGCGAGTACCGCGCCGCCCTGACCAAGATGCTGACCGAGACCACCCAGGGCGTCTGCCCCGCCGACGTCATGGCCGACGGACTGCTCGAGGCCTGCGAAAGCCAGATCGGCCAGATGGCCCCCGCACTGCAGTCGCTGGGCGGCATCTCCTCCATGGTGCTGGTGAGCGCGGAGGGTGAAGGCGCGGCGAAGGTCGAGCGTTACGAGGTGACCTATGACGCCGGCCCGACGCTGGTCTGGTTCATCGGCGACCGCGGCGCCGACGGCCGCTTCAGCTCCGCCGGCACCGGCCGCTGATGCGCACGCCGGCCGCCGCCGTCGCCCTCGCCGCCGCCCTGTTCGGCGCGGGCGCCGCCGCGGCGCAGGATCCCGCGACGGACGGTCAGTTCCGCGTCCCTCTCCAGTCCATCATCACGGGTCTGGCCGAGGGCACGTGCGACCCCGCGCACCTCGCGCCCGACTTCGTCCCCCTTTGCGAAGAGCAGCTGTGGGAAGTGGGTCAGGCGCTGCAGATGTTCGGCGCGATCACCGAGATGCGTCTCGTCGACCATGAGGGCGAGGGAGACGCCCGGCGGGAAATCTACGAAGTGGACTTCTCCTCCGGGCGCACCGTGAAGGCCGGCATCGGCGGGCGCGTGGACGGCAAGTTCACCAGCCTGTCGTTCGACGGCTGATCAGGCCGCCTTGGGCCGCATCGCCTCGGCGTTGACCGCGGCGTCGGCGATCGTCGTCAGATCCTCGTCGGTCTGCGACTCTTCCTGCAGGGTTTCGTCCAGCAGCCGGACGGCTTCGTCCAGGCCCAGCACCGTGGCCCAGCGCTTCAGCGTGCCGTAGCGCGTGATTTCATAGTGTTCGACGGCCTGGGCAGCGGCCAGCAGGCCAGCGTCCAGGGCCGCCGTGTCCTTGTACTCCTCGGCGATCTCGTCGCCCTCGTCCAGGATGCCGTCGATCGCCGGGCAGGTCTTCCCACGCGGCGTCTTGCCGATGATCTCGAACACCCGCTGCAGCCGTTCGATCTGACCCTCGGTCTGGTCGCGGTGCTTCTCGAACGCGGCCTTCAGCTCGGGAGCCTGGGCCGCGCGGGCCATCCGGGGCAGCGACTTCAGGATCTTGCGCTCGGCATAGTAGATGTCGCGCAGGGTGTCGTGGAACAGGTCGTCCAGCGTCTTCTCGGCCATGGTCGGCACTCCGTTGAGCCTGGGGTGAGCCGCTGAAATGGCTCGCGCGCGCCGGGGTTTCGCGCCTGCCCGGCGCGCCCGAAATCGTGATCGGAAAGTCGGAAATCGGCACAGGAACCGCCCGCAAAGCCGTGCCGTTGCTGGGTCGGAGGAGTTTTCCACATGACCCAGGATTTCAGGAAAAGGGCAGCTGCCGACCGCCCTACCCGGCGGGAGGGCCGATGCCCTCCCGCGATCTCACCGACCTCATCGCCGCGCTGGTCGAGCGCGGCTTCTATGTGATCGGGGCGGTTCCGCGAGATGACGCAGGATCCACAGACAGGCCTGACCTCGGCCCTGCCGGAGGCGACGGCGCGACGGCTCGAGGAGATACTGACGCGGCTGGATGAGGCCGACCTGACCGTGGCCCTGGCCGAAAGCTGCACCGGCGGCCTGGCTTCCGCCGCCATGGCCGGCGTCGAGGGCGTGTCGCACGTCCTGACATGCGGCTTCGTCACCTATTCCGACGACGCCAAGCGCCGCGTCCTGGGCGTGCCGGCCGGCATTCTGGAAGCCGACGGCGCGGTTTCGCGCGCCTGCGCGGTCGCCATGGCCGAGGGCGCGCTGAAGGGCTCGAGCGCCGATCTCGCCGTGTCGATCACGGGCTTCGCCGGACCCGGCGGGCCCGACGACGAGGAAGGCTTGGTCCACTTCGCGCTCGCCCGCGAAGGGCGCGCGACGGAGACCCGCGAGGCCCACTTCGGCGCGATCGGCCGGGACGCGGTGCGCCTGTCCTGCCTGAAATGCGTGCTCGACCTGATCGAAATGAGCCTGAACGCGGGCGCCCGCGCGGCCGCCTGACGCAAGGAGTTTCACATGCCCGGAGGCGACAAGTCCGCCTACACCGACAAGCAACGCCGCAAGGCCGAGCACATCGCGGAGGGCTACGAGGACCGCGGCGTCGCGGAGAAAGAAGCCGAGCGCCGGGCCTGGGCCACCGTCAACAAGGACGACGGCGGGGGCAAGAGGTCCGGTTCCGGGCGGGGCAGGCGCACCGGAAATCCGTCGGCCCACAAGGGGGGTCGCAAGGGCGGCGCCGCTTCGGCTTCACGATCGAAGGCCGACCGTTCCGCGGCCGCGAAAAAAGGTTGGGAAACGCGCCGGCGCAGGGCCGGCCAGGCCTGACGAGAGGATGATCATGGACAGTTTGCAGAACGCCCCCTGGCTCGTCGTGGTGGTCCTTGGCCCCCTCGCGCTGCTCATCGCCTTCATCTGGGCCCGCATGCGGACCGGCAAGCGCAACGATCGGCTGGACCCGAACACGCCTTCGGACGATCCGTCCAAGGGCATGCCCGGCCACGACTAGGAGCCCGCCATGCTGAAACGCTACGCCTACGCCTGGCTGACCCTCCTGTTCTTCGCCGTGTCGTTCGGCCTGCACTGGTTCTTCGGCTGGAATGCCTTCGTCGACCAGGCGCGCGACCACGGACAGACGCCCGAGGTGGCCGCCTACCTCACCGAAATGGGGCGCGACACCTTCGAAAACTGGCAGTCGGAGTTCCTGCAGCTGCTGTGGCAGGTCGTCGGCCTGGCCTACTTCCTTTACGTCGGCTCGCCCTCCTCCAAGGAGAACGACGACCGGCTGGAGGCGAAGATCGACGCCCTGCTTGAACTGGTCGGAAAGGAGCGGGGCCTGGAACTGGTGAACGAGATCGACGAGACGCACCTGCGGCGCGGCGGCCATGCCGACATCCATCAGGAGCCGCCCTACGCGCGCGGCGCATGACGTCCGGGCCCATCTCTCCGCCGCCCGCCCGGGGACCGCGCGGGGCCGACCTGCCGGCCTACCTGTCGAACGGCCTGATCGGCCTGCGCGTGCGCGAGGATCCTCTGACGCCGGGCCTGTGCATCGTGTCGGGCTTCGTCGGCGAACACCATGAGCGCCGCATCGAGGCGGCCGCCGCGGGACCCTTTCCGCTCGGGCTCGACGTCTCGCTGGACGGTCTCTGGGCCTCCGATCAGGCCGCCGCCGTCGAACCCCCGGACCAGACGTACGACTTCGCCACGGCCGAATTGACGACACGCGTCCGCCTTCGCGTCGGAGAGGCCGCCGCCGTGGTCGAAACCACGGCCTTCTGCAGCCGCAGCCATCCCACCCTCGTCTGCGAACGCATCCGGGTGACGCCGGAAGGAAGCCGGAAGATCCAGGTGCGCCCGCGCGTGTCGGTGACCGGTCTGCGCGGACGGTCTCTGGAGCGCCGTCTCGACACGCCCGGCGAGCCGGACCCTGCGGCGGACGGAACCCTGTTGTGGGAATCGGAAGGTGGCCTGGGCCGGCTGGGCCTTTCGCTGGCGACCACGGCCCGCGATCAGGCCGAGCGCACGCAGGAGCCGTGGGATGAGCACGGACCCCTGTCGACCACGTGGAGCTTTCCCCGCGGCGCCCGTCCGGTCGTGGTCGATCGCCTGGTCTCCCTCGTGCCGGACGTCATGCACGCCCAGCCCCAGCGTCAGGCCCTGCGTCTGGTCGCCCACAGGGCGGAGCTCGGCTTCGACGAATTGCGCCGCCGCAACCGGGCCGCATGGGGCGAGCTCTGGAAAGGCCGCATCCGGCTCCAAGGCGCCGACGAGAGATGGCAGGCGCTGGCCGACGCGGGCCTCTTCTACCTGAACTCGTCCGTTCACAGATCGTCGCCGTCCTCGACCTCGATCTACGGCCTCGCGACGTGGATCGACTACCACTACTATTTCGGCCACGTGATGTGGGACGTCGACGCCTTCGGGGCGCCGCCGCTCAGCCTGCTGCAGCCGGACGCGGCGCGGGCGATGCTGGAGTACCGCACACGATGCCTGCCCGCCGCGCGGATGAACGCCCGGATGCAGGGTCGGGCGGGACTTCAGTTTCCTTGGGAGAGCGGGCCCCGGGCGGGCGAGGAGACAAGTCCCGGCGCCGGCTCGGCCGCGGTGCGAGAGGTGCACGTCAACATGCACGTGGCCCGCGCCTTCGCTCTCCACGCCGACGCCACCGGCGACGCCGGCTTCCTCGCGGAGCAGGCATGGCCGGTGCTTGAGGGCGTCTGCGACTGGATCGCCGACCGGGTGACTGCGACGCGGGAAGGCTTCCGCTTCGAGGAGCTGGGCGGGCCTGCCGAGAATCCGGGCTTCATCGACGCCGACGCCCTCACGACCTTGGCCGCGCAGGTCGTTCTGCGGCGCGCCGTGCGCGCTGCCGCCCAGCTGGAGCGCGTCGCCCCGGCGCGCTGGACCGAGGTCGCCGACGGGCTGCGGCCCGTGATCCGCTCGGACGGCGCGATCGCCTCGCACGCCGACTTCCGCGTCGACGAACCGAAAGGCGCCACGCCGGGATCCCTGATGGCGATCTTTCCCTACTGGGCCGACCTCGACCCGACGACGCGTGAGCGCACGCTGGAGTTCTATCTCAAGCACTGGCGCGACTACGTCGGTTCGCCGATGCTTGCGGCCCTGTACGGGACGTGGGCTGCCTGGACCGGCGACCGCGACCTGTCGCTGAAGCTCCTCGACGAGGGCTACGCGAAATATCAGATGGGCCGGTTCGCCCAGACGCTGGAGTACCGCCTCGACAGGATCGACGGCGTCGCCTCGGGGCCCTTCTTCGCCAACATCGGCGGTTTCGTCAGCGGATTGCTGACCGGTATGCCGAGGCTGAAGATCACGGACGCCGACCCGTCGACGTGGGCGCAGGACCGCGTCGTGCTGCCCGCGGGCTGGACCGCGATCGAGTGCGATCGGCTGTGGATCCGCGGCGAGCCCTGGAAGCTGGTCGCGCGCCACGGTGAACGCGCCGAACTCAGCCCGGCCTGAACTTCACGTGAAGGGTGCCGTGCCTGCGCGGCTGGCCGCGGCGCCCGGCGTGACGTCCGCAAGCTCGGCCGCCTGCGACTTCGGGGGGACGCCTTGCAGGTCGTCCTGCCCCGTGTAGTCGTCGACTTCCTTGACGGACATCACGCTTTCGCCCGGCAGGGCCAGCGGCATGGCGGCGTCGGTGGCCTGGACGTCGGTCTCCGACGGCACGCGGACGGTGCGTGTCTGGCCGTCGCGGCCCAGCGTCACTTCATAGACGCGCAGGGTCATGGTTCGCTCCTTGTTGTGATGAAAGGGGAGCGCGGCTTGCCTCGCACGGGTTCCCGATCGCGTTCACCGGGCCGGGCCGACGATGGATTCCAGCCGCTGCCGCAGGATGGCGTGGCATTCGCAGGCGGCGGCCTCCAGCCCCGTGCGGTCGACGATCCGGATCGCGCCGCGCGCATAGGCGATCAGCTTGCGTCGTCTCAGCAGCGTCGCAGCCTCGCTGACGGTGGAACGACGTGCGCCGACCAGCCGCGCCAGTTCCTCCTGCCGGAAGTGCAGCGTGTCGACTGGCGACAGGTCGCGCGCCGTCAGCAGCCAGCGGGCCACGCGCGCGGGCACGGAATGCCGGGCGTTGCAGGCGGCCGTCTGCGCCGCCTGGGCCTGATAGAAGTCGGTCAGGTCGTGCAGGCGTCGCATGAGCTCCGGCCGGCTCTCCGCCAGCGCCCGCAACGCCGTCGCCTCGGCGATCCAGGCCGTCCCCGGCGCCCGGCAGCCCACCTCCCAGCCGCAGGGCCGGTCGGCCATGAACGGGGCCAGCCCCGTCAGGCCCTCGAACCCGATCACCGCCGTCTCGACGGTCGAGCCGTCGGTGAAGCGGATCAGGTTGGCGAACTGGGCGTCGATCGGGAAATGGACCTCCCGGACCGGCGTGTCCTGTTCGATGACGACCTGTTCCAGCCGTAGCTGCGCCCGCCGCAGCAGGGGGCGCAGCGCGGCCGCGTCCTCGGGATCGAGCGCGGCGATGAATCGGTTCTCGGCTGGGAGGTCCATCCCGCTTCAACGCCAACGGCCGCGCTTGGCTGCGTCAGGCACCCGACGCTTGGGTCAGGCGCGCTTCAGGTCCGGCGGCGTCGCCTCGTCCGTCAGGATGCGGATGGCCTCGTCGACCGACACCACCTCCTGCGCCTGGCTGCCCAGACGGCGAATCGCGACCTCGCCCCGCTCGGCTTCCTGCCGCCCGACCACCGCAATGACCGGCACCTTGGCCACCGAGTGCTCGCGCACCTTGTACCCGACCTTCTCGTTGCGCAGGTCCGTTTCTACGCGCAGGCCCGCGGCGCGGAACCTCGCCGCCACGTCCTCCGCATACGGATCAGCTTCGGACACGATGGTCGCCACCACGGCCTGGACGGGCGCCAACCACAGCGGGAAGGCCCCTGCGTAGTTCTCGATCATGATGCCGATGAACCGCTCGAAGCTGCCCAGGATGGCCCGGTGCAGCATCACGGGGCGGTGCTTCTGCCCGTCCTCGCCGACGTACTCCGCTCCCAGCCGTTCCGGCAGGACGTAGTCGAGCTGGATGGTGCCGCAGGTCCACTCGCGGCCGATGGCGTCCTTGACGATGAAGTCCAGCTTGGGCGCGTAGAAGGCGCCGTCGCCCGGCGTGATCACCGGTTCGGTCCCGGCGGCGCGCGCCGCCTCGGCCATCAGGGCCTCGGCCTTGTCCCAGAACTCATCGGAGCCCGCGCGCGTCTCCGGCCGCGTGCCCAGGCTGATGTAGGCCGTCTCCATGCCGAGGTCGGCGTGGACGCTGCGGGCCAGCTCGATGAACCGCGCCGTCTCGTCGACGATCTGGTCCTCGCGACAGAAGATGTGGGCGTCGTCCTGAACGAAGCCGCGCACGCGCATCAAACCGTGCAGCGATCCGGACGGCTCATAGCGGTGACACGCCCCGAACTCCGCCATGCGCAACGGCAGCTCGCGGTACGACCGCTGGCCCTGGTCGAAGATCTGCACGTGGCCCGGGCAGTTCATCGGCTTCAGGGACAGCTCCTCCCCTTCCACCGTTTCGCAGACGAACATGTTGGGCCGGTACTTCTCCCAGTGGCCCGAGGCCTCCCAGAACTTCCGGTCCAGAACCTGCGGCGTCTTGACCTCGACATAGCCGGCGGCGTCCAGCCGGCGGCGCATGTAGGCCTCGATCACCCGCCACAGCACCCAGCCCTTGGGGTGCCAGAAGACCATGCCGCGGCCTTCCTCCTGCATGTGGAACAGGTTCATGGCCCGGCCCAGCCTGCGGTGGTCGCGCTTCTCGGCCTCTTCCAGCCGCTGCAGGTGGGCGTCCAGGTCCTCTTTCGTCGCCCAGGCGGTACCGTAGATGCGCTGCAGCTGCTCGCGTTTGCTGTCGCCGCGCCAGTAGGCGCCGGCCAACTTGGTCAGCTTGAAGGCCTTGCCGACGTGGCGGGTCGAGGGGAAATGCGGACCGCGGCACAGGTCGATCCAGTCGCCCTGCTTGTACAGCGTGATCGTCTGGTCCTCGGGCAGGTCGCGGATCAGCTCTGCCTTGAACTTCTCGCCCTTGCCTTCGAAGAACCTGATCGCGTCGTTCCGGTCCCAGACCTCGCGCTCGAACTTCGCGTCGCGGTCCACGATGCGCCCCATCTCCTTTTCGATGGCGGCGAAGTCGTCGGTCGAGAACGGCTCCTCCCGGAAGAAGTCGTAGTAGAAGCCGTCCTCGATGGCCGGGCCGATGGTCACCTGCGTGCCGGGGAACAGCTTCTGCACCGCCTCGGCCAGCACGTGCGCCGTGTCGTGGCGGATGGTGTACAGCGCCTCCGGATCGTCGCGCATGATCAGGCGGAAGTCGCCGCCGGTCTCCAGCTCGCGCGACATGTCGCGCTGCTCGCCGTTCAGTTCGGCCAGCAGGGCCTTCTTGGCCAGCGACGGCGAGATGGAGGCGGCCACGTCGCGGGCCGTCGTGCCGGCGGGAAACTGGCGCACCGCGCCGTCGGGAAATTTCAGGTTGATCATTCTGCTGTCTTCTTCGGAGGCACCGGGTCGTACCCCGACCCTCCCCACGGATGGCACTTACACAGGCGGCGCACCGTCAGCCATCCCCCGCGCGCCGGTCCGTGCAGGATCAGGGCGTCGCGGGCATAGTCGGAGCAGGTCGGCAGGAACCGGCACTGCTGCCCGAAGATCAGGCTGAAGGTCAGCTTGTAGGCGCGATGCGCCAAGCGAACGCCGCCTTCGTACAGGGTCCGGCCGGACACGGGCTCAGGCCGCGCCGGCCCGGAGAGTTCGCGCCTCCAGCGCCGCCGTGACGGCGTCGCACAGGGCCTCGATGGCGACCATGCTGGACGCGTGCCGCGCCGGATAGTCGGCCACAGGCTTCAACAGGCGCAACCCGTCGAAACGGCCCGTCGGACCGTCGCCGCCCGCCTTCAGCATGTCCCGCATGGCGTCGCGGGCCGCCTGCGCTTCCGTCAGCGTCGCCCCCCGCGCGTGCCCCCCGACGATCGAGGCCGCCGCCTGGCCCAGGGCGCAGGCCTTCACGTCCTGGGCGAAGTCCGAGACCCTCCCGTCGGCGTCCAGCGTCACGTCGACGACGGCGCGCGATCCGCACAGCTTCGCCGTGCGTTCGCCCGTGCCGTGCGGACGGTCCAGCCGGCCCGCGTGTGGCAGGTCCGCGGCCAGCCGCAGGACGTCCCTGGAATAGATCTCGTCGATCATGGGCGGAACATAGGGTCTCGCGGCCCCGCGGGCGAGCCTACTGCAGCGAACCCCACGTCCGGCCGCCGGCGCCGGTTCCGCCCGCCGAGCGCTGCCGGATCCAGGCCAGGTTGGCGTCGGCCATTTCGGGCGGCAGGTCGCGGCGCAGCATGCGTTCGGCCTCGCCGAGCTCGCCCTTCAGCCCCAGGACCAGCGCCAGGTTCTGACGCACCTGGAGGCCGGCGTCCGGATGGGCGGCCGCGCGGCGCAGATAGGTCTCGGCGGTCGCCAGGTCCCCGCCCATCATGGGACCCATGGCCATGTTGGTCAGGATGGCGGGATTTTCCGGCGACAGGGCCAGGCCCTGGGCCCACGCCGCCGCGGCGTCTTCCGGCCGCCGCGTCTGCTCAAAGGCGACGCCCAGCAGCGAATGGGGCCGCCAGTCGCGCGGCGC
This sequence comes from Brevundimonas sp., assembly GCF_035935935.1. Lineage (GTDB taxonomy): Bacteria > Pseudomonadota > Alphaproteobacteria > Caulobacterales > Caulobacteraceae > Brevundimonas. Next base: position 169,220 of record NZ_DASYWO010000004.1, read on the forward strand.
CAGCCGGGCCGCCCGTTCCAGATGCGCGATGCCGTAGAAGGCCTGTCCGCGCGCGATGTGGGCCCGCCCCGCCTCCAGCAGCACCTCGACGTTGTCGGGCTGGACCACCAGCGCGCGCTCTGCGGCCTCGGCCGCCTCCTGATGCCGGCCCAATTCCCGCAGCGAGCGGGGCAGGGCGGCGCCCGCCTGCGCGTCGGCCGGATTCTTCTCGAATTCCTGCGACCAGAACAGGCTGCGGCTCAGCGGGTCCATGCGGTCATAGCTCGCCCGGACCTCGGCGGGCGCCGGGGCGGCGGCCTGTTGCTGGGCCAGCGCGGGCGCGGCCATCAGGGTCAGGGCGGTTGCGGCGAGCAGGAGGGTGCGCGACATGATCGACGTCCGTTCGGCGTGGCGTCGAGAATCGCGCCGCCGCGTCAAGGGACCGTTAACGCTCGCTCGCCCGGAGCCCCGCATGATCGCCGCCGCAGACGTCCTGATCACCTCTTCAGACGCCGCCCTGCCCGTGCGCCCCGCGCGGGGCGTCAAGGGGCTCGAAGGCGCCGCCGCGGCCTGGGCCGCCGCGAACGACTTCACGGGCAAACCGGGGCAGGTGTTGATCGTTCCCGGTTCCAGCGGCACGCCCGACCACGCCCTCCTCGGGGTCGGTGAGGGGGACGTGGATCCGATGGCGGGCCGGCCCCTGACGGCGAAGCTTCCGGCGGGCGACTGGCGGCTGGAGGGTTGGCACGCGGCAGAAGCGAACGCGCTGGCGCTCGCCTTCGCGCTCGGGGCGTACCGGTTCGACCGCTACAGGGCGAAGTCGGCGCCGCGTCCGCGGCTGGCCGTCCCTGAAGACCTCGATCCGGCGGCCACGCAGGCCGTCGCCGACGCCTGTTTCCGCGTGCGCCGCATGGTCGACACCCCGGCCGCCGACATGGGCCCGGCCGAAATCGAGGCCGAGGCCCGCGAGGTGGCGCAGGCCGGCGGCGCCTCGATCGCCGTCGTCGCCGGCGACGCCTTGCTGGAGGCGAACTATCCGGCCGTGCACGCCGTCGGCCGGGCTGCGGCGCCGCATCGCGCGCCGCGTCTGATCGAGCTCGGCTGGAACCTCGACGCCGAGGACCGGCCGCTCGTCGCCCTCGTCGGCAAGGGGGTCGCCTTCGATTCGGGCGGACTGGACATCAAGCCCGCGGCCGGCATGCGCAACATGAAGAAGGACATGGGCGGCGCCGCCCACGTCCTCGGCCTCGCCGAGCTGATCATGGGCGCGAACCTGCCGGTGCGGCTGGTGGTGCTGGTGGCGGCGGTGGAGAACGCCATCTCCGGCGACGCCTTCCGCCCCGGCGACGTGCTGCAGACCCGCAAGGGGCTGACGGTGGAGGTCGGCAACACCGACGCCGAGGGGCGGCTGATCCTGTCCGACGCCCTGACCCGCGCGGGCGAGCACAGGCCGGACCTGACGCTGGACTTCGCCACCCTGACCGGCGCGGCGCGCGTCGCGCTCGGTCCGGAGCTGCCGCCGCTCTACACCGACGACGAGACGCTGGCCGCCGACCTGATGACGGCGTCGGCCCGCGTCGGCGATCCGCTGTGGCGCATGCCGCTCTGGCCGGGATACCGGTCGTCGGTGGAGGCCGAGATCGCCGACCTGCGCAACGATTCCGCGGCGTGGGCGCAGGCCGGCTCGGTCACGGCGGCCCTGTTCCTGCAACGCTTCGCGCCGGCGACGGGGTCGTGGGCGCATCTGGACGTGTTCGCATGGAATCCCCGCGCGCGCCCTGGCTGGCCGGAAGGCGCCGAGGCCCAGGGCGTCCGCGCCGCCTTCGACATGCTGCAGCGCAGATTTCCACAGGGCTGACGGCGGGCGTTAACGGCCCTTTCGGCCTTCCGCGTCAGGATCGGCGACGAACCGGACCCGACGTTTGCCGCACGATCTCCACAGCCCGGACCCGCGCTTCCTGCCCGCGCGACCCCACCTCGCCGCCGCGGCGCTGGAGGGGATCGTGCGCGCGCCGGCGTATCGCGCGACGGAACCCATGCGCGGCGCGGCGGCGGTGGCCGACCTTCTGGACGACGACGGAAACCTGATCAGCCAGCTGCTTCACGGGGAGGCGTTCGACGTGCTGGCGCACGACGGCGCGCGCGCCTGGGGCCAGTGCCGCCGCGACGGCGTCGTCGGCTGGATCGCCGCCGACGCCCTGACCGCCGGGGCCGGAACCCCGACGCATCGCGTGGCGTCGGTCGGGGGCCGCCTGCCGCTCAATGCGGTGATCGATTCCGGTCGGGATCCCGTCGGCGACGTGCCCCTGATGCCGATCGGCGAGTTCGAGCGGGACCTCCCGACCGTGGCCGCACGCCTGCTGGGTCGGCCGCATCGCCTGGGCGGGCGCTCGGACGGCGGCACGGACTGCGCCGGTCTGGTCCAGACTTGCCTGATCGCCTGCGGCCGTGCTGCGCCGCGCTATGCCGACGGACAGGCCGAACTGGGGCGGGCGATCACGCAAGGGGATTTGCGCCGCGGCGACCTGGTCGTGTGGCTTCATTCGAAGGGCGGCCCCGGCTGGAGCGGTCACGCGGCCGTCGCCGTCGACGCCGCCACCGTCATTCACGCCTCCGGTCGCGCCGGATCCGTGGTGATCGAGCCGATCGCGGAGGTGGACGCGCACCAGCGCGCCGAGGGTTTCGGCGCGCCGGCGTTCCGTCGGATTTCTTGAGCTACTAGCGCTCGCCGGTGTTGGCGGGGGCGGCGTCGGTCGGCGGAGGCGCGACCGGAGCCGTCTCGGCCGTCGGAGCCGCGCCGCCGCCGGCGACGGGGGCGCCGGTGGTCGCGCCCGTGGCCGCGGCGCCTTCGACCGGAGCCGCCGCGTCGGCCGCCGGAGCGGCGGTCGCGCCGGCCTGACGCGCGGGATCCGGCGCCGGAATGGCGAAGCCGCCCGAGCCCTGGCTGCGCAGGTAGGCGATCAGGTTCACGCGCGTCTCTTCGTCGCGCAGGCCGGCGAACGACATCTTGGTGCCGGGGACGTAGCGCGCCGGCGCGGTGATGAAGGCGTCGAGCTGGTCGTAGCCCCAGGTCGGGGCCTCGGCCTTGTGCGCGGCCATGGCGTCGGAATAGGCGAAGCCTGCGCGGTGCATGACCGGCCCGCCGACCACGCCGAACAGGTTCGGACCGATGCCGTCGGGTCCCCCCGAGGCGATCGAGTGGCACGCCTTGCAGCGCGCGAAGGCGGCTTCGCCCGCGGCCAGATCGGCGGTCGGAAGCACGGTGCCCCAGTCGATCGGCAGGGCCTCGGCCGCGCCGCCGGCCGCCGCCTCTTCAGGCGCGTCGACGAAATAGCCCATCTTTTCGGGGGGCTCGGAGTGATAGATCGCGCCCGTCACCTGCTGCACGCCGATGATCACGAAGGCGGTCGCCAGGCCGGCGCCCATGATCTTGTTCCACTTCAGGTCGCCGCTCATCGCGTCGTCGCATCCCATGTCTTGATGACGCCAGACCGCGCGCGCGGGTGCGCGGGCGGCCTCGCCTTGCGTGGGCGTCTCTGACACGGTAGCGCGCCCTTCGCAACCGGCCCGCGGGGAGACTCCGCCATGAACCCGCTCGTCATCATCCCGGCCCGGATGGCCGCCACCCGCCTGCCGGACAAGCCGCTGGCCGACATCGGCGGCACGCCCATGATCGTGCGCGCATGGCGGCAGGCGGCCGCCTCCGGCCTGCCCGTCGCCGTCGCCGCCGGCGACCCGGAAATCGTCGAGGTCGTGACCGATGCGGGCGGGGTGGCGGTGCTGACCGATCCCGGCCTGCCGTCGGGGTCGGACCGCATCATGGCCGCGCTTCACGCCCTGGACCCGGAAGGGCGCCACGACGCCGTCATCAACCTGCAGGGCGACATGCCATTCGCCGACCCCGGGCTGGCGACCGCCTGCGCCGCCCTGCTGCACGGCCAGCCGGACTGCGACGTGGCCACGCTGGTGGCGCCCGAGGCCGACGTCTCGGACCGGTCCAACCCGGACGTGGTCAAGGCCGTACTGGCCATGGAGCCCGGCGAACGTCACGGCCGCGCCCTCTACTTCACCCGCTCGACCCTGTACGGCGACGGACCCGTCTGGCGCCACGTCGGCATCTACGGCTACCGCCGCGCGGCGCTGGAGCGGTTCTGCGCCGCGCCGCCGTCGCCGCTGGAGCGCCGGGAAAAGCTGGAGCAGCTGCGCGCGATGGAGCTCGGCCTGTCCCTCTGGGCGGCGGTCGTCGACGCCCCTCCGCTGTCGATCGACAATCCCGCCGACCTCGAGGCCGCGCGGGCGCTGGTCTGAAATCCCACGCAGTCAGACTCCGTCATTTGCGCCGGCGCCCGGGGCGGCGCATGAAAGGCTCCTCATCGGAGGGACACACATGCTTCGCTTTGCCGCCGCCGCCGTCGCCGCGCTCGCCCTGACCGGCGCCGCCGGCGCCGCATCCGCCCAGGACGCCACCGGCGCAGCCCTGGTCGACTACATCTTCGGCCAGCTGGAAGGCGAGTTCGGCATCTCCGCCGCCAGCCGCGCGACCGGCCGCCTGTCGGAAGGCGGCTCGACCACCGGCACCTTCAACGTCTCGGCCAACGCCGCCTACATCGTCATCGGCGCCTGCGACGAGGGCTGCTCGGATCTGGACCTCGTCGTGCGCGACGCTTCGGGGAACGACGTCGGCTCGGACTTCGAGGACGACGACGCCCCCATGGTGGTGATCCCGGCCGGTTCGGGCGGCCGCTACACCTTCGAGGTGCAGATGGCGACCTGCTCGGCCAACTGCCACTGGGGCGTCCGCTCCTACAACGCCGGCAACTGAGCCCCGCTCAGGCCTCGAACCCGTCGACCCACGCCCGGATCAGCGTCCGGGCGATGGCGACGGGCGGAGGCGCGATCACCGTCGGATGGCGGCCGGCCAGGGCGTCGGCCGCCTCCTGACGCGTCAGCCACGCGCTCTCGGCCAGTTCGGCCGGATCCAGCGTGACCGCGTCGTTCTCCACGGCGCAGACCAGGCCGATCATCAGCTGCGAAGGGAACGGCCACGGCTGGCTGGAGTGGTGCCGCACGCGCGTCACCTTCAGCCCCGCCTCCTCGAACAGCTCCCGCGCGCACGCCTCCTCGATCGTCTCGCCCGGCTCGATGAATCCGGCGGGCGCAGACATCCGTCCGGCCGGCCACGTCGGCCCGCGCGCCACGAAGCAGCGGTCCTGAAACACCGGCAGCATGATGCAGACCGGGTCGACGCGCGGGAAATGCTCGGCCGCGCACGACGGACAGACGCGCTTCCACCCCCCGGCCGCCGGGTCGGTCGCCGCGCCGCAGTTGGAACAGAACCGGTGCCGCCGCCGCCAGTCGAACAGACTCTTGGCCGCCCCCGCCATGGCCGCGTCGGCGGGGGACAGCGCCATGGCCGCCTCGCGCAGCGGCGTTCCGCCGTCGGGCGCCTCCACGGCGAACGCCGGGGCATCCTTCCAGAGTCCCAGAAAGACCGCTTCGCCAACGGTGCCAGGCCGCGAGACGTCCAGCGGCGTCCAGGCCAGCCGCGGCCCCTCGGGGCCGTCCTCGACCACCGGCCCGGCCGCGTCGCAGCGCATCGCCAGCGCTTCCGGATGGGCCGCCATCCGCGCGAGGAAGGCCGGATCGTTGCGGCGGTCGCCAGCCCGGTCCAGCGGATTTCCGGCGAAGATGTTCGAGGGCGCGTCGCTCATGCCGCCTGAATAGCGTGGCCCCGCTTGCGTCCGCGACCGCGAAATCGCATATGTCCTCGCGGAGATCGCGGGCGAAGGCTTCGCCAACCTGGTCAGGGCCGGAAGGCAGCAGCCACAACGAATTCCCCTTCGGGTCGCGGTCTCCACCTCCTTTCCTTTTTGGCCCTGCCGCTCGCCCCGCGGGCGCTCGCTGCTTGAGGGCAGTGCGGAACCTCGCGCGCGTTCGCTCCTTCCTTCCCGCACAGCGGAAGGAGCGACCCATGAGCATTCTCGGAAAAATCCTCGGCCCGATCTGGGAGCGCGCCAAGGCCGGCCCCGGTCACAAGCCGGACCGGACGGCGACGCCGACGTCGGCGCCCGCGCCCGCGCCGAAGCCCGCGCCCTCCACGATCGACGCCGGCGCGGCCACGGCGCCCCAGCCGCACGCCGCCGCCCAGCCCGTGGACGTCGACGGCATCCTCGACTTCATGAACGACCAGCGCGACCAGAAGCTGAACTGGCGCACCTCCATCGTCGACCTGATGAAGCTGACCGGCATGGATTCGACGCTGGACGAGCGCCGCGAGCTGGCCGACGAGCTGGGTTATGACGGCGACAAGTCGGACACCGCCGCCATGAACATGTGGCTGCACAAAAAGGTGCTGGAACGCATCCGCGCCGACGGCGGCCAGATCCGCGACCTGACCGACTGATCCACCGCTTCGCTTCGCAGGGGGGATGCGCGGCGCGGCCAGTCCGCGCTAAGCATCCTGCATGAGCGACGCCGGACCGAATCCCGACGGGCCGCCCTGGGACGAGGACGAACCCTCGGACGCGGCGGAGGAGCGGGATCCCAACACCGAGGACATGTTCGGCGCGCCCGAGCCCGAGGGCATGCGCGTCGCAGAGGCGCTGGCCGCGCCGGAGCCCGCGCCCAACCTCGTCGCCGATGCGCCCGCCCTGCCCAGGGCGGGGCCTGCGGTTCCTGCGTCCGGACCGGCCGAGGTGGACGCCGACTACACGGTTCTGGCGCGCAAATACCGCCCCCGCGCCTTTTCCGACCTGATCGGGCAGGAGGCGATGGTCCGAACCCTGACCAACGCCTTCGCCACCGGTCGCATCGCCCACGCCTTCATGCTCACCGGGGTCCGCGGGGTCGGCAAGACGACGACGGCCCGCCTGCTGGCCCGCGCCCTGAACAATGAGACGGAGACGATCGACCGCCCCTCGCTCGACCTGTCCCCGTCCGGCCGGCACGACGCGGCCATCATGGCCGGCCAGCACATCGACGTCATGGAGATGGACGCCGCCAGCCACACCGGCGTGGGCGACATCCGCGAGATCCTGGACAGCGTCCGCTACGCCCCGGTCGAGGCGCGCTACAAGGTCTACGTCCTGGACGAGGTTCACATGCTGTCGACGCAGGCGTTCAACGCCCTGCTGAAGACGCTGGAGGAGCCGCCACCCCACGCCAAGTTCATCTTCGCCACCACCGAGATCCGCAAGGTGCCGGTGACCATCCTGTCCCGCTGCCAGCGCTTCGACCTGCGCCGCGTGGAGCCGGAGGTGCTGGTGACCCATCTCGGCAAGGTGGCCGAAAAGGAAGGCATGGCCATCGAGGCCGACGCGCTGGCCCTGATCGCGCGCGCCGCCGAGGGCTCGGTGCGCGACGGCCTCAGCCTGCTGGATCAGGCGCTGGTGCAGGGTGAGCGCGGCGCGGTGGTCGAGGCAGAAACCGTGCGCGACATGCTGGGTCTGGCCGACCGCACCCGCACCATCGCCCTGTTCGAACAGGTCATGGCGGGGCGCACGCCGGAGGCGCTGGAGACCTTCCGCACCTTGTACGGCTACGGCGCCGATCCGGTGCAGGTCATGGGCGATCTGCTGGAGCACTGTCACGCCGCCTCCGTGTCCAAGATGCTGGGGCCGCAGGCCACGCGCCTGCCCAACGATCAGGCCCAGGCCCTCGCGGCGCTCGGCGCGGCCATCTCCGCCGGCGCGCTTTCGCGGGTCTGGCAGATGCTTCTCAAGGGACTGGACGAGGTTCGGCGCGCGCCCAGCCCGGCCGACGCGGTGGAGATGGTCATCGTCCGCCTCGCCTATGCCGCCGACCTGCCGGGACCGGAGGAGGCGTTGAAGGCTCTGCGCGACGGCGACGTCACCGGCGGCTCCGGCCCTTCGCGCGGCGGCGGCGGCGGCGGGGGCGGAGGCGCGTCCGCCGCTCTGGCTCCGCGCATGGCCGCGGCGCCGGCCCTGCCTGACCCGCAGACGTTTGAGCAGGTCGTCGGGCTCATCGGGGTCAAGCGCGACGTGGCGCTGCAGATGGACGTCCAGCGCTACGTCCGTCCGGTCTCGTTCCAGCCCGGCCGCATCACCTATGAACCGGTGCAGGGCGCGCCGGCCAACCTCGCCACGCGGCTGGCCGGCCGCCTCAAGGAATGGACCGGCAAGGTCTGGCTGATCGCCGCCAACGGTCAGGGCGGTGGCGAGACCCTGATCGAGATCGAGAAGAAGGCCCGCGCCGCCCAGCGGGCTGAGGTCGAAGCCGACCCCTTCGTCGCCTCGGTCATGGCCACCTTCCCGGGCGCCAGGCTGGGTGAGATCCGCGTTCCGCCCCCCGCGCCGGACCTGCCGACCATCCCCGACGAGGTCGAGGACGACGACTGATGGCGCGCCGCGACTTCGACCCGGCCACCATCACTCCCGACGGCCGCCCGCCGACGAAGACCCGCCTGTTCGATCCTGCCGTCGAGGGGCCTTGGCGCGGCGCCGTGCCCGGCCTGACGCAACAGACGGGCATCACCGTCCTGGCCTACGGCACGGACGAGATCGGCGTCGGTCCGCGCCTGCACGTTCATCCCTATGACGAGACCTTCATCGTCATTCAGGGACGCGCCCGCTTCTTCGTCGGCGACCGGACGCTGGACGCCGAAGCCGGCGAGGTCGTGCTGGGGCCCGCCGGCGTGCCGCACAGGTTCGAGAACCTCGGCCCCGGCCGTCTGCAGACGATCGACGTCCACCACTCGCCCGAGTGGATCCAGACCGACCTGGATCAGGACTGACGAAACCCGACGACGCACGTCACGGCTCTGGATTTCGGGGACCGTCGCGCGTCATGGTCGTCTCGCATAACGGGGGATTTCCACATGCGCATCATTCTGCTGGCGGCGTCGGCCGCAGCGGTCGTGGCCGTCACGTCCGCCCATGCGCAGGAGGCGGGCGTGCCGCCGCTCACGCCCGAGGAACGCGCCGAAATCGCCGAGGGCATGGCGTTTCTCGACGCCCAGATGGCCCCCTTGGCGGCCCAACTCGACATTGAGGTTCCCGCTTTCGCGCCATTGCTGACGCCCCTGGCCGAGGCCGTCCAGGCCGGGCTGCCGCCGGGCGACGACTACGCCTTCGACATCGACTACGACCTGCGTTTCAAGCCTCTGACGGACCAGACGCCCCCCGGGGATCTGCTGCCGCTGCAGGCCGACGCGCAGGCCTGCCTGATCGCGGCGGGGCCGTACCGGCGGGTCGTTCACTTCTCGCGCCTCACGGTGCCGGGGGGCGGGGGTCACCGCTGCGCCTCCATCGGACAGGACGCCGACGGCGGGGGCTGGACCTTCCGCTCCGACGTGGTCGTCCGCACCGCCGATCGCCAGATCGTGGTCAGCTCGGCCGGAATCGCCAGCTCTGACGACATGAGCCGTGCCCAGCAGGTGATCGAGGGGCAGACCGACCGCCTGATGGACGTGGCCGTCGCCTTCGACCAGCGGGTGGTGGAGACCTTCCTGACCGTCCGAACGCCCGCCCAGCGGGCGGCGCAGGCTGCGGCGCAATGATCCGCCTCGTTTTGAGCGCCGGTCTGCTGCTCGCCGTGTCGACGAGCCCTGTTCAGGCGCAGGACTACGTCTATGAAGTCGACGGCCAGCAACTGACCGCCTCCCAGGCCGAAACCGTGCGTCAGGGCGATGGGGCCCTGCAGCGCGGTCTGGAGGCCCTTCAGCGCGAGGACTGGAACGGGGCCATTCGCGACTGCTACGCGGCCGTGGCCCGATACCGCGACGCCGGCCTGGGGAACTATGGCAGGGTCGGCGAGTGGTTCAGCCGCGCGTACGCCTGCGTCGCCGACGCGCAGGCCCTCAGCGGAAATCCGGACGAGGCCTGCCGGATCTATCGCGACAACGACTGGGAAACGCTGACCGTGCGCGACCCGCGCGCCATCTGCGAGCGTCGCGCGGCCGCGGAGACCGCCAGGGTCGATGCCCACGACGCCTATTCCGACCTGTTCGCCGAGTTCGCCGACATGACGGGCCGCCTTCAGACCCTGACGCCGGGCAGTCGCGAGCGCGCCGATCTGGGCGAGCGGATGTACGCGCTGTGCGGGCGGATGGCCGGCTACAAGGACCTCGCTCCCGTCGCCTTCGCGGGCGCCAGCTATTGCACCGCCATCGTGCGGTTCGAGGCCAACCAGCCGGATCGCGCCTGCCAGATCCTGTGGACGGCCGCCAGGTGGACCGCACAGGCCGATCCCGGCTCCATGTTGGCCGAGCAGGCGCGCCACCTGCGGGACATCGACGCGACGTTGAACGGGTTTCGCGCGACGTGCGCGGACTTCGGCCACCCATGGCCGTCCTTCGCTCGGGAGTGGCCGACGACCTGATCGGGCCCCTGTCGCACGCGGTCCGGACCCCCTATCTTGGCCCCATGAAAGACCTGACCGATCTGATGAAACAGGCCCAGGCCATGCAGCAGAAACTGCAGGAGGCCCAGGCGCGCATGGCCGAATCCACCGCCGAGGGGACCTCCGGCGGCGGGCTGGTCACGGTGGCGCTGAAGGGGCCGGGCGAGATCACGTCGGTGAAGATCGACGACTCGCTGATGCAGCCGGGCGAAGGCGAGATCCTGGCCGACCTGATCGTCGCCGCCCATGCCGACGCCAAGCGCAAGCTGGACGAGGTCAACGGCCAGCTGATGCGCGAGGCCGCCGGGCCGATGGCCGGGATGAACATCCCCGGCATGCCGAAGCTGTTCTGACGGCGTGGCCGCCTCCGCCGGACCCGAGATCGAGCGGCTGATCGGCCTGCTGGCGAAGCTGCCGGGCATGGGCCCGCGCTCGGCCCGTCGCGCGACCCTGGCCTTGCTGAAGCGGCGCGACCAGCTTCTGCTCCCTCTGGGCGACGCGCTGGTGGACGTGGCCGCCAAGGTGAAGTCCTGCTCCGTCTGCGGCACGCCTGACACCCGCGACCCCTGTGCCATCTGCTCGGACGCGACGCGCGACCGGCGCCTGATCTGCGTCGTCGAGGAGGCCGGCGCCCTGTGGGCCATGGAGCGCTCGGGCGCCTTCCGCGGGCGCTACCACGTGCTGGGCGGCCTGCTTTCGGCGCTGGACGGCGTCGGTCCCGACGCCCTGCGGGTGACCGAGCTGGTCGGTCGGGTGAAGGGCGGCGAGGCGGCCGAGGTCGTGCTGGCCCTTCCGGCCACCGTCGACGGCCAGACCACGGCCCACTACCTGGTCGAGCGGCTGGCGGGCGCCGGCGCGGAGGTGACGACCCTCGCCCGCGGCGTTCCCGTCGGCGGCGAGCTGGACTGGCTGGACGACGGCACCATCGTCCAGGCCCTCCGCGCCCGGCGGCCCGCCTGATCCACGACCGTTTCTGACGTGCGTCATGGCGATGGTCCGTCGCCGCGACTCCCGCTAAGGAACGGACCATGAACGCAGAAATCATCGTCGCCCTCGCCGCAGTCGCTGCTGCCTTGGTTGCCATCATCATCGCCGTGGCCGCGCGACGCGGAGGATCGACCGCCGGGCTTGAAACCGCGCTGACGCGCGAGGTGGATCGTCTGCGGGACGAGATGGACCGCAAGGCGCAGATGCAGCGCGAGGAGGTCTCGGCGGGTCTCTCTAGGATGTCCGACAGCTTGGACCAACGCATAGGCGCCCTGACGACCAACTTCGACACCCGGTTAGGCGCCTTCGCCGAGTTGCAGACCAAGTCCTCGTCCGACTTGGCCGAGAGCCAGCGGCAACGCTTGGGGGAGACCAATCAAGCGGTGCTGAAGCTGACCGAGACTTTGGCGAACCAGCAGGCCGAAGGCCGAAAAGCCCTTTCCGAAGAGCTTGAGAAGGTCCGCGCCGCGCTGGGCGATAACATGGAGAAGCTGCGCAAGGAGAATGAGGCCAAGCTCGAGCAGATGCGCGCTACGGTGGACGAAAAACTTCAGGCCACCCTCGCCGAGCGTTTGGGCGAGAACTTCAAAATGGTCAGCGAGCGGCTGGACACTGTCCACCGCGGACTGGGCGAGATGCAGGCTCTGGCCACCGGCGTAGGTGACCTCAAGAGGACGCTGGGTAATATCAAAGCGCGCGGCTCCTTCGGCGAGGTGCAACTTGGCGCCCTGCTGGACGATATGCTGACCCCGGAACAGTACGGGCGGCAGGTCCGCGTACGGCCCGGCACGGCTGAGGCCGTCGACTACGCTGTTTTTTTGCCCGGCCGTGACGAGGGCAGCCGCCTTCTGCTACCGATCGATTGCAAATACCCGGCGGCGGACTACGAGCTCCTGATGGGTGCACAAGAATTGGGAGATCCCGCCGCGGTCGATTCGGCGGCGAAGGGGCTGGAAAAGGCCATCCGGATTCAAGCCAAGAGCATTCGCGACAAGTACGTGCATCCGCCGGAGACGACGCCTTTCGCCATCCTGTATCTGCCAACCGAAGGTCTGTTTGCTGAGGTCATCCGCCGACCTGGGCTGGCGGCAGCTCTCTCGGCGGACTTCAGCGTCACCGTGACGGGTCCAACCACGCTGGCGGCCACGCTGAACAGTCTCAAGATGGGCTTCCAAACGTTGGCCATTCAGAAGAACGCCGGCGACATCGCCAAGGTGTTGGGCATGGCAAAGTCTGAGTTTCAGAAATACGGCGCCGTCTGGGAGCAGTTGGGTCGGCAACTCGACACCGCCCGCAAGACTGTTGACGAGGCGGGACGTCGCACCCGTGCGGTAGAGCGCCAGCTGCGCAGCGTCGAGGTCGTTGCCGACGGACGGCAGGAAACCTCGCTGTTGGATGCCGCTGTGGATGCCGACCCCGCCGGCTGACGACGACAAGCCTTGCGGACTTTCTGACAAGGTCGCTTGACAGTGTTGCCGATCGATGTAAAACACCCTTGTCAAATCGACGGGGGAGCTTGTCATGACCGACCAACCGATCCGCAGACGTCGCCGCCTCGGCTACGTGGCCATGCTGGGCGTCAGCGCGCTCGTCGGCCTGGTCGTCGGAGGCCTGTCCGCCCTGATCGATCACGTCGGCGGCGCGGCGGCCGGTCCGCTGCGGATCGCCCTGCTGTCGGCCGGCGTCGCCGCGGCCGCCTGGATCTGCGTGGCCTGGTGGCGGAGCGCCGATGAAGCCGTGCGCGAGGCGCACAAGTGGGCGTGGTACTGGGGCGGCTCGACCGGCATGGCCGCCGCCATGGGCCTTTTCGCCCTGTCGACCTGGGGCGCGATCGACGTCGCCCTTCCGCCGCTGGGCAGCGGCCCGGACGACCTCATCATGACCGGCATCGCCTTCACCGTGGGGGCCCAGATCGTCGGCTATGCGATCGCCTGGGCGCTCTGGTGGCTGCGGCATCGGTAGGGGCAGGCCATGAACAACCGCCTCAAGGTGCTCCGCGCCGAACGCGACTGGTCCCAGGCCGATCTGGCCGACCGCCTCGGCGTCTCCCGCCAGACCGTCAACGCGCTTGAGACCGGCCGCTACGACCCGTCGCTCCCCCTCGCCTTCAAGATCGCCCGCGTCTTCGGACAGCCGATCGAAGCCATCTTCACAGACGACTGAACCCTCCCCGAAAGGACCTCCACATGACCCTCGCCTCCCGCCTCAAGACCTCCGTTGCGGCCCTGACCCGCTCCGCAGCCGGCGCCGCGCTCGGTCTGGGCCTCGTCGCCACGCTGGCCGGCTCTCCCGCCGCCTGGGCCCAGGAAATCGCCGTCGCCCCCGCGATCGTGCCCCAGGCCCCGGCCGGTTCCGGACCCGCCCTCTGGGTCGTCAGGGACGCCGATTCCACCATCTACCTGTTCGGCACCGTCCACGTGCTGCGCCCGACCACGGCGTGGGGCACCCCTGCGGTGGACGCGGCTTTCGCCGACGCCGAAGAGATCTGGTTCGAGATCACCAATCCGGACGATCAGGCCGCGGCCCTGCCCCTGATCATGGAGCACGGCATGGACCCGTCGCGCCCGCTGAACACGCTGCTCACCGAGGCCGAATACGCAAAACTGGGAGAGGCCGCCGGCGTCGTCGGTGTGCCGGTCCAGCAACTGAACATCATGAGGCCCTGGCTGGTCGGCCTGACGTTGTCGATGGCGCCGCTGGTCAAGGCCGGTTACGACCCGACGTCCGGCATCGAGTTGGTCCTGCGCGCCCGCGCGGTGGCCGAGGGCAAGCCGGTCAAGGGGCTGGAGACGATCGAGGAGCAGATCCGGATCCTCGCCGGGTTCCCGGAGGACGCCCAGCTCAACTTCCTGCGCCAGTCGCTGGAGACCTATGAGAACGCGGCCACCGAGCTGGACGATCTGGTCGCCGCCTGGTCGACGGGGGACGTCGACGGTCTGGCCGGGTTCGCCCACGAGATGCGCGACGACGACGCCCGCATCTACGACGCCATGCTGACGCGTCGGAACACCAACTGGGCCGGCCAGATCCAGACCCTGCTCGAAGGGGAAGGCACCGTGTTCATCGCCGTCGGCGCCGCCCACCTGGCCGGCGACGACTCCGTGCAGACGATCCTCGCGAGGCGCGGCGTGACCGTCGAACGCGTGCAGTAGATTCCCCCCGACCGCTGCTGCGCGACGCCCGCTTCCTTTCCGGAGGCGGGCGTCTTCGCGTGCGGCGACGCTTGGTGTTGCATATGACAATGCTTCGCAATAGACGTGCGCGCCCCGCTTTCTGCCGCCGTCGAGTCCCATGCGCCCCCTGCTGCTTCTGTCCGTCTCCCTCACCGCCGTCGCGGGCGCCGCCCACGCCCAGCAGGCCCCGGCCGCAGCCGGGCCCACCATCGTCGATCCCATCGTCGTCACGGGCCGGGCGGAGGGCTACCGGGCTCTGAACGTCGTCACGGCCACCAAGACCGACACCCCCCTGCTCGACGTCCCCCAGAGCGTCGCCGTCGTCACCGCCGAGCAGGTCGAGGATCAGGGTCTGGACAGCCTCGGCGACGTCCTGCGCTACGTCCCCGGCGTCACCGTGGGGCAAGGCGAGGGCAACCGCGACCAGATCACCCTGCGCGGCCAGAACACCACGGCGGACTTCTTCGTCGACGGCGTGCGCGACGACGTCCAGTACTATCGACCGCTGTACAACCTCGATCGCATCGAGGTGCTCCGCGGCCCCTATGCCCTGATCTTCGGCCGGGGCGGCGGGGGCGGCATCGTCAACCGCGTGCAGAAGGCCCCCGGCGCCGACGCGGCCTTCGGACAGGCCCGGATCTTCGTCGACGGCTACGGCGGCCGTGGCGCCTGGATCGACGTCAACCGGCCGCTGGGCGACCGGGTCGCCTTCCGTCTCAACGCCATGGTCGAGGAGAGCGAAAGCTTCCGCGACTTCGTCGACGGCTCGCGCTGGGCGATCAATCCCTATCTGGCGGCCGAGATCGCGCCGGGCTGGGACCTGGGTCTGTCGTACGAGCACGTCGACGACGACCGTGTGCCGGACCGCGGGGCGCCGTCGTATCTGGGTCGCCCGCTGGAAGGGTACGACCAGTTGTTCTTCGGCGTCCCCGGCGTGAACCGGACCACGCTGGACGCCGACGTCGCCAAGCTGCGTCTGGACGGCCGGATCGCCCCCGGACTGAGCCTGAACGCGACGCTGGTCTATGCCGACTACGACAAGCTTTACGCCAACGTATATCCGAATGGCCCGGCGACCTCGCCGACCGGGACCGTGCCGCTGGCCGCCTACGTCGACGCCACGGACCGGACAAACGCCCTGTTGCAGTCGAACCTGATCTGGGAGGTCCTGGGCGGCCCGATCGAGCACCGCGTCATGATCGGCGTCGAATACGGCGATCAGGACACCGACAACGCCCGCCTGAACGGAACGCTGTCGAACCCCACCTTCAGCCTGAGCGCGCCAGCCTATCCGACCGTGACCTTCGGCACGGCCGCGCGCGACACGGTCAGCCGGGTGACCACCACCTCCGCCTACGCCCAGGACCAGATCGGTCTGGGCCGGTTCTTCGACGTGATCCTCGGCCTGCGCTGGGACCGGTTCGAGATCCAGGGGACGGACTTCCTGCCGACGCCCGACCGCGCCTTCGGCCGCACCGACGACATGGTGTCGCCGCGCCTGGGCCTGGTCTGGAAGCCGGCGGAGGCCGCCTCGCTCTACGCCAGCTACAGCCGCTCCTTCCTGCCGCGCTCAGGCGAGCAGTTCGCCTCGCTGACCCCCACGACCCAGAATCTGGAGCCGGAGGAGTTCGAGAATCTGGAAGTGGGTGCCAAGTGGGACGCGCGGCCGGGCCTCTCGCTGACCGCCGCCCTGTTCGAGCTGCGCCGGACCAACGCCACCACGCCGGACCCGGCCAATCCCGCCGTCACCATCAACGTCGGCGAGACCCGCACGCGCGGGCTGGAGCTCGGCGTCGCCGGCAGCGTCACCGACCGCTGGACCGTCGCCGGAGGCTACACCTGGCAGGAAGCGGCGCTGGACGGAAACGATGCGGTCGAACTGGCCCACGCCCCGGAGCACAGCCTGTCGCTCTGGAACCGCTACGAGGTCACCGCGACGCTGGGGCTGGGCCTCGGCGTCGTGCATCAGTCCGATCAGTGGGCGGCCATCCGGACCGCACCGACGACCACCCGTTTGCCAGGCTTCACCCGCGTGGACGCCGCGGTTTTCTGGGCCCTTACGCCGTCGGTGGACGTGCAGATCAACGTCGAGAACCTGCTGGACGAGGGCTACTGGTCGGACGCCCACAACAACAACAACCTGACCCCCGGCGCGCCGCGCAACGCCCGCCTGACGCTGTCCGCCCGGTTCTGAGCCGCGGCCTCCCGCTCATGAAAAGGCCCCCTCCGTCGCCGGAAGGGGCCTTCATCATTCAGCGCGGGCGGAGCGTCAGCCGCGCACGCCCAGTTCCCGGAGCAGGCGCGGCTGCGGATAGACGACCCGAAGCGCTTCCGTCACCGCCGCCGTCGACACCGACACCGTCCGGTTCAGCGCGGCGTCGTAGCCGAAGTTTCCGCCCAGGGAATGGATGTTGCCGTCGAAGGCCGCGCCGATCACCTCGCCGCGGGCGTTGATCACGGGCGAGCCCGAGTTGCCCCCGATGATGTCGTTGGTCGAGGAGAAGTCGAATACCAGATCCTTGTTGATCCGGCCTTCCGCGGCCAGGAAGCCGGCCGCCGCATTGAACGGCTCCGAACCCGTGGCGCGCTCGTACAGGCCGCCGATCCGGGTGAAGGCCGGAACCTCGACCCCGCGATAGGTCCACCCTTTCACCTCGCCGTAGCTGATGCGCAGGGTGAAGGTCGCGTCCGGATAGATGTTCGAGCCGTAGACGGCGAAGCGGGCCTGCGCGACGCGTTCGGCGGCCTGGGCCGTCGGGATGGTCACCTTCTGGTTCCACTCGGTCGCCACGGCCTGCGAGGCCGCGTCGTTGGCCATGACCCAGGCGATCAGCGGATCGGCCGCGGCCAGCTGTTCCGGCGTCATCGACAGGGCCGCGACGCGGAAGGCCGGATCGGCCAGCTTCGTGCCGCCGATCACGCGGTCGGCCAGCGCCTCAGGGCTTTCGCGGCCCAGCAGCGCCTTCACCTGCGGATGGTCGACCGTCAGGTACTCGCGCGTCTTGGACAGCCAGTAGCCGAGACGGATCTCCTCCATGTCCATGTAGATGGGCGTCGCTTCGCCCAAGGCCGCCTCAAGCTGGGTCTTGCGCTCCGCGGTCAGCTGTCCGGCCGCGTTCTGGGCGGCGGCGCGGCCGATGGCGCGGGCGTAGGCGAACAGCTGCGAGCCGCCGCCGGCGCTCTGCGCCAGCTGGCGATACGGCAGGTACAGGTCGCGGGCGACGCCCTGGATGGCTTCCAGCTCGGTCCACGGGTCGCCGATGCGCTGCTTCAGCGCCGGGTCCGCCTCGACGGCGGCGCGCAGGCGCGCCTCCTCTTGCCGTTTGGTCCCCATGAAGGCGGGGTCCAGCAGGGACTGGTGCTGCCCGTACTGCGCCTTGAAGCTGTTCTCCAGACCGAAGATCGGATCGACGGAGACGCGCTTGGCCTCGTCGCCCGAGGCGGCGTAGGTCAGCAGCCGGCCGCGCAGCTCGGACGACTGGATCAGCGTGATCGGAAGCTGCTGGTCGCGCAGACGCTCCAGCTGGCTCATGGTCAGCAGGCGCGACGTCGAGCCGGGATTGCCCACCACGAAGGTCGGCTCACCCTCGCGCGGCGCGTTCGGGTTCCACTTCAGATGATTGGGCGTGGCGACCGGCTTGCCGTCCTCGTAGGCCCGCAGGAACGAGGCGTCGAGCGCATAGCGCGGGAAGTTGAAGTTGTCCGGGTCGCCGCCGAAGAAGGCCGCCTGGAACTCGGGCGCGAAGGCGATGCGCACGTCGTCATAGCGACGGTACTTGTACAGGGCGAAGCGGCCGCCGCGGTAGAAGTCGACGACCTGACAGTTGAACTTCGGATCGCCGGCGCAGCTCTCCTGCGCGATGCGGGCGACTTCGGCCTGCCGGGCCTGGGCGAAGGCCTGACCTTCCATGCCCATGCCGGCCATCAGCATGCGGTCGGTGACGTCGACGATCTCCGTCAGCACCTCAGCGGTCTGGCCGGGGCAGCGCTTCTCTTCCTCGCGCGTGCCGACCTGGAAGCCGTCCTTCACGTAGTCCGTGTCGGACGACGAAAGCTCCTGCAGGCAGCCGACCACGCAGTGATGGTTGGTCAGGATCAGACCTTCGGGCGAGACGAAGCTGGCCGAACAGCCCTGGATGCGGACCGCCGCCATCCGCACCCGGTCGAGCCAGGCCTGGTCGAGGCTCAGATCGTACTTCTCGTTCACCGTCTGCAGGGGGAAGTTGTCGAAGGTCCACATGCCTTCGTCGCGCGCCACCGAGACGCTGGGCGCGGCGATCATCATGGGGGCGGCGGCGATCACCGCCGACAGCGCCATGGACAGGCGCAGGGATCGGAATTTCATGCGTGAAAGGCTCCGGGCGCCGCGGACCTTCCGCGACGAGACGGCGGACCATCCTCCTGCGCGGGCCGCGGGGCAAGAGGGTCCGTTACCCCGATTTAACTTGGCCCCCCCGACCTTCGCGGGGGATACCGGAACACTGTCAGGGGAACTCGCGTCGAATGTCGCTCGCGCTCGCAACGCTGCTCTATGAGTGGCGCCGCTACATGGCCGCCGTGATGGCGCTGGCGCTGTCCGGCCTGCTGGTCATGGCCATGACGGGCCTGTTCATCGGCATCGGCCGCGGCTTCACCGCCCAGATCGACCGCGCCGGCGCCGACGTGATGGTGCTGGCCCCCGGAGCGAAGGCGCTCGGCAACGGCCCTTCCGGCGTGCCCCGTCGCTTCATTCCGCTGGTCTACCGTCATCCCGAGGTCGTCCAGGTCCGCGCCCTGTCCGGTTGGGGCGGCCAGTTCCAGAGCATCAAGGAATACGATCCGACCGAGTCCGCGGCCCAGCGCGCCAAGCGCGGCGCGCCGCGGCAGGAGCAGGTCCAGATCAGCGTGGTCGACACCGCGCCCGGCGCCGTGACGATTCCGACCGACTATTCCGACGAACTGGTGAACGCCCTGCGCCAGCCGTACACGGTCGCCATCGACGAGACCGCGCTCCGGCGGCTGGGCGTGAAGCTCGGCGACAAGGCCCTTCTGAACGGCAACACCGTCACCGTCGTGGGCGTGACGCGCGGCTACCCCAACATGATGGTCGCCACGGTGGTGATGTCGCGCGACACCCTGCGCATGATCGGCGGTCCCAACGATTCCAGTCTGCGGGTCGGCCCGCTGATGGTGAAGGTCCGGGATCCGGCCCGGGCCGAGATCGTCGCGGCCCAGCTCAACGAAATGGGGGCCGGTCAGTACCGCGCCTGGACCCGCAGCGAGCTGGCCCAGGCCAACGAGGCGTCGATGTTCGAGGAGGGAATCCTCGTCGTCATCATCGGCGGGTGCGTGGTGCTGGGCACCATCATCGGAGTGGCCATCACCTGGCAGACGCTGCGCGGCGCCATCATGGCCAACATCAAGGAGTTCGCCTCACTGCGGGCGCTGGGCGTCGGCATGGGGTCATTGCGCCGCATCATCATGGAGCTCAGCTTCTGGGTCGGCATCGTGGGCGTCATCGCCGCGGCGGGCCTGACGTGGCTGGTGTCCCTGCTCGCCATGGCCGGAGCCGTCATCATCTCCATCACCCCGGCCATGCTGATCGTCGTCGGCGGCGGCCTGATCTTCATCGCCATGATGTCCGGCTTCCTGTCGCTGGGCGTGCTCAAGAACAGCCAGCCGGCGGACCTGCTGCGATGATGACGACCAAGGTTCACGGCAAGCACGGCGACTTCGCCATCGAGGCCAGGGGGCTGCGCAAGCGGTTCAAGACCGGCCGCACCTTCATCGAGGTGCTGAAGGGCGTGGACTTCGACGCCCGCCACGGCGACCTGACCATGGTCATGGGGCCGTCGGGTTCGGGCAAGTCGACCCTGATCGCCGCCCTTTCCGGCCTCCTCAAGCCGGAGGAGGGGCGCGTCGACGTGCTGGACGTCGACGACCTGTGGAAGCTGTCGTCCGGCCGCATCGACAAGTTCCGCCTGGATCACTGCGGCTTCATCTTCCAGGGCTTCAACCTGTTCCCGGCGCTGACGGCCCTGCAGCAGGTCGAGACCGTGCTGAAGTTCCAGGGCCTGTCCGACGGCGACGCGAAGAAGCGGGCGAAGGCCGCGCTCGAGGAGGTGGGCCTGGGCCCGCGCCTGCACATGCGTCCCTCGTCCCTGTCCGGCGGCGAGAAGCAGCGCGTCGCCATCGCCCGCGCCCTGGCCAAGGATCCCAAGATCCTGTTCGCCGACGAGCCGACCTCGGCCCTGGACGGCGAGAACGGTCAGGTCGTCATCCGGCTGCTCCGCCGGGCGGCTTCCGAGCACGGCGCCGCCGTCATCTGCGTCACCCACGACCCGCGCCTCGAGGCCTGGGCCGATCGCATCATCAAGATCGAGGACGGCGTCATCATCGACGACCGTCGTCACGTCCCTGACCCGAACGCCGTTCTGGCGTCGCATCACTGAGCCGCGAAAGACCATGGCCATGCCCGGTTTCCTGAAGAAGAAGCGCACCTGGATCGGGCTCGCGATCATCGTGCTGCTGATCGTGGGCTTCATGTTCATGCAGGCGCAGGGCGCGGCGAAGAAGGCGGCCGACGACAAGGCCGCGGCCGAGGCGCCGGAGAGCCCCTACGCCGCCGTCGCCAACGGCAAGGCGGACGTCGAGGGCGGCATCGTGCAGATCGCGGCCCGCCGCGGCGGCATCGTGCGGGCCGTCTACGTGCAGGAGGGCGACCGCGTCGTCGCCGGCCAGATCCTGGCCCGTCAGGAGGACGACGAGGCCCGTCTGGCCTACAGCCGCGCCGCCGCCGAGGTGGCCCAGGCCGAAAGCCAGCTGGCCCAGATCCGGGTCGAGCTGTCGACCGCGCGGCGCGAGCTTGAGCGTCTCTCGGCCCTGGTCGATTCCAACTTCGTCGCCGCCCAGCGGATCGATCAGGCCCGCGATGCGGTGGCCTCGGCCGAGGCGCGCATGCAAAGCCAGAACGCCTCGATCCAGACCGCCCGCGCCCGGCTGGCCGAGGCCGCCTACAATCTGGAGCTGACGGTGATCCGGGCGCCGATGAGCGGCCGCATCGTGCGCCGCTACGCCAATCCGGGCGCGGGCGCCTCGACCCTGAACGTCTCGACCATGTTCGACCTCGAGCCCGACGCGCCGCGCATCGTGCGCGCCGAGATCGTCGAGAGCGACATTCCCAACATCATCGTCGGCCAACAGGTCGAGATCAGCCCCGAGGGCGACCCGTCCAAGGTCTACGTCGGCCGCGTCCTGCGTCGCGCGGCCGTGTTCGGGGCCCGCAAGCTGGCGTCGGACGACCCGTCGCAACGCTCCGACGAGCGCGTCGTCGAGGTCGTGGTCGCCTATGACGAGGCGCCGCTGCTGATCGGCCAGCGTGTGCTGGTCAAGTTCATGAAGCCCGGCCAGACCGCCGGCGCCGCCCGTCCGGCGGTCGTCGGGGTCGGCCCCGACCGGGCGATGAAGAAGGCGGGCTGACCTAGGCCAGCGCCGCCTCCAACGCCGCGTCGCGACCCGCGGCGATGGCCTCTGAGGTCTGCGGCGCGAAGACGTCCGGCTCCACGCCGGCATCGGGTTGCGGTTCCGGCGGGAACTGCCCGATCAGGGGCAGGTCGACCTCCAGTCCCGTGGCCGGCAGCCGCACGAAGTAGAAGGCCCCGCCGTTTATGCCGCGCCGGTTGCCGCCGGTCGTCTCTCCGACCAGACGGCCCAGCCCCTCGCGCTGGATCATCTGGGCGAAGTTGAAGGTGGCCGAACTGTTCTGCGGTCCCACCAGCACCGACACCGCGCCCTGGTACCGCGGCCCCTTGGGCACGATCTCACCGTCCACTTCCGCGCCTCGCTCGAGGCTGAAGTAGCGGTCGTCGAACAGCACGGCCGCGTCCCCCCAGTCGTCGAAGCTGCGGTCCCAGGTGTCCAGCATCGGCTTCAGATCGTCCGGCACGCGGCGATACCGCACCAGCCGGCGGACGGGCGCGGGTCTCAGGGTCCGGTCCGTGAGACGCGCCGCCAGCACGTCGCCGCAGTCGATGCCGCCCTCGTTGGCCCGGACGTCGACGATCAGCCGGGGCACGCCGTCCGCGACCAGCTGGTCCATCTGCCGGTCCAGCCAGCCGCGCCAGTCCCAGCCGCTGTCGTACAGGCCCCAGTCGCCCATGGTCAGCACCGCAGCGTCGCCCAGCCGCTCCAGGGTCCAGATCGGCTGGTCGCCGTCGGGCTCAGTCACCTTGCGCTGCGCCCGTCTGGCCTCGAGCGAGAGGCCGTCGACGCTCGCCGACCGGGTCCGCCCGTCGGGGCCGACCACCTCCAGCGTATGCCGGCTGCGCGCCCCGAACAGCAGGGAGTGGAAGACGTCGAAGCTCTCGTAGCCGTCGGTGGCCTGCACCGACATCAGCCGGCGCCGCTTGCCGTCGGCGCCGCCGTCCGCCCGCGCGACGGACATCAGACCGGCCAGCACCTCGCCCGCCGGCCGGCCGTTCAGGCGCACGACCTCGCTGCCGGGCGCGATGCCCGTCCCCGTCGGATCCGCCGTCACCACCATGCGGTCGCCCAGCCACAGGAAGTGGAACGGCAGCCGGTCCGGCCTGTCGAACAGCCGGGCCTGCACCGCGCGCGTCTGATTATAGAAATTCGCATAGGTGTGGCCGCAGCGGACCCGCCCCAGAAACCGGGACAGCGTCACATAGGCGGCCTCCAGCGACCGCACGTCCGCCGCCTCGGCTTCCAGCCGTTCGAAGGCCGTCGCCGCTTCCGGTGGGGTCAGGTAGCGCAGCAGGCCGGGATGCAGCGTCTCGTACACGCGGCGCAGCGCCCGCACGTCCTCGACCAGGGCGCCGGCGGGCAGGTCTTCGGGCGCCGCGATGGCCATGGACGGAGCGAGCGCCGCCGCCGCGGCGCCCGCCAGCATCGTTCGTCTCGAGAGGGGAAGGGTCATCGTCGCCTCCTGCTTCAGGCGGTCACGTCGCCACGCCGGAGGCGCGGGGTCGTCCCAGATCACGGCAGAAGGTCGAAAACTCAGGATTCGGGACGTCGCGCCCGCGCGCGCATCTGGCGCGGCGTGACGCCGTGGCGCGCCAGAAACGCCCGGTTGAAGCTGGCCTTGGACGCGAAGCCCGCCTCCAGCGCCAGATCCAGCACGCCCTCGTCCGATCCGGCGAGAAGACGTTCCGCCACCTCGTCGCTGCGCAGGTCGTTGACGAAAGTCGAGAAGTTGACGCCCAGCCCCTCATTGACGGCGCGCGACAGATAGCCGGCGTTGGTGCCCAGCTTCCGGGCCAGGCCGGAGAGCGTCAGGTCCGGCTGCCGGTGCCAGCCCTCCGCCCGGACGCGCTCGGCCCAGACCCGCCCCTGCGCGCGCCAGT
Source organism: Brevundimonas sp. (assembly GCF_035935935.1). Lineage (GTDB taxonomy): Bacteria > Pseudomonadota > Alphaproteobacteria > Caulobacterales > Caulobacteraceae > Brevundimonas. The sequence continues at coordinate 193,059 of NZ_DASYWO010000004.1, forward strand.
CCCGGGCCGGGGCTCCCGCATCGGGCGCGTCGACCTCGGGGCGCGGCCAAGGCGTCCGCGTCTGGCGCCAGCCTTCGACGGCCAGATAGACGGCCATCGCGGCGACGCCGAGGTACAGGCCCATCAGCCCGCGATACCCCAGCGGCCGCACCGCGTCCCAGGTCTCGTACGTCACCCAGAACACGCCCAGCGCGGCGCCGGCCACGGTCACGCGGTCCAGCCAGCCGGCGGCGAACCCCGCGTCGTCGCTTCGCGACCGGGCCAGCCGTCGCCGATGTCGGCTCAGCACCCGCGCGGTCGCCCAGCCATAGCCGATGAAGCCGACGGCCAGCCCCACCGCGACGACCAATTCCGACACCGGGCTCGTCAGGTCGGACCAGCGGCCCTTGAGGGACAGGGGCAGGATGAAGGCGGCCGCCTGCCAGACGAACTGCGCCGCGCCGGGCAGAAGGTGGACCCACCATCTGGCCGGCCACCCGCCGGTCGTCAGCGCGCAGGCGTACAGCCACAGCAGCGGCGCCGCCCACAGGGCGTTGGCGACGGGCAGGAACGTCAGCCACGGCCAGCGGTCGTAGAACCCGGCGAAGCCGATGGTCCACGGGGTGAAGACGCCGACCAGCACCACGAGAAGGGCGGCCAGGGTGCGCGCGGCCCGGCGGTCATGAAAGCTGAACCAGAGGCCCAGAGCCACCGGCAGCACGACCGCCGTCGCGGTGACGAGCACGGCCGTCCGCCATCCGAAGACCAGTCCCTCCAGCATCACGTCAGCTTAGCCGAAGCGCGGCCGCTGTCAGCGCCCCTCGAACCCGGGCGTTCGCTTGTCCAGGGCGGCCGACGCGCCCTCCGCATGATCGTCGGTCAGGTGCGCCAGCGCCTGCATGGCCGCGGTCATTTCCAGCATCTGGTCGAAGGTGACGTCGCGGCCCTGCCGCAGCAGCGCCTTGGCCATCCGCAGGGCGTGCGGCGCCTGGGCGGCGATCTGCCCGGCCGTGTCCATCGCCTCGACCATAAGGCGGTCGTGCGGGACGACGCGGTTGACCAGGCCCCAGCGCTCGGCCGTTTCCGCGTCGATGGATCGACCCGTGAACAGCAGTTCGGCGGCGCGCGCATAGCCGACGTGGCGCGGCATCAGCCACGCCCCGCCGTCGCCGGGCACGATCCCCAGCTTCAGGAAGGGGACGCCGAACACCGCGTGGGCGCTGGCGATCTTCACGTCGCCCAGCCCCGCGACGTCGCAGCCCAGTCCCATGGCCGGTCCGTTGATCGCGGTGACGAGCGGAACTTCGAGCCCGTACAACGATCGCACGATCCGATGGACGACGCGGCGATACCGTTCGCGGATCTCGGCGCCCGAGCCGGCGAACAGGTCGCGCCTGTCCTTCATCGCCCTCAGGTCGCCGCCGGCGGAAAACGCCCGGCCCGATCCCGTCAGCACCACGCAGCGCACGCCCATGTCGGCGTTCACCGCCTCGCAGGCCGCGGCGAAGGCTTCACCGTCCTGAAGGTCCGGCATGGCGTTCAGCCGGTCCGCCCTGTCCAGCGTCCAGATTTCGACGTGGCCGTCCCGCCGCCGCTGGATCAGATCGGTCATGGTCGCCCCTTGAACCCGCGCCCCCGCCTCCGATATGGAGCGCGCCAAGCGAGGCCACGTCCTCCCCCGCCCGCGCGCGGGTTTCAAGTCCGGGACGGCCCGGCGTTTCCCAAGGGAGAACGCCTCGTGGCCTGGATGTATCTCGTCGTCGCCGGACTGCTGGAAGTGGTCTGGGCCTATCTGATGAAAAGGTCGGACGGCTTCACCCAGCTGTGGCCGTCGATCGGCACGCTGGTTTTCATGGGGCTGAGCTTCGGCCTGCTGTCGCTGTCGATGAAGTCCCTGCCGCTGGGCACGGCCTACATGGTCTGGACCGGGATCGGCGCCGTCGGCGCCTTCGTGGTCGGCGCCGCGGTGCTGAACGAGCAGGTCGGACCGATGCGGGTCGCCGCGGCCTTGCTGATCGTGGCCGGCATCGTGCTGATGAAGCTGTCGTCCAAATGAACAACCCCGGCCTGGGGCCGGGGTTCACTTCACGCCGAAGGGTGCGCTTAGCGGGTCTTCGACCCGAGCAGGCCCTTGAGGGAGAACAACGGCGCGCGCCGCGGTCTCGGGGCCGGATCGACCAGCAGTCCGCCGAAGTAGGCGAACGAGGTCATGGCGTGTTGCAGGTTTCTGCGTTCTTCGTTCATTTTTGGCGTCTCCTTTCACGGAACGAGGAAAAGAGACGCGGCGTGCTCTCAGGGATTCTCACCCTCTCAGTCGTTTCGCGTCACGGTTCCATATGGGGACACGCATGGCCGCCTGTCCAGCTTTTTCGTCCGGTTTCGGAGCATATTTCGTGAAACCGTCCATCTCGCCGCGGTCGATCCCGACGCCCTGCGTGCAGGTCTGCATCGTCGAGCCGACGTCCGGACTTTGTCTCGGCTGCAAGCGCACCCTGCCGGAGATCGCGCAGTGGTCCCGCTTTTCGGACGCGGAGCGCGCGGCGATCATGGCCGACCTGCCGTCGCGCGAGACGCCGTTCTGAGCGTCAACCTTTCGTCAGCCACGTCCCTTCACCGCGTTCTCACCCGCCGCCTCTAGAAGGATCCGGTCCGCAGAAGCGGACGCGTGAGCGAGGCGTGCATGCGACTGGGCGGTTCCAATCTGGCGGCGGCGGTCATGGCGGCGGGCTCGGCCTTCACCGCCGCGTGGTGGCTGAATCAGCTGGAGGCCGTTTCTCCCGCGCACGCCGCCGTGCCGGTGGTCGTCCAGCAGGACTGGCCCCGCGACGCGGCCGGAGGCGGCGCGACGCAGATCCTGCGCGGGCCCGACGGTCACTGGTGGGCCGACGCCATGGTCGACGGCCGCGCCGTTCACCTGATGGTCGACACCGGCGCCACGGTGGTCGCCCTGACGCCCGAGGACGCGCACCGCCTCGGACTGGACCTGTCTCCCGCCGACTTTTCAGACGAGATCCGCACCGCGGCCGGTCCTGCCCGCGCCGCGCGCGTGCGGCTTCCCTCGCTGTCGGTCGGCGCCGTGCGCGTGGCCGACGTGGACGCCGTCGTCGTCGAGAACGGCCTGCCGCATTCGCTTCTGGGCATGAGCTGGCTGGGGCGCCTGTCGGGCTTCGAGGCCTCGGCCGACGCCCTGACCCTGCGGCCCTAGAGGGCTTTGACGACCACCGCGCCGGCCGCGATCAGCAGATAGATCGCGAACGACAGCCTCAGCGTCCGCTTCGGGAGGCTGTGCGCCAGCCGCGCGCCCCACGGCGCGACCAGTCCGGTCACCGTGCCCATGATCAGGGCGGCGGGCACGTTGACCCACCCGAGCGACAGCGGCGGCCGGCCTTCCGCCCCCCAGCCGAAGACCACAAAGCCCACGGTCGCCGCCGCGCCGATGGCCATGCCGAAGCCGGACGCCGTCGCCACCGCCTGATGGATCGGTCGGCCGCACAGGGTCATCATCAGCCCTCCGAAGCTGCCGCCGCCGATGCCCATCATGGCCGACAGCCCGCCGATGCCCGCGCCCACCAGCCGCCGCGCCCATCCCGTCGGGAGGTCTGGCCGCAGGCGGAAGCCCTCGGGCGTCAGGGCCAGCTGCAGGGCGACGGCGCCCAGCCCCAGGCCGTAGACGATCGCCAGACCCTCCATCGACGCCAGTCCCGCGATCGCTGCGCCGATCAGCGCCCCGGCCCCGACCCAAGGCGTCCAGGCCTTCAGAACCACCTCGTCGACGGCGCCGTGCCGCCGGTGAGCCGCCAGCGAGCGCCAGCTGGTGATGACGATGCTCAGCAGGCTGGATCCGACCGCGACATGCAGATTGCTCTCGCCGCCGACGCCCAGGATCTCGAAGGCCCAGAACAGGACGGGCACGATCACCGTGCCGCCGCCCACGCCGAACAGGCCGGCGATCATCCCGGCGAACACGCCGGCGCCCAGCAGGGCGGCGATCAGCGCGGCCCCCTCCGCGACGCTCACGCCGCGCGCCTTGCCTCGGCCTCGCGCACGGCGTTCAGCGCCCGGTCGACGACCTCCAGACCCGCGCCGGGCCGGATCGCCTCGACGGTCAGGATGCGGCGGAAGGCGCGGGCGCCCGGCCGGCCGTGCATCACGCCCAGCATGTGCCGGGTCATGGCCGCCAGCGGCACGCCGTCGGCCAGCCGCGCGGACAGGTAGGACTTGTGCGTCTCCACCGCCGCGAACGGATCGACCTCCGCCCCTGTCTCGCCGAAGACCTCGCGGTCGACCGAGCCCAGCAACGCCGGTTCGTGATAGGCGGCGCGACCCAGCATGACGCCGTCCAGCGTCACCCCGTCGCCGCCGGGCGCCAGATGCTCCAGCGCGTCGTCCAGCGACGGCACCCCGCCGTTCAGGCAGATGGTCAGGTCCGGCCGCTCCGCCTTGAGCCGCCGCACCAGCCCGTAGTCGAGCGGCGGCACGTCGCGGTTCTCCTTCGGCGAGAGGCCCTGCAGCCATGCCTTGCGCGCATGCACGGTGAAGCTGCGGACGCCGGCCTCGGCGCAGGCGTCCACCAGCGCGAACAGGGCGACCTCCGGCTCCTGATCGTCCACGCCGATCCGGCACTTGACCGTGACGGGCACGTCGACGGCCGCGCCCATCGCCGCCATGCAGTCGGCGACCAGCGCCGGCTCGCGCATCAGACACGCGCCGAAACGGCCGGACTGCACCCGATCCGAGGGGCAGCCCACGTTCAGATTGATCTCGTCGTAGCCCATGTCCGCGCCGATCCGCGCCGCCTGCGCCAGCTTCGCCGGGTCCGAGCCGCCCAGCTGCAGCGCCACCGGATGCTCCGCCGCGTCGAACCCCAGCAGACGCTCGCGGTCGCCGTGCCGCACCGCCTCGGCCGTCACCATCTCCGTGTACAGCAGGGCGCGCCTCGTCAGCGCGCGATGAAACGCGCGGCAGTGCCGGTCGGTCCAGTCCATCATCGGCGCGACGGACAGTCTGTGCGCGGGAGGCGTCATGACGGCGGCCTCCTACACGAAATCCCCGCGCGGCGCGACGCGCCCCATTCCCGGCGCCGTCCCGCCCAAGTTGCAAGCGGATCGCAGGGGCGCCTATGCTCGTGACGACACCCGGCGCCGATCGGCGTCGAGGCCTCCCCCCACTCAAGGACAGTTCATGCGCATCGCTTTCCTCGTCGCCGTCTCCGCCCTGACCCTTTCGGCCGCCCCGGCCCTGGCGCAGGAGGCGACGACCGCCGGTGAACCGGCCGGCGCCGCCGCTCAGGCCGGCGACTTCACCGACGCCGAAATCCAGGGCTTCGCCGCCGCCATGGCGAAGATCGCGCCGATCGCCCAGTCGCTGGCCGGCGCCGCGCCGTCGGCCGAACAGCAGGCCCAGATGGTCGCGGCCATCGAGGCCGCCGGCCTGACGCCCGACCGCTTCAACGCCATCTCGACGGCGGCCCGCGCCGACCGCGTCACCGGCGCCCGCGTGCTGGTGGCCCAGGCCCCGGCCGGCACGGTCGACGCCGGCGTCACCGATCAGGAAGTCGAAGCCTACGCCGCCGCCATGGCGAAGCTGACGCCCATCGCTCAGTCGCTGAACGGCGCGGCCCCCAACGAGGCGCAGCAGGCCGAGATGGCCGGCATCGTCTCAGCCTCGGGCCTGTCGCTGGAGCGCTTCAACGAGATCAGCGGCGCGGCCTCGGCCGAGCCCCGCCTGCGCGCCCGCGTGGCGCTGGCCGACGCCCGCGCCGGGCGCTGACACTCCCGACGCCGACGAAAGGGGTCGCTTCTGCGGCCCCTTTCCATTTGCCGGTCAGGACTCGGCCTTCTCGACCTCGTCCTCGTTCAGCAGCCGGCCCTCGCGTTTCGGCTTCATGTAGGGCTCCGGCTGCGGGGTCGGCATGTTGCCCCGCATCATGTGGCGGCCCGCGGTCAGTCCTCCCGCGAGCTGCAGCGTCAGGCGCTCGCGATCGCGCCAACGGACCTCGTCGATCGTTTCGTCGGCCTCCACCGGGTCGAAGCCGAGATCGACCAGCACCTCATGGCCGAAGACCAGGGCGCTCTCGAAGGTCTCGCGGATCTGGTAGTCGACGCCCGCCTGGATCAGGCGAATCGAATGGCCGCGGTCGAAGGCGCGAACGAACAGCTTGGTGAGCGGGAATTCCGACTTCACCAGTTCGACGATGCGGTCGGCCTGCTCCGGCTTGTCGACGCACACCAGCACCGCCTCGGCCTTGTCCACGCCCGAGGCCCGCAGCACGTCCAGCCGGGTGCCGTCGCCGTAATAGACCTTGAAGCCGAAGTTGCCGGCGACCTGGATCATCTCGACGTCGTTGTCGATGATCGACACGTCGACGTCGCGCGCCAGCAACGACTGACAGACGACCTGGGCGAAGCGGCCGAAGCCCACGACGAGGACCCGCTCCCGAAGGTCTCGCGCCTTCTCCACGCCCTCGGCGTCCTCCGGCGACAGCGTCTCCGCGGGCATGAAGCGCCCGACCACCATGGTGGTCAGCGGCGTCAGCACCATCGACAGGATGACGATCGCCGTCATGGAGGCGGAGATGCGGGCGTCGAAGATGCCGGCCATGCCCGCGGCGGCGAACAGGACGAAGGCGAACTCGCCGCCCTGGGCGAACAGGACGGCGCGCTCGACCGCCTCGCGCTCGGTGGCCCGGAACAGTCGGGCGACGGCGTAGATGGCGACGGCCTTCACCGCCATGAAGGCGATCACTCCACCGACGATCACCTGCCAGTCGGCCAGCACGACCCCGAGATCCAGGCTCATGCCGACGCTCAGGAAGAACAGGCCCAGCAGGATGGCGCGGAACGGCTCCACGTCCGCCTCCAGCTGGTGACGGAAGGTCGATTCCGACAGCAGCACGCCGGCAAGGAAGGCGCCCATGGCCATCGACAGCCCGCCTTCGCCCATCAGCCAGGCCGCGCCGACCGCCACCAGCAGGGCGGCGAAGGTCATCACCTCGCGGCCGCCGTACTGCGCCAGCACACGGAACAGCGGGTTCATCAGGAAGCGCCCGGCCAGGAAGACGACCGCGATCGCGCCGATCGCCAGTCCGACGGTGCGCCACAACGGCGGGGCGGCTTCGCCCGCCGTTCCCAGGACCCCGCCCAGCACGGCGACGATCGCCAGCAGCGGCACGATGGCCAGGTCTTCCAGAAGCAGGATCGACACCGCCCGCTGACCCAAGGGCGTGCCCAGCTCGCCGCGCTCGTCCAGCATCTGCATGATGACGGCGGTCGACGACAGGACGAAGCCCATCGCCGCCACGAAGGCCACGGGCGCGCTCAGCCCGCCCGCCATTCCCGTCAGCGTCAGCAGAAGACCCGCCGCTCCGACCTGCGCCGCGCCAAGACCGAAGATGTCCTTCCTCAGGCTCCACAGCCGGGCGGGCCGCATCTCAAGGCCGATGATGAACAGGAACATCACCACGCCCAGTTCGGCGACGTGCAGGACGGCCTCCGGCTCGCGGACCAGGCCGATGCCCCACGGCCCGACCAGCAGGCCGGCCGCGAGGTAGCCCAGCACCGAACCCAGCCCCAGCCGACGGAACAGCGGCACGGCCACGACCGCGGTCGCCAGCAGCGCCACCGCATGACCCAGTTCCAGCCCGCCGCCCGCTTCCGCCGCCATGTCGTCGATCCCCCAAAGCTTGACCGACAGGTAGGGCGCCCGCCGCGCTGACGCCAGTTTCGGGCGGTCAGGACATGCTAAGCGGGGGCGTGGACACGCTAAGCCTCAGGACCGCCCGTCGCATCGCCCTGTTCGCGCAGGGATTCGGACGCGCCCGCCCCGCATCGCCGGACCGACGGCACGTGCGCGACCTCGTGCGGCGGCTGGGCGTCGTCCAGATGGACAGCGTCAACGTCCTGACCCGCACCCACTATCTGCCGACGTTCTCCCGCCTCGGCGCCTATCCCCGCGAGGCGCTGGAGGCCGAGGCGTGGGGTCCGCGACGATCGCTGTTCGAATACTGGGGGCATGAGGCGTCGCTTCTCCCGCTCGAACTCCAGCCCCTGTTCCGCTGGCGGATGGAAAGAGCACGCGACGGCGCAATGTGGACCGGGCTGGCCCGCTTCGGGCGCGAGCGGGCGGATTACGTCGACGGCGTGCTGGCCGAGATCGAGCGGCGCGGCCCGGTCACCGGCGGCGACTTCGCCACCGGTTCCCGCGGCGCGCCCGGCTGGTGGGAATGGTCGGACGGAAAGCGCGCGCTGGAATGGCTGTTCTGGGCCGGGCTGATCACCACGAAGACGCGGCGCGGCTTCGAGCGCGTCTACGACCTGACCGAACGCGCCCTGCCGGCCCGCATCCTGGACCAGCCGACCCCGACGGAGGCCGACGCCCAGCGCGACCTGATCCGCATCTCCGCCCGCACCATGGGCGTGGCGACCGGGGCCGACCTGCGCGACGTCTTCCGCCTGCCGCTGGCGGAGACGAAGGCGCGGATCGCCGAACTGGTCGAGGCGGGTGAGCTGACGCCCGTGGCGGTGAAGGGGTGGAAGCAGACGGCGTATCTGGCGCCCGGCGCCCGCGCGCCGCGCAAGGTGACCGGCGACGCCCTGCTGTCGCCCTTCGACAACCTGATCTGGACCCGAGACCGCACCGAGCGCGTGTTCGGCGTGCGCGTGCGGCTGGAGATTTACACGCCCGCTCACAAGCGCGCCCACGGCTACTACGTCCTGCCCTTCCTGCAGGACGAGGCGATCACCGCCCGCGTCGACCTGAAGTCCGACCGAAAGGCCGGGGCGCTCCTCGTTCAGGCGGCCTGGCGCGAGACCGACGCGACGCCGGAGACCCCCGCGCGGCTGGCGGCGGAGCTCGGACGCATGGCCGGATGGCTGGGTCTGGAGCGGGTCGAGGTGGCGGGGAGGGGCGATCTGTCCGAGGCGCTCGCGGACGCGCTCTAGAGGTCGAACCTCACCCCCTGCGCCAGCGGCAGGTCGCGGCTGAAGTTCACGGTCTGGGTCTGGCGGCGCATGTAGGCCTTCCAGGCGTCCGAGCCGCTCTCGCGCCCGCCGCCGGTGTCCTTCTCGCCGCCGAAGGCCCCGCCGATCTCGGCGCCGGACGGGCCGATGTTGACGTTGGCGATTCCGCAGTCGCTGCCCCAGGCCGACAGGAAGGCCTCGGCCTCGCGCACGCTGTCGGTGAAGACGCAGCTCGACAGCCCCTGCGGCACGGCGTTCTGCATCTCGACCGCCTGATCGAAGTCGCGCCAGGTGAGCACGTACAGGATCGGCGCGAAGGTCTCGTGTTCGACCACCGCCGTCTGCGCCGGCATCCGCACGATGGCGGGCCGCACGTAGGCGCCGTCGCGCGCCATGCGGTCGCCGCCGGCGATCACCTCGCCGCCCTCGGCCACGGCCTGCGCCAGCGCCCGGTCGAACGCCTCCGCCGCATCTGCGTCGATCAGCGGCCCGACCAGCGTGCCGTCGTCTCGCGGGTCGCCGATGGGCAGGGTCCCGTAGGCCGACTTCAGCCGCCCGATCAGGGCGGCGGCGACGTCCTCGTGGACCAGCAGGCGACGAAGGGTGGTGCAGCGCTGACCGCAGGTGCCGACCGCCGAGAAGGCGATCGCCCGGACCGCCATGTCCAGATCGGCCGACGGCGTCACGATCATGGCGTTGTTGCCGCCCAGTTCCAGCAGACTGCGTCCCAGCCGCTCCGCGACCGTCCGCGCCACCGCCCGACCCATGCGGGTAGAGCCGGTGGCCGACACCAACGGGATGCGCGGGTCGGCGGCCAGCGTCTCGCCCGCCTCGCGCCCGCCGATCACCACCTGGGACAGGCCCTCGGGCGCGTCGTCGCCGAACCGCGCCAGCGCGCGCTGAAACACCGCCTGCGTCGCCAGCGCCGTCAGCGGCGTCTTCTCCGAGGGCTTCCAGATGACCGGGTCGCCGCACACCAGAGCCAGCGCCGCGTTCCACGCCCAGACCGCCACGGGGAAGTTGAAGGCCGAGATCACCAGCACCACGCCCAGCGGCTGCCACGTCTCGCGCATGTGATGCCCCGGCCGCTCGCTGGGCAGGGTCAGGCCGTACAGCTGGCGCGACAGACCGACGGCGAAGTCGCAGACGTCGATCATCTCCTGCACCTCACCGAGGCCTTCGGACGTGATCTTGCCGGCCTCCAGCGTCACCAGACGGGCCAGGTCTTCCTTGCTGGCGCGAAGCTCCTCGCCGAACAGCCGCACCAGTTCGCCGCGTCGGGGCGCGGGCACGCGCCGCCACGCCCGGAACGCCTCGACCGCGCGCGCGGCCACGCCCTCCAGATCGCGGGTCTCCTCCAGCGTCCGTCCGACGGAGCCGTCGATCGGCGACCGGGTCTTCAGGCCCGTCTCCGCGCCCTCGGCCGTCGCGCCCAGCCGCGCCAGCACCTCCCACGCCTCGTCGATCGCCGCCATCGTCCGTCTCCCGTTCGGCGCCCGCATAGCGGCCCGCGCGGCGTGGCGGAACCCCGCGCCGCGCCCCGGGTTCTGGCTTCACCCCCCGCAAGCTTGAGAGGACAAGACCATGAAGGTGCGCGACGTGATGAGCCGGGACGTGCAGGTGGCCCGCCCCAACGACACCCTGCGTGAGGTCGCGGGCCGCATGCGCGCGGGCGACTTCGGCTTCATGCCGGTGGCCGACGGCGACCGCCTGCTGGGCACGGTGACCGACCGCGACATCGTCGTCCGTGGACTGGCTGAAGGCGTCGGCCCGGACGCCACCGTCGACGGCTGCATGACGCGCGACGCCAAATGCGTGCGCGCCGACGACGATCTGAAGGCGGCGCTGGATTCCATGGGCGGCTCGCAGATCCGGCGCCTGCCGGTGCTCGACAAGGACGACCGTCTGGTCGGCGTCGTCTCGCTGGGCGACCTGTCGACCCGTGTGAAGGAAAGGTACGCGGGCGAGGCCCTGGAAGAAATCTCCCGTTAACCGACCGGGCACACCGGCCGTTCACCCGCGCGCGTCATCCTCCCCGGTCAGGGATCGGAGCTGTCGATGGCGCGCGCGCAATTCCAGAAGGGTCAGAAGGTCTGGGTCGAGTGCGTCGGCGCATGGGCCCAGGTCGAGAAGGTCCTGCCGGTGTGGGCCAAGGGCTTCGACGAGCCCGTGCGCGTCACATACGACGTGGGGCTGGGTCGCGAGTTTCTGGCGCAGGAACTGCTGACGCCGGTCGAGGACGGCGCCTCGCATGGCGGCGACAACTGGCGGCTGCTGCGCGCCCGCAACAAGTGGCAGGCCGCCGAGGACTGTCCGCACCATCCCTTTCCGGGAACCTATCCCGTCGTGGTCACCGATCCGACCGACTGGGGCGGCTGGCGTGTGCCGGGCGCCGAGTACGACCGCGATCCCGACCGCATCGAGCGTCAGGCCCGCCTCATCGCCGCGTCCCCGGCGCTGGAGAAGCTGGCGCGCGATCTGCTGGCCGCCGTGGCCGAGGCGCCGGACGACGCGCCCCCGGCCATGCAGGAACTGGCGCGGCGCGCGCGCGACCTGCTGCGCCCGGTCGACGAGGTGCTGGCCGCGCCCGAGGCGGCTCGCGCCGCCTGAATCACGTTCCGCGCAGGGTCGACAAGATTCCGCGACGCAGCCTAGATTCGTCGCTCAGGATGATTTGACCGGAGGGCGCCTTGCGGGGCCAGGAGCGCCGCATTTCGGGAGACGGGCGCCGCGTGGCCGACCGCCGCCGCGGGCCGCCGCCGTGGGTGCGGATCCTCGTCCTGCTGACCGCAGTCGGGCTGGGTCTGTACGCCCTGTGGGTGACGCGGGTCCAGGGCGTCTCGCTGAACCCCGGCGACGTCACCCGCGACGGGTGGATCCTGATGGTTCCCGCCGCCGTCGGCCTGATGATGATCGGCCTCGTGCTGGCGCTGAACGCGCGTCAGGCCGCCATCCGCCGCGAATGGCACGAGACCGAACAGCGCTTCCGCATCGCCGTCGAGGGCGCGCGGTGCGGCATCTGGGAATGGGACCTGCGCACCGATCAGGTGGACCTGTCCGACTACATGGCCGCCCTGCTTGGGCTCGACGGGGGTCTGCATTCGTCCGAGGCCATCCTGTCCCGGGTCCATCCGGACTACCGCGAGCCGCTGCGTCATGCCCTGCGTCAGGCCCAGACGTTCGGACATTTCGAGGCGACCTTCCCGGTGCCGGACGCGCAGGGCCGGCCCCGCTGGATCGACGCCCGCGGCCAGGCCCAAGGCCATAAGGACGAGACCGGCTTCACCCACATCATGGGCATGGCGCTGGACATCACCGAGGAGCGTCGCGCAAAGGCGCAGGCCCAGGCCGCCGAGGGACGTCTGCGCGACGGCATCGAGAGCGTGACCGACGCCTTCGTGCTGTTCGATCGTCTGGGCCGGCTCATTCTCTGGAACCGCGCCTTCGAGGACGCCTTCGGGTTCGAGCCCGGCGCCGTGAAGCGCGGCGCCCTGAAGGACGAGCTGAACCGCATCGCCGCCCTGGCGGTCAAATCCGATCAGCCGGCGACCGGCGGCCGCGCGGGCGCGCGGGAGCTGGAACTGCACGACGGCCGCTGGCTGCAGGTGTCCGAACGCTTCACCGGCGACGGCGGCACGGTGGTCACCGCCGCGGACGTGACGGCCATCAAGCGCCAGGAAGAGGAGCGCCGGAAGTCGGCCGAGAACCTGCGCGTCATGGTCTCGCAGCTGGAATCCAGTCAGGAGAAGCTGGCGCAGCTCGCCCGCAAGTACGAGGTCGCGATGACCCGGGCCGAGGCCGCCAACCAGGCCAAGTCGGAATTCCTGGCCAACATGAGCCATGAGCTGCGCACGCCGCTGAACGCCATCAACGGCTTTTCCGAGATCATGTCGGCCGAGATGTTCGGCCCGCTGGGCGACCCCCGCTACAAGGGCTACGCCGCCGACATCCTGCGCTCGGGCCAGCACCTGCTCAGCCTGATCAACGACATCCTCGACATGGCCAAGATCGAGGCCGGCAAGATGACGCTGCACTACGAGACGGTGTCGCTGAAGGAGCTGTGCGACGACGCCCTGCGCCTGATGCGCGGCAAGATCGAGGAGGCGGGGCTGACCGCCATGCTGGATGCGCCCGACCTTCCGGACGTGGAGGCGGATCATCGCGGGCTGAAGCAGGTGCTGCTGAACCTCATATCCAACGCGGTGAAGTTCACGCCGGAAGGCGGTTCGATCGTCGTGGCCCTGTCCCGGCCCGACGGCGACCACGTCCGCGTCGCGGTCACGGACACCGGCATCGGCATCGCGCCGGAGGACATCGACCGTCTGGCGCGGCCGTTCGAGCAGGTCGAGGGACAGCATTCCAAGACGACCCAGGGCACCGGTCTGGGACTGGCCCTCACCAAGTCGCTGGTGGAGATGCACGGGGGCGAACTGGGTCTGGAGAGCGAGCCGGGCAGGGGCACCACGGTCAGCTTCGTCATGCCCCTCCGGCGTCCCACGCCTGCGGCCGCACCTGAGGCGCGCGCCCGCGCCGCCTGAGGGCGCATTACGGCACCGTAACTTTCGCCGCCTTCCCGCCCTGATAGGGTCCGGCCGACCCCTGTTCAGGAGCTTCGGCCATGATCCGTCCGCGTCCCCTCCGCGCCGCCCTTCTCGCCGCCTCGGCGCTGGCCCTGCTGACCGCGTTTCCCGGCGCGGTGCGCGCGCAGGACGCCGCCATGGTCGTTCCGCCGCTGCAGTACACGCACCGTGAACTGTCCAACGGGCTGGACGTCTACGCCATGCCCGACCCGACCGCCGGCACCGTCACGGTCCAGGTCTGGTACGACGTGGGCGGCAAGGACGATCCGGAGGGCCGCAGCGGCTTCGCCCACCTGTTCGAGCACATCCTCAGCCGCAAGACGGTCAACATCCCCTACGGCCAGATCTCGACCTGGGTGGAGAACGCCGGCGGCAGCCGCAACGCCTCAACCGGTCAGGACTTCACCAACTACTACGAGACCGTCCCGCCGGAATATCTCGAGACCATGCTCTGGACCCACGCCGAGCGCATGGCGCGGCCGGTGGTCGATCAGGCCGTGTTCGAGGCCGAGCGCTCGATCGTGAAGGAGGAGCTGCGCCAGCGCGTGTATGCGCCGCCCTATGGCCGTCTCGGCGTCTTCGTCATCGGCGACAACAGCTTCGACGAGAGCATCTATCGCCGCAGCGTGATCGGTTCGATCGAGCAGCTGGACGCCGCGACCATCGACGACGCCCGCGCCTTCCACGAGGCCTATTATCGCCCCGCCACCGCGACCCTGATCGTCTCAGGCAATTTCGATCCGGCGCAGCTGGACCGCTGGGTGGACCAGTATTTCGCCGGCATTCCGAACCCGGAGCGGCCGGTCCCGGTGTTCCAGCGCCCGACCGCCGCGCCGCGGACCCAGCCGCGGGACGTCGTGTCCTACGCGCCGAACGTGCCGCTGCCGGCCGTGGGCCGCATCTGGCCGGGCGTCGAGGCGACCCATCCGGACGCCGCGGCGCTCGACGTGCTGCAGGGCATCCTGTCTCGCGGTCAGAACAGCCGCCTGTATCAGCGCCTGGTCTACGTCGACCAGGTCGCCACCAGCGCGTCGTTCGGCGCCAACACCATGGAGGAGGACGGCGTCGTCTCCGGCACCGTGATCGTCGCCCAGGGCAAGTCGCTGGAACAGGCTGAGGCGTCGTATGACGCCGTCATCGCCGAGATCCGCACGAACCCCGTCACCCAGGCCGAACTGGACGAAGCCAAGGTCGAGATCATTTCGTCGGAGCTGCGTCAGCGCGAGACGGCGTCGGGCCGCGCCTTCATCCTGGGGCAGGCGCTGGTGTCGGAGGGGGACGCGAACGCGCCCGACGCGCGTCTGGCGGCCATCCAGGCCGTGACCGTCGACGACGTCCTGCGCGTGGCGCGCACCTATCTGCGCGACGACGCCGTGGTGCGCGTCCGATATCTGGACGAAAGCCAGCGACCGGAAGGCGTGCCCGAGGACAGCTGGCGCAATCCGGCGCCGGTCCCGACCTTCGTCAGCGTGCCGCCGGCCATCCTGCCGCCGAACGAGCTTCTGCCCGAGGGCCGGCGCATGGCCCCTCCGGCTCCGGGCGCCGCCCGCGTCGCCGCCACGCCGGCCGTGGCCGAGCGCACCCTGCCCAACGGCCTGCGCGTCATCGTGGCGAAGTCGACCGATCTGCCGATCATGAACGCCCAGCTGATCATCGGCGGCGGGGCCTCCGGCGATCCGGAGGGCCGCATGGGTCTCGCGTCGGCCACGGCGGCCCTCGCCCGTGAAGGCGCCGGCGGCCGCACGGCGCCCCAGATCGCCGCCTCGCTCGAATCGCTCGGCGCCTCCATCGGCGCGGGGGCCAATCCGGACGTCACGACCGTAAGTCTGTCGGCGCCGGTGGCGTCGCTGGACCGCGCCACGCCCATCTTCGCCGACGTGGTCCTGCGCCCCGACTTCCCGGCCGCCGAACTGGAGCGTCTGCGCACGCGGTCGCTGAACGGCCTGCGCGTGGCCCTCCGCGATCCGGCCACTCTCGCCGCGGCCACGCTGAACCGGGTGGTCTTCGCCGGTGCGCCCTACGGGGCGCCCAGCTCAGGGACGGCCGAGAGCCTGTCGGCCATGACGCGAGACGACGTCGCCGCCCATCATGCCCGCTGGTGGCGACCGGACAATGCCGCGCTGGTCATCACCGGCGGCATGGATCCCGAGGCCGCTTTCGCCTTTGCCGAAGCCGCCTTCGGCGACTGGGCCAGGCCGGCCGCGGCCCTGCCGGTGATCGGCGACCGCGCCGGTCAGGCCACGGCGCCGCGCGTCCTGGTGGTCGACATGCCGGGCGCGGGCCAGGCGGCCGTCGCCGTCGCGGTCCGGGGGCCCGACCGGTCCGACGCCGACTGGTATCCGGCCTCCGTCGCCAACGCCGTCATCGGCGGCGGCAGCGGCGGGCATCTGTTCAATGAGGTGCGGGCCAAGCGCGGCCTCAGCTATGGGGCCTATTCCAGCCTCGTCACGCGCGTGGACGGCTCCCTGTTCGCCGCCCAGACCCAGACCAAGAACGAAAGCGCGGCCGAGGTCGTCGAACTGGTCCTGTCGGAAGTCGACCGCCTGACCGGCGAGGCGATGACCGATCAGGCCGCCACCGATCGCGAAAGCTTCGTCCTCGGCGGGTTCTCGCGGTCGATCGAGACCACGGGCGGTCTCGGCGGCTTCATCGGCGACACGGTGGCCCTGGGCCTGCCGTTGTCCGAACTGCAGACCTATCCGGAGCGGATGCGCGCGGTCGATCCGGCCGCGGTGTCGTCGGTGGCCGGTCGCTGGCTGGGTCGCGAGCGGGCCTACGTCGTCGTGGTCGGCGACGCGGCGCAGTTCCTCGAGCCGCTGCGGGCCGCCCATCCGGATCTGGTGGTGATCAAGGCCGAGGACGTCGACCTGAACGCGGCGGATCTGGGCATCGAGTAAGGGGGCGGGGAGGGCGTCAGCCCTCCCTGAATGCCTTCACCGCGTCGACGGCCGCGCGGACCCGGGCGGCGATGCCGTCCCAGTCGCCGGCGGCCACCGCCGCGTCCGTGATCAGCTTCGATCCCATGCCGGCGGCCACGATGCCGGCTCCGAACCACTTCGCGATCGAGGCGGGGTCGGGGTCGACGCCGCCCGTCGGCATGATCTTCGTCCAGGGCATCGGCCCCTTCACGGCCTTGACGAAATCGGGTCCGCCCACGCTGGCGCCCGGGAACAGCTTCACGATCTCGCAGCCCAGCTCCTGCGCGCGGATGATGTCGGTGACGGAGCCGCAGCCGGGAAAGTAGGCCGTCATGCGCCGATTGCAGACCACCGCCACCTCCTCGACCAGCCCCGGGCTGACGACGAAGCGCGCGCCGCGGTTCAGGAAGTCGGCCGCCGTGCCCGCGTCGATCACCGAGCCGATGCCGGGGATGACGTCGGGGTCCGTCCCCTGCAGCTCGCGCGCGATCTCGCCGAACAGGTCGACGGCGAAGTCGCCCCGGTTTGTGAACTCCACCACCGGCGCCCCGCCGCGCCCGCACGCGCGGATCACGTGCAGACAGACCTCCGGGTCGGCGTGGTAGAAGACCGGGCACACGCCCTGCGCCTCCAGGGCGGTCAGCACGCTCAGACGGTCGTGGGGCATGGGCATCTCCTCAGCCTGACTCGGCCGTGCGGCAGGTTTCGTCAAGGGCGGCTGGAACCGCACGCGTCCCTTCCGCTTTAGTGCTCCAATGCTGGCCCTGATTCCGTCACTTTTGGTTCTGACGCAGGATCCGCCGCCGGCCCCCGCGGCCTCCCCGCCCTCGGATGTGGCCATCTCGGTGAATGCCCGCGCGGACAGCGTGCGCTGGCGGCAGACGGGCTCCGTCACCGTCCGTGCCTGGAGCGAGCCGTCCGGCGCGGTGATCGAGGAAAACCTGAGCACCGGCCTGCCGCGACCCATCCCGGGCCAGCGCACCTTCCGCAACGTCGGCTGGACGCTCCGCGCCGCCGCATCGCTGACGGGGCCAGGCGCGGCCCCGCCGCCCACCGAAGACGTCCCCTCACAGGAACCCGCCGAACGAAAACGCTGACCGTCGCCCTCGCCGCCCTGCTCCTGTCCGCCGGCGCCGCCGCCGCCCAGAACCGCGAGGGCGTGCCGCCGGTCCAGCCGCTGTCCGACGCGACGCCGCAGACGTCGCGCGCGCCGTCGGACCAGCCCGACGTCTTTCTCGACGTGCCCAATCTGAAGGTCGAAGAAATCACGATTGAAGTGGAGAACCTTCAGGCCGACCTCGCGCTCGACGCCCGTCTGGCCAACCTGCTGCATCTGCGCGCCGGGGCCCAGGTGTCGGTCGACAAGGTGTCCATCCAGATCAAAGGCGTCGAGGCCTCGGTCCAGCTGGTGGTCCGCCTCGACAACGTCGCCCACATCATCGATCGAACCCTGACGACGATCGACCGCAATCCGGAGATTCTGGAAGGCCTGCTGGCGACGGTGGACAACACCGTGAACACGGTGGGCGGTGTCGCGAACACCACGCTTCAGCCGGGTGGCGTCGTCGACAACACCGTGAGCACCGTCGGAAACGTCGCCGGGCAGGCCACCCAGCCGCGCCGCTGAGGCCGATCAGGGTGCGGTCGCCAAATCCGCCACCCGTTGCACCATCGCGCTCCGGGCATCCCTCAGTGGGTCCAGCACGGTGAAGTGATCGGCGCCCTGCACCACCTCGACCCGCGTCTCCACGCCCCGCCCGCCCCACAGCGCCGCCATGTCGCGCGACTGGCGGATGAACTCGGCGCTCTCCTCGCCGCCCACCCAGCAGTCCAGCGTCGTGCCGCCGGGCGCTGAACCGTCCGGCACGGGCCAGTTCGTCACGCTCAGGGCCCGCGCCTCCATCGCGTCCAGCCCCAGCGCGATGTTCAGCGACGTCGGGATCAGAGGCTCCAGATCGAACACCCCGCTGATCGCCAGCGCCGCCGACGCCCGCCCTTCCGACAGCATGGCCGCCGCCATGTGGCCTCCGGCGGAGTGGCCGAAGACGACCGGGCGCGCGCCGCTCCTCCGGCGGACCGTCTCCACCGCGTCGCGCACCTGCATCAGGATGCGCCCCAGGCGCACCGAGGGCGCCAGGTCGTAGGAGGGGATGGCCACGCTGATGCCCCGCGCCACCAGCGCCGGCGCGATCCAGCTGAACCAGCTGCGGTCCAGCGCCTGCCAGTAGCCGCCGTGCAGGAACACGGCGACCGGCGCTCCTTCGCTCGCCTCGAACAGGTCCATGACCTCGCGCGCGCCCGGGCCGTATGGAAGCTCGACGGGCCGCGTCGCCCGCGCCGCCTCGGCGTCCGCCTTCCAGCGCAGCATGACCGTCTGGTGGTCGGGCACGCGGGCGCGGTTGTTGTACTCGGCTTCGAGATCGATCGACTTGCCGCCCGCCGCGCCGTCCGCCACTAGAAGCCTCGCACCAAGGGAACCGCCGCCATGATGACCGCCATCTTCGTCTTCATCAAATGCGAGCTGGGCCACGCCAACGACGTGGCGGCCGATCTGGTGGACGAGGTCGAGCACGTGTCCGAGGTCTATTCGACTTCCGGCCAGTACGACCTGCTGGCCAAGTTCAACCTGCCGCGCGAGATGGACATCGGCACCTTCGTGACGAAGTCGGTCCAGACCCGGCCGCACATCCGCGACACCTTCACGGTCATCACCTTCTCGCCCTTCCTGCCGTCGAAGGGCTGAGGCGCGGACGCCACACCCGGCGCGGACTTCGCTCCGGGGGCGGAACGCTCCGACTCCGACCCGCATTGCACAGGTTGAAGGAGTGTTCCCATGGCCGCTGAAAAGCCCGCCCGTCCGAGTCTGAAAGTCGTCGGAGACGCCGAGATCTACGACCTTATGCGCACGCCGGAGACCACGGCGGAGCGCGTGAAGCGCCTGCAGATGGAAGCGCGCGCCCTCGCGCTGGAAGAGGTCGAGGAGCTGGCGCGCACGTTGAAGGCCGCCGCCCAGATCGCCGACCGCATCGCCCAGGGCGGCGACGCCTATCCGGTGGGCGCCCGTGAGATGGCCTCGCGCCTGTCCTCCGACCTGCCGGCAAAGGCGGAAAGCATCCGCGCCATCGCGGCCAAGACCCTCTAGGCCGGTCGCGGACGGGCCTCGCGCCAGCGCCGCAGCCGCCGCGCCAGCCGGAACACCGCCACCGCCAGGGCGACCAGCAGCACCGGGATCAGGATCGGCGCCAGGAAGGCGAGGATCACGGTGAAGAAGCTGAGCACGTCCTCGATCAGGCTCAGCACCGGATTGCCCAGACCGCCGGTGGTGGCGGTCGACGCCACGCGCGTCCCGCCCTGCGCCGCGTTGAAGGCCAGCGCCGTCGGCGCGCCCACGATGACGCCCGCCACCGCCGCCGTGGTCGGGTCGACGCCGGCGAACAGGCCGCCGGCCGCCACCGCCGCCGCCACCGGCCGCGCCACCAGCCCCAGTGAGTGCAGGGCGTGGTCCACGCCGGGGATCTTGTCGCCGACGAACTCGACCACCGCCGCGACGCCCAGCGCGATGATGGCCGCGTCGGACGTGACCCAGCTCCAGCTCTCGTTCAACTGCAGACCGAACAGGCTCAGCCGCTCGGCTCCCGCCATCATCAGCAGCGGCAGGAAGGTCCGCAGCCCGGTCGCCGCCGCGAGGCCCAGACCCAGCAGGACCGGCAGCACCCAGGTGACGCCCGTCTGGCCCCAGAGCGACGTCAGCGTCTCGCGCGCCGCCTCGATCGAAACCCCGTCCATGTCGTTCCTCCGGCCCGCCGCCTGAACGCGCGCGGCTTCATCCTGATCCGGTTCAGCGGTATCGTCGATCCATGCCCGCCGCCCCGCGCGTCCGCGCCGCCGACGTCTTCAGCCCCGAGGAATGGGCCCCGTTCCAGACGCGCGCCGCCTGGGTCGGGCCGCTGCTGGTCGCGCACTGCTGGGGCGTGATCGCGCTGGCGGCGGCGGTCGGCGTCGTTTGGCCGATCCTGATCCCCGTCTGCGTCATGGTGATCGGCACGCGGCAGCTGGGGCTGGCCATCCTGATGCACGAGGCGGCCCACGGCGGCCTGTCGCCGAACGCCCGGCTGAACGCCTTTCTCGGCCACTGGCTGTGCGCCGTGCCGGTGGGCGCGAGCCTTGCCGCCTATCGGCCCTATCATCTGGCCCACCACAAGTATGCCCAGCAGGCCGAGGACCCCGACCTGGTCCTGTCCGCGCCCTTTCCGGTCAGTCGCGCGTCCCTGCGCCGCAAGATCATCCGCGACCTGACCGGCCAGACCTTCTTCAAGCAGCGGGTGCTGTTCGCGCTGAAAGCGTTCCGCACGTCACACGACGCGGACGTGGCCGAGGGTGCGGTGGTCACCGGCAAGTCGGTGCTTCCCTTTCTCGCCGCGAACGCCGCCTTGTTCGTCGTCATGGCGCTGGCCGGCGTCTGGTGGGCCTGGTTCGTGCTGTGGCTGCTGCCGCTGGCGACGTGGTTCCCGATGGTGACGCGGCTGAGGAACATCGCCGAGCACGCCTGCGTCGAGGGCTCCTCCACCGACCCCTTCCGCGCCGCGCGCACCACCCGCGCCAGCTGGTGGGAACGCGCCTTCATCGCCCCCTACTGGGTCAACTTCCACGCGGAGCACCACCTGTTCATGCACGTCCCCTGCTGGAAGCTGCCGGCCCTGCACCGCGCCGTCCGCGCGACGGAGCCGGGGAAGCGGATCGAAGTGGCGCCGGGCTATGCGGCGGTCATGCGGGAGGCGACTGCGCGCTGATGGAGGCCGAGTATCGACTTCGAAAAGCCTCATGGCGGGCGGGCGACCGCTCGCGCGAGAACAGTCTCCACCTCCTTTACCTGTCGTGGATGCACTGGGCGGATCCGCTGTTTGTCACAGGTTTCGAAGATGACCCCGAGGCTGCACGACTGTGGATTGAAGCGTTCAATCATTTTGGCGGGGAGCACTCGGAGGACGCGGAGTTTCTCCACGTCGCGGCCTTGATGGCTGATCTCTTTCCTTGGGCGTTGGGCGACGAAGTGGAGTGGGAGGCGAGAGCTGAGCGCATGCGTGTCCGCGCTATCGGCTTGGCCCCCGAAGGCTTTGCTCCCGACCGGTTTGAGGGCCGAGGAGAATACGGAATGTATTTCGCTCACCATGCACGTGCATCGGAAGACAGGTCAGCGGCTCCCCAGAGCTTTCTGGCTCGGCTCAAGTCCGGATGGGCGCGCTACAGCACCCTCCTTAGACTGGGATGGCGCTGAAGCGCTTCCAGTCGTCGAATGTTGCATGTTGCGCCTCTCGTGCCGCCGCTTCACTGTCCGCCGCGTCAGTTTTCGTGTCGGAGCCACAGCATGACCCTCGGCCGCCGGATCGTCGCCGCCGCGACCGCCTTCACCCTGATCGCCGCCCCCGCCGTGCAGGCGGGCGAGGGGATGTGGACCTTCGACAACTTCCCCATCGCGCGGGTGAACCAGACGCTGGGCACCAACATCGACCAGGCGTGGCTGGACCGGGTGCGGCTGTCGTCGGTGAAGTTCGGCGGCTGTTCGGCGGGCGTGGTCTCACCCGAGGGGCTGGTGATGACCAACAACCACTGCGTCGCCTCGTGCGTGGCGCAGCTGTCGACGCCCGAGGTCAACTACGCCGCCACCGGCTTCCTGCCGGCCTCTCGCGCAGAGGAGAAGCGCTGCCCCGGAGCCTCGGCCGAGATCCTGACCGACATCGCCGACGTGACCCGGCGCATGCAGGCCGCCGGCGCCGGTCAGTCGGGCGCCGCCTTCGTGCGCGCCCGCGACGCCGAGGCCGCCGCCATCGAGGCCGAGGCCTGCGCCGGCAAGACCGACAGCCGCTGCCAGGTGGTGACCCTGTACCGCGGCGGCCAGTTCAAGCTGTATACCTACAAGCGCTATGCCGACGTGCGTCTGGCCTGGGCGCCGGAAGACCGCGCCGCGACCTTCGGCGGCGACCTGGACAACTTCAACTTCCCCCGCTTCGCCATCGATGCGGCCTTCATCCGCCTGTATGAGAACGGCGCCCCGGCCGCGACCCCGATCCACTTCAAATGGAATGCGTCGAAGCCCGTCGAGGGCCAGCCCATCTTCGTCACCGGCAGCCCCGGCGCGACCCAGCGCCTGCTGACGCAGGACCAGCTCTACACCGTCCGCGACGTCATCCTGCCGATGGACCAGCTGATCAGCTCCGAGCTGCGCGGCCGCATGATCCGTTATGGCGAGGAGAGTCCGGATCACGCCTTCCAGGTCATGGATCCGCTGGTGTCGCTGGAGAACACCTACAAGCGCGGCATCGGCCGCATGCGCGCCCTGATCGACGTCGACTTCATGGCCAAGCGCGCGGCGGACGAGGCCGACTTCCGCGCCCGCGTGGCCGCCAATCCGGCGCTGGCCGCCGACGTCGGCGATCCGTGGGGCGAACTGGCGGCCATCCAGCCGATCCAGCGCGCGCTCTATCCCTCGTACACGATGCTGGAGGCGCGGGCCGGCGGCGGCTCGGTCCTGTTCGGCTATGCCTGGACGCTTGTCCGCGCGGCGCAGGAGCGGGCGAAGCCCTCGGCCGAGCGCCTGCCGGAATACGTCGACGGCCGCCTGGGCGCCGCCCAGAGCCGCATCACCGCCGAGCGGCCGATCTATGCCGAGCTTGAGGAGATGCAGGTCAGCTGGTGGCTGTCCAAGACGCGCGAATGGCTGACGGTGGACGATCCGCGCGTGCGCGGCCTGCTGGGCCGTGAGTCGCCCGAAGGTCTGGCGGCCCGCGTCATCGGCGGCACGAAGCTGGCCGATCCGGCCGTGCGTCGCGCCCTGTGGGACGGCGGGCTGGCGGCGATCGAGGCCTCGGACGACCCCCTGATCCGGTGGGTCCTGTCGATCCAGGACGAGAGCCGCGCCGCCCGCGCCGAGTGGGAGGAACGCGTGGTCGGCCCGACCGACCGCGCCTCGGAAACCCTGGCCCGCGCCCGCTTCGGCGCCTATGGCGACAGCGTCTATCCCGACGCCACCGGCACGCTCCGGCTGACCTGGGGCCGGGTCGAGGGCTGGACCTATCAGGGTCAGACCGTGCCGGCCTTCACCACCTTCGCCGGCCTGTGGGACCGCATGACGGGCGCCGCGCCCTTCGACGTCGCGCCGAAGCTGCTGGCCGCCCGCGACCGCATCCCCGGCGACACGGTCATCAACATGGCGGCGTCCACCGACACCATCGGCGGCTCGTCGGGCTCGCCCGCCGTCAACGCCGCCGGCGAGATCATCGGCGCCAATTTCGACTCCACCATCCTGACCCAGCGCAACGCCTACGGCTACGACCCGAACGTCAACCGCTCGGTCATCGTCACCACGGGCGCGGTGACGGTGGCGCTCCGCGACGTCTACGGGATGGACCACCTGCTGGCCGAGCTGGGGGTCTGAAGGCGAGGCAGTAGTGAGTAGGCAGTAGGCAGTAGGGAAGCGGCGGCGCGTCAGACGACGGCATGGATCAGATCAACAGCTATCGCGACTTGAGAGTTTGGCAGCGAGCGATGGACGTGGCACAGGCCGTCTACGAGCTGACGCGCTCGTTTCCGAGAGAAGAGCAGTTCGGCATGACCGCTCAGGCCAGACGGGCTGCAGCATCCGTTGCCGCCAACATTGCGGAAGGCTACGGGCGCTCATCGAAAGGCTCGTACCTGAACTTCCTCAGGATTGCCCAAGGCTCACTCAAGGAGGCGGAGACCCACCTGCTGCTGGGGGTTCGGGTCGGACTCGTGACCGAGACTGCATCGGCACCCATCCTCACTCAGGCCGACGAACTCGGACGGATGCTGCGGGCACTGATCGTGAAGCTTGAATCCCACGCCTCCGATTGAGCCGCTAATCCTTACTGCCTACTGCCTACTGCCTACTGCCTACCGCCTAGATCGCGCTCATCTTCTGGCGCGCCTTCTCGAAGTACTGCCAGCCGGTCCACACCGTGATGACGGCGGCCAGCCAGATCAGGACGTCGGCGAACAGCTGGAAGTGCGGCAGCCAGTCGAACTCCAGTCCGAAGCCGTCCCAGTTGCGCGCGAACAGCTGGGCGCCCAGCGCCACCAGCTGCAGGGTCGTCTTCCATTTGGCCAGCAGGGTGACCTGCAGCTTGACCTTGCCGGCCACCGTTTCGCGCAGGGCGGACACCGCGAACTCGCGGAACAGGATCAGGCCGCACGGGATGGCGATCTGCGGCACCGATCCGCTGGTCAGCACGCCCAGGATGGCGCCCGTCACCAGCACCTTGTCGGCGATCGGGTCCAGAATGGCGCCCCAGCGCGTCGTCGCGTGCCAGCGCCGGGCCAGATAGCCGTCGACCCAGTCGGTCGACGCCGCCACCACGAAGATGAAGAAGGCGGCGCGGTACAGGGCGAACTGGTCCTCGGGGCTCAGATAGCTCGACAGATAGGGCACGCCCCCGGTCGCCCCGGCCAGGATCAGGAACATCACCACCCCCGCCGCCAGCCTCAGGCCGGTCAGGATGTTGGGGATGGGATTGGCGTGGGGATGCGGGGCGGGGGTCATGGCGTCCTCGGGCTGATGACCTGAGATGCCACGCTTCGTCGGATCAGGCGAGCGGCTGGAACGGCCCCGCGCCCGTCAGCCTGCGCAGCAGTCCTTCGGCGATTCCGAAATGCAGGCCGACCAGTTCCAGTTCACCTGCGGCCTCCCGCTCGGCGATCCATGGAAAGGTCCGCAGGTTGTCCAGCGACAGCCGCACCACCGCCTCCTCGCTGGCCTGTTCGACCTGATCCTGCGTCACGGCGTCGGCCACACGCCGCACGGTGGGCTCGCCCTGCGCGATCCATGGCTGCAGGAAGTCGCGGCAGCTGTCCGGCGCGCCCTTGCGCATCGCCGCCACCCCGCCGCAGTGGGCGTGCCCCATCACCACGATGCGGCGGACCTTCAGCACCTTGACCCCGAACTCCAGCGCCGCCGATACGCCGTGCAGGTCGCCGTCAGGCGCATAGGGCGGCGCCAGGTTGGCCACATTGCGCACCACGAACAGCTGGCCCGGCGCGGCGTCGAAGATCAGCGCCGGATCGGCCCGGCTGTCGGAGCAGGCGATGACCAGGGTATGCGGCGTCTGGCCGTCGGCGGCCAGCGCCTCGTATTCAGCCTTCGCCTCCGGCCAGCGGTCCTTGCGGAAACGCCGATAGCCGGCGAACAGCGGGTCGGCGTCGGTCATTTCGCGGATTTCCTCGAGGCGATGAACAGCTGCGACGGGCTGGGCGCCTTGTCGTCGCGGTGGACGCAACCGGACCAGCAGCACGGCCTGCGCTTGCCCTCCTGCATCTCCTCAAGGGTGCGGGCGATGCGGCGCGCGCGCGTCTTAGCCTGCTTCGCGTCCTCGACCCAGCAGATGAACTCATTGCGGCCCAGCGGCGTCAGGCCCTGCCACAGCGCCAGAGCGGCGGCGTCGGCGCGGATGGCCGACTTCATGTCGTCCGCCGCCCGATGGACCGTGCCTTCCGCGAAATCGCTCATGCCGTCACCCTACCCCCGGCCGGCCGGGTGGAAAAACGCGTGAATGCGTTCCGCCAGCGCCCGGTTGATGCCCTCGACCTTCTCCAGATCCACCACGGACGCCCGGCCCACGCCCTTGGCCGAGCCGAAGGCGTGCAGCAGCGCCTTCTTGCGCCCGGGGCCGACGCCCTCGATCTCGTCCAGCGGATTGCGCTTGATGTCCATCGACCGCCGCTTGGCGTGCGCCCCGTTGGCGAAACGGTGCGCCTCGTCGCGCAGCCGCTGGATGTAATACAGCGCCGGCGATTTCAGCGGCAGCATGAACGGCGCCTTGCCCGGGATGATGAACTTCTCCAGCCCCGCGTCGCGGTCAGGACCCTTGGCCACGCCGACGGCCAGGATGTCCTCCAGCCCCAGCTCGTCCAGCACCGACCGCACGGCGGACAGCTGGCCCAGCCCGCCGTCGATCAGCAGCAGGTCGGGCCGTTCGGGCGCCTCGCCTTCGTCCTCTTCCTTCACCAGACGGCTGAAGCGGCGGCGCATGACCTCGCGCATCATGCCGAAGTCGTCGCCCGGGCTCAGCTCCTCGCCGCGGATGTTGAACTTCCGGTACTGGTTCTTTCGGAAGCCCTCGGGCCCGGCCACGACCATGGCGCCGACCGGGTTGGAGCCCTGGATGTGGGCGTTGTCGTAGATCTCGATCCGCTCCGGTCGTCCCTCCAGACCGAAGGCCTCGCAGACCTCGTCCAGGATCTTCCCCTGCGCCGAGTTCTCCGCCAGCCGTCGCGCCAGCGCCTCGCGTGCATTGGTCAGGGCGTGGTCCACCAGCGCCTTGCGGTCCCCGCGCTGCGGCCGCTCGATCGAAACGACCCGTCGCCCGTCGTTCCGCCTGGCCATCATGGAAAAGGCCTCTTCCAGCAGTTCCTTCTCGAACGGGACGACGTTCGACAGGATTTCCCGCGGGACCGGCTTGTCCTCGTAGAACTGTCCGAGGAACGAGCCCAGGATGTCGGCGTCCGTGTCCGACCGGTCCACGCGCGGGAAGTAGGCGCGTCCGCCCCAGTTCTGGCCGCCCCGGTAGAAGAAGACCTGCACGCAGGCCTGGCCGCCGTCCGCGTGCAGGGCGAAGACGTCCGCCTCGGCGACCCCCTCGGCCGACACCGAGTTCTCCATCGAGATCGCCGACAGCGCCCGGATCCGGTCGCGCACGCGCGCGGCCGTCTCGAAATCCATGTCGTCGCTGGCGGCCTGCATCTCCTTCGACAGCCGGCCGATGACCGCCCGCGACTTGCCACGCAGGAAGGCCTCGGCCTCGTCGACCAGCCCCGCGTACGCCTCCAGCGAGACCAGTCCGGTGCAGGGCGCCGAACATCTCTTGATCTGATGCAGCATGCAGGGCCGCGTGCGGCTCTCGTAGACGCTGTCCGAGCACGACCTCAGCAGAAAGGCCTTCTGCAGCGTCGTCAGGGTCCGGTTCACCGCCCAGGTCGAGGCGAACGGGCCGAAGTAATCGCCCTTGATCGTATGCGCGCCGCGATGCTTGCGCACCTGCGGCGCCCGGTGATCGCGCCGGATCATCAGCTCGGCGAACGATTTGTCGTCGCGCAGGACGACGTTGAAGCGCGGCTTCAGCTTCTTGATGAAGTTGGATTCCAGCAGCAGAGCCTCGGTCTCGGTCGCCGTGACCACCAGCTCCATCGACCGGGTCAGCGACACCATGTGGGCGATCCGCTGGGTGTGGAAGCGCCCCTGCGCGTACTGCACGATCCGTTTTTTCAGCGACCGCGCCTTGCCGACGTACAGGCACGTGCCGTCCTCGCCGTACATGCGATAGACGCCGGGCCTGTCAGGGGCCCGACGCGCCTCGTCGCGGATCAGCTCGGCGGCCTTCAGGTCGGTTTCAGGGGCCGGAATCGCCTCGGTCATCGTCGGCGAATATAGGCGGACCTCAGCCGCGCCGCACCAGCAGCATGCCGCCGATCACCATGGCCGTGCCTCCCAGCCGCGACAGGCTGATCGGCTGACGCGGCACGCCCATCAGGCCGAAATGGTCGACGATCAGGCCCAGCACGAGCTGCCCCGCCACCACCGCCGCCAGCGACGTGGCCACCCCCAGCTTCGGCGTGGCCCATGCCAGCACGACCACGAACAGCGCGCCGTACAGGCCGCCGATCCAGGCCCAGCCGGGCACCTCCCGCACCGCCTGCCCCTCCGGCCGGTGCTGCATGGCCAGTGCCAGCACCAGCAGTGCCGCCGTCCCCACGGTGAACGACACCAGAGCCGCGTTCAGCGGCGTGCCCAGCCCCTGCGCCAGCCGGGCGTTGGTCGGCCCCTGAACCGCCGCGGCGGCTCCCGCGGCGAAGACGGCGAACATGGCGAAGAGGTTGGCGTTCATTCAGTCATCCTTCGGCGTCCGACTTGAACGCACGAAGCGCCGCCGGTATGCCCGCCCGACCCTTCGGAGTTTTTTCCATGCTCGCCCTCTACGTCATCCTCGGCTTCGTCGCCGTTCTGGCCGCGATCAACTTCTTCGAGTTCGGCCGGGTTGACTGAGCCCGCCCGCGGGGTCGCGCTCGTCACCGGCGCGGCCCGCCGCATCGGGCGCGAGATCGCCCTGCGCGCCGCCCGCGCCGGCTGGGACGTGGCCGTGCACCACGGCTCTTCCGTCGAGGAGGCCGAGGCCGTCGCTGCGGACGTCCGGAACCTCGGCCGTCGCGCCGCCGTGTTGCAGGCGGACCTGACCGACGTCGCGGCCGCCCATGCCCTGATCGGCCGCGCCGCCGAGGCGCTCGGGCCGGTCAGCCTGCTGGTGAACAACGCCTCCGTCTTTCAGGAAGACCGGCTCGAGACCGTCACCGGCGACAGCTGGTCGACCCACATGGACGTCAACCTGCGCGCCCCTGTGTTGCTGGCCCAGGCCTTTGCGGCCCAGGCGCCCGACGGCGCGGCGATCGTCAACCTGCTGGACCAACGCGTGTTGAAGCCCGATCCGCGCTTCTTCTCCTACGCCCTGTCGCGCGCCGGCCTGCACTGGGCGACGACCACGATGGCGCAGGCGCTGGCGCCGCGCATCCGCGTCAACGCGGTCGCGCCGGGACCGACGCTGCAGTCGACGCATCAGTCGGCCGCCGAGTTTGAAGCCGAGTGGTCCAATGTTCCTCTGGAAAAGGCGGTGGATCCGCGGGCCGTCGCCGACGCCGTGATCTGGCTGGCCGTCGCCGTCCACGTCACCGGTCAGACGATCGCCGTCGATTCCGGTCAGCGGCTGGCCTGGCGCACGCCCGACGTGCAGGACTGACCGATGAGCGAAGATTTCCGCCGCGACGGCCTGACCGTCTTCGTCCGCGGCCTGTCGCTGGCCGCCGAGATCGGCGTCCATCCCCATGAGCGCGGCATCACCCAGCCGCTTGACGTCGACGTGACGCTGGAGCTGACGCCCGGCCCGGTGGAGCATCTGTCCGACACGTTGAACTACGAGACGGTGCGCGCAGCCGCGCTGGATCTGGTGGCCCAGGGCCACATGGAGCTGATCGAGACCTTTGCCGAGCGGCTGGCCCGAGCCTGTCTGATCGACGTCCGGGTCCGCGCCGTCGCCGTGCGCGTCGAAAAGCCGGGCGCCCTGCGCGGCGCCCAGGCGGCGGGCTGCGAGGTCAGGCTGTCGCGCGCGGGCTGAGCGGCGTTGCGCCTGACCGGCCCGCCCGGCATGATCGCGGCACTGCAAGGGTAGACGATGACCGACACCGGCGACCGCCAGCCTCCGAAAGATCCGACCCCGGATCACGATCCCGACGATCTGGTCGGCTTCGCCTCGCCCGCCTCGCTGGCCGGTCGTCCCCGCGCGCCGGAACCGCGGCCGGCACCCGGGCCGGACCCCGACCCTGCCCCCCTGTTCGCGCCCCCCGAGCCCGCAGCGCCCGAGCCGGTCGACGCCCGCGCCGCCTTCGAGCCGACGCCGCCCGCCGCGCCCGAGCCCGCCTTTGGCCGGCGCGATCGCGAGCCGGCGCCGGAGGCGCCGATGGGCCTCTATGCGATCTACGCCCTGATCCTGTTCGCCGTGCCCACGCTGGGCGTCTCCGCCGTCGTCGGCCTGCTGGCGATCCTGTTCGGCGACGCGCCGACGGAGGAGCCGTTCGCGAGCCACCACCTCTATCAGCGCCGCACGCTCTGGACCGCGGCGATCGCGGCCGTGGTGGGCGTGATCCTGATCGTGATCAACCTGGGCGTCTTCGTGCTGTTCGTGCTGGTCGGCTGGCTGGTGATCCGCGGGGCGTGGGGCGTCTTCCTGCTGACCCGCGGCCGCCCGGTGCCCAACCCCCGCGGCTGGTGGGTGGGCTGATCCGGGCGAAGCCTCAGGGCTCCAGCTCGATGTCCCAGTACAGGTAGTCCAGCCAGCTCTGGTGCAGATAGTTCGGCGGGAAGCGTCTCCCCGCGTCCTGGAGCTGCCAGGCGTTCGGCCGGTGCGGGGCGCGCAGGATCGGCATCCCCGCCTGGGCCGGCGTCCGCCCGCCCTTCCTCAGGTTGCAGGGGCCGCAGGCGGCGACGATGTTTTCCCAGGTCGTGCGACCGCCCCGGCTGCGCGGCACCACATGGTCGAACGTCAGCTCCTTCGTCTCGCCGCAGTACTGACAGCGGAAGTCGTCGCGCAGGAAGACGTTGAACCGCGTGAAGGCCGGCGCCCGATCCTGATCGACGTAGCTCTTCAGCGAGATGACGCTGGGCAGCCGGATCTCGTGCGACGGGCTGCGCACGACCTTGTCGTAGACCGAGACCACGTCGACGCGGTCCTGCCACACGGCCTTGACGACTTCCTGCCAGGGCCAGATCGACAGCGGATAGTAGGAGAGCGGCCGGAAATCGGCGTTCAGCACCAGGGCCGGCCAACCGGACGGCGGTCGCTCCGAGACCCGCATCTCAGGTCCCCGGACTTCTTCGGACGTGTGGGCGTGCGTGACTGAAGACGCGTCTCCTCCGACGTCTCCAGCCTACGCCTGATTCGACGACGCCGTCATGACGCTCAGCCGCGGGCCGGAAAGGCCGGCAGGCTCCACCCCTTGCGCAGGGCGCCGGCGCGCAGGCCGAACCCGAGCAGGGAGCCCAGTATCGCCGCCGGCCAGTCCCCCAGGCCCAGCCGCGTGGCCGCGACGTAGACGGCCGCCGCCAGAATGGCCGCCGACACCGTGATCTCGCGGCGCAGCAGGATCGACGGCTGGCCCGCCAGCAGGTCCCGCACAACGCCTCCGAAGCAGGCGGTCAGGGCCCCCATGACCACGCAGATCAGGGGCGGCACGCCCCAGGCCTCGGCCTTGGCCGCCCCCAGCACGCCATAGGCCGCCAGCCCGATCGCATCCAGCCACAGCAGGGCGCGGAACCGCCACTCGCGCGCGCCGATCAGCCAGACGGCCACCGCGGCCGCGATGCAGACGGCGACGTAGCGCCAGTCGGTCACCCAGAACACCGGCGCCCCGATCAGCAGGTCCCGCAGCGTGCCCCCGCCCACGCCGGTGATCGCGGCGAAGAAGGCGGCGGTCACCAGATCCTGCTTCAGCCGCGCCGCCGCCAGCGCTCCGGTGGCCGCGAACACCGCCACGCCGGCGAAATCCAGCACCGCCAGCAGCCTCTCGGGCGCGACGATTTCCGGCGTCAGAACGGTCGCGGTCATACGGTAGCGTCTCCCCGTTTCACCAGCCCGTACCACGCCCACAGCAGATGCGCCGCCACGGCGCGATGCGGCCGCCACGCCTCGGCCCGGGCATAGGCAGCCTTCGCGTTCGGGCGCGCCGCAAGGCCGTCCGCCCACTTCATCGCCTCCTGAAGCGCGATGTCCCCACCCGGAAACACGTCCAGCCGGCCCTCGCAGAACATCAGGAAGGTCTCGGCCGTCCACAGACCCACGCCCTTGATGGCCGTCAGCCGCGCCACCGCCTCCGCGTCCGACAGCCGTTCCAGATGATGAAAGTCGATCCGGCCCTCCACCTGCGCCCGTGCGATCTCGTGGGCATAGGTCGCCTTCTGGATCGACAGTCCCATGCCGCGAAGCGCGGCGACGTCTCGCGCCATGACGGCTTCGGGGGTCAGCACGCCGTCCAGCCCCTCGACCACGCGCTTCCAGATCGCGGCGGCGGAGGCCAGCGACACCTGCTGCTCCACGATCATCCGCAGCAGCCCTGCGAAGCCGCCCGTGCGGGCGCGCCATTCGAACGGCGGCACGACGGCGTCCGCCTTGGCCAGCGCCGGGTCGTCGGCCACCAGCGCGGCGCGCGCGGCGGTCAGATCGGTGGGCGTGGGCGGGGCGGGCATTGCCCCAGCCTTACGCCCTGGCCGCCGGCCCGCAAGCGTCGGCCCGCGCTTTGCGGACCTCGTCGCCCGGCGCGCGGACTGGCATCATCGCGGAATGAGCGCCTTCACCACCCGCTTCGCGCCCTCGCCGACCGGACGGCTTCATCGTGGCCACGCGCTGTCGGCCCTGACGGCGTGGACCGCCGCGCGGGCCGGGGGAGGGCGCTTCATCCTCCGTATCGAGGACATCGACCCGACGCGGTGCAGGCCGGAGTTCGAGGCGGGGGTCGTCGAGGACCTGACGTGGCTCGGTCTCGACTGGGACGGTCCGATCCGGCGGCAGTCGGATCATCTGCAGGACTATGCCGGGGTGGTCGACGTGCTGGGCCGACGGGGTCTGCTCTATCGATGCTTCCGTACACGGAAGGACATTCTCGACGCCATCGGCGACGCCCCGCACGGCCCGGCGGAGGCTGCACGACCCGGTCCGCATCCCGCGGAGGAGGAGGCGACGCTGCTGGCCGAGGGGCGTCCCTTCGCGTGGAGACTGTCGCTGGACCGCGCCCGCGCCGCCCTCGGCGTCCGCGCCTGGTCGCAGCTGGCCTGGGTGGAGGAGGGCGCCGGGCCGGACGGCGAACGCGGCCTGATCCCGGCACGGCCCGAAACCGCCGGCGACGTCGTGCTGGCGCGCAAGGACGCCGGCACGGCCTATCATCTCGCCGTCACGCACGACGACGCCCTGCAGGCTGTGACCCACGTGATCCGCGGCCATGACCTGTTCGAGGCCACGCATGTCCAGGTCCTGATCCAGGCCCTGATGGGCTGGCCCACGCCGACCTACCGACACCACCCCCTTCTGCTCGACGCCTCGGGCCGCCGCCTCGCCAAGCGCGACAAGGCGGAGACGCTGCAGTCGATCCGCGAACGTGGTGTGGACCCGGCGCGGGTGCGGGCGGAACTCGGGTTCTAGGCGCACTCCCTCACGCACGCGCGCGCCAGCACCTCGGCGGAGTCGACCAGCGGCACGCCCACGTCGCCCGGTCTCATGACCAGCGGAATTTCCGTGCAGCCGGCGATCAGCGCCTCGGCCCCGTCGTCGATCAGCGCCTGCGCCAGCGCCCGCATGTCGGCACGCCGATCCTCGCCAAGGTCGCCGGCCTTGATCTTGAACACCAGATCCAGAAACGCCCGCCGTCGCCCGACCGCGGGCACGACCGGCGTCAGCCCGCGCCGTTCCAGCTCGGCCACATACAGGTCCTGCCCTCCGGGCGTGGCCAGCACGCCGACCTTCGTCGCGCCTTGCCCCGCCGCCTCAGCCGCCGTCAGTTCGATCATGTCCAGGAACGGCGCCCCCGCCGCGCGGATGGCGTCGGCATGGGCGTGCGCCGTGTTGCAGGGCATGGCCAGAACTTCCGCCCCCATGTCGCGCAGCCGCGCGGCCATGGCCCCCAGCGCCTCCTTCGCGCCGGGCGGATCCCGATGCCGGTTCGGCACCTGCGGGTTCATGTCCATCAGAACGCGGACGTGGTCCTCATCCTCGCGCGCGGGCGTCAGCTCAAGGACGCGCTGAAGAAAGGCCACCGTCGCCGCCGGCCCCATGCCGCCGAGAACCCCCAGAACCTTCATTCGCCTCGCCCCGATCCGCCTGTCGCCTCATGGCGCGCTATCGGCGTCGCCGCGACAGTCCATAGCCGATCAGAACGCCGACGCCGACCACTGCCGCAAGCGTGCCGATCGCCGCCTCCCGCGCGCGGGCGCGCGGAACCAGGCCCATCTCCACCAGCGGGTTCGGCATCCGTCCGCCCCGCACGTCGTCGATCAGGCCTTCCACAGTGTCGACGCGATCCGCGGCCATCAGCATCAGCCAGTGGCCCCACTGGCTCTCGCTCAGCCGGAAGGCCCGCCGTCGCATCAGTCCGCTCAGGCCGCGTGGCGGCAGGGTGGTGCCGACCGAGGCCGGCCGCCGCTGATGCTCGACGGACTGCAGGATTTCGACGTCGGCCGTCTGCGTTTCGGGAGGCGTCCAGTTCATGCCCGGCCCGTCGTCGCGCGTACGGTCGCGCATCGGCCATGTCGGGTCATTGTCGGGATCCGCGTCCACGCCCCAGCCGGGCACCGTCGCCGGATCGATGCGCGGGACGGCCGCTGCGGCCGCGGCCTTCGCCTGATCGCTTTGGGTCATCGTCGTCTCCTCAGGCGGCGTTCGGGATGAGCACGGGCTTGATGCAGCCGTCCAGCTTCGACGAGAACAGGTGATAGGCCTCGGCGGCCTCTTCCAGCGGCATCCGGTGGGTGATGATCCCCTTGGGATCGATGCGCCCTTCCTTCACATGCTCGATCAGGCGCGGCAGCAGCCGCTTCACCGACGCCTGATTGGCCCGGATGGTGATGCCCTTGTTCACGACGTTCCCGATCGGCACGACGTTGCCCGTCGGGCCATAGACGCCGACGATGGAAACGACGCCGCCCTTCTTCACCGAGTTGATCGCCCAGTGCAGGGGCACGGCATTGCCCGCCTCCAGCTTCAGTTTCTTGCCGAAGACGGTGTGCCAGGCGTTGCCGGACGCGTCCGCTCCCACCGCGTCGATGCAGACGTCGGCGCCGATGTCGGTGATCTTCTTCAGGAACACCACGGGGTCGCCGATTTCCCGGAAGTCGTACACCTCGGCCGGGCAGGAGGTGCGGGCGAACTCCAGACGGTACTCGTGGTGGTCGATCACGATGACCCGGCCTGCGCCGAACAGCCAGGCGCTTCGGGCGGCCAGCAGGCCGACGGGTCCGGCGCCGAACACCACCACGGTGTCGCCCGGCTGGATGCCGCCCATCTCCGCGGCCTGATAGCCGGTCGGCACGACGTCGGTCAGAAGGACGGCGTCCTCGGGGTCCATCCAGTCGGGGATGATCGTCGGCCCGACGTCGGCATAGGGCACGCGCACATACTCGGCCTGTCCGCCGTCATAGCCGCCGGCGGTGTGCGAATAGCCGAAGATGCCGCCGACCGCCGTGGTCTGGGGATTGCTCTCGTGGCAGTTGCCGAACAGGCCCTGCTTGCAGAAGTGGCACTGGCCGCAGGCGATGTTGAACGGCACCAGCACGTGGTCGCCCTTCTGCAGCGTCTCCACCGCCGACCCGACCTCCTCGACCACGCCGCAGAACTCGTGCCCGAAGGTCGTCCCCACCCGGGTGTCCGGCACCATGCCATGATAAAGGTGCAGGTCCGATCCGCAGATGCAGGAGCGGGTGACCCGCACGACGGCGTCGCGCGGATGCTCGATCCGCGGCATCGGCTTCTCCACGACGCGCACGCGTCGCGGCCCGCGGTAATCGGTGGCCAGCATCTCGGCTCTCCTGTGCGAGCCGGTCTAACCCGAGGCCTGCGCGGCGGTTCCTACGTCAATTTTCGACCGTGCCGCCGTGACCGAGCGCCCCCTCCAGCACGCTCTGGTAGCCGAACAGCCCCTGCGCCCCGCCGGTGTGCAGGAACACCACCGTCTCGCCCCGGAACTCCGCGGTTCGCGCGATCAGGCCCTTCATCGCCTTGGCGGAATAGACGGGGTCCAGCACGATGCCGTCCGTCCGCGCGGCCAGGACCAGGGCGTCGATCACCCCCTGATCCACCAGCCCATAGCCTTCGCCGACGTAGTCGCAGTCGGCCACCACCATGTCGTCGGTCACCGCGTCCGGCCGGCCCAGAAGGGCGGCGGTCTCGCGCGCCAGCTTCAGGACCATGGCTTCCTGCCGGGCCTTGGGCGCGCGCACGCCGAAGCCCAGCACCGGCACGTCGGCGCCCATCACCGCCAGCCCCGCCACCAGTCCGCCGTGCGTGCCCGCGCTGCCCGTCGCCGTCACGATGCGGTCGATCGCCAGATCCAGATCGTCCGCCTGCGTCACGATCTCGCGCGCGCAGTCGACGTAGCCCAGCGCCCCGATCGGGTTCGAGCCGCCGCCGGGGATGACGTAGGGCCGGCGTCCCTCGCCGCGCAGCCGCGCCGCCTCCGTCTCCAG
Organism: Brevundimonas sp.; assembly: GCF_035935935.1. GTDB lineage: Bacteria > Pseudomonadota > Alphaproteobacteria > Caulobacterales > Caulobacteraceae > Brevundimonas. Next base: position 229,270 of record NZ_DASYWO010000004.1, read on the forward strand.
CTCGGCGTTCATGTCCGTGCCGGCGTCCACCGTGCGGATCGAGGCCCCGAACAGCTTGTCCAGCAGAACGTTGCCGTTGCCGACGTAGTCCGGCGCCGTCGAGCCCGTCCGGGCCTCCAGAATGATGGCGCACCCCAAGCCGTGCGCCGCCGCCGCCGCCGCCGTCTGACGCACGTGGTTGGACTGCACGGCCCCCTGCGTCACCAGCACGTCGGCCCCCTTCTCGAAGGCGTCGCCCAGCAGGAACTCCAGCTTGCGCGTCTTGTTGCCGCCGCCCGCCAGTCCGGTGGCGTCGTCGCGCTTGATCCAGAGATCGAGGCCCAGTTTTTCACCCAGTCGGGGCAGGGGCTCCAGCGGCGTCGGCAGATGGGCCAGGCGGACGCGGGGAAAGCGGGCGAGGTGCATGGGGGCTCCTTGGGATCAGGCGTCCCGCTTAGCACCGTGCCGGACGGGACGGGAGCCTCCGGCGCCCTTCAAGCGTTGCCGTCGGATGACCGCCGTCGCCGCCCCGCGCGTCCCGTCCGACCTCGCCTTCGCCCGCGATCTGGCGCGCGGGGCGGCGGGCGCCCTGATCTTCGCCGTGCCGCTGCTGATGACCATGGAGATGTGGGCCCTGGGCCATGCCATGGACCGGCCGCGGCTGGCGCTGTTCGTGGCCTCGGGCCTGCCGCTGCTGTTCGGCCTGTCGTGGTCGGTCGGCCTGCGCGAGGGCGGCGGCTGGCTGGACCACGCGCTGGAGACCCTGACCGCCGTGGCGCTGGGCTTTCTCGTCTCCACCGCGGTGCTCTTCGGCGTGGGGGCGCTCAGGCTGGACCTTCCCGTCGACGCCTGGCTGGGGCAGGCGGCGCTGCAGAGCGTGCCGGCGGGCATCGGCGCCCTTCTGGCGCGTCGACAGCTGGGCGCCTCGCGCGCGGGGGAACCTCGGGGCTATGCCGCCGAACTGTTCCTGATGATCGTCGGCGCCCTGTTCCTCGCGCTGAACATGGCCCCGACGGAGGAGATGCTCCTCATCGCATGGCGGCTGAACGCGGTGCAGAGCGTCGCCCTGCTGGCCGCGACCCTCGGCCTGATGCACGCCTTCGTCTACGGCGTCGGCTTCGCCGGGCAGCACGCGCACGACCGCCCCTTGCTGGCCTTCTTCCACTTCACGGTCGCGGGCTACGGGCTGGTGCTGCTGACCTGCCTCTACGTTCTGTGGCTGCTGGGCCGCACGGACGGGCAGGGCGCGCACGAGATCGCTGCGCTGGCCGTCGTGCTCGGCTTTCCCGCCGGTCTGGGGGCCGCCGCCGCGCGGCTGCTGGTCTGATGGCCCAGGCTCCGAAGTCCAGGGCGCGCGCGAAGTCGAAGTCGCCCCCGCCCCGCCCGCCGGTGCTGGAGTGGATCATGGCCGCGCTGGGCGCCGCCGTGATCCTGCTGACCCTGACCCTGCTGCTGAAGGACGCCAAGGGCGAGGAAACGCCGCCCCAGCTGACCGCCCACGTCGTCGAGGCGCGCCCCCTGGCCGACGGCTGGGCGGCCGAGGTCGAGGTCGTCAACCGCGGCGACGAGACGGCCGCCCGCGCCCGCGTCGCCCTGATGGGGTCCGAGGCCGAGACCGACTACGTCCCCGGCCATGGCAAGGCGCGCCTGACCCTGATCGTCCCCGCCGATCCCGCCGCGACGTTGCCGGTGGTGAAGGGGTGGTCGGAGCCCTGACGCTCCGCTATCGTCCGGCCGTTCTCCCGGGGGCGGCCTGAGCCGCTGAGATAGAGGTGTCCCTCTGACCGGCCGAACCTGATCCGGGTCATGCCGGCGAAGGGACGAGACACGCTCCGGAGCACGTCCGGAGTCTCACACCGCGCCGGCGGTCCCTCTTGCGAGAAGAGGCCGCCAATGAACGTCCACGTCCCCACCGCCGCGCCGGTCGAGCCCGAGTCCTCGACCCTTCCCTTGGCCGAGGCCCGCCGCAAGGTGGCGGAAAAGGCCGGCCGTGTGCCCGTCGGTCCGCGCGAGGGCGGACGCAAGGTCTACGTCTCCGGCGAGCTCTACCCTGACATCCGCGTGCCCTTCCGCGAGGTCGCGGTGCACCCCAGCGCCAATGAGCCGCCGGTGACGATGTACGACTCCTCCGGCCCCTACACAGACCCGGACGCGGCCATCGACATCACCCGGGGCCTGCCCAGGGTCATGTCCTCCTGGCGGCTGGACCGCGGCGACGTCGCCCCCGTCGCCAACCCGCGCGAGGTGAAGCCCGAGGACAACGGCCACGCGTCCGGCAAGCATCTGGCCCCCCGCTTCGACGTCAGCCGGCATCAGGTGTTCAAGGGCGTCCCCGGCCGCCCGGTGACCCAGCTGGAATACGCCCGCGCGGGCGTCATCACGCCCGAGATGGAGTTCGTCGCCATCCGCGAGAACCTGCGGCGCGAGCAGACCGCCCCCTGCGTCCGCGACGGCGAGGACTTCGGCGCCAGCATCCCCGACTTCGTCACGCCCGAGTTCGTGCGTCAGGAGATCGCCCGCGGCCGCGCCATCATTCCCCAGAACATCAACCACCCCGAGGTCGAGCCGATGATCATCGGCCGCAACTTCCTGGTGAAGATCAACGCCAACATCGGCAACTCGGCGGTCCTGTCCTCGGTGGACGACGAGGTCGACAAGCTGGTCTGGGCCACCCGCTGGGGGGCCGACAACGTCATGGACCTGTCGACCGGCCGCAACATCCACAACATCCGCGACTGGATCATCCGCAACTCCAGCGTCCCCATCGGCACCGTGCCCATCTATCAGGCGCTGGAGAAGGTCGGCGGCGTGGCCGAGGACCTGACCTTCGACGTCTTCGCCGACACCCTGATCGAACAGGCCGAGCAGGGTGTGGACTATTTCACCATCCACGCCGGCGTGCGCCTGCCCTTCGTGCCGATGACGGCGAACCGCGTCACCGGCATCGTCTCGCGCGGCGGCTCCATCATGGCCAAGTGGTGCCTGGCGCATCACAGGGAGAGCTTCCTGTATGAGCGCTTCGACGAGGTCTGCGAGATCATGCGCGCCTACGACGTGTCGTTCTCGCTGGGCGATGGGCTCCGCCCCGGCTCCATCGCCGACGCCAACGACCAGGCCCAGTTCGCCGAGCTTCGCACGCTCGGAGAGCTGACGAAGGTCGCCTGGGACCACGGCTGCCAGGTCATGATCGAGGGCCCCGGCCACGTGCCGATGCACAAGATCAAGCAGAACATGGACGAGCAGCTGAAGTGGTGCCACGAGGCGCCCTTCTATACGCTCGGGCCGCTGACCACCGACATCGCGCCGGGGTACGACCACATCACCAGCGCCATCGGCGCGGCCATGATCGGCTGGTTCGGCACGGCCATGCTCTGCTACGTCACGCCCAAGGAGCACCTGGGCCTGCCCGACCGTCAGGACGTCAAGGACGGCGTCATCACCTACAAGATCGCCGCCCACGCCGCCGACCTCGCCAAGGGCCACCCCGCCGCCCGCGCCCACGACGACGCCCTTTCACGGGCCCGGTTCGAGTTCCGCTGGGAGGACCAGTTCAACCTCGGCCTCGACCCCGAGACGGCGCGCCAGTACCACGACGAGACCCTGCCGAAAGAGGCGCACAAGACCGCCCACTTCTGCTCCATGTGCGGCCCCAAGTTCTGCAGCATGAAGATCAGCCAGGACATCCGCGACGCCGCGCGCGTCCAGAACGACGCCGGGGGCTCGCTGGCCGAGGCCGAAGCGGGCATGGCGGCGATGAGCGAGAAGTTCAGGGCCGGGGGAGGGGAAATTGAGGTGAAGGTGTGACGAGGGCCAGCTTGACAACCACAGGTGCGCTGTCCAAGCTTAGCCTATGTGCGAGGTGCGCTAGCCAGCGTCGGGAAAATCACTTTGCAGGCCTGCAGCGAGATTAGCGGGTCGCCCTTTCGCAAAAGAAGCCCTGACTTGCCGACGCTGGTGCCTCCACATTGGGGGCTTGAGAATGCAAGAACTCATAGAAGAAGCGCTTATCCGTAAGGCGAGATCGGCACTACGTCGGCATCACGCGGGAATAGCGACGAGCCGAAAGTACGCCTCCAAGTATTCCAAGCGGACCGGCCAGGCTCCCGGCGCTCCCCGCATTACAGACCCGAGTGCTTGGGGCCTGCATCCCCACTTCGATCCAAAATACTGCATCAAGCACTCGCGTTTCTTGAGTCGCACGATCTGGCGCAAAATTCAGGCTGGGGAGTATGAACCAACCCCCGCTGTCCAATACGAAATTGAAAAGCCGGGCGGAGGCGCTCGCGTCATCATGGCGTTCTCCATTCCAGACGCTGCTGTTGCAAATGTCGTCCATCGCGCCGCTACGCGAAGAAACATCAATATTCTTTCGAGCAACAGCTTTGCTTACCGTCCAGACAAGTCCGTATTTGATGCTATCATAAACCTCAAGCGCTCCGTTACTGGGAGTAAAGTTTATGTCGTCCAGTACGACTTTTCGAAGTTCTTCGATACTATCGATCAGGACTACATCTCGAAAATCATATCGGATCGGCGCAAATTTATCCTGTCCAACGCGGAGCGCACCGTCGCAAAGGCGTTCTTGCGTCACCGCTTTGCTCGCGTAGCAGATTACCCCGGCGGAACGTTTGAACAGCGAAGCGCGGGCGTTCCTCAAGGCAGCTCGATGTCCTTGTTCTTGTCAAACGCCACTGGCCACGCCCTCGACCTTTCACTGGAACAAATGAACGGGTCGTTTGTCCGTTTCGCGGATGACGTCGTCGCCGTCACTCAAACGTTCACTGATGCATTGCGTGTGGCCGAAGAGTTCCGCGCGCACTGCGCCGCGGCAGGCCTGCGGATCAACCGGGAAAAATCTCCCGGCATCCGCCTGTTAGGCGGAAGCAGTGAGCTTGAGAAACGCATCATGGCAATAGACGATGACGATATTGCCGACCTTAAAACAATTGATCATATCGACTATCTAGGACACCGAATCTGCCACGATAGGATTGAACTCCCTGACAAATCACTGCGGCGGATCAAGAAACGGATTTCATCCATAGTCCACAAACACCTCTTTCTTTACACGAGAGGCCCACACGGCATCATGGGTCAAAACAGGATTGGCGCGGATTTCTTCGATTGGGATTTCGTCACCTGCTTGAACGAGATCAGGAAATACATCTATGGCGGTCTCGGCGAGCGCCAGATCCAGCAGTTCCTGCTTCACAACCAGAAGCCACCTGGAATACGAGGGCTGATGGGCTTCATGCCCCTACTCACGAACCGTAGGCAGCTTGAGCAACTGGATGGCTGGCTTCTGAACATGCTGGTCCGTGCTCAGCGAGAGAGAGCCCGAGTAGCGACTGCTCATGGGTATCCGCTCCAACGACTCACCAGATCGCAGATCGTTGACGGTTCTTGGTATACATTTGGCGCAATCGCACAGGACTCTGCGGCCCCCAGTTTCGTGCGCGCTTGGCGCGCTGCACGGAAGTTTTATCTTAGATACGGCCTAATGGGGATCGAACCGCCTGCTTACTACTCGATGATCGACTACCAGTAGCGGCAGTGCAGGAGCTCAGCGGCGCTGGAACGCCTTTCTCACCGCCGACCTCGCCATATCGACGGATTGTTTTCGGACCGAAGCTCGGATTTCGGACATGGGTCCGAACGCTTCGCCGCAGTTCGAACAGGACGCCTGATCATCGTCGTCGACCGAGAGACTGGTCGGCTGATCGCACGCCGTGCACCGGAACGTGGCTGTGATTTCTCCGAGAGGTTTTGTCATTCGACTCGCTCCTGCTGAGATTCATCACACCACCGCTCGGGGCGATGTTCAACCTTTGTTCTGCAAAATTGGTATTAGGGCGCGACGCCCTCACCCCTCCCCTGCCATCCCCCGCAACGCCTCCTCGAACACCGCCGCCGGCTGGCCGCCGCTGATCAGCCACTTCCCCTCCACCACCACGGCGGGCACGCCGGTGATGCCGCGGGCGCGCCACAGGGCTTCTTCGGCGCGCACGTCGGCGGCGTACAGGTCGTCGGCCAGGACCTCGACGGCCCTGGCCCGGTCCAGCCCCGCCGCCGCGGCCGCGTCGGCCAGGACCTCGGGGTCGGTCAGGCGGCGCCCCTCGGTGAAGTGGGCGCGGAACAGGGCCTCCTTCAGCGCCCTCTGAGCCTCCGGCCCCACCGTCCCGGCCCACCACAGTAGCCGGTGGGCGTCGAAGGTGTTCCAGATGCGGCTGTCCTCGCCCATCCGCATCTGAAACCCGGGCCAGGCCTCGGCCGCGCGTTCGGTGATCATGGCGCGGTTGGCCGCCGACTGCTGCGGCGTCGATCCGTATTTGCGGCCGACATGCTCGACGATGTTCTCGCCCTCCGGCGCCATCTGCGGGTTCAGCTCGAACGGGCGGAAGGTGATCTCGGCCCCGATCCCCTCGGCCTTCAGCCGCGCCAGCGCCGCCTCCAGCCCGCCCAGCCCCACCACGCACCACGGGCAGACCACGTCCGAGACGAAGTCGATCTTCAGGGTGCGGGCGGCGGGGGCGGGGGGCGCGGCGTCGGTCATGGCGGACAGATGGGGGCAGGCGACGGCTCAGGAAAGCTCCGCCCGCAGCCGCGCCTCCAGCGCCGCGCGGTCTTTCGTCTCGCATTCCCAGACCGTGACCACCTTCAGCCCCCTGGCCGTCAACGCCGCCTCCACCCGCGCGTCGCGCGCCTGATTGCGCGCGAACTTGGCGGCCCAGTGCTCCGCGTTGTGCACCGGGGTGGTGGTCCGCCTGCAGCCGTGGCGATGCCAGAAGCAGCCGTGGACCAGCACGGCCCACCCCTGCGTCCGGTTGGCGAAGTCCGGCGTGCCCGGCAGGGCGCGCACGTGCTTGCGGTACTTCACCCCGATCGCGCGCAGCGCCTCGGCCGTGCGCGTCTCCGGCGTGGTGCCGGTCGAGCGCACGCGGCTCATGGTGCGGCTGGTCTGGGCGTTCAGCGGCTGCATCGGAAGGCTGAGCGATTCCGGAAATGGTGCGTTCCGCCCTCATGGCGAAGGGCGAACTGAAGACCTATCAGGCCAAGCGGCGCTTCGACGAGACGCCGGAGCCGAAGGGAAAGAAGGGCAGGGCGGGCAAGGCCGGCGGGTCCTATCTGATCCAGCGCCACGCGGCCACGCGCCTGCACTGGGACTTCCGCATCGAGGTCGACGGAGTGCTGAAATCCTGGGCCGTGACCAAGGCCCCCTCCCGCGACCCCGCGGTCAAGCGGCTGGCGGTGGAGGTCGAGGATCATCCGCTGGACTATGGCGGGTTCGAGGGGACCATCCCGTCGGGCAACTACGGCGCCGGCACGGTCCAGATGTGGGACCGCGGCACGTGGGAACCCCAGCACCCGGAGACCCTGTCGGACGACTGGGCGCGCGGCTCCATCAAGATGACCCTGTCGGGCGAGCGCCTGCAGGGCGGCTGGGCCCTGGTCCGGCTGAAGAGCGATCGGGGAAAACCGTCCAAACGGGCGAACTGGCTGCTGATCAAGGAGAAGGACGAGCATGCCGTGCCGGGCGAGGGCGACGCCAATCTGGAGATCGACGCCAGCGTGACCACCGGCCGCTCGCTGGCCGAGATCGCGGAGGGGAAGAAGAAGTGGACCTCGTCGAAGCCCGTGGCCCGGAAGGCTCCGAAGACGCCGGAGCCGAAGGCGCGCGAGGCGAAGCTGGGCAAGCCCCCCGCCTTCGTCCCGATCCAGCTCTGCAAGGTGGCCGACCACCCGCCGTCCGGCGCCGGCTGGGCGCACGAGATCAAGTTCGACGGCTACCGCGTGCAGGTCTCGACCGGCGGCGGCCAGGCAAGGGTCTACACCCGCCGCGGCCACGACTGGTCGGCGAAGTTTCCGGAACTGGCCGCCGACGCCGCGTCCTGGCCCGACGGCATCGTGGACGGCGAGGTCTGCGCCCTGGACGCCGACCACATGCCCGACTTCTCGGCCCTGCAGGCCGCCATCGGCGACGGGCGGACGGCGGGTCTGGTCTTCTTCGCCTTCGACCTGCTGGCCGAGGGGACCGAGGACCTGCGCAAACTGGCCCTTTCGCACCGCAAGGCGCGGCTTCAGGCCCATCTGGACCGCGTGCCGAAGGCGGCCGGCAAGCGCGTCCGCTACGTCGACCATTTCGCCACCACCGGTCAGGCCGTGCTGGACAGCGCCTGCCGCATGGATCTGGAAGGCGTCATCTCCAAGAAGCTGGACGCGCCCTACGCCGCGGGCCGGTCGGGCGCCTGGCTGAAGTCCAAGTGCCGCGGTCGCGACGAGGTGGTGATCGGCGGCTGGTCGTCCGAGGGCGGCACGCGCTTCCGCTCCCTGCTGGTCGGCGTGCGCGAGGCGGGCGGCCTGCGCTCGCTGGGCCGGGTCGGCACCGGCTACGCCCAGCCCCTGCTCAAGACCCTGCTGCCGCCGCTCAAGGCCGCCGCTTCGGACACCAGCCCCTTCGCCGGCAAGGGGGCGCCGCGGGGCGGCCGCGACGTCCACTGGGTGAAGCCGGTGCTGGTCGCCGAAATCGAACACGGGGGCTACACCGAGAGCGGCACCCTGCGTCATGCCGCCTACAAGGGCCTGCGCGAGGACAAGGCCGCCGCCGAGGTGACCGAGCGGCCGCAGGCGCCCACGCCCGCCGGGAAGTCAGGAAAACCTGACAGGGTCGCCGCCGCCCTGCACGTGCCCGGCGAGCCCGCGCCCGGCGGAAAAAGGGGCAAGCTGATCGTCGCCGGCGTGTCGATCTCCAACCCCGACAAGATCCTGTGGCCCGCCGTGGACGACCGCCCGGCGATCACCAAGGGCGAGCTGGTCCGCTATTACGAAATGGCCGTCGACCGCATCCTGCCGCACGTCGCCGACCGCCCCGTCTCCATCATCCGCGCGCCCGACGGCATCGCCGGCCAGAAATTCTTCCAGCGCCACGCCATGCCCGGCTCCAACCCCCGGCTGAAGCTGATGGACGTGAAGGAGCGCGCGCCCTACGTCGCCGTGTCGGACGTCGGGGGTCTGGTCGCCATCGGCCAGTCCGGCGGGCTGGAGCTGCATCCCTGGGGCTGCGCCCCTGACGATCCGGAGACGCCGGAGCAGATCACCTTCGACCTCGACCCCGACGAGGGCCTCGACTTCGCCGACGTCATCGCCGCCGCGAAGGTGATGAAGAAGGAGCTCGAGGCGCTGGGCCTCAACCCCTTCGTCAAGACCACGGGGGGCAAGGGCCTGCACGTCGTCGTGCCGATCCGGACCGACGCCCGCAGCCGCATCGAATGGGATCAGTGCAAGGCCTTCGCCAAGGAGGTCTGCGAGCGCGTCCGCAGGGACCAGCCCGACCGCTTCACCACCACCATCGCCAAGAAGGCGCGAGGCGGGAAGATCTTCCTCGACTACCTGCGCAACGGCCGCATGGCGACCGCCGTCGCCCCCTGGTCGCCCCGCGCGCGGCCGGGCGCGGGCGTCGCCTTCCCGCTGTCGTGGGGGCAGGTCAAATCCGGCCTGGACCCGCGCGCCTTCACCCTCCACGACGCCGCCGCCCTCCTCAAGAAACCCGACCCCTGGCCCGACTTCCGCGCGGGCGCGGTCAGCCTCAGGCCGATCCTGAAGAAGGTGCTCTAGAGCGTACCCGTCCCCTCCACCTCGACCGGCCCGGTCATCATCACGTGACCCGTCGCCTCGTCCCAGGCGATCTCCAGCTCGCCGCCGTCCACGGCGACCGTCGCGGCGCGCTCCGTCAGCCCTCTGCGCGCGCAGGCGACCAGGGCGGCGCAGGCGCCGGTGCCGCACGCCAGGGTCAGGCCCGCGCCGCGCTCCCACACCCTCAGCCGGATGCGGTCCCGCGCCTCGACGTGGGCGAAGCCGACGTTGACGCCCTCGGGGAACAGGGGGTGGTGCTCGATCAGCGATCCGGTCGCCCGCACGAAGGCGTCGTCCGGCACATGATCGATGAAGAAGACCACGTGCGGATTGCCCATGCTGACCGCGCCCGGCGTGTGCAGCACCGGCGCGTCGATCGGCCCGACCTGCAGCTCGATGCCGCGCGTGTCCATTTCCTCGGCCAGCGGCACGTCGCGCCAGTCCAGCCGCGGCGGTCCCATGTCCACGGTCACGCGGCGCGGCCCGGCGCGGGTGGCCGTCGTCCGCCCGCCCAGGGTGTCGATGGCGACCGCGTCGCGACCGCTGGCCTCCATCAGCATCCAGCCGACGCAGCGCAGGGCGTTGCCGCAGGTCTCGACCGGGCCGCCGTCGGCGTTCCACACGCGCATGAAGGCGTCGGCGTGGGCGGAAGGCTCGATGGCGATCAGCTGGTCGCAGCCCTGTCCGGTCGCGCGGTCGGCGATCGCCCGCGCCTCCGCCTGCGTCGGCGCGAACGGACGTGACAGCGCGTCGACGACGACGAAGTCGTTTCCGCAGCCGTTCATCTTGACGAAGGGACGCCCGCTCATGCCGGGGATATAGAGCGCGGCGGTTTCCGATGCGAGCGACGCGCGTTATGCCCGGACGATGACCAAGGCCGAGCCCGCGCCCCGGAATGAAGGCTTCCGCCTGAGGCCGCGCCTGCGGGCCCTGTATCACGGCACGTCGACGACGGCGGTGCGCTTCCGCCTGGCCGTGCTGGTCGTCGATCTGGCCATCGTGGCCTTCTTCATCGCGGCGCCGCTGCTGCGGCACCAGCCCATCGCCTTCTACGTCGTCGACTACGTCATCGCCTTCATCCTCGCGGCCGACCTGACGGCGCGGGCGCTCTGCTATTCCGATCTGAAGGACTGGCTGAAGAAGCCGATCGTCTGGATGGACCTGTTCATCCTGGCGACGCTGCTGTTCCCGGCCTGGCTGTTCAACCTCGGCTTCCTGCGCGTGCTGCGGCTCTGGACCCTGATCAACTCGGACTTCTTCTGGCGCACCGTCGGCCGCCGCTACGACGACACGCGGGTGGAGGAGATCACCAAGTCGATGACGGCCCTGATCACCTTCGTCTTCGTGGCCACCGGCTTCGTCTACACCTTCTTCCTCGAGAAGGCGGAAGGCATGATCGGCTGGATCGACGCCCTGTATTTCACCGTCACCAGCCTGACGACCACGGGCTACGGCGACATCCTGCTGCCCGGGGCGTGGGGCCGGATCGTCTCGATCGCCATCATGCTCATGGGGGTGACCCTGTTCGTCCGGCTGGGCCAGACCCTGCTGCGGCCGCACAAGGTCCGCTATCCCTGCGACCGCTGCGGCCTGCAGGTGCATGACCCGGACGCCGTCCACTGCAAGGCCTGCGGCAATCTGCTGTGCATCCCGGACGAGGGGAACCACTGATCGCGGCTTGCCGCCGGGCCTCGCGTCCTTAAGGTGCGCCCCAGTTCCGGGGAGACCTTCATGATCAAAACCAGGCTCGCGCTGCTCGCCATGACCACCGCCTTCATCCTGCCCGCCGCCGCGCCCGCCCTTGCGCAGGAGGCGGCCGCCGCCGGCTTCGCCCAGACCGACGCCGCCGACCCGTACCTGTGGCTGGAGGAGGTCGAGGGCGAGCGCGCCATGGCCTGGGTCAAGGCGCAGAACGAGACCAGCCTCGGAACGCTGCAGGGCGACCCCCGCTACCAGGGCCTCCACGACCAGGCGCTGGCCATCCTCGAGGCCCGCGACCGCATCCCGGCGCCGGGCTTCGCCATGGGGCTGGAGGGCGAGGCGCAGGGAATTTCCAACTTCTGGCAGGACGGCACGAACGTGCGCGGCCTGTGGCGGATGACCACCGTCGACGGCTACCTGGGCGACCAGACGCAATGGACGACAATCATCGACGTCGACGCCCTGTCGAAGGCCGAGAACGCCAACTGGGTCTGGCGCGGCGCCAACTGCCTGTCGCCTGCGGAGACCCGTTGCCTCGTCACCCTGTCCGACGGCGGCAAGGACGCGGTCACGGTGCGCGAGTTCGACCGGTCGACCCGCACCTTCGTCGATGGAGGCTTCGTCCTGCCCGAGTCCAAGGGCGGCGCGACCTGGATCGACGAAAACACCCTGCTGATCTCGCGCGACTTCGGGCCCGGCACGCTGACGGACTCCGGCTATCCCATGGTGGTCAAGCGCTGGACGCGCGGCACGCCGATGGATCAGGCGGTCGAGGTCTTCCGCGGCCGGCAGACGGACGTCTCCGCCTCGGGCTTCACCCTGCGCGACGCCGACGGCGCGCTGCGGGCGACGTTGATCAACCGCGGCGTGACCTTCTACGAGACCGAGACCTACGTCCTGAACGACGACGGCACGACGACGAAACTGCCGCTGCCGGCCAAGTCGTCGATCTCGGGCTTCGTCGGCGGCAAGGTCATCATGACGCTGGAGCAGGACTGGAGCCACGGCGGACGCGACTTCAGGACCGGAGATCTGGTGGCCTGGGATCTGGACGGCCTGCTGGGCCGCACCCAGGCGCCGGTCGAACTCATCCTGCGCCCGACCGAACGTCAGGCCATCGAGGGCGTCGCCAACACCCGCAATCGCGTGGTCGTGGCGCTGTACGACAATGTCCGCGGCGGTCTGGTCTCGTATGCTCCCGACCGGAACGGCGGCTGGACCGCGACGAGGGTCGATCTGCCGGAGAACGTGTCCGTCAATCTGGGCTCGGCCTCCGATCAGGACGACCGCGTCTTCGCCTCGGTGTCCGGCTATCTGACGCCCCAGTCGCTGTGGCTGGTCGACGCCGCGACCGGGCAGGCGCGCAGCGTCAAGTCGCTGCCGGCCAAGTTCGACGCCACGGGGCTGGAGGTCCGCCAGTTCGAGGCGACCAGCGCCGACGGCACGAAGATCCCGTACTTCGTGGTGGGCCGCGAGGCCATCCCGACCGACGGATCGAACCCGACGCTGCTGTACGGCTACGGCGGCTTCCAGTCGTCGCTGCTGCCCGGCTATTCGGCCAACGTCGGCAAGCTGTGGCTGGAGCGCGGCGGCGTCTACGTCGTCGCCAACACCCGCGGCGGCGGCGAGTTCGGGCCCAGCTGGCACCAGTCGGCGCTGCAGCAGAACCGCCAGCGCGCGCATGAGGACTTCCAGGCCGTGGCGCTGGACCTGATCGCCCGGGGCATCACCAGCCCGCGTCGTCTCGGCGTCATGGGCGGCTCGCAGGGCGGCCTGTTCATGGGCGCCATGCTGACCCAGCGCCCGGACCTGATCAACGCGGCCGTCATCCAGGTGCCGCTGTTCGACATGCTGCGCTTCCACAAGCTGCTGGCCGGCGCCTCGTGGATCGCGGAGTACGGCAACCCGGACGTCCCGACCGAGCGCGAGTGGATCGCGGCCTACTCGCCGTACCAGAACCTGCGCGCGGGCCAGCCCTATCCGCAGGTCTTCATCCATACCTCCACCAAGGACGACCGCGTGCACCCCGGCCATGCCCGCAAGGCCGCGGCCCGGATGCAGGAGCTGGGCTACGACGTCCTGTTCTATGAGAACACCGACGGCGGCCACGCCGCCGGCGCCAACCTGCGCGAGACGGCCCGGCGTCTGGCGCTGGAATACACCTATCTGACGCGGCGGCTGATGGATTGAGCCCGGTAAGGTCTCCTCCGCCCGGCTTCTAGCAGAGGAAATCCAGATTGAACGGAGTACGACGATGCGCGCCCCCCTTCTGATCACCGCCTCGGCCCTGGCCCTGACCGCCTGCGCGCCTCAGTACGTGACGGTTACGGAAGTCATGTCCAATCCGGGCGGAACCTCGATTGAACTGCCGCCTCCGCACATGCCTGACGACCTCTCCCCCGAGGGCGTGGCCGCCGCCGACGACCATCTGGCGCTGGAGCAGGTGGACGGGGCCGAAGCCATGGCCTTCGTGCGGGCGTCGAACGAAACGGCGCTGTCGGCCCTGACCGGCGACCCTCGCTACGAGACCTTCCGGACCGAGGCCGAGGCGATCCTGACGGCCACGGACCGCATCCCCGCGCCGTCCTTCCTCGGCGACGGGATCGGCAATTTCTGGCAGGACGCGACCAATCCCAAGGGCGTCTGGCGCCGCACGACGCTGGAGTCGTATGCGTCGGCCGACACGCGGTGGGAGACGCTGCTGGACGTCGACGCCCTGGCCCGCGCCGAGGGCAAGGACTGGGTGTTCAAGGGCGCCTCGTGCCTGGCTCCGGACGAGACCCGCTGCCTGATCTCGCTGTCGGACGGCGGCAAGGACGCCGTGGTCGTGCGCGAGTTCGACCTGACGACCAAGACGTTCGTGGACGGCGGCTTCGTCCTGCCCGAGGGCAAGCACCGCCTCAGCTGGCTGGACCGCGACACGCTTCTCGTCGCCACCGACTTCGGCCCCGGCACGCTGACGGAGTCAGGTTATCCTTACATCATCAAGTCGCTGAAGCGCGGCCAGACCCTGGCGCAGGCGACCGAGGTCTATCGCGGGGCGCAATCCGACGGCGGCTACGGCGTCTCCGCATCCGTCTTCCGCGACGCCGGGGGGGCCGTGGAGGCGGTCGTGTTCAGCCGGCCCCTGGACACCTTCCGCTCCGAGACTGCGCTTCTGACGGATCAGGGCCCCACGCGCCTCGCCTTGCCGGAACGGGTGTCGATCTACGGCACCCAGGGCGGACGCCTGATCTTCTCCAACGACGAGGCCTGGGCGCTGCAAGGCGCCGACGTTCCGCCGGGGTCGCTTCTTTCCGTGCCCTTCATGGACCTGCGCGCGCCTGTGGAGGACCAGCCGTCCCCGCCTGCACTGATCTTTTCGCCGGGGCCGCGCCAGTCGTTGCAGGACGTCGCCGTCCTGGAGGACCACCTGATCCTCGCCATCTCCGACAACGTGTCGGGGCGGCTGATACATGTCGGTTCGACACCTGAGAGGGCGGCCCCGAACCCGCACTGGGTGCTCCGGGACATCGAGGCCCCGACCTCCAGTGCGCTGTCCCTGGGTGACGCGTCCAAGGGCTCCGGCCGCGTTTTCGTCTCCAGCCAGGGCTTCCTGACGCCGCCGACGCTCAGTCTGCTGGAACCTTCTGGCCGCTCGCTTTCGGCCCTGCGCGCCGCCCCGCCCAAGTTCGACGCCTCGACCCACGTGGTGCAGCAGTTCGAGGCCACGTCGTCGGACGGGACGAAGATCCCCTATTTCGTCGTGATGCCGCGCGGCCTGCGCATGGACGGCTCGGCGCCGACCATCCTGTTCGGCTACGGCGGGTTCCAGGCCAGCTTCCCGCCCGCCTACAAGCCCGAGATGGGCAAGCTGTGGCTGGAGAACGGCGGCGTCTTCGTCCAGGCCAACATCCGGGGCGGGGGCGAGTTCGGCCCCGGCTGGCACCAGGCCGTGCTGAAGGAAAACCGCCAGCTGGCCTTCGACGACTTCGCCGCGGTGGCCCGCGACCTGATCGACCGCGGCATCACCAGCCCGCGCCGGCTGGGCATCTACGGGCGCTCCAACGGCGGCGTCCTGACCTCGGTCTCGATCACCCAGCATCCGGAGCTGTTCAACGCCGCGGTGATCGAAAGCCCGCTGATCGACATGCTGCGCTACCACCTGCTGCCCGCCGGCGCCTCGTGGATCGGCGAATACGGCGACCCGCGCATTCCGGAGCAGGCGGCGTACATCGCCCGCTACTCCGCCTATCAGCAGCTTCGCCCCGACGTCCGCTATCCGCGCGTCTACATCACGACGAACACGCGAGACGACCGCGTCCACCCCGGCCACGCCCGCAAGTTCGCCGCGCGGCTGGCGGCCCAGGGCCACGACTACCTCTATTACGAGGAGACGGCGGGCGGTCACTCCAACGACGCCGACCCGGTCGCCAACGCGCGGCGCTGGGCCCGCCACTATGTCTATCTGGCCCAGCAGCTGATGGATTGATCCCCGGCTTCGTCCACAGGGGTCACGGCCTGCTCACGGGATTATGAGCGGCGCCGGCCGCGCGGGCCGATAGGCTCCGCCGCCATGAGGATCGGAGGAATCGTCGCCGCGGCGCTGGCCGCGCTGGTTATGGGCGGCGCGCAGACGTCGGCCCAGACGGGCGCGCGCCCGACGGTCGTCGCCGAAGAGCCGGTGGTGGTGGAGCTTTTCACCGCCCAGGGCTGCGCCGGCTGTCCGGAAGCCAATGGCGTGGTCGAGCGTCTGGCGGATCAGGCCGACGTCATCCTGCTGACCTGGCCCGTCGACTACTGGGACTGGCTGGGTTGGAAGGACACGCTCGCGCGCCCCTCGTTCAGCGCGCGTCAGAGACAGTACGTCGAGGCCCTGCGCCTGCGCGCGCCCGCCACGCCCCAGGTCATCATCGACGGCCGGCGCGTCGTCACGGCCGCCGCCGGCCCGCTGGACGTCGCCGTCACCGAGGCCGCCGCCCGTCGCGACTGGCCGCCGGAGGTCGAGTTCCGCGCCGATGGCGACCGCGTGGGCGTGGGCTCCGGCCGCGTGCCGCAAGGCGGCGCCGACGTGGTGGCCGTGATCTACACGCCCGGCGTCCAGAGCGTGCGCGTGGGCTCGGGCGACAACCGCGGCAAGACGGTGCGTCAGGTCAACGTCGTCCGGACCGTGGCGCGCCTCGGCGCCTGGACCGGCCGCCCCGAAGTCTACGCCCTGCCCGAGGCTCTGGGCGACCGCGACGGGGTGGCCGTGCTGGTCCAGTCCCGCGGCGACCGTCGCATTCTCGGCGCCGCCCGCCGCTGAATCAGCTTCCATCACTGGCCCGGCTTGCGCCGTTCCGCTGTCACGGCATGATGGTCGCTGAACGGGGAGTTGCGGGATGGGCGTGCGGGCGGGACTGAAGGCCGGTCTGACGGCGGTCCTGCTGTGGGCCGTCTCCGCCGTCGGGGTCTCCGCGCAGGAGGAGCCGGGGGCCGCGCGCGGCGTGGCGCGACTCGCCACGGCGGCCCAGCTGGCCGACTGGGGGCGCGAGCGCGACGATCCCGGCGCGTTGATCCTGGCCGCGCGCATGGTCGGCGAGGTGCCGGTGCGGGCGCAGGGCGAGGCCGCGCCCTTCTTCACCGCGGACGCCCTGCTGGACGAGGCCCTGGCCATGTCCGACGGCGATCCGGCCTATGCCGCCGCCATCGCCGTGGTCCGTCAGGATCCGAACCGGGGCGTGGTCTCCAGCCCCTACGGCGACGGCCCGATCGCCACGGTAAAGACCATGCGTGCGCGGGAGGCGTACGGCTTCGACGTCACGGCGCGCCCGAACGAGATCCTCCGCGTCGCCGGCATCGGCGACGGCGACGCGCCGCTCGATCTGGTGATCCGCGAGGGAAGCCGCGTTCTGTGCCGCAGCGGTCTGGTCGACCACTACCCGGTCTGCACCGTCCGCCCCCGCACGGGCCGCGTCCGCATCGAGGTGACCAATGGCGGAGCGATCTGGACGCGCGTCCAGATCCTGAGCAACTGATGCGCGCGCTTCGCCGGCTCGCCGCCGGACTGGCCGGTGTCGTCCTGCTCGCGTCTCCGGCCGGGTCGCAGGATCCGGACAACTCTCCCGAGGCCCTGCGCGCCGAGGCCTATGAGGCGGCCCAGTGGGCCATGGCGTCCGACGCCGCGGAGGCGTTGGCCCGGGTGTCCGCGCGGTATGCCGAGGGGCAGGGGGAGCTGGGCGAACTGGCCGAGCGCCGCGAGCGGCTGCTGGCCGGGCGCGACGCTCAGGAACGCGAGCTGGCGACCCTCTACGGCGCCGAAGGCGACGCCGCCCGCGCGCGCCGTGCCGAACTGACCGACGCCTATGAGGCCTCGCTGGACGGCCTCAAGGCCGTCGAGGCCGAGATCGACGTCCGCTTCCCCGCCTACGCCGAACTGGTCGCGCCGCGCGCCCTGTCGGTCGCGGAGACCCAGGCCCTGCTGAACCCCGACGAGGCCCTGCTGCTGGTCCTCGTCAATCCGGAAGCGACCTATGTCTGGGGCATCTCGCGCGAGCGTGTGGTCTGGGCCCGCGCTGCGGACCTGGGCGAGGCGGAGATGACGCGGTCCGTCGGCCGTCTGCGCTCCACCCTGACGACCGCCGGCGCCCGCCGCGACGAGGGCGACCCGACCGTCGATCCGATGATCTGGGCCGGCCGCGGCGGCCTGACCTTCGACCGGGCCGAGGCGCATCGTCTGTACAAGGCCCTGATCGAACCGGTGGAAAGCGCCTTCGCCGGCAAGACCACCCTGATGTCGGTCGTGTCCGGCCCCCTGACCGGCCTGCCGCTGGCCGTGCTGTCGCCGGCGCCCCCGGGATCCGCCGACGACGCCGGCTGGCTGATCGACCGCTATGCCCTGGCGACCCTGCCGGCGGCGTCCAGCCTGAAGTCGCTGCGCTGTCATCTGGTGGTCGGCCCGGCGCGGCACCCCGGCTGTCCCCCCGCCCTGACCGCGCGCGCTGAAATGCGTGAGGCGGGGGCCCGTCTGCCGCTGGTCGCCTACGGCGCGCCGACGCTCGGCGGCGCGGCCGTGTCCGGGCCGCGCGGGGCGCCGACCGATGCGGACGCCGTTCGCGGCGAAGGCGCCCTGGCCGATCCGGCCAAGCTGCGCGCCCTGCCTTCCCTTCCCGGGTCCAGGGCCGAGCTTGAGGCCCTGTCCGCCAGCTACCCCTCCGGGATCGTCCGCATCGGGGCCGACGCGACCGAAACCGCGGTCAAGGCGACCGACGCCGACGCCCTGTCGCGCGCCCGCTTCGTCGTCTTCTCGACCCATGGATTGATGGCCGGGTCCGCCTTCGCCGAGCCGGGCCTGGTGCTGACGCCGCCCGACGCGGCCAGCGCGGTCGACGACGGCTACCTGACGGCGTCGGAGGCGGCGGGCCTGCGCCTGAACGCCGACCTCGTGGTCCTGTCCGCCTGCAACACCGCCGCGCCCGACGGCCGTCCGGGGGCCGAGGGTCTGTCCGGTCTGGCCCGCGCCTTCTTCTACGCGGGCGGTCGCGCCGTGCTGGTGTCGCACTGGGCGGTGTCGGATCAGGCCACCCGCACCCTGACCGGCCGCACCTTCTCCGGACTGGACGCCTATGGCGCCGACCCCGCCGCCCGCGCCCGCGCCCTGCGCGACGCGTCTCTGGCGGTGCGCGCCGAAACGCGTTGGCGGCACCCCGCATACTGGGCCGCGTTCACTCTGGTGGGCGCGCCGTAGCCCCCATCGGCCGGGCGATCAGGCCCCCGCCTTCTTCGCGAAGCTCCACGCCCCTTCCGCCAGCAGCGGCACCTGCGCGGCCATAGACTTCGCGTGGGCGCTGGCGGCCGTGCCGTCGCGGACGCGGCCGGCGATGCCCTGGCAGATGGCCGCCAGCCGGAACAGGTTGTAGGCGAACAGCCAGTCGAGATTGTCGGGGGCGGCGATCCCGGCCTTGTCCGCATAGCGGGCCGCCATCTCCTCCATGGAGGGAATGCCCAGAGCGGCGACGTCGACGCCCGCCAGCCCGTTCCTCTGCGTCGCCGGGATGACCCAGGCGATCAGCAGGTAGGAGAAGTCGGCCATGGGATCGCCCAGCGTCGACAGCTCCCAGTCCAAGACCGCCCGCACCTCGGGCGCCTCAGGGGCGAGGATCAGGTTGTCCAGCCGGAAGTCGCCGTGGACGATTCGCGTCGGCCCCTGCGGCGGCAGGGTCGCGGGCAGAAAGTCGATCAGCCGGTCCATGGCCGGGATCGGCTCGATCTCGGACGCCCGGTACTGCTTGGTCCAGCGCCCGACCTGCCGCTCGAAATAATTGCCGGGCTTGCCGTAGTCGGACAGACCGATGGCCTCCGGGTCGAAGGCGTGCAGGCGCGCCAGCACGTCGACCTGCGCCTCATAGATCGCGCGGCGCTGCGCCGGCTCCATCCCCGGCAGCTTCAGATCCCACAGGACCCGGCCCTCCACCTTCTCCATGACATAGAACATGGAGCCCACGACCGTATCGTCCGTGCACAGAGCATAGGGCTTCGCCACGGGAAATCCCTGCGCGTGCAGGGCCGAGATGACGGCGAACTCGCGGTCGACCGCATGGGCGCTGGCCAGCAGCACGCCCGGCGGCTTGCGGCGCAGGACGTAGGTCCGGCCGGGCGTCGTCAGCTCATAGGTCGGATTGGACTGGCCCCCCTTGAACTGACGGATGCTCAGGGGCCCGACATAGGCGTCCACGTTTCTGGCCATCCAGGCGTCCAGCGCGGCGGCGTCCAGCGCGTGACGCGGATCGACCTCGCGCGTGCCGGAAAATGTGCTCTGGGCGTCGGCCTGGGATGCGTCGGTCATGGCACGGCGACGATGGCCGCCTTCACCGCCGCGCGCCAGCCCTTCAGCAGCCGCTCGCGTTCGCCGGCGTCCATGCGGGGCGTCCAGCGTGCCGGCGCCTCCACCGGGTGGTCTTCCAGATCTCCGATCAGGCCCACCCCCAGCGCCGCCAGCTTGGCCGCGCCCAGCGCGGTCATTTCCTGGAACGCCGGCCGCTCGACCGTCACGCCGCACACATCGGCGACGAACTGCATGGCCCAGGCGTTGGCCGTCACCCCGCCGTCCACCTTCAGCACCTCCAGCGGCGGCGCCCCGTCGGCCTCCAGCGCGTCCAGCAGGTCGCGGGTCTGGTAGGCCAGGCTCTCCAGCGCGGCCCGCACGAAATGGGCCGGGCCGCTGTCGCGCGTCAGGCCGACCACCGCGCCGCGTACGTCCGGCGCCCACCACGGCGCGCCTAGGCCCGTGAACCCGGGCACCAGATAGACTCCGCCGTTGTCCTTCAGACCCTGCGCCATGGCTTCGGACCGCCGGCTTTCCTCCAGCACCCCCAGTCCGTCGCGCAGCCACTGGATCGCCGACCCGGCGGAAAAGATCGATCCCTCCAGCGCATAGGCCACCTCGCCCGCGTCGTAGCCCAGCGTCCCCAGCAGCCGGCTGGTCGAAGCCACCGGCGCGGCGCCCACATTGGCCACCAGGAAGGCCCCGGTTCCGTAAGTGATCTTGGCCTCGCCCGCCTTCAGCGCCCCGTGACCGACCAGGGCCGCCTGCTGGTCTCCCGCCGCGCCATGGATCGGCAGGGCGGCGCCCAGCGCCGACGCCTCGCACGTGCCCAGCAGATCGGCGCAGCCGCGGATTTCGGGCAGGGCGGCGATGGGCACGCCGAACAGCGCCGCCAGATCCGGTCGCCACCGGCGCGTCGTCAGATCCATCAGCGAGGTGCGGCCGGCGTTGGTGGCGTCGGTGACGTGACTGGCCCCGCCCGTCAGCTTCCAGATCAGCCAGCACTCGATCGTGCCCAGCTTGACCTCGCCCCCCTCTGCCCGCGCGCGCGCGCCGGGCACGGCGTCCAGCAGCCAGGCGTATTTCGAGGCGCTGAAATAGGGGTCCAGAATCAGTCCCGTCGCCGCCTGGACCTCGGGCTCGTGGCCCGCGGCGGCCAGCGCGCCGGTCGCCTCGGCGGTGCGGCGATCCTGCCAGACGATCGCCCGGTGCAGGGGCTCGCCCGTCGCGGCGTCCCACATGACCGAGGTCTCGCGCTGATTGGTGATCCCGACCGCGGCGAAGCGGCCGACGCCGCCGGCCTTGCGGATCACCTCACGGCACGTCTGCAGCGTGGCGTTCCAGATCTCGCCCGCGTCGTGTTCGACCCAGCCGGGATGCGGGAAGTGCTGCGCCAGCTCGATCTGACTGACGGCGACGGGCCGCAGTCCGCCCTCGGGCGCGGTCTCGAAGGCGATCGCGCGGGTCGAGGTCGTGCCCTGGTCGATGGCGAGGATCAGTTTCGACATGGCCCGCACCTTACGCGCAGCGCCGCGGTCGGGTTAAGTGGCGCCATGCATGTCGCCTCCTTCGACGGCGTCCGCGACGCCGCCCGCCAGCTGTCCGGCGTCGCGGTCCGGACGCCGCTCGTCGAATCGCCCGCCCTCAACGCGCGCCTCGGCGGCCGCGTGCTCATGAAATGCGAGAACCTGCAGCACGCGGGCGCCTTCAAGTTCCGCGGCGCGTGGAACCGCATCAGTCGGCTGACGCCCGAGGAGCTGACGCGCGGCGTCGTCGCCTATTCCTCCGGCAACCACGCCCAGGCGGTCGCCGCCGCGGCGCAGATGATGGGCACGAGCGCCGTCATCGTCATGCCGGCCGACAGCCCGCGCGTGAAGGTCGAAGGCGTTCTGTCCTTCGGCGGTGAGGTGCGCACCTACGATCGTTACGCGGAAAGCCGCGAGGCCATCGGCGAGGAGATCGCGGCCACGCGCGGCAGCGTGCTGGTCCGCCCCTTCGACGATCCCTTCGTCATCGAGGGGCAGGGGACCACCGGGCTGGAGATCGTCGAACAGGCGCAGGCGATGGGCGCCGAAATCGACCAGCTGCTGTGCGGCGCTTCCGGCGGCGGTCTGATCGCCGGGATCAACCTGTCTATGGCCGCGCTTCGTCCCGACGTTCCCGTCATCGGCGTGGAGCCGCAGGCCTACGACGACACGCGTCGCTCGCTGGCCGCCGGTCAGCGTATGACCCACCCGCCGGTGCAGAAGCCCTCCATCTGCGACGCCCTGATGACCGACCGCCCGGGCGAGCTGACCTTCCCCATCAATCGCCGTCTGCGCGAGGTCGTCACCGTGTCCGACGCCGAGGTGGCCGAGGCGGTGCGCCTCGCCTTCCGCACGCTGAAGCTCGTCGTCGAGCCGGGCGGCGCGGTGTCTCTGGCCGCCCTGCTCACCGGCAAGGTCGACGCCCGCGACCGCACCACCGCGATCGTTCTGTCCGGCGGCAACGTCGACCCCGGCCTGTTCTCCGACATCATCCAGGAGCGCTTCGTCCCATGACCGAGCCCAGCCAGCTTCAATCTCTGATCGGCCAGGAAGTCGGAGTCTCGAGATGGTTCGAGATCGATCAGGCGCGCATCGACGCCTTCGCCAGGATCACGGAGGACGAGCAGTTCATCCACGTGGATCCCGAGGCGGCGAAGGCCACGCCCTTCGGCGGCACGATCGCTCACGGCTTCCTGACGCTCAGCCTGGCCTCGGCCATGAGCTACGACGCGGTGCAACCGCTTCAGGGCGTCGTGATGGGCGTCAACTACGGCTTCGACAAGCTGCGCTTCCTGGCCCCCGTGCCCGCCGGATCGAAGGTGCGGGGACGCTTCAGGCTCCTGTCCGCCGAGGACAAGGGCGGCGGCCGCTGGCTGCTGAAACACGAGCTCACGGTCGAGATCGACGGCGCCGACAAGCCGGCCCTGATCGCCGAATGGCTGGGCATGCAGGTCGTCGCCTGAGGGTGGACGGACCCTTCGCCATGTGATCGATAGCGTACGCTGTTTCTGGTTCCGGTAACGCCTTTGCACTCCCATCACGGCGTCTTCGTCCTCCTGTCCTACGTCGTCGCGGCCTTTGCGGCGTGGACGGCGCTGGATCTGTTCGGACGGGTCAGGGACCGCGACGGCGGCGACCGCCTGCGCTGGCTGGCGGTGGCGGCGCTGGTCATGGGCGGCGGCGTCTGGGCCATGCATTTCATCGCCATGCTGGGCTTCGATCCCGGCGCGCCCGTCAGCTACGAGCCCGGACTGACCGCGCTCAGCTTCCTGCTGGCGGTGGTCGGAACCGGCGGCGCCTTCTTCGCGGCGTCGCGCACGCGTCTGGGACGGGTCCGGCTGCCGGTCGCCGCCACGGCCATGGGGCTGGCGATCGCCGCCATGCACTACGTCGGCATGTCGGCCCTGCGCACGGCCGCCACGGTCGGGTGGCGCCCGGAACTGGTCGCCCTGTCCGTGGCCATCGCCGTGGCCGCCTCCTTCGCCGCCCTTTGGGCTGCAGGGCGCGAGACGACGGCCGTCTGGCGTCTGGGCGCGGCGCTCACGCTCGGCGTCGCGGTCGTCGGCATGCACTACACGGGCATGGCCGCGCTGATGCTGCAGCCGACCGCCGCGGCCGCCGCGGGCGGAGCGTCTCCGCTGGCGCTGGCCGTCGGCGTCGCCGCCGTCACGGCCGCCATCCTGTTCATGGCCCTGGGCGCGTCCATCGCGGATCAGAAGTCGCGCCTGCTGGACGTGATCGAGGCCGGCGGCGTCGGCTATTGGGAAATCGCCCTTCGCGATCGCTCCATCCGCCTGTCCGAGGGCGCGCGGCAGATGATGGGCCTCGCGCCCGGGCAGACGACCTACGCCTACCACGACCCGCCGTGGCTCCGCCCGGAGAACGCCGCGCAGCGCGCCGCCGCGCTGGAGCGCGCCCTGGCCGGCGAGGCGCCCTACGACGTCGAGTTCCGCATGGGCGACGGCGACCGCTGGGTGCAGGCCTATGGCACGCTGGTGCGGTCGCGCTCCGGCAGGCCGATCAAGCTGGCGGGCGTGGTGCGCGACGTCACCGACCGCAAGCGCGCCTTCGACGATCTGGAAACCAGCGAGCGGCGCCAGAAGCTGCTGATCAACGAGTTGAACCACCGGGTGAAGAACACCCTCGCCACGGTCCAGTCGATCGCCGCCCTGACCGCGCGGCGCGCCACCTCCGTCGAGGCCTTCGGCGCCCAGTTCCAGGCGCGGCTGATGGCCCTGTCGGAGACGCACAACCTGCTGACCGCCACCGGCTGGGAGCAGGCGGGCCTGCGCGATCTGCTGGAGAAGGAACTGCGCCCCTATTCCCCCGACCAGTTCCGCCTGCAGGGACCGGAAGTGATCCTCGGCCCGTCGCAGGCGCTGGCCATGGGCATGATCGTCCACGAACTGGCCACCAACGCCGCCAAGCACGGCGCCCTCAGCGTCGACGGCGGGTCGGTGGTGGTGGCGTGGACCGGGGCGGGGCCGGACGGCCGCCACGCGCTGGACTGGCTGGAGCGCGACGGTCCCGCGGTGTCCGCCCCGACCCGCAGCGGCTTCGGTTCGCGCCTGATCTCGACCAGCGTGAAGGGGGACCTCGACGGCGCCGCCGACATGGACTGGACCCCGGGCGGGCTCAGGGCCCGGCTGACGTTCCGCGCGCGCGGCCGGGCCTGACGCCGGTCGGCTTCAGCCGAAGGCCGCCAGTCAGTCGTCCGCCAGTAGCGGTTGCACGGGTACGCCATCCCGCGCGATCACCGGATCATCCGCTTGCTTGTCTGCGACCCGTGAGGGTTCGTCGAACCCCTACGGCCCTGCGTCAGGATCGCTGGAATAATCTCTGGGCCGAGCGGACGGATGGCTAGCGCGAGAATGCCGCTGGCCAGCGCAGCAACAGCCCCGATCCCTCCCATCAGGAGACCGGTGGACGGCGAAAGAAAGACATACACCACGCCGGAGACCAGTCCGACCGCCGTCACTGCCAACAGCCAGAGACGGTCGTTGAATATTCGGGGCGAGAGGGCCATTGCCGCGACCCCTGTGAAGAACGCCGGCAGCAGTCCGAAGATATATGCCGCCACGGCGAGCAGCGGCAGTGTCGTGATCGCGCCCCAATGGAACTGACCGCCGTCGAGGATGTCGAGCGCAATGAACCAAAGGCCCAAGGCAGTGCCGCCGATTGCGGGGCCAAATGCCACGAACATCAGGAGCGTTCTACCGCTTGAGCGTTTGCTGGCGCGCTGCATCCCAAAAGCCTAGGCTTTGACCTCGCTGGAAGCCAAGCACTCGAACGCGGCTACTCCCCCAGACACCTCAGCGCCACTTCCAGATTTCTCAGCCCGTCCTCGCCGGTGACCGCCGGCGTCTCACCGGTGCGGATGGCGTGGGCGAAGGCCTCCAGCTCCTTCTTCAGCGGCTCGTTCGGCCAGCTCATCACGCCGCGCGTGGAATAGCTGCCGTCCGGCTGCTGGCCGAAATACTCCGTCACCTGTCGCGTCATCAGGTCGGCGACCACGAACTTGTTCGGCGTGGCGACCTGCAGGGTACGGGTCTTGTAGGGCGTGACCCAGTTCGTCGTGATGTGGGCGATCGTCCCGTCGGCCAGACGGAACTGCAGCAGGGCGGTGTCCTCGCGGTCCGCCTTGGTGCGGGCCAGCTGCGGCTGGACCTCGACGATCTCGCTGTCCGTCAGATGACGGATGATGTCGATGTCGTGCACCGCCAGGTCGATCACCACGCCCACCTCGCCCATGCGCGGCGGGAAGGGGCCGACGCGGGTGATCTGGATGGAGATGATCTGCTCGTCGGCGACGGCGCGTTTGACCGCCTCGACGGCCGGATTGAAGCGCTCCACCTGCCCGACCATCAGCACCCGGTCGTTCGCCCGGGCCGCGTCGATCAGGCGCTGCGCGTCGGCGACGGTGGCGGCGATCGGTTTTTCCACCAGCACGTGGACGCCGCCCTCCAGCAGGGCCACGCCGACGTCGCCGTGGGTCCGGTTGGGCGTCGCGATCACGGCCGCGTCCAGGCCCGCGCCGGCGAAGGCCTCGACCGTGTCGACGCCGACCGCCTCATAGACCCCGGCCACGCCTTCGGCCGTCACGGCGTCGGCGTCGAACACGTGCGTCAGGCGGAAATCGCGGATGTCGGACAGGACACGCGCATGGTTGCGGCCCATGACGCCGGCGCCGGCGACGCCGACCTTGAGGGGGGCGGGATGTGCGCTCATGCGACCGTTCTAGGCGCGCCCGGCGAACGAGGCCACCGCCGCGATCACGCGATCCTGCGTCGCCTCGTCCAGATCGGCGTGCATGGGCAGGCTGATCACCACGTCCTTCAGACGCTCGGTCACCGTCAGACCGCCCGCGCCGCGCGGGAAGTGGGCATAGGCCGGCTGCAGGTGCATCGGCACGGGATAGTAGACGGCGGTCGGCACGCCCTGATCCTTCAGGTGCGCCGCCAGCCCGTCGCGATCGGCGTGTTCGATCGTGTACTGGGCCCAGTTGGACACGTTCCCGGCAGGCACGTCCGGCACTGCGGCGACGTGGGGCCGCAGGCCGTCGTTGTATCGGGCGGCGATGCGGTTCCGCCATTCGATCTCGTCGGCGAAGACTTTCAGCTTCTCGATCAGCACCGCGGCCTGAATGGTGTCCAGCCGGCTGTTCATGCCGATGCGCATGGCCAGATATTTCGGATCGTGGGCGAACTCTGCGGCGCCGGCGGCCAGGTCCTTGGCCACGACCTTTCCGTGCACGCGATAGGAATCCATCTCCTGCGCCAGATCGTCGTCGTTCGTCAGCACGGCGCCGCCGTCGCCGTAACAGCCCAGCGGCTTGGCCGGGAAGAAGCTGGTGGTGGTCACGTCCGCCCACTTCAGCGGATGCGCGCCGCCGATCGTGCAGCCGAATCCCTGCGCCGAATCGGAGATGAGCTTCAGCCCGTGGCGGTCGCAGACGGCACGGATGGCCGGATAGTCCGCCGGCTGGCCGAACAGGTCCACGGCGATGACCACGCGCGGCGTCAGCCGGCCCTCGGCCTTGACCGCCTCGATCGCCGCTTCCAGCTTCACCGGGTCGAGATTGTAGGTGCGCGCGTCGACGTCCACGAACACCGGCGTGGCCTGGACCCACGGCACGATCTCCGCCGTCGCCGTGAAGGTGAAGCTGGGACAGAAGACCGCGTCGCCGGCGCCCACGCCCCACGCCATCAGCGGCAGCACCAGGGCGTCGGTGCCGTTGGCGCAGCCCAGGGCGTGCTTCGCCTGTCCGAAGGCGGCCAGATCCGCCTCGAACTGCCGCACCTGCGGACCCATGACCCAGGCTCCCCCGGTCACCGCTTCGGCGACCGCCGCCTCGATCTTGCCGTTCAGACGCTTGCGCTGGGCCTGAAGGTCGATGAACGCCATGCTCATGGACGCCTCCTGAGAAAATCGCGCGGCCTTACCGCGAACCGTCCGGACACGCCAAATCGCGGCGGGTCACTTCGCGTTGCGGGTTGCAACGGCGCACGCTAGGAGCGGACAGGGGCGCGCCCCAGGTTTCAAAGGGATAGTGTTGGATCAGTCGTCCAGCGTCGCGCCGGTGGTGCCCGCGGCATTTCTGGATCGGGACGGCGTCCTGATCGAGGACGTGGGCTATCCGCACCGCGAGGATCAGCTTCAGCTCATGCCCGGCGCGGCCGAGGCCGTTCGCCGCCTGAACCGGCTGGGCTATCTCTGCGTGATCGTGACCAACCAGTCTGGCGTCGCGCGGGGCATGTTCTCGCTGGACCAGATGCACGCCTTCAACGCGCTGCTGGTGCGCCGTCTCGCGGCGAAGGGCGCGATCATCGGGGCCGTCTACGCCTGTCCGTATCACGCCGACGCCACCGTCGATCAGTGGCGCCACCCCGACCACCCCGAGCGCAAGCCCAACCCCGGCATGATCCTTCGCGCCATGGCCGAGCATCGCATCGATCAATCCCGCAGCTTCCTGATCGGCGACCAGCCGTCGGACGTCGAGGCCGCGCGACGCGGCGGCATCCCGGGCTTCCGTTTCGACGGCGGAAACCTGGACGACTACGTCCACGAATTGTTCGGCGGCTAGATTTCAGCGGACGATGAAATAGGGTGGTGGCCATGACCCAGCCCTACGTCGATCGCCGCTTCAACAGCCCGGACGGCCTCAGCCTCCACGCCCGCGATTACGCCCCCGGCGCCGGCGCCGCGAAGCTGCCGGTGATCGCCATTCACGGCCTGACGCGCAACTCGGCCGACTTCGGCGGGATCGCGCCGGATCTGGCGCGGGCGGGACGGCGCGTGCTGGCCGTCGACGTGCGCGGTCGCGGCCTGTCCGACCGGGCGCCCGATCCCATGACCTACCAGCCCGCGGTCTATGCCAGGGACGTGCTGGCCCTGATGGAACAGACGGGGATCGAGCGCGCCGTCTTCCTCGGCACATCCATGGGCGGACTGATCACCATGGCCCTGGCGGCGATCCGGTCGAAGGCGATCGCCGCCGCCATCATCAACGACGTCGGCCCGGAGGTGGCCAGGGAAGGCCTTGCGCGCATCGCCGCCTATGCCGGGCAGCCGGTCGACACCCCCACCTGGGCCGCGGCGGCCGAGTATGCCCGGCGGCACAACGCCGTCGCCCTGCCGCACTATTCCGACGCCGACTGGGACGCCTTCGCCCGCCGCGTCTTCCGCGAGGGACCGGACGGCGCCCCGATCCTCGACTACGACCCGGACATCTCCGTCCCGATACGCGCCATGGGCGCCAAGGGTCTCGTTCCCGATCTCTGGCCGATGTTCGGCCGTCTGGCGAAAGGTCGCCCGACGCTGCTGATCCGCGGCGCCACCTCCGACCTGCTCAGCGCAGAGATCGCCGCGAAGATGCGCAAACGCGCGCCCACCATGCAGTTCGCTGAAGTGCCCGGCGTCGGCCATGCGCCGATGCTGGATGAGCCGGAGGCGAAGGCGGCGATCTTCGAATTTCTGGCTGACGTGCCCTAGTCCGGCACGTTCGCGTCCAGCTCGTCCAGCCAGACGCGGGCGGCGGAATCCGACGGCGCGCGCCAGTCGCCCCGGGGGCTCAGGCTGCCGCCCGTCACGACCTTGGGCCCGTTCGGCAGGGCCGACCGCTTGAACTGGCTGGTCTGGAAAAAGCGGATCAGGAACTTCCGCAGCCACTGCTTTATGACGGGCAGGTCGTAGGCGACCCGTTCCTCCTCCGGCGTGCCCGCGGGCCAGTCGCCGCGCGCGGCGTCCCGCCAGGCCTCGTGCGCCAGATAGACCACCTTCGACGGCTTCAATCCGAAGCGGGTGAGGTAGAACAGGAAGAAGTCGTTGAGCGCGTACGGCCCGACCGTGCCCTCCGTGGATTGCAGCTTGCCGTCCTTCGCCGGCACCAGCTCCGGCGAAATCTCGGTCGACAGTATGCCCCGCAGCACCGGCACGGCGTCGGCGCCCACCACTTCCCGGTCGGCGACCCATCGGATCAGATGCCGGATCAGCGTCTTAGCCACCCCGCCGTTGACGTTGTAGTGGCTCATGTGGTCGCCCACCCCATAGGTGGCCCAGCCCAGCGCCAGCTCCGACAGGTCGCCGGTGCCCAACACGAAGGCGCCGTTCTGGTTGGCCAGCCGGAACAGATAGTCCGTCCTCAGCCCGGCCTGCACGTTCTCGAAGGTCACGTCATAGACCTCCTCGCCGCGGGAGACGGGATGGCCGATGCCTTTCAGCATCTCCGTCGCGGCCGGGCGGATGTCGATTTCGGCGCCGGTCACGCCCAGCGCCGTCATCAGCGCCCAGGCGTTCGACTTCGTCCCCTCGCTGGTGGCGAAGCCCGGCATCGTGAAGCCCAGAATGCCGGTCCGCGGCAGGCCCAGCCGGTCGAAGGCCCGGCAGGCGACCAGCAACGCCTGCGTCGAATCCAGTCCGCCCGACACGCCGATGACGATGCGCCGGCCGTTCGTCGCCTTCATCCGGCGCATCAGTCCCTGCACCTGGATGTTGAAGGCTTCGTAGCAGTCCTGGTCCAGCCGTGCCGCGTCGTCCGGCACGAAGGGAAAGCGGTCGAGCCGGCGCAGCAGCGGCCCGTCGCCGGCGTCCTCGCGCGCGGCGAAGCGGCACAGGCGGAAGTCGAACCCGGCCAGCTCCCGCCGGGCGCAGTCGGCGAAGGTCCCGGTGCGCAGCCGCTCCAGCCCGATGCGGTCGACGTCGACGTCGGCGACGGTCAGATGACTCTCCATCGCGAACCGCTCCCCGTCCGCCAGCCGGGCGCCCAGCTCGTGGATCGTCGCCTGTCCGTCCCACGCCAGATCCGTCGTGCTTTCGCCCCAGCCCGAGGCGGTGAAGACGTAGGCGGCCATCGCCCTCGCCGACTGGCTGGCGCACAGCAGGGCGCGGTCGTCGGCCTTGCCGATGACCACGTTCGAGGCCGAAAGATTGAGCAGGATGCGCGCCCCCGCCATGGCCTGGCGCGTGGAAGGGGGCAGGGGCGCCCAATAGTCCTCGCAGACCTCGACGCCGAACGTGAAGCCCGGCCGGTCCTCGGCTTCGAAGATCAGGTCCGTTCCGAACGGCGCGACGCCGCCCGCCAGTTCGATCAGCGCCTCGTCCTGTCCCGGTTCCGAGGCCGGCGAGAACCAGCGCTTCTCGTAGTACTCGCGGTAATTCGGCAGGTAGGTCTTGGGCACGACCCCCAGAACGGCGCCCTCGGCCAGCACCACCGCGCAGTTGTACAGGCGGTCGCGCAGGCGCAGCGGCGCGCCGACCACGGCCACCACCCCTGCGTCCCGCGCCGCTTCCGCCAGCCGCGGCAGGGCGCGCTCGACCTGATCCAGCAGCGCCGCCTGCATGTGCAGGTCGTCCACGGCGTAGGCGCTCAGGCTCAGCTCCGGAAACACGATCAGGTCGACGCCCCGGGCGCCGGCCTGCGCGATGAGCCCCGCGTGCTCGTCGGCGTTGGCGACCGGGTCGGCGACGTGGACCACCGGCGTGGCGGCGGCCACGCGGACGAAGCCGTGCGTGCGGGGGCTGTGGAAGGGATGAAGCTTGGCCATGGACGCGTTCATACAGGCTTGAACGAACGGCAAGAAGAACCGGTCCCGCCTTTCGCGCCGCAGAGCGGTGCGTTAAGCCCGTCCCCATGACCGACGCGACCAAGAAGGGCTGGTTCTCCCGTCTGACGGAGGGCCTCAGCCGCTCCTCGAAGCAGATGACCGACCAGGTCGTCTCCGCCTTCGTCAAGGAGCCGCTCAGCGAGGCCGCGCTGGAGGGGCTGGAGGAGCACCTGCTGGAGAGCGACCTCGGTCCCGCCGCGACGGACCGCATCGTCGCCCGCTTCCGCGAGCTGCGCTTCAACGCCGGGGCGAACGCGCGCGAGGTCAAGGAGGCGCTGGCCGACGCGGTGCACGCCGAGCTGGCGAACCACGAGGCGCGCTATGAGCCGCTGTCCGGACCCAAACCCTTCGTGACCCTGTTCGTCGGCGTCAACGGCTCGGGCAAGACCACGACGCTGGGCAAGATCGCCGCCGACCTGACGGGGCAGGGCGCCAAGGTGATGATCGTCGCCTGCGACACCTTCCGCGCCGCCGCCCGCGAGCAGCTGAAGGTCTGGGCCGAGCGCTCCGGCGCCGCCTTCGAAAGCCGCCGGGACGGCGCCGACGCCGCCGGTCTGGCCTTCGACGCCTTTACCCGGGCGAAGGCGGAGGGCTTCGACGTCGTGCTGATCGACACCGCCGGCCGTCTGCAGAACAAGTCCGCCCTGATGGACGAGCTGCTGAAGATCGTGCGCGTGCTGAAGAAGGTCGATCCGGACGCGCCGCACGAGACCCTGCTGGTGCTGGACGCCACCGTCGGCCGCAACGCGCTGGAGCAGGAGAAGATCTTCGGCCGCACCGCCTACGTGTCCGGTCTGGTCATGACCAAGCTGGACGGCACCGCGCGCGGCGGCGTTCTGGTGCCCGTCGCCCAGGCGTCCGACGCGCCCATCAAGCTGATCGGCGTGGGCGAGGGCGTCGAGGATCTTCAGGCGTTCGACGCGCGCGCCTTCTCGCGGTCGCTGGTGGGTCTGGAGGAGGCGGCATGAGCGGTTCGGCGAACAGGACGGCCACGACCGTCCGGCAACTGGTCGATTTCGGCGCCCTGCTGGCCTTCATGGCCGCCTATGCGGTGAACCGGTTCGTGCGCGGGCTGGAGGGAGATCAGGCGCTGGTCCAGGCGACCTGGGTGCTGGTGGCCGCCTCGGCGATCGCCCTGCTGGTCGGCTGGATCGTGGAAAAGCGGCTGGCGCCCCTGCCGCTGCTGGCCGGCGGCTTCGCCCTGCTGTTCGGCACGCTGACCCTGATCTTCAACGATCCGGTCCTGCTGAAGATCAAGCTCACGATCCAGAACGGCCTGCTCGCCGCCGTGCTGCTCGGCTCGCTGCCCTTCGGCAGATATCCCTTCAAATATCTGCTGGAGAGCGCCTTCCGCCTGACGGAAGCCGGCTGGCGGGGGCTGACCTTGCGGTACGGCCTCTATTTCGCGGCCGTGGCGATCGCCAACGAGGTCGTCTGGCGCACCCAGACCGACGACGTCTGGGTCGCCTTCCGCGGCGGGCTCTGGATGGCGTCGGCCGCCTTCGGCGTCTGGCAGGTCTTCTTCATCATGAAGCACCTGATCAAGGACGAGGACGACGACGGGGTCGAACCCGCCTCGCCCGATCCCGGTCTCTGACGCTTTCCGGATCGTCCGTCGTCAAACCGTAAAACGGCGCTGCTAGCCCTGCCCGGGTCAGTATGGGGAGCGGTCGCATGGTGAAGTCCGGCAAGCAGGCGCGACGGCAGGGGGCCCTGGCCGATTCGCCCAGCCATCAGATGCACCGCGCGCTGCAGCTGGCGCTCGACGTCTACGCCGAAGAGGTGGGATCGGACGGCCCCACCCAGAGGCAGTTCGCCGTGCTCGAGGCCGTGTCGGTCCAGGCCGGCCTGACCCAGACCGATCTGGTCAAGGCCACCGGCATCGACCGCTCCACCCTGGCCGACCTCGTCTCGCGCATGACCGCCAAGGGCCTTCTGCAGCGCGAACGCTCGACGCTGGACGCCCGCGCCATGGCCGTGCGCCTGTCGCCCGAGGGCGCGGCCATGCTGGAGGCCGCCCGCCCCCGCGTCCAGGCCGCGGACAAGCGCATCATGGGGATGCTCCCCAAGGGCCGCCGCGAGGCCTTCCTCGAAACCCTGTCCGAACTCGCCGCAGCGGCCGACGCCGCGCCGGAACAGGCGAAGCTGCAGGCCAAGGCCGAGAAGAAGCGGCAGAAGGAGCTCCGCAAGGCGGAGAAGGCGGCGAAGAAGGCCGACAAGCCGGTCAAGGGCGGCAAGAAGCCGAAGAAGTCCCAAGTCCCGGCCGACGAGGCGGCCTGACTCAGCCCTTCTCCGGCGGCGCGCAGACGGCCCGGAATCCCGCCGCCGCGAACCGCACCATGTAGTCGCAGGCGCTCTCCAGATCACCCGACCGGCACAGGCCGCCCGACAGCCTGTCCAGCCGCCCCGTCTCGCCCAGCGTCAGCGTCAGGGCGCCCGACAGGTTGTGATAGGCCCAGTAAAGGTCGACCTCGCGCGCCTCGGGCAGGACCTGCTTGATCAGCTCGATCAGCCGACGGATGGCCGGGTCGAAATAGCGGGCCATGGTCTCCCCGCCGAAGGTGGGGTTGGCGTTGGTCTGCGCCACCAGCGCCGAATAATGCTTCCACCCCGGCCCGCCCTTCAGCGACCATTGGAACGGCGGCCGCAGAAAGGCTTCCAGCAGCCCCTCCAGCGTCATGCCGTCCGGCCCCGCTTCCCGCGCATAGCGGTCGACGGCCGCCACCCGCTCGCCGTTCCAGATCTCCGCGCGGCGCAGGAACACCGCGTCGAACAGCTCCCGCTTCGAGCCGAAGTAGTAGTGCACCAGCGCCGTGTCGACGCCGGCCTCGCGCGCCACCTCGCGGATGGTGACCCCGTAGAAGCCGTGCTTGGAAAACAGATCTTCGGCCGCGTCCAGGATCGAGGCCGAAGTGTCGCCGCTCGCGCCGGCCTGGGCCTTCCTCGGCCGGCCGCGTCTCGGGGCGGCGTCTGCGGGCGGGGCGTCAAGCTTGGTCATGGGCCATCCTTGGCCCGGCGAACCCCGGTGTGCAACGGCGCCACACCCGCAAGGCGCCACGCGCGGGACCAAGCCTCACCGTTTGACAGGCCCCTGAAAGCGGTTACCTTCCGCGAAAATCATTGAACGCTGAATAAAAGCGTCTTGGGCTGAAACATCAGGAATTGGGGTTCATCATGAAGAAATTCGTCAAAGCCGCCTTGCTGGCGGGCGCCGCCTGGAGCGCCATGGCCGGAATGGCCGCCGCCCAGGATGCTCCGGCCCAGGAGCCGGAGGCCACCACCGTCGACGAGATCGTCGTCACC
This sequence comes from Brevundimonas sp., assembly GCF_035935935.1. GTDB lineage: Bacteria > Pseudomonadota > Alphaproteobacteria > Caulobacterales > Caulobacteraceae > Brevundimonas. The sequence continues at coordinate 263,793 of NZ_DASYWO010000004.1, forward strand.
GCCCGTCGCCGCGACGAAGCGCTGAAGGACGTGCCGATCGCGGTGTCCGCCCTGTCCGAAGAGCGTCTGGAACAGACGGGCGCCGCGGACATCACCGCCCTGCAGCAGCAGACCCCCAACGCCACCGTCCAGGTCGCACGCGGCTCCAACTCCACCTTGATCGCCTTCATCCGCGGCGTCGGTCAGCAGGATCCGCTGTGGGGCTTCGAGCCCGGCGTCGGCCTCTACATCGACGACGTCTACGTGGCCCGTCCGCAGGGCGCGGTGCTCGACGTGTTCGACGTCCAGCGCATCGAGGTGCTGCGCGGTCCTCAGGGCACGCTGTATGGCCGCAACACGGTCGGGGGCGCCATCAAGTACGTCACCCAGCGGCTGTCGCCCGAGACCGAGCTGACGCTCAAGGGCTCCTACGGCAGCTTCAATCAGGTCGACGTGCTGGCCATGGGCAGCGGCTCCCTGACCGACAACTTCCGCATCGGCGGGGCCTTCGCCAAGTACACGCGCGACGGCTACGGCACCAACATCAACACCGGCGCCGAACACTATGACAAGGACGTGGAAGCGTTCCGGTTCTCGGCTGAGTTGACGCCCAACGACGACGTGTTCGTGCGTTTCGCCTATGACCTGATGAACGACGATTCCAATCCGCGTCATGGTCACCGCGAGGTCGCGGGCGCCCTGCCGGACGGCGCCGTGCTGAACAACGTCTATGACACCAACGCCGGCGTCGGCGACGAGAACTCCGTGCAGACCGAGGGCTGGTCCATGACCGTCCAGGGCCGCCTGAACGACAACTGGACCCTGAAGTCGATCGTCGCCCGTCGGGACGGCCGCACCGACACGGTCATCGACTTCGACAACACCCCGCGCCCGACGCTGGACATCCCCGCCTATTACGAGGACCAGCAGACCACGCTCGAGTTCCAGGGCCTGTTCGACTACGACCGCGTGCAGGGCGTCATGGGCCTGTTCTATCTGGACGGCCGCGCCGAAGGCGCGTTCGACACGATCATCGGCGGCGCGGGCATCGTGACCGGCACGGGCGGCTATGTAGAAACCACGTCGATCTCGGCCTACGTCGACGTCAATCTGGACCTGACCGATCGGCTCCACCTCTCGCTGGGCGGCCGCTACACGCTGGACGACAAGACGGGCGACGTGTTCCGCGCGAACTATCTGGGGGCGACGCGCTCGCCGCTGACGGGGGGCACGCCCCGGCCGGTCCTGGGCGCGGTGCGCACCGACTACACGCGCTCGAACTCCTTCGATCAGTTCACGCCGAAGGTGGCCCTGTCGTATGACGTCACCGACGACGTGACCGCCTACGCCTCGTTCTCGCAAGGCTTCAAGTCGGGCGGCTTCGACATGCGCGGCGACGCCGTCGCCACGCCCCAGACGGTGAACGGCTATGATCCCGAGACGGTCGACAGCTACGAGATCGGCCTGAAGGGCCGCCTCGGCCCGCTGTCGTTCAGCTCGGCCGCCTTCTACAACGAGTACCAGGACCAGCAGGTGACCACCCAGGTGCCGTCGGGCGCCACGATCGCCAGCTTCGTCGACAACGTCGGCTCCTCGACCTTCTACGGGGCCGAGTTCGAGGGTTCGCTGTTCCTGACCGAGAACCTCACGGCCAACTTCGCGGTCGGCTACCTGAACTCCGACTTCGAGGAGTTCATCCGCTACAACCTGACGACCATGATGTTCGAGGACATCTCCGATCTCGTCGTCCTCCAGAACGCCCCGGAGTGGACCGGGTATCTGGGCCTGACCTGGAACAGCCCTCTGGCCGGCGGCGATCTCACGATCGTCCCGCAGGTCTCCTGGCGGGACGACTACAGCCAGTTCGAGTTCCCGAACCCGATCCTGGACCAGGAAGGCTTCGCCCTCGTCGATCTGTCGGCCACCTGGACCTACGACCGCTTCGTCGTCGGCATCTACGGCAAGAACCTGACGGACGAGCGGTATCGCGTGGGCGGCTACAACTTCCCGGGCGCGCTCCTGGACAACTCGATCATCGGCTACTACGGCCCGCCGCGCACCGTGACGGCGTCGGTGACCGTCAAGTTCTGATCGGTTCAAGTTCCTGAACGACTTGGGCGGCGCTCCTTCGGGGTCGCCGCCCATTTTTCTTTGCGGACCCGCTTGCTAGGGTCGCCTGAAGACGAGCCCGGGGAGGGGCCGACCATGACCGACGCCACGGTGAAGACCGAACGCCCCGGCTACCGCTTCTACGTTCTGGCGGTGCTGATCCTCGTCTACATGCTGAACTTTCTGGACCGCCAGATCATCGGCATCCTGGCCGCCCCGCTGAAGGAGGAGTTCCAGCTTTCCGACAGCCAGTTCGGCCTGCTCGGCGGCATCGCCTTCGCCAGCGTCTATTCCACGCTCGCCATTCCGCTGGCCTGGCTGGCCGACCGCTTCAGCCGCGTCTGGATCATGACCGGCGCGCTGGCGGTCTGGTCGGGCTTCACCGCCCTGTGCGGCACGGCGACCAGCTTCACCCAGCTGTTCCTCTACCGGATGGGCGTCGGCGTGGGCGAGGCGGGCGGCGTGGCCCCGGCCTATTCCCTGATCGCCGACTACTTCCCGCCGCACCAGCGCGCCCGCGCGCTTGCCGGCTTCGCCTTCGGCATCCCGCTGGGCACGGCGGCCGGCACGCTCGTCGGCGGCCTGCTGGCGGCGGAGTACGGCTGGCGCACCGCCTTCGTCGTCGTCGGCCTGCTGGGCGTGGTTCTGGCCCCCCTCATGCGGCTGACCATCCGCGATCCGAAGCGCGGCGCGACCGATGCGCCCAAGGCCGTCGAGAGCGGGGCGCCCGTCGACGCGGCGCCGGTCGCCGCGCGCGCTTCGGCCCGCGTGGGTCGCACGGCGGCCCTGATCATGCTCGGCCTCGGCCTCGGTCTGCTGACGCTCGCGGGGCTCAACCACTTCGTCGGCCTGGCCTTCGGCGACGCGCTGGTGCTGGCGTTCGGCGGCCTCTTGGCGCTGGTCATCGGCGTGTCCCTGCTGATCGCCCAGGTGACCGCCTCGGCGGTGATCCCCAAGAAGAGCTTCTGGCTGCTGGCCCTGGGCGCCGCCTCGTCGTCGGTCTGCGGCTACGGCGTCGCCGGCTGGCTGCCGCTGTTCTTCATGCGCAGCTTCGACCTGACGCTGAAACAGGTCAGCTGGTACTATGCCGGCATCGCCCTGATCGGCGGCGTGCTGGGCATCTGGCTGGGTGGAATGATCGCCGACAAGACGGCCAGGCGCGGCAAGGGCGCCTATCCGCTGGTGCCGGCCATCGCCTTCCTGATCTCGGCGCCCTGCTTCATCCTGGCCATGAACTCCGACTGGCTGATCGCCCAGCTGATCCCCGGCGGCGGCACGCAGGTGCAGGCCCTGACCGTGGCCTTCCTGATCTTCCTGATCCCGACCGGGCTGAACCTGGCATGGCTGGGGCCGATCACGGCCTCGGTGCAGCATCTGGTCGCCGCGCCCATGCGGTCGACGGCCTCGGCCCTGTTCCTGCTGATCAACAACCTGCTCGGCATCGCCGTCGGCTTCTACTATTTCGGCGCCGTGTCGGACCTGCTGCAGCCCCGCTTCGGCGAAGAGAGCCTGCGCTGGGCCATCTACACCGGCATGGGATTCTACGTGCTGGCCGCCCTGTTGCTCATCGGCGCCTCGCGCACGCTGAAGCGCGACTGGGTCGACTGAACCGGACCGGGTCGGGGGCGGTTGCGCCGCTCTCGACCCGCCGCCTATAAGCGCCCCGACTTCCTCCTCCCGATCGGCGGCGCTTCTCATGAACATCCACGAATATCAGGCCAAGCAGGTCCTCAAGGGCTTCGGCGTGCCCGTCGCCGAGGGCGTCGCCATCACCTCCGCCGACGAGGCCGAGGCCGCGGCGAAGCAGCTGCCCGGCCCGCTGTGGGTGGTGAAGAGCCAGATCCACGCCGGCGGCCGCGGCAAGGGCCGCTTCAAGGAACTCGGCGCCGACGCCAAGGGCGGCGTCCGGCTGGCCAAATCGATCGACGAGGTCGTCTCCAACGCCCGCGAGATGCTGGGGAACACCCTGGTCACCGCCCAGACGGGCGAGGCCGGCAAGCAGGTGAACCGCCTCTACATCGAAGACGGCGCCGACATCGCCCGCGAGCTGTATCTGTCCATCCTCGTCGACCGCGCCCACGGCCAGGTGGCCTTCGTCGTCTCGACCGAGGGCGGCATGGACATCGAGCAGGTGGCACACGACACGCCGGAGCGCATCCAGACCGTGGTGATCGACCCCACGGCGGGCGTGACCGACGCCGACGTGGCGACCCTGTCGGACGCCCTGCAGCTGGACGGCGCCGCCCGCGAGGACGCGAAGTCGCTGTTTCCCGCGCTCTACAAGGCCTTCGTCGAGAAGGACATGTCGATGCTGGAGGTCAATCCGCTGATCGTCATGGAAAATGGCCGCATGCGCGTGCTGGACGCCAAGGTCAGCTTCGACGGCAACGCCCTGTTCCGCCACAAGGACGTGCAGGCGCTGCGCGACGTCACCGAGGAAGACCCCAAGGAGATCGAGGCCTCGAAATACGACCTGGCCTACATCGCGCTGGACGGCACCATCGGCTGCATGGTCAACGGCGCCGGCCTGGCCATGGCGACGCTGGACATCATCAAGCTTTACGGCGCCGAGCCGGCCAACTTCCTCGACGTCGGCGGCGGCGCCTCGAAGGAGAAGGTCACCGCGGCCTTCCGCATCATCACCTCTGACCCGAACGTCGAGGGCATTCTGGTCAACATCTTCGGCGGCATCATGCGCTGCGACATCATCGCCGAGGGCGTGGTGGCGGCCGTGAAGGAAGTCGGCCTGAAGGTGCCGCTGGTGGTGCGTCTGGAGGGCACCAACGTCGAGCTGGGCAAGCAGATCCTTCGCGACAGCGGCCTGAACGTCATCCCGGCCGACGACCTGGCCGACGCGGCCGAAAAGATCGTCAAGGCGGTGAAGGCGGCCTGACGCCGCCTTTTCGCCCCCGGCGGCGGATTTGATCGCGCGACCCTCACGGAGCCGCCCGCATGAAGACCGTCCTCGCCCTGACCGCCCTGCTGCTGGCCACGCCGGCGGCGGCCGATCCCTATGACGACTTTCTGGAACTGTGCGTCGCGCCGTCCGGCGACGTCGCCGCGGCGCAGACAAAGGCGCGCGCGGCCGGTTTCGGCGACGCCCCGGCCGAGGTGGCGCGGACCTTCCGCCTGCCGGACTTTCCGGACGCGGTGCCCCTGACGCGCGGCGAGGGCGCGGCCATGGAGATCTTCATCGCCGGCACCGCCCCGCGCGAGGACTTCGGCGCCATGACCGGCACGACCTGCATCGTCGTGGCGCCTGCGCTGGACGCCGGGTCGGCCGAGACGCGGCTGGAGACGAAGCTGGGCTTCCCGGCCTTCACCGACGGCGCCGCGGGCGCTCCCATGTGGTATCTCACCGGCGGTCCCGACGTCTGGCGCTCGGAGCCCCAGCTGGTCGGTTCCTCCGACGCCCGCATCGCCGAGGTGGCGCGTGAACGCCCCGTCTCCATCTTCGCCGTCCTGCCGGTCGGCTCCGGCGCCGGCCTGATGTACGGAACCCTGAAATGAAGCGCATCGCCTGTCTCGCCCTCGCCGTCTCCCTGGTCGCCGCGCCCGCCTGGGCTCAGCTTGCGACGCCGCCGCAGCCCGTGGCGCCGGCCGCGCCGCCGACGTACGTGCCCGACGAAGCCGGGACCGCACGCTATGTCGCCGACTTCACGCGCCTTTGCCTGGACACGGGCGGCGAGCGCGCCGCCGTGCGCGCGGCGGCGGAGGAGGCCGGCTGGACGCCGGGGCAGGGCGGCCCCGAGGTCGCTTCCGCAATCGATCTGGCGGCGTTCGACAGCCCCGACGGCTATGGCGGGCAGCTTCTGACCTCGGCCTCTTCGCCCGGCGACCTCGAGGGCGGCCTCATTGTGCGGACCTGCATCCTGCAACCATACGGCGGTTCGGCCGGACCCCACGATCGACTGGAGCGGGCCGTGGCGGAGGTCATGGGCCTGCCGGGCCAGCCCACGGCGCAGGGGCCGGTCTGGCTGGTGTCCGGCTCGCGTCAGGCGGGCTTCACTGACGAGAAGGCGAGCTTCGCGGCGGCCGGTTCGCCCGAGGCCGGCTTCGCCATCGCGCTGGAACGCCCGCTGCTGATGCTGACGCTGGTGGGCGACGCCCGCAGCTCCGGCCTGGCCCTGCTGCGCGTCAGTCCGGAGTGATCGGCCGCCACGGCTCCGCTTTGCGACGCGGCCATGGACGGGTAAAGTCGGCCCGAGACCGGGGGGACCGGTTCCTGATCATCATCGAGGCTGTTCAATGTTCGCTTTCCGCTCGCCCCTGAAAACGGGCGTCCTGGCCGCCTGCGCCGTCGGCGCGATGGCTTTCGCCGCTCCCGCCCTCGCGCAGGACCCGGTTTTCGACGCCTTCAGCGAGATCTGCATCGCCGGCGACGGCGACGCGGGCAAGGCGGCCGCCGCGCTGTCGTCCGAGGGCGGCTGGGTGCCGCTGGATCCCGCCATGTTCGGCGACGAGGTTCCGTTCGAGAATCTCAAGGCTTGGATGAAGCCCGTCGGGGCCGGATTCCAGATGGCCATGACCGGCGACATGGTCGAGCCGATGCCGGGCATGGGCGCCATGTCGATGAACATGGGCGTCTGCGCCATCGGCGGTCAGCCGGCCGACGCCGCCTCGATCGAGGGCCAGATCAAGTCCTGGACCGGCGCCTCGGCGCCCGTGCCGGAAATGAACACGCCGGAGTTCCGCGGCTACGTCGTGTCCATGAAGGACGGTCGCCCCGTGCCCGTCGATCCCAACATCACTGACGAAGGCCTTGGGGCACGCATGATGACGGGCGAACTGCGCATGCTCATGGTCGGCGACCAGGGCGGCGTGACCATGGTCATGTACATGAACCCTCGGGTTCAATGACGGATCGGCGCCGCGTGCGCCGTTCGTGACGACGACGAGGGGCGGCCGCGGCGACGCGACCGCCCCTTCTTCATGCCGGGGCGGGGCTGGCGTCCCGCCGTCGGATCGCCTAATCACCCGCGCGGCGACGCCGGTCGCCGACCTCCCCTCGCCGCGATCCGAAGGCCCGGAATGTCCATTCTCGTCGACAAGAACACCAAGGTCATCACCCAGGGCATCACCGGCGCCCAGGGCACCTTCCACACGGAGCAGGCCATCGCCTACGGCACCCAGGTCGTCGGCGGCGTGACGCCCGGCAAGGGCGGCATGACGGTGCTGGAAGACGTCCCCGTGTTCGACACCGTCCGCGAAGCCGTCGACAAGACCGGCGCGAACGCCTCGGCCATCTACGTCCCGCCCCCCTTCGCCGCCGCGGCGATCCTGGAGGCCATCGAGGCCGAGGTGCCGCTGATCGTCTGCATCACCGAGGGCATTCCCGTGATGGACATGGTCAAGGTCAAGGCCCGTCTGGAAACCTCGAGCTCCCGCCTGATCGGCCCGAACTGCCCGGGCGTGCTGACGCCGGGCGAATGCAAGATCGGCATCATGCCGGGCAACATCTTCAAGAAGGGCTCCGTCGGCGTGGTCTCGCGCTCGGGCACCCTGACCTATGAGGCCGTGTTCCAGACCTCCAACGCCGGCCTGGGTCAGACCACGGCCGTCGGCATCGGCGGCGACCCGGTCAAGGGCACCGAGTTCATCGACGTGCTGGAGATGTTCCTGGCCGACGACGCGACCGAGTCGATCATCATGATCGGCGAGATCGGCGGCAGCGCCGAGGAAGACGCCGCCCAGTTCCTGATCGACGAGGCGAAGAAGGGCCGTCGCAAGCCCATGGCCGGCTTCATCGCGGGCCGCACCGCCCCTCCGGGCCGCACCATGGGCCACGCCGGGGCCATCGTCTCGGGCGGCAAGGGCGGCGCCGACGACAAGATCGCGGCCATGGAGGCGGCGGGCATCCGCGTGTCGCCGTCCCCGGCGGCGCTGGGCGAGACCCTGCTGGCGGCCCTCAAGGGCTGAGGTCTCCAAAAGCGCGAATTTCCGCGCTTTTCGCCAAGCTTCGGTCATGACCCGTGAGCAATTGGCGCTTATATGAGCGCCGGCCCGGCCGCAGACGTGCGCGCGCGGGCTCATGGGACGATAGAAGAGACGATGGCTGACGACGCCGGACGGCTGAACCAGGTCTTTGCCGAGACCAGCTTCCTGTACGGCTCGAACGCCGCCTTCATCGAGGATCTGCACGCCCGCTGGGCCGAGGACCCGGCTTCCGTCTCGGGTGAGTGGCGCGCCTTTTTCGACCAGCTGCGCGACAACGCCGACGCGGTGAAGGCCAGCGCCGGCGCCGGCGCCTGGGGGCGCCCGGTGACGCGTGAGCCCAGCGAGGACACCGCGCCCTTTGACGGCCGCTGGCCGGCCGCGAAGCCGGATCCGAAGACGGCGAAGTCCGCGCCCGCTGCGGCCTCGGCCGACGCGGTGCGCTCCGCGGCTCAGGATTCCATTCGCGCCCTGATGCTGATCCGCAGCTATCGCGTGCGCGGCCACCTGCAGGCCAATCTTGACCCGCTGGGCATCGAGCCGCCGGTCCAGAACCCGGAGCTGACCCCGGAATTCCACGGCTTCGGGCCCGGCGACCTGGACCGCCCGATCTTCCTCGACGGCGTCTTGGGCCTGCAGACCGGCACCATCCGCGAGGTCCTGTCGATCCTGAAGGCCACCTACTGCGGCAACGTCGGCGTGCAGTTCATGCACATCGCCGAGCCCGACGAGAAGTCGTGGCTGCAGCAGAGGTTCGAGGGCGCGGATTCGCAAGCCCGCACCGGCTTCTCGAAGGAAGGCAAGCTGGCCATCCTCAACAAGCTGATCGAGGCCGAGGGCTTCGAGCGCTTCCTGCACAAGCGCTTCCCCGGCACGAAGCGCTTCGGTCTGGACGGCGGCGAGGCCATGGTCCCGGCGCTGGAGCAGATCATCAAGCGCGGCGGCGCCCTGGGCGTCGACGAGATCGTGCTGGGCATGGCCCACCGGGGTCGCCTGAACGTGCTGGCGGCGGTGATGGGCAAGCCCTACCGCGCCATCTTCCACGAGTTCCAGGGCGGTTCGTCGGTCCCGTCCGACATCGAGGGTTCGGGCGACGTCAAATACCACATGGGCGCCAGTTCGGACCGCGAGTTCGATGGCAACCGCGTGCACCTGTCGCTGACCGCCAACCCCTCGCACCTCGAGATCGTCAATCCGGTCGTGCTGGGCAAGGCGCGGGCGAAGCAGGCGTTCGACATCCGCGAGGCCACCGGCGGCGCGACGGAGCCCAAGGGCGTGCTGGATCGCACCAAGGTCATGCCGCTGCTGATCCACGGCGACGCCGCCTTCGCCGGCCAGGGCGTCGTGGCCGAATGCTTCGCCCTGATGGGGCTGAAGGGCTACCGCACCGGCGGCACCGTCCACTTCGTGGTGAACAACCAGATCGGCTTCACCACCTCGCCGCGCAACAGCCGCAGCTCGCCCTATCCGTCCGACGTCGCCCTGATGGTCCAGGCGCCCATCTTCCACGTCAACGGGGACGATCCGGAAGCGGTGGTGTTCGCCGCCAAGGTCGCCGCCGAGTACCGCCAGAAATTCCACAAGGACGTGGTGGTGGACATGTTCTGCTACCGTCGCTTCGGCCACAACGAAGGCGACGATCCGACCTTCACCCAGCCGCTGATGTATTCGAAGATCAAGGCCCAGCCGTCGACGCGTGAGCTCTACGCCCGTCGTCTGGTGGAGGAGGGCGTGATCGCCGCCGCCGAGGTGGACGCCGAGGTGTCGCGCTTCGAAAAGTTCCTCGACGCCGAGTTCGACGCCGGCAAGGACTTCGCCGCGAAGAAGGCGGACTGGCTGGATGGTCAGTGGAAGGGCGTGGGTCTGCCCGAGGACGACGAGCGCCGCGGCAAGACCGCCGTCCCGCTGGAGAAGCTGAAGTCGCTGGGCGACCGGCTGACCTCGATCCCCGCCTCGGTCGACGTGCACAAGACGCTGAAGCGGGTCATCGAGGGCCGCCGCTCGGCCATCGAGACCGGCGAAGGTCTGGACTGGGCCACCGCCGAGAGCCTGGCCTTCGCCAGCCTGCTGGACGAGGGCTTCCCCGTCCGCCTGTCGGGCCAGGATTCGGTGCGCGGCACCTTCTCCCAGCGCCACTCCGGCGTGGTCGATCAGACCACGGAGGAACGGTACTCGCCGCTCAACAATCTGCGCGAGGGCCAGGCCCCGTTCGAGGTCATCGACTCGGCCCTGTCCGAAGAGGCGGTGCTGGGCTTCGAGTACGGCTACTCCCTGGCAGATCCGAACACGCTCGTCCTCTGGGAGGCCCAGTTCGGCGACTTCGTGAACGGCGCCCAGGTCGTCATCGACCAATTCATCTCGTCGGGCGAGCGCAAGTGGCTGCGCATGTGCGGTCTGACGATGCTCCTGCCGCACGGCTACGAAGGTCAGGGTCCGGAGCATTCCTCCGCCCGTCTCGAGCGCTTCCTGCAGGCCTGCGCCGAGGACAACATGCAGGTCGCCAACTGCACGACCCCGGCCAACTACTTCCACATCCTGCGTCGCCAGATGCAGCGGCCCTTCCGCAAGCCGCTGATCCTGATGACGCCCAAGTCGCTGCTGCGGCACAAGAAGGCGACCTCGACCCTCGCCGAGCTGGCCGAGGGCTCCAGCTTCCACCGCGTCCTGCACGACGACGCCCAGACCCGTCCGGACGTCGCGGGCGTGGCGATCAAGCCGGACGCCGACATCCGCCGCGTCGTCCTGTGCTCGGGCAAGGTGTACTACGACCTGCTGGAACGCCGCGAACGCGATCAGGTCGACGACGTCTATCTGATGCGCCTCGAGCAGTTCTATCCGTGGCCGATGAAGTCGTTGCTGACCGAGCTGGCGCGCTTCCCGAACGCCGAGCTGGTCTGGTGCCAGGAAGAGCCGCGCAACATGGGCGGCTGGACCTTCGTCGACCCGTGGCTGGAGCTGACGCTGGAGAAGCTGGACGTGAAGGCGAAGCGCGCGCGCTACGTCGGCCGCCCGGCCTCCGCCTCGACCGCGGCCGGCCTGATGAGCCGCCACCTGAAGGAACTGGACGCCTTCCTGACCGACGCCTTCGCCCGCTAAGCTGACCCGAACCTCCCCGAAAGACCCGACCATGGCCGACATCCTGACCCCCGCCCTCGGTGAAAGCGTCACCGAGGCCACCATCGCCAAGTGGACCAAGGCCGCGGGCGAGGCGGTGACCAAGGACGAAATCCTGGTCGAGCTGGAGACCGACAAGGTCTCGCTGGAGGTCGTGGCCCCCGCCGACGGCGTGCTGGCCGAGATCAGGGCCGAGGCCGGCGCGACGGTCGTCCCCGGCACGGTGCTGGGCGTGGTCGCCGAAGGCGCCGCGGCCGCGAAGCCCGCCGCCGCCCCGAAGGCCGAGCCGAAGCCCGAGCCGCCCGCGGCGGCCGCCCCGGCCAACGCCGGCTCGGCCCAGATCAAGTCCGGGGAAGACCCGCACCTGTCCCCGGCGGTCCAGCGCGTCGTCTCCGAAACCGGCGTCGATCCGAAGTCGCTCACGCCGACGGGCCCCAAGGGCAACGTCACCAAGGCCGACGCCGTGGCCGCCGCCTCGGCCCCGAAGGCCGCCGCCGCCGCTCCGACTCCCGCCGCCGCCCCGGCCGCGCCACGCGACCTCGGCCCGCGCGAGGAGCGGGTCAAGATGACCCGTCTGCGCCAGACCATCGCGCGCCGGCTGAAGGAATCCCAGAACACCGCCGCCCAGCTGACCACCTTCAACGAGGTGGACATGACGGCCGTCATGGACATCCGCACGAAGTACAAGGACGCCTTCGAGAAGCGCCACGGCATCAAGCTGGGCTTCATGTCCTTCTTCGTGAAGGCCGTCGTCGAGGCCCTGAAGGAGATCCCGGCCGTCAACGCCGAGATCGACGGCACGGACGTCATCTACAAGAACCACTACGCCATCGGCGTGGCCGTCGGCACCGACAAGGGTCTGGTCGTGCCGGTGCTGCGCGACGCCGACCAGCTGTCGCTGGCGGGCATCGAGAAGGGCATCGCCGATCTGGGCAAGGCCGCCCGCGACGGCGACCTGACGCTGGACCAGCTGCAGGGCGGCACCTTCACCATCACCAACGGCGGCATCTACGGCTCGCTGATGTCGACGCCGATCCTGAACATGCCGCAGTCCGGCATCCTGGGCATGCACAACATCGTCCAGCGCCCGGTGGCGGTGAACGGCCAGGTGGTCATCCGCCCCATGATGTACCTCGCCCTCAGCTACGACCACCGCCTCGTCGACGGCAAGGAAGCCGTCACCTTCCTGGTGCGGATCAAGGAGCACCTCGAAGACCCGCAGCGGTTCCTGCTGGACCTGTGATCTGAGGTCGGGCGATGGCCTCCACGGTCGCCCGCATCCTCAAGGTCAACCACGGCGGCGAGCACGGCGCGGTTCGCATCTACGCAGCCCAGATCGCCCTCGCGCGCGTCAGGTGTCCGCATCTGGTGGCTCAACTCGCCGAATTGCTTGAGCACGAGCGGCGGCACGAGAAGCTGTTCCGTTCGCTGATGCCCGCCCGGCAGGCCCGCCCGTGCCGTCTGATGTGGCTGTGGGGCGTCGGCGGGGCGGCGCTCGGGCTGATGACGGGGGCCTTGGGCACGTCGGGAGTCTTCGCCTGCACCCGGGCGGTCGAGCGCACGGTCCATCGCCACCTGTCGGAGCAACTCGCGTGGCTGCGGGGCGCTGCGGGCGGCACGGACGCGGAGCTCATCGCCGCCATCGCCGGAGTCCAGACCGAGGAGGAAGGACACTTGGAGTGGGCGGACCGCGGCGGCCGACCGTCGCCGGTGCTCGACGCCGCGGTCGCGGCCACCGTCGACGCCTTGATCTGGATGTCGACGCAAGGCGAGAGTGCGCGTCTTGCTCGACAGTTCGTGGGAAGGTGACGCCGTGGCGCTGATCGAGATAGCCCGCTTTCAGGACCTCGTGGAGGGCGACCTCGCGCTGGCCTTCCTGCGCGCCCACGGCATCGAGGCCGAATTGGAAGGTCGGGGTCACGCCTCGATCGATCCCATCCTGCAGCGGGCGCTGGCCGTGCGCGTCATGGCGCCGGAAGCTCAGCGCGACGAAGCGCTGACGCTGCTGGGGCGGGCCCGGTCCGGTGAGTTCGCCATGGACGAAGGCGACGATCTCGCGCCGCGCGACGTTCCCTCCCATGCCGCCGGCGGCGTGCTGGCCCTCGCGGCTTGGGCGACCGGCGGCTTTTCCGGCACCAGCCTGCCGCGCCGGATGAAGCCGGTGCACTGGATCGCCTTCGCGATGATGGCGGCGCTGGCGCTTACCTGGCTGGCGCCGTTCCTGCGGCTGGGCTGAGCTCCCCCAGCACCTCGTCCGTGTCGGCCCCCAGCGCCGGCGGGGGGCGGTCGTAGCGGACGGGGGTCTTCGACAGGCGGATGGGGCTGGCCACGGTGCGCACCGGCGCCGACAGGTCCGCGCGCGTCTGCTCCACCTCCAGCCCGCGATGCACGGCCTGCGGCTCGGCGAAGACCTGATCGACCGTGTTCACGGGCCCGCAGGGCACGCCGGCGGCCTCCAGCAGGGCCATCAGCGCCTTCATCCCATGACCGGCCGTCAGCGCCGACAGCTCCGCCGTCAGCACCGCCCGGTGCTCGATCCGCGCCGCGTTGGTCGCGAAGCGCGGGTCCGATCCCATCCCCGGCGCGCCCAAGGCCCCGCACAAGGCCCGGAACTGCCCGTCGTTGCCCACCGCGATCACGACCATGCCGTCCGTGCACGGAAAGGGCTGGTAGGGGGCCAGGTTCGGATGGGCGTTGCCCATCCGCGTCGGCGCCGTGCCCGAGACGAACCAGTTGGTCGCCTGATTGGCCAGCATGGCCGCCTGGACGTCGAACAGGGCCACGTCCACGTGCTGCCCCTCGCCCGTCGCCCGGGCGTGCATCAGGGCCGCCAGGATGGCGTTCGACGCGTACAGCCCCGTGAACAGGTCCACCACGGCCACGCCCACCTTCATCGGTTCGGCGCCCGGCGCGCCGTCCGGCTGGCCGGTGATCGACATCAGCCCGCCCATGGCCTGGATCATGTAGTCGTAGCCGGCCCGGTGCGCGTCCGGCCCGTCCTGCCCGAAGCCCGTGATCGAGCAATAGACCAGCCGCGGGTTCAGCTTCTCCAGCGACGGCCAGTCCAGACCGTACTTCGCCAGCCCACCGGTCTTGAAGTTCTCCACCACCACGTCGCAGGTCGCCGCCAGACGGCGCACGGCCTCCGCGCCCCCCGGCGTCGCGATGTCCAGTTCGACCGACTTCTTGCCCCGGTTGGCGCACAGGAAATAGGCGGCGTCCCCGCGCGATCCATCGGTCTTCGTCGTGAACGGCGGCCCCCACAGGCGGGTGTCGTCCCCCGCGCCCGGCCGCTCGATCTTGATCACCTCGGCGCCCAGATCCGCCAGGGTCTGCGTCGCCCACGGTCCCGCCAGCACGCGGGACAGGTCGAGCACGCGAATGCCGTCGAGGGGGCCTTGGGTCATGGCCCTGCTTAGCTCCGGGCTTCGACCCTTACAAACCCGGGTCCCAGACCCCCGCGTCGCGCATGCGGCACTCGCGCGCCTCGTCGGCCCGGTGCGTCATGGTCCGCGCCGTCGCCTTGATCTCGTCCGAGACGGTCGTCTTGAACACGCCGGGCACCAGCGCGTGGCAGAAGGCGCAGCCGGCCAGCCTCAGCAGTTTGAAGCCGAACCGACCCGAAGCGGCCATGTGCTCCAGATAGGTTTCGTCGACCTCGCGCGGATGGTCGGCGAACAGGCGTTTCAGCGTGCGGCTCATGACCCTGCGTGTCTTGCGGAGGCGGACCCCCTGTCCGAAGCGGCCATTCTGGCCTAAACCGCGCGCCAGAAAAGGGGTCCGATCGTCACGCTCGCTCACGATCGCCGGAAGCCCCGCGCATCAGGGAAAGACGACCATGGCCGACGGCGCCGCGAACTCTGGCAAATCCTTTCGCTGGGACGATCCGCTGGACCTCGACGGCCGCCTGACCGACGACGAGCGCATGATTCAGGAGGCGGCGCGGTCCTATGCCCGCGAGAAGCTGCTGCCCCGCGTGGTCGCCGCCTTCCGCGACGAGACCTTCGACCGCGCCATCATGACGGAACTGGGCGAGATGGGCTTCCTCGGCGCCACCCTGCCGGAGCAGTACGGCGGCGCCGGCGCCAGCCACGTCGCCTATGGCCTGATCGCGCGCGAGATCGAGGCGGTCGACAGCGGCTATCGCTCCGCCATGTCGGTGCAGAGCTCGCTGGCCATGTATCCGATCTACGCCTTCGGCTCGGAGGAGCAGCGCATGCGCTGGCTGCCCCGCATGGCGGCGGGCGAACTGGTCGGGTGCTTCGGCCTGACCGAGGCGGACGGCGGCTCCGACCCCGCCTCGATGAAGACCAGGGCGGAGAAGGTCGCGGGCGGCTATCGCCTGAACGGCGCCAAATACTGGATCACCAACTCCCCGATCGCCGACCTGGCCGTGGTCTGGGCCAAGCTGGACGGCGAGATCCGCGGCTTCGTGGTCGAGCGCGGAATGGACGGCTTCACCACCGACAAGATCGGCGACAAGCTGTCCCTCAGGGCCTCGGTCACCGGCGACATCGGCCTGAACGACGTGCTGGTGCCGGAAGAGAATCTGCTGCCGGGCGTGAAGGGTCTGCGCGGGCCCTTCAGCTGCCTGAACAAGGCCCGCTACGGCATCAGCTGGGGGGCCATGGGCGCGGCGGAGTTCTGCTTCCACGCCACCCGCGACTACGTCGCCGAACGCACCCTGTTCGGCCGTCCGCTGTCGGCGCGCCAGCTGGTGCAGAAGAAGCTGGCCGACATGCAGACCGAGATCTTCCTCGGCTTCGAGGGCGCGCTGGCGCTGGGCCGTCGTCTGGACGCCGGCGACTGGTGCCCGGAAGCCATCTCGATGATGAAGCGCAACAACTGCGGCAAGGCCCTGGCCATCGCCCGCGAGGCCCGGGACATGCACGGCGGCGCCGGCATCACCGGCGAAATGCACGTCATGCGCCATGCCATGAACCTCGAGACGGTCAACACCTACGAAGGCGCCCACGACGTCCACGCCCTGATCCTGGGCCGCGCCATCACGGGGCAGGCCGCCTTCTGACGACGCGGTTTCCTTCTCCCGCAAAGGGATGAGGATCACGTCGGCCGGCCCCGCCACATCGCGATGACCGGCGCCGATTTCATGAGGCCGATCAGAGGCCATTCGATTTTCTGGGCTCCGGCGTCGACGTCGCTCCGGACCTGACCCACCCTTCCTTCGTCCCGTCGCACCGGAGGGCTCGTGAGGCCTGCGACCTTGCGGCGGCGGGAGCGTGTGGAGCGGGGCTCGCCGCCTTCGGGCGGCGGGGCCGACGGGTCTCACC
>NZ_DASYWO010000005.1:0-345000 GCF_035935935.1 Brevundimonas sp.
GGGGCTCACATGTCCACGGCCGGCCGGCGTCGGCGTGAACCTGCAAGGTCGTGGCCATCGGAGGTGGGCGGCGGCGCGGGGGCCGGGGGCAATGAGACGCCTCCGGATCAGGCCGGCGATCATGGCGCGTCACGGGAAGGCGCGCGTCCGGGTACGGGGTTCGCAGGTCTCCCGCCCGCCCGCCGAAGGCGCGTCCGTTAGTCGCCAAGCAGCGGCCCTATGCGGTGGCGAGAGCCATTTCGGACAGCTTTCGATCAGACGGACCGCGCGGAGCGTCGTCGCGAAGCCGAAACGGTAATCACATCACAGCATCCGGGCTCCGCGCCCGGCGCTCCGCCCGCCCTTTCCAACTCCGCGTGAAAACGACGGAGCGTCCGATCGTGCCTGAAGCCTTCCCCGGCCTCGCGTTGCAAAAAGAACTTTACAGCGCAAAGCAGGCGGGCTAGATGGTCCTCATGACCGCAGCTTCCACGCCCTTTGTACGCGCCTCCGCCGACTGGACCGCCGGCCAGGCCGTCGGCCGCGTTCTCGTCGCCTCGGGCGCGGCGTTCGGTGCGGCCAACCTGTTCCAGTGGGGCCTCATGTCCGGCCTCCTGCCGCTGCATCCTGCGTGGCTCTCGCTCAGCTGGCCGGTCGCGCTGGCCGTCTTCTTCAGCGTCCTTATCCGCGTGCGCCGCAACCCGTCGCCGGGCGCGCGCACCGCGGGCGGCTGGTCGCGCCGCGCCATTGCGGTCCAGCTGTCGGTCGTCGCGGCGCTTCTGGCCGTCTCGGCCGCCACCGGCCGGTGGGAGACCATGGCCTGGGCGACGGTCAGCACGCCCGCGCTCTACGCGGCCGCCTGGGCCGTGGCGGCGCTGCGGACGCGCCGGCCGGTTCTGGCGCTGCCCGCCGTGGCCGGCCTCGCCGGCGCCGCGACGATCGCCCTCCTGCTGGGCAGCCCCGCCCAGCATCTGGCCTCGGCGGCGACCCTTCTGTTCACCGCCCTGATCCCGGGGCTTCTCCTCATCACCGCCCGTTCGGAGGCCTGACCATGACCCAGGACGACATCCGCTCCATGAAGGACGAGATCGCCTACATCAAAGCCCTGGCCGAGGAGGGCCGTCGCACGCCCGTCATGGGCGGCGGCATCCTGATCGCGGCGGGCCTGATCTTCGGCCTGGCCTCCATCGTCCACTGGCTCATCGCCATCGAGGCCCTGACCGTCACCCCCGTCGCCTATGCGGTCATCTGGATCGCCGCCATGGCCGCATTCTTCGCCTGTCTGTTCGTCCTCATCGGACGCAACAAGGGCCGCCCGGGCGCCGCCTCGCTGGTCAATCAGGCGGTGGGCACGGCCTGGATGGGCGTCGGCCTGCTGATCTTCGTCATGTCACTTTCGATCGCCGTCATCTCGTGGCGCGTGCAGAGCGAGATCCTGACGCTGATCTTCCCGTCGATGATCTTCGCGGCCTACGGCTCCGGCTGGGCGGTTTCGGCGACGATGTCGAAGTCGCGCTGGCAGTGGTGGCTGGCCATCGCGGCCTGGGCGGCCGCGCCCGCCATCGCCGCCCTGGTCGGCACCAGCTGGATCTGGCTGGCCTACGCCGCCGGCCTGATGCTGCTGGCCCTGATCCCCGGCGTCATCCTGGTCCGGCAGGAGCCGGCGGAGGTCGTCTGACCATGGCCGACGGCTTCGACATCAACCGCATCGACGAGGTCATCCACGGCCGGGTCCGGC
The DNA here is from genome assembly GCF_035935935.1 of Brevundimonas sp. Classification (GTDB taxonomy): domain Bacteria; phylum Pseudomonadota; class Alphaproteobacteria; order Caulobacterales; family Caulobacteraceae; genus Brevundimonas. Next base: position 1,718 of record NZ_DASYWO010000005.1, read on the forward strand.
TGGGAATCATGGCCTATCTGTCGGGCGCCGGCACGGCCGACTTCGGCGAACTGAAGACGCGACTCCAGACCACGGACGGCAACCTGTCGGTCCACCTGCGCAAGCTGGAGGAGGCGGGCTTCGTCGAGGTCACGAAACGCTTCGTCGGCCGCAAGCCCCTGACCGAGGCCCGGCTGACCGAGGACGGCCGCCTGGCCTTCGTGCAGTACCTCGACGCCATGGGCGCCCTGCAGGCCGCGGCCCAGCCGAAGCCGGACTGACTTCCGACGCGGAACGTGAGAAGGGCAGGGTCATGAGCCGGCTCCTGTCCTTCGACGCCATCGACAACTTCCGCGACTACGGCGACTACGCCACGGCCGCGGGGCGGCGGATCCGCGCCGGGCGTCTCTACCGGTCGGCCCATCACGCCCGCGCCAGCGACGCCGATCTCGACAGGCTGGCGGATCTCGGCCTCGGCGCCGTCGTGGACCTGCGCCGTCCCTCGGAACGCCTGCGCCAGCCGTCGCGCCGACCGGCGACCGCGTCCTGCGCGGTGGTCGAAAGCCATCACGACGACGGGGGCGAGGCCCCGCACATCACCTTCCTGCGGACCTCCGACCTCAGCGAGGCGTCCGGTCGAGACTTCATGCACCAGGCCTATCGCCGCCTGCCCTATGAGACGCCGCATCTCGACCTCTTCGCCCGGTATTTCCGTGCGCTCGGCGAGGCCGAGGGTCCGGTGCTCATCCACTGCGCGGCCGGGAAGGACCGCACCGGCCTGCTCGCGGCCCTGACGCATCACCTCCTCGGCGTGTCGCGCGACGACATGATCGAGGACTATCTGCTGACCAACACCGCCGTGGACCTCGAGGCCCGGGCGCCCGACATCGCCCGACAACTTCACGCCATGACCGGCCGCACCGCCTCGCATGCCGCGGTCGTCGCCTTCATGGGCGTGTCGCCGGACTTTCTCGACGTCGCCTTCCGCACCATCGAGGCGCGGGACGGCTCGCTCGACGCCTATCTGGAACGTGCGCTCGGCGTCGATGCCGCGCTGCGTGACCGCATCGGCGAGCGGCTGGCGGCGTGAGCGCGACCTTCACGGTCCGGCTGGCCCGCCCGCTGGGCCGGATCGACGCCGCCGCCGTCGCCCATGCCCTGCGCGACCGACCCGGCGCCCTCGTCCTGACCGCCTCACCGGAGGGGGGACGCGCCGTGATCGCGGCCGACCCGGACCTGACCTTCGCCGGAGCCGTGGCCGACGCGGCCCCCTTCGCCCGGCTCGCCGATCCGCTCTGGGGAAGCGGCGTCGTCGGCCTCGCTTCCTACGATCTCGGCGCGCGTCCCGCGGTCGGCCGGCGCGGCGACTGGCCCGACCTCATGCTGGCCCGCTACCCGTCGATGATCGAGATCGACGCCGGGGGTCGGGCGATCGCCGTGGGCCGCGGGCCGGACGCGGGCGCCGCCGTTATCGCGCGGGATCGCGCCGCCGCCTGGGCGGTCGCGCCGCCGCCGCCGCCTCCGGCCGCGGCGCCCTCTCCCCACTTCGCCGCCGAGGCGCCCGGCGAGGCCTATGAGGCGGCGGTCGCCGACGTCGTCGCCCGCATCGCCGCCGGCGAGCTGTTCCAGGCCAACGTCGCCCGCGGCTGGAGCGGTCGCCTCCGGCCGGGCGCCGATCCCTTCGACGCCTTCGCCCGTCTGCGCGGCCGGTCCTCGGCCTACGGCGCCTTCTGGCGGCTGGACGACCGGGCCCTCGTGTCCAACTCGCCCGAACTCTTCCTGACCCTCGACCGCGCGACGCGCCGGGTGGAGACCCGACCGATCAAGGGCACCCGTCCCCGCCACCCCGATCCCGAACGCGACGCGGCCCTGGCCGAGGAGCTGAGGTCCAGCGCCAAGGACCGCGCCGAGAACCTCATGATCGTGGACCTCATGCGCAACGACCTCGCCCGCGCCTGCGAACCCGGCTCGGTGCGGGTGGAGCGGCTCTTCGAACTGGAGGCCCACCCCACCGTGCACCATCTGGTCTCCACGGTGACGGGGCGCCTGGCGGACGGCGCCGGTCCGGCGGAACTGATGGCCGCGGCCTTTCCGCCCGGCTCCATCACCGGCGCCCCGAAGCATCAGGCGATGAAGGTCATCGCCGGACACGAGCCGCCGCGCGGACCATGGTGCGGCTCGCTTTTTCTGATGGAGGAGGAGCGTTTCACGGCCTCGGTCCTGATCCGCACGGCGGCCTTTGAACGACGCGGCGGTGGCTGGACGTGGCGGACCCTCGCGGGGGCCGGCATCGTCGCCGACAGCGATCCGGCCGCCGAGCGGGCCGAAACCGAAGCCAAGATCGCGGCCCTGCGCGAGGCCCTGGCCGGCGCTCAGGGCGTATAGGCGATCGTCTCGACCTCACGCGGCCGCATGTAGAACTTGTGAGAGAATTTGGTGATGGACGGCATCAGATAGTCGACCGGGGAATCGTAGTCGTACGTCGTTTCCGTCACCACGATCGTCTGACCCCGCTCCACCACGCCGGCGGGCAGGGTCATGGTCCCCGTCAGCGCCGGCAGGCCCTTGCCGCGGCTCCAGACGATGCGGTTCACGTCGTCGTTCCCGCGCGTCACGGCCGAGGCGCGCAGCTTCAGCGTGGCCGAGGGAAACGGCTTCATGATCTGGACGCCGACGTTGAACAGATCGTCCATCTGCGCGCCGGTGATGGCCTGTCGCTGGGTGATCAGGTCGGCCACGACCGCCGCGCTCTGGCCGGCCCGCTTCTGGGCCATGAACCCCTGACAGAACTCGGCCAGGCCGAAATACATGGCCACCAGCACCGGGGCCAGGAGCGCGAACTCCACCGCCGACACGCCGCGACGGTCGCGCCGCAGCCGCGCGAACACGCCGGCGCTCGTGGAGGCGCGCCGCATCAGAACGGCTCGTTCTGGAAGGCGGTGGTGGCCATCAGCCAGCTGTCCGAGCCACCGCGGGCTAAGCCCTGCGCCAGAAAAGGCGTGAACAGCGTGTGCCGGTACCAGGCCCGCGCCAGCATCAGGCTGCCGGCGGCGCCGTTCTGGTAGGTCAGCCCCGCCGAGGAGAACCCGCCGCCCTGCATGGGATCGGGAACGTTGGGCGCCGTGTAGTTGCCGACCACGCGCACGTCCACGAACACCTTCCCCTCGCAGCCGGCGGAGAAGATGCTCATGCGGGCGCACATGCGGGTCTTGAAGGTGGCGTCCGTGAAGCCTTGGGCCGAGGCCTGTCCGGTCCGTACGAGACGGCCCGTCTCGATGACGGCGTTCTCGAGCACGGAGTCGAGGACGAAGACGAAGGCGATCTCGGCGATCGCGAACAGCATGAACAGAAAGGGAAGGGCGATCATGCCGAACTCGACGGCCGCCGCGCCTTTGCGCGGACGCCGCCGGATCAGCCGATGCAGGAGCGCCCGGCGCATGCCGGTCAGTTCGGGGCGGCCGCCGGGGCCGCGGCGGCCGACGCGCCGTCGTTGGGCGAACGCAGGGTCGGCGCGCAGGAGGCGGCGCACGCCATCTCGGTGACCTGGGCGCCGCGCCACACGCGTACGCGGCCGACGTCGCCGCCCGCCACGACGACCTGGCTCTGGAACAGGGTCCGGCCCACGCCGTCGACCACGACCACCTCGGTCACGCCATAGCCCTTGCCCGTGACGAACAGGGTGTTGGCGTCCACGACGGTCACGTCGGCGATCTGGGGGTTGCCGACGATCACCGAGCCGGCCTGGCCGCGCAGCTGGATGCGGGCGGACTGGTCAATCTCGACGTTCAGGGACTGGGACTGCGCCGCCGCCGCGCCGGGGGTGGCCGCCGCGATCAGCAGGCCGGCGGCGATCAGAAGGCCGCGCGTCGATCGATGTCCGATGGCCATGGGGCCGCTCCCTTGGAATTCCGCACGCCCGCGAGGGGCGCCCGCACACTGGCGGGCAAATCTCAAGAAAGTCTGAAGTGACCCGAGCGGCGGCTGCGAGGAGTTCAACTTGATGAACATGCAGGTAACCACGAATTCAGCATCGTTCGTCTTGGCATTTACTCTGATTTAAGCGCGCTCGTGCAGTTTGGTCATACGGGGAACGGGCGCAGCAAGCGGCGGCCCCAAGTTGGTGGAAGTCATCTCGCGTTCCGTTTTCCAATCTGAAGGACAGATTCACATGACCAAGTTCGTTTCCCGCTTCATGGCCGACGAATCCGGCGCCACGGCCATCGAGTACGGCCTGATCGCCGCCCTGATCGCCGTCGTCATCATCACGGCCGTCACGGCCCTGGGCTCGACCATCAAGACCAAGTTCAACGCCGTCGTGACCGGCATGGGCGGCACCGCCGGCGCCTAAGCCGACGCACCGTCTCGAAACCGCGAAAGGCCCGGGGCTTCGGCTCCGGGCCTTTCTGCTTTCCGGGTCTGCAAGTCGAGAAATGAGGGTGAACGCGCAAGTAACCGTGTCCGCGCACCCGCCCTTAACGCAGGTCGGCGAAAGTGACCGTGCATTCCGGGGGCTCAGCGGGCGACCGCCCTCCCGATTGAAGTCGCTCGCTGAACCAAACTGAAGGACATCCCATGACCAAGTTCGTTTCCCGCTTCATGGCCGACGAATCCGGCGCCACGGCCATCGAGTACGGCCTGATCGCCGCCCTGATCGCCGTCGTCATCATCACGGCCGTCACCGCCCTGGGCTCGACCATCAAGACCAAGTTCAACGCCGTCGTGACCGGCATGGGCGGCACCGCCGGCGCCTAAGCCGACGCACCGTCTCGAAACCGCGAAAGGCCCGGGGCTTCGGCTCCGGGCCTTTCTGCTTTCCGGCGTGCGCAAAAACGCGCCCTTAACCGCCTGCGGGGCAGGATGGCCGCATGGATCCGCTCCACCTTCTGCCCCTCAGCCTTCTGCCCGCCCTGGTCATCGTCGCCGGGCTGAAGGATCTGACCAGCATGACCATCCCGAACTGGATCTCGGCGATCCTTGTCGTCGCCTTCTTTCCCGTGGCCTTCCTGATGGGCCTGCCGGTCGTGTCGGTGGCGGTGCATCTGGGGGTCGGTCTGGCCGCCCTGCTGGTGGCCGCCGGCATGTTCGCCCTGCGCTGGATCGGCGGCGGCGACGCCAAGCTGACGGCGGCGGCATGCCTGTGGCTGGGCGTGTCGGGATCCGGCATGTTCCTGTTGTGGACGGGGTTGATGGGCGGCCTGTTCTGCCTGTTCCTGATCTTCGCGCGCTTCCAGGCGCAGACCGCGCTGCCGGCCGGGGCGCCCGGCTGGGTCGTGCGCCTGATGGAGCCGAAGGGCGACATCCCCTACGGCGTCGCCATCGCCGCCGGCGCCCTGATGGCCTGGCCGGCCAGCCCCCTGATGAGCCTCTACGCCTCAGGCGTTTGAAAACCGGCGTTTAGGGGGCCGTTAACCCGCGGGCTTCATGGTCGTTAACGCAGGCGCCGGGAGTGTGACTTCCGCGATTCGCCCGCGTCGGAGACCCGTGGATGAAACCCGCCCGCATCGCCGTGATCTGCGTCGCCGCCGTCGCCGCCATCGGACTGGCCTTCGTCGTGCGCGCCATGGGCTCCGGCTCGGGCGAACCCGTGCAGACGGCCGCCGCCGCGCCGGTCGCAGCCGTGCCGATGGCCAAGGTTCTGGTCGCCGCGCGCGACCTCGAGCCGGGCAAGCGTCTGGTCGCCGACGACCTGGAGTGGAAGGACGTCCCCGCCGCCGAGGTCCTGCCCGAACACTTCACCGACGGCACGACGCCCGTCCCCGCCCAGCCCGCGGCCGAGGTCAAGCCGGCAGACGGTTCCGCCGTGGCCCGGGTCACCCGAGCGGCGTCCGAAGTGGCCACCGGCGGGGCCAAGTCCGACTGGCTGGGCGCGGTGGTCCGCGAGCCCATCCTGGCCGGCGAGCCCATGCTGGACCGCAAGGTCGTGCGCGCCGGCGACAGCGGCTATCTGGCCGCCTATCTGGAGCCCGGCATGCGGGCCATGGCGATCCGTGTCACGGTCGAGACCGCCGCGGGCGGCTTCATCCTGCCCGGCGACCGGGTCGACGTGCTGCTGACCCGCGAGATGAAGCTGTCCGACGTCGCCGGCGAGAACTCCGGCCGCAGCCGCTTCGCCACCAACACGGTCATGGCCAACGTCAAGGTTCTGGCCATCGACCAGACCACCAGCGTCGACGACGACGCCAAGGCGGTGGTGGGCGCCACCGCCACGCTGGAAGTTCGCCCCCAGGACGCCGAGGCCCTGGCCCTGGCGAAGTCCGAGGGCGAACTGAGCCTCGTCCTGCGCTCCTATGCCGACACCGGCGGCCCGTCCGGTCGGGTCGGTCCCTCGCCGAGCCAGAACACGACCTCGACGGTTCGCGTGTTCCGCGGCGGCGATCCTGAAGTGGTGGTGGTGCAATGAGACGCCTGACCGTCCTCCTGACCGCCGCCGGAATGGCGCTGGCGCCGATGACGCCGGCGACCTCGGCCATGGCCCAGAGCCGCGCCGTCGTCGCGGCCGGCGCCGCGTCGCAGCTGGTGAACCTGCCGCGCGGCAGCTCCATGGCCATCGATCTTCCGGCTGACGCCCGCGACGTCATCGTGTCCAATCCCGCGGTGGCCGAAGCCGTCCTGCACTCGCCGCGCCGGATCACCATCATCGGCCTGGCGCCGGGCGAGACGGACGCCGTCTTCCTCGACGCCGCGGGCCGCTCGATCCTGACCCTGCGCGTCCGGGTCGACGCCGGCGTCTCGGCGCTGCAGGACACCTTGTCGCGCACCCTGCCGGGCGTGAACGTCCGCGCCGAGGCCGTCAACGACAGCATCCTGCTGACCGGCACCGTCTCCAGCCCGGGCGAGGCCGACCGCGTCACCCAGATCGCGCGCGCCTTCGTCAGCGCGCCGGAGAAGGTCATCAACATGATGACCATCGAAGGCTCGGATCAGGTCACGGTCCGCGCCCGGGTGATCGAGGTGCAGCGCACGGCGGTCAAGCAGCTGGGCTTCGACGTCAACGCCATCCTGAACACGATCGGCGACGGCCTCTCGCTGCAGAACATCGCCACCTTCGCCGTTTCCGGCAGCCAGCTGGGCGGCGGCCAGATCACCTACAACGACGCCAACAACGACGGCGAGGGTGTGACGGGCACGATCCGCGCCTTCGAGCGCACCGGCCTGATCCGCATCCTGGCCGAACCGAACGCCACCTCCGTCTCCGGCGAAAGCGCGGAATTCCTCGCCGGCGGCGAATTTCCGGTGCCGGTCGGTCGCGACGACCGCGGCAACATCCTGATCGAGTTCAAGCCCTACGGCGTGCGGCTTGCCTTCCGCCCCATCGTGCTGTCGGGCGGCCGCATCTCGCTGCAGCTGTCGACCGAGGTGTCGGAGCTGACGACCAACGGGGCCTTCACGCTCGGGGGCACCGGGCCCAACGCGCTCGTCATTCCGGCGCTGGCGGTGCGCCGCACGTCGAACACCGTGGAACTCCCGTCCGGCGGATCTCTGATGATCGCCGGCCTGCTGCGCGAGGACACCCGGCAGAACATCGACCAGCTGCCCGGGATCGGCTCCCTGCCGGTGCTGGGCGGCCTGTTCCGCTCGCGCGACTATCTGGCCGGCGAGACCGAGCTGGTGATCATCATCGAGGCCTACATCGTCTCGCCGACGTCTCCGAACGCCCTGCAGACCCCGGCCGACGGCTTGGTCGTCTCGGGCGACCTGCAGACGCTTCTCTTCGGGCGGCTGACGGAATGGTACGGCGTGCCGGCGCCGCAGGCCGGCGCCTCGGCCGGCTGGCAGGGCCCCGTGGGCTATGTGATCGAGTGAGACGGACCATGCGCACCCTCCTGATCGCCACCGTCGCCGCCGTCGCCCTGACCGGGTGCGCCCAGACGGGCGGACTGTTCCAGGGCGAAACCCCGCCGCTCACGCCGCTGTCGCACTATGCCCTCCGGGTCGAGCCGGGCTTGGACCGCATCGCCCTGGCGGTGCACGAGACCGGTCTGTCGACGGCCCAGACCGACGCCCTGGCCGCCCTGAGCCACCGCTGGAAGCGCGGCGGCGCCGGTCGTCTGTTCATCCAGTCGCCGTCGGGCGAGGACCAGGTGTCCGCGGCCATGGCGTGGGCCGTTCACGACGCGCTGGTCCGCTTCGGCATCCCGGCTTCGGCCCTGACGGTGGAAGCCTACGGCGCGCCGGACGGCCGCGCGCCGGTGCTGGTGGGGTTCGAGACGGTGCAGGCGGTCATCCCGAACTGCGCCGCCGAGCGCGGCACGCTCAACGGCCGCGTCTCCAACGGCCCGTCCCCCGGTCTGGGCTGCTCGGTGAACGCCAATCTGGCGGCCCAGATCGACGATCCCCGCGACATCGCGCGCCCACGCGGCATGACCCCGTCCGACTCCGGTCGCGCGGCAGTGGTCTTCTCGGCCTACCGCACGGGCGAGACCACGTCGGCGACGCAGGAAGAACTGGTCGCGGGCCGCATCTCACGGGCGGTGGAATAGGTCGGCATGAACAACGCCTTCGCCCAGAGCCGCGACGAATTCGAGGACGACGCCTTCGACCTCGACATGGATTACGTCCGCGACGAGCCGGGCGCTCCGCAGCCGTTCACCGACGTCGCCGTGCCGGCGGCCCGCGAGCCGCTTCAGTTCACGCCGCCCGCCCCCACGGCTCCGGTTCCCGCCGCGGCCCTGCCGGTCGCCGCCGGCGAGCCGTTCAATCCCGTCGGCGAGATGATCGCCCATGCGGGCTCGGCCCTGGCGCCCATGGCGGCGGACGTTTCGGTGCCCCGCATCGGCATCCACGTCTTCGCTGAGCGTCAGGACACGTTGGCCGCGGCCGAGCGCGCCGGTCAGGACCGTCGCCTGTCGCGCGCCACCACCCAGGTCCGCGTCGGCGGCGTGGCCGCCGCGGTCGAGACCTACCGGCACGAGCCGACCCCGCCGCTGGTCGTCGTGGAATCCACCGCCGACCCGGCCACCCTGCTGGGCGAGATCGACCACCTCGCCGAGGTCTGCGACGCCGGCACCAAGGTCGTGGTCATCGCCTCGGTCAACGACATCCTGCTGTACCGTGAGCTGATGCGGCGGGGGGTCAGCGAGTATCTGGTCGCCCCCGTCCAGCCGCTGCAGCTGATCGCGGCCATCGGCGGCCTGTTCGCCGATCCGGCCCAGCCGTTCGTCGGCCGGACCATCGCGTTCGTCGGCGCGCGGGGCGGCTGCGGGGCCTCGGCCATCGCTCACAACACCGCCTATGCGATGTCCGAGAAGATCGGCGCCAACACCGTCATCGTCGACTACGACCTGCCGTTCGGCACCGCCGGGCTGGACTTCAATCAGGATCCGCTGAACGGCGTGGCCGACGCCCTGGGCCAGCCCGACCGTCTGGATCCGACCCTGCTCGATCGCATGATGGTGCGCTGCACCGACAAGCTGTCGCTGTTCGCGGCGCCCGCCACGCTCGACGCGGACTGGGACGTCAGCCCCGAAGCGTTCGAAGAGGTCACCACGCAGATCCGCGGCACCGCGCCGTTCGTCGTGCTGGATCTCCCGCACCTCTGGTCGGGATGGATGCGGCGCACCCTGATCTCGGCCGACGAGGTCGTGGTCGTCGCCACGCCCGACCTGGCCAGCCTGCGCAACGCCAAGAACATGATCGACCTGATCAAGCAGGGGCGGCCCAACGACGCCCCGCCGCGTCTGGTGCTCAATCAGGTCGGCGTGCCCGGCCGGCCGGAAATCCCGGCCAAGGAATTCGGGGCCGCCCTGGGCGTGCATCCCAGTCTGATCATCCCGTTCGAGCCCAAGGTGTTCGGCGCCGCCGCCAACAACGGGCAGATGATCCTGGACCTCGGCGGCAAGTCGAAGGCGGCCGAGAGCTTTCAGACTCTGGCCCAGATCGTCTCGCGCCGCGAGCTCCCGCAGCTGGCCGGGCCCAAGGCCGCGAAGCCGGCGGGCAAGTCGATCTTCGGATCCCTGTTCAGGAAGAAGAGCTGAGTGTTCGGCAAGCGCACAGGACAGCCCGGCGCGGCCCCGCCGCCGCTGCGTCCCGTCGCGCCTGAACCCGCGCCCGAAGCCTTCGCCCCCGCGCCCGATTTCCAGCCGGCGCAGGGCGTCCAGACCCAGGCGTTCGCCTTCGGCGGCGAGGCCGAGGTCATGGAGCGCCCCGCGGCCCAGCCCGTCCCCGCCGCGGCCCCCCGCGCGGCGCCCATGGCCGACCGGCTGGACGCCCTCGCTTCACGACCCAAGCCGCAACCGCAGGCTCCGAAGCCGGAAGGTCCCGGCCCGCGCGCCACCGCCGGCTTCGAACAGCTGAAGAAGGCGCAGCAGGTCGCCGAGATCGTCCGCGAGCAGTCGGACTACTACCACGCCACGAAGACCACGATCTTCAACGCGCTGATGAACACGATCGATCTGGCCCAGCTGGCCCAGCTCGACACCAAGGCCGCGTCCGAGGAAATTCGCGACATCGTCGCCGAGCTGGTGGCGATCAAGAACGTCTCCATGTCGGTGGCCGAGCAGGAGCACCTGGTCCAGGACATCGTCAACGACGTCCTCGGCTATGGTCCGCTGGAGCCGCTGCTGGCCCGTGACGACATCGCCGACATCATGGTCAATGGCGCCGGGCGGGTGTTCATCGAGGTCGGCGGCAAGGTCCAGCTGACCAACGTCCGCTTCCGCGACAACGCCCAGCTGATGAACATCTGTCAGCGGATCGTGTCGCAGGTCGGCCGCCGCGTGGACGAAAGCAGCCCCATCTGCGACGCGCGCCTGCCTGACGGGTCGCGCGTCAACGTCATCGCCCCGCCGCTGGCCATCGACGGCGCCACGCTGACGATCCGGAAGTTCAAGAAAGACAAGCTGACCATGAAGAATCTGGTGGAGTACGCCTCCATCAGTCCCGAGGGCGCGCGCGTGCTCGGCGTCATCGGCGCGTCGCGATGCAATCTGGTCATCTCCGGCGGCACGGGGTCAGGCAAGACCACCCTGCTGAACACCCTGACGGCCTTCATCGACCCGACCGAGCGGGTCATCACCTGCGAGGACGCCGCCGAACTGCAACTGCAGCAGCCGCACGTCGTGCGTCTGGAAACCCGCCCGCCGAACCTTGAGGGGCAGGGCCAGATCACTATGCGCGATCTGGTCAAGAACTGTCTGCGCATGCGCCCGGAGCGGATCATCGTCGGCGAGGTCCGCGGACCCGAGGCCTTCGACCTGCTGCAGGCCATGAACACCGGCCACGACGGCTCCATGGGCACGCTGCACGCCAACAGCCCCCGCGAGGCGATCAGCCGGATGGAATCGATGATCACCATGGGCGGCTATGGCCTGCCGTCCAAGACGATCCGCGAGATGATCGTCGGCTCGGTGGACGTGATCATCCAGGCCGCCCGCCTCCGCGACGGCTCGCGCCGCATCACGCACATCACCGAGGTGGTGGGTCTGGAAGGCGACGTGATCGTCACCCAGGACCTGTTCGTCTACGAGATCACCGGAGAGGACGAGAACGGCCGCATCATCGGCCGCCATCGCTCGACCGGCATCGCCCGCCCGCGCTTCTGGGACCGCGCCCGCTACTACGGTCTGGAGCGCGAGCTGGCCGAAGCGCTGGACGCGGCGGAGTAGGGCGATGCTGGAGATTCTGGCCGGCGTGCTCGGCTTCATCGTCATCGGGTCGCTGGGCTGGGTCTTCGTCGGCGGCGACGATTCCAGCAGCCAGGCGCTGAAGCGCGCCCAGACCTTCGGCGGGCCCAAGGTCGATCAAAACGCCCGCTCGAAGAAGGCGGCTGCGGCCGCCAACACGCCCGAGGCGCGGCGCAAGCAGATCATGACGCAGCTGCAGGAGGCCGACCGCGCCGAACGCAAGGCGCGCATGACCATGGCCGCCAAGCTGAAGCAGGCGGGACTGGGCATCACCCTGCGCACCTTCGTCGTCGTCAGCGTGGTGGTCGGGCTGATCGCCGGGCTGCTGCCGCTGCTGTTCGGCGCCAACGTCTTCCTGTGCCTGGGCCTGGCCGTCGTTTTCGGCCTGGGCCTGCCGCGCTGGTTCGTCGGCATGCTGGGCAAGCGCCGCATGAAGAAGTTCGGCAGCCTGTTCCCCGACGCCGTCGACGTGATCGTGCGCGGCATCAAGTCGGGCCTGCCGGTGCACGACTGCTTCAAGATCATCGCGCGGGAGAGCCCGGCGCCGCTGGGGCCGGAGTTCCAGCGTCTGGTCGACGGCCTCGGCGTCGGCCTGACCCTGCCGCAGGCGCTGGACCGGATGTACGAGCGCATGCCGACCCCCGAGCTGAAATTCTTCGCCATCGTCATGGCGATCCAGCAGAAGACCGGCGGCAACCTGGCCGAGGCGCTGTCCAACCTCACCACCGTGCTGCGCGCGCGCAAGATGATGGGCGAGAAGATCAAGGCGCTGTCGTCGGAGGCCACGGCCTCCGCCGGCATCATCGGCTCGCTGCCGCCGGCGGTCATGATTCTCGTGACGCTGACGACCCCCGCCTACATGATGCTGATGTTCACCGACCCCCGCGGACAGTTCATGCTGCTGGTCGCCGGCTTCATGATGGGCTTCGGCGTCTTCGTCATGAAGAAGATGATCGCGTTCAAGTTCTGAGGGCCGGGCGATGACCGAACTGATGGCCTTCCTGACGGATCCGCAGAACCTGCTCAGCCTGATGGTGGGCCTGCTGTCGTTCGCCGCCATCTGGGGCCTGATCACCGGGCTGAGCGGCGGCAAGGGCCTGGACAAGCGCATGAAGGCCGTCGCGGAACGCCGCGACGAGCTGAAGCGTCGCTCGCGTCAGGCGATCGCCCAGCAGGCCCAGGCGGGCGGCGCCCTGCGGCACACGGACGAAGGGTTCAAGAAGCGCGTCGTTGAGCGTCTGAACCTGACCAAGCTGCTCGAGGACCCGAAGGTCGCCGAAAAGATGGCCCAGGCCGGCTATCGCGGGCCGAAACCGCTGACCACCTTCTACTTCTTCCGCTTCTCCATGCCGTTCGTCTTCATGGCGGTGGCGATCTTCTATCTGTTCATCTTCAACGATTTCGGTCTGCCGCTGATGACGCGGGTGCTGGCCGTGGCGGTGGCGACGGTGGTCGGCTTCTACGCGCCCAACCTGTTCCTGGAGAACCGCATCTCCAAGCGCCGCACCTCGATCATGCAGGCCTTTCCGGACGCGCTGGACCTGCTGCTGATCTGCGTCGAGGCCGGCATGTCGATCGAGGCGGCGATCCAGAAGGTCAGCCAGGAGATCGGCGGATCGTCCATCGATCTGGCCGAGGAGCTGACCCTGCTGTCGGCCGAGCTGTCCTATCTGCCGGATCGCCGCATGGCCTATGAGGGGCTGGCGAAGCGCACCAACCATCCGGGCGTCCGCTCGGTCGCAACCGCCATGACCCAGGCCGAGACCTACGGCACGCCTTTGGGCACGGCCCTGCGCACCATGGCCAAGGAAAATCGCGAGATGCGCCTGTCGGCCGCCGAAAAGAAGGCGGCGGCCCTGCCGGCCAAGCTGACCGTGCCGATGATCATCTTCTTCCTGCCGGTGCTGTTCATCGTCATCCTGACCCCTGCGATCATCAACATTCAGGACACGATGGCCAAGGGCGGCTGACCCCGGTCAGCTCTCGGCGTTCGCCTTGATCGCCTCGCCGATCGCCTCGGCCGCCCGCTTCAGCTTCGCGCGGTGTTTGTCGAAGTACATCTCGCCGCGCAGGCCGCGGAAGATCCAGCCGTTGGCGACGATGCACGAGCCGGGCTCCAGCTCCTCGATCTCGTAGTACCGCACCGAGCGGAACCACAGGCCGCGGCTTTCGGCCCAGACCAGCTGGGCCCGCGGCTGCCATTCGACGACGCGGGCGACGGCGCGGCGCTCGCCCACCCCCTCCACGGTTTCCGTCAGCGCCAGCTCGCCCCCGAAGGCGATCGTGCCCTCCACGGTCGTCTCGACCGGGTTCCAGCGGTCCCAGGACGGCAGGTCGGCGATCAGGTTCCAGATGTCGTCCGAGGGGGCTTGCACCCCGACGCGCTTTTCGATGCGGGCGGTTTCCATCCGGCTTTTCCAGCACGCCTGAATGGCGGAGAAAAGGCTTTCAGCGCGCGCCTTCCGGGCCCGGCTGACTGGCGGGCTGCACGTCGGGAGCGGGGCGTTCGTCACGGTCGGGCAGATCGGGCGGCGGCGTGCGCAAACCCCTCAGCACGAAGGCCAGCACAAGCGCCACGCCGGCCATCCCCACGTTGAGGACGAACGGCGCCGGCTCCGTCCACTCGTACAGCGCGACGCCGATCACCGGCGGGAACAGGAAGCTGATGCCTGCCAGCGCCATCATCAGGCCGGCGATCGCGCCCTGCTCCCCCGGTCCGACCGCCAGCGAAGAGCCGGCCGTGAAGCCCGGTCGCGCGAAGCCCAGACCCAGCGACACCAGCGCGTAGCCCACCACGACGGCGAAGAAGTCCGGCGCGGCGACGCTGAGCAGGTTGCCCAGCAGAGCCAGACCCGCGCCCCAGCGCATCAGCGCCCTCGGCTGGAGGTTCAACAGCGGGATCAGGCCCCACTGCGCCAGCAAGGTCGCCGCCGCCCCCGCGAACATGGCCAGACCGATGAAGGGCTGGGCTTGGGTGGCGCTCATGCCCTGCGCCGCCAGCTCGTCGATGACGTGAAACCCGAGCACCGAGATGTTCACGGCCTGAACCCCGGTCACCAGCACGCCGAAGGCCAGATGTCCGGAGATGCGCGGGTCCTTCCACAGCCCCTTCGACGGCGTCAGTTCGCGGGCCTGACGCGGCACCTCGCCCGACGGCAGGGATCGCCAGACCCAGGCCAGCACGCACGCGCCGATCAGCGCGAAGACGTACATCGGGCCCGCCAGCCCGACGACCGGCAGCACCAGAAAGGGCGCCAGCGTCGGCCCGATCACCGTGCCCAGACCCTGGGCCGACGCCAGCATCGACATGGCGCGCGTCCGCTCCTGCGCCGTGGTGCGGTCGGCGACGTAGGCCTGCGACGCGATCGGGGCGGCCGACCCGAACAGGCCGTAGATCGCCCGCGCCGTGGCCATCAGCGCAAAGGCGACGCCGGCGCCCAGCCACCCTTCCAGACCGGCGGTGGTCGCGACGCCGAAGCCCGCCATCGAGACGACGAATCCGCCCAGCCCCAGCTGGATGGTCCGCTTTCGCCCCCACGCGTCGGAGCGCCGGGCCCAGACGGGGCTGGCGACCGTCCACAGCAGCGCCGACAGGGCGAAGGCGCCCGCCACCAGGGTGTCGGCCAGTCCGAACTCGCGCCCGATGGTGGGAAGGACCGATTGCAACGCCATATTGCCGCCCGCTGCGATCAGGCTGACGAGGAACAGGATGGCGAAGGCCTGGGACCGCAGGTTCATACGCTCACTCCGCCGCGGGCGCGGGCAGCAGTCTCATTCGCCGCCCGTCGTCCAGCCCCAGCCGGGCGTTGATCTCCAGCAGATCCGTGCCCGGTTCGATGACGAGCAGTTCCGCGGGTCGGGCGGCGTTGACGGCCACCACTGCGCGCTTGGGGCACACGTCGAAGCAGTCGGTGTGTCGGACGGTGATCTCGGACTTCCGGCCCTTGCCCGCCTTGAGATACTTCCTGAGCGCCTTTTTCAGGCTCCTGTCGCCGTTCGGCCCGAAGCCTTCGTCGTCCAGCTTCTTCGAGCATTTTCGGCACACCAGGACGACGTCCTGCCAGCGGGTCTTTGCGGCCTTGATGGGCATGAGTGCGAATTCGGCGTTTCCCGCGGCTTGCGCAACCCCGGGAGTGGGCCGCATCGTGCGCCGAACGCCGGGGGACTCCAGATGATCCGCACGCTCGCCTTCGCCGCCGCCCTGCTGGCGGCCGTTCCTGCGCAGGCCCAGATCCGCGCGCCGGACGCCGCGGTCGCCGCCGTGATGCCGGATGTGGTCGCCTGGCGGCGCGACTTCCACGCCAACCCGGAGCTGGGCTTCGCCGAGCACCGCACGGCCGCCGCCGTAGCCGCCCACCTGCGGTCGCTGGGGCTGGAGGTGCACGAGAACGTCGGCAGGACCGGCGTGATCGGGGTGCTGCGCGGCGGGCGGCCGGGCAAGACCGTGGCGCTGCGGGCCGACATGGACGCCCTGCCGGTGCAGGAGGCGACGGGGCTGCCCTTCGCCTCGACCGCCACGGGGACCTACATGGGGAATGTCGTGCCGGTGGCCCACGCCTGCGGCCACGACGCCCACGTCGCCATGCTGATGGGCGCCGCGGAGGTGCTGGCCGGCATGAAGGATCAGATCGGCGGCACGATCGTCTTCATCTTCCAGGCGGCGGAGGAGGGGGCGCCTCCCGGCGAGCCCCTGGGCGGCGCGGCGCTGATGGTTCAGGAAGGCGTGCTGGAGCGCTTCGGCGTCGACGCGGTGTTCGGGCTGCACGTGGTGCCCGGCGAACCGGGCGCCGTCTGGTGGCGGCCGGAGGGCTTCATGGCCGCGTCCGACCGCGTGGACATCGTGCTGAAGGGTCGGCAGACGCACGGCGCCTGGCCGTGGAAGGGCGTCGACGTCATCGCGGCGTCCGCCGCCGTGGTGCAGACGGTCAACACCCTGACCTCGCGCACGGTCGATCCGACCACCACGCCGACCGTCTTCACCATCGCCACGCTGGACGCCGGCGTCCGCTACAACATAATCCCGGATCAGGCCGTGATGTCGGGCACGCTGCGGACGTTCGACGTCGATCAGCGCGACGATCTGGTCGCCCGCGCGGAGGCCGCCATCGGCCACGTGGCGCAGGCCCACGGCGCGACCGCGGAGTTCTCAATCCGCCAGAACGCGGCGCTGGTCTACAACGACCCGGAGCTGTCGGGCTGGCTGGCCCCGGTCTTGGAGACGGTGTCGCCCGGCAAGGTGAATCCGGCCGCCCCGCCGACGACGGTCGCCGAGGATTTCAGCTACTTCCAGCAGAAGGTCCCGGGCGTCTTCTTCCACCTCGGCGCCTCGGCTGACGGCGTCGATCCCGCCGCCAGTCCGCCCAACCACTCACCGCAGTTCGACGTGAACGAGCGGGTGCTGGAGACCGGCGTGCGCGCCCACGTGACGATCGCGCTGAGCTTTCTGGCCGACTAGGCGAAGAAGCCCCGGATCACCCGCTCATAGACGCGGGTCAGGGCTTCCAGCTCCGTCACCGGCACGCGCTCGTCGATCTGGTGCATGGTCTGGCCGACCAACCCCAGCTCCAGCACCGGGCACATCGCGCGGATGAAGCGGGCGTCCGAGGTGCCGCCGGTGGTGGAGGCTTCAGGGCGGATCCCCGTTTCCGCCTCGACCGCGTCCAGCACGCCGCGCACGAAGGGGCCGGGCTCGGTCAGGAAGGCGTCGCCGGACCACAGGTGCTCGGTCGTCACCGTCACGCCCGGCGTCTCCGCGGCCTTCGCCTGCGCGTCCAGCCAGGCCATCAGGCTCTCGCCGGTGTGGGCGGGATTGAAGCGGACGTTCAGCCGCCCCCGCGCCTCCGCCGGGATCAGGTTGGTCGCCGCGTTGCCGACGTCCAGCGTCGTGATCTCCAGGTTGGACGGCTGGAACGCCGTGTAACCGTCGTCGAGCCGATGATCGGCCAGCTGCGTCATCAGCCGCGCCAGCACCGGGGCGGGATTGGCCGCCCGGTCGGGATAGGCGACGTGCCCCTGCTTGCCCTTGACCGTGATCCAGGTATTCAGCGAGCCGCGACGGCCGATCTTGATCATGTCGCCCAGCACATGCTGCGACGACGGCTCGCCGACCACGCAGGCGTCGATCACCTCGCCTTCGGCCTGCAGCGCCTGCACCACCCGTTTGGTGCCGTGCAGGGCGGGGCCCTCCTCGTCGCCGGTGATCAGGAAGGACAGGCTGCCCGCGACGCCCCCTTGCGCCAGAACGCGGCTGACCGCGGCCGTCCAGGCGGCGATGCCGCCCTTCATGTCCACCGCACCGCGCCCGATCACCACGCCTTCCCGCACCTCGGCCTCGAAGGGATCGGACGACCAGGCCTCTGGCGCGCCCGTGGGCACCACGTCCGTGTGCCCGGCGAAGCAGAGGTTCGGCCCCGTCGTGCCCCTGCGCGCATACAGGTTCTCGATCCCCTCGAAAGGCATGCGCCGCACGACGAAGCCCATGCCCTCCAGCAGGTGGTGCAGGACGTCCATCGCCCCCGCGTCGACCGGCGTCACCGAGGGGCGCCGGATCAGGTCGCGGGTCAGCTGGACGGGATCGATGGGGACGGCGCTCATGGACTCGTGCTTAAGCGTCATCCGATCACGGGAGAAGAGTCATGCCGAAGATCGATCCCGCGGCCGCCCCGACCGGGCACGGCACCAGCTATCCGGACGCCTTCGCCGGGCCGTGCAAGCCGCGCCGTCGCTGGCGCCTGGGCGACGCGGCCGGGCTGAGCCAGTTCGGCGTCAACCTGCTGCGTCTGCCCGCCGGCGCCTGGTCCAGCCAACGTCATTGGCACCAGACGGAGGACGAGTTCGTATGGGTGCTGGAAGGCGAGGTGGTGCTGGTCGAGGACCAGGGCGAGACGATTCTGGCCGCCGGCGACTGCGCGGGGTGGAAGGCCGGCGTGCCGAACGGCCACAAGCTGGAGAACCGCACCGGCCGCGAGGCCGTTCTTCTCGAGGTCGGCACGCGCACCCCCGGGGGCGACGGCGCCGACTATCCCGACATCGACATGGTCCTGCCCAAGGGGGCGGACCGCTATTTCCACCGCGACGGAACCCCGTACCCCAAGCATGACCGACGCACCTGAGGCGCCCCAGCCGATCACGCCCTCCGTCTCCGAGGCGGCGCAGGACGCGCACGGCACGAACCCCTGGCGCAATCCGGACTTCCGTCGACTCTGGGTCGGGCGGCTGGCGGCTGTGCTGGCCATCCAGACCCAGGGGGCGGCCCTGCTCTGGCAGGTCTACGACATCGCGCGGCGGGATCATCCGATCGAGCAGGCCAGCCTGTATCTGGGTCTGATCGGCCTGTGCCAGTTCCTGCCGCTGATGGCCCTGACCCTGCCCGCGGGCGAGATGGCCGACCGACTGGACCGCAAGCGGACCGTCGTCCTGTCGATCATGGTCGAGGGGCTGTGCGCCGTCATCTTCCTGGGCCTGGCCCTGCACGGCAGCCCGCCCTTGTGGGCGCTGCTGGCCACGGCCGCCCTGTTCGGCGCCGCGCGGGCCTTCCTGGCCCCGGCCAGTCAGGCCTTCCTGCCCATGGTCGTCGGCCGCGCCGCCCTGCCGCGGGCCATCGCCGCACAGTCGATCGCCTTCCAGACCGGCAGCATCGCCGCGCCCGCCATTGCCGGGCTGATCGTCGGCATCGCCGTGCCCTGGGCCTACGCCACCGCCCTGTGCCTGTTCGGCGTCGGCCTGCTCTGCATCGCCACGATCCGCACCTCGGGCAAGCCGCGGCGCGAGCGCACGCCGTTCAGCGCCCGCGCCATGTTCGAAGCGGTGAACGTGGGGCTGAGATACGTCTGGAACACCAAGGTGGTGCTGGGCGCCATCTCGCTGGATCTGGTCGTGGTGTTGCTGGCGGGCGTGGCGCTGCTGACGCCCATCTTCGCGCGCGACATCTTCCACGTGGGGGCCGAGGGCTTCGGCGTCCTGCGCGCCTCTTTCGGCCTCGGGGCCCTGTTGATGGCCGGCTGGCTGGCGCGCTTCCCCATCGTGCGTCGCGGGGGCGCGTGGATGTTCGGCGCGGTGGCGCTGTTCGGACTGTCGGCGCTGAGCTTCGGCGTGGCCGGATGGGGCGCGATGAGCTTCGGCTGGACGCATCTGGCGTGGGTCGCCGGCGTCGCCCTGTTCCTCGCGGGGGCGGCGGACATGATCAGCGTCAACATACGCCAGACCCTGATCCAGCTGGCCACGCCCGACGAGATGCGCGGCCGCGTCTCGTCGGTGTCGATGCTGTTCATCGGCGCGTCCAACGAGTTGGGCGAGTTCTATACCGGCTTCGCCGTGCGCATCCTCGGCCCGATCGGAGCCGCCCTGTTCGGCGGCTCCGCGGCGATCGCTTCGGTCGGCGTGTGGAGCTGGCTGTTCCCCGGCCTGCGCAAGGCCGACCGGCTCAGCTAGGCGTTCAGTCCTCCAGGAAACGGTCCACCAGGGCGAAGAGGACGTCCGGCTGGTCGGCCATGATGAAGTGGCGCGACCCGTCGACCCGCTCCAGCCTCAGGTCGGGCACGCCGGCCCATTGTTGCGACCACATGGCGTCGGCCATGGCCGCGGGCGCCCCGCCGTCGGCGTCCGCCGCGTAGACGGCCCAGACCGGCACCTTCATCGTCGACAGACCTGGCCGTGCGTCGGTGGTCATGACCTCCGCGATGCCGGTGGCGAGCGCCTGCCGGTCGGACGCCATGACCCAGGCGACCATCGCGGTCTGCATGGCGGGGTCCTTCGACAGTCCCGGCGCGCCGGCGATCTGTGCGGCGCGAAGGCCAGCGTCGTCGCCCGTCAGCATCTGCGACGCCGCTTGGGCCGCGAAGGGCCGGGCGCTCTCGACCGTGGCCGTGGGGCCGAACAGGGCGCTGAAGAAGGGCAGGCTGTCCACGCTCATGATCCGTCCGACCAGATCGGGCCGCGTCTGCGCCAGGAGAAGCGCGGACAGACCGCCCATGGAGTGACCGATGACGGCGGGCTTCCGCAGGCCGCGGGTCTCGATGTAGCCCGCCACCGCCTCGACGGCAGGCGTCAGAAGGGCGCCGTCGCCGTGCGTCCACGGCTCGCCTGCGAAGCCGGCCAGCTGAACCAGATGCACCCTGTGCGTCGCAGACAGCCGCTGCGCCAGGGGTCGCCACACCTCGCGACTGGATCCGTAGCCCGGGATCAGGATGACGTCGGGCCCCTGACCCGACACCTCCACCGAGATGCGCCCGTCGCGGAAGAGGGCGTCGGAGGCGACCCCGCTCTGGGCCTCGGCCCGGCCCGCGATCAGGGCGGCCCCGCCCACGGCCAGGGTCAGGGCAGAGGCGATGAAGAGGGCGCGCAGGGTCGCACGCCCCGCGAAGCGGCGCATGATCGGCATGGTTTCGGTTCCTTGTGAGGTGGGATCGCCCGGGATCAGGCGTGGGGGTTCTCGAAGATGTCCTCGACCGGCCGCTCGAACAGCACGGCGATGCGGTAGGCGAGATCGAGCGAGGGATCGTGCTTCTCGGTCTCCAGCGCGTTCACCGCCTGGCGCGACACGCCCAGCGCCTGACCCAGCTGTTCCTGGGTCCAGCCGCGCTCCGTGCGCAGAAGCTTCAGCCGGTTCTTCATCGCGACGACCTCAGGAACGGGGCGACGACCCCGAAGCAGGCCCAGAACAGCGGATAGACGAACCACGCGGGGACGTGCGTCGCGTCCGCATAGCTTTCGCCGAAGCCCCAGAAGGTGGCGATGGCCATGCTCAGGCCCGCGGCCACGATGAACTGCTTGGCGATCAGCGCGCGGACGAACTCGTCGCTCTCCCGCATGAAGCTCAGCGTGGCCCAGATCTGACCGATCACCGGGGCGCTCACCGCGGCGGCCAGCAGCCATGCCGCGACCGGCGACGTCAGGTCGTCGAATGCGCCGAAGATGGCGGCGACGTTGATGGCCGTGTAGCCGCTCATGAAGGCCAGGGTTCGGACCACATACCGCCGACCGGCCTCGGTGCCGTTTCTGAAGCTGCCCAGCATGTCATGTCCTCCTGACCTGATGTAAGGTCAACATGACACAGCTAGCGTGTCAGGTCAACATGACTTCGAGTCAGGCGTGCCTGACCCGACGGTCCGCGGGGAGGACCACTCGCTTTCCGGGAGGAAAGGCGCTAGGATGCCCTCATCGCGGGCAGACCTCCGGCGTCCGCGGCTGGAAGAGATCGGTGACGCACGCCGCATACTTTCGCCCTTTGCAGCGAAAGTCGCATCGTGACCTACGATCTACATCTGGAAACCGCGGACGGCGTCCGCATCGAGCCGCATGACGCCGAGCACATCTCGGCGCTTTACGATCACTGCGAGGCAAGGCTGGCCGCCGAGGCCTCGGTGAAGAAGATCCACCTGCACCTCGGCGATCGCCGCCTGCACACGATCGTCCGTCGGGACGGCCCCCGCGGCGGCTGAGGCTCACTGACGCCGGCGCTGCGCCGCCTGCCAGGCCTCGAACTCGTCGACCACGTCGGACTGGCGCAGGACCTTGCCGTAGGGATCGACCACATAGTGCGCGCCCGCCGGCAGGGCGATCTCGCCCCGGCCGCCGGTCATCGGCACGACCTGGACGCGGCCGGCGACCTCGATCTCGACCGGCAGCGGGAAGGGCGCGCCGTTCCCGGTCTTCCATTCCAGCCGCAGCCGGTCGCCGTCGCGCGTCTCGACCAGATCCGGAATGGCGGCCTGGTACAGATAGCCCTCGAAGAACCAGTCCAGATCCTGACCGGTCACCTGATTGACGATGGCCATGTAGTCGCGGGTCGAGGCGAAGCGCGGCTCGAAATTGCCGGGACGCGGGTCGTCGCGGCCGTAGACCAGCAGACGGATGGACCGGAAGAAGGCCTCGTCGCCGATCAGGTTCCGCAGGGTGTGGGCGACCAGAGACGCCTTTGAGTAGACGTCGTTGCCGGGGCCGGCCTGCGACGTGCCTTCGTCGGTGATCTCCTTGCCCGAGACGATCGGGTATTCGTTGCCGAGACCCAGCCGCTGTTCCAGCAGCTCGGCCTGGAAGATGCGGTCGCCGTGCAGCCAGCGCAGGTAGAGCGGCTGCATGTAGGTGCCCAGCCCCTCGTGCAGCCAGATGTCGTCCAGATCGACGTGCGTCAGCTGATTGCCGAACCACTCGTGCGCCATCTCGTGGTGCAGCAGCCAGTCATAGCCCTTGTGATCCTTGCGGTACTGGTTGCCGTAGGCGTTCAGCGTCTGGTGCTCCATGCCCAGATGCGGCGTCTCGACCACGCCCAGCTTCTCGTCGGCGAAGGGATAGGGGCCCACCACCTCCTCGAAGAACTGCAACATCAGCGGAAACTCGGCGAACAGGTCCTCGACCTTGGCCGGGTCGTCCGACTTCAGGTGCCAGTAGCTCATCTGGATGTCGTTGCCGAAGCGGCTGCGGTACGTCGCCGTCCGTTCGATGAACGGCCCGACGTTGATCGAGATCGCATAGGTGTTCATCTGGCCGGCCGACCAGTTCCAGGTCGTCGTGCCGTCGCCGTTGTCGGTCTTGCCGACGAAGCGGCCGGGTCCGGGAGCCGCCAGGTTCGACGGCACGGTGATGTGCATGTCGACGGCGCGCGGCTCGGCCGTGCCCCAGTCGATGCAGGGCCAGATCATGTCGCAGCCGTCCCCCTGGACGGCGGTCGCGATCCACGGCTCCCCCGACGGCGCGGTGCGCCACACCCAGCCGCCGTCCCAGGGCGCGTTGCGCGCCGGATGCGGCACACCGGCGTAGGCGATCCGCACCTGAACCGACCGCCCCACGGCCACAGGCCGGGGCAGGGTGATGGTCATCCGCCCTTGCGGATTGGTCCATGCCGTCCGGGGCAGGGCGCGACCGTCGACCGTGATCGCGGAGACGTCAAACCGCGTGTCCAGATCCAGCACCAGCCGCGGCAGGGGGGCGGTGGCGGTGAAGTCCAGCGTCGCGACGCCCTCGATCGACTTCGTCTCCGGCAGGATCCTGAAGGCCAGATCGGCCTTGTCGAATTGCATCGCCACCTGTTCGGGCGCGCGCGGCCAGCCGCTGTCGCGGGTCCAGTCGGTCGAGGTGCGCTGGGCTGGCGCCTCCTGCGCCAGGGCGGCGCCGGTCAGGGACAGGGCCGTGGTCAGCGCCAGGGCGGCGGTCAGGGACTTCGTCATCGGGCTTCCTCTCAGCGGCGCGGGCGCAGGCGGTCGACCAGCGGGTCCTGCCGCAGCACCTTGTTCTCGGGATCCACGACCACCACGGCGTCGGCCGGCACGTCCAGAGAGCCGCGGCCGCCCGTCATCGGCACGGTGCGGACCTCGCCGTTCACCGACACGTCCAGAGGCATGGGGAAGACGCCGGCCGGCGTCGACCAGCTGAGGTTCAGCCTGTTCCCGTCACGCGTCTGGGTCAGGACCGGAAGGGACGCCTCGTACAGATAGGCGTCGAAGAACCAGTCATAGTTCTCGCCCGTCACCTGATTGACGATCTGGTTGTACTGCGGCGTCGAGCGGGTCTGGGGCTCGAAATTGCCCGGCCGCGGATCGGGCCGGCCATAGGTCAGGATGCGCAGGCTCTCGAAGAAGTCCTCGTCGCCCAGCGTCATGCGAAGGGTGTGCGCCACCAACGACCCCTTGGAATAGATGTCGCCGCCCGGGCCGCCCGGCCGGTTGTAGACGTCGTTCACCGTCTTGGGCGTTCGCGACACGATGGGCGCACGGTTCAACAGGCCGTCGCGCTGATCCGCCAGCTCACGCTGCATGTACCGGTCGCCGCGCAGCCACCCGGCGTAGAGCGGCTGCATGTAGCTGCCCAGCCCCTCGTGCAGCCACATGTCGTCGGCATTCCAGTTGGTCAGCTGATTGGCGAACCACTCGTGGGAAAACTCGTGCTGCAGCAGCCAGTCATAGCCGCGGCCGTCCATCCGGTATTGGTTGCCGTAGGCGTTCAGCGTCTGATGCTCCATGCCCAGATGCGGCGTTTCGACCACGCCCATCTTTTCGTCGGCGAAGGGGAAGGGGCCGACGGTCGCCTCGAAGAAGTCCAGCATCTGCGGAAACTCCGCGAACAGACGCTCCACGTCCTCCGGCTTGTCGGATTTCAGGTGCCAGAAATGCATCGGGATCTCGTTGCCGAACCGGCTCCGGTAGGTCGCCGTCCGCTCGACGTAGGGTCCCACGTTCAGCGTGATGGCGTAGATGTTCGGTTGCTTGATCGACCAGGCCCAGGTCGTCGTGCCGTCGCCGTTGTCCGTCTTGCCCTGGAACGTGCCGGGCCCCGGCGCCGAGACGTTCGACGGCACCGTGAAGCGCACGTCGGCCTGTGCGACCTCGCCAGCGGAGTTGTCGATGCAGGGATACAGCAGGTCGCACCCGTTCAGCTGGAACGCCGAGGCCACCCAAGGCTCGCCCGTGGGCGCCGTGGCCCACACAACGCCGCCGTCCCACGGCGCACGGGGGGCCACGCGCGGGCTGCCGGCCCATTTGACGCCCAATCTGACCGTCTGGCCGGGCGCCATGGCGCGCGGCAGCTGCGCCGTCAGGCGGCCCTCCGGATTGCTCCAGCGCTCGCGGGGCACCACCACGCCGTCGACCGTGACCTCCGACACGTCGAACACCGTGTCCAGTTCGACCGACAGCCTGTCAGTGGGCGCCAGCACGGCGAACTCCAGCATGCTTTCTCCGCGAACGGCCTTCTGCTCCGGCAGGACGGTCAGATGCAGGTCCATCCTGTCGAACCGCACGGCCTCCTGCTCCGGAGCCCGCGGGTTGTCCGTCTCCAGCGTGAAGGGAGTCGAGGTGCGCGCGGCGTCCTGCGCGACGGCGGGGGCGGCGACGGCCAGACTGGCGGCGACGATCAGGGCGAGACGGGAAGCGGCCACGGCGGACTCCTCGAAATTCGGGTCCGCCGACCTTAAGCGCCGCTTTGGAAAAGGGGAGTCGTCCCGGCGACCATTACGGAATGGTCATGAAGCCGGAGGAGGCAAGCAAAAAGGCCGGCGCCTCCGCCGGCCTTTTCAGAACCCGATGTCGTCGCCTGATCAGGCGGCGGCGTTCTCGGCCAGCTTGGCGCGGACCTGACGCTTGATGCGCTGGGCAGTCGGCGACAGCTGCTCGTCACGGGCCTTGACGATGTAGGCGTCCAGCCCGCCCTTGAAGTCCAGGGTGCGCAGGGCGGCGTTGGAGATGCGCAGGCTGAAGGTCTGGCCCAGCGCTTCCGAAGCGACCTTGACCGTCTTGAGCGACGGCAGGAAGCGGCGCTTGGTCTTGATGTTCGAGTGGCTGACCGAGTGGCCGACCATCGGGCCCACGCCAGTCAGTTCGCAACGACGAGCCATTCGTCAGATCCTTCGCGGAGCGCCTGCCGACAGGGTCGCGGGCGCAATAAACAAAAGCGCGCGGAAGGGGCTCCCGCGCGAGAGGGGGCCGTATAGAGGAAGGCGCCCCGGAACGTCAACCCGCCGTCAAGCCCGGGCGACGGGCGGCGCGGCCGTTCAGCCGCCGTTCAAATCCCGCCACATATGCCCCATAGCATGATCGTTCACCTTCTTCGGGGGACCTGAAGACATGAAGACCCGCTTTCTGGCTTTGGCCGCCGTCTCCGGCGCCGTGCTGGCGCTGGGCGTCTCCGACCGCCCCGTCGCCGGCCCCGCGCCCCAGAACGCCCAGCACGTGCTGCCCGGCTACTGGGAATACACGACCTCGGCCGTCGGCGTTCGCGACACGGAGCGCAAATGCGTGCGTCCGTCGGAGATCAACCGCTTCTTCGGCGGCCTGTCGACGCGCCGCTGGAGCTGCACCTATCCGGTGCGCGAGGTCGGCGGCGGCAATGCGCGGTTCGAGGGAACATGCCGCGATCGCAAGGGCCGCACCGTGCGCGTGCGTCTGTCGGGCACCTATCGTCAGGAAAGCTTCCGCTTCAACGGCGGCGCCCAGCTCGCCCGCGGCACGCCCTACCTTCCCGCCTCCATCACCGCCAACCGCATCTCGGCCGACTGCCCGGCGGGCGCGGAGTATTTCTGAGGCCGTCACGCGGCCGTTGACTTAACTCTACATATGTAGATTTATTCGCGCGTGACCCGTTCCCGCGCCCTTTCCGCCGCCGGTCGCCGCCTGCTGGCCGCGTTCCTGGCCTCTCCCGGCCAATGGCGGCACGGCTACGACCTGTGCCGGGACGCGGAAGTCAAATCCGGCACCCTGTACCCGCTTCTTATCCGGCTGGAGGCGCAGGGGCATCTGCAGGCGGAATGGCGGGACGCCGAAGAGCCCGGTCGGCCGCCGCGCCACGTCTATCGATTGACGGCGTCGGGCATGCGACTGGCGGCCGACAATCCGATCCCCGACGCTCAGGCGTCCACGACCGTGCCGGCGGGGCGGCCCGCGTGACCGCCGCCGCCATCCGCGCGATCCTCGCCGTCGCCGGACTCATCGCGCCGCCGCGGCTCGCCCCCTGGATCGAGGCCGCCGCGCGTGAGACGGAGGCGATCCCCCACGCGGGCCATGCGCTGCAGTTCGCCCTCGGCTGTTTTTTCTGGACCGCCCGCGAGGCGGCGCTCGCCCGGATCAGCAACCTGACGAAGGAGACCACCATGCCCCCCACGGCATCCGGACGCACGCCGCGCGCAGCTGGCGTGGCGTGCGCACTCGGGGCGACGTCGCTCGGCGTCGTCTACATGGGACTGGCCGGCGCGCCGCTGAGCTATCCGCTCCTCAACGCGGCCGCGGCGGTCTTCGGTCTGGTGGGCTTGGCCGGACTGGGGCTGGCGGAGCGGCGCGGGCATTTGAAGGCGGGGCCCCTGTCGCTTGCGCTGGGGCTGACGGTCCTCGCCGTTTCGTTGTGGGGCGCCGAAGCGACCGGGGTCCGACGGTGGGCCGACCTTGGCGGACTGGTGGTTCAGCCGTCCCTGATCGCCGTCCCCCTTATGGTCGCGCTCTTCGCGAAGGCGCGCGACGGACTCTCGGCGCTGGGGCTGGTGATCGTCGCCGCCGCGCTCGCGATCCAGCCGGACCGCGGCGTGGCGGGGCCTTTGACGGCCGCGCTGGCCGCGCTGACGCTGCTGCGTCCCGGCCGGCTTGAGGCGATGGCGCTGGCCGCCGCAGCGTTCGCCTTCGCATTGACCCTGATCAGACCGGACGCCTCGCCTGCCGTGCCCTATGTGGACCGCGTCCTGCACACCGCGTTCGACGTCGGCTGGCTTGCCGGCTCCGCCGTGCTGGCCGGCTCCGCCCTGCTCGTGGTTCCCGCCGTCGTCGCACGGCGCGTCGGTCCTGCCATGGCCGCCTTCGGCGCCATGTGGGCCGGGCTCATCGTCGCGGCCGCCGTGGCCAATCATCCCACGCCCCTGGTCGGCTATGGCGGAAGCGCCGTGGTGGGCTACCTGCTCAGCCTGATCGCCCTGTCTTCCGGCGCGCGGGCTCCGGCGCGGCGAGGCTCGATCGTGCCGACGGAGGAGGCGCCGCCATCGGACGCGTCGGCCCTGTTCGTCGTAGGCGGACGCTGACCGGGCCGCAGAGAAAAAGGCCCGGGATCGCTCCCGGGCCTTTCGTGCATTCCGACGAGAGCGAAGCCGATCAGGCGGCTTCGGCTTCCTCGGCGGCCTCGGCGGCGGCGACGACGGCCTTCTTGGCGCTGAGCGACTTGCCCAGCAGGGCGACGGCGGCGTCCTTGTCGATCTTGTTGGCGGCGGCGACCTCGCGGGCCATGCGGTCCAGCGCGCTCTCGTACAGCTGGCGCTCCGAATAGGACTGCTCCGGCTGGGTCTCGGCGCGGTGCAGATCGCGGACGACCTCGGCGATGGAGATCAGGTCGCCGGAGTTGATCTTGGCCTCATACTCCTGCGCGCGGCGCGACCACATGGTGCGCTTGATGCGGGCGCGGCCCTTGAGCGTGGTCAGGGCCTTGGTGACGACGTCGTCGCCGGCCAGCGAGCGCAGGCCCGCGGTCTTGGCCTTCTTCGTCGGCACGCGCAGGGTCATCTTCTCGTGGTCGAAGGTCACGACGTAGACCTCCAGGCTCATGCCCGCCACTTCCTGCGTCTCGATCGCCGCCACCTTGCCGACGCCGTGCGCCGGATAGACGACCGCGTCGCCGACCTTGAACTCCAGACCGCTCTTGTTCGTCATCGTTCTTCCTTTCCGGCCGATCGGGAAGGATGAGGCGCGCCGCGACGTTCAGACGATGCTCCGCCCGCCGCCGGATCGCTCCGTCGGAGGGTGCAGGATCGGTCTTCAGCTACGGAAACGGATCACCAGACCTCGGGCCGCCCCCGCTCTTCGGCAGGGGTCTGTCGCAAAAGCGGTCGAGCACGATCCGTCGCCGGGCGCTCGACCAATGACGGGGAACCTATCACAAAACCGCAAGATTTCAAAATGTCGGCTTCGTGATCTCGCCCTGCGGCGCGAATCCTCGCCGCGGAGCCGACCAGACGGCCGTCAGCTGCCCTTGCCGGGCTTCTCGCTGAAATACTTCTCGAACTTGCCGGTTTCGCGCTCGAACTGTTCCTTGTCCGCCGGCGGCGTGCCCTTGACCGTGATGTTCGGCCAGACCTTGGCGTATTCGGCGTTGATCTGCAGCCACTTGCCGTCCGGCTCGTCCTCGGTGTCCGGCTTGATGGCGTCGACGGGGCACTCGGGCTCGCACACGCCGCAGTCGATGCATTCGTCCGGCGCGATGACGAGGAAGTTCTCGCCCTCGTAGAAGCAGTCGACCGGGCACACCTCGACGCAGTCCATGAACTTGCAGCGCACGCAGGCGTCGGTGACGATGTAGGTCATTGCGGCGAAACGGACGCTGTTCGGGGCGGGAGGCGGCAGATGACCCCGCAGCCTGCGCCCGTCAACCCCCGGGGGCCGTCGCGTCGCGCCACAGGCCGCGGGCCTCGTCCGCCGGGCCGCGCCGCTCGCCGAAGCCCAGCACCTCCACTTCGACCAGCCGCGATCCCGCGGGAAACAGCAGGACGTCGCCGACGTGGACCGACCGGCTGGGCTTGTCGAGCCGGGTCTGGGCGCCGTGATGGGTCAGCCGGACCCGGCCGGCCTCGACCATGGCCGCCGCGGCCGAGCGCGTCTTCGCGAAGCGCGCGCGCCACAGCCAGACGTCGACCCGGCACGCCCCCTCGCTCATGCGGCGGTCGCCTCCGGCTCCGCCCGGGCATAGGCGCGCGAAAGCTTGCGATATTGCGGAGAGTTGAAGGCGACGAGGGTCGCGAGGATGCCCACGACGCCCGCGACCGTGAAGACCAGCGCGATTCCCCGTGCGGGCCCCGTGCCGAACCAGTCGCCGATGGCCGCCGCGCCGGCGCCGCCTTCCGACATGAACGGGATGACCACGAACTGGGTCAGCGGCCCGATCAGGAAGGCCGTCAGGGGGCTTGCCGCCTGCTCCACCGACTGGGCGAACCCGAACACGCGGCCCTGCCGCTCGAAGGGCACGACCTTCTGCAGCGTGGTGTGCTCCGCCGCCTCGGCGAACGGACCCAGGAACATCCAGAGGAAGGTGCCGGCGAACAGCAGCCAGATCCACGGCTGCAGGGTGAACACCGCCGCCCCGCTCCACGCGATCAGGTTGACGATCATGAGGGTGCGCAGCGGGCTCTTTCCCAGACCGGTTCGGGCGATCACCAGCCCCGAGAAGATGAAGCCGGTCGAGACCGCGCCCCACATCAGGCCCCAGTGCTGTACCTTCATCAGCGACAGTCCGTAGGCGTCCATCAGCGCCATGAAGATGCCGCCCAGGAAGTTGTTGAAGGTGGCGAACAGGATCAGGGCGAACAGCCCCGGCACGGCCCCCACGACCGCCAGCGTCCCGCGGATGTCGACCCGGCGCCGTCCCGGCGTGCCGTCGGCGTCGGCCTCCGGTTCCGGGCGGGGTTCGTCCACGCGCAGGAAGCGCAGATGAAGAAAGGCCGCGGTGGTGAGCGTCAGGGCGAAGATCAGCGTCCCTTCCATGCCCGTTCGGGCCACCAGAAATCCGGAGATGACCGAGGTCGTCAGGAAGCCGACGCCGGTGACCATGCCGACCAGACCATTGGCCCGGTCGCGCCGGTCTTCCGGGACCAGCAGGGTGACGAGCGTCGGCAGGGCGATGCCGCGGATGTTGCCGGCGATGACGCCGAGCATGACCAGGCTGACGAAGAGCCAGAGCGTCGGCGAAGCGACGTCGCGCATCGGCGGCTCGCCGACGCCCAGCAGCAGCGCCAGCGCGGCGGCATAGAAGGCCACCGACACGGCGCTGGACGCCATCATGACCCGCTTCTTGCGGTGGTGGTCGACCAGACTGCCCAGCCAGAAGGCCAGGCCCGCCGTCAGCACCAGATACATCCCGGCGATCAGGCCGGTGGCGAACACCGACCGCGTTTCCAGATAGATCCAGAAGGTGATCGCGAACCACACCGTGAAGTTGGTGACGTTGGCGACCAGGTTGTTGGCCAGCAGGTTGTGGAACGGGGTCATCCGACCTGAAAAGCGCGGGAAGCGTCGCGGTTCAAGCGCGGGGTTTGCGCTGGCGCTTGCGTGCGGGCCGTGAGGGCGCGATCGGCCGCGCCAGTCCCGCCAGCGCCGCGAACGGCGACGCCGGCACGCGGTCGGTCTCCCGCACCGTTCGGGCGCGCGGGGTTCTGAGCGCCTTCGCCAGGTCGTCGGCTTGCCGGGACGTCAGCTCCAGTTCCGTGAGGGCCCCCGCATCCAGCGGTCCCGGCGCGGCCGCGCGCAGCTCCGCCAGTCTTTCCAGCCTCTCCAGCGGCAAAGTCAGGCCCGCCGCGATCCGCAGCCCCCGTGACGACAGCGCGCGCGCATGCGCCGTGCCGGGTTCGCGCGCCCAGAAGGCTTGGGCGAAGGCCCGCCCGCGCGCCTTCTGGTCGGCCGGAAGCCAGACGCTGTGCGCGCCCATCCGGACGCCGAACGTCTTCAGGGTGCGCCGCTCGACCTGGCTCAGCGCCGTCAGCTCGCCCTCGACGTCGCGGCGCGGCAGGATCCCGCCGGCCTCCACCAGCCGGAAGGCCAGACCCCGCGTCAGACCCTTGAGCCCGCCGCTTTCCAGCGCCCGCTTCAGCCGCGACAGGCCGCGCAGCGCCCGACCTGCCTCTTGCGCCAGCCACGCTTCAAGTCGGCGCCGCGCCCGTTCACGGGCCGCTTCGGCGCCCTGATCGCCGATCAGGCGGACCCGCGGCGACCACGGATCGTCGTTGCAGACCCGCGCCACCAGATCGCCGCGCCACGTGACGGCGCCGTCCGGCAGCAGGGCGAAGGCGTCGTCCGCGTCGGCCGCCAGCCGGCCCAGCCGCCGCGCCACCTCCGGCTCGACCGCCCGCTGCGCCAGTCGCCGCTGCGACGGATGGGCTGCCGCATCGCGGTCCGTCACGAACCGCAGCCCCTCCAGCCGCCCCAGCTCGGCCCCCTCGATCGAGACCGCCCCGCTCCCGTCGACCTGCACCGCGGCCTCGTCTTCCGTATGCAGGGCACGCATCAGGGCCGTGGTCTTGCGGTCGACGAAGCGCGCGGTCAGCCGGGCGTGCAAAGCGTCGGACAGCCGGTCTTCCAGCGCGCGCGTCCGTTCGCGCCAGTGGGCGGCGTTTTCCAGCCAGTCCGGCCGCGCGGCGACGTAGGCCAGCGTCCGCACCCCCGCCAGTCGCGCCGACAGCTGGTCGATCTGACCGTCGTCATGATCCAGCCCGCGGAACCGCTTGTCGACCCAGTCCTCGGGCAGGCGGCCACTCGGTCCGATCAGGGCGTGAAACACGTCCATCGTCAGCCGGAAATGCTCGTCCGCCGTCGTCTTCTGGAAGTCAGGGACTTGGCAGGCGTCCCACAGCCGCATCAGGCTGCCGCGGGATTTCGAGATGCGCTGCACGTCCTCGTCCTGCACCGCCCGGCGCAACAGGGTCTCGTCCAGCGCCTGGCCGGTGAGGTGCAGGCCCGGCCGCCTCGGCGGCTCGGTGAGCGAGCGCAGCAGGTCCGGCAGGCTGTCGAAGTCCAGCCTGCCGTTGCGCCACTCCGCGCCCTCGACGGGATCGAAGCGGTGCTCGACGACCTGCTCGACAAGATCGGGATCCAGGTCCTCGGCCTCACCCGTCACGCCGAAGGTGCCGTCGCGCAGGTGCCGGCCCGCGCGTCCGGCGATCTGGCCAATCTCGTGCGCGTGCAGCCAGCGGGTCCGCCGCCCGTCGAACTTCCGCAGGCCGGCGAAGGCGACGTGATCGACGTCCATGTTCAGGCCCATGCCGATCGCGTCGGTGGCCACCAGAAAGTCGACCTCGCCCGACTGGAACAGCTCGACCTGGGCGTTGCGGGTGCGCGGGCTCAGCGCGCCCATCACGATCGCGGCCCCGCCCCTCTGGCGGCGGATCAGCTCGGCGATGGCGTAGACCTGCTCGGCCGAGAAGGCGACGACGGCGCTGCGCCGGGGCAGCCGGGTCAGCTTCTTGGGCCCGGCATAGGACAGGGTGGACAGCCTGTCTCGCGACTGGATCTCTACGTCCTCGACCAGCCGCCGCATCAGCGGCTCCATCGTTCCGGCGCCCAGGAACATGGTCTCCTGCCGCCCCCGTGCGTGCAGCAGCCGGTTCGTGAAGACGTGGCCGCGCTCCGGATCGGCGACCAGCTGGATTTCGTCGACGGCCAGGAAGTCGACCGACCGCTCCATCGGCATGGCCTCCACCGTGCAGACGTGGAAGCGGGCATGCGGCGGGCTGATCTTCTCCTCGCCGGTCACCAGCGCGACCGACGCCTTGCCCGCTCTCGCGACGATCCGCTCGTAGATCTCGCGCGCCAGCAGCCGCAGCGGCAGGCCGATCATGCCCGAGCCGTGACCCAGCATCCGCTCGACCGCCAGATGGGTCTTGCCGGTGTTGGTGGGGCCGAGGACCGCGACGACGCGTCCCGGCGCCCGGCCTGTGCCGCGGTCGCTCATGATGGAGGAAGGTGGCGCTCCGCGAGCGGTTCCTCAAGCGTCGCGGCGTCGGGCACAGTCGCGCTTAACGACCGCTTCGCCGCGCGCGGAACAGGCGCGAAACGAATCAGGACCGAATCGCTGACTCGGCTCCATTCCTGATCCGTTCACCGCAAGATATTGTATCTTAAGACCGATTAACCACAATCGAATTTCACGCGGCGGGAGGCGGCGCTTCCCCTGCGCCGCGACGTCCGCTAGGTCAGCCGCCGACGGCCCCGTAGCTCAGCTGCATAGAGCAAGGCTTTCCTAAAGCCGAGGTCGGAGGTTGGAGTCCTCCCGGGGTCGCCATTATTTCAAGAACTTATGTGCCTCTCGCACTGACGCCTTATGCTATGGGGCACATTTGGGGCACGATGGTGCGGTTGCGGTTGATCTGGCCCTCACCAGCCGCCTGGCGGCTCTGCTGTAGTCTTGGGCAGGCCTGGGAGATCCAACGTCACTGACGGGTCGATCCGATTCGCCTCCTCCAGCGCCCATGTGGCCCACTGGTCGAAAGCGGCGTCTCGCCGGTTCTCTGTGTCTCCGATGCGCCGGGTCAGTTTGGCCACAAAGCCCCTGATGTCTTCGGCCCTGCGATAGTCGTCCGCCGCCTTGAACAGCGCCTCCAGCCGCTCGCGTTGCTCCTGTTCTCGACGTTCGGCCTCCTTTCGGATCGCTTCCAGCCGGCGCTCTTCCGCCTCGCGCTCAAGACGGGCTTTCTGTTCAGCCCGCCAGCGATGATGATGCAAAGCACCCTCACGGAGCTGAACCTCTGCATCGACGACCAGCTCGACGGCGATACTGGCGAGTTGGTCCTCCAACGGTCTTCTCGACTCGTCGACCCATGACGCTCGGACTTCTGCGTTCCCGAAGCCTTTCAGGATCGAGAAGCGCAACGGGGCAAACAGTTTGGCAGGGTCCGGCTTCCGACCCGCCTGCTCGGGATGCAGCGCCACCACCACGTGTTGCCGGTCGAACGTGATAGTTAGGTCGCGGGCCTCCGTGCCGCGCACAGTGACCTTGCCGTTGCACCGGCCCACAGCGAGGAAAATCGCATTTAGGATCCGCAAGCGTCGCTGTTCGACGTCGGTCGTGAAGACGGGTTCTTCCCAGCTGAAGGCGTATGGCGAAGACGCAGCCTTCTTCCTGCGGTCCTCATCCTTCTCCAGAAGCTTGCGAATGGCAGGATGCCAACCCGTGACCTTGGTCGTGCACTTGACCTTTCCGACGGCACGCTCGACCCGCGCTCGCACGGCATCGATCGGCTCCGGAAACGTAGGTGCCGGCGGCAAAGGACCCGCAAGCTCTTCGGCGGTCCAGTTGGGGTACCAGTAGGACGAATGGCCGAACGTAATGACGTTGCTGTGTCCGGGAGCTCTCGGCGGCAGGGCGATCTTCGTGACGGACTTCCCCGCCTCGCGTTTGGCCCAATATCCTCGATCGGGCGTCGGTATCGATGCGCGCTGGCATGCCTTCTTCAAGGCGACGTCGGATACCTCGAAGCGAGCAGCGACGGTGCGCACCGGCTCGGACCAGACCAAGTCGTAAAGCGCTTCCCTTTCGATCCGTTTCGCCACTCGCTTCGTCTCCTCGTTTGAGCGGGCGTTCGCCCCGCTCACGGCTGCGAGGCAAAGATAGCCGGGCGTCGATGGGGCAGAACGAGGAAACGGATATCTACGAGCCCTTTGGGCCTTCCCAGTCTTCGATCCAAAGCTGAGCTGCCGCTATAGAGGTCCGGCCGACCTTAAGGGGGCCCTTCGGGGCCGTGCTCACCGATGGTTGCGCCTTCGTTATGCGAGGACTAACGCAGAGGGCTCGTTATTTCCACATCTTGAGCCCGGTATGTCTTTGCTTTTGCTCGCAATCATCGGCGTCGCTATCTTCATCCTCTGGCACTTCCTGCCACAGCAGGCAAAACGCTCACCGCAGCCGGCACCAAGGTATCGAAAGGACGTTCGGATAAACGCCCAGCAGAGCGACTGGCAGACCATCGTGGAAGAACACTGCGAGTCCCCGGCCGAGACAGCCTTTCTGCGGGCAATGATTGCTGCACACGGCATGACGCCCGATAGCGGGTCGCTTGTTGCGGCGGGTATTCGGCTGGACTTTCAGGTCGAGGAAGGGCGTTACCGCGTCGACTTTCTGATCAACAAATGGCTGGTAGTCGAAGTTGACGGGGCGGCATATCATTCGTCGCCGGAAGCCAAGTCTCGAGATCAGATGAGAGATGGCTACTTCGAGGGGCTCGGCTACACAGTTCTTCGCCTGCCTGCCAAGCTTGTCTTTCATGCGCCGGAAGAGGCGGTGAAAGCCGTTCAATCGGCGCTGGCGGTGGGTCGGAGAGAAGTAGCGCCACTGCCCAAAAAATCGGACGGTTTCACCCGACTTGCACAGACTGCCGCCGCCTTCGGGCAGGCAGTCGAGCTGGCCGACAAGAAGCACGCGGTCCGCAAGGCTCTCGCCACCGCCGAGCTTGTCGTTTCATCAGAACGCAGTGCGCTTGACGCTGCGATGGAGCTTGCGCGTCAGCGGTCGCAGCACTCCTCCTGGCTGGCCGATCTGCCGGAGGAGGACTTAGCGCAGTATGAGCAGAGCGTCGCGGATCTCAGGGCGGCGGTGAGGGACGACGATTCAGCAAGTTTCAGCGAATCCGCAGTTTGGGAGCCTACCGAACTGCACCCATTCGAAACACCATCGAGGACGGGAGACGGATGGATTGACGATCAGATCGCAGACGGCCTCAGGCTCCTGACAGCGCGCAGGTCAGCGAACTTTCAGTCTGTTCGAAGGAAACTCGCGGCCGATGCATCGATCCGGCCGCACATGCGACAGGCACTTGCTGACCTAGGACGTGAAGAGCTCTGGGCCCGCCTGAACTAACGCACCTGGGCAGCCGAAGTAGGAGCCCGGCCCAACGCTGGAGTGAAGGCGAGGGGCTGG
Organism: Brevundimonas sp.; assembly: GCF_035935935.1. Lineage (GTDB taxonomy): Bacteria > Pseudomonadota > Alphaproteobacteria > Caulobacterales > Caulobacteraceae > Brevundimonas. Next base: position 38,173 of record NZ_DASYWO010000005.1, read on the forward strand.
GGCGAGCGGTAGATCCTGGCAGCCAATGGTCCCTCACGTTGTCGGGCCAGCAGCCGCAGCTTTACAGCGCAGACCCAAGCCCGTCGGTCTCTTGCGACCGGGTTTGTCGCATTCGCTCGCCAGAGTGTCGGACGGATCAAGGTACAGGCGACGAATGCGGTTGCGTGTGGTGGATTTTGAGACGACGGGCGCTCAGGGCAGCGAGGTGATCGAGGCCGCTTTCGTCGACTTGGAACGGGTCGGCGTCGAATGGCGGGTCGGTCTGCCGACCGCCAGACTCTTCAGGCCGTGCGGCGGCGTTTCGGTTCATGCCCGGGCCGTGCATCACATTCGCGACGCCGATCTTCATTCGGCCGAAGCGTCATCGGTCGAAGCCGTGGAGCGGTTTCTCTCGCAGGGTGCGGCAATCGACGCCTTCGTCGCTCACCATGCGGAGTTCGAGCGCAGCTTCCTGCCTTCGCTGCGCTCGGCCCAATGGATCTGCACGGCCAAGTCGGCACGTCGGGCGTGGCCCCAAGCCGTGGGACATTCAAACCAGGTCCTGCGTTATTGGTTGGATCTCCAGCTCGATCCCGCACTGGCCTTACCGGCACACCGCGCCGGCCCTGACGCCTACGTGACCGCCCACATTCTCCAGCAGCTTCTGCTCACGGAGACCGCCGATACGCTGATCGATTGGACGACTCAGCCGTCGGTTGTCAGTTTCGGCAAACACAAAGGTCAGCCGTGGAGCGAAGTCCCCTCCGGCTACCTCCACTGGATGATGACCGAGAACGACATGGCCGATCGCCACCGACAACGGGCTCAGAACGAGCTGAAGCGCCGTGAGGCGAACAACCTGGTGGAGGTCGCGCAATGAGCGCACGCCTCCACCTGCTCTGCCGAGATGCGCTAGGGGTCACCTGCCTCGACGCGAAAACGTCTCTTTACCGGAGCGAGGCCTGGGCCCTGACGGCCGAGGAGGTCGCGGCTTTGCAAGGCGGCCGCGTTTACCTTCATCAGGCCAAGAGCGAACCTTCCTATTTCGGAGGATCGGTGGTCAGTGCGGAACGCCTACCGGCGGGGCCGGGCGAAGCCGATCGCTACGCCCTCACCGTGCAGTCCGATCTCGAAGGCAAAGGCGTCCACTGGGACGAGCGCGGCAAGTCTCACGGCATGGCCTGGTCCTCCGGCGTGATCGCCGCCTGACATGAGCGACACGCACAGAGACGAGAAGGCCGCATGGGCGGCCGTAGAGGCGGCGCGCAGACTCTTCGGAGCGCCCAGTCGGTTCAACGAAAAGATGGCGGAGTGGCGGATGCCGTCAGGCCTGGTGGTGAACATTCACCGCCAGGGCAAGCACTCCGCCAATGTCCTCGTGAGCGGCGGGGCCGTTCGAACGGAAGGACTGCTCAATCTGGACGACGGGAGCATTTCGCCCGGCCGAGGCCCGAAAAACTCCAACCAGTCTCCTGAGATCAAGGCCGGCCCCACCCTCGCCATGCAGGTGCGGACGGATCAGTTGACCCAGCTTACCCGGGTCCTGACTGAGCTCTCGGCGGGATCTGGCCCGTCGCCGAGCGTTCCCCGGCCAACCCCCGCCAGCACCAAGCCCGCTGTCGCTCCCATTCGCCCGAAAACGGCTCGATCCATGACCCCACGCAACATCATTCTCTACGGCCCTCCGGGAACCGGGAAGACGTTCGAGACGGCAGCGCTGGCCCTCGAACTCTGCGGCGAGAGCGTTCCTGAAGACCGGGAGGCCGTCATGTCGGCCTACGGCGCGCTCGTCGCGAAGGAGCGGATCACCTTCGTCACCTTCCATCAGTCGTACGGCTACGAGCAGTTCGTCGAAGGGCTCCAACCCAAAACGGGGGGAGGGGACGGCGAGGCGGAAGCCGATGGGCCAGGTTTTAGGCTCGAAGCCGAAGCCGGCGTCTTCAAACGTCTGGCGGACAAAGCCAGGACGAGCTCCAGCAGCGACGCCGATCTTTCAGCCGATGTCGCCCGCCTCAAGGGCAAGCGCGTTTTCAAGATGTCGCTTGGCCGAGCCGATCAGATCGAAATCTATCAGCGGTGCTTGGAGGAGGGGCTGATCCTGTCCGGCTGGGGCGGCGATGAGGACTGGTCCGATCCGAAGTACGTCTCGTATGACGAGGTCTACAAACGAGGCCGAGAGCTCGACGCAAAGGCCACCGGCAATTCGGGTCACATCTCCCAGCTCTGGGCGCTCCGCGGCAACATGCGCATCGGCGACCTCGTCGTCGTTTCCGACGGCAACTCCCGCTTCCGTGCCATCGGCGAAATCACCGGCGACTATCAGTTCGTGCCGTCACCCGACGGGTTCAACCACCGACGCAAGGTTCGCTGGCTCAGGGTCTTCGACCAATCGTTGGACGTGACGACCATCTTCGACGGCCAGTTCACGATGCGATCGGTGTATCAGTTGGATCCTAAGCGCCTGAAGCTGGAGCGACTGGCGGGTCTGCTGAACCAGCGAGAGGGTGAGCAGGCCCCGTCCGACCTGCTGCCTCATGTCATCATCATCGACGAGATCAACCGCGCCAACGTCTCCAAGGTGTTCGGCGAGCTCATCACCCTCATCGAGCCGGACAAGCGACAGGGACAGCCGAACTCGCTGGAAGTGACGCTGCCCTATTCCAAGGAGCCGTTCAGCGTTCCGGCCAACCTCCACATCATCGGGACGATGAACACCGCCGATCGGTCCATCGCCTTGTTGGACACGGCCCTGCGCCGGCGCTTCGAGTTCCGCGAGCTGATGCCACGTCCTGAGCTGCTGCCCAGGATCGACGGGATCGATCTTTCGGCCTTTCTTCAGAGCCTGAACGATCGGATCGAGTACCTGTTTGACCGCGATCATCAGATCGGTCACGCCTTCTTCATGGGCTGTCAGACCCGCGCCGACGTCGACCGCGTCATGCGCGACAAAGTCATCCCGCTGCTCGTGGAGTACTTCTACGAGGACTGGGAGAAGGTTCGCCTCGCCTTGGGCGAGTCCCAGGATGAAGGCCGCTTCATTCGCCGCACCAAGCTTCGCCGTCCGGGCGTCGAGCAGGAGGGGTTCGACGACGATGATCGATGGCGCTGCCAGGTGCAGGCGAGCTTCTCGAGCGACGCATACCGAACGTGAGCGGCGCCGGCGTGATCTCCGTCGGCGAATGGGGCCGGCTTCCGATCCGAGAGGACGACTCGCAAGGATCCGTCACGTCGAGCCAGGCCGACGCTCTGATGGCCGGCGCAGCCGCCGTCGAGCGCAAGCTTGGCATCGGGTCCGGTGAGGGCGCGAGCGTCCTTGTCCGAACGCACAAGGAACTGTGCGCGCGCCAAGTCGTCGGGGTGCTGGCGGTCCCCGGCGTCGAGCTCGAGATCCTGCCGAAGATTGATCGGCTCGGTGAGGACGGCGTCCGGGGCGTCTTGATCCATATGGTTGCCCACGCCTGGGATCTCCCCATCGCAGACGGAGAAGCGGCGCTCTTCAGCCGGCAAGAAAAAACGCTTCTGGAGATCCTGATCCGTCTTTTCTGCGACCGCCTGTTCAAGGCGGTCCATCGGGGCCTTTCGCGGCGCTACCTGGATCACGAAGACGACCTGCCAAGCCTGCGAGGGCGTCTCAACGTTCAACGTCAGTTCACCACCAACGTCATCACCCCCAATCGCCTGGCCTGCGGTTTCTCGGAGCTGAGCTCCGACATCGCCCTGAACCAGGTTCTCAAGGGCACGGTGGTGGAGTTGGCTAAGTGGTCGCGGTCGACCAGAAACCGTAGGCTGCTCCTGGAGCTGGAGCTGGCGTTTGAGGGCGTCTCAAGCCTTCCCCGCGATCGGTTGCCTTGGGACCAAGTGCATCTGGATCGGACCGACGCGAGGTACCGCGAGCTGTTCGACCTGGCGCGGGCCCTCATGAACCGACGCTGGCAAACCACGACCGCCGGCGACATGGGCGGAACCGCCCTCATGTTCGAGATGAATACGCTGTTCGAGGCGTACTTGGGGCGGCACATGCGCGCGGTCGGCCGGGCCCATCGGCGGGCGGTCGCGCTGCAGGGGCCTCGAAAGTTCATCCTGTTCGACGAGAACGGCTCGCCCCGGTTCGCCACCAAGCCCGACATCGTGGTCGGCGGTCCCGACGGCCCTCATGTCATCGACACCAAATGGAAGCGGCTTCAATCCGCCGACGTCGACGCGAAGCGAGGCGTCAACCAAGCGGACGTCTATCAGATGCTCGCCTACGGTCAGGTTTATGGCGCGAAGCGACTGACCTTGCTCTACCCCCACCACCGCGGGCTGGCTGAGGAGGCCGGAAGGCTTGCCGCCTTCACCATGCCCTCAACAGGCACGACCCTTGAGATCGCGACGGTCGATGTGTCCGATCTCCGATCCGTGCCGCATCAGTGCGCCCGCCTGATCTCTTCGCGCCACGCTGAAGCTACCGCCCTGGCGGGGTGAGCAGTGGGCTTCTGGCGTCGCGCGCGATCGCCGGCGTCGGCGGCAGTTCGAACCGCCCGGTCACCCCGTCAGGACGCCAGAGCGGCAGGTGGTCGAGCTGCTCCGGCGGCGTGGGGTGATATTCCTCGATGACGAAGGGGAGCGCTTCCTGACGCTCCAGCACGCCCATGAGCTCGGCCAGCCATCCCGCGTAAGCCCAGTCTCGCCCCTCGCCGGAAGACGCGACATCGGGAAAGCGGAGGATGAACTTCTCTGCCAGCTGCCGCGCCGTATCGTCACGCGCATCCTCCCAGCCGAAATAGCGGTTCCCACTGGCGCTCGTGTATCCGGCGTAGGCGACCTCGTGGAGCCGGGCGCTGTAAGCGCCATTTCGGTCGGAGAAGTGCTCCGCGGCCCCGATCGCGACCCGATAGGCGAGCGGGTAAAAGTACGGCATCACTCGAAGTCGCTGGTAGCCGAGCCTGTGCAGCTCGCACACCATGCGGATCACCCGCTGGCTTCGACGGATCTCTGGAGCGCTGGACCCGGTCAAGGCTTTGCTCCCATGAGCCTGCGGACCTGCTCCAGATCATAGCGTTTGGCCGGAGCGCCCGCCGCCTTAGGCCCTGGCGATGCCAGGGGCGTGTCGGTCTCCGCCGCCGCCCACTCTGAGGCGACCTTGCGATGGAGATTGGAGCGGTCGACCTTTCGTTCGCCCTCCCAGAACAGCGCATAGGCGTCCTTGAACATCGGGTAGGTGAAGACCGCGGGCATGAGGTCCAGGAACAGGTCGATCTCATAACGGCGACGCCTGATGTGCCGGTGGGCATCCTTGACGATATCATCGTGGTCGAAGGCCAGGCCTTTGGCTTTGTCGATCGATCGCCACTCGAAAGATCGAGCGTCTGATCCAGCCTTCGGACGACACCGCTCGTTATGGACGAACGTCCAATAGGCCACTGAGACGTAGCGGCCGCGAGGATCCCGATCGGCGTTTCCGTAAGCGCCGAACTGGTGAAGCTTACGAGGGTCGACGCCCGCCTCCTCCTTCAGCTCGCGCCGAGCACAGGCCTCCAAGGAGGCGTCGACCTTGGGATGCGTCGCGCCCTTTGCCGCCGCCAATTCGATGCGCGGTCCCCCGACCCTGAGGAATCCGCCCGGCAAGGCCCAGCCCTTGGGCGTCTCGGCCCTCTCGATCAGCAGCACTTCGATGCGTCCCTCGTGGACGCGGAGCGTCACGACGTCGGTGGCCACTGAGGGGCGAGGATAGGTGTACGTCGGCATTTGTTGCGACATTGACACGATTAGATTTGTGTGGCAAGTACCACAAATGCGAACCGGAGCGACCATGCGAACCAGCCAGACCGATCCCATTCAGATCGCCGAAGTTCGCTGCGGTGCGGGCGTCGTCGGCGTCACCTTCTGTCCGGGGAAGTCAGGGCCGAGCGTGTTCGGTTCGCCATGGGCGAGGGATCTCGCCATGGACCTCGCCGAGCTCAGCCGGTGGTCGCCGTCGGCGATCCTCACCCTCATGAAACCCCATGAGCTGGATGGCCTTGGCGTCTCCGACCTAGGCCAAGCGGTCCGCCAGGCGGGTATCCGCTGGCTGCATGCCCCCATCAAAGACGTCGGCGTTCCCAACGCGGGTTTCGAAGCCCGTTGGGCCCTGCTCGGTCATTTGCTGCGTCAGGAGCTGCTCGCCGGCCGCAAGGTGCTGGTTCATTGTCGCGGGGGGCGTGGTCGAGCCGGGATGATCGCGGCTCGCCTGCTCGTCGAGCTCGGCGAAGACCCCGAGAAGGCGATCTCCCAGGTCCGTGCCGTTCGGCCCGGAGCGATCGAGACCCGCGCCCAGGAAGATCACGTCCGGAGCGTCCGTCCGGTCGGCAGTCATGACCGAGCCGACCGGATCTGGGGATGCTTGCTCGGAGGCGCAGTCGGAGACGCTTTCGGCTACGCCGTCGAGTTCGATCGCCTGGCGCGGATCAGAGAAAAACACGGCCCTGAGGGCCTCACGGAGCCGGAGCTGACCGACGGCAAGTTCGTCGTCAGCGACGACACCCAGATGACGCTCTTCACGGCTGAAGCGCTGGCCCGAGCATCTGAGCCGGACGACTTTCTCGAAGAATGCCGCGCGGCTTACCTCCGTTGGCATGAGACCCAGTCAGGGCGGCGTCCCCCGTCGGCGACCGGTCTGCTGAGGCATGATTGTCTATGGGCGCGACGCGCGCCGGGGATGACCTGCATGTCCGCTCTCGCGGCCGGAGGGAACGGCAGTCCGGAGCGGCCGCTCAACAACTCCAAGGGCTGCGGCGGAGTCATGCGCACCGCCCCGATCGGCCTGATGGGCTGGGGCGAAGAGGTCGCCTTCGACCTCGGGGCGCGAGCCTCTGCGCTCACCCATGGACATCCCAGCGGATACTTCTCCGGTGGCGCGATGGCGGCGATGGTCGCCACGCTCGTCACCGGCGATGACCTTCTTCACGCCGCTCGCAAGGCGCTGACCTTGTTGAGCGACAAGGCGGGAGCTGAAGAGACGTTCAAGGCGCTGGCGGCGGCCCTCGAAACCGCCGAGTCCACCTCGAACAGAGCCGGTGTGGCCGACGGCGCTCTGGGCGAAGGGTGGGTCGGCGAGGAGGCTCTGGCGATCGGCGTATATGCGGCCTTTGTCGCTGACGACTTCGCCGACGCGATGAAGATCGCGGCTAACCACGACGGTGACAGCGACTCCACCGCGTCCATCGCCGGTCAGCTCTACGGAGCCTGGAAGGGAACCGCGGACATTCCCTGGGAGTGGGTCGAGCGGTTGGACGTGCTGGACGCGATTTGTGAGGCGGCCGTGCCGCTGCTGAAGGGAGAACGAGATGCAAACTGACGCCGGCTCACGAACGATGCTCCAAGCGCGAGCCCTTGAAATCTGGCAGGTAATCCAGGGCTACGACGCGCCCTACGCCTGGTCGGTCGGCCCCAAGGCCCGCGCCAAGCTCGAGGACATCCTCGGCCGGCCCGTCGCCTGCTGGCAGGCGTCGACGCCCGCCGATGTCAATCGCAGCCTCCGCACCCTAATGCGGGACGTCCTGAACGACCCGGCGACGGATGCCGTCACGGCGGGCCGGCTCTACGGCTGGATCGTCGCGGACTGGGGTGGCGTCCGTCGGAACCGGTCGGAAGTGGAGACTTGGGCAGCGCCGAGCTTCGGCTGGCACGCGGGTTATGACGATGCCGTGCTCCTCGCCTACGCAGATCGGGTCGGGGTCAAGCGCATTTCGTCATGGAGCAAGGTGTTCGCCTTCGCGGCCCCTGACCGGCACGCGATCTACGACAGCCGGGTCGCCGTCGCGCTGAACCTCGCGCTGGAGCAACTCGGCGAAACCGAGAGATTCTTCATGCCGCCGTCCCGGGTCGTACGCGGGAAGGACGGCGCGTATCGGCCGAACGCGGTCGCGAGGGCTCGCGCGCGCATGAAGGGGGAGGGGCGCTTAGGCTACCGAGACTACCTGTCGTGGCTGGAGTCGGTTCGCTTCGCCGATGGACAGGACTTCCTGACCATCGAGGCGACCCTGTTCGCCGTCGCGCCTGAAATGGCCTCAGGCACTACCGAGGCTGCCGTCAGGGCCGGCGACGGATAGCCCAGATCAGGCCGGCGAGCGCGGTGGTGACGGTGCCGATGGCGGTCAGGACGGCGGCGAGCTCGAGAGGAGACATACGGGGACCTTGGAGAAGTTGTAGGGCGGTTACGCGAACCGGCCCACGATATAGACGCCCGGGGCTTGAAGTGCAAGCGTAAGAACCCTACACCTTCAAAATGACTCCGATTCGCACGCTGGAAGACGCCGCGGAACGCATTTTCGCCGGGCGTATGTCGTCTCGCCTCAAGCCCGGGCCGGACGTGCTCCCGGTCGTCGGCATGCGGGACGTCACGCGGGGGCTTTCCACCCCCGATCAACTCGAAACCGCGTCAGGGGTTAGCAAAAGCGACGCAAAGCACCTGCTCCTCGAGAAGAACGACATCGTGATGACGTCCAGGGGCACGGTTCGCACGGCCGTCGTCGACTCGAAGCACGCTGGTGCCGTACCTGGCGTCAACACTGTGGTCATCCGGCTCGAGGAGCCGAGCACAGCTGGGGCCTTCGCCGCCTACCTCCAGCATCCGCGCGTAGTCGCCACCCTGCTTCAGGATTTCGCGGGATCGAAGATTCCAGGTTTCAGCCTCGAGACATTAAGGGCCTTGCCTGTGCGGATTCCAGACCTGCAACAGCTCCATGTACTCGCCGAGATGGTCAATCAGGCTGGACGCTACAGGCTTGCGGCCATCAAGGCTGCCGAGGCCCGCCATGAACTCGCAGTCGAGCTGGTCGCGAAGAGTCTCGGAACCTGGAACGGAACGACGTGATCCCCGCACCTAAATCTAGCGGCCTTCGGCCGGCCGACCTCATCGCTTCGCTTCGTGGTTTCGAAAAAGCGAGCGCAGGCAGGCAAATCGCGACGCTGGCGTCGCTCGCCTTCCTCAGCCTTCCGATCGACGACGGGCCTGATGAGTGGAGATACATCCGGAACATCGCCGCTCACAAACACGGCCAAGGCCAACTTTCCCACCGCCTGTACGACCTAAGCAGCCGGGTGGAGCGCCACAACTCTGCCCTCGACGGCGTTTTCACCGAAACGCTCACGCCGGACGCCCTCCGATCGGGCGCCAGTCTGACCGACTTCATCCTTCTTGCATCAAGCGTCGTCGAGCAGGTGGGAGAGGATTGGAACAACTTCGGCCCATGGGTCGACGCCTTCTTGTCCGAGTCAGCGGTCGGCAAAAGCGTCGGGGAAGCTGGTACCCCGACTGCCGTGGCGCAGCTTCTTGCCAGACTCGTGCAACCCCAGCCGGGATGCGCCGTCTTGGACCCAGCATGCGGACCGGGCGAGGCATTGAAGGAAGTTGCGGCCCTTGAGCCGACGGTTGCGCTTTTCGGCCAGGAGGTCGACGGGCTCTCAGTCGCTGTTTGCAGGTTACGCTTGTATTTGCTCGGGCAGCGCGCCGACATCCGAGTCGGTAACGCCCTGTGGGAGCCGGCGCAGGCGCCGACGCCGGACGGTCGGTTCGATCGCATCGTGTGTGATCCCCCGCATGGACTGATCATCGCGTCGAGCTACGACGAGGCGCTTAAGCGCCGCTACAGCGATGTGTCGTCCAGGAGGAGTGAGGCTTGGTTCCTCGACCTATGCTTGGACAGGCTGAGGCCGGACGGAAGAGCGGCGCTCCTGTTGCCAATGGGGTTCCTCGCCAAGCGAGGTCGCGAGGCGAAGTATCGAGCGCGCCTCGTTCATGAAGGACGCATCGAGGGGGTCATCGCCTTACCTGGTGGGATTCTGCCAGGCACAGATCTTCCCACAGCGTTGCTCGTGCTTCGGGGCACCATGAGCTCTGACCGCGTAAGGTTCGTCGACGCAAGCTACCTGCTGTCAGGCGGAAAGCGAGCTTCGGAGCGCCTGACTCCGCAGCACGTCGGGGAGCTGGTCGACCTTTACAATACGCCATACGACGATCAGCGCGCTGCGCGCGTTCCGATCGGACTGATTCTCGAACGAGAGGCCGAGCTCCAGCCGCGGATGTGGATCGACACGCCGGAGGCCGACGCTCAATCAACGTCTGAGCTTTATCAGACCGCTCTTCAGGCCGAGGCAGAGGCAGAAAGGGCAAAGGTCGAGCTTGAGCGACTGATGACCTATTTTAAGCTGAGACTGTGAGGCCCAGACCGCAACTGCAGTCGGCTAGTAGTACTCGCGCACATAGGCGTAGGCCTTATCGAAAAGGTCGGCGTCCTGGTGCAGCTGGTAGCGCAGAAGCGTTTGTCGGAGGGCTTTCTTGACCTCCCGCTCGCCCGCATGGGTGGTCTGCCATCCCTCAAACCTGACGGCCCGGACGATCTCATCGATGTCGTCGACGACCCGCGACACCATGATGGGCGTCTTACCGTTTCTGGCCTCCTCGAGCAGTGCGGTGAGAGCGGCCTTGCCGGCGTCGATTTCCGGCTCCTCAGTCGACTGGCGCTCAGCCCTGACGACGTCCTTCGCGAGCGCCAGCAAAGCCTTCAGAAACTCGATCGACAGAAGAAGGCCCTGCTGATGCCTTTCGCGTAGGTCTTCAAGGCGCTCGCTAAGAGCCTTGAACGTCGGATTGCCGGCATGTTTCCGTAAACGGCCGTCAAGCTTGATGGCGATTTCCTTGGACTTCTTGTCAGGGTCGGGATCTCCCAGAACCGCTTGCAAGAGATCGGAATCGAGGACGATCAGATCCAGGTCGTCTCGGATCGCATCCACGTGCACGTTCGCGTGGATGATCTCGAGCGTCTTGGCCCCAAGTGCATGCCAGAGAAGTTTGCCCGTGCCAGTCGAAGGCTTCAGCGACTCGTAGACCTGTCCGAGCCAACGGTAGTCGGTTTCGAATTCCGAGAGCATGGGATCCGGCGAGAGCGCCTCCCAAATCCGGGCGAGCGTCGTGAAGTCACCTGCGAAGCGGTCCCGCACTTCGTTGTTCGACACGCAGTCCTGGGCTGCGATCAGTCCTTGATAGCCGCCGACGGTGCGATCGACTCCCGCGAAGTAGGCGAGGCAGGCCTGCACGGCGCCGGCCAGCGCGGCCTTCAGCAGCGAAATGTTGGACACGGCCTTCTTGACGCCCTGCTCATCGAACCGGAGCGCCTGAGCGACGTCGTCGAAGACCCCGAGATAGTCCACGATGAGCCCATGGGACTTTTGCTGACCATACGGACGGTTCGTCCGACAGATCGCTTGCAGAAGAGTGTGATCCCGTAACGGCTTGTCCAGATACATCGTCTGCAAGATCGGCGCGTCGAAACCGGTGAGCAGCTTTGCTGTGACGATGAGGATCTTGAGCGGGTCCTTAGGATCCCTGAAGCGATCGAGCAGCTTCTCTTCGGCGTCCCTATCGCGCCGGTAGGCGGCATATTCCGGCTCGTTGGCGTTCACCGACATCACGATGTCGGAGACCTCCGGAGGAAGCAGCTTATCAAGCGCTTGCTTGTAGAGCACGCAGCTTGGGCGATCGTAGACGACGACCTGAGCCCCAAAGCCGTTGGGCGCGACCTTGGCTTGGAAGTGCGCGGCGATGTCCGCGCAGATGGCATCCACGCGAGCCGGAGCCTTCACGAAGTTGGCCATGCTGGCGGCAGCCTGCCCCAGCTTGTTCCGATCCTCTTCCGTCAGATGTGCTGTGGTCGCCTGGTAAGCCTCTTCAATCGCCTTCTGGTCGATGTGAAGCTCGATCAGGCGGGGTTCGAAATGCAGCTCCTTCGTAGCTCCATCTCGAATGGAGTCATCCAGATCGTACCGGCTCAGATAGCCGTTCTCGTCCTCGTCCGCCCCGAACGCATAGAAGGTGTTCTTGTCGGCTCGGTTGATCGGCGTCCCAGTCAGGCCGAAGAGAAACGCATTGGGCAATGCGTCGCGCATCCGGCGGCCAAGATCGCCTTCCTGGGTCCTATGGGCTTCATCGACCAATACGACGATATTGGATCGGTCGTTCAGCACACCCTCAGCTTCTGCGAACCGATGGATCGTGGTGATGACGACTTTTCGAGCATCCCCTTCGAGCGTCGCTTCCAGCTCTTTGCGCGTCTCGGGACGCACGAGGTTCGGGATGTCCGCGGCGTAAAAGGTCCCGGAGATCTGACTGTCGAGGTCAATCCGGTCAACGACGATAAGCACAGTCGGGTTCTGAAGCGCGGGGTGCAGGCGGAGCTTCCTGGCTGCGAACAGCATCAGAAGAGACTTGCCCGACCCTTGGAAGTGCCAGATCAACCCCTTTTTCGGGTGTCCTGCCACGACCCGGGCCACGATCTTGTTGACCGCGTCGACCTGCTGATAGCGGGCGATAAGCTTTACGCGCTGCTTGCCCTTCAATGTGGCGAAAGCGGTGAAGCTGTCGAGCATGTCCAGGACCATGCCCGGGCTGAGCATCGAACAGACCACCTTCTCGACTTCGGTCAGCGATTGCTTGCCGCCTTCATTTCGCCAGGGGCCCCAAAACTCGACGGGCAGACGGATCGATCCGTAGCGGAGCTCCTTGCCTTCGGTGCCGACGGAAAAGACGTTCGGGACGAAGAGCTCGGGAATGTGAGGCTCGTAGTCGACGTGGACCTGCAGCGCCGCATCGACCCAACTCTCGCTGGATCTAACGGGTGTCTTGGCCTCGATCAGCACGAGTGGGATGCCGTTCACAAGAAGGATCAGGTCAGCACGTTTCTCGGCCTTGCCGGCCCGGAAAACGAACTGCTGCGTGACGACGAAGCTGTTGTTCTCGAGGTTTTCAAAGTCGATCAGGCGGATCGTGACGTGTTGCCCATCCGCGCCAAAGGGCATGGAGCGGTCGCCCTGCAGCCAAGCGGTGAACTCCTCATTCGCCTTCACCAGCCCGTCGGACCGTGCGCTCATCACGAGAGCTCGAAGGCGATAGAGAACGTCATCGGCCCGGCCGGGGTTGGCGGCGATGTCGGGGTTCAGCCGGATCAGGGCGTCACGCAGATGGGGTTCGATCAGCACCTCTTGCGGCTGGCGGGGAAGGTCGGCGGGGGCGACGTAGTGCCAGCCGAGGCCCGCGATCTTGCCACCCGTGCGGGCAAGGCCGATGGAAAGCTGCACCGGGCGGGCCGAGGCCGTGCCCGCGAGAAGGTCGCGCAGATGGGCTTCGACGGTGTTGGCTTCGGTGAAGGTCATGCACCCACCTCAGTTTCAGGAAAAACACCTTCACGCATCTTGGTATGGGCATCCTGCGCTTTTCGAATTCTATCCGCTGAATTTGCCAAGGCATCGGCCAAAAGTGAAATCCGCGCGCAGATTTCTCCTTGTTGTTCAATGGATGGAACAGGAACAGGAACAGGGTTTAGGTGCTTGTGATTTAGCTGCGGGACAGACGTTGTGTCAGCGAAGCGCCAGAGCCCAATGCCTTTGTAGAACCACATCAGATATTCAGCCGACACTTTCTCGGCTCGAGGCTCAAGCGCCATCAAATTCGGATCCAAGGCCGCTGGGTGCACAAGTATCCCGATCTTGTTCAGGAAAATTGATGCACCGCGTTTAGGGAAAACGACGGTTCCGGGCTGAAACACCCGAATACCAGGATTTGACTTGGCCGAGAACTTGACCTCAGCGTTCGCAAGCTTTCGATGGTCGCTATTGCGGTTAAAGTCAGCGACTTTGAAAAAGAGCGTGTCACCAGCTGCATCAGGGGTGGGTTCCCCATTCCCGCTGCGCGCGTGGTAAATTCGCTCCCCTTTCTCCACCTGAAAACGCCCCTTGTATCCCTGAGTCATCGAGAAACTACGAATTTCAATGGTTTCAAGGATGAGCGCGTCGAGAAGAACAGCTGCCTGTTCGTGCAGCAGAAAAAGGCAGTCCAAGTTGGTTGCCGACGCACTTAGCGCCTCTACCAACCGCGCCTGCTCCTGGATCGGCGGCAGCAAGAACTCGAAGCTGGCAAGGCTGGTCCAGGTGGTGCGCGGCGACAGCGACCCGGCCGAGGTGCCGACGGCGTGATCGAAGAAGGCATCGGTCTGGCACAGGAACGGCAGCAGTTCCGGCATCAGCCGGTCGTTTGCCGGTTCCAGTACATAGATGTCGCCAGAACAGACCCCTTCGAAATCCGCCACCGCCACCTTGCGCTGATAGGCGCGGCGCTTGCCGAACAGAACCTGCCCCGGCTTAACCAGCGTGGTGAAGGTCGTGCCATCGGCCACGTCACCCCAGCGCCGGATGCGCAGGTCGCCGGGTTCGATATGCTCCAGCCCCACGACACGTTCGATCCCGGCAGCCAGCGGATCGGCCACACGCGCTTTTGACAGGCGCACCACCTCGCCAAACGCTACCCGCGTCCACCCTGCCTTTGAACTCGGCCGCTCAAGCATCGGCATCCTCCGCAGGCATCAGGCCATCGAGCATGTCGACCAGCGCGTCCATGCCCGTCCAGAACTCGCGCCCGTCTTCATCAAACGCCGCCCAGGTCGCCGCCAGCGTGGCACTCCCGCCCGCCACCGCCGCCTTGGGCCGCTTCACATAGCGGGCAATCGACAGGTTGCCGTCCGCCGCTAGCACGTCGGCTATATCCGCCACCGCGGCAAAGCCGGGATCATCGGCAAAGGCGTGATAGGCCGACAGGATGCGCGCCTGATGTTCGGGACGCAGAAAGCTTTGCACCCGTTCGCGTGCAATCTCGGCCACCGCGTCGATGAACAGGATGCGCCCCTTGCGCGCCTCGGGCTTCTGCGATCGGCAGATCACCACGCAGGCCTCCATCGGCGAGTTGTAGAACAGCCCCGGCCCCAGCCCCAGCACGCACTCAACCCGGTCGGACTCGACCAGCCTGCGTCGCATCTCAGCCTCTTCATTTCGGAACAGCACGCCATGGGGAAACAGGATCGCGCAGCGCCCGGTCTTCGGGTGCATCGACGACAGGATATGCTGGAAGAAGGCGTAATCCGCCCGCCCCTGCGGCGGGGTGCCAAGGAAGTTGCGACCCCAGGCATCCTGCTCCCACGCGCCACGGTTCCATTTCTTGATGGAATAGGGCGGGTTCGCGAGGACGACGTCGAAGTTGCGAAGTCGATCGCCCTGCACGAAGGCGGGTGTGGCCAGCGTGTTGCCGCTGGCGATGTGGAAATCGTCCACGCCATGGATGATCAGGTTCATCCGTGCGATGGCGGCGGTGATGGTGATCAGCTCCTGCCCGTAAAGGCCGGTGGTACGAATGTCGCCGCCACGCCGCTTCACCTCGGCCAGGCACGAGATCAGCATGCCGCCGGTGCCGCAGGTTGGGTCATAGATGCTTTCGCCCGGCTGGGGCTCCAGCATCTGGGCCATTAAATGGACCAACGTCCGGTTGGTGTAGAACTCCTGAGCGGTGTGGCCGCTGTCGTCGGCGAACTTTTTGATCAGGTATTCGTAGCCGTTTCCGAGCTCGTCCTCGGGCACGGCGGCGAGGGTCAGATCGTGCTTGGAGAAGTGCTCGATCAGGTTCTTGAGCGTGGCATCAGGTATCTGGGCCTTGTCGGTCCAGTTGGCATTGCCGAACACGCCCCGGAGACGTTCGGGGTTCGCAGCCTCGATCGCCAGGAATGCTGAAAGAAGGACGCGCCCGACATCACGCGCAGAAGCGCGGACGTCCGCCCAATGAGCGCCTTGTGGAACGACGAAGCGATCATTGGCGCTGTCGACAGCATAGCGTTCGTCTCCGCTGTCATTGAGAGCCTGGCGGTAGTCCTCGTCCCAAACGTCCGAGAGGCGTTTGAAGAACATCAGAGGGAAGATGTACTGCTTGTAGTCGCTGGCATCGATAAGCCCGCGCAGCAGGGTTGCGGCCCCCCAGAGATAGCTCTCGAGCTCGCGTTGGGTCAGACCGCTCATTGCAGCCAACCTCCTTCGACCAGCACTTTGCGCAGATGGTCCTCGGCCGCCCGGGCATCGGCCAGCGCAGTCTTGAACGCCTCTACGGCCTCGGGCAGCGGCGGGATGTCCTGGCCGATGGGCGGCAGCACGTAGCGCGAGATGTTCAGGGTCCAACCTTCCTTCTTGATCTCGTCCGGCGTCGCCACCTTGGCGCGATCCTCGACATCCTCGAAGGCGCGGTACCAGGCTACGATCTGGTCGCTGTGTTCTTGGTCGAGGAAGTTTTGCGCCCGGCCTTTGCGGAATAGGTTGGAGGCGTCGACGACCAAAACTTTGTTCTTGCGAGCCTCTGGCTTTCTACGACGCAGGATGACGACGCACCCGGCCAGCTGCGTTCCGTAGAAAAGGTTCGGCGCCAGGCCGATGACCGCCTCGATCAGGTCGTGCTCGAGAAGGGCTTGGCGGATCGCCCCCTCTGCTGATTTGCGGAAGAGCGCCCCCTGGGGAAGCACGACCGCCATGCGGCCGTCGCCGGTCGTGGCGGTCGACGCCAACATGTGCTGGACAAAAGCGTAGTCCCCATAGCCCTCAGGCGGGATCCCATACTTGGCGCGCCCCCAGGGATCGGCCTCCCAGACGTCTCGGCCCCACTCCTTCAGGGAGAATGGCGGATTAGCGATGACGCAGTCGAAAGTGGCCAGTCCGCCAGTGCTGGAGTCGGTGAAGGCAGGGCTCCTCAGCGTGTCTTCGCGAGCGATCTGGAAGTCCTCAATGCCGTGCAGCACGAGGTTCATCCTTGCGATCGCCGAAGTGGTCAGGTTGCGCTCTTGACCATAAATCTTGCCGTAGAAGGTCCGGGGATCGCCTCCTTTTCGACGGACATGTTCGATCGCTCCGAGAAGCATGCCCCCTGTGCCGCAGGTCGGGTCGTAAATGCTCTCCCCTTCCTTTGGGTCGAGGATCTCGACCATCATGTTCACGACGCTGCGTGGGGTGTAAAACTCCCCAGCCTTGTTGCGGCGCGTGACGTCGGCGAACTTCCCGACCAGATACTCATACGCGTCGCCGAGCACGTCCGTGCTGACGGCACTGTTGCCGAGCGGGATGGACGAAAAGCTGTCGATGAGATCGATCAGGAGCTCATCGGTGAACTTTTCCTTGTTGCCCCAATCCGCCGTGCCGAAGACGCGATAAAGGGTGTCTGGGTTCGCGCGTTCAATCTCCTGCATCGCGCGCTGCAGTGCCGCGCCCACGTTGGTCGCCACAGAGCGAACATCGCGCCAATGGCAACCCTCCGGCACGTGAAAGCGATGCTCTTCAGGATATAGAGACGGATCGACGTCTCCATAGATCTTTACGGCTTCAGCCGTCTCTTCGTCCCAGCAGTCCGAGATCCGCTTCAGGAAAATGAGGGGAAGGATGTATCCCTTCCAGTCCGTCCGATCGATCGCCGAACCACGTAGCGTATTTGCAGCGTCCCAAAGTGAGGAACGCAGGGCTGGCGAGCTAGGATCGGCCATCTGTTCCTGCTGAAGAGTCCTAGTGGTGGGGGTCGGAGCGTATCGACGACGCCGAATCGACGTTGCCGCGAGCGGGGCAGGGCTAGCAGCTCTCGGCTCCGACGTAGTTGCCTTCCCAATCTCGGCGACCTCGCAGCACCGGGATTACAGTCGAGGGTGGCCGGATGTAGGGGATGATCCCTGAAGCGGGATCCTGAGCCAATCCCCACGCGAGAAGCAGTCTTTCCTGATCGGTGTCCAGGTCGCGCTCTAGCCAGCGGCTGACGCCGGGTGACCGCATGGGAGCCAGAAACGCCTTTGAGTAACCCTCGTAGGTCGCTTGGTGCAGCGCGGTCATCCGACCACCGCCGACGTAGATCATCGGCTTGGTCGATCCCCCTTCGCCGGGGAGGAAGGTGAAGTGCTTCGTTCTGAAGGTCTTCGACAGAACGGACTTCGTGTGTTCTTGGCAGGCAGAACGAAAAGTTGGCTCGGGCACCCCTGCGGCTAGGGCGGCCTGCAGCGCCTGGGCCCCCAAGATCTGCACGCCCGACTCGTAGACCTCCAGCGGGTGCTCCCCGTCGGGAATATGGAGGGTGGCCACGTCCAAAGTGGCCGCCCCTACGTCGACAAGGATGTGTGGCCCCACCGCCCTTTCAGGCGTCAGCATGTAGCCGGCGACGACGCCCGCAAGTTCTTCAAACAGCTGGTAGGGCGTATCCGCCGACGTCTCCAGTAGGCCGGCATCTCGAGACAGGGCGTCCCTGATGTCATCGAGACGCAGTTCGGCAGCTGTCGGAGCGAGGGCGAAGGCAGCTTTGACGACTTGATGGAAGCCTGCGACCCGCGGATCCTCCTCCAGCGACGGAACCGGTACGCCCACATGAAAGCGTGAATAGTGGCGAGGAGCGCCACCCATCCGCTCGATACGCTCCGCGTCGGCTCCGACGATGTAAGCGATCAGGAGAGCCAAGTAGGCGGCTGCGGCGGCGTTGTGGGAGATGCCGGCGAAGAGCATCCGATGACCGTCCGCCTGGATCAGGCCAGTCTTGAATCCCGTGATCGAACGAGCTGCCGCGGAAGGGGCAAGCCGGAAGCATGCGGCGGCGTCCTCATACCAAACACACGTTTGCCAGAGATGCTGCTGACGCCGCCCGTCTTCATCGACCCGAAGGCCTACGGGGACGTCCAAAGCATAATCTGCGTCGGCGGTGTCGCTGCAGAGCACGACCTTGGTCGCGCTGGTCCCAAAGTCTAGACCGACACGATAGCCCATCGGGTCAGGATCAGGCCGAGAACGCAGGATCCCAGCTCCCCTTTCGATGCGCGCTTGGATCGAACGCGTCGTCGCTTCGTCGAGGCTATCCAGAACCGGCGCTGTCGTGGCCAGCGTTGCCCCGTCTACGGCTTCAAGGACGTACCGCAGGGCTTCAGGCCCGGCGAGGGCCGCGGGTCCTTCCGGCCTAGCCGGTTTCGGTCCCTTTCGCGTAGACTCCAGCTTGGGCGTTAGACGCCCCGGTTTGACTCGAACGGGTTGAACCGCAGCGACTGACCGTGTGTTGCGGCGCTTATTCTTTTTGCGGAATGGCGTCGATACGGGTCCGTTCGCAGACGGCGTGTTCGGAGAAGGGCTGGCGGCGTGAACGGGGACCGCTGCTGCGGCTCCCTTGGCCAGCTGCTGCGACACCGCTGGATCCCGCTCGGGCGCCGGAGGGTCATTCGGCGGCGCCTTTAGAACAAGGTTCGCCAGGACGTCGAAGGGACTCGGGCTGCGCGACTTCGACATCACACAAGCTCCACGATGGCGGCGACGTGGGTCTCGGGCTCGCTGCAGTCGAAATCCGACGCGGCGCGGACCTGGGCGATCTTGTGCTCCATTCGCGCGACGTATTTCGCCAGCTTGGCGCGTTCCGCCGGCACGATCCGTGCCTTGCTGCCGCCTGCGCGAAGCCTCTCCTCGTTGAGCTGCTCCACCCGGGTTCGCTTGGCTTCCAACTGCTGCTGGAATACCGCGATCAAGGTTTCGCGCTTGTCGCTGTGGGAGGCCTCCTCAGTGTCGAAGAACGAGTCGAACTCACGAGCCAAATGTCCGTGAACCAAAACGCCTTCCAGCGTTGCAGCAGCCGCTTCGGCCTCGCCCTGCGGAACGACGGCTGGAGACATTTCTCGAGCGGCCGTCATCGCGAGGAGCTCGGCCTGTTCGTCTCCAATGACCTGACCGCTCTCCAGGTGAATGGCGGCGTAAATCAGCCGGTCCTGCGGAGCGGCGCCACCCGCAGACCATTTCTGGACGACCAAGCCGTACTTGCCGCGAGTGAAGTCAGCCAAGGCCCCGTCAGCGGTCAGCCGGCCGCAAACCGCCGGCCGGGGGGCGAGCCCCCGACCCGCATCAGTTCGGAGTTTGGCGGCGAACTTGACCAGCGGGTGTCCGGTGGTGATCGCTTCAACGCGCGCCCGGCCCGCTGCCTCGGGCAGTTTGCCGAAGACGATGCGGTGCCGCTCCTGGCGACGTAGATCCGTCTTGAACCGCTTGCTCCTCTCCTCGAGGAACTCGCGGAACGCCAGATGACCGGCTGCAGTGAACGCGAAATCGTAGGCTTCATAGTCGGTGGGAGCACGCTCGAGCAGCGTGCCGGGGAAGGCTGACGAGAGCGCACCCGACACATATTCGAACAGTTCGAACGGTTGGATCCAACGCTGCTGCTCATGTGTGCGCTGGATCCGGTTCAGGATCATGTCGCCATGAGCGATGAGTCCGGCTGCCTCTTGCTCAAGCGCTTCCTCCTGCAGCCGGCGCGCTTCCGCGGCGCTGGCTTGGCGCTCCAGCTCCTCATTGGCCTCGGCGGCACTGAGAGCCGGGTCCAGGAGCCGGTTCTCCAGCTCTCTGACGATGTCGCCGAGGATCGGCTCGTAACCCCCAAGCGTCTGCACGATCAGGTTCAAGCGCTCGTAAAGGCGCCGGTAGATCTGCTCTTCGATCGTGCCTTCACAGACCAGGCTCAGGATCTCGACCGAGGGAGATTTCTGGCCGATGCGGTCGATCCGGCCGATGCGCTGCTCGACCTTCATGGGGTTCCATGGGAGGTCATAGTTGATCAGGATCCTGCAGAACTGCAGATCAAGGCCCTCTCCGCCGACCTCGGAGGTGAGTAACACCATGGGCCCGTCGCCGTCGCGAAACTCGCGCAGGATGTCGTTTCGGTCGCGCTTCACCGAGCCATGCATCTTCAAGCACGGCGTCTTCTCCTCGGTCAGGCGGTTCTCGAGGTAATCGATGGTGCCGCGGAAGCTGGAGAAGACGATGATCTTCTCGAAAGGGTGGGCGGCCCAGGTATCGGAAAGGGCTCGGCGCAGCAGCTCAAACTTGCTGTCGTCGATCGTCAGCTGCCTCAGGACAGCGGGATCCCCGCACCCCGACGAGAGCATCGCGGTCAATGGCCCAGGCGCATTGGATGCGTCGGCCTCGTCGGGATCGTCCAAGCCGAGATCGGTCTGCGCGCCTGACCATCGCTGGTACGCCGCCGGCAGACAGGAGGCCAACATGCGCTGGCTGTTCGACAGGAGAAAGCGTTCATTGACGTTGGCGCTAAGCGCGTAGTCGATGATGGCGTTCGAAGCCGCGTCATAAAACGCTTGTTCAGTCTCGCACATGGACCACAGTCGGCAGTCCGGTCGCCGTTGAACCTTGAAGTCGTTCACGTCCCGACGCCGGGTGCGATTCACGATCCCGCCCAGCATCGACATTTCTTCCAGGCGAGCGGCGATCATGGCCCTCTCTGACGAGGGGATCGGTCCGCTCTTCCCCGCAACCAGCCCCTTCAAGACCGCCAGACGTCCGTCAGTCTTTAGGAACCGGCCCGGCGCAATCTGATCGATCGTCTCGCCCAGATCGGCGAAGGTCGCGTCGGTCCGCAGCGCGCATTCACGAGCCGCGACGATGGGCACGTTCTCCGTTTGAAGCTGGCTGAAGATCCACTCGCGGTCGAACAGATCAGGTTCGACAAGCCTCAGTATCGAGCGAAGATCTTCGCTGCGCAGGTTGATCGGTGTCGCTGAAAGCATGAGCTTGTAATCAGCGAGCTCGACGATCTGTCGCGCAGTGCGATGTTGCGCCGTCTCAGAGTTTCTGAGGTGATGCGCCTCGTCGAAGACCACGAGGTCAAAGAGAGGGTCGCCCGCGATGCGGTCGCGCAGATAGCGCGCCAGATCAGCTCGCGCGCTCTTCGCCGGCTCGTCGGGATCATCCCAATTTTTCGGCGCGCGAATGCCCGAGAGCGTGGCGACGACGGCGAAGTCTTCGCCGGTCCGCTCATGCTCTTGGAGTGTCTGCAGCAGGTCTGAAGCGTCCACGGCTTGGGCTCGGACGCCGAACTTTTGACTGAGCTCCATTCGCCACTTTTCCTGAAGTGACTTCGGACACACCACCAGGAGCCGCTGCATGTCGTACCGCGCCACCAGTTCGGTCCATACCAGGCCGGCCTCGATCGTCTTCCCCAGGCCGACCTCGTCGGCGATCAGCAGCCCCTTTGAGGCCGCATTGAGGATCTTCACCACCGGCTTGAATTGGTAAGCATGGAACTCCGTATTGGTGCTCTCCATGCTGTAGATGAGGTCCGCAAGCCGACCGGTCAGCCGGATGTGCGTCAACGTGTGGCTGAGCGCCGAGCGGTGAGAGAACTGGCCTCCCCTGAGGTCGGCCAGGGCATCGGGAGCCGCGGTGACCGGCTCGAGCGCCATGTGAAGCAGGAGCTTCCTCTCCCCGTTCGCCAGCCGGACCCACTGATACAGGCGTCCGCCGGAGACCTTCGTCTCTGCAGTGGCGACGCCCACTTGAGAAGGGTCATTGCGGTTTCGTACCGCGGTGCCTTCGGCGTACATGTCCAACCCTCCCCTCCGAACCTTAGCTTTCCCGTCGACGTAGTCCACGGTTGTGCTCAGTGAGCTGCCTCGGCACGCGCTAGAAGATCCAGTCGCGGCAGATCGGAGAGGCCTGGCGTCGGTAGATCCAAAAGACGGCGGCCCTTGATCACGACCGCGAGGCACTTCGCCCGGCTGATGGCGACGTTCAGGCGGTTGCGGTTGAACAGGAACTCCGTCCCGCGAGGCGCATCGCCTCCGAAGGACGTCGCCATGGAGACCAGCACCACCGGCGCTTCCTGCCCTTGGAACTTGTCGACGGTCCCGACCCGAGCGCCCTTGGGCAGCCGCTTCTTGAGCAGCCCGACCTGCATGTTGAACGGGCTGACGATGACGACGTCATCCAGTGTGATCGGCTTCTCTTCGCCAGCCTGGTCGATCCAGCGCTGGCGCGCGAGCTGACCGAGCAGCTCGGCTACCACCGCAGCCTCCTCTTCGGAGCTCTGCGTGCAACCTTCGTGGTCCAAGTCGATCGTGCTGATTCCCGTGGGCCGCAGGGCCTCGTGCAGACCGTCTTCGAGGATCAGGCGCTGCCCTTCGGTGCTCGTCTCCGCCCGCAGCCGGCCTTCGTAGACGGCGTCGGAGATGAAATCGCAAACGTCCGGGTGCATCCGCCAGGAGATGTTCAGCAGGATGCCTCGCTCCGGCGGGACCGTAGGATGGTCCTGCATGGGGTAGTCCATGGCAGAAAGCCCCGTCTCGCCAGGGTGCACGCCCTGCACGGGCTGAGGCAGCTGCATCTGATCGCCGACCAGGACGAGGTTTTTGGCGCAGCCGGTCATGGCCAGAAGGTTGCCGAGCGAGACCTGACCGGCTTCATCGACGAACAGGAAGTCGAAGGAGTCGGCCGGGTGCTTGGCGAGCTCATAAGCCGTCGCCCCAACTAGCTGATGCTCCCCCGGGTTCTCGTTCAGCGAGGCCTTGCTGATGATGCCGTAGCCCGTGAACACAGTCTCAGCATCCCCGGCCGTGCATTTCTTCACGCCGTCCAGGGGCAGCCCCTGGGCTTCGCAGTGTCGAGAGATCCCGGCCAGCAGATTGATGATGGCCTTGTGCGAGTTCGAGGACACCGCCACGCGCTTGCCGTCCTGAAGCAAGGCGCAGATGGCGCGCGCCGTCGAGTAGGTCTTCCCCGTTCCCGGCGGCCCCTGAATGATGAGACAGCTGCGGTCCAAGGCCCGGACCGCCGAGATCGTCCCCGCCACCAAGTCCTCGCCGTCAGGCACCACCGGAAGGTCGTCAGGACGCCCTTCCAGTCGCGGGGATCTGCGGCGCAGCATGTCCAGGACCGCCCGGTCTGTGTCGAGGTCGCCGTTGGCGATCCTCAAGCCGAACTCGACCAGCGCCCGTTCCAGGACATCCTGGTCAAGGGGCTGTCCGGGCGAGAGGCTCGCAGTTTCCGGAAACTCGCCCGACTTGGCCTGACGCCTGAGCGTGACTGTACAGGCCTCAAGGTCCAAGTCCGCGATCGACCCCGCCGCTTCCAGCGTGAGGGCGATCTTCGGCCGATCCCCCACCCTAAGCTTGGTGTCCTGGGGCGGGAAGGCATAGGTCGCCACCAGCGACCGCTTGTCCGCCCCGCAATCGATCAGCGTCAGACCACCCAGGCTTTCCGCGTCCTCGATCAGGTCCTCATCGGTCCAGGTCTGGCGATCGAACACCGCCCACCATTGAGGCTTCTGCGACCTTTGGTGAAACCAGAGCAGTTCGGCGATCAGCTCTCGAAGGCGGGGCTCAAGCCCCTCCTGACGACGGATCGCTTCCGCCAGCGCCCTGCGCTCTTGCTCGAACTCCTGACGTTGCAGCGCTCGAGGGGACGGCTCGCTCGGTGCTTCGGGCTCCCGCACGGCCAAGCCGAACGGCGCGTCGTCAGGCCTCAGTCCTTCTAGCCAATCACGCAGCTTGGCCGTCGAGACGCAGTCGTCTTCGTTGTAGCGCTCGATGGCGTCGAGAATGGCCTGATCGCCCAGCTCCCGCCACCGCTCGTACTCCACGATGCTGTCCCCGGCGTTGGTCACCTCGCCGGACCGCTCGCCCCAGTAGATCTTCTCCAGGTCCTTGAGCGAGTAGCTCTCAGTGGACGCCCGGATCGCGTTACGCACTACCGCGTAGAGATCCACGAAGCGCTGCTCGCGCAGCATCTGGTCGAGCTCGGCCTCGCGGGTCGCGTACTTCATCGCCAACCGCTTCAGGGCGGTGGTCTCGTAGGGCGCGTAGTGGAAGATGCGCGCCGTCGGATGGCGGGCCAGGTGATCCGCGAACAGATCCATCAGCTTCTCGAACGACGCCTTTTCCGCGGCATGGTCGTGGGCCCACAAGGCGACGAACCGATCGGAACCGTCATCGCCAAGAGGACCCCAAAGGCCGTGAAGGTACTCCAGCCCCTCCGGATAAAGCGGGTCGCCCTCGATGTCGTAGAACAGATCGCCCGGCTGCGGCGGCGGCAGGATGGCGAACCCGCGCAGAGGCTGGCTCGGCAGAACTTCGGCGACATGCCGGCCCGCTG
Organism: Brevundimonas sp.; assembly: GCF_035935935.1. Taxonomy (GTDB): domain Bacteria; phylum Pseudomonadota; class Alphaproteobacteria; order Caulobacterales; family Caulobacteraceae; genus Brevundimonas. The sequence continues at coordinate 62,905 of NZ_DASYWO010000005.1, forward strand.
ACGTGCCTTGCCGCTGAAGGCGCGCTTGGGCCGTCAGCTTGGCCAGGACCTCATCGCCGATGCCCGCCACCTTGGCGCCGTCCGGCAGGGCGGCGACGTCGCTGAGCGTGCGGATGCCCGCCTTCGCCAACTTGACGATCTGGTCGCCGCGCATCCCCGCCACGAACACAGGGCTGTCCGCCGCACGCCATTCGGCCGTGCAGCGCTCGAGGAAGTCGCAGTGCCCGCACGCGCCGTTCTTGACGGGGCGGGTTTCGCCCGGGGCGTCGACGAAGGCTTCGAAGCTTCGCATCATCCGCCGCGTGATGTGGCGGGTGTCCTCCAGGCGGAATCGCTCAGGGTCGCCGCCGGAACCGTGGATCACTCCCTCGGCCGGGAAATGTCCCGTGGCCGTCTCCAGCAGCGCCGCATAGACGCCGAGCTGCATGAGGTGTTCGGCCTTGGCCTTGCGGGCGAGCTTGGCGTCCTCCGGCTGGTACAGCCACGTGCCATCCTCGGCCTGACCGCAGAGTGTGAGGAAGTCCGGGTAGCCGACCCAGCGACCATCCGTGAGCGCCGCCTGAAAGATCAGCGGAACGCCGTCGGACATCGCTTGGGCGGTGGCCGCCGCCCGCTCCGCCGGCGACCCCTCGGTCGGGATTTCTACGAACTCGCCATAGCCCTTCTTCAGGAAGTCGAGCACCTCGGCTTCGTGTTCAAAACCCTTGTCGCGGATCAGTCGAACGGCGTCGTCCGCACGTTCCGGAGGTTTCACGCCCTGCAGCCAAAGCGCCGCCTGATGCGGGCAAGACTGGAAGCCGTTGAGGCGTGAGGCGGAGAGAAGCTTGGTCATGGGATCAAGCCTGAGCCGTATTTGCGACAAGAGCGGTCGCGGACTGTGGGCGGTGGCGCTCAAGCGCGCGCTGGAGCTCCTGGACCATCACTTCGCCAAGCCGGACGGGTGAGAGGATTTCGACTTCGCCGCGCCAAGTGAACAGGTGCCAGGCCAGCTCCAACATGCCGCCGGTTTCGAACTCGACGATCAGGGAGCCGTCGTCTTCGTGCGTCACCGACTGCCCAGGATGGAAGCGCCAGCGGGCCGCCTCCACCGCCGCCTCGCCTGTGAACCGCAGCCGGACTTGCTCCACCTGATCGTGAAACACGCCGAACGACCTCGCTGTGTAATCGGAGATCGAGAAGTCCTCCGGCGGCGCGCCCGGGACGTCCAAAACCTCGAAGTCCGCGATCCGGTCCAGTCGCCAGTTTCGCGGTTGGCCCGAGGCCCCCTCCGCCCCCACCAGGTAATTCATCCGCTCGAAGAAGAGCCCGTAAGGGATGAGGGTCCGAAGCGCGCCGGGCTTCGATCCGCCCAGGTATCGGAAGCGAACCTGACACATGCCCATCAGCGCGCGCCTGATGCCGGCCAACAGCTCGGGGTCCTCCACCGGCTGGGGGCCGGCGCGGATGCCGGTCAGCTCGGCGCGTGCGAGGGCGTCCACGTCGGGAGATATCCGACGACGATGCTCGGCCTTCAGAGCGGCGCGGATCTTGTGGTCCAGCCCCTCCAAAACCGACGCCCGATTGACGTGGCCGCTCGAGCGAAGGGTCTCCACAGCCCGGGTCAGCTCGACCAGTTCTTCAGTGGTCGGCGACTGATAAAAGCCATCCAATCCGCGCGGAATGCGAAAGCGCTTGCTCACGCCTTCCTGCACGACCTCCATCTGGGGGAAGACCTGGGCGACGGCGTCACGCATGCGCTCGGCCGTCCGGCGACATACGCCGAGGCCCTGCGCCATCTCCTCGGTGCTCAGACCTTCGGCGCTGGCCGCCAAACGGCGGGCGAGCTCAAGCACCGAGGTCGCCTTGTCATGCCGCATCGAACCCCCCTTTCGATTTGCGACCGAAGCTGTCGGAAAAGAACCGTAGCGTGTCCCTCGTCGCCAGCAAGGGAGGAACGACATGGATCTGCAGCTCACCACTCACGCCACCATCCGCGCTTCCCAGCGGGGCGTGCCCCACGACCTCATCGCCGACCTGCTCGCCCATGCCGATTTGGAGACGCCCGTGGGCGGTGGTCGCGTCGCCTTCAGCGTCAGCCGGCGACGGCTCGCCGATTGCGACGTGCGCCGCAGCGCCGGCCGCAACCTCGACCGCCTGCGGAATCTTGCGGTGGTCTGCGACGCCTCGGATGGCGCGGTGATCACGGTGCTGCATCAGCAAGGCCAGAAAGGCCGTCGCTATCATCGAGCCTGAACCGGCTCGTTCTTCGGTTGCGTGAACGCGGCGCGCCGGCACTATTCGACGACCGGTGTGACGCCGGCAAACAGGGGGAGCTGCGGTGGCGGCGTTCGACGAGAAGCATGTTCAGAGCGCGATCGCCCGCTTGCCGGCCATGGCGACCAAGGGCATCCGCGAGTTGCGGAGCCGCGCGGAGTCTCAAGAGCTCGCCGCGCTCATTGCGGCCTGCGACGCCGAGCTCGAGGCCCGACCGGTCGACTTCAGCGCCGACGAAGCGGTGGATCATCTGGCCATGGCGAGAGCCACGGACGGCATGGACTTCATCGACGCCGTGGCCGTCGCCTTTTCCAAGGTCAGGCCGCCCAGCGAGGTCGAACACGCCTTCCTGACCTGGATCGCCGGCAATCCCGGGGCCAGCTACGAGGAGGCGGTCGCCCAGAGAGGCAAGGGCGACGTCGGCTTGCTGATCGGCCACCTCATCTACGATCGCTTCGGGTGCTTCCGCAGGTTCGTCGCCGAAGGCGCCGACCTCTCCAGCCTGATGCTGATCAAAGACCGGTCGGGCCGCAGCGTGAGGTACACGCTCCGCGACGAGGCTCGCGAAGGCCTGAAACGCGCAGGCGTCCTTTGACCGTCGCTTCCGCAGTCCCACCGGATCTGCAGCGTCTCGCCGGCTTCTTCGAAAGCGTGCGAGCGCTCCGGCCAACTTCCGAGGCCGACGATAGGGTTGCGCGCCTCGAGGCCGTGATGCGCCAGCTCAGGCCTCTTCTGACGGCGGCGCGACCGCAGGCCCAGGGCGCTCTTGAGGCCCGGGGCCCCGACGCCGGAGCGTTGAGCCGCACGCTGGAGGCCCTGCGGCCGTCTCTCGCGCACGCTCGACGTTCGGGGGCGCTCACCAACGTCTGGACCACCGCCGGACTGAAGCGCGACGAGGTCAGAAACGCCGCCGTGCTTGCGTCTCTCTTCAATCTGCTGGACGCCGGCGACCGCGCCATCCCGTTCCTGCGGGCCTTCTTGAGCGAGGTGGAGGGAGCGGATCATTCGCGCCTTCCGACGCTGACGGAGTTGGAGCGCGGCTACTCGGTGCAGACCGAAGCCTGCCCGCTCGGCGCGATCGACGACCGGGTGGATCTGTCCATTGAAGGGGCAACCTTCCTCCTGCTGATCGAGGTCAAGATCGACGCGGCGGAGGGCCCCGCACAGCTCTGCCGCTACGATGAAACCCTTCGCCGAAAGGCCCAGGCGCTCGGGAAGAGGCCGGCGCTGATCTACCTCAGCCCGAAGCCGGCGCGCGAACCGCCGCCCGACGCCTTCTATGCCGACTGGTCCGCCGTGCGTCGGGCCGCGCGGCGCGCCTCAATGGCGCGGCCGCAAGCCCAACGCACTTTCCAAGATCATCTGCTCGCGCAGTTCGCCGAGCACGTCCGAAACTTTTGACGAGAGACCCATGTCGCAAGCCGAGCTCAATGCCCTGATCGTCGCCAACATCCAGGATCTGGATGCGGCGGCGCACCACTTGGACCAGGTGCTCCAGCATTCAATAGCCGAGGCGATCGACGAACGTCTCGAAGACCTGATCAAGCAGGCCGCCTGGGACGGTGCGCCGGGCTGGAATGACGGCGACGCCTGGGTCGCCCCAAAGGCCTGGCATCGTCCCGACCATGGAGCAGACGAATACAGCGCCTACTTCGAGTGCGACGTCGATGACAAAAAACTGGACGCAAGAGACGCCTATCAGCTGACCCAGCTGGTCGGAAAAGCTCACGCTCGCCGGGGATTCCGCTGGGTTCAGCAGCCGATGGGCAACGCAGCATGGGCGAAGATTGCCGGTAAATGCCTCGCGGAAATCCAAGAGCTGCGCAGCCTCGGATTCGAGTATCGCGAAAAAGATGGGACCTTTTTCCTCCCGATCGTGGTCGATCCGGATGAACTGGCCTCTGCCCTGGCGGACGACGACATCTCGAGGGCACTCGGTTCGGTCGACAGAGGCTTTGAGACCATGCAGACGGCAGTCCGCGTATTCAATCGTCTGCTGACGAACCTTGTCGTCGATTGAGCAGAAGAACCGATCGTGTCCGCAGCTGAACTGATGAACCGTCTTGGGCTGACGGTCGTCTCGCAAGGCCCGGCGGGCAGATACCCGCGGGCTGAGCCTGGACCAGGACAGGGCTATCGATACTGGGGGCAGGCGCTGGAGACAGGCTGGCGCTTCGGCGTCCAACCGCATCCCAAGGCCACGCTCGCCCCAGCTCTCGCGGCCGCCTTCACGCAAGCCGGCTTCCAGATCATGCCGGGTCGGACCGAGGCGTTCATGACGCTTTCGGGCTCGGTGCAGGATGCCGCTGATCAGGCCCGCGCCGTGATGGCTCAAGCGCAAGCCATCGTCGCCAAAGCTGGGTAGGTCGTCACGCCGAACAGCGGAGCGGTCGCGCCGACGCGCCTAGCGGGTGAGAAAAGCAGCGTCTCCGCTCGACCACGCCAGCAAGAGGCTTCTTCCGCACGGTAGATCGATCGAGTGTGGCTGAGCCGGATCGACTTGGGGGCCGATCACCAAGCGTGCGAACTTGGCGTAGGCTTCGAACCACCGCTTCTGCGGTGAGAACGAGTGAACGATCATCGCCGCGTGGCGCGCGCCAAAACGTTCGGCTTCGATGACGGCCGACGCCGACCGGTGAAGCAGCTGATAGTGGACGTCGGGCGGGCAGTCTTGGAGGCCGACAAGGTCGCAGAGATACGCGAACCGCTCTCGTTTTCCCGGCGTGCTTGCCGGGGCCCACTCGGACACAAGGGGCCCGAAGGGCTCGTCGACCTTTCCTTCAATCGCACAAACGACCAACCCGTCCGCTGATCCGACCAAGGCGAGAAGATCCGACTGACTTTCGCGGCGGCCACCAGGCAGAGCAGTCTTGTGTTCGGGGATCGCGAACAACAGGTGCGGATCGGCATGGACCGACGCGATGGCGTCGTGGATCTCCGGCGGGAGACCGGCCGCGCCTTCCCATGCATGGGCCAAGGTGCGGGCCGAGCGCCCGATCGCCCAGTGCAGATCAGGTTTGGCGAGCAGTCGACGCCAATCGTCCGGGCCCGTCGTGGGAACAAGAATGCGGCTCACGACGGCGACCCTGACGAAGATCGCTTCACGAACCTGACTCGTGCCTGAGCCTTGAGAAGGAAGGCATCATAGCCCGCGGCCCGCCACGCCTCGCGCTGGACGTTCGTGTGGGCCTTCGTCGTGTTCGCCCACCATTGGGGGCGTTCGGCACTGGCGGGCAGGGCCGTGCCCAAGACCTGTTCGATCTCGGCGAAGGACGCCACGAACTCTCGGGCGGTCTGGCTCGAGAGCCACTCACGCAAAGGGTGGTAGCGTGACGTCTGCGGCGCGGGCGCCTCGTCGAAATGTCGGTCCAGACTTTCCGCCTCTTGGTCCTCAAGTCGCGCGACCTTGTTGAGCGAATGTCGGTAGAGCTTGCGCGCGAGTCCGGCGGTCGGTGACCCGTCCGTCGCGTCACGACTCTCGCGCAGATCATCGAGCGTCAGCGGCATGGCCGGAGCGGCGGCGTCGACCATGATGAACAAATCCATTGGATGATCATCGCTCGCCGCTGCGATCCGCCCCCGGCCTGCTAGGCCGGCGTCTTCTCCGAGGCCTGCGAACCAGAGGAACACGACGTCGCCTGCAGCTGGGCTCGCGCCGCCATACGTCGGGACCTGGACGAAGATCCGTTGGCCCACCGTCAGGTCGAGCGGGTCGCATTTGACGACATAGGCCACCGCTTCGCGCTCCATCACTCGCCGGCGTGCACGAGCAGGCTCACCCATGTGCCTCTCCGGGCTTGAAGCTCATGCCAGTGTGCGCGGGTCGTCGCGTCGTCCGGGCGGAACCCGGGCGTCGGTCGCCCATCCTTCCCGTCCGCCATCTTGCGCCAGACCCCGGTCGCGCCCTCGACGACGAACCGAACGGTGGTCCCGGCCGGCATGGCAGTCAGCCACTCCAGCGTGCGCTCAGGCCCCTCCATGTGCTTGATCCACAGGGCGTGGTCTCGGACCTCTACGCGCATCATCGTAGCCTCATGCGGCCAGGGGACTGGTTGCCGGCGACGGCTTGTCGAACGTCGCCGGAATGCCGATGAGATCCCGGTGGATTTCTGGCCAATCGCGATCCAGATCGACCGTCTTCACGAGCACCTCGTGACCGCGGATGCGATACCGAAGCGACACGTCGTGTCCGACCGCCGGGTAGAGCAGAATGCCGTCACAGGGCAGGTGAGGCGCGCGGGAGCCTGCATGCTCCAGGTAGGCGAAGAGCTGATACAGATGGCCGGACCTGACCTTTCCAGGTCCGCCTCGAGACGCGAGCGTCTCCTTGTAGAACTTGGCGTCCATCACGATGGTCCGCTCGCGCGATCTGAGCGTGATGTCGGTCTCCATGATCGGCAGTCGTCCGGCGGAGACGTCGTCCAACGCCACCGCGTCCCAGGACATGATCTCACTGCCCACCCGGTAACGGGTCTGATGGTGGGCGTAGAAGTTCCGCAGGAAGTCCTCGAAGACGGCCGACATCGTCGTCTCGTCCGTCAGGATGTCCGCGAACCGATTGGTCGTACCCGTCTCGTCCGGGATCTGCGCGCGCCAGACCAGCTCACAAAGCTTCATCAGCGGGCCGTAATGGCGGGAGTTGCGCGACAGCTGAACGGCCTTGAACGCTTCCACGCCCAAGTGGACGTCGCCGACGCCCTGGAGCTTCATCACGACTTCGCCGAGCTCGTGGACCAGCTCTCGGTCCACACCTCGTGTACGGGCCAACGACCTGGCCGTGGCTTTGAGGATCCGGTTGTGCGGCACGTCGGCGGTCAGCTCGTCGACCGCGCAGACGACCGCGCCTCGTCTCATCGTCTGGGCCTTGACGATGTCGTCCAGCAGCAACCGGCCTCGCGGCGCGCGGGTCTCTTCGACGAAGGTGCGATAGCCCCGATCGAGGCCTCGGCGCAGAAGCGTGCGGACGTCATTGACCAACAAGCGCGCGAACAGGTTCGGCAGATCCGGGGAGGCATCGACGCCCGTCTCGACCGCACCGCCCGGCGGGAACCGCCGCCAGGCGTAGCAAAAGAGGAAGTACAGGTTCCGGATCGGGATCGTCATAGGTGGCCGAGCAGGCGCAGCCGCCATTCATCCGCCCGGTCGGGCGCGTCGAACCAGTACTCCTCCAAGAGCGGCCGAATCTCGGTGTCGATCACGCGCTCCACCCACGACCGGCCGACCGCCTGGTCCCGTCCAGGCGTGAAGAAGCTGTGGCCGATCATGAAGCCCGGGCCGAGGTTCACTCGGTCTTCGGCAATGGCGGCGTTGAGCTCCTGCATCCCGGCGACGATCGCGGTGATTAGGTTCGGCGCGACGCCCGCATCCGACAAATGGCGGCCGAAGGCCTCCGAGGTGAATCCCGGCTTCAGCGTCACGAATGCGAACCGCCGCCGAAGCGCATAGTCCACCACCGACAAGGAGCGGTCGGCTGTGTTCATCATGCCGAGGATCCAGACGTTCTCCGGCACATGGAAAGCGTCCGCTTCCGGACCCGCGTACGCCAAGCGTGCCGCCCATTCCGCAGCCCGCTTGTCATGCTCGATCAGCAGCATCAGCTCCCCGAAGATCTTGGAGAGGTTGCCGCGGTTGATCTCGTCGATGATGAACACATGCGGCACGCCCGGACGCGCGCGCGCCTTCTCGCAGAAGCGATGGAAGACGCCGTCGCGGAGTTCAAAGCCTCCGTCTTCCGTCGGTCGATAGCCTTGGACGAAGTCCTCGTAGCCGTAAGACTGATGGAACTGGACCACCTCCACCCGGGACGGGTCCTTGTGTCCCATGAGCGCATAAGCGAGCCGTCGGGCGATGAAGCTCTTGCCTACACCCGGCGCGCCCTGCAGCACGACGTTCTTCTTGTCGCGCCAGATCTCCAGGATCCGCTCGAACTCCTCGCGCTCGAGGAACAGACCCTCCATGGCTTCGTCGATCCCATAAGGGGCCAGCGTCTCGGCTGGTGGCTCGACGGCATCCTGACGGCGATCGAGGACGGTCTGATAAGCGGAGAGCAGGCCTTCCATCACCTCGTCGAGTTCCTGGTCATCGGGCAGGGCGTCCGTCGCCAACGGCATGTGTGCGATGCAGCCAGCTTCATAGGCCCGGGCGCGTCGGCCTTCCGACGTCAGGTCGACGTCGCCGTCCAGCCGGAAGCCCAGCTCCGCAAGCTCCGGCACCAGAGCGCGGTAGGCGTCCGACCTGGCCCGAAGGATCGGAAGCGCGCCCCGCTGGCGATGTTCGTCGACGACCTCCGCCGTGCCTTGAATCAAGCACAGGTGAGCCTGCGCAAGGTCTCTGGACACGAGGAAGACGACGTAGACGCCGCTCTGCGTCGAAGTCGTCTCACGCGAGTCCATCACGGCGACCCAGGGCACCCGGGACCAGACGCCCTTGCCGAGACTCCAGTCGATCAGCAGCTGAGGTCGAGACTTGATGCTCGGCAGGCCGCCCAGCGCCGACTTCAGCCGATCCATGATCCCCCAAAGCTCGGGGTCGGTCTGGAACGGCGTTTCCCGCACGGTGCGGAACCGCTCGAGGAAGGCGCTGAACGCGTCGGCCACGGCGGTGGTCTCGGCGGCCGAGCGATCGTACGTCAGCGCGACCCATAGGAAGCTTTGGACGTCGATGAGATCGCCCGGGGCCCAGCCGTCCTCGGCCAGGCGCTCAAACACCGCCTCCGTGAGACTCAGTGCAGCCCGCACGCGACCCGGCTCGTCCGAGTAGGTCGGGAACTTCGTCCCTAAGAGTTTCAGCGAGGCCTTTTCGAAGAGGTCGGTCCGAATGGCCACGAAGGCCTCGGGCGACTGCAGCATCAGGGCGCAGGATCCGAGCAGGCGCGCGATGCCCTGGGGTCCCGTCGCCCCGGCGGACCGGAAAACGTCGCCCGCAGCAGAGATGAAGGCGGCCAGTCGGTCGGCAGCCGGCTCCTCCCCGACCAACAACGCGTTCAGCGCGTGGCCGAGCGCTTGGGACCGGCCCCGTGCCACAGGCTTCAGGCGATCCACGGCCTGCCAGCTGATCAGGTTCTGCGGCTTGCCCGTGCTCGGGAGCTTGCGGGTCAGGACGCCGTAGTATGCCGTGCTCAGGCGCGCCGCCGCCTCATCGCTCAGATCTGGACTGGTGAGAGCCAGGACTTCGTCCTGGAACAGCGCGACCAGCTCGTCCTTGTAGGTGCGCTCGTGCTCCATGAAGGTCGCACCAGGTTCCTGGAACGATCGGAACTCCGGCATCTGGAGACGGAAGGCTTCCTTCAGCTCCTCAAGTGCGGCCAGATCGAGGGCCGATGCGGGCAGGTCGGCATACCAGTCCAGCAAGCGATCGAGCGTCGCGGGTGCGTCGACCACCGCCAGCCAGGCGACGTTCGGCTCCGCCAAGGCGGGCGCGTTGGCACGCAGCGCGCTGTGACGCGTGTCCGTTGGGCCATAATGCGTGCCGGTCGTCAGATCCGCCGGGGGTTCAACCTCCAGCCAGATGCGGACCGACTCCTGCTCGAGCTGAAGAGCCAAAGAGCGTCCTGACGGCGCGTCCCACGTGGCCATGTATTTCACCTGGGCGCGCTCGGGGCCCCAGGTGGCGCGGATCTGCTCCAGGGCATCCGCTGAGCGGAAGGGCGCGGCCGCGTCGCTCGACCAGACGGTGAACCCGAGCCGTTCGAGCGCCTTCCTGACCGTCGCGTCGCCCCCCGAAAACTCGTCGGGACTCAACGGCCCCCGCTCTGGATGCTGCTTGCCGACGGCGACGCCGGCGATGGCCTTGGAGTCGAACAGTTTGCCGTCACGGACGACGAAAAGATTTCGGGCAGGCCCATAGCCGTACTTGGCCCGGAAGCCGTCCGGCTTGAGCTCTTCATACTCGTCGATCGCAGCGTGCACCGCTGCAGGATCCGTCAGCAGGCTCAGGCTCATGGCGTCCCCCTCGCGATCTGGTTGGAGCCAAAGCGCCAAGCCGTCAACCGAAGCGCTTTTCGCGAGCGCGCGTCACCGAGCGTGGCGCTCAGATGATTTCCGGATGGGGATGAGGATAGGAGAACGGCCTTGAAAGACAGCTTCGTCGCGGAAGATCTGATGGATTTGGCGCTGGCCAACCTCGCCTGGTTCGATGGTGAAGATGCCGGCGACGACAGCGGCCTCGGTTGCAACCGCGACTATCGCGATCTCCGCGGGAAGACGTGGGCGGACGTTCGCCGGGTCTTGGAGTGCGAGCGTCGTCTCGTGGCAGATTTTCGGGCTGGCGAATGGGTACCCGACGAGCCCGGTGACGGACCCGAGGTGGAAGACCTGGAGCTGGGTGTGGCATCGGTCGTCACTGCGCTGTCGGCTCTTGGCTGCATCCCATTCACGAGCTGCAACGGCAGGGCATTTGGAGGCGAGCATGACGCTGACGCCTTGATCGTCGGCTTCTATGCACGACCGAAACACTGGCGGAAGCTTGTCGACCTAGGTCGAGGGTCGCGGACCGAGCTGCAAGTGTGGGACGGCGCGCTCTGGCTCCAAGCCCGGACCACAGAAGACATGCTGAGATGGGCAGAGCGCGCAGTGGAACGCGCCGGCCCGTCTGCTTCTCACCCTTCCCTGATGTAGACGGGCGATGCGCCGCCTGGCTATTCTGGCTACATGCTAAGCCTGCAACCGCCTTCTCAGCAGATTGCTGCAAAGCTGGCCAGAGCCCAGCAGCAGACCGGTCTCGAACACTATTGGGCCATCGAAAAATCGGGCCGCATCTACGAGGGTAGTGGGCGGCCTGATCACGTAATTGCGGGAGCGGAACTCGAAGCAGCATATGACGTGCATGCGTCTGACCTTCGCTATCATCACTCTCATCCTGATGAACGAGCGCTAAGCCCTAGCGATTTGGGATTGCTCCACCGGAGTGGTGTTCGCGAGGTGTGGGCACACAGCGTCAATGGGGCTAGTTATGGCGCTGCTCTCGTGGATCCCGCCGCGAAGGCTCACTTCCAGTCTCTGTTGGACAAGCTGCATGGCCACATGGACGTCGAGCTCGTGAACGCTCAAGGCTATTCGATTACAACGGATGAGTTCGAGGCCTTCCGCGACTTGGCGGCATGCGAAGCGCTTGAAAGTAGGGGTGTGATAAGGACCCATATACGCCTCTCCGATGCGATGCGGCGGCGTTGGCTTAGTGAACATTGTACGTTCATCGCCATTCGGAGTTACTTTGCGAGCGTGCTCGTGTGATGCTCCGACGGCGCGGAATTTGAAAAGCGCTAGGGAAGGCCAGCTCCAAAATCGGCTTTTGGCCTGGCGCTTAAAGTCCGCTCCTGACTCATAGCGGCGGTTGCCGATGTCTGCTTCCGTGCAAGGTGCCCGTCAGCCGCCGAATGCGCAGGTCTGCCATCTGTCCGAACAGGCGCCGCGAACCTCACAGGATCCGCCTTTAGTTCCGGAAGCGTATCCGCACGATCGGCTTGTCCTCCCAGACGTAGATCGGCGTGTAGCGCAGTCGAATACGCCCCTGTCGAGGTTGTTCGGCGTTTTCGAGCCAGTCTGCATCGACGACGTTGCCGCCGGGCTGGCGTGCGTAACGCACCTCGCGAAGCAGATCCGTCGGAATGAGAAAGCCCTCCATCACTCGCTGCGTCTCGAACTCGTGGATGTCCAGATCTCCGACCGAGCGTCGATAGGTTCTGCGATCCCGCTCGCGGCGATACTCAACGTCGAGCTCGTCCGCGTGACTGTCGGCGTTCACCCATCGATCCTCGAACAGCCGATAGGCGCTACCGGAGAGGATGAGGATATACTCCCTGCCGAGCTTGGAGGCTCGCTCGGTTATCGCGGTCCAGAACCGAAGACTGTCGGGTCTTGATTTCAGAAGGACGTCCTGAATCGGTCGGGCGAGGAAGGATGCCCACAGCGGCGCGATGAGCTGCTCAGCCGCGGCGCCGGCGAAGACCTCGATGTAGTTGCTGGACTGTGGCTCAATCTCCGGGTCGAGAAATTCATTGCGATCCATGTTGGGGACGATCCGCGTCACTGGGTCTCTCTGGGTCTCGTCCGTCAGACCGATGCTGACGTTCTGGAAGAACGGGATGTCCTGTCCCGCCAGCAGGCGGTTTGCCACCGTGTCCCTGAAGGACCGCAGACGTTCCGGAGAAATCGGTGCCCGGGCAATCCGGTCGGCCTGGATGCCAGCCAGATAGATTTCGGCACGATTGGCGAGATCACGTCCTTCGTCGAAGGCCTGAAGAACATTCACGTCGTGGTCGAAATTCTGGACTGCCAGCATCACATCCTGATCGGCTTCGGCCACCGTGCGGCCGAGGGACTGGAAACGCTGGACGAGGTTGCGCCGCGTTACGGCGGCGAGGTCCGTCGTGTCGCGTTCGACCAGGCTGCGAAGCGTGTTCAGACCATACGCTGCCGCATTCTGTCTGGTGGACGCGAGGAGAATGATGTCCAGCGCCCGGCTCAGACTGTCGCGGTCATGGACGGTCGATGGGGTGTAGACGCGGCCGGTCGTGACCCGTCGCTCGCTGACATTGTCCAGGCTCGAGACCCAGCTGTCGAGCGCCGCCCCATAGCCCTTCTCGGCGTGAGGAAGGCCGATTGATTCCATCGCAATAAGCGCCTGAAGACGATCGGCGAACCGCATGCCGTTTGTTCGAGCGGGCTCCTCTTCCTCAAGAAGCTGATTGTCGATCAACCGTTTCGCCGCGTCGAAGGCGAACCCTCCGCCCTTGCCGGTCAGGGTCCAGTTGAGCACTACGGCGGCGGTGAGCAGAACGGTGTGTCGGTGGAGGTTCTGAACCACAATGCGAAACAGGCCTGCCGGCGTCGGCTCGTCCCACGGCTCTTCGTGGAGGGTGTGTGATATCGCAGCGCGAGCCGCAGACCACTCCAAGCTCATGACGTCTCCCGTGACGAGCCACGGGTGCCTGAAGGCGAATACGTCGCCGCCCATGTGAAGGTTTGCGTTCCAGCGAAGCAGAAGATCCGCGAGGCGAGACACACCAACCGGATCCTGGTTCCAAACCGCCGCCACGAAGGCTGCGGCGGTCGCTTCGCAGTGAGCTCTCAGCCCGGGCCAGTCGAGACGATAGTCCCGCCATTGGCTCTCCAGGTCCGGCCAGGCTTCGTCCATGTGGCGGTAGGTGTTCGTCGGCCGCGCCGTGGATTCCCAGGCCGAGACGAAGTCCATCATCGCATTCTCATAGGCGCGCTGATCGCTGCCGATCAGCTTCACCGGGCTATCTTCGGCGCGTTCGACGCCGATGGCCGCGGCGCGCCGCGAAAGCCACTCCTCAAGCCGGAACACGGTAAAGGGGCCGAGCCGCAATAGCGCTTTGACGATCTGCGGAGCCAGGCGCTGCTCACCGACCAACAGGCCATAGGGGATGTAAACCACGGACCTGAAATATTCCGGCTCTTCCGAGATCCGCGACACCGCGCGAGTAATGACGGCGCGATACGGTTCCATCCAGGACTGGTGATAGGGACGGAGTCCGTCATCAAGAAGGGCGTAGCTGTCCGGGCGGCCCTTGGGGTCAGTTGTCGCATAGAGCTTGAGCAGGAGGCGGTGGTACTCGCGCATTTCCCGAAGGGTCGCCTGGAAGCGGGTGATCGAGCGTGCGTCGATGTGGGCCATCGCCCCTTCCGCGAACTGGGCGAGGATGTCGGCTGGAGGCGTCGCGTCGTGATCCCAGATCATGATGCCGGTCCGAACCGGAAGGCGACACGGATCAGGAAACGCTCGAGGTTGGTCAGCTCTCCTCCCAGATGTGTGCGGCACAGAACGACCCTGCCTTGAACCTCTCCGTCGAAATTGATCACGAAAGCCAGATTTCTTCGGTCATCGTCATCGCCCAGACGTCGATGCCACAGACGTACCGCCAGTGAGAGCGGTCCAAGCCAGACGTCGCGAAGTCGGGCGCGTCTTGGAAGGTTCACCACCGCGCCTTCGGCCGGTGGGATCAGGTAGTAAGGTCCCATCGTCACCCCCGACGCGGGGTAGTGTGGAAGGCGGGTCGGGACCTGCATGTACCGGGCTCTGAGGATCCCCCGGTAGATGTCTTGGGGTGCCGAGACCCTGATCGTGTAGAGCGCCCTGAACCGGATCCTGTGTCGCTCCTGCCCGAACCTCAGGCTCGTCAGGGTGAACTGCACATAGACGAAGATGTTCGCGACGAGCCAGAGAAGATGGAATCCCGTCAGAGCGAACTCGGCGCTGAGGTTGCGGCTGTTCGCGTCGAAGACGGGCGAGAGCAGTTCGGACGGCCAGAACAGCTGAAGGCAGAGCACTGACAACAGCCCAAGGCTGGACACCGCGAGGGGGACCGCGAAGCTTTCGTGGTAATAAACACGGACATCTGCGTCCGCGTGATCGCGTTGGCCGATCATGGTCACTAGCGCCACGGCGATCGACAGCACACCGAGAAGGCCTGTCTGAACGCCGAGCATGAAGCCGGCGACCTCCCGAAGTATATCTTCCGCTCGGTCGGTCCGCATGAGCGCCGAGGGCATGTCGAACGGACACAGGCCGTCGGCGCAGGCGACGTTGTTCCAGGCCTCAACCCAAGTGACAACAATCGCGATCACCAGATACCCGACCAGCAGCCACGGCAGCTTTGTGCGATCAAGGCAGGCTCGCGTCAAACGCGCTGGCCAAGCCGCGCGGTGGTTCTGGAACTCCACGTTTGCGGCCTGGTGACGCCGGAATTCCTGCCAAGCCTCGCCGTGCAGACTCTTCAGCATGAACACATCCATAGGAGAGGTTTCGGCTGCGAACGGCAAAGCTGCAAGCCAATAGCTCGACCATCTCGGGGTTAGGGTGTCGGCCGAATCGTCGACGAGCTGCGCGAACTTCGCCGCTAGAGATCACACGCCGCGCCGCGTGAACGCTCGAGCGGAGGCGCTTCATTCCCGATGTCCGATCTCCGGCGGCAAGCCAGTGTCCGCTGTTGGCGCTGAACAGATCCAGAGAGCGTAGACTGGGCCGCGGACAGGGAGGCACCTCAATGGAGGTTGGCCATGCGCCAGTCTGACCTGTTCAAGCAACCGAAGCGCCCATGGAATGCCGGCCGTCTGATCGGCCCCAAGGCACCGCTGAAACCGAAGCACATCTGGGCCATTCGACAGCAGTCGAAGGTCGCGAAGAGGGTTCGTGACCTTGCGATGTTCAACTGCGCCCTGGATGCCAAGCTGCGAGCCTGTGACGTGGTTCGGCTCCGGGTCAGTGACGTGGCGCCTGGCGGTGCGCTCCGACAACGGTCGATCGTTATCCAGCAGAAGACCGGAAGGCCGGTGCCGTTCGAGATCACCGAACCTGCGCGCGACGCAATCGCGGCCTGGCTCAAGCTCCGTGGCGAGCGTGAAGATGACTGGCTGTTCCCGAGCCGCAGCCGACCGGGCCAGCATATCGGCACCCGGCAGTACGCACGGCTCGTGGATCAGTGGGTTCGGATGATCGACCTGGAACCGCAGGGCTACGGGACCCACAGCCTCAGGCGCACGAAGGTGTCGCTCGTCTACAAGAAGACCGGCAACCTTCGGGCCTGTCAGCTCCTGCTCGGCCATAGGAAGCTTGAGAGCACCGTCAGGTACCTCGGCATCGAGGTGGACGACGCCCTGGAGATGTCGGAGCAGATCGATCTGTGACTCAGGACCGGGCCCGAATGCGGGCCCGGTCATCGTCGCCTAAGGCTGGAAAGCGCACGTCGGCGCGAGCGTGAGCGGTCGGCCTATTTAAACTCTTGATGGTAGGCGTTCAGAATAACGACGCAGCCCTCGCGTCGAGCGGCGGACTCGGTCTCCCCGCGCTGAAGCATCATGTGATGGGTGTCGACACGGCTTGTGACGCTGCGCTGAGCGCGCTCTGCATCGAAGCCGCGGTCCGCCTGGAGGCGCTCGACCGCCCGCAAGCGGCCCCTCACAAGGGCGTCAGAAGCCGGTGCTCCGAAAGCGATCGCAGTTCGCGCGCAAAAACTCCAGCGCCGTGGCCAGTCTGCCCGCGTGCTCGGCGCCCCCGGCCCCGTCCGGCCGGCGCACGACAAGGGTAAAGTAAAGCCAGCCGTCGGGTGCCGGCTTGATCTCAACGGAGTCAGTGTGGCGCCCGAAGTTCTGGACGTGCTCTACTGAGGTGACGCGCGACCAGTCGATCACCATCGTCTGTTCCGGCCATGCCCCGTCGTTCCGCGCCTCATGAACCCGACCAAGCTCAAGCGTGGTCGTGCATCGAGAGGTGCTGACGGTGCCCGAGACGGCGCGCGAGTGAGCGGTCAGATAGCCACCCGTCCCGTCCGGGTCCCGTCCTATGAACAGGTTCAGCCACCCATCTTCCGCGGTCGCTTGAGTGAAGGCTTGAGCGCCCTCGACAGTCCTCTCGCTCTGCGCGGCCGCCGTTGAGGCCACAGCCGCGAACGCCGCCGTTGCGAGGAGCCTGACAATAGTCTGGAGGGTCATGATTGCCTTACTTGGATATGTGCTTCGCCGCTCGCTCACCTTCCGTGGTACGCCCACTGCGCCAGCGATACGCCGTGACCGTCGCGGCGGTTCTGTGCGATGTAGGCGTTCTTCTGATCCTCGGCTTCCTGCCATGTGTCGTAGGGGCCGAAGCAGATGACGTTGGCTCCGAAGTCGCGGCCGTCATAGGCGGTGGCGAAGCTGTAGAAGCTGTTCTGGATGCCGACGTGGTAGGTGCCGTCCGGCACCCGGAACACGGTTGAGTATAGGTGGTAGCGACCGTAGTTGGGCTCCGACGCCTTGCAGAAACGGTAGTCGTCGTTCCGCGTCTCGACGGACGGAGACGCAAGGCCGGCGACAGCCGCGGCGAGCAGTGGCATCAGCATGGTTCGTTTCCTCTCGACGCTCCTCGGCCCCCCGGCCGATCCCTTCGAGGAAACGGTGCTTTTTGAATCCGCCAGTGTCAATCAGGAAGACCTGACGAGAGGTGATGTGCGCAGCCGGCCCAGTTACCGCAATGGGTCGGGAGCCGACGGTCACCGACGGGTGGGAAGCGGACACGGAGTTTGCCCATAGGCAAACATTGTCGGGCGCTCCCCAAGGCTGCGCTTCAGTCCGTCGGTTGGCGGACGCTCAGTCGCAGATATGCCCGCCGCAGAGCGGAATCCAGCTCAAGCTCACAGTCGCGTACCCGCTCGGCGAGGGAGGACTGACCCGAACCTGGATGGCTTGGCTGTCCGACGTCCAGTTGCTCCAGTGCTGCCCGTGCTCCAAAGCCCGATCGCGAGTGCGGCGAAGCGGCGGCGCCTGCAAGGTTGCCCATGCGTGCATGGACGCGTTGACGCCCCCGACGCTCACGTCCACGCCGGGCTGGCTGCCCAACTCCACAAAGCATTGAGACAGCCTCCCCGAAGCGTCCTCGACGTACATTACCTCGGCCGACCCGCCGTCCGACGTCCGCACGTTGATGGCGTGAGGCGACAGGCTTTGCGAGTAATCATACGTTCCTAGCCTGCCGAGGACCGCCTGATCCTTCCGCAAAGCCACCGCGCGCGCTAGGGCGGCATCCGCGCCTCGACCGGCGCAAAAGGTTTCCATGATGGCCACGAGCAGGTGATCGGGTGCTGCCGCCGGCAGGGACGGCGCAGAGGCGCAGCCCGATAGGACCAATGCAACACACGGCAATGCTCTGGCAGCTGGCGTCATTCGCTCGGTCTCCACAAACTTCGCGCGATTCTGCCGGTCAGGGAGCCCGAGCAAGATCGCAGATCTCAGCAATACTGATGATACAAATCCATCTTATGCCGATTTCGGCCGCCTGACGTCCGCATGGGCTTCAGAAGCCGGTGCCGCCGAGGGTGTCGCAGGAAGACCTGAGGACCTCCATGGCGGTCTTCACCCGCGTCGCCAGCTCGGGCGTGTCCAAAACGAACGACGGCGCGTCGACGCCGTCGGACATCGTGCCGGTCAGACGCACGCGCGTCGGCTCCGACTCGGCGATCGACACGAGCGTGATCTTGGACCAGTCAATCCGGGTCGCGGTGGTCTGAGCGTAGGGCGCCCACGCCAGCCCCCCGCCGAAGGGATAGCCTTGGGGCGGGGTGTGGGTCAGCGCCGTGCCGCACTCCCCATCGCCGACGCCGGTTTGCACGGTCACCGGCAGCCAGTGCGTCTCGACGCATCCGTATGAGCAGTCCCGACCATAGGGGCCGCCGACGAAGCCGGTGGTCGCCCCCGGCCAGGATCGCCACATCTTGAGCCCGCCCTGCTCCGCCACTCGGCTCAGGAACGTCTGCGCGCCAGCTGGTGTCTGAGCGGCGACGGCCGCCGGCACGGACGCCAAAGCCAGCGTCATGGCGAGCCCCGAAGTGAATTTCGGCATTGTAGAGTCCTCTGATGAGCCGGTCGGCTCAGTCCCCGTAGTAAGCCCACTGCGCCAGCGACACCTCGTGACCGTCGCGGCGGTTTTGGGCGATGTAGGCGTTCTTCTGATCCTCCGCCTCTTGCCAGGTGTCATAGGGCCCGAAGCAGATGACGCTGGTCCCGAACTCCCGACCATCATAGGCGTTGGCGAAGCTGTAGAAGCTGTTCTGGATGCCGACGTGATACGTGCCGTCCGGCACGGCAAAGACCGTGGAGTAAAGGTGGTAGCGGCCGTAGTCCGGCTCGGACGCCTTGCAGAAACGATAGTCCTCAGACCGCGCATCGGCAGCCGGAGACGCGAGGCCGGCGATGGCCGCGGCGAGCAGTGGCATGAACATGGTTGGTTCCCCTCACGATTACGCCGGCCCCCGCCGATCGGTTCTGTGCAGCGGTGGTTTTTGAAAGCGACGGTGTCAACAGGGCGAACCTGACGGGAGATGACGTACTGGTGCCGCAGCGGGCGCTCCGACGGGGTTGGGTGTATAGTGTCGTCGGCCCGCAGCGGACCGGATCAGCGTCCGCAACGGGTGGAAAGCTGACGTCCGGCAGGCATACACACGACGATCTGCTTTCTGGCTGCCAGTGAATGGCCGCTGACGCTAGCCGGCGGTCATAACCATTCTGACCAACTCCGAGAGGCTACCAGCCTGCATCTTGGTCATGGCATTGGCCCGGTAGACCTCCACCGTACGCGGGCTGATGCCGAGGTCGAAGGCGATCACCTTGTTGGCATGTCCTTTGACGAGGCCGTCCACGACATCGCGCTCGCGCGGCGAGAGGGAGTCGAGGCGATCGGCGAAGGCACGCCTTTCGGCGTCGGCCGAGGTCGCCTTGCCCGCCTGATCCAGGACGCGATGGATCGAAGCGAGGAGGACCTCGTCATCAAAGGGCTTTTCGATGAAGTCGACGACGCCCGCGCGCATGGCCTCGATGGCGAGGGGCACGTCGGCATGTCCGGTGATCACGATGACGGGCTCAACCGACCCGCTGTCGCGGAGCCTGCGGGCAAGTTCCAGTCCAGTCATGTCGGGCATTCGAACGTCGGTCACGACACAGCCCGCCGGACGATCCTCCACCGCCAAAAAGGCGACAGCGGACTCATAAGTCCGCACCGTCAAGTCGGCAGTTTCGAGCAGGAAGGCGATGGAGTCCCGCACCGCGGCATCGTCGTCGATGACGTGAATCATGGTGTTGGTCGCCATCGGCAGCCTCCTCCTCAATACGGGCGCGCTGAAGCGTGAAATGGAAGACGGTCCCGCCGCCCGGGTTCGGTTCGAACCAGATGCGTCCGCCATGAGTCTCGATGATGGTTCGGGAAATGGACAGTCCCACGCCCATCCCGCTCCTCTTGCTGGTCACGAAGGGCTGGAACAGCTGATCCGCGAGCTCGTCGCCGACGCCCGCTCCGGTATCCGACACCGACACCCGCATCAGTTCGGCGTCCAAAGGGGCCGCGGCGATGACCAGCTCGCGCTTCGGCGAGTCTTCCATGGCGTCCATGCCGTTCCGGATCAGATTGAGCAGCACCTGTTGGATCTGCACCTTATCGGCGAGCACGCGGTCGGCGGCGGGATCTATCGCGAACCGTACGCGAACGCCGTGCTCACGCGCGCCGACGAGGGCTAGGGCGCTGGCTTCCTCGATGAGTTTCGGGAGGTCCTCGATGCGCCGTTCCGTTTCGCCGCGCGACACGAACTCGCGCAGCCGTCGGATGATGACGCCCGCCCGCAGGGCCTGATCCGCCGCTTGGTCGAGCGCAGTGGCGATCCGGTCCTCCCCCAGTCCCTTCGAGCTTAGCAGCCGTTTTGAGCCTTTGAGATAGTTGGAGATGGCCGTGAGCGGCTGGTTCAGTTCATGCGCCAGCGCCGAAGCCATTTCGCCTAGAGCCGTGAGGCGGGAAACCCGCACGAGGTCGCTCTGCAGCTCCTGCATCCGGGCCTCGGCCTGCTGGCGTTCGGTCAGGTCCCGCACGAAACCGGTGAAAAACCGGCCCTCGGCGGTGCGCATCTCGCCGACGGCGAGCTCCATCGGAAAGGTCGAGCCGTCCTTGCGCTGACCGACGACGATCCGCCCCAGACCGATAATGCGGCGCTCGCCTGTGCGGTAGTAGCGCTGCAGATAACCGTCGTGCGCCTCGCGATGGGGCGAGGGCATCAGCACGCTGACATTCTGACCGATGGCCTCGTCGACAGACCAGCCGAACAGCCGCTCGGCCGTCGGGCTGAAGGCCCGGATCACGCCGGCGTCGTCGATCAGGATCATCGCATCGGGAATGGTGTTCAGGATCAGCCGGAGGTGGGTCTCGCGCGCCGAGAGTTCCCGGTGGGCCCGTTGGAACCATTCGCCGCCCACTGTCACGGCGGCCGCCACGCCGACGAACAGGGCGGCCTCGATCCAGAGCGCCGGGCTGGCCGGCGAGAGCAGCAGCCCGGCGCAGAGACCGATCACCCCCGCCACCGCTCCCGGAATCCAGCCGCCCATGGCGGCGCCGACCACCACAGCCGGGACAAAGACCAGAAACGCGCCGTGGTCGCCGATCCGCTCGTCGAGGGCGATGCGCAGCCCGGCGCCGACCAGGGCGACGACGACCGCCGCCGCAACGGCGATCCACGGGGACGCCGGGCGGATGAACGCCGAGGGCGCTGTCTCCGGGGACTGAAAGGCTCGCATCGATGCTCCTTGCCCCGTCCGGCCGGCCTCCGCGCCTCCGGGATTCTCCTTAGGGTGAAGACCCGAATACCGCCGTCGGACGCACGCTTCTACACCGGTTGCATCTTCCAAGACGCCGCCGCAGCGGCCCGGAACGCTTTCCGGATCAACAGGAGCCAAGGCCATGACCCCCCCCCTCGTCGACCTTTCGATCCACCATCAGCCGAAGGGCCTGTCGGACCGCGTGGCCTTCGGCTTCACCAAGCTGCTGCGCTTCTGCGCCGACACCTTCTTCGCCAAACGCTACGGTCACCGGGCCGTTGTGTTGGAGACCGTCGCCGCCGTGCCCGGCATGGTCGGCGCCACCATCAACCACCTGAGCTGCCTGCGCCGGATGTGCGACGACAAGGGGTGGATCAAGACCCTGATGGATGAGGCCGAGAACGAGCGCATGCACCTGATGACCTTCATCGAGATTTCGAAGCCGACGCTGTTCGAACGCTTCGTCATCGTCTCCGTACAGTGGGTGTTCTACCTGTTCTTCTTCGGCCTCTACCTCGTCTCCTCGAAGACGGCTCACCGCGTGGTCGGCTATTTCGAGGAGGAGGCGGTGATCAGCTACACCCACTACCTCGCAGAGATCGACGAGGGCCGCAGCCCGAACGTGCCGGCGCCGGAGATCGCCAAGCGCTACTGGGGCCTGCCGGATGACGCGACGCTTCGCGACGTGGTGCTGGTCGTCCGCGCCGACGAGGCCCACCACCGCGACGTCAACCACGGCTACGCCAACGAACTCGGTGGTCTACCGATCCAAGCCGTCGCGCCCTGCCCGCCGCACGCGGCGCTGGAGCCGACTTGGAAGGCCGCTGCCTGATCCCACACTATCCAGCCGCGCCCAAGCCTCCCGTGAGCGTTACCACGGGAGGCTTGCCTTGCCGGACTCAGAGATCATCCGTCTCGGTCCTCAAGCTATCTGCAGTGGCGGGTCGCTGACGTCCGCAATGGGTCGGAAGCGGACCTTCGCAAAGCCGGCGCAGAAATGTCCGCTCTCCGGCGGGCTGCGAATGAAGGGAGGGCGATGGCAAGTTCGAGAGCGAACCTCTGTCCGTGAGCTCCTCGACCGAACTCGTCAGCGCGCCGCTCGCGCCCCCTCGGCCAGAGCTGCCGGAAAGGGATAGGACTTCGGCGCGGTCGACGACGGGATCGGCGGATCGGCGCACACACGGGTGTGCATCGCCGCTTCGGCCGTGTTCGGCGACACCGGGAACGTGTCCCGTGACTTGGCGTAGTCGAACACTCGCCCGTCGACGTCGTAGCGCCATTTCTCCGTCACATTGAAACGGGGCGTCGCGCAGTCGAAGGAAATGCGCATGACCGAAAAGGCTTCACGGCCCTCCGGGGCTCGCTCGGCGACCACGAACCAGCCATTACGAATGGTGACCCTCGGTCCGTAGCGGCTGGCGTCGTGCCCGACCCAGACCTCGGCCGTTTCATGAATGACCTCCCAGCTTTGGCCGCGATCCTGTCCGCCCAGGCTAACAAGCGCCAAAAACAACCAGATCATTTTCGTTCCCTCTTCGCTGCGCCTTTCGCCGGCGGCCCGGCAGCCTTGCGCCGTTACAGTCCGGGCCAGGGTCCGCTTCGGTTGGTCCCGCTTCACGCCTCAGGGCCGTTGCAGGTCGGCCCGCCGTAACTCCGCTTCATATCGCTCGACCGGCATCCAGTCGCGGCTGCACGTTTGAGCGTAAAAGCGTCCCTTGGTCTTCTTTGCGAACACGACGTGCGTCCGATTGGGGTCGTAGCGCATTCCGCACAGGCTGCTGTCGCCGGATTGATGACGTATGGCGACCCAGGTTCCCACCTGCCCCTTCAGTGATCTCTCCACCCTGAAAATGGTGGCGCTGATCGGTCTACCGTCGATTTGGCCTATGCGGCCCACCCGTTCGACCCGGCCGACGAAGATGACGTCGGCGTCGGCGACTTGCACCGCGGGATCCGGGGGGAAGCACGAACACGCACACGCCGGCCCGGCGGGTGCTGCGACCCCCAAAGTGATCGCTAGCATTGCCGCCTGGATGATACTCGGACGCCACATTTCTGCTCTCCATGCATTCCGGACGCCGGCCGGCGTCACCGCCTGATCCGGTAAAGGTACGAGAAGTTGGGTCCTTCGACCGCGGCGCCGGATGCGGCGGGCACGACCGCGGCCACGACGACGCTGTCCTGGCTTTCTTCGACGAAGGCGGTGATGCGTGCGTCAAGACTTTCGAGCTGCAGAAGCGCCGGCTCCCCGATCCCGGACACGTAAAGGCCCGAAGGTCCCCGGGAGCCTCCAGCCAGCCCGACCAGCCGCCCGTCATCCAGTCGGACGGGCTCCATGAGGGTTCCGGTCGAGTTCAGGACTTCGATGCCGGCTTTGCCGAAGCCGTGCCGGTCGAACCGCCGAACGACCTGATCATTGCCGAGCGTGAAGACGGCGGCGACCTCATCGCTGCCGGACATCGGGAGGAGGCGGACGTCGAACGTCCTCGCCCGATCGTCTGAGGATTGCCAGACCCTCCGTGCCAGGTCGGCCCATTGGCCGTCTGGTTCCAGCCTGGTCACGTACAGGCGTTCTCCCATTGGGTCGCCCGATCCCCACGCCAGCAGGGCGCCCCCAGCGGCCGTCGGCCGCGTGCTCACGGACGGCAGGTGATCGAGCGACGCTTCCAGCACGTCCGTGGCCCCTTCCTGCCCATCGGGGCGAAACGTGGTCAGGCGCAGCTGCTGCCGTCTGGTGGACGCTGCGGGAGCGGCGAAAGCCACGGCGACGGCTCCGCCAGGAAACGTTATGATCCAGCCACGCCGGGGCTCGTTGAGGACGTTCGTGTCGGTGAACAGCGACTGTGTGACCAGTCTGGACGCGCCGACGGGTCTGCCCTCCCGGTCTAGAAGCTGCAGCCTCATGCCTCCCGCACGGACGCCCGGCTCGGTCGCTTCATCCGCTGAATGGTAGAGCGTCCAGACCCCGCCGTCATGAGCCGGCTCCGTGTCGTAGACCGTGCCCTCTGCCGGCGCGAACGCCTGGCCCACCGGGCCGAACTCCGGACTGTAGACGACCACCCGGTCCGAGCCTGCGACGTCAGGCCGGTCGCCGATCGTCATGACGAAACGATTGGGCCCGATGACCTCCAGATCCTTGACCACGCCTTGGAACGGCGGTCCGAGGCTGCCACGCTGCTGGATCGGGGAAGGAGCCTGCGGCTCGATGTTTTGCGCCACCGCCGCGGTCGAGCTCGTCGCGATTGAAGCCAGCACCGCCAGAGCCGCAAGCGGGCCGGCGCAGCGCAAGGAAGTCTTCATCCGAATGTTCCCGCGACGCACCCGCACGGGAGCGGAAAGACAAGAGAGCAGAAGATCGCATCCATCCCCCCGGACCTCCAGTTCAGCAGACGCCGTCAACGTGCGCCGGCGCGTTCCTTCGACCGACTTCCCAAGGCTCATGGCGTGCGCATCGGCGGTCATCGGGAGATCCAGGGCTCACGGCTGCGATAGACCGGAGCAATGGCGTAGCAGAAGTCCCGGTCTTCCACGCGCGCGAGGGCGCAATCCTCAGTGAATGCCTTGCACGACCAGTACCGATCTGCGTCGGCGTAGTTGCATTGTCTCTCGGTCAGCGCGCGGCACTCCCAGTAGTCGGAACGCTCGGCCAGGTTGCATTTGCGCTCCGAGATCGCCTTGCAGAACCAGTAATGAGCCTCAGCCGCCACGCCGCAATTTCTTCGATCAAGCGCGTAGCAGAACCAGTAGAGGTCCCCGGCGAGGCGCCTGCAGTCCAGCCGCTGCTCCTGCGCCGCGGGAACGTCCGGTGCCCGCCCGCCTCGGAAGCATGCGCGGCCGATGCTGCGGCGCAGATCGCCGCGCCCAGGAACCAGCCTCTCAGAAGCTTGAACGTCATCTGCATGCCCGTCACAGGTCCCTGACGAGAGGCGCGCCGCGTCCGGAGCGAGGACGGCCGCGGACCAAACCGAACGCCGCGCCCCCGGCCGACCCTGCTAACCCCGCCAACAGCAGCATCACCCAGCCCGGCTCCCTGTGCACGTCGGGGGTCCCGCCACTGGAAAACACGATCAGTCCCGAGACCAGCCCGACGATAGCTCCCGCCAGAAGGAACCAGGGAAGGCTGTCCCGCCCGACCGCTTTGAGAAGAAGAAATGACGATCCGCCGCCGACCAGAGTCGCCGGAACGGTGAACAGGAGGCCGAAGAGCCCAATCATGATCGTCCCGAAAACCCAGGACATCGCGTCCGCACCCGAGGACGCGCTGAGCGCGGCCCCGAGCGCAAGGCTCGACGTGAGTGGAGCTGCGGCAAAAGCCAGAACCGTACGACCCAGAGACATCGCTCTCTCCTTGGAGATCGGACTGAAGCTGGAGGCGGCATGCAGCGTCAAGGTCAGGGCGAGAGGACGTCAGGTTGCGTCATTCGCCTGCCGCCCAAGGGTTCCGCGACGCACTTGCCGGAGCCGGGGCCCGGTTCGATCGACTCTAGGGTTGGGTCGCGGGAGCCGCGGCGATGTTCATCGAGTAAGCGCCCGTCTGTCGAAGGCCGCCGCTGGTCACCGCGATGAAATAGCTGCCCGCTCCGGGAAGCAGCCCTGACGCGCGAAACTCTTGAGGATCAACCTCGCCGGACTCGGACACGGAAACGAGTTCCACCGAGTACCCCCGCCTGCACGACGCGTCCCTGTAGACGTGCCCGACGGGGCTGAAGTCCGGAGATCGGACATCGAGGATCACCTGCACCGGGCCGGCGACGGTGACCTCATAGCAGTCGAAGTATCGCCCAGGCGCCCGGTTGGCATCAACCGGAGACAACTCGCCGGACACCTCACCTCCCAAGGTCATCGTCAGGGGATCCGCGCGCAGGCGGGCGGCCTCGGGCGTGTCCGCCACAGCCAGCCCGATCATGTAGTCTCCGACGTCCTGTGCATCCGCGCTGCTGGCGCGGAAGGACCAGGTGCCTCCTTGATCCAGCGTCGCCTCGAGATGCGCTGCTCCAAAGCCGAAACCGCCGTCGTCGTCGGCGTCTTCCCAGTCCCCCTGGCAGCCGGGCCCTCGATGCAACGCGACCCAGGCATCCACGTCGATGGAGCGCATGACGATCTCGATGGACTGGCCTGCGACGCCGGCGAAATCTCGACAATCGTAGTAGGCGCCCCTGTGATCCGCGGGATCGCCCTGGGACAAGGCCCCGAACAGCGCCTGGCCGGGCGCCACCGCCTGAGCCAGGCAGGGTGCGGCGGCGCAGGTCGCTGCGATGAGCGTGAAAGTACTCAGGGTGGGCTTCATGAGCGACGGCTCCGCTTGACGACCGTTTCGAAGGCTTTGGAAGGCAAGATTTAGTGAGAGCTGATCGGCGAGACCGGAGAGGTCGGCCTGGCTGCCTTCGAGCCCATGCCGAGATCGAACAGCCGATGCCGCTTCACCGCTCAGCCGGCACGATGCCTTGCCGCGTGCAGCCCGGGTTATGAGGGCCGTTCTGAGGGCATCCAAGAAGCTCATTTATGGCAGGAAGGCGAGCGATGGTTTGGTTGATCCTAAACGGGGTCGGTGCGTGAACCTTGGGCTTGGAACCGTCGTCAATCTCGTCAGGCTCCAGTCGTCGCGTGGCATAGGCGATCACCTTGGCGACGTGTTCGGGCGGCGGCGCTCCCCCGGTACGGGTCCGCAACGTTTCAGCAAGCACCACCGCGCCCCAGTGATCTGCGGAGATTTCGTCCGCCAGACCCGGATCCCAGATTGCCGGAAACTCGGTGATGCGCCTATAGCACTCCGCCATCGAGCCGTAGAGTTCCGGGTAGGCCGAGTCGTCGATAGCGTGGCCCAGTTCGTGACCGAGCGTGAAGCTCAAGGCATCCAGCAGATCCTGTCGACTGATCCCGTAGTCATGTGCCTCAAGCACAAGGCCCGGACAGACGACGGCGAACCTCATGCCTGAGTTCCCGACGCCTACGTTTGCGGCCTCATCGTAGAAGGCGTTGGGGCTCAGGCCATTTCGCCCGCACGACGCCATATATTGACGATATGCTCGGGCCTGCAGCGTCACCGTCGACGCGGTTGAGCCTTCCGCTCGTCCTTTCGCGACCATCACGTCCACGTACTCACCCGTCGTGAGAAGCACCACGGCCGAGACCCGGCGCACGATCTCGTCGCGCACACCTTCGACGGGCAGCGGCTCCACCTTGAGGTGCTCCACGAGCAGGGATTTGCTTCGGTCGAAGGCCAGACGCCGCAAACCCGCATGGGTCAGGCCGGTGATCGCGGCCGCACGCGCCTCGGCCTCGGTTATCGCCGCGCGAAAGGTGGCGACCAGGGCTTCGTCGGTGTATTGCGGGCTGAGCTTCTTCCAATGCTTGAGGTCGAGCTCCTCGCCAAGTTCGGCGACGCGGTCGGTCCTTTTCGTGACGCCTTGATTGGCCGCGAGCAGATCACGGCACCGAAGCGGAATGTCCTGAGAAGATGCCGTGGGCTCCGCGACGGACAGCGCCGCCACCAAGGCCGCCAAACCGGCACCCCAACGCCCGCTCGCCGCTGCCATCGCGCCTTCCTCCCGAGACAATCGTGGTTTGATGCCGGGAGACTAGCCAAACTGCCGGTGTCGACCAGCAGCGACGAAGCGATCGTCAGCTTTCGTCGGCCGTCCACGCCGTCGACTCCATTGGCGCCAGTTTCGCGGAGAAGATCCGTCCACAGCCGATCGCGCATGCCCGTGCGCCATGCTCGCGCATGCGTGCGCTTTGCAGAAGGTGTACTAAGCAGTCATCGCGAACGTCTGATACGGGTCGGGAGCGGACCATGGCTCAGCGGTGGCAAGCGGACGGGCACATAGGGGTGACAGCCGACCGCTCGTGTTCACAGCCTCGGGCCGAGCCACACATCCACGGGAAACGCCTCTGCGTCGAGAAGCAGTTTTCCGCCCTTCTCGGTGAAGTCTTCGAGAATGCCTCTCGCTGCCCGCAGTGTCAGAGAGAGGGCCTGCACCGAGTCTGCGCCAGCGACCTCTTGGGGCTTGGTCAGGAGCGGATGCAGCGTCAGGGTGCACGCCCACGTCTGATGCCTTTCGCTTATCGAGGGCGCACCGATGGCGAGTGCAATCACGATCTTCTCTCCGTCCGCTCGAACGGCATCTAGCGACAGGCTCGCGATGATTTGCGGGGGCGACACCGGGGCAGACTGAGGCTTGGCCTCCGTGTCCGCAATGGGTCGGGAACGGTCTCAGCCGACCGGCCGAGAAGCGGACGTTCCGACGCTGAGAGGGCATGGCTGAATGTCGTGTTCCCCGCGCTCGCCGAATGACCGGTCCTGGCGCAATCCGGCTCGACGCCCTAGCAACGCTTCAAGCGGTGCGCGCTGTCGCGTCGAAGCCAACGGGGTCGGCGGGGCCAGACGACGCGCGGGGCTTAAGACTGGTGGGCGGAGCCGGTGCAGGAGACAGCCATCGGCGCACCGGCTCATTCGAAATGCCGCCCGACATAGCCGATCCGCACGTGCGGAGCCTCGTCGCGGACGTCGAAATAGATCCGGACGCACTGGTCCGGGGGCACGCCGTCGTTCGGCTTGGCATGGAGCTCGAAGGCGACCTCCTCGCCAGCGACGGTGAAGGTTCTCCGTCGCATGGCGTCGCGATTGTTCCGGATCGTCTCGGACTCGATTGAGGCGGTCACACCCCGCTCCCGCAGCCAGGCCGGGACTGTGCCGCCCAGAGCCCCTCGCGACCGGGTCGTGGCGAGATCGGCCAGGGCGTCGAAATATCGGAGCACCTTCTCGGGCGGCCCGGCCTCGGCCGAGAGGCCCGCGGCCTGATCCTCAACCCCGTCGCCGAAAAGGAGCACCCCCTCCCATTTTCGGCGGGCGATCTCCAGCGCTTCATGCACCGTCGTGGGCGGCGCTTCGTCCGCGGCCGGATCCTCGGCCATCGATTGCGAACGCAAGGCGAGGTTCAGCGCGGCGAGGTTGTCGTTGAGCGTCGCGATCTCGGCGTCGCGCGCTTCGAGTTCCGCCTCGAGTTCCTGGACGCGGCGCGTCAGGTCCTCCCCGGGCAGGTTGTCGGCGGCCGGCACAGCGGCGCGGTCGCGCAGGGTGGCGAAGCGTCGGAAGGCCGGATCGTCCGGCACGAAACTCGATGCGTCCAGAAGTCGGGTCCGCAAATCGCGCCGCAGACGGTCCCGCGCCTCGGCCTCGTCCTCGCTGCGCGTCGTCAATCGATCGCGGGTCCACAGGGGATGATTGCGCGGCCGCTCTCGATTGCCCCGGAAGGGCCAGAACAGGCGCACCCCTCCATTGTAGCAGGACCATTCCTTGTCCAGCCGCTGGGTCACGGCCCAGGCGGCGGCCTGGTCGATCCGGCAAACGTGCGCCAGGCCGCAGACGTCGGATGCGAGCCGGGTGTGCAGGTCGCCGGCCAGGGTCCGGCCGTCCAGCTCGGAGACGAGGATCAGCGGCAGTCTTCGCTGACTCGACTGGAGCAAGTCGAGAAAGGTGTCGACGTCCGCGGACCCGATGCGGGCGAAGGTTGAGAGCAGGTGTTCTCCGTCAAGCGACGAGCGCCAGTCGACGTCCAGCCCGACCACCTCGCGGACGAAGCGCGGGGTGAACAGGTCGACATTCGGCGGCACCAGGCCGCCATGGACGCCGAGCGAAAGGGTGCAGCTGAAATGCAGGCCCGTCGGCGTCGCCAGCACACGGGCGGCCGTCAGCAGTTCGCCGCCGTTGACGGGTTCGAGCACTTCGAAGTTGGACCAGGTCTGATCCCCAACCGCCTCCTGCCGACGGTCGGTCATTGCCGAGGTGCCGCTTCGCTGGATAATGGAGCCGCCGTCCTCGGCCGGCGCGAACTTGCCGTCGGCCCAATTCTCCAACGCCGACATCACAAGCGGAAACGCATCGGCCCTCCCCGGAGCCACGGCCTGAATCTTCCCCACGACCTGCATGACGTCCCCCTTGTCTCGCTGACTATAGAAGGCCGGCCGCCGGCCCGCCACCGGAGCGGAGCCCTCGCCTGTGCGTGACGGCGCCTCAGCCGGCGCCGTGGTCGGGCCAGGCGTAGCCCGCCCGCCACATGCGGTAGTCGCCGAGCCGGGCCTCGAAAGCGGCCCGGCTCACGTCCTGGACGTAGGGGCCCCAGTCGCAGTCGTCGTAGATCCAGGTGGTCGGCCCGAAGCTCTGCTCGTCACGGATCAGATCGTACAGCCACGGCGCCGTCCGCTCGCCTCTGCGCGGTTCGCGCAGATGGGCGAGGAGTCGCTCCAGGAACACGGCGGTCTGCGTTGGGCGCTCGAGATCGTTCCGGACCTCGCGGATGGCCGGCCGCAAGCAGTCGCTCCCCTCCTGGAGCAGGAAATCGATCTCGAACAGCAGGGAGCCGTGGATGCAGACGGCGGAGACCGGGTCGTCGACCGTCTGGATATGCTGCTCGGCGTTCTCGGCCCCCGTCGCGTAGGCCGAGCCCTTCTCGTTCACCTCGCCGCGGTAGTAGCGTCGCAGGTGATCGACGATGGTGGGCGCCGTCGCGCCCCCGAAGCCGAAGACGCCCTTGAAGATGGGCGGCTGGTCGACGCCACCCGAGACCTCCGACAACAGATCGAGCGCGCCGCACAAGGCCCCGCCGTCGAGCGTGGTCTTGCATTCGATGACGGCTCGCACGGCGTCGGGATGGACGACCACGAGTTCGCCTTCGCGGAAGAAGACGGGTTGGTCCATCCGATCGTAGATGAGTATGTCGAGCTGGCGCGAACAGCCGTGCACGAAGCCGGTGGCGACGTGATAGCGCTGCGGCAGATGCCTCTCAAGCAGGCGGCGGAGCAGGGTTTCGCGATAACCCCCGGACGTCGCCCTGTGTTCGATCAGGTTCCCGATCTGACGGCTCTGGGAGTCCATCTCTTCGGACAGGGAGGCCGCGAATCTGCGGCGCCTTTCCTGGATGAGACTGGCATGGGAGATCGACAGGACATCGACGGGCCCCCGCTTGGTGCCGCGGCCCTTCGGCGTCGGGGTGACGAGAAAGGTACCGGTCCCGATCCTGAACCGGATGGCGTCCTCGACGGCGTCCGTTGCGACGCTCAGGGCCGCAGACACGCTTGCGACGAGGTCGGGGAGAAGGGTCTCGCCGCCGCCTTCGGAGACCGTCTTCACCACGGCGTTGCCGATCAGCCGGTGAAGGGTCCGCCTCTCGTCTTCCGCCGGATGCGGATCGGACCAGTCGGGAAGAACGGCCACGTTCGAAGGCGGCGCGGTCCAGGCCGTGACCGGACCGGGCGCAAGCTTTCCGGCTTCGTAGACCGTCGCGGTTCCGAGTCGACCGTTCGCGTCCGTTCTGACCTCCTCGATGAGGACGTCGTGCCAGAGGCGGTTCTGGGGGCGATGATATCCCCTTCGCGCAAAGAGCGATGGAGTGTCGCGGCCGTCATGCTCGCCACGCCGCAAATTGGACCGGATCGACGCCCGCTCGCCAACCTCCGAGGCGAGATGACTTGCTTTGGGTCCAAAGGCTGGCGTGACTCTTCATGCAGGCATCTTCAAGTGATGCCCTTAACGCGCGGTAGTGCGCAGAGCTTTTTGGCAGGTTAGCGTCTTATCTGCGCCCTGTCAGGTATGTCTGCTCCGGGCGCATTTCTCCCGCTCGAAGCCTGTGAGATAGCTATCTCAGACGGACTTGGGGATCTTGGAGGTGCTCAAGACGACGGGCTTCAAAACCAGCGCGTCCACGAACCGCTTCGGCAGGGCGGCTAGCCCGCCGCCGATCTTGGAAAGCGTGAGCTCTCGGGCGGCTTTGAACGCGGTCATGACCGCGTCGACAGCCAGCTCCTCACGTTCGTCGATCCGACCGTCAGCTGCCACGACGTCTCGAAGGAATTGCATCAGCTCGGCCTGCATCGCGACGGCGTTGCAGTCCGGGTTGCCGGCTTGGAACTCCGCCAGCATCTTCGCGATGGCCTTCACGGAGACCGTATCGGTCGTGGACGTGAGCACATCGAGCGCGCGCGAGACGTAGTGTGGATCATATCCCCACTCATCGACGAAATGACGCTCGATCGCCTGGCGCTCTGAGGGGGCGACCTCCCCGTCGATCGATGCGACGCGGAGCGCGAGCGCGCCGACCATGTCGAGCAGCTGCATGCCCAGTAGGTCGATCGGCGTGTTGATGAACCGAGGGATGGTGTCGACCATGGCCTCGGTTTGCTTCTGAACCAGGCGCGTGACGCCATAGTAGGCACCGCCGGTGGCGACCGCGGCAGCCAGCACCCAGCCGATCGGAGTGGTCGCCACGCCGATGCCGATGAAGGACAGCCACCCCGCGGAGGAGGCGAAGAAGGTCCCTGCAACTATGGGCGAAGCGGCAACAGAGCCGGCCGTTATCGCGACGCCGCCCACATCCCAAATGCTCTGCAGGCCCCTCTTGGCCTTTAGGATCTTGTAGGCGTCTCCCCCGATTCGAAGCTTGCGCTTGAACTTGAGCGCATCGGCCACGACGCATTCCAGGTCGTCGCCGAACGCCTCCGGCTTGGAGGTCTTGCGGGGGCGACGGCTCACGCGACGCCGGCTTGGCGAAGCTGCGTCTGCAGGTTGGCAAGCCGCGCGCGCATGCCGCCGTCCGTCAGATCGTCCAACGCACCGAGGCTGATGCCGACGATGAGCAGAAGGGGAGTGAGCACGGGCGAAAGCACCGGTCCGACCACCGGGATCGAGCTGATCAGATAGGACAGCACCAGGGCGACCACCGCGCCGAACGCGATGCCCGGATAGGCCTTGGCCAACTCGAAGACGAACGCCATGACCCGAGCGCCGATGTCCACCAGCTTGCCGGCGACCACGATCGTCGCCTCCACCAAGCGCGACAGCGCCGATTTCATGTCGGCCGAGACGTCCAACCGATCGATCCGGCGGTTGATGGCCGCGCGATCGAGCAGCGGAGGGATGGCGGGAGTGTCGCCCATTTGTCTTTCGATCCCAATCTGAGCAGCCTTGCGGCGACCGCCGCAGATTACGCGACCCGCAAAGACGAGCAACCGAATGCCATGCTTTGCGCGCTCGATGCGCGCCAGATCAACATCGAACCTCCGATCGCAGTAGGCGGGACGGCCGCCCGCGGGGCGAACGTCCCCCACCATTGGGCCGCCGACCGCCCGTTCTTCGCCGTCCACTGCCGGCAACGCGGAGTGTCGTCCACGCGGCTCTCAGCGTGCGGAGGTCTCGACGCGTCGGGGTCGCGCGCCGATCCGCTGAAGTTCGATCGACGCGTTCACCTGCTGGATCAAAGCCGGTTCGGTCTCCGCCAGCTCGCGAAGCAAGGCGGCGAGCCCCGCACGCGCGTCTGAGCCTTCCATCTTGCAAAGTTCGGCGACGAGCGTCCGCCAGCGGCCGGAAGGGGCGGGAACAGGCTCGGGGCAGGGGGGCGATCAACGTCATTCTTGTGTTTCCGTCGCGCCACCGACGGACTGCGTAGCCGGCATGACGAGCCGCCGGCAAGATCAATTGTTCTGTTTTTGTTCCAATGTCGGTGGACAAGCCTGGAGGTCGCTCATCCCAGGGTCTGCGCCATAAGCCAGACCGTGCCGGCTATCTGCGCCGCGGTGACAATCACTAAGGCCACGATGAGGGCGACCTCCGTCCTGCTGGGGCGGGTCGGGCGGTCGCTCATCGGGCGGTCGCCGCGGGTGGACGAGCACCGGAGCATATCGGCGCGCGGGCATTGAAGCGCTCCCAGACCACTGCCATGCCGCTGCGGACCATCGCACAGTTCACCTCGGTGCCCGCGGCGTTCCAGCAAATGGCGGTCACGCGGCGATGGCTTCTTCCCGTGGCGCGGCACGTCAAAACCTGGTTACCCACCAGCGTCTCCAGACGGGCCGTCGACGCGGCCGCGGACGCCGGAGCGCAGGGATGATCGGGAGCGCAGGTGTCGTCCCGCTCGCGCGCGGAGATGGCGTGAAGTCGGATCCGCGTGCCGTCTTCGCACCTGAGCGTGTCGCCGTCGGTCACCGACGCCGTCCGACACATGAATGTCGCTCCCGCATCCTGCAGAGCGACGGGCTGGACGGCCCCTCGGCCATCGCTTTCCCGCTGCGCCAGGCCAAAGAGCAGCACGGCGGCGACCACGAGCAGGGTTGCGCCAATCGAGGAGAACCGACGCCTCAAACCGGAGCGCTCCGAGCCGGGCCCATGACGCGTGGAGGAGGGGATCTGTCCATATCCGGGCACGATGACACCGCGCACGACGGCGGGCCAGGGGCGGGCCGCATCCCTCCACCACTCGCCGTTCGAGCCGATGCGCAGACGCTTGCCGGACCAATATTATATGAAAACCCCCTCCCCCTCCTCTCTCCTCTCCTAATCCCCTCTGCCATCCATCCTTCCCAAGGGTGGAATCCAATCCCTCCTCGCTTGCTCAAGCTTCCAGCCGGCACGCTCCGGGAAGGTGGAACTTGAATGAGGTCAGCTAAGTCGCGGGCCCAGTGAACCTCGCTGCATCGTCAACGCAGCTGAGGCCTTCCCTTGGACCTGTTTCCTCCCGACCGCCTGCCCCTGGTGCCCGAAGCCCTCCTGACCGCGCACAAGGTCAACCACCCCGCCGACAGCCGTTTCCGCGCCTGCGCCCGCCTGCTTCAGGCCCTTCATCGTGAGGCGGCCGGCTGGGGCATTGGGACCTACACCACCGCCGCGGGACGCAAGCGCAAGATGGGCCACCTGGTCGGCGTCTTCGACGGCGCGGCCGGGGCGAACTTCCTGAGCCCCGAGGTTCATCGACTGGCCCGGCGCGAGCTCGCCTATCGCGAACCGGGCGCGATGTTCGAAGAGAAGCGGCTCTACGAGAACCTGCTTTCCTCCACGCCGCTCGCCCTGAACCTGCTCGGCCCCATCAAGCTGAACCGCGACCTGGCCGAAGCCTTCGTCCGCGAGGCCCTGCCGGATCTGGCCGGCCGGGTGTGCTCGGTCGCCTTCGAGCACTCCCCGGGTCGTGGTGACCCCAACTTCACCGACGACGCGACCGCCTTCGACGGCTTCATCACTCTGCGGCTGGAGGACGGCCGCAAGGCCTTCGTCGCCATCGAGATCAAATACTCGGAAAGCTGCGGCGAGCCCGAGCCGCGCATGCGCGAGCGCTACGACGCCCTCAGCGCCTCGAGCGACCTCTTCCTCGACCCGGACGACCCGGCCCTGCGCCGCAACCCGATCCAACAGATGTGGCGACTGCACATGCTGGCGCAGTCGATGATCGACGCGGGCCTCTACGACGCCGGCGCGGTGGTGGTGATCGCGCCGCGGCTGAACGACCAGGTCCAGCGGGCCGTGAGCCAGTACCGGGCCCACCTCGCGCCTGCCGCGACCGGCAAGGCCGCCTTCGTCGACCTGCCGCTGGAAGACGCGGTCGCCGCGCTGGCCCTGGCCGGCGCACCCGACATGGCCCGGGCCATCACAACCCGATACGTCGACTTCGGTCCCATCCACGCTCTGATCTGATGGGGGCGCTTCCTCTCTTTCCGCAAGGCGACCCAGGGCGTGACCGCGCCCTGGGGGCGCTCCTCGGTGCGGCACGCGGAGCCCGGGAGTCGCGACGTCTCATGGGCGGACGCGCCGCCGCCGACTGGCCCGACGCACAAGCCGTCATGATCCACGCCGCCCACGCCCTCCTGGAAGCCGGGACCCTGGCCCCCGGCGACCTCCTTCGTCGCCTGCTGACCGACTGGGCCCAGGGCGCGGGCCGCCCCCGCCTCCTGCGCGTGCTTGACCCGGAACGTCCGCGGCACACGGGACACGGCTTTGTCGCTGGCCTCGCCGTCGTCGGCATCCTTCGTCGGGCCGATCGCAGGACCGCGCAGCAGGAGGCCATGCACCTGGCCGCCTTGATGAACGCCACGCCTGAGGAAAGCGAGGCGCTGGAGTTGGCCAGCATCTTCGTCCGCCGCGCCCTTCTCAGCGGCGACGCCGCACACGCCTTGGAAGCCATGGACTGGGAAGGCGACGACCGCGTCGCGGCCGTGGCGGCCGGACGTTCCCTGCCGACCGACGAGCCGCGAGACGTCGTGTCCGCACTGGATCAGGCGCGGACGCTCGCCCTCAATGCGGACGGTCTGGCAGTTGGGTTCGACGCGCTCGTCCGCGTCGGAGCCACACCCGCCGCCTTCATCCTCACCGGCATGATGGTCGGTGCCGCCAAAGGAGCCGCCGACCTCGGTCTCGTGCCTCCCGCTTCCGACCGCCACTCCACGACCACCGCCCGCCTGGAAGCCATCGGCGGTCAGCTGCTGGCGCGGGTGCATGACGCGCGCGCCTCGACCTACGCCTTGCCACGGAGGCGTCGATGACGTTCCGCCTCACCAAGATCCAGAGGAAGAAGCTGATCGCAGCGTGGGGGCGCATGGACGCGGCGCGCGCCAGCGGCGCGACCTTCGACCCATTCCCGGTGGCCAAGTTGTTCACCCCGGATGCCGGCGCGACGTGGTTGCTGGCCGCCGTCAGCCCAGACGAGACCCTCGCTTGGGGCGTGGCGGACCTCGGGCTCGGCTTCGTCGAAATCGGCGAGGTGGATCTCGAGGAGCTGCGCCGGCTTCGCGGACGGCTCGGCTTGCCGGTCGAGATCGATCGGTGGTTCAAGCCCGACCGATCGCTGGCGACCTACCAACGTGAAGGTCAGGCCGCCGGCCGTCTGACCGCCTAGTCCTCGGCGCGCTCGCCGTCCGGCCTGAGCAACACGAGCCAATCCGCAAGGCCCATGGCGGCGGCCAGCGCATGCACCGTCTCGATCGTCGGGTTGCGGCGGCCGGCTTCCAGGCTGCTGACGTAGAACTGAGATGTGCCCGCGCGGTCGGCCAACTCTTCCTGAGTCAGGCCCAGCTGGATCCGCGCGCGGCGGACGTTGCGGCCCACCAATGCGCGGATGTCCATGCCGAGACGGTGACCATCTCGACGGTCACGCTGAACCAACTATAGTTGTTAATCGAGTGGAGGAGGCCAAGGCATGCGAGATGGCTTGAGAGGGGTGGTCGCCCTGGCGATCGTCATGGCGGCGTCGGGGACGGCCGCTTGCGATCAGAGGGCCGAGGCCGAAACGGCGTCTCCGGCGGCGGGCCCGGGCCATGCGTCAACCGGCTCAATCCGCGTCGAGCGAACGGGCGACGGCCAGGATCCCGGCCCGTTGGAGCCCATGCCTTCGGCTCAGCAAAAACTGGCGATGGCGGCGCAGTTCGACCCGCGTCGGCCGTGGTTCTCGCCCTATCTGACCACCGCGGAAGCGACCGAGAGCAAGGGTTTCTACATCCAGTTTCTCGAGGCGTCCCCCGGCAGCCGCGCTGAGCGCCAAGGGTGGGCGGGCTACGCGCGGTACGTGGCGCTGGAGCGCTCACGGCAGCAGGAATACGCGCAAGCCGAGGCGGTTCGTCTCGACGAGAAAGCTTCGCGCGAGGATCGGGATCGTCCCGAGGCGGAGGAATTGTGTCGCCGCTATCGCGCAAACCCTGACATGAGCGCGGCCGAAATCATCAGCATCCATGAGCGGCTCGAGCAGCTGGCCATCCCGTATCCGAGCCCATTGTCGAGCTGCGCGACCAGCGTCAGGTTCAGTTACGGCGAAGCGCTGGATCGCAATCGGGTGTGCTCCGCGGCACCGTGCTGACGGCAAAAGGCGTTGGACAAAGCTGGATGATGGTCGAAGACCGCCGAGGTTAGACGCCCGACGGCTCAATGGTGTGGGGCTTGCGGCACCCAACTCTCGACCATTCCACCGGACACGAGACGCCTTTCTATCGTTGCGCCTCACGCCTTTCCGCGCTGGGCCGCGCAGAAAAAAGGGCCGGTCTGCGCCGGCCCCTTCCAGATTTCAACCTTCTCGCTCCAGCTAGACTCTGAGCCTTCTCAGACCGAGTTCCGACTCAGACGCCGTCTTCGGGTACGCGTCGGCGGTCGGCCCGGAACTGTGGCCTGCAGGCTCGGTCGCCGGCTCCGCGCGGTACGCCTGATATTCCGCCGCATAGGCTCCACAAACCAGCGGGTAGGGCCGGGAGGCGTTCTTCAAGAAGTCCTTCATCCAGGTGACGTGCCGCCCGCGGTTGACGACAAAGCGCTTCCAGGGGGTCGACCCGAGCAGGTGATGCGAAAAGCCGGCCCGCTTTCCGATGATCTCCCCGGTCTTGCCGAACGAGCTCGGCTTGGGGGTGTAGCTGATCGTCTTGGTCTTCGTGACGTAGCCGAAAAGCGTCCACTGCTGCCGCATGTCTGCTTTCAGGCCCGTTTGTTCCGGGCGGTCAGAGAAGTCGAGGGCGCTCGCATCCAACGGCAGATGCGACATCGCCCCGGTCTGTTGAGCCGTCGATCCGGCCGACGCCAAAGACCGCTGGATCACACGCCACAGCGCCGTCCGTTCTTGGGGCGGGCAGCAAAACAGGTAGTGCGTGTGCACGCCGACGGTCGGTCCGCTTTCGTGAACCCAAATCCAGCCGATCA
This sequence comes from Brevundimonas sp., assembly GCF_035935935.1. GTDB lineage: Bacteria > Pseudomonadota > Alphaproteobacteria > Caulobacterales > Caulobacteraceae > Brevundimonas. The sequence continues at coordinate 101,656 of NZ_DASYWO010000005.1, forward strand.
AGGCGTCCAAGCGCTTGCCTTGGAATGTGCGTCCCTTGGCCCACTCCCTTACGCGGCGCATGAGACGCGCCTGCGCCGCGGCGATGTTCGCTTCGTCGATCCCGGCCCGCTCCCAGGCGATCGTCACAAAGACGTTCATGACCAGGCCCATGCAGTTCGCCCGCAGTACGATTTCGTGCAGGTGGGTGACCTGGGCCTTCGACAGGGCGGTCGTCTTGCGGTGCTTCTGCGACGGCCGGTTAAGACTGTCGGTGGGGAAGAAGGGGTTTACTTGCCGGGGCTGAAAGGTCTGATGCCGCGGCGGCCGGATCGGTCTCGTGTGGCCGATGGGCGGCTCTGCGGTCACGCTGTGCTCAAGGTCCAGTCGCTCTTCGTGGGTCCAATCAGCCAGCGGCAGGCACTGACGCTCACGCAGGCGCTGCTGCTTGCGGTCGAACTCGCGCTCCTCGTGGCGACGGTACTGCTCTTCCGTGTCCGACTGCGAGGGCATCGGCTCCTGCAACGTTCCAGCGGTCCGCATCACGACTTCTCCGAGTCGTCGGCCCGGCCGATCGCTTCAGCCTCGGCGCGCGACTTCGCCGCTTCCCGGAAGATCGAAACCCAGTCGAGCCTGACGTGCTTCCTGATCGGTTCGAACAGGGCTGCGCGCGGTTTGATCGCGTCGCCCTTGTAGATGTGTGCGAGTGCCGCCCGGGGGGCCCGGAGCAGGGCGCGCGGCGGCTGGCTGTTTTGCCACTCTTCAAGCGACAGAGTCGCGTTCGGCGGGGAGGGCGTGCCGGCCGGTGCGGCAGCGGCCGACGCCACGATGGGGTCGCTTTCGGAGGTCCGTTCAGTCGGACGGGGGGCATCGATCACGTTAGATCTCCTGGTGGGTTGGACGTGTTCAGCGCCGACGAGCTCGCTCTGTCTCGACGCTGGGAATCTGCCGTCAGCTGCTGGTGCGGCATGTGCTTCGGGCGGGGGCTACGCCGGCGCCGGCCCGTTTCGCCGTCTGGTCGTAGCGAGCAGATCAGGGAACAGGCGCTTCGGCCTACGAATGCTGGCGGCTCTTCGTCAGGCGTCTCGGCGCGTACCCTTAGCCCGCTTGGAGCCGCTCGCCTTGATCGCGGCTTCCTGGCGCAGGAAATCCAGCCAGAGGCCACGGACGGTGCGGTCGTCCGCCGCGTCGAACAAAGCACGCGTACAGGCGCACTCCGGCAAGACCTGGTTGAAGTAGAGCGCGTCGGCCAGAACGGTCGCGTCCGACACGCGCGCGTAATCTTCGAAGCCCGGCGTCACCCTTTCGTGCGGGCCGTCGGCCAGGTCGATGCCGGCCAGGACCTTCGGCGGCCCAGCGGGGAGGCGCGTCAGTTCGACGTCGTCGCCCCCGGCGACGATCAACTCGTCGAAGGGGGACGTGTCGGCCGGAGCCAAGTCGGCCGGGAACCGATGGCGGAGATGCGGACAACCCCTGCAGGTCTCACGCCCCGGCAAGGCCGTCGCGGGGCTGGAGGGCTCAGCCATCGGCGCGCGCCTCACCGCGCTCTCGTAGTCAATCGGTCGACAGGCGGTGGTCTGTGCAGCGGCCATCGCGGTGGAGAAGTCCGTGTCCGCGTGGATCCGCCGGGTCACGGGGGTGATGGAGGGACGGACCATCAGCGCACCTCCGGATGGGAGAGCGCCGCAGCGACTTCGTCGATGTCCCATACGACGGTACCTGCCGTCAGCCTGATGCCGGGCGGAACGCGCCCCTGGGCGACCCAGGAGAACCACGTCGACCGGGAGATCTGCAGCCAGCTCGCGATGCTGCTGGCGCGCATCAGCTTGGCGTGCGGATTGAGGGGGGAGTGGGTGCGCATGGTGGGGGCTCCTGAAAAAGCAGAAGCGCCCACATAATGCAGCCGAAATGCGGAAAGATATAGCGAGGTAAAGCGGGCGACACCTTAGATCTGTCGACTCTTATCTTGCCGTTTTTCGGCTGCCGCCGTGATCAGCCTTTCGCCCTCCTTCAGGCGCTCCGCCAGGGTGCGCGCCCCCCGCGGAAGGCGGACGCGCTTGCCCGCCGCCATCTTAACAATCCCCGCAGCCAAGCCGCTTGGCATCGAGGCCTTTTCCGGCAGCAACAGTTTAGATACGGCAAGGAGCAGTATAGTCGTTGAATCTAGTAAGTCTTGCTTGACGGCGCGCGTTCTGTCCTTCTCCTTTAAACGAACGTATTTGTCATTGTCTTTTAGAGTGTTACGTAGTTTGTCGTTCTCGTTAATAATATACTTGAGCGCAGCCCATGCAAAATAAGCTGCGCTTGGTTGCAGTCGTTCGGGCCACGCCGACACGAGGTGCAAAATAGCCGCCGGACTGTCCTCCACGTTCGGGTCGAGCTCGTCTCGCAAGCGCCGATAACTTTCCAGCACTTTCAAACCCTCAGCAGGTTTGCTCGCTGACCGTTTGATGATGGTGAGAGCGTCGTGGGCGCGGGATTCGTCTAAAATGTATCCGTGCAGAACGAAGGCCGCGAAGGCGGCCGACCATGCCGGAAATTGACTAAGCTCTTTCAGAAGGGCGATGTCGTCCGAGGGCACGCGCGACGGGTCTTCTAAGAAGTCGCGGATGGTGATTCCCTGGACCGGCTTAAGGAACGCTGCCGTCAGCCCGGGGTCGGCCGAACCAAAGCGTTTTTCGACCAGCTCGGCATCCGGGCCAGGATGGGTCGCCGTCAGCAAGAGGATGAGCTGTTGCCGTGGTGTCGGCGCATTAGCGGGCGGCAGCCAGTCGCTCACATCCGCATCGCTGTCGCGGTCAGTCAGGTCGTTCACCGCCGTACCCCTCAAGACTGCCTGACGACGCAGGCACCCAATAGGCCGTGGCTCCTACGACCGCTCCCACCTTAGCTTTCGGCCGAGGCTTTCGCAGCACCTACGATCTCCAGCAATCGGTCTTCCCAAGCCTGAAGCGCGCGGCGTCTCTCGCCCATGTAGCTGTTGACGTCATAGTGGATGGCTGTGACGGCCGCGCCGCCGCCCGCATCTGTCGAGTGGCCCAACACTTTCGATCGAATGAAAGGCGACACGCCGAGACGCTCGCTCGTCAAGGCGGTAGCTCCCGTCCTGCGAAGATCATGCAGGGTAGCCCCTTCGATGCCGGCCGTTGCGGATAGGCGCGCCAGCGCACGCGACAGGCTCATGGGATCAATGGAACACTCCGCGTCCCTCGCGTTCGGAAACACCGCCTTCACGTCCGAACCGCCCACCTTCTTCGCCAAATCGATGGCCTCTTCGATCAAAGCGATGGAGTGAGGCGGCAGCGGGACTGAGTGGGGACGGCCACCCTTCATGCGATGGGCGGGGATGGTCCACACGGCGTCGTCGAAGTTGATCTCCGCGATCTGCATGCCGGCGATTTCGGAACGCCGCTGCAGCAACAGTGCGCAGAGCATGACCGCGATCCGCAGCTGCCTACCGACGAAGCACTGACGTCCCTGGCGATCAGTCAGGCTGCCCTCGGTGTTGAGCACCCGCCACAGCTCTTTGAGCTCGTCGGTCGACCAGGTGCGCGTGCGGGGCTGTTGGTCTGCGAAAGGGGCGAAGCCCGTCGCAGGATTGATCTGCACCAGGTCTTCAGAAATCCCGTAGGCGAAGACTTGGCGAACGAGGGCCTGGCAGCGATTGGTTTGCGCGCCGATCCCCTTGCCGACCATGTTCCTGAGCAGGTCCTTCACGATCTTTCGGTTGATGTCCTCCAGGATCATCTGACCGATGTTGGGGATGACATGACGACGGGCCAAGCGCTCTTCATAGACGATCGTGACTTCGCGCTTCCTTTTTCCCTTGGGCTTCCACTCGCCTGCGCGGCTGGCCTGGACGTACTGGTCGTAGAGCTGTTCGAACGTCAGTTGGGCGTCGGCCGCGACCTTAGCGCGTCGCTTGGCGGCCGCAGGGTCTCGGCCATCCTCGACTTCTCCCCGAATTCGCCCTGCCTCTATCCGCGCAGACCTGAGAGACATGTGCGGGAAGCGACCGAGCTTGAACCGAGGCTGGCTGCCGTCTGTGGCCCGATAGCGTAGGACGAACGTCTTCAAGCCGCGCTCGGTCACACGAAGGCAAAGGCCGGGCGTCCTCAGGTCCCACAGCTCGAGACGCTCTCCCGGAGCGGCCTTGGCGGAAGCTACTAGCTTGTCAGTCAGCTGCAGTTTGGGCATCGGATCCTCTGTGCCCCAAGTTCGCTATGGGGCACAAATCGCCTGAAATCGGCTGGATTGCGATGTAACGCTTCGGACGCTGTTGTCCAGCAAGGATATGAATTTACTCGAGATCCTGGACTGATCTGGACTGGACTAGACCCGACACTCAAAAATTCCTAAAGCCGAGGTCGGAGGTTGGAGTCCTCCCGGGGTCGCCATCGGCGCCGCCGTCGTCCGGTCATCCTCCGTTAACCGCGATGAAACCGCGCCCGCGCCAGGGTGCGCGCGAATGTCCGCGCGCCGCACATCCCGCCGGGTCCTGAACTCGACCGTGGCCCTGGCCGCGGCCGGGGCCGTCGCGCTGTCGCCGGTCCTGCCCCTGGCGCAGGAATACCAGCCGGCCGCCCTGGATCCGGTGGCCATCCGCATAGGCGCGGCAGCCGACTACACGCGCCTTGAGTTCGCCGGCGTCGTCGGCGCCCGCGCGCGGGTCGTCATCGAAGGGCGGCGGGTGGTCGTCCGCATCGGCACGACCGCCGCGCCCGACGTCTCGCGCCTCAAGGTCGATCCTCCCGCGGGGGTCGAGGCGGTCGAGACGCGCGCGGTGCAGGGCGGCACGGAACTGGTCCTGACGCTGGCCGAGGGCGCCGAGGCCCGCACCGGCACGGCCGACGGCGCCGTCTTCCTGAACCTCTACGCGCCCGGCCGGGCGCCGGAACCGTCCGTCGCAGAGACCTCCGCTGAAGCGGACGTCCCGACCGTCGGGGTGCGAACCGAGGCGACGGCCGACGGCGTCACCCTGAGGTTCGACTGGCCGCGGTCGGTCGGGGCCGCCGTGTTCAGGCGCGGCGAAGCGGTGTGGGTCGTGTTCGACGCCGCCGCCAAGCTGGACCTGGCCGACGCCGCGAATCTGGGTCCCGCAAAGGGCGCCCGGTGGGCGGCCGGGCCGGACTACGTCGCGCTGAGGCTCGAGGCGCCCAAGGCCCTGACCGTCTCCGCCTCGGCCGACGGCGGAGCCTGGACCGTCCGCATCGGCGGAGGCGCGACGCCCGCCGGCGGCGTCAGCCTGGATCGCGACCCGTCCGGAGAGCCGGCGCTGGCCTTCAACATGGCGGGGTCGGGCCGGGCCATCTGGCTGACCGACCCGGTGGTCGGCGACCGGTTCGCCGCGGTGACGGCCGTGGGGCCGGCAAAGGGCTTTCCGCAGCGGCGTCGCACCGTGGACCTGCACGTCCTGCCTTCGGCGCAGGGACTGGCGATCGAGACCCTCGCCGACGATCTCAGCATCGCGGCCGACGGCGATCGCGTGATCGTGTCGCGTCCGCGCGGGCTGATCCTGTCCTCGCCCACGGCCCTGCTGGAGGCGGCCGAACCGACCGCCGACGACGCGCCGCGCAAGGCGCCGAATCCGGCCCTGATCCTCGAGGACTGGAAGGGCAGGGACGAGGATGGCTTCCTGGCCCGTCACCGCAAGCTTCAGGCCGAGGCGGCCGAGGAGGGCGCGGCCGCCGTCGACGATCCGCGCGCGCCTGCGGAGAAGCGTCTGGCCTATGCCCGCTTCCTCGTCGGCTCGGGGCTGGGATACGAGGCGATCGGCGCGCTGAACGCGCTGGTCGACGTGCAGCCCGGCATGCTCGGCGAAGCCGAGGTGCGCGGCCTGCGCGCCGCCGCCCGCGTGTCCATCGGCCGGCTGGAGGAGGCGCAGGCCGACCTGTCCGGCGCCGCGATAGCCGGCGATCCTTCGGCCAGGGCATGGCTGGGCCTGATCGCGAGCCGGCGCGGCGACTGGGAGGAGGCGCGCCGCCAGTTCGCGGCCGCCGCCGGCGTCGTCGACGCCTTCCCCCCGGAATGGCGCGCCCGGTTCGCCTGCGCCCACGCCATGGCGGCGATCGAGCTGGGCGACGTCGAGGCCGCCCGCGCCCTGATCGCCTACGCTCTCAGCCAGCAAATCGGCGCGTCGGAGCAACTCCAGATCCGCCTCGTGCAGGCGCGCCTGTTCGAACAGATCGGCGAACTCGACAAGGCCGCGGCGGTCTTCACCGCGGTCGGCAAGGCGCCGCTGGACGCCGTCGCCGTGCCCGCCCGTCTGGGCGTGGTGCGCATCGGCATGGCCAACGGCAAGGTGGTGCCGAAGGCGGCGGCGGCGGAGCTGGAGACCCTGCGCTGGCGCTGGCGCGGCGACGCGACGGAGCTGGAGGTCATCCGCACCCTCGGCCGGCTGTATCTGTCGCAGGGCCTGTACCGCGAGGCGCTGACGGCGCTGCGGGCGGCCGGCCCCCGCATGGCGACGATGCCCGGCGGGGTCGAGCTGCAGGCCGACGTCCAGGCGGCGTTCCGCATGCTGTTCCTGGAGGGCGGCGCAGACGGTCTGCAGCCCATCCAGGCGCTGGGCCTGTTCTACGATTTCCGCGAACTGACGCCGATCGGCGCCGACGGCGACGAGATGGTACGCCGGCTGGCGCGCCGACTGATCGACGTCGATCTGCTGGACCAGGCCGCCGAGCTTCTGAAGTATCAGGCCGATCAGCGCCTTGACGGGGTGGCGCGGGCCGTCGTCGCCACCGATCTGGCCACCGTCTACCTGATGGATCGTCAGCCCGAGGCGGCACTGCAGGCCATCTGGTCGTCGCGCACCACGCTTTTGCCGGCGGCCCTGAACGCCGAGCGTCGCGCGCTGGAGGCGCGGGCCCTGATGGATCTCGGGCGCTTCGACCACGCGTTGGAGGTGCTGGGCGACGACGCGTCGACCGCCGCGCTGGAGGTGCGGGCCGAGGTGCTGTGGAAGCAGGAGAACTGGGCCGGCGCGGGCGCCCTGTACGAGCGCCTGCTGGGCGACCGGCATCTGGATGCGGCGACGCCCCTTTCGGCGGCGGACGAGACCCGGCTGATCCGCGCGGGCGTAGGCTATTCGCTGTCGAACGACGACGCCGGCCTGTCGCGGCTGGCCCAGCGCTATGCGCCGTTCGTCGAGAAGGCCCGCAACCCGGACGCCGTGCGGATCGCCCTCTACGACCCGCTGACCCTGTCGTCGCCGTCGGGTCTGGCCGCGGCGATCCAGAGCTCGAACACCTTCACCGGCTGGGTGGAGGGCGCCCGGACGAAGTTCCGGGAGCAGACGCCGGCGGCGCAAACGAAGACGGGCGGAACGACGCCTGCCGCTCCGCCCGCCCGTCCGGCCCCCGCGGGGGCCTGATCTCTCAAGAAGCCGAACGGCTTACTTGTTGACCGCATCCTTCAGCGGCTTCGAAACGCGGAAGCGCACGGCCTTCGAGGCGGCGATCTTGATGGTCGCGCCGGTGGCCGGGTTGCGGCCTTCGCGGGCGGCCCGCGCGGCGGTGTCGAACACGCCCAGGTTCGAGATGCGGACGTCGCCGCCGCTCTTCAGCGACTTGTGGATGTTGTCCACCATGGCGGTCAGCACGCGGCCGGCGTCGGCCTGGGACACGCCCGCGTCCTTGGCGACGGCGGCGATCAGTTCGGCTTGAGTGGTCATATGGGTCGTTTCCGATTTTCTGCCGCCCGACGGGGCGACGACGGACGGATTGACGCCGCTTTTCGTTCGCTTGGCAAGCGGCTTTGCCGCTGAAAGCCCCACGGGCTGGGGATTCACCCCCCGCCGGACGCTCTCTGGAAGCTCTCGACCAGACTGCCCGCGACCAATCTCCAGCCGTCCACGAGGACGAAGAAGATCAGCTTGAAGGGCAGCGACACCACCACCGGCGGAAGCATCATCATGCCCATGGACATCAGCACGCTGGCGACCACCAGATCGATGACAAGAAACGGAACGAAAAGCAGAAATCCGATCTCGAACGCCGTCTTCAGCTCGCTGATCATGAAGGCCGGGACGATCACCCGCAGCGGCAGTTCCTGGGCGGTCGGCGGTATGTCGACGTTCGACAGTCGGGTGAACAATTCCAGGTCGCCGCGGTCGACCTGGCCCAGCATGAAGGTCTTCACGGGATCTGCCGCCAGATCGAACGCCTGCGGCAGTTCCATCTGCTGATCCATCAGCGGTCTGATTCCCGAATCATAGGCGTCCTGCCAGGTCGGAGCCATGACGATGGCCGACAGGAACAGGGCCAGCGACACCAGCACCGCGTTCGGCGGGGACTGCTGCATCCCCAGCGCGGTGCGCAGCAGCGACAGCACCACGACGATGCGCACGAAGCTGGTGGTCATGATCACGATCGACGGGGCCAGGCTGAGCACGGTCATCAGGCCGACCAGCTGCACCACCCGGGTGGTCAGCCCCGCGCCCGTCCCCAGGTCGACGTTGATGGCCGACGACCCGGCGGCCTGCGCCTGCGCCGCCTCCTGCGCGAACGCGCCCAGCGGCCACAGTAGGCAGGCCAGTGTGACGCACAGCGACAGCAGGGCGGCCCGCTTCACCTCGTCACGCGTCGGCTTGACGAACACCGTCACTTGCCCGGGCTCCGGGGCTCGATCAGCTCCTTGCCCTCGCCGAGCAGCAACAGGCGCTCCTCGTCGTCGATCTTGACCAGCACCAGGCGGCGCGCCGGGTCGAGCACGAGCGTCTCCATCACCTGCATTCGCCGCTCGCCGCGCTGGGCCGACAGCTTCGCCATCAGCTGCGGCGCATAGCGACGCGCCGCCCAGGCCGCGCCCCCGATCAGGCCGAGGGTGAAGGCCAGGCCGAAGACGGCGCGCAGGAGGTCGAGGAAATCCATCGACCGGGATCGTTAAGGATCAGGGTTAACGGCCGGTTGAGAAAACCTTTGATTAACCACGACAGGTCACGATTTCGCTCGGGCACGTCCGCCCGCGTCGCGAAGGGGGAACGGCCGTGTCCATCGCCGACCTGCCGCTGCTGAACCAGATCAAGGGCCGGCTGACGTGGCTGGACGAGCGCCAGCGCGTCATCGCCCAGAACGTCGCCAACGCGGACACGCCCGGCTACATGGCTCGCGACCTGCGCCAGCCGACCGACTTCGCCAGGGCCATGCAGAACGCCGGTGGCCTGCAGATGACGCGGACCTCCGCGTCCCACCTCGCGCCGTCGAACGCGCCGGCGCGGTTCGCGGTGCAGGACAGCCCGGATTCGGAGACCACCCTCGACGGCAACGCCGTGGTCGTCGAGGAGCAGATGCTGAAGATGGCCGAGAGCCGCATGGCCTACGACGCCGCCATCAGCCTGTACCAGAAGTCCATGTCGCTCCTGCGCATGGCCGCGCGGCCGCCCGGTCGCTGAGGAGGGCTGACCCGTGCCTGACCCCATCCCGCCCCGCAACTCGACCCTGGCCGTGGCCGCCAGCGCGCTCAAGGCGCAGCAGTCCCGCATGCGGGTGATCGCCGAGAACATCGCCAACGCCGACTCCACGTCGGACACGGCGGGCGGTCAGCCCTACCGCCGCCAGGTGCCCGTGTTCCGGGCGCGCGAGGTGGACGGCGCCACCGGCGTGGCCCTCGCCGAGGTGCGCGCCGACCCGGGCGAGTTCCGCCGGGATTACGATCCGAACCATCCCGCCGCCGACGCCGAGGGCTATGTGCTGCGTCCCAACGTCGACACGCTGGTCGAGGCCATGGACATGCGCGAGGCCCAGCGCGCCTATGAGGCCAACCTGAACGTCATCGAGACGGCGCGCGCCATGGAGCAGCGCACCCTCGACATCCTGAAGCGCTGAGGACCTGATCCATGAACCCGATGGCGGCGATCAAGGCCTATCAGTCGGTCCAGTCGGGCGCCGCCGTCGGGGGACCGGGCGGCATGGACCCGGCCGGGGGATCGGAGTTCGGCGCCATTCTGGACGGCGTGATGAAGGGTGCGGTCGAACAGACCCGTGCGGCGGAAAGCCAGATGTCCATGGCGGTGCAGGGCCAGGGCAGCCTGATCGACGTCGTCACCGCCGTCTCGTCCGCCGAGGCGTCGCTGGAAACCGTCATGGCCGTGCGCGACCAGGTGATCCAGGCCTATCAGGAGATCATGCGGATGCCGATCTGACGCGTCGGTCAGGCTTACCGCGATTTCATCCGCCTCCCGCATCCGCGGGGCTTCCGCCGCGCCTCTTCCTCCGACACCTTCGGAGCCATGATGACCCGCACGCTCACCGCACTTGCCGCCCTCGCCGTCGCCTGCCTCGCCACCGCCGCCGAAGCGCAAATGCGCCAGCCGCAGGGGCCCGCGCTGATGGTGCGCGCCGGGAACCTGTTCGACTCCGAGGCGGGCCGCATGGTCGGACCGCGCGATCTCCTGATCCGCGGCGAGCTGGTCGTGGAGGTGGGGCAGGGGCTGGCCGTTCCCGACGGCGCGGTCGTGGTCGACCTGTCGCGCTGCTCGGTCCTGCCCGGGCTGATCGACGGTCACACCCACATCCTGATGGAGCAGGCGCAAGGCCAGCCGCTCAGCCAGGTCGCGGCGATCGACGCGGGCATCGAGGGCGACGCCCTGCGCGCCCTGTCGGGCGCGAAGCGTGGCCGCGAGTATCTGGATGCCGGCTTCACCACCATCCGCGACCTCGGCAATTCGGGGCGATTCCTCGACCTGCAGCTCTCGCGCGGCTTCGCGGAGGGTCGCGTGCCGGGGCCGCGCCTTTACGGGTCGGGTCCTGGTCTGGCGCCGGCCGGCGGTCAGATGGAGCCCCTGCCGCACGATCCTCACCATCTCGTCGGCGCGGAGTATCGCATCGTGACCGGTCCCGACGACGCCCGCGCCGCGGTGCGCGAGGCCGTCGCCGCCGGGGCATGGGTCATCAAGGTCTATCCGGAGGCCACGCCGCAGCGGACCCGCCTGTCGGTGGCGGAACTGGAGGCCGTCGTCGACGAGGCGCGTCGCCACGGCGTTCCGGTCGCCGCCCACGCCACCTCCGACGCGGCGATCCGCGAGGCCGTCATGGCCGGCGTGACCTCGATCGAGCATGGCTATGAGGTGTCGGACGAAACTCTCCGGCTGATGGCGCGGAAGGGCGTGTATCTGGTCCCGACGGACCCTTCGCTCGAGATGGCGCAGGAGTTCAGCGCCGGCTGGACCCCACGACCGCCGGTCGCCGAGATCGAGGGAATGCTGGCCGGGCCGCGCGAGCGCTTCGCCCGCGCCCACCGGATCGGTGTGCCGATCGCCATGGGCTCCGACCTCTACATGCCCTACGGCCCCGGGCGCGGTCATGGCTCACGCGCCACCCTGACCGCCTACGTCGAGTCCGGCATGACGCCGGCCGAGGCGCTGCAGACCGCGACCTGGAACGCCGGCCGCATGATCGGCGACGACCGTCTGGGCGTGCTGCGGCCCCGGTCCTTCGCCGACCTGATCGCCTTGCCTCTGGACCCCACGCAGCATCTCGACGCCCTGAAGGACGTGCGCCTCGTGATGAGGGGCGGCCGGGTGGAGAAGCTGGATCTGGAGCGCGTCTGCGGCGGCTGAGCGGAACGTCGGGCCCGCGCCCGCGCTTTCGTCGGCAAACCGACGGAGGCGGCCATGCTGAAAGATCTCGACGCCCAGCCCATTCTCGCCGTGTCTGATCTGGCGCGCGCCCGGCGCTTTTACGGCGAGACCCTGGGGCTGGAGGAGGAGGGCGGCGATGCGCCCGAAGGCCAGGCCATGACCGCCTATCGCACGGGGGCCACCCGACTGACCCTCTACGTGTCGGACGCCGCCGGCACCAACGAGGCCAACGCCCTTGTCTGGCCGGTGGCGGGCGGCATCGAGGAGATCGTGGCGGACCTGCGGGCGAAGGGCGTGACCTTCGAGCGGTATGACTTCCCCGAGACGACGTACGAGGACGGCGTCCACAAGTCGGGCGACGCCCGCATGGTCTGGTTCAGGGACCCCGACGGCAACATCCTGCATCTGATCCAGGGCATGTGATGACTTGAGACGGCGTTCGGGCTATCGCCCGCGCGCCCAAGGAGTCTCATGTCCAAGCTGACCCTCGCCGAAGAAGCCGCCCGTCGGCGCACCTTCGCCATCATCGCTCACCCCGACGCGGGCAAGACCACGCTGACCGAGCACATCCTGCTGGCCGGTGGGGCGATCCGTGCGGCCGGCGCGGTGCGGGCGCGCGGCGAGAACCGGCGCACGCGCTCGGACTGGATGAAGATCGAGAAGGAACGCGGCATCTCCGTCTCGGCCTCGGTCATGACGTTCGAGTTCGAGGGCGGCATGTTCAACCTGCTGGACACCCCCGGCCACGAGGACTTTTCGGAAGACACCTATCGCACGCTCACCGCCGCCGACTGCGCCATCATGGTGCTGGACGCCGCCAAGGGCATCGAGCCGCAGACGCTGAAGCTGTTCGAGGTCTGCCGCCTTCGCGACATCCCGATCATCACCTTCATCAACAAGCTGGACCGCGAGGCCCAGGACCCCATGGCCCTGCTGGACGAGATCGCCAGCCGCCTGCAGCTCGACCCCTCGCCCATCTGGTGGCCGGCCGAAAGCGGCAATCGGCTACGTGGCATGGCCAGGGTCGGCGACGGGACGTTCCAGCCCTATGCCCGCAAGGTCGCCGGCTCGGACGAGGATCCGGATCACCCCGCCGCCCTGCCGCTGACCGACGCCGCCGCGTTTTTCGAAGGCGGCGAGCACGCCGACATGGCCGACGCGCTGGAGCTGGTCGAGGCGGGCTACAAGCCGTTCGACCGCCAGGCCTTCCTGGAAGGGCACATGACGCCCGTCCTGTGGGGATCGGCGCTCCGCCACTTCGGCATCGAGGAGCTGCTGCGCGCCATCGCCGACTGGGCCCCGCCGCCCAAGACGCTGAAGGCCCGCCGGGAAGCCCCGCCCGAGACCCGCAACGCGCCCGAGCCCCTCGACATGGTCGTCGAACCGGGCAGCCCCGAGGTCACAGGCTTCGTCTTCAAGGTCCAGGCCAACATGGACCCGAACCACCGCGACCGCATCGCCATGTTCCGCATGGCGTCGGGCAGCTTCAGGCGCGGCATGAAGCTGAAGGTCCAGAACACCGGCAAGTCGCTGTCGGTGAACAGCCCGATCATGTTCTTCGCCTCCGACCGCGAGCTGGCGGAGGAGGCCTATGCCGGCGACGTCATCGGCATCCCCAACCACGGCGTGCTCCGCGTCGGCGACAGCCTGTCGGAGAGCGGCCTGATCCGCTTCGCCGGCCTGCCGAACTTCGCCCCGGAAATCCTGCAGCGCGTGCGGGTCAAGGATCCGCTGAAGGCCAAGCACCTGAAAAAGGCGCTGGAGGGTCTGGCGGAGGAGGGCGTGACCCAGCTGTTCCGCCCGGAACTCGGCAGCGACTTCATCGTCGGCGCCGTGGGTCAGCTGCAGTTCGAGGTCATGGCCGACCGCCTGGGCGAGGAATACGGCCTCGACGTCGTCTTCGAACCCTCGCCCTGGGCCGAGGCCCGCTGGATCGCGGGCGACAAGGCCGACCTCGAGGACTTCATGGCCAAATACCGCCCCCAGATGGCTGTCGACATCCACGCCGCCCCGGTGTTCCTGGCCAAGTCCAGCTGGGAGACGGGCTATGTGGGCGAACGGTTCGAAAAGGTCCGCTTCATGAAGACGAAGGAGCGGGGCTGAGGCGTTAACCCATCGCCTGCACCGGCCCTTAAGCGCGCGGCGGCGATGGGCAGGGGACCGCTTTCGGGAGTCCCCTATGCCGCGCATCCGCACGGACGCCTACGCCCTGTTTCTGGCCTTCGTCTTCGCGGGCGCCTTCATGTTCGGCCACCTGAAGCTGGGCATGCTCGACCTTCCGGACCCGCTGCGGACCTATGACCGGCTGCTGATCTGGCTGGCGGCCGGCTCGGCCATGTACGTGGCGCTGTTCTCGCTGGGCCACTTCGCGATGCGGGGCCGCAACGTCGGCGAGCGCTGGGCCTATGCCGTCTGGGGCGGGATCAGCCTGGTCTCGATGTACCTGTGCTTCAAGGGACCGACGCGCCTGGCCGTCGTGTTCGGCAGCGGCCAGGGCGTGATCGGCCTGATCATCCCCTTCGCCATCGGCGCGGCCTTCGGCTTCCTCTACGCCTGGCGCGCGGGCTGGGAGATCGACGACGCCGAGGATCTGGACGGCCTGCGCGCCCGCATGGCCGGCGTGACGTCGGAGCAGGAGGCGAACATGGACGCCTTCAGCCAGGGCGCCGCAGACTATTTCGCCGGACCGATCCAGGTGCGGACTTCCATCCCGCTGATGCTGCTGGCCGCCGTGCTGGGCGGCATCGTGTTCGGACTGGCGCGCGGCGCCTTCACAATCGTCTTCGAGGTGACGCAGATCGCCGACCTGACCGGCCGGGCGGCGCTGCAGCGGGCCGGGTCGATGGTCGACTACGCCGGTCTTGAGATGGTCGCCATGGCCGTCATCGGCGCGGTGCCGATCGCCGTCTGCATGCTGGCGGGTCATTACGCCCTGCGCGGGCTCAAGCGCACCGAGATCTGGGCCTATGCCGGGGTCGGCTTCCTCGCGCCGCTGGTGCTCGGCATCCTGTGGCCGCCCCTGTATCTGATCGCCGCCCTGATGCTGCCGATCCCGGCCGCCATCGCCATGGCCGTCTATCGCAGCTTCGCGGGGCTGGAGCCCGTGCCGGTCAAGGAGGACGTGATCGCCCGCCGGGGTCGCGACCTGGTCGGCGCGGACCACCCCCGGCGGCGTTTCGCCCGGGTGATCCGCGCCCGGTGAGGCCTCAGGCGGCCTCGGAGACCTGATCCAGCGTCGGATAGTCGATGTAGCCGGCGTCCCCGCCGCCGTAGAAGGTCGACCTGTCGGGCGCGTTCAATTCCGCGCCGGTCTTCCAGCGTTCGACGAGATCCGGGTTGGCCAGGAAAGGCACGCCGACGCTGACGAGGTCGGCGCGACCCTCCGCGATGGCCTTTTCGGCCAGTTCGCGGGTCAGCCCGCCGTTAAGCATCACCGGCCCGCCGAAGGCTTCGCGGATCCTGGCGGCCAGCTGGGGTGCGCCGTCCTTGATCGACATCGGGGTGTCCGGCTCGCCCTCGATCAGGTGCAGGAAGGCCAGGCCGTATGGCTTCAGAGCCGCCGCGGCGTGCAGGAAGATCGAGGCCGGGTCGGAATCGACCGTGCCGTTGGCTCCGTTCGAGGGCGACAGGCGAATGGCGGTCCGGTCGGCGCCCCAGACCTTCACCACCGCGTCCACGACCTCCAGCATGAAACGTGCGCGGTTCTCCAGCGAGCCGCCGTAGCGGTCGGTGCGCCGGTTCGCGCCGTCCTTGAGGAATTGATCGATCAGGTAGCCGTTGGCGCCGTGGATCTCGACCCCGTCGAACCCGGCCTTCTTCGCCATCTCGGCCGCGTGGGCGTAGTCGGCGACGACCGCCTTGATCTGCTCGACCGTCAGGGCGCGCGGCGTTTCGAACTCAGTCAGGGAGAAGTCGGGACGCATGCCCTTGCCCTGCGCCGCGACGGCCGAGGGGGCGAAGCCCGGCAGGCCGTCGGGCTGATAGTCGGACAGCGACACCCGACCCACGTGCCACAGCTGGGCGACGATCAGGCCGCCGGCGGCGTGCACGGCGTCCGTCACGATCTTCCAGCCCCTCACCTGGTCGTCGGTGAAGACGCCGGGCGTGTGTGGATAGCCCTGACCGGATCGGCTGATCTGCGTGGCCTCGGAGATGATCAGGCCCGCCCCCGCGCGCTGGGCGTAATAGGTGGCGGCGGTCGCGTTGATCACTTCGCCCGGCGCCGCGCGGCTGCGGGTCATGGGCGCCATGGCGATGCGGTTCTTCAGGTTCAGCGCGCCGAGCGCGATAGGTTCGAAAAGGGGGGAGGACATCTGTTCTGCTCCTGCAACAGGTGCTGATGCAGATATGGGGCGATCCGGTTTGCGCAAGGTCGGGTCAGCCCTTCGAACCGACCTTCCGGCCGCGCATTTGCTTGTGGCTGGACTGGAGAAGGTTCAGCGTCCCACGGCGGGACGGGCCGGGAGTGCGCCATGTTCGAGTTCGGCAAGGATTTGCGTCGCCTTTTCGGCCGCGAGCGGGACCGCGACGATCTCGGATGGCTGGAACTGATCGGCGTGGAGCTGGTGGAGGCGGAGGCGCGGCGCGCCTCCATCGACGCGGGCCGGACCTCCTGCGCAAAACCGGATCAGGCCTGGCTCACCGCCGCCGCCCTCTGGCGCGAGCTGGCCGCCCGCACGGGCCGCAAGGACGCTCTGGACCACGCCGACGACGCAGCGCGCGACGCCGAGCGTGCCGCCCACGCCGCGGTCCGTCTTGAAGAGGCGCGCTGCGCGCTGGCCCAGTCGCTGCTGCTCCGCTTCGACCTCTACGGCGGACCCGCCCTGCTCGATCAGGCGGCGCAGTTGATCGCCCGCGATTCCGGCCGGCAGGCGACGGTCGCGGTTCATGCCCGGATCTCGTCGCGCAAGGCCCGGCTGGACGGGCGCCCGGTCCGCCTGCTGGAAGCCGCCGCCTTGCTGGACCTCGCCGTCCATGGTCTGGACGGATCCGCAGATCCCCTGGCCGAGGCGGTGCGGCTGGATCGCGCGGGTCTGACGCTGGAAGCCGGCATCGCCCAGCGCGACGCCCGCCTGCTCGATCAGGCGGGGCGCGATCTCTTCGCCCTCGTCGAGGCCTGTCCCGCCGAGCGCCGCCCCCTGACCCGGGCGCGCGCCCTGGCCCTCAGCGCCTCGGGTCTCGCGGCCCTCGCCGCCCTGGCCGACGACGCCCCGGCCCGGGAACAGGCCCGCGCACTGCTCGAGGCGGCCGGCGATCAGTTCACGCCGGACCACAGCCCCCTGGACTGGTGTGCGGTTCAGATGGCGTCCGGGGCCGGCTCGGCGCGGCTGGTCGCGGTCGAGGCCCTGTGTCGCTCGGCCGGAGCCGGCCTCGTGCTCGGTGCGCTGGCCCGCGAACGACTGTCCGCCGACAGGGTCGCCGCCGCGGAGGTCGCGGGAGATCCGGCGGCGCTCGATTCCGTTCAGGCCGAGCTGCGTCGTCGCGTCTCCGTCCCGGCCGCGCCGCTGGACTGGGCGGCCGACCAGATCGGCCTGGCGCGCGTGGCGCTCGCCCGCGCCCGCCTGTTCGACGCGCCGGCGGGGGAGACCGGGCTCATGCTGGCGACCGCCGCCGAGGTGGCCGCTGAAGAGGGTTGCCCCCTGCTGGCCCGCCAGGCCGAGGCCCTGCTGTCGCTCTAGGCGCCGTAGGCGGTGAAGGCCCCGTTCATGAAGCCGGCCTTGCCATAGGCCAGAGGTGCGCCGTCGGGTCCCAGCACCCGACCGCCGGCGGCCTCCAGCACGGCCTGTCCGGCCGCGGTGTCCCATTCCGACGTCGGCCCGGTGCGGGGATAGACGTCGCACGCGCCCTCGGCGATGCGGCAGAACTTCAGTGAACTGTCCTCGCCGCGCCATTCGACGCAGCCGTGCAGCTCCGCCAGTTTCGCGGCGTCCTCCGGCTTCACGCCGCGGCTCATGAGGGCCAGCGCCACCGCGGGGCGCGGCCGCACCCGGATCGTCTCCCACGCGCCGCCGACGTGGCGGCGAACGGCCCCGGTCGGCCCGCCGGCCCACGTCAGATTCAACGCCGGCGCCGTGACCACGCCCGCGACGGGACGGCGTCCCCGGATCAGCGCGATGTTGACCGTGAACTGCTCGTCGCCGCGGACGAAGCCGCGCGTGCCGTCCAGCGGATCGACGAGCCAGAACAGCCCGGGCGCCGTCTCCGGCCGACCCTGCGCTTCCGAAGCCTCCTCCGCCACCGCGGGCGTCTGGGGCCACAACTCCGACAGCCGCTCCAGGATCAGCGCCTCGGCTTCCCGGTCGGCGCGCGTCACCGGGCTGTCGTCGGCCTTGGCGTCCGCGACCACGCCCGTGCGCCAGTACGGGCGGATCACGGACGCGGCCGCCTCGGCGATGTCGGCCAGCGCGTCGATCAGGGTTCCGGCGGCCAGAGCGTCGAGCGGGGAGGGGGCGGCGGTCATGGCCGGGGATTAGCCCAT
The DNA here is from genome assembly GCF_035935935.1 of Brevundimonas sp. Classification (GTDB taxonomy): domain Bacteria; phylum Pseudomonadota; class Alphaproteobacteria; order Caulobacterales; family Caulobacteraceae; genus Brevundimonas. The sequence goes on from NZ_DASYWO010000005.1 coordinate 119,689, forward strand.
CGGACCCCTTCCCGCGAAGGGCCAAATCAGGCCAGCTTCACGGCCATGACCGACGCCTTCGCCGACCGCGACGAAACCGAGCTGGCCGCCCTCGTCGCCGCCAAGCTGTGCCACGACTTCATCAGCCCGGCCGGCGCCGTGTCGCAGGGTCTGGACCTGCTGGAGGATCCGTCGGCGCAGGACATGCGCGACGACGCCCTGGCCCTGATCCGCCAGAGCGCGACGCGCCTGCTCGCCGTGGTCGACTTCGCGCGCGTGGCCTTCGGCGCGGCCTCCTCGGCCGAGACCTTCACCGGGGAGACCCTCGAGAAGCTGGTGCGCGACCTCACCGACGGCGGCCGCGCCACGCTGGTCTGGAACGTCCAGCCCGCGACCCTGTCGAAGGCCTCGGCGCGGGTCCTGCTCAACCTCGCCTACATGACCATGGGCGCCCTGCCGTCGGGCGGCGAGGCCACGGTGGCGGTCCGTGTCGAAGGCGACCGGTTGACGATCGAGGGCGTCGCCTCGGGCGCCCGGGCCCGGCTGAAGCCCGAAGCCGCCGCCGGGCTGGCCGGCCTGCCGCTGGACGAGGGATTGCCCGGCCAGTGGATCCAGCCGCACTGGCTGTGGCTGGCCGTCCGCCGCATGGGCGGCACGCTGCAGGTTCAGGCGGAGGACGGTCGCGTCCGGCTGGCGGCGGACCTGCCGGCCTGACGCGGCGTGGCTAACGGCGCTTAGCACTGAGTTCCAACCACTCGTTAACCCGCCGGCGGCGATCATGGGGCGTCTCGCAAAATCCCTGACCCGTCGCTCCGGACGCCGCCCTTGGACCCCCGCACCTGCCTGATCGTCGACGACAGCCGGATCATCCGGAAGGTCTCGCGCCGCATCGTCGAGGGGCTGGGCTATGAGGTCGACGAGGCGGCCGACGGCGCCGAGGCCCTGGCCCAGTGCTCCGCCGCCCTTCCGGACGTGATCCTGCTGGACTGGAACATGCCGGTCATGGACGGGCTGACGTTCCTGCGCCGCCTTCGCGCGCTGCCGAACGGCGACCGGCCCAAGGTGCTGTTCTGCAGCATCGAGTCCGATCCCGAGCGGATCTCCGAGGCCCTGGCCGCGGGGGCGGACGAATACGTCATGAAGCCGTTCGACGGCGAGGTTCTGGCCTCCAAGTTCGAAGAGGCGGGCGTGACATGACGTCCGACGACTTCGAGCGTCTCCAGACCCTCGTGCTCGGGCGCACCGGTCAGCGGCTGGCGCGCGACCGGATGAAGCTGGCCGAGCATCGGCTCGCGCCGGTGGCGCGGCGCGAAGGCTTCGACGATGCGGCCGCCCTGCTGGCCTCGCTGTGGGCCAGGCCCGCCGCCTCCACCGCGTGGTCGGTGATCGAGGCGCTTCTGGACCCGGAGACGTGGTTCCGTCGGGACCGCGAAAGCTTCGCCGTGTTCGCCGACCAGCTCCTGCCGGCCCTGTCCGCCGCGCGGCCGGGCGGGCGCGTCCGGCTGTGGTCGGCCGGCTGCTCGACGGGGCAGGAGGCCTGGTCGCTGGCCATGGCCGCCGCGGAGAAGGGCGTCGAGGCCGAGGTACTGGCCACCGATCTGAACCGCGCCTCGCTGGAACGCGTGCGCGCCGCCGCCTACTCCGGCTTCGAGGTCCAGCGCGGTCTCTCGGCCCGGGCCATGATCCGCTGGTTCGTCCGCGACGGCGACCGCTGGGTCGCCCGTCAGGACCTGCGCGACCGGATCGAGGTCCAGCGCGCCAACCTGCTGGAGCCGGCGCCCGACGGCGGTCGTTTCGACGTCGTCTTCTGCCGACACGTTCTGGGCTCCATGGATCCGCAACGGCGGGCGCTCGCGCTGGACCATCTGGAGCGTGCGCTGGCCGACGACGGCTGCCTGTTCGTCGGACCCGCCGAAAACCTGTCGTCGGACACCGTCGCCTTCCGCCCCGTGGCCGGGCGACCGGGCCTGTACGTCAAGGCCCACGGCGCGCTCCGGCGCGCGGCCTGAACCCTTACCTTCGCCGCGCGGGCCATCTAGGCTGGCCCTTCCGAATGGGAGGGGCTGATGCCGCGATGGATCTGGCTGCCGACGGCGCTTGCGGCCGCGCTCGCCCTCGCGGTCTTCTCCAACCTGACGCCGGCGCCGCGCGGCGCCGACGCGCCCGCGACGGCCTTCTCGGCGGGCCGGGCGATGCTCGACGTCCGGGCCGTCGCGGCGGAACCGCATCCGGTGGGCTCGGCCGCCCACGCGCGCGTCCTGACCCATCTGACGGCACGCATGACGGCGCTGGGTCTGGATCCGGCCCGGCAGACGGGCGTGCTGTCGCCCGCGGCGGTCCGGCGGCTCGAGGGGTGGGGCGTCGACGCCACCGGCCTCGGCGCGACGAGTCTGATCGGCGTCCTGCCCGGCACGCGGCGGGAGCTTCCCGCCGTGCTGCTGATGGCGCACCACGACTCGGTCGCCGGCTCGCCCGGCGCGGCCGACGACGCGACCGGCGTCGCCGCGGTGCTGGAAACCGTGCGGGCCCTGCAGGCGCGGGGCCCCCGCGTTCGCGACGTGATCGTTCTGATCACCGACGCGGAGGAACTCAACCTCGACGGCGCCCGCGCCTTCTTCGGCGGCCATCCCCTGCGCGACCGCATCGGCGCGGTGATCAACCTCGAGGCGCGCGGGGGCGGCGGCCGGGCCATGATGTTCGAGACGGGCCGGGGCAATGCGGAGACGGTCGCCCTGTTCGCCCGCACCCGGCCGGACGGCGGCGTCACCACCAACTCCCTCGCCGCGTTCGTGTACGAGCTGATGCCCAACGGGTCGGACTTCACCGTGCCGCGCGAGCGCGGCGTGCAGGGCTTGAACCTCGCCTTCATCGGCCGGCCCGAGCAGTACCACACGCCGCTGTCCACGCCCGCCGCCCTCGACCGCGGCAGTCTTCAACACATCGGGTCCCAGACGCTGGAGACGGCGGCCCTGCTGGCCTCGGCCGAGACGCTGCCGCGCGCGGGGGACGACGCGGTCTGGGCGGACGTCTTCGGACGCGTCGTGATCGCGACGACGCCTGCCGCCGGCTGGGGCGTGCTGGCCGTGACCCTGCTGCTGACCGGCTTCAGCCTGATCGCGCTCGGCCGGCGCGGCGCCGTGCGTTGGGGGGAGATCGGGCGCGGTGCGCTGGAAGGCCTCTGGTTTCTGTCGGTGGCCGTGGTCGCCGCCCACGCCTTGCGGGCGCTCGGCGGTCCTTCGGCCGCGCGCGCCGAAGACGCTTCGGTCTACTACGCCCTGCTGTCGCGACTGCCCTGGCTTGAGGCCGGCGCGGCCCTCGCGGCGCTGGCCGTCGCGCTCATGGCCCTCGGCGGCCGCGGGGCGGTGGATCGTCGGCTGACCGCCGGACTTGTGCTGCTGCTGGCGCTTCCCTGCCTGCTGGACCCCGACGCCCGGCCCATCGTGCTGGGCGCCGCCGCCGTGGGCGCCGGGCTCAGCCTCATCGCCGGGCCCAGAGGCGCGTGGCCGGCCTGGCTGGGTCTCCTCGGCCTCCTCCTCCTGCTGGCGACCGCCGCCCAGATCGCGGCGCCCACGACGGCCTTCCTGTTCGCCTGGCCCGCGTTGGCGATCGCCCTTGCGGCGGCCGTCGCGGCCCGTTTCGATCCCGGACTGGACCGGACCCCGGGGGCCCTGACGATCAGCGCCGTCGGCGCGCTGACCGCCGGATGGGCGCTGGCCATGGCGCATCCCGTGTTCCTCGGCATCGGCATGGATCTGCCCGGCGTCCTGGCGCCGCTGGCCTTGCTGGCGCTCGCCGCCCTGCGGCCTTTGTGGAAGTCGGCGGGCCGGGGGATGGCCGCCGTCGCGGCCGTCGTGCTGATCGCAGGAGCCGGGGTCAGCTTCGCCGGGACCGTCGCCCAACCACCTCAGGACGAGGCCGCGCAGGTCGGCTGACGACAGAAACGGTCGCATGCCGGAGGCGCGCGGAAAAGAACATATTGGCAACCGGAACAAACCGTGCACATAGTCCGCCTCACGAAACAGGGGGCGGGTCCATGGCGGGTCTCTCCCGAACCACGACGGGAATCATGGCAAGGGAGACGAAGGCGATGTCACAGGCGGCTTTGAAACTGGTGGGCAAGGAAGACGGCGACAAGGCGCGGGCTCTGGAGGCGGCGATCGCCCAGATCGACCGCGCCTTCGGCAAGGGCTCGGTGATGAAGCTGGGCAAGGCGGGCGTCGTGGCCGAGATCGAGAGCATCTCGACCGGCTCGCTCGGCCTCGACATGGCGCTCGGCATCGGCGGCCTGCCCAAGGGCCGGGTGATCGAGGTGTTCGGTCCCGAGTCCTCGGGCAAGACGACGCTGGCCCTGCACACCGTGGCCGAAATCCAGAAGGCGGGCGGCGTCGCCGCCTTCGTCGACGCGGAACACGCGCTGGACCCGGTCTACGCCCAGAAGCTGGGCGTCAATCTCGACGACCTGCTGGTCAGCCAGCCCGACAACGGCGAGCAGGCGCTGGAAATCGTCGACACCCTGGTGCGTTCGGGCGCCGTCGACATCGTCGTCGTCGACTCGGTCGCGGCCCTGACGCCCAAGGCCGAAATCGAGGGCGAGATGGGCGACAGCCTGCCGGGCCTTCAGGCCCGCCTGATGTCGCAGGCCCTGCGCAAGCTGACCGGCTCGATCAACAAGTCGAAGTGCATCGTGCTGTTCATCAACCAGATCCGTCACAAGATCGGGGTGATGTACGGCTCGCCTGAAACGACGACCGGCGGCAACGCGCTGAAGTTCTACGCCTCGGTCCGCCTCGACATCCGTCGCACCGGCGCGATCAAGAACCGCGACGAGGTGGTGGGCAACACCACCCGCGTGAAGGTGGTCAAGAACAAGGTCGCCCCGCCGTTCCGCGAGGTCATCTTCGACATCATGTACGGCGAGGGCATCTCCAAGATCGGCGAGATCATCGACCTGGGCGTCAAGGCCGGCGTGATCGAGAAGTCGGGCAGCTGGTTCAGCTACGACTCCACCCGGATCGGTCAGGGCCGCGAGAACGTGCGCGATTTCCTGAAGGCCAACCCGGACGTCGCCGTGGCCATCGAGAAGGCCGTGCGCCAGTCGACCAACAAGATCGCCGACGACCTCATGGGCACGCCCGAACCCGACGAGGGTCAGGACCTCGAGGGCTGACCCTCGCTCCTCCTGCCACCGACAGGCAGCGATGGGGGAGGCGGAACGCGCTTCGGCGTGAGACGGCGGGGCGCGGCCGCCGCGGGCGCGCCTCTCGACCCCGGTCCGGCCCGGTGATGGAAATGAGAGTCTTTTTTTCCGGACTCTCACATGAACCCCCGGCCGGGTCGCCACGACCCGCCACCGACCCCGTGGGGGCCGGGCCGGGGCCGGCCGCCTGACCCCGCCGGGTCGGGCGGCCATTCCCGTTTCATGACGCCCTCACCGGATCACGTCCGGGTGATGCGCCCCCCGGCAAAACCCTATATGACGCCCGATCCCTCTCCCTGACGCGCGTCCGACACCCATGGCCAGCCTGAAGCAGATCCGCTCGACCTTCCTCGACTTCTTCGAGGCCGACGGTCACCAGAAGATCCACTCGGCGCCGCTGGTGCCGCAGAACGATCCGACGCTGCTGTTCGTCAACGCCGGCATGGTCCCCTTCAAGGACTACTTCACCGGCGCGGCGCGTCCGCCGTCGCCGCGGGCCGTGTCCTCGCAGAAGTGCGTCCGCGCCGGCGGCAAGCACAACGATCTGGACAACGTCGGCTACACGGCGCGTCACCTGACCTTCTTCGAAATGCTGGGGAATTTCTCCTTCGGCGACTACTTCAAGGACCACGCCATCGACCGCGCCTGGCAGCTGGTCACGAAGGACTTCGGCCTGGATCCGAAGCGCCTGCTGGTCACCGTCTACGTCGACGACGACGAAGCCGCCGCGATCTGGAAGAAGGTCACCGGCTTCTCCGACGACAAGATCATCCGCATCGCCGGCTCGGACAATTTCTGGGCCATGGGCGACAATGGGCCGTGCGGTCCCTGCACGGAGATCTTCTGGGACTACGGCGACCACGTCCCCGGCGGCCCGCCCGGCTCGCCTGACGAGGACGGCGACCGGTTCGTGGAGATCTGGAACAACGTCTTCATGCAGTTCGAGAAGGAGAACGACGAGATCGTCCGTTCCCTTCCCAAGCCCAGCGTCGACACCGGCATGGGTCTGGAACGCATCGCCAGCGTGCTTCAGGGCAAGAACTCGGTGTTCGACACCGACCTGTTCCAGACGCTCATCGCGGCCTCGGCCGACGCCACCTCGACCGACGCGAACGGCGACATGGCGGCCAGCCACCGCGTCATCGCCGATCACCTCCGCAGCTCTTCCTTCCTCATCGCCGACGGCGTGACGCCCTCGAACGAGGGTCGAGGCTACGTCCTGCGCCGCATCATGCGCCGCGCCATGCGCCACGCGCACCTGCTCGGCGCCGCCGAGCCGCTGATGCACCGTCTGGTGCCGACGCTCGTGTCGGAAATGGGCGAGGCCTATCCCGAACTGAAGCGCGCCCAAGCCTTCGTGGAAGACACGCTGAAGCAGGAAGAGGTCCGCTTCCGCACCACCCTGTCGAAGGGCATGAGCCTGTTCGACACGGCCGTGCAGGGCTTCCGCCCCGGCGACATGCTGGACGGCCAGACCGCCTTCACCCTGTCCGACACCTACGGCTTCCCGCTGGACCTGACGCAGGACGAGGCGCGGCGTCGCGGCTTCGGCGTGGACGAGGCCGGCTTCCAGGACGCCATGGCCCAGCAGCGCGCGCGGTCGCGCGAGCACTGGAAGGGCTCGGGCCAGACGGCGAACGCCGGCGAATGGCTGTCGATCCGCGACCGCCTCGGGCCGACGGTCTTCACCGGCTACGACGCGACCGACGGCTCGGGCGAGGTCCTGACCCTGATGAAGGACGGCGCGGCGGTCGACGTCGCGAACGTCGGCGACATCGTCGAGGTGCTGTTCGACGCCACGCCCTTCTACGCCGAGAGCGGCGGCCAGGCGGGCGATCACGGGACGCTGGAATGGCCGGGCGGCACGGCCGACGTCATCGACGTGCGCAAGCAGGCCGGCGACCTGCACGTCCTGTCGGCGCAGATCACCTCGGGCACGCTGACCACCGGCGCCCGCGTGGCCCAGTTGGTCGACGCCGAGAAGCGCCGCACCACGCGCGCCAACCACTCCGCCGCCCACCTGCTGCACACGGCCCTGAAGAACGTGCTGGGCGCCGCCGTGGCGCAGAAGGGCCAGCTGGTCGACGCCGAACGCGCCCGCTTCGACTTCAGTCACGGCGCCCCCGTGACCGAGGCCGAGCTGGAGGCGATCGAGGCCGAGGTCAACGCGGTCATCCGCCAGAACGTCCCGGCCGAGACGAAGCTCATGGCCCCGCAGGAGGCCATCGAGGCCGGCGCCATCGCCCTGTTCGGCGAGAAGTATGGCGACGAGGTCCGCGTGCTGACCCTCGGTCGCTCGCTGACGACCGACAACAAGCCCTATTCCGTGGAACTGTGCGGCGGCACGCACGTGGCGCGCACCGGCGACATCGCCCTGTTCAAGATCGTATCGGAGGGCGGCGTGGCGGCGGGCGTGCGCCGCATCGAGGCGCTGACGGGCGAGGCCGCGCGCCTTTACGTCGAGGGGCAGGCCAAGGTTGCCCGCGGTCTGGCCCGAGACTTCAAGGTTCAGCCCGCCGACGTGACCGCGCGCGTGGAAGGCCTTCAGGCGTCGGTGAAGACGCTGGAGAAGCAGGTCGCCGAGCTGAAGAAGCAACTGGCGCTGGGCGGCGGGTCGGGCGCCTCGTCCGCCCCCGAGGAGATCGGCGGCGTGAAGCTGATCGCCCGGGTGCTGGACGGCGTCGACGGCAAGGGCCTGCGCGGCGTGGCCGAGGACTTCCGCAAGCAGGTCGGCTCCGGCGTCGTGGCGCTGATCGGCGTGACGGACGGCAGGGCGGCCGTCACCGTCGCGACGACCTCGGACATGGCGGGACGCGTCAACGCCGCCGATCTGGCGCGCGCCGCCGTCATTGCGATGGGCGGGCAGGGCGCCGGCGGCAAGCCCGACTTCGCCCAGGGCGGCGCGCCCGACGGCGCGAGGGCCGAGCAGGGTCTCGCCGCCGTCCGGGCGGCCTTGGCGGGCTGACGCGGTAAACGAAATCCTAACGTAACTTGCTGAATCAAATAGCTTTTACACGACTGCGTGATTAGCGGAACGGTCAGGAGACCGCTGTTCTTTTCCACCTGAGCATCGCACAGGAGGAAACGATGATGCGCTCTCTGGTTGAAAGGAAGTCTCTCGCGACGGCCTGCCTCATTTCGGTGGCCGCCCTCAGTCTGGCGGCCTGCGGCGGCAAGACGCGACACACCTTCTCCGGCGGCGGCGGCTACGCCGGAACGCCCGGAGCCGCCGGTCCCGAGGGGCCGGCCGGTCCGCAGGGGCCGAAGGGCGACCCGGGCGCGGCCGGCCTGCCGGGCATGGACGGCCTTCCCGGCATGGGCGGCGGTTCCGGCGGACTTCTGGGCGGCGCCGGCGCCGTGACCATCGGCGACCAGACCCTGGTCGGCACGCCGGGCCAGACCGGACCCTTGGGCGTCAGCGTCCTGTCCCCGACCCAGGCCACCGGCTCCGTGGCGACCGTCGGCGCCCTGTCGGGCGGGCAGGTCGTCTCCGTCGGCACGGGGGCGGGCACGACCGCCACCACCTCCGGCGGCACGCCGACCGGACTGCTGGGCGTGAACGTGGGCGGCCATCAGGTCCTGGGTCAGGGCGGCTCGAACCTGATCGGCGTCGGCGTCCTTTCGCCGAACGGTCAACAGGGGACGAACGTCACCGGCAACGTCCTGTCGGGCGGACAGACGGTCGGCGTCGGCGTGAGCGGCACGCAAGGCTCCGGATCCGGCCATGCCGGGGGCGTGGTCGGCGGGGTCGTCGGTACGGTCGGCGGCGTCCTGCAGCCTTCCAACGGCGGCTCGCATGGTCAGCCGGGCGGAACCGGGCCCCTGCCGGGCGGCCTCGGCGGCCTGCTGCGGCCCCGCTGAGAACGAAGAGGGGACCGGCGCCTCCGGGCGCCGGTCCCGTCCTTCGCGATCGCACGTCGATGAAGACCCGCACCCTGTTCGCCGCGGCCGCCCTGTCGGCCGTTTCCGCAACGCCGGTCCTGGCCCAGGATCGCCTGCTCACCCGTGACCGCCCGGACGCCGCGCCCGTGTCCGCGCCTGCCGGCGAAGCGCCGCCGCTGCCGTCCGCGGCGCCGACGACGCCGGAGGTCCCGCCGTTCGTCCTGCGCGCCGTCTCGGTCCAGGGCGCCTCGGTGCCCGCCGATCCCCTGAACCGCGCGCTCGCCCCCTTCATCGGGCAGACGCTGGACGCCGACGGTCTGGCGCGGCTGCAGGCGGCGCTGGCTCAGGCCTATGCCGATCACGGTCTGGCCGCCCTTCCGCTGGTTCAGCTGGACACCCGCCGCGCGGCCGAAGGCGTGGTGGTGATCTACATCACCGAGGCCCGGATCGCGCGGGTCCTGCTGACCGGAGACGTGGGGGGCGAGATGGACGTCGTCCGGCGCAACGCCGATCTGCTGACGCAGGAGGCGCCCCTCAGTCGCGCCACGGCTGATCGCCGCCTTTTCCTGATCGGCGACGTCCCGGGCCTGAAGACCACGACGGCACTCAGACCCTCCGATCAGCCCGGCGCCGTCGACCTGGTGCTCGATCTCAAGCGGACGCCGTGGGAGACCACCTTCACCGCCGACAGCCGCGGCTCGCGCACGCTCGGCCGCACGCAGCTGGGCGTGCAGATCGACCGGAACGGCCTCTACCGGCTGGGCGACCGCACCCGCCTTGCCGTCACCGTGCCCGGCGACTTCGAGAGCTTCGTCCATGTCGCCGCCAGCCATCGCATGCCGGTCGGCTGGGACGGAGCCGCCGTGGACTTCAGCGTCGGCCATCTTCGCACGCGGCCCGAAGGCGGGGTCGAAGGCGACGCGACGACGGCGGCGATCACGGCGTCCTGGCCGATGATCCGCGGTCCGCGCGAGAATCTGTACCTGTCCATCGGGCTGGACGGGCTGAACAGCTCCAACGCCGTGTTCGGCGAGCGTCTCGCCGACGAGAGCACCCGCACCGTGCGCGCCTCTGCGGCATGGTCCAGGTTGAGGCCGACTTGGTCGGCGTCGGCCGGACTGGTCCTCAGTCAGGGCGTCGACGGTCTGGGCGCCGAGACGCCCGCCCCCGACCTGACCGACCTCGACTTCCTGAAGCTGAACGTCAGCGTCGAGGGCGTGCGCCTGATCGGCCGCCAGGTCCGCCTCCGGGCCTCGGCGGCGGCGCAGCTTACGGAAGACGCGACGCCGACGTCTGAGCAGTTCGCCATCGGCGGCGAGGTCTACGGACGCGGCTTCCCGGCGGCCCTGCTGGCCGGCGATTCCGGATGGGGCGTGGCGCTCGAGGCAGCCTGGATTCCCACCTTCACGCCGCGGTTCTTCAAGGGCAGCGAGCTGTTCGTGTTCGGCGACGGCGGGGAAGTGACCCTGAACGCCCGTCCCGGCATCCCCGAACTGGTCGGTGAGCTGGCATCCGCGGGCGTCGGCGTCCGCATCGCCTTCAGCGACCGCGCGGTTCTGGAACTGGAGATCGCCAGGGCGCTGGAAGACCCGCGCACCGACGACGGCGACTGGAGAGGCGGCTTCGCCCTGACGGCCCGCTTCTAAGATCAACGGCCTGCCGGCGCCGCGCGCTCCGGCAGGTCGACGGCCTCCAGCTTCCATCCGAAGAGACCGCGGCGCTTCATCAGCAGGGTGATCGCGCGGTCCTGCCGCTCGGCGTCCTGGAAGCCGATGGCGAAGGTGTTCAGGTCCCGGTAGCCCAGCGTGCGCTTCGGCTCCGGCTGGTCCTTCTCCGGTTCGGCCCGCGTGACCTCGTCCGCCTCCGGGGCCTCGCCGGTGCGCACCATCATGGCGATGGCCTGGGGCGTGACCAGCGCGTCGACCGCGCCCGAGATCAGCGCCGGTCCCAGAAGCGCGCCCAGGCCCGCCAGCGGATCGCCGCCGGAGCTCGCGCGCATTTCCTCGACGAAACGCGCGTTGAACTCCTGCTTCATGCTGTCGCGAAAGCGCGGGAAGTCGACCAGCCGCTCCATCGCCTGCACGTCGCCCCGCTCGGCGGCGTCGCCCAACGCCTTGGCCGCCAGCCACGGCGACGCCACGAACCAGCCCAGCAGCAGGGCGCCCACGGCGACGGCGAAGCCGGTGATGAGCTTGCGATTCAAGGGAGCGCTCCAGATTGCGACGGTTCAGCCTAGACCGGTTTCCACCGGTCAGACCACCGACATCGACTCAGCCTCCGACGCGCTTGCGCCCGACGTTGTCTCCCACGCGCGGGACGGGAGCGGGCGTCGTGGCCGCGCCGACGGGCAGGCCGACGTGCACCAGCTTCCATTCGTAAAGGCCCCGCCGCTCGAAGGTGAAGACGGTCTGCGACCCGCCCTCGTCCTCCACCGTCATGCGGGCGCGGTCGACGCCCCAATGGCGCGGGGTCGGCCACGGACCGCCGTCCGCCGCCTCGGTCGGCGCGGGGCTGCGGGATCGCTGGGCGGCGAACCGGCCCTCGCCGCGCGTCAGGGCGGCGAGCGCGACGGGGGTCAGATAGGCGTCGACCTCGGCCTGACGGTCGGGCGTCGGCCGTTCCAGTCCTCGCACGACCGCGCCGATCGGATCCTCGAGGAATCCCGGCGCGGGCGCCGTGGCCTCGGCGCGACCCTCAAGCTGCGGCCCCAGGGAGCGTCGGACGGCGGCGTAGTCGATCAGCCTCTCAAGCCCGGCCTGGTCTCCCGCGTCCGCCGCGGCGCGGATTCCGAAGAAGCCGACGTAGGGCGCGGCGAAGAAGCCGACGACGGCCGTGGCGACGATCAGGCCGACCAGATTGCCGAGAATGCGGATCATGCGGAGGTCCCCCCAGTAGCGGGCAGGCAAGCACGGATGCGGGCCCGTCTCAATCGTCGGCCCCCGACGCGCGAGCGCTTGCGCCGGCCCGCGGCGCATGCGCCCATGCGCGCCGATGATCCGGGAGGGACGATCCATGCTGAACCGCCGCCATCTGATGCTGACCGCCGCCGCCGCCGCCGCCGCCGGTCCCGCCGTCGCCGCCGTGCGGACGGAGGAGGACGCGCGCCTGGACGCCATGCTGACCCGATGGCTGAACGAGACGATCGACCGTTCGCCCACGCTGGCCACCAGCCTGGGTCTCGACCGCGGCGAACGCGCGCATCTGGCCGGCAAGCTGGGCGACTCCAGTCTGGCCTTCAAGCGCGAGAGCGACGCCCGCGCGCTTGCGCAATGGGCGGAGATTCAGACCATCGACCCCGCGAAGCTTTCGGAGGCGTCGAAGGTCACCCTCGCGATCTTCCGGTTCTCCGCCGAGACGGCGGCGCTGGGCGTGGCCCTGGCGCACGGGGGCGGGTCCAGCCCCTATGTCGTGACCCAGCGATGGGGGGCCTACTTCAGCGTGCCCGACTTCATGGCGAACCAGCATCGCCTGGAGACGCCCGAGGACGCCGACGCCTTCGTCAGCCGCTGCCGCGCCTTCGCGACCGTGCTGGATCAGGAAAACGAGCGCATCGTCGAGGCCGGCGGCAACGGCGTGGTCCTGCCCGCCTTCCTGATGGACAAGACGCTGACGCAGCTGAAGACCCTGCGCGACATGCCGACGGCCGACTGGGCCATGATCCACGCTCTGGCGAAGAAGGTCGACGAAAAGGAACTGGCGGGCGACTGGGTGGCCCGCGCCGTCGGGATCGTCGACGCAGACGTCAAGCCGGCGCTGACCCGTCAGATCGCCGTCTTCGAAACCCAGCGCCCGTCGGCTGTCGACGACGCCGGCGCGTGGAAGCTTCCGGCCGGCGCCGAAACCTATGCGCTGGCCCTGCGCGGCTACACCACCACCGACTACACCGCCGACCAGATCCACCAGATCGGGCTGGAGCAGGTGGCCTCGATCCAAGCCGAAATGGACGGCCTGTTCCGCCGCATGGGCATGACCGAGGGAACGGTCGGCGACCGCATCCGCGTGCTGAACGAGGATCCGCAATACCTCTGGCCCAACACTGACGAGGGCAAGGCCCAGCTGCTGGAGTCGCTGAACGTCCAGATGGCCGAGCTGGAGCCCCTGCTGCCGCGGGTGTTCAACGTCCTGCCGAAGTCGAAGGTCGAGATCCGCCGCGTGCCGCCCGCGATCGAACTGGGCGCGCCCGGCGGCTATTATCAGCGAGCCTCGCTGGATGGGACGCGGCCCGGCGCCTACTACATCAACCTGTCCAACACGGCGAATTGGCCCAAGTGGTCGCTGCCCACCCTGACCTATCACGAGGCCAGCCCCGGCCATCACTTCCAGATCGCCCTGTCGCAGGAGGCGGGCGAGCTGCCGCTGTATCGCCGCCTGACGGGCAACTCGGCCTACACCGAGGGCTGGGCCCTGTATGCCGAGCGCGTGGCGGCCGACGATCTGGGCGTCTACGGCGACGATCTGGTCGGCCGCGTCGGCTATCTGCAGTCCTATCTGTTCCGGGCCGTGCGCCTCGTCGTGGACACCGGCCTTCACCACAAGAAGTGGACGCGCGATCAGGCCATCGCCTGGATGGTCGCCGAATGCGGCGAGCCGCCGGAATCCGCCGAGAAGGAAATCGACCGGTACATCGTCACCCTGGGCCAGGCCTGCTCCTACAAGCTGGGCCAGACCGTCATCGAGGGCTTGCGGCAGGAGGTCGAGGCGAAGGGCGATTTCGACATCAAGGCCTTCCACGACGCCGTCCTGCTGGACGGCATCGTGCCCCTGTCCGTGCTTCAGGAGCGGGTCCGCGCCCGCTTTGCGTAAGGAGCCCTCTCCATGACCATCAACCGCCGCGCCCTGCTGGGCTCCGCCGCTGCCGCTTCGGGCCTCGCCGCCGCCGGCTGCGCGCCCTTCCTGACGGGAACGGCGCCGACCCCCCCGGCCGCGTCGGACCCGTCCGTGGTCGCCCGGCTGAACGCCTTCATGGACAGCGCCTGGGAACGGACGCTGGATGTGTCGCCCGAGACCGTGACCGGCTTCGGCCTCGACCAGGGACCGCGTGCCGCCGCCAAGTCCCTTCTGAGCGTCCCCACCCGCGAGGAGGAGGCCAGGGGCCGGGCCATCGTGCGCGAGTTCCGGGCCGAGCTGGCCGCCATCGATCGGTCAAGGCTGGCCGGCATCGACGCCATTCGGTACGACACGCTCGCCCAGAACTGGGACGCGGTGATCGCCACCTACGACATCCCCTACGGACAGGGCGGCTGGCCCAACATCTATCGCGTCAACCAGATGGGCGGGGCGTATTCCTCGACAGCCGACTTCCTCGACACCCAGCACACCATCGAGACGTCCGCCGACGCCGACGCCTACGTCGCGCGCGTGGCCATGTTCGCGGACGTGCTGACCGCCGAGACGGAGCGCGTGCAGGAAGACTTCGCGCTCGGCGTGATCCCGCCCGACTTCATTCTGGCGAAGACGATCGCACAGCAGGAGGCGATGACGGCTGTCACGCCGGGCCAGACGCCCCTGGTCGCCTCGATCTCGCGGCGCACGGCGGAGAAGGGTCTCTCGGGAGACTGGAGCGCCCGGGTCGAGCGTCTGGTGGCTGAACGGGTCCATCCGGCGCTGGCGGCCCAGACGGCGGCGCTGAAGGCCGTCCAGCCGCGCGCCGGCCACGACGCCTCGGTGGCCCGTCTGCCGCAGGGCGCGCAGTACTATCGCAACAGCCTGCGCTACCTGACGACGACGACCCTGACGCCCGACGAGATTCACCGCATCGGACTTGAGCAGGTCGCGCAGCTGTCGGCCCAGGCGGACGTGTTGCTGAAGGCGCAGGGCTTCAGCCAAGGCACGGTGGCGCAGCGCATCCGCGCGCTCGGCGAAGACCCCCAGTTCATCGCGCCCAACACCGACGCCGGCAAGGAAGCGCTGATCGCGCGCCTGAACGACCAGATGCAGGCGATGGACGCGCGCCTGCCCGCCGCCTTCGGCCGCCTGCCGAAATCCCGCGCCGAGATACGGCGCGTGCCGCCCGCGATCGAGCAGGGCGCGGCGCTGGGGTATTACAACGGTCCCAGCCTCGACGGCTCGCGGCCGGGCATCTACTGGATCAACCTGAAGGACACGGCCGACTGGCCGACCTGGACCCTGCCGACGCTGACCTATCACGAAGCGTCGCCGGGCCATCACCTCCAGATCGCCCTTCAGCAGGAAAGCCCGTCGGCCCCCAGGCTGATGAACACGGTCTTCTTCTCCAGCTACGTGGAGGGCTGGGGCCTCTATGCCGAACAGCTGGCCGACGAGCTGGGCGCCTATGAGGACGATGCGCTGGGCCGCATCGGCTATCTGCAGTCGCTGATGTTCCGCTCGGCCCGTCTGGTGGTCGACACGGGCATCCATTCGAAGGGCTGGAGCCGGGAACAGGGCATCCAGTACATGATGGAGGCCTATGGCGACGGCGAGGGGGCGGCGACCTCCGAGGTCGAGCGCTACTGCGCCTGGCCGGGTCAGGCCTGCACCTACAAGGTCGGTCACAACGAGTGGGTCCGCCTGCGCAAGAAGGCGAGGGCCGAACTCGGGGCGCGGTTCGACGTCCGGGGGTTCCACGACGCCGCCCTGGAGACGGGCGGCGTGCCGCTGACGGTGCTGGAGCGCGTCGTCGACGAGTGGATCGCCTCGCGCCGGGCCTAGCGGCGTCAGGGATGGGGTCGGCGCGGGGGCGGCAGGTCGTCCTCGCAGACCCTGTGGGCGTATCCCCGCCGGTCGTAGCGGGTCCAGCAGTCCTGCTCCAGCGCGACGGCCACGGCGACAAGCTCCGCGCCGAGGGCGACGCCGTGCCAGAACAACGGATCATCGAAGGGTTCGTGCGCGCAGGCTGACAGCGACGCGGCCATGGCCAGCGCGGCGACGGGGCGGGCGGGACGACGGGTCATGGACAGCTCCTCCGCCGTCCGCCCTAGACCCTAGCCGCGGATCTCTCCCGTGACGGAAGGTGACGGAACCTGACCCGCGCCGGCGTCGCGCCCCGCGCCCGTCGCGGCGACGGCCGCCTGCACAGCCGGATCGGCCTGCGCCTCGGCCAGAAGCCAGTCGCGGAAGCGGGCGATCTTGCCGATGCGGCGCCTGCCCTGCGGCCAGCACAGCCAGTAGGCCCAGCCCGGCACCAGCTCCACGGCCAGGTCGAACGGTCGGACCAGCAGACCGGCTTCGATCTCGCGGGCGAAGAGGATGGGGCTGGCGAGGGCCACGCCCTGGTCGCCCAGCGCCGCGGCCACCTCCAGCGCCTGATAGTCGGCGCGCAGACGCGAAGGGCTCTGTCCTTCCGCCGGCACGCCCGCCGCGGCGAACCAGACCGCCCATTCCTTCTCCAGCCCGATCCGCGGTGCGTTCAGCAGGTCCTTCGGCTCGCGGATGCCCAGACGCTCGACGCAGCGGGGGCTGCACAGGTGCGTGAAGACGCTCGGCATGACCTTGACCGCCTCCACGCCGGGCCAGTCGCCGGACCCGGAGCGGATGCCCACGTCGAATCCGTCGCGGCCCAGATCGACGACGTGCGGCGCGGTGTCGAGCCGCACGGCAAGCTCGGGGTGGGCCAGTTGAAAGCCGCCCAGACGCGGCGCCAGCCACTGCGTCGCCAGCGTCGCCAGCGTCGTGATGGACAGCACCCCGACGTCGGCCTCCGTCAGATCCATGACCGCCCGGCGCAACAGCGTCATGGCCTCCGTCGCGGCGCGGGACAGCCGCTCTCCTGCCTCGGTGGGGCGGACCTCGCGCGGCAGACGATGGAACAGGCTCTGGTTCAGCCGGCCCTCCAGCGCCTTGATCTGCCAGCTCACCGCCGCCTGCGTCATCCCCAGCTCCTGCGCCGCCCGGGTGAAGCTGTTCAGCCGGGCCGCGGCCTCGAACACGCGCAATGACGCCAACGGAATGGACGCCAAGGGATCAGGCATAAGCATACCTTGTCTGAAGCTCGGAGACTCCCGTTTGTCCGAAATCGTCGCGCCGCGCAAGTTGCGGCCCTCAGAGCAGCGGATGACAGGAGGTCGCCATGGAAGAAGCGCATCGCACGCATAAGGAAGGCTCGTGGGGCTGGGTCGCCGTCCTTGACGACTGGCGCCGCTCTCGCGCGCGCCGGGCGATCCGGTCCAGGAGCCGCGCGCCTGTCATTCGCAGGGTCTAGTCCCGCACGACCATCCCCTCGACCCGCCGGAGTTCGTTGTGCACGGCGGTGGCGGCCACCGCGGCCTCGGCCGTGGCGACCGCGATCTGGTTCAGCCCTCGCACCACGTCGCCCACCGCCCACAGACCCGGCACGCTGGTGGCCTGATGATCATCCACCACCAGCCTCCCGTCGTCGGCTCCGACCGCTGCGCCCAATCGCACGGCCAGGTCGACGGCGGGCGTCGTGCCGAGCGCCGAATAGACGTGGTCGAAAATGCGGTCCGCTCCGCCCCACGTCAGGCAGCGGGCGTGATCGCCCTCCAGCCGCACCGCTTCCACTGACCCCACGAGCACCTCGACGCCCAGCCGCGCCGCCTCGTCCGCGGACGGGGCCGGCCCGTCGCCCACGTGAATGAGCGTCACCCGGTCGGAATAGGTGCGCAGGAAGGCGGCCTCGCGAAGGCCCATGTCGTCGTCACCGATGATCGCCACGGACTTGCCGGTCGCCTCGAAGCCGTCGCAGATCGGGCAGATGCGTACCAGCGAGCGCTCGATCGCGTCGTCGACGCCGGGAATCGGCGGCTTTCGGTCGGAGACCCCGGTCGCCAGGATCACCGCGCGGGCCCGTACCGTCCGCTCGTTCAGCCGGGCCGCGAAGTCCGTGCCGTCGCGCTCGAGCCGCTGGACGCGTCCGGTCTCGACGACGGCGCCGTACTCCTGCGCCTGGGACGTCATGCGCTTCAGGATGTCCTCGCCGGTGATGCCTTCCGGAAACCCGGGCATGTTGTGGCTGACCGGAATCCAGCAGGCGCGCGGCTTGCCTCCGTCCGCGACGATCACGGACCGCCGGAACCTGGCCAGATAGGCCGCCGCGGTCAGACCGGCGGGACCCGCGCCGACGACCAGAACGTCCACGTCGTTCATTCGACGATCGCCTCGTACAGAACCGGCCACTGATCCGAGGGCACGCCCCAGCATTCCTCCATCGCGGCCTCGCCGGTTAGGACGAAGCCCCGGCCGGTCCACGCCCATGCGCGGGCGACGCCGCAGTCGCCCACGCCGCGTCCCTTGTCGAAACTGGTCAGAAGTCCACTCTCGGGATCGAAGTCGCCGTTGACGATGAAGGGGGTCGGTTCGCCCCGGGCGACGGGCAGCCCCAGAGGATGGGCGTCGCTGCCGTCCGGCTTGGCGATGAACAGCCGCGAACCTTCGTTGTAGGCGCCACGATAGCAGGGCACCTCCCACAACAGGTCCTCGACGCCGATCCGCCAGACCCTCGCCCGCTCACCCGGCACGTCGACGCGGCACTCCCTGACGGCCGGCAGCGCTTCCAGCGCCGGGGGCAGGGCACGTTCCTCGCCGGTCCCGCCGCCGGGGATGCGCAAGGGGGTCACCCGCGGCCGTTGCGGCAAGGGCCGGACCCCGCGCGGCGGGGCCTCGCCGCGGCGGATCAGCGCCGCCGTCGTGTCCAGACGTCCTTGCTGGTCGTCGATCCAGAGGAAGGCCGCGGCGGCGCCTCCCAGTGACACCGGACGGGCCTGCCCGCCGGCCGTGACCGCGGCGCGTCGCCCGCGGCCCAGCGCCGCCACGGTGTCCGTTCCGGACGGACGGCCGTCGATCGCCAGCGTCGATCCCTCGACGGGCTGGCCGTCGCGCGGGTCCACCGCGCCGAAGCTGACCGTCGGTCGCGCGTCTTCCTCCGGGCCGATCTCGACCTTCAGCCAGGCCCCGTCCGCGCCGGCCCCGGTCACGGCGACGCAGCGGTTCACGTTGTCGCAGGCGGCGATCCAGTCGCGGAACACCTTCGTCCGGGACGACATCGTCGTCGGCCCCTGCTGACGCGCGGCGACGATCGCCGCCGGCGGCGCGGCCTCCCGAGCGTCCGTTTCGTCCGGGCGTGCCGATCCGTCGGGCGCCGGCGGCGAGCAGGCGGCCAGCGTCAACGTGGCCGTCGCGAACAGTGCGGCGGTGCGGATCATGTGGTCCCCCGAGCAGGCGCGGCGGTCAGGCCTTGCGCAGTTCCGTCGGCTTGTGAGCGGCGCGGGCGCCGGTCTTGCCGCTTTCGACAAGATACTCCGGATTGTTCGTCGACGCCGCGACCTTGTGGCCCTTGATCTTCATCGGCTTCGTCAGCTTGCGCACGACCTTGCCTTCGGTCGTGCCCTGCTGTGATCCCATTTGACCTTGTCGCCGGCCTTGAAGGTCTTCTCGCTCATCGCGCGCGCTCCCGTGTTTCGTGATCAGCGAGCATGCGACGCATCAGTTCCGGATCCACCAGCGGTGGCGGCTCGCAGAATGCCAGTATCCATCGCTCGACCAGTCGCTCGGCCTCATCGTCCATGTCGTCACCCCGTTCTCGAGGCAGGGAAAGGCGCCGGACCCGCCACGGTTCAGCTTGACCGTGGGCGGCATTTTGAAGGCACGGTTAAAACGCTGCCGGGCCCGCTTTGCGCGCCGGGCCGACGGTCGCTATACCGCGCGCCAACTCCCCCTCACGAACAGGACCCTTCATGGCCAAGATCAAGGTCGCCAACCCCATCGTCGACATCGACGGCGACGAGATGACCCGCATCATCTGGCAGATGATCAAGGACAAGCTGGTCTTCCCGTTCCTGGATCTGGAACTGGACTACTACGACCTTGGCATGGAGCACCGCGACGCCACCGACGATCAGGTGACGATCGACGCCGCCGAGGCGATCAAGCGCCACGGCGTGGGCGTGAAGTGCGCCACCATCACCCCCGACGAGGCCCGGGTTAAGGAGTTCAACCTCAAGAAGATGTGGAAGTCGCCGAACGGCACGATCCGCAACATCCTGGGCGGCGTCGTCTTCCGCGAGCCGATCATCTGCTCGAACGTGCCCCGCCTGGTGCCCGGCTGGACCCAGCCGATCGTCGTCGGCCGCCATGCCTTCGGCGACCAGTACAAGGCCACCGACTTCCTGATGCCGGGCAAGGGCACGCTGTCGATCAAGTTCGTCGGCGACGACGGTCAGGTGATCGAGCACGAGGTGTTCAAGTCGCCGGGCGCGGGCGTCGCCATGGGCATGTACAACCTCGACGACTCGATCACCGAGTTCGCCCGCGCCAGCTTCGCCTACGGTCTGAACCGCAACTATCCGGTCTATCTGTCGACCAAGAACACGATCCTCAAGGCGTACGACGGGCGGTTCAAGGACATCTTCCAGAAGGTGTTCGACGAGGAGTTCGCGACCGAGTTCAAGGCGCGCGGCCTGACCTACGAGCACCGCCTGATCGACGACATGGTGGCCGCCGCCATCAAATGGTCGGGCGGCTTCGTCTGGGCATGCAAGAACTATGACGGCGACGTCCAGTCGGACGTCGTTGCGCAGGGCTTCGGCTCGCTGGGGCTGATGACCTCGGTCCTGATGACGCCGGACGGCAAGATCCTGGAGTCGGAAGCGGCGCACGGCACCGTGACCCGCCATTACCGTCAGCACCAGAAGGGCGAGGCGACCTCGACCAACTCGATCGCCTCGATCTATGCCTGGACGCGCGGCTTCAAGCATCGCGGCAAGCTGGACGGCAATCAGGAGCTGATCACCTTCGCCGAGACGCTGGAAAAGGTCGTCGTCGACACCGTCGAGGCGGGCCACATGACCAAGGACCTGGCGCTTCTGGTCGGCGACCAGCAGGGCTGGCTGACCACCGAGGGCTTCCTGGACAAGGTCGCCGAGAACCTGACGGCGGAGATGGCCGGGGCGGCCTAAGCGTCGCCGTCAGATTTGGTGAGACGACGAAATCCTCCCGTCCGGCCACGGTGCCGGCGGGAGGATTTTCACATGCGCCGCACCGCCCTCGTTCTCGCCGCCGCCTCTCTGGGCCTCACCGCCTGCACCACGGATCCCGAAGTCTGGAACGCCATCGCCATGGGCCTCGATCAGGCGGCGGCCGACATGGAATGGCAGAACCGGAACTGCCACTGGGCCCCGCCTCCCGGCAATCGCTACGGGCCGCTCCAGCAGGTCTGCCCCGGCGACTGGAACTATCAGCCGCCGGTCGTCTACCCGACGTGCGCGCCCCGCGACCGGGACTGCGACGGCTATCGCGACGGTCCGCGGCGGGACCGCGACCGTGACGGTCGCCGCCATCGCGACCGCGACGACGACTAGCCCCCGCGCAGCTCCTGCTTCACGCGCTCGGCCAGCGTCTTGATGTCCAGCGGCTTGGGCAGGAACGACACGCCGACCTCGTCCTGCAGCAGGTCGGAGAAGTCGCTCTCGGCATAGCCGGAGATGAACATCACCGGCGCGTCGCCGAGGTAGGGCCGCGCCTTCTTCAGCAGGGCGGGACCGTCCAGTCCCGGCATGATGACGTCCGAGATCAGCATGTCGATCTGGCCCGCGTGCTCCTCGGCCAGGATCAGCGCCTCCTCGCCGTCGGCGGCTTCGATGACTTCATAGCCGCGCTGGCGCAGCAGCTTGGCGGCGATGCCGCGGACGGCGGCCTCGTCCTCGACGAACAGGATGCGCCCGGCGCCCGACAGGTCGCGCGGCGCCTTGACGACCTTCTCCACCACCGGCGTTTCGGCGAGGTCGGCGGCAGCGGCCTCGGGCAGGAAGATCCGGAAGGCCGCGCCGGCGCCGTCCAGATTGGCCACGTTGATGTGCCCGCCCGCCTGCTCGACGATGCCGTAGACGGTGGCCAGGCCCATGCCCGTCCCCTCGTTGACGGCCTTGGTGGTGAAGAAGGGCTCGAAGATCTTGTCGAGGATGTCGGCGGGCACGCCCGGCCCGGTGTCGGACACCTCGATCATCGCCACCGCCTCGGTGGACGGATGGGTCCAGCCCATCTGGCGGGCCTGTTCCGCCGTCAGGCGGCGCGTCTTGATGGTCACCACGCCGGCGCCGGGCTCGACCACGCCCCGCATGGCGTCGCGGGCATTGACGGCCAGGTTCATCACGGCCGTCTCCAGCTGGGACTTGTCGGCCAGCACCACGGGCAGGTCGCGGCCGTGGTCGGTCTCCAGCCGCACGTCCTCGCGCAGCAGCCGCCGCAGCAGCACGGCGAACTCGCCGACCAGTTCACCCAGATCCAGTCGCTCCCGACGCACGGTGGACTTGCGCGAGAAGGCCAGCAGCTTGCGCACCAGATCGGCCGCGCGCACGGCCGTCTGGCGGATCTCGTTCAACCCCTCGTAGGACGGGTCGCCGACGGGGTGACGCTCCAGCAGTCCCGACAGCTGCAGCTGAATGGCGGTCAGCAGGTTGTTGAAGTCGTGGGCCACGCCGCCGGCCAGTTGGCCGACCGCCTGCATCTTCTGGGCCTGCGTCAGCTGCAGCTCCATCGACTTCTGCGCCGTGGCGTCGAACAGCCAGATGCGGCGCCCCTCGCCCTCGGGCGCGACGTAGAGGTGCAGGATCCGCTCGGGATGGGCGCGGGGCTGCAGCTCGATCGGGCCGTGGGATCCGGCCTCCAGACGCGCGCGCGCCTCCACCACGCCCCCCGGTTCGAACAGATGGCCGAAGGCCGCGTCGCGCGCCGCGGCGGGTCCCGTCAGCTCGGTCAGGGCGGCGTTCGGCGCCACCAGCCGGCCGGCGAACAGGTCGTCGCTCTCGATCAGGGCCGAGCCGAAGGGCGCGCCCGCGGCCATGGCCCGCGCCTCGCCGGTGTCGGCGCGCAACGGGGCGGGGCGGGCCGGCTCGCTGGACGGCGCCAGCAGGGCGTCGGGCGCGGCGCGCAGCAGGAAGCGGTCATCGCCGGCACGCCCGATGACGACCTCGATTTCCCGGGCGCCGACCGAGACGATGGCCCGGCCTTCGCCCCCGCGGCGCGCTTCGGCGAACGCGGCGTACAGCGCCTGGCCGCCGGCGCGCGCCCGGGGCAACCGCGTCGTCGCGCCGTTGGCCTCGGCCCAGGCCGCATTGAAGGCCAGCACCTGGCCGGACGCCCAGACCAGCGCGGCGGGCTCGGCCAAGGCGTCCAGAATCTCCACGGCCGCGTCGCCCCGCGGCCGCTGCGCGGCCTCATTGCGACCGAACGCCAGCAGGCCGATCAGCGCCACGCCCGCCGCGGCGCAGATCAGGATCATGCCGGGGGCGCTGAAGGGATCGCTGCGGAATGCCGGATAGGCCATCGCCGCCACCGCCACTCCGGCTCCCAGCGCCATGACGATCAGCAGCGGATCGAAGGGCAGGCGACGGGGTGGGGTCATGGTGCGGGCGCCCGATTCGGAGGGGGAAGCATACGACGTTTCCGTCATCACGCCGCGCGCGGCCGCGGCGCCGCCTTCTTCCGCTTCTGCATGACGAAGCCGATGATCTTCGCCGCCGCCTCGAAGTGCTCGCGCGGGATGGTCTCGTCGACGTCGACCGCGGCGTAGAGGGCGCGGGCCAGGGGCACGTTCTCCACCGTCGGCACGCCGTGCTCCGCGGCCACCTGCCGGATGCGCAGGGCCAGCGCGTCCACGCCCTTGGCCACGCACACGGGCGCGGCGTCGCCTTGGTCCGGCTCGTAGCGCAGGGCCACGGAATAGTGGGTCGGGTTGGTCACGATCACCGTCGCCTTGGGCACGTTCTGGATCATGCGGCGACGGCTGCGCTGGATGCGGATCTGCTTCTGGCGCGCCTTGACGTGCGGGTCGCCTTCGGACTGCTTGAAGTCCTCCTTCACCTCTTCCTTCGTCATCCGCATCCGCTTGGCGAAGCGCAGGCGCTGCCACAGGTAATCGGCGCCCGCGGTCACCGCCATGAAGGCGATCGCCGACACCGTCAGCGTCAGGCACAGGTCGCGGACCAGCGGCAGCATGGCGGCGGGAGGCAGGGCGGCCAGCGTCTCAAGTCCTGCGATGTGCGGTTTGATCGTCAGCCAGCAGATGAAGCCCAGCACGACCAGCTTGATGAAGGTCTTCAGGAACTGGACCAGTCCGTCGGGGCCAAAGATGCGCTTGAAGCCCTCGATGGGGCTCAGCTTCTTGAAGTCGGGCTTCAGCTTCTCCCCCGAGAAGACGATGCCGCCCGACTGGGCCACATTGCCGCCGACGCCGCCGATCAGCACCGCCAGCGTCAGGGCGCCCAGGAAAGGGGCTGCGGCCCAGAGGGCGCGCGCGCCGATCTCCACCCCTGCGCCGGCGTCCAGCGCGCCGGTCATGCGGTGCGGCGAGGCGATGAAGGGCAGCAGTTCGCCCGCCATCTGCGTGGCGAAGCCACCGCCCAGCGTCAGGATCACTGCCGCCGCCCCGCCCAGAGACAGGGTGGAATTGACGTCGGGACTTCGGGCGACGTCCCCCTTCTTGCGGGCTTCCGCAAGTTTTCGTGGGGTGGCGTCTTCTGTCTTCGACTCGGGATCGGCGCCCTCAGCCACCGGCGCCTCCCGTGACGAAGATCTGCGCAAGCGCGCGGTACCGGTCGATGAAGACCGTGCCCAGCGTGCCCAGCGACAGGGCGAAGATGGCCAGGCCGCCAAGGATGCTCAGCGGCGCGGTGGCGAAGAAGACCTGGAATTGCGGCATGACGCGCGCGATCAGGCCCGAGCCGATGTTCAGCACCAAGGCGAACACCAGGATCGGCCCGGCCAGCTGGACGCCCAGCATGAAGCTGTCGCCCAGCGTCCGGATCGCCAGCATGGTGAAGTCCTCGGCGATCAGCGGCTGCACCGGGGCGATGACGCGGTAGCTGCCCACCAGCCCGGCGAAGAACAGGTGATGGGTGTCGGTGGCGAACACCAGCGTGACGCCCAGCACGGTCAGGAAGGCGGCGATCGTCGTGCCCGGCTGGGCCTGAAGCGGATTGGCGGTCTGGGCGAAGCTGAGCGTGGTCTGCAACGACACCACCTCACCCGCCGTGGCCAGCGCCGTCATGAAGGCGCGCAGCACCGCGCCCATGGCCAGGCCGACCAGCACCTCGCGGATGATCCAGCCCACGGTGGCGCCGACGCTCTCGGGCAGGGGCGGCAGATACGCCGTCAGCACCGGCCACAGCGCCAGGGTGATGACGAAGGCCAGCGACAGGCGGATGCGCGGCGGCACGTAGCTTTCGCCGATGCCGGGCAGCATCAGCATGACGGCGCCCAGACGCGCGAAGATCAGGGCCGCGGCCCAGACCTCGTCCGCGGCGGCGAAGGCGTTCACGCGCCTACATGCCCGAGATGCGTTCGGCGATCGTGCGCATGAAGCCGCCCAGCAGGGCGCCCATCAGCGGCAGGAACAGCAGCAGCGACACGAAGATGGCCAGGATCTTGGGTGCATAGACCAGCGTCTGTTCCTGAATCTGGGTCAGGGCCTGGAACAGGCCGATGCCGACGCCGACGACCAGGGCGACGATCAGGGCGGGGGCGCACAGCTGGATGGTCAGCCACAGGGCGTCGCGCCCCACGTCCAGCACTTCCGCTCCGGTCATGGCCTCACTCCAACTCGAACCGGGCAGAAACTGCCGCCTCCATGGTTAACGGCGGGTTAGGCATGAGGGCTGGAACGAACGGCCGCGCTTGCCGTAGATGGAAGCATGACCCGCCCCCCCGTGACCCAGGCCGACGCCGAAGCCGCCGTGCGCACCCTGATCGAGTGGGCGGGCGACGATCCCGACCGCGAGGGTCTGCTGGACACCCCCGCGCGCGTCGCCCGCAGCTATCGCGAACTGTATGAGGGCTATGAGGTCGATCCCCGCAAATATCTGGAACGGACGTTCGAGGAAGTCGGCGGCTACAACCAGATGGTCGTGCTGAAGGACATCCGCTTCGTCAGCGCCTGCGAGCACCACATGCTGCCGGTCGTCGGCGTGGCGCACGTGGGCTATCTGCCGACCGATCGTGTGGTCGGCATCTCGAAGCTGGCCCGCGTCGTGCGCGGCTTCGCCCGGCGCCTCCAGATCCAGGAGAAGATGACGTCCGAGATCGCCCTGGCGATCGAGGAGGTGCTGCGGCCGCAGGGCGTGGGCGTGGTCATCGAAGCCGAACACAGCTGCATGACCTTGCGTGGGGTGAACGCGCCGGGCGCGACCCTGACCACCAGCCATCTCAGCGGCGTCATCCGCGACGATCCACGCACGCGCGAAGAGTTCCTGCGCCTGACGCGCCGCGGATGAGGTCGCTTCCGATCCTTCTCGCCGCGTTCGCGCTGACGGGTTGCGCCACGGCGCCGCGCGGGATCGAGGGATGTCGCCGACTGGCCGCCGAAGCCGGCCATGACCTGTCGGGGCGGGCTGACGTCTACCGCATCCCCCACACCTCGGCGGCGATCGTGAGCTGGGGGCCGCCTGTGGTCGGAGGACCGCCGCCTGCGGAATGCACGCTGGTGGAGGATCGCGTCACCGAACTGCACATCGGCGACCGGACGCTGTTCCCACGGCCCTGACGCGGCCCGCTCCTTGCCACGAAGGCTCCGAAAGGACCCTTCGGCATGGTTCAGGCCCTGATTTCGACCCGAAATGAGACGGTGAAGATCGCGCGCGGCGGCTGGCTGGACGCGCTGCGTTTCATCGTGGCCTTCCTGATCATCCTGCACCACTTCCAGGCCGCCGGTCCCGCGCCGCTAGCCGAAGCGCTGCATCCGGTGTTCGAACGGGGCGGCTTCCTGCTGACGAACTTCTTTCTGATCGACAGCGGCTACGTGCTGATGCGGGTCTATCAGGAGGCGATGGGACGGGGCCGGATGAGCCCCGGCGACTTCGTGCTGAAGCGCGTTCTGCGGGTCGTGCCGGCGCACCTGATGATGCTGCTGTCGCTGGCCGGACTGGTGATCCTCAGTTCCGCCGCGGGCGTGGCGCCGCGCAATCCGGAATGGTTCGACTGGAATCAGTTCCCGGCCCAGCTGTTGCTCGTCCAGAGCTTCGGCATACCCGGCGGGCTGGGCTGGAACGCGCCGACCTGGTCGGTCTCCGCGCTGCTGGGCTGCTACCTCGCCTTCCCCTGGATCCTGAAGGGGCTTTCCCGCGTCGGGCCGTGGACGGCGCTGGGACTGGGCGCCGTGCTCTACCTGCTGGCCAACGAAGCGACCTGGGCCGTGCTGGGCCACCCCGTCTGGCAGATGCCGATGAAGTACGGATTCATCCGCGCCCTGCCGCTGTTCTTCCTCGGCATGTGTCTGGCGCAGTTCGCGTCGCGGGTCTGGATCCATCCGCGCCTCGCGGGCTGGACGATGCTGGCCGCGACGGCCGCCTTCGCGAGCCTCCAGTGGTTCGACAAGAACGCCCTGGCCTCGATCGCCTGCATCGGTCTGATCATTCTGGCGGCGGGCGCGATCCCGGTCACACGTCCCTCGCGGCTGATCGAGAAGGCGGCGCTGGTCAGCTTCTCGATGTTCATCTCCAACGAGGTCGTGCGCATCGCGTGGTTCGGCGCGGCCAACGTCGCCATTGCCCGCTTCGGCCTGTCTGAGCCGGTTCAATGGGGTCTCTGGGCCGCAGGCGTCCTGGCCGCCGTCGGCTTCGCCTTTGCGTTCCACCACCTGATCGACGGGCCGCTGCAGGATCGGATCAAGCGGGGACTGAAGTCGCGGCGGCGACGCCCGACGACCCCGACGGCGGCTCAGCCGGCCTGATCAGCCGCGACCGGCGCCGCTTCGCCTTCAGGTGCAGCCGCGTCCGCCGCCGGCGCCCCGCCCAAGGCTTGCGCGATAATGGCCCGCGCCGCATCCGCTGCGGTTCCCCCGTGCGGGGAGTTGGCGAGCGGAGTGAGAACGCCCAGCGCTTCCCCCACTCGCCCCACGGACATGAGGGCGCCGCCGTAGCCCAGACGGATCTCCGCCAGCTGAGGCGCGCCGTCGAATGCGGCTTCCCACGTCAACATGTCGTTTTCATTCGGATAGCCGGGCTGGCCCTGTCGACTGCGGGCGATCAGGAGCAGAGTGAAATAGTCATCGGGATCGATCCTGTAAGCACGAGCCAGAAACCCGCGGGCCTGCGCCATCAGACTGCGACGCTCTTCTAAGTCTTCCACCTCTCCGGCCTTGCGGATCCGGCTCGTGGCGAGAAACTGCAGCGCCTCGTCGTTGTCGGGATCCAGCTCGAGCACCCGCATGAGCGTCGTTTCGCCCACGGCGGCGTCGCCGATGTGCAGTTCAGCGTGGCCGAGGATCAGTTGGGCGAAGGCATCGTCCGGCCATCTGGCGGCGCGCCTGCGAATTTCGGCCAGAGCCTCCTGTCGTAGCTCTTCCGTCTGCGTCAGCTTGATCCTCTGCCCCAGCAGGATCAGGTCTCGGGCCGACGCCGGCATGCGGGTGATCTCCACCTCTATCGGTCGATACGCGATCGGATAGGTGGAGGCGTAGACGTTGCCGCGGCCATAGCCCGTCAGGGTTTGATCGAGCTGGGCCATGCTCAGGCCCGTCGCTTGCGTCATGGCCTCCGACGAACCCATGCCGGACGCCACCAGCCGCAGATAGCGATCCAGCTGCTGCGACCGCTCGGGGGTGGAGAAGAACCAGTGGGTCAGCAGCCAGGCCACGGGATAATAGGTGGCCCGGTATTCGCCGTTCTCCACCTGGCCAAAACGTTGGCTCAGCAGCGTGTTCAGCGGGATCCACGCGCCGTAGTTCAACCAGCTGACCCGTGCCTCGTTCGGTTCGCCCAGGGTGAACTCGTCCTCACGGACCCGGGCGGTCATGACGTATTCCGCCAATCCTTCGCTCAGCCAGCCCGGATAGGGAGCGTTGAGATGCTGGTAGAAGAAGTGGTGTGCATATTCATGCAGCACCGTCTCGTCGCCGTCGTTGCGCACGGCGATCGCGAACACGTCCTCCTCATTGGCGGTGTAGAAGCCGGCGACCCCGGAACCGACGCCGGGCCAGACCTCCTCCAATCCGGCCTGACGGGCGACGAGATAGATCGGAAGCTTGCGCAGGGTGGGCTTGTCCGGCGCCACTCCGAAGCGGAGTCGCAGGATCTGGTCGAACCGCTCCAGCTTCACCGCGTAATCCCGCAGGGTCCGTTCGCCCCCATCGGAATAGATGATGAAGTGCTCGCTTTCGGCTCTCAGCCATGTTTGCGCCGACGCCTGCCCTGCGCACATCGCGATCGCCACGGCGCCGATCAAAGCCCCGAAAAGCCTGGTCATGAGGTCACCCCAACTGCCCGCGGCCGAGGCTAGCCGCGGCGCCGGCTCACGCCAAGCTCGCTTTGCGTCAGGCGGCCAGCCGGTTCCACACCGCGCGATCGGCGGCGACCGGCGTCAGGCGACCGCGACGGGCCTTGCCGCCAAGGTCGGCCAGAACCGCTTCCGGCAGGGCGCAGAAGCGCGGCTCGACGAGTTCGGGCAGGCAGTCGCGGGCGGGAGCGGCGAACATGGCGGCGTTCAGCCCGGGCTCGCGATCGTGCAGCAGCCAGGCGAGGCGCCGCGCCCGCGCCGGATCGTTACGGTGCAGCTCCGGATCCTCGGCGAACAGCTCGCAGCCCAGCTCCATCACATAGTCGAAGCCCAGCTTCTCGAACCGGCGCGCGTCGCCGGGCGTGACCGGGCAGGTCTCGTCCAGATCGAACACGACGTCGTTGAGAAGAAAGAGCATGCGAACCCACCACCATCGCGTCGGGCTCAGACGGCCCGTTGTCGTGAAGATAGGCGCCGCCGCTTGCGGTCCGGTTCACGAACGCGGCTAAGAAAGTGTGATGGTTTCCGGGCCCTTAACCGACCTTTTCGGTGAGGAAGTGGCGGCCCTGCCGGTCCTCGACTTCCACCACCCAAAGGTCGGGGTCATAGCCGATCTGCCGACGGATCCAGTCGTCGACCTCGCCCTCCAGTTCGCTCTCCATGGGCTGAACCCACAGGCGGTCGCCGTCTGGCCCGAACGCCTCGCTCCATACGCGCGCGCGACGTTCTGAAGAGTTCCAGACCTTCACCAGCACCGCGCCGGCGCGGTCGTCGCCGCGGCGCGCGACGGTGGCCGACGCGCCCTCCAGCTCCGCCCTCCGGATCAGGGCGGCGACCCAGACGTGCGAGGCGATCAGCAATTCGTCAACCTTGCTCGGGAACCGGACGGGAAGGGTCGTCGTGCTGGTATGGCGGCATGAGGACGTCCCGCCAACCCCGATCGCGCCTGCCGGCCGCCGCCGTCGTCGCGGCCGTGACCGCGCTGTCGGCCGCGCCCGCCGCGGCGGCCGACGCCCACTATGACCGCGCCTTCATGCTGGCCGCCGACGCCCGCTGCGGCCTGTTCGCGCCGCCGGTCCGCGCCGCCCTGACGTCGGCGACGCTGCAGGCGCGCGGGGCCCAGCTGCGGGGCGGCGCCACGGCGGTCCAGGCGGCCGAGACTGCCCGACGCGCCCGCGCCCGGGCCGCGTCCACGCCCTGCGATCATCCCGAACTGCGCATGGTCGCGGGTCGCGTCGATCAGGCTTTCGCCGGCTGGCTGGGCCTGCGTCGCATGGAGTTTCCGGGTCTGTCGGCGGCGTGGTCCGTCGATCGCGCCCGCTTCGAGGCGCCCCGCTGGCGCCTGTCCCAGACCGGCGTGACCGGCGCCTCGTCCGTGGTCGTCGGCCGCGTGTGGGGGCAGACCGGGCTGACGGTCGCGGTTTCCTTTGTCGGCAAGCCGCGCCCGACCTCGGCCCGCATCGTGATGCGCGACCCTGGCCGTTTCCCCAATCCGTGGATCGGCTCGCGCCCGACCCTCGCGCCCGAGGCGCAGCGCCGCGCGGTCTGGGCAGGGGCCACAGCGCCGGCCGACAAGGCCCTGTTCGCCGGTGGCCGGCGCGGGGGCGAGATCTGGGCGTTCTCCGAGCGCGCGGTGGCCGAACTGGCCGCGCTGGACCCGCGCGAAGCCTTTGCCGTGGAGTTCGTCTTTCGCGACGGCAGCGTGGCCCGCGCCGCGTTCGAGGTGGGCGACCTGGCCGCCGCCGAGGCCTTCCTCACGCTGGGCGCCGTCTAACCCCGCTGCGGCAGGGGAATGATCTCCGCCCCTTCGGTCGGCGCGTTGGCCGCCGGCGCCGCCGCGACCGGCAGGCGCACCGTGGCCGCCGTGCCTTCACCCAGCGTGGAGTCCAACGTCAGCCGCCCGCCGTGCAGCTCCGCCAGCGACCGCACCAGCGCCAGGCCCAGACCGGTCCCCTGCGCCTTCTGATCGGCGCCGCCCGCCTGTTCGAAGGGGCGTCCAAGACGCTTCAGATCCTCGGGCGCGATGCCGGCCCCCGTGTCGGCGACGACCAATTCCAGATAGGGGCCGATGACGCCGAGGGTGACCGTGACCGACCCCTCCGGCGGCGTGAACTTCACCGCATTGGACAAGAGGTTCAGAGCCATCTGCTTCAACGCTCGGCGGTCGGCGGTGACCGGCACGGCTTCCGTCGGCAGGACGCCGGTGAGGTGCACGCCGCGGTCGTCGGCCAGCGGGCGGACCAGCGCCATCGCCGCGGCCACCGGCTCGCGCGCGTCGAGCCCCTCCAGCGTCAGCGAATAGCGCTGCGCCTCGATCTTCGACACGTCCAGCACGTCGTTGATCAGGTCCAGCAGGTGGGCGCCGGCCTCGTGGATCGAGGCGGCATAGTCGGCGTAACGGTCGGGCAGGGGGCCGAACAGGCGCTGGCGCATGATGTCGGCGAACCCCAAAACCGCATTCAACGGCGTGCGCAGCTCGTGGGACATGTTGGCCAGGAAGCGGCTCTTGGCGCCGTTCTGGGCCTCGGCCTCGGCCCGCGCGGCGTCCAGCGACACCTCTCGCGCGTGATCCGCCGTGGTCTCGAAGACCTGCACGATCAGGCGCGCACCGGGCGCGGCCGGATCCTCGAAGCGGCGCAGCAGCAGGGTGACGCGCCGGTCCAGCGCCGTCCGGGGCGCGAAGCGTACCGTCGCCGTCGGGCCGGACAGGGCGCGGTCGATGGCGGCCATGACCGACGTGCGGTCCGGCGCATGGACCGCGGCGAACAGTCCGGTCTCGAACAGCGGCTCGATCGGCAGGGCCGCGGGCGCGGCGCCGTAGGCCGCGAGGGCGCGGCCGGACGGATCCATGATCAGCGTCAGGCCCGGCTGTCCGGCCAGAACCGACTCCACGCGCCGGACGCCGCCGCGCGCGACATCCAGACCGCGCTCCGTCGCTCGCCAGCCCAGCCGCAGGGACAGCAGAAAGGCAGCCAACGCCAGCAGTCCCGCAGTGGCCGCGATCTCGGGCGACGCCGGCGGCGCGACTCCGTACAGCGCCGACGCCAATCCCACGAGCACGGCCAGCGCCGCGCCGCCCGCGCCCAGCGCGGTCAGCCGCAGCGCGAAGGGCCGCCCGCCGCCGAGCGACAGGCCCGCCGCCACCGGCATGACCATCAGGCCCGCCAGATCTCCTCCGACGCCTCCGCCCAGAAGCGCCGCGACGCAGGCCGCGGCCGTCCAGACGCCGAGGATCAGGATGCGGTATGCCCGACCGTCGCGCCACAGCAGCGACAGTCCCGTCAGGCCGGGCACCGCGGCGGCCAGAAAGCCCCAGAAGGCCGGACCGCTTTCGCCGCCCAGCCAACGGAGGCCCAAGGCGATCACGGCCACGGCCACGGCCCATCCCGCATGCCATGCGGCGAGGCCGGGCAGGGCGGGGTCGGCATCGGTGATGTGACTGTCGGCGTCGGCGGGCAAGCGGCAGGACTCGATCCGCGCCCGGACGGGGCGCACGGGCCGCAGACTAGCGACCCGCGCGAGTCGCCGCGACCACGCTCCCGTGGCGGGGGAACGAGATCGGGCGCGCGCGAGATTGTGGCGCACGGCCCTCCGGCCTATCTGCCGCCCATGACCGACCGCCCCTCCATCGACGACGCGCTGGCCGAACTGGTCGAGGAGTTCGATCTCCTGGGCGACTGGGAAAGCCGCATCCAGTACGTCATCGACCTGGGTCGTGAGCTGGCGCCCCTGCCGGACGCGGACCGCACGGAGGCCAACAGGGTGCCGGGCTGCGCCGCCCAGGTCTGGCTGACGTCCGCCCGCGACGGCGACCGGCTGTCGTTCAGGGCCGACAGCGACAGCGCCCTGTCGAAAGGCAACGTGGCGCTGCTGCTGCGCCTCTATTCCGGCCGCGCGCCGGACGAGATCCTGGCCTTCGACGCCCGCGCCGCTCTGGACCGTCTGGGGCTGCCGCAGGCCCTGACGCGACAGCGCGCGAACGGGCTGAACAGCATGGTGGGACGCATTCGCGAGGCGGCGCTGGCCGCCGGGTGACTCAGCCGATGCCGTAGTGGCGGGCGAGCGCCTGCAGGCCGGCCCGCAACTGGTCGCGCGCGGCGCGGCGGCGAAGACCCAGCTGATCCTCCGCCGCCTGCAGCGCCGACCCTCGCACGCAGACCGCCTCGAGGATGGGGCGAAGCCGGGGTCCCGCGGCGCGCAGGGCAGCCTCGACCCGCGCGCCGGCGCGATGGGCGCGGTCGTCCGGCTCCGTCCGGGCCGAGGTGCCCGAGCCCGAAATCGGGAGCGCGTCCCAACGCAGGGTCAGCGACGGTCCGCGCAGGGCGTCCTCGGCGTCTTTCGTCAGCCGTTCGCCCGCCGCGTGCTGGGCCGGCGTCAGCCATGGCCGGCCGCGGGCGTCGCGGCGCGCGGCCAGCCATTGCAGCGCGGTCGGGGTCAGATTGGCGCGGCGGCGCGACCTGACGCCGTCGGCCTGCATGACGTCACGTTCGCCCTCGACGGCCCCGGGGCGACCGGCCCGGTCAGGCGCGGCCACCTCTCCCCCGCGCGCCACCCAGCCGCCGCCGCGACGGGCCTTCAGGCCGGGGTCGCGCGCCAGTGCGAGAAACGCCGCCTCGTCCAGGGTCAGGATCACGCGCGCCCGCCGATCCGGTCCGGTCCGCAGGGCGTATCCGCCCGGTACCTCGTCCAGCCAGCCGGCCGCCCGCGCCAACAATCCTCGGGCCCGCGCAACGCCCTTCACGCCACCTCCAGAGCCGGGCCGTCGAACACGGCGCGCATCAGCGCCTCGACGCGGTCCAGCGCCTGATCGAACCCGGTGGCGTCGCGTGCGTCCTCCGCCCATCGACAGGCGATGGCGGCGGTGCTGCGCGTCACGCCGAAGGCATGGCCGACCCGATCCAGCGTCCAGCCGTGCACGACGTGCGTCAGGTAGAGCGCCAGCCAGCGGGCCCGGCAGGCGGTCTGGCCGCGGCCTCCCTGCGCCACGGCCTCGGGCGCGAGGTCCGTCAGGGCCGCCGCCATGTGCAGCGCCAGCGCCGCGCGCGCGCGATCCGCCCCCGTGATCGGCACGCGATAGATTTCCTTGTTCATCTCACTCTCTCCAACTCCCCGGAACGCGTTCTGCGTCGTCCAAGAAATAGGAAAATAGTCCTGACATGCGTCGAAATCGGTCGCAGGCGTCCGAAGACGCGGCCGCTTGACGGAGGACTCTCGACGTCGATTCGCAAATCAGCCTACGATTCGTCGTGATCGGGCCGTTAAGGGTTCTTAAGGATTTGGGCGGTTAACGTCCGAACAAGGTTACCCGGACCCCGCGTCCGCACGAACACGGCCAAGCTTTGCCTGGAGGGGCATGAATGCGCGTCCTGCTTATCGAAGACGATCACGCGACCGCGCAGAGCATCGAGCTGATGCTGAAGTCGGAAGGCTTCAACGTCTACACGACCGACCTCGGCGAAGAAGGCATCGATCTGGGCAAGATCTATGACTACGATCTGATCCTGCTGGACCTGAACCTGCCGGACATGAACGGCATCGAGGTGCTGCGTCAGCTGCGGGTCGGCAAGGTCAACACGCCGGTGATGATCCTGTCGGGCTCGACCGAGATCGAGACCAAGGTGAAGACCTTCGGCGGCGGCGCCGACGACTATCTGACCAAGCCCTTCCACAAGGACGAGCTGATCGCCCGCACCCATGCGGTGGTCCGTCGCTCCAAGGGCCACGCCCAGGCCATCATCACCACCGGCGAGATCGCGGTGAACCTGGACGCCAAGACCGTCGAGGTGAACGGCCATCGCGTTCATCTGACCGGCAAGGAGTACCAGATGCTGGAGCTCCTCTCCCTGCGGAAGGGCACGACCCTGACCAAGGAGATGTTCCTGAACCACCTCTACGGCGGCATGGACGAGCCCGAGCTGAAGATCATCGACGTGTTCATCTGCAAGCTGCGCAAGAAGCTCGCGACGGCCGCGGGCGGCAAGCACTACATTGAGACCGTCTGGGGCCGTGGCTACGTCCTGCGTGACCCGGCGGAAGGCTCCGTCAGCGCCGCGGCCTGATCCCCTTCAGCCGCAACTGACCCTGAGACGCCCGCCGGGAAACCGGCGGGCGTTTCGCGGTCAGGCAGGTATCAGGGCACCGTTGGCCGGAGCGGCGAACGCGTGACCGGCTGAACGCCGGGATGCCCATCAGTTGGCCGATCTGACCGGTCAGCGCCAGAGGTGGTCGGCGGGCAGGCCCAGCCTGACGCTGGCCTGGGCTGCCGGACTGGAGCGCAGCATCAGCCTGTCGGCCGCCCGCGCGAGCGCCCCGACGATGGCGGCTTCCCCGGGCCGCAAACCGTGCCGCCGGTCCAGATCCAACACATCCGCGACCGCGGGCGGCGTCAGGTCGACCGCCGCCCGGACGAGCATCCGTTGAAGTGGTCGGGCCGCGGCGGGCAGGGCGGGCGCCTCCCGCATGATCTGCAGAAACTCGAACACCACGGGCGAGCGCGTGAGCTTCGAAGTCATGGCCGCCAGCTGCGCCGCCCACTGCGCCTGCGACGTGGGCGCGCCCAAGGCGCCGTACAGACGCGCCGCCTCCGCGCCCTCGGCCCAGGCCCGGTCGCGCTCGGCCTCCGACAGGGGCCGGACGAAGCGGTGAAAGGCCTCGCCGAAGCCGTAGCCGGCGGTGGCGTGCACCCAGTCCAGCAGTTCCACGTCGTCGGCCGCGTAGGTGCGGCCGTCGTCCGCCGTGCCCGTCACCGCCGCGTGCCGCCGGCCGACGCCCGCGATCATCGCCTCGGCCGTCGATCGCGCCCCGTAGACCGTGACCATTGCCGCCAGGCCCGTGCGGCGCAGGCGACCGACGGGATCGGAGCGGAAGCTGGTGTGATCCCACACGCCCGACCGCACGCGCGGCTCGGCCAGCTCCAGAATGACGGCCGCCACGCCGCCGATGAACAGGGCGACCGGGTTCCTGAAGATGCGCCACGAGAGGGAGTCGGCCGGGACCAGCGCCGGTTCTCCGGCAGGCCGGCTGAAGTCGACGTGCGGCAGTCCGGGCGCGGCGAGGAAGGCGGCGGCCGCCGACTCGACGCGGCGTTGCAGCGGCCCGGGCAGGACGATCGCGCTCATGGCCCCGAAAATCCCGCCGGCCATTGAGGTTCCGCTCGCCGTCGCGGCGTCGTAAGGGTTTGTGCCACGCGATCACCATCGGCTATCAAGCGGCCTGTAACCGCTTACAAGAGATTCCCCACTTCCATGCCCGACGCCGCGCCGAACCGATCCGAAGCGTCGCATTCTTCCGCGGCTTCGGACCTTGGCCGCGGGGCCCAGGCGGGCACGCCCGAAGGCATCGAAGCGCTGATCGCGGCGATGACGCTGGAGGAGAAGGCGGGGCAACTGACCATCATGCCGGCGGCGCTGGCCCCCTCCCTCGCCAACGCGGCCAATCCGGAAGCGATCTCCGGCACGCCCTCGCAGCAGGAGCAGGCCGTTCGGGAAGGCCGGCTGGGCGGCGTGTTCAACGGCGATTCCGCCGACTGGCACCGCCGCATGCAGCACGTCGCCGTCCACGAAAGCCGGCTGGGCATTCCCCTGCTGTTCGCCGCCGACGTGATCCACGGCTTCCGCACGATCTTTCCCGTGCCGCTGGCCGAGGCCGCCGCCTTCGATCCCGACCTGGCCCGGCGAACGGCGCGCGCGGCGGCCGAAGAGGCGACCGCCGTCGGCCTGTCATGGAACTTCGCCCCCATGGTCGACGTGTCGCGCGACGCGCGCTGGGGCCGGGGCGTGGAGGGCGCCGGCGAGGACGTGCTGCTCGGCTCCCTGCTGGCGGCGGCGCGGGTGGAAGGATTTCAGGGCCCCGACCTGGCCGATCCTGCGGCCATGCTGGCCACGCCCAAGCACCTCGCCGCCTACGGCGCCGCGGCCGGCGGTCTGGACTATGCCGGCGCAGACGTCTCGGAGCGGACCCTGCGCGAAGTCTACTTTCCGCCCTTCCAGGCAGCCTTCGGGGCGGGCGCGCTGTCGACGATGGCGGCGTTCAACGACGTCGCGGGCGTGCCGTGTCACGCCAATCCTTGGCTGATGAAGGACGTGCTGCGCGGCGAGTGGAACTTCGGCGGCTTCGTGGTTTCCGACTACACGGGCGACTTCGAACTGATCGCCCACGGGCTGGCCGAGGACGAGCGCGACGCGGCGCGACTGGCCTTCAACGGCGGCGTCGACATGAGCATGTCCAGCGCCTTGTACGGCCGCTTCCTGCCCGACCTCGTGCGCGGGGGTCAGGTGGACGAGGCGGCGGTGGACGAGTCCGTCAGGCGAGTCCTGAGGCTGAAGGCGGCGCTGGGCCTGTTCGCCGACCCCTTCAATCGGCTCGATCCCGCCCGCGCTGAAAAGGGCCACGCGCCGACGCGTCGCGACCTGGCGCGCGAGGCGGCCCGGAAATCGCTGGTGCTGCTGAAGAACGAAGGCGGAGTCCTGCCTCTGGCCCGGGACGTGAAGATCGCTCTGATCGGCCCGTTCGCCACGGGCCACGACCATCTGAACGGACCCTGGGTCCTGTTCGGCGACCCGCAGCAGGCGACTTCGGTCGAGGACGGGCTGCGCGCCGCCATGGCGGATCCGCAGGCCCTGACCGTCGTCGCCGGCTGCGCGGCGGAAGCCGAGGTCCCGGGCGGCGTCGAGGAAGCCGTGGCCGCGGCGCGTGCGGCGGACGTCGTCGTCATGGTCGTCGGCGAGGGCGAGCGCATGTCGGGAGAGGCGCAGTCGCGTCTCGACATCGGCCTGCCCGAGCCGCAACGCGCGCTGGTCGAGGCGGTGCGCGCCGTCGGCAAGCCCACCGTGCTGATCCTGAAATGCGGGCGCGCCATGACCGTGGATCCCGTCGCCGAAGCGTCGGAGGCGCTGCTTGTCGCCTGGTTCCTGGGCGTCGAAACCGGGGCGGCGCTGGCTGACGTCCTGTTCGGCGATCACGCGCCCTCGGGCCGGCTGCCGGTCAGCTTCCCGCGACACGTCGGCCAGTCGCCGTTTCACTATGACCGCAGGTCCACCGGACGCCCGCCGCTCAGCCTGCAGCACGGCGAGGAGTTCAAGGCGCGGTATCGGGAGCAGCTGAACCTCGCCGCCTGGCCGTTCGGACATGGGCTGACCTACGGCGAAATCGTCTACTCGGATTTCGACGCGGGCACAGGGCGGATGGCCTGGGACGGGTCGCTGGAGGTCGCCGCGACGGTGACGAACCGCGGCGCGCGTACGGCCGACGAACTGGTTCAGCTGTACGTCCATGACCGGGCCGCCTCGGTGACCCGGCCCATCCGCCAGCTGAAGGGGTTCAAGCGCGTGACCCTCGCGCCGGGCGCTTCGGAGCGGGCGGCCTTCACCCTGACCCGTGAGGACCTGACGTTCGTCGGGCCCAACCTGACCTGGATCGCCGAGCCCGGCCGCTTCACCGTCTGGATCGCGCCCTCCGCCGAGACCGGCGTCGAGGGCGAGTTCGAACTGGTGCGCTGAGGTTCCCCGCCGGGCCTGAGATGGGTCCGCGATTTTCAAGATCAAGAATTGCGCCGGCTCGAAGCGTGAGCAGACTGCAGAACCTCTCATCGCGGAGGTCGAGGATGAAACTGGACAACACCGATCCGACCTGGGGCACGGTCGCCGCTGGGCACGTGCCTGAGGTTCTTTACCACGGGACGCGCGCGGACCTGACGGTGGGCGATCTGCTGCAACCCGGCTTCGCCTCCAACTGGGAAGACCGCCGGCCTCTGTCCTGGATCTATATGTCCGGTCTTCTGGAGCCGGCCGTGTGGGGCGCCGAGCTGGCTCAGGGGGTGGGTCGCCCGCGCGTTTTCGTGGTTCTGCCGACCGGCCCGATCGAGGACGATCCCAACCTGACCAACAAGAAGTTCCCCGGCAACATCACCTTTTCCTACCGATCTCGCGAACCTCTGCGGATCGTGGGCGAGGTGCTGGACTGGGAAGGACATGCGCCGGAAGAGATCAAGGCGGCGCGGGCGCGGATCGATGCCGCGTGGGACGGCGGTTCGTCCAGGATCATCGACTAGGCGGGCAGGGCTCCGACCACCGCCGCATGCATCGACGTGGGCGCGCCGCTC
Source organism: Brevundimonas sp. (assembly GCF_035935935.1). Lineage (GTDB taxonomy): Bacteria > Pseudomonadota > Alphaproteobacteria > Caulobacterales > Caulobacteraceae > Brevundimonas. Next base: position 159,024 of record NZ_DASYWO010000005.1, read on the forward strand.
GCGTCGAACAGAAGAGGCTCGTCGCCCGACCCGGCGCGAGCGTCGCGGTTCAGCCAGCTGTCCGGATCGCGCGCGCCCCAGACGGTGAAGGCGAACCGCTGCGCGGCGGGCAGGGCCATGAAGGCCTCGGTCAGCTCCGTCACCCGGGCCGCCTGCTGGGCCCGCCTCTGGCCGTCGGGCCGCAGGTCGAGGCGGCGGTCCGACTTCAGCGACGCGTCCAGCTCCGACACGTGAATCTGCAGCCCGAATTCCGCCGCCTCGCGGAAGAAGCCGGCGATCTGGCCCTCGGCGATCTCGACGTCGAGATGGCTCTGCGTGCCGATGCCATGGACCGGCGTGCCCGCCTTGAGCAGGGTTTCGACCAGACGCAGGAAGGTCGCGCCCTTTCGCGGCAGGTTCTCCAGATTGTAGTCGTTCAGGAACAGCACGGCCTGCGGGTCGGCGGTGTGAGCCACGTCGAAGGCGCGACGGATGTGGTCGATCTCGCCGAGCGCCTGCGACCAGTGATGCGACCGCAGGCCGTCGCCATCTTCCGCCACGGCCTCGTTGACCACGTCCCAGCTGACGACCTTGCCCCTGTAGCGCGAGGTCACGGCCAGCACGTAGCGATCGTAGGCCTCTCCGAACGCGGCCTTGTCCAGGCCGGCGAACTGATCGGCACCCTGTGAGTACCAGATCAGGGCGTGACCGTGCAGGCGCAGGCCATGTCGGGCGGCGAAGTCGGCGCAGACGTCGGCGCGGGAGAAGTCGAGCGACCCGTCGGGCCGCAGGATCGCCTCCATCTTCATTTCCCACTCGGGCGTGAACTGGCTGAACTCACGAACGACCAGGTCCCGCCAGCCCGCCTCGGCGAATTGGCCGCTCATTCCGCACACGCCGGCCGGGCAGGGCAGCATGTCCTTCAACGGCCGTGCCGCGGCGGGCGCGGCGGGCGCGCCCGCGCAGGCCGCCAAGGCCAGAGAGCCGGAAAGAACGGAGCGGCGCGTGGCCATGGGCGTCAGCCCGCGCGGCGCCTCAGCCCCAGCTCGTCGAAACGGGCCGTCTCGCGCCGTGCGGCGGCGACGAGGGCGTTGAGACGGGTCGTCTCGGCGACGTGTTCGAACTTCTTCAGTTCCTCGAAGGCGCCGGTCAGGGCGTCGCGGGCCCCCGCCTCTTCGGCGTCGATCTGGGTCACGTCGGCCTCGGCCACGCCGCGGCGGGCCTTCCAGCCGGCGACGTAGGCGTCAAGCAGCATGCGGGCCTCGGCGTCGGAGCGGGCGCGTTCACGCTCCAGCTCGACTTCGGCGTCCAGCACCGCGATGCGCATCTCGGCCGAGGCGCGGCGGGCGGTGATCTCGGCCAGACGCTTCTGCAGCGTTTCGACCTCGTAGTTGGAAATGCGGATCAGCGACTGCGCCCAGGCCGTCATGTCGTCACTCCCTCACCATGCCCTGATTCAGTATGGCCTCGAGCCGGGTAAAGGATTCGGTAAGAGGCGTGGCCTCGTCCGGTCTTTGACTCAGGAACGCTTCCAGCGCCGGATTCAGGGCGATGGCCCGGTCGACGATCGGGTCGGCGCCGGCGCGATAGGCGCCGATGCGGATCAGCTCCTCCATGTTGGAGTAGGCGCTGAGGCACTGGCGCGCGCGGCGGTTCAGCTCGCGCTCCGGTTCGGTCTGGTTGCCGGGCATGGTCCGACTGACGGACTTCAGCACGTCGATCGCCGGGAAGCGCCCCCGCTCGGCGATCTTGCGGTCCATGACGATGTGGCCGTCCAGGATGCCGCGCACCGCGTCGGCGATCGGCTCGTCGTGGTCACCGCCGTCGACCAGCACGGTGAACAGGGCGGTGATCGGGGCGGCCTCCGTCCCGTCCGGCCGCCGGGGTCCGGGACCCGCGCGTTCCAGCAGCTTGGGCAGCTCGGTGAAGACCGTGGGGGTGTAGCCCTTGGTCGTCGGCGGCTCGCCCGCCGCCAGTCCGATCTCGCGCTGGGCCATGGCGAAGCGCGTGACCGAGTCCATCAGGCAAAGGACCTCCAGATCCTGGTCGCGGAAATACTCGGCCAGGGCCAGGGTCATGTAGGCCGACTGACGTCGCTTCAGCGCCGGCTCGTCCGAGGTGGCGACTACGACCACCGCGCGGCGCAGCCCCTCTTCGCCCAAGGTCTCCTCGACGAACTCGCGCACCTCGCGCCCGCGTTCGCCGATCAGGCCGACGACGACGACGTCGCAGCTCGCTTCCTTGGCCAGCATGGACAGGAGCACGGATTTGCCGACGCCCGAGCCGGCGAAGATGCCGAGACGCTGTCCACGGCAGGTGGTGGTGAAGACGTCCATGGCCCGAACGCCCAGGTCCAGCCGCTCGCCCACCCGACCGCGCGAATGGGCCGGCGGCGGGGCGGCGCGCAGGGGATAGGCGGCCGGTCCGCTCGGCAGCGGGCCCTTGCCGTCGATGGGCTGGCCGAACGCATCGACGATGCGACCCAGCCAGGCGGTGGTCGGGCGCACGGCGGCGGCGGCGTCGACGATCCGGATGTCGGCCCCGGGCGCCACGCCCTCGACGGGGCCGAACGGCATCAGCAGGGCCTTGGCGTCGCGGAAGCCCACGACCTCGGCGGGCAGGGGGTCGAGCCCGCGCCCCCGCCCGATCTCCGCGCGGGCCCCCACGGCCAGACGCGACAGGCCGCCCCGGCTCTCGATCAGCAGGCCCGACACGCCCGCGACCTTGCCCGTCACGACCAGCGGATCCACAGCTTCGACGGCGGCGATCAGATTGCGCAAACGGGACCCCGGGACAGGGTTTCAGGGATGCGGGATCGTGGTTAACCGGGCATGAAGATCAGGCGCGCTTCCAGGCCGGCTTCCGCCCGTACGTCCCCCATCTCCACAGCCATTCGACCGGACCGTAGGCGTGGCGCGCCAGCCACCAGCGGCTGAAGACGATCTGCAACCCGACGATGACCAGCGTCAGCGCCAGCGTCAGGGTCGGCCCCATCCACGGAAGTAGCCCCAGACCGAAACCGTAGAGAACGAAGAAATAGACGAGGCTCTGCGTCAGGTAGTTGGTCAGCGCCATCCGCCCCAGCGATCCCAGCCCGGACAGCAGCCGATGCATGCGGGGGATGCGGCACAGGACCACGATCAATGCGGCGTAGCCGAGGGCCAGGATCACGGCCGTCAGCGGGCTGAGGCCGCGCAGGAAGACATTGAACCAGGGCAGCGCCTGAAGCTCGAGGTTGTTCATGATCGGCCGCAGCAACTGCAGCGTCAGGCCGAGGGGGATCAGGGTCGACGCGGCGACGGCGAAACCGACGAGGTGCTGCTGGGGGTCCTGCAGCCAGCCCTGCCGATGGATCCAGCTGCCGATCAGGAAGCGCCCCAGGATCCACGCCAGGAAGGCGGCGCCCCACGGGTTGGCGTACAAGGCGAGCGTGCTGCGCAGATTGTCGAAGACGAAGGCCGGGTAGCTGCCGCCGTCGAGGATCCATGGGGCGCGGGCGGCGGCAGCGGCGTCGAACTGGGCCGCGAAGGGCGGTGGGAGGCCCGGGGCCGTCAGCTGGAAATAGACCCACACAAGGGTCGGCACGCCCCAGGCGAAGACCAGTCCCGCCACCAGCAGCCACGGCGCGGACCAGCGCCGGGTCAGGAGCAGCAGGAAGCCCATCAGGGCGTAGGCGTGCAGGATGTCGCCAAGCCACAGCAGGGCCAGATGGGCCACGCCGATCGCCAGCAGGATCGTCAGTCGGCGAAGATAGACGACGGTCCCGCGTCCTCCGCGTGCCTCGATCCTGTCCATCATCACCGCAAAGCCGAAGCCGAACAGCATTGAGAACAGCGCCTGGGCCTTGCCGTGCATGAACAGGCCGGACGCGAAGCCGACGACCTTCTCGAGCACGGGAAACGCCGTCAGCCCCGGGACCATGTCCTCGGGCACGATGAAGCCGCCGATGTCGAAGATGTTCATCCACATCACGCCGAACAGGGCGAAGCCGCGAATGACGTCCAGTTCGTCGATGCGGTCCTGCGGATCTGTGGCCAGCGTCATCACGATCCCTCCGGTCACGGGGGATCAGGGGCCGATTCGCATGACGGCGCTCGCCGAAACTCCCGGGCGGCGTCAGGCCGGCGGCACGGGCGGACCGTCCGCGGGGCGGTAGCATTCGCACGCGGCGCGCTCGAGCGAGGGCCGGTCGCGGACCAGCATGCGCCCTCGGGAATAGGCCACGGCGCCGGCGCGCTGCAGCGCCTGGGCGGCCTCGTTGACCGTCGTCCGCTGGGAGCCCAGCATCGAGGCGAGATATTCCTGCGTCAGGTTGATGACGTCGCCCTCGATGCGGTCGTGACAGGCCAAGAGCCATTTGGCGAAGCGTTGTTCGGCCCGGTGCAGGGCGTTGCACGCGACGGACTGTTCCAGCTCTCCCTGCAGCTTCGCCATGTAGGCGCCGATCGCCGTGCGCAGCCCGGGGCGCTCCGACGCCAGGGTCCTGAGACGTCCGGCGTCCATGCGTCGGGCGCGGCCGTCGATCTGGGCCACGAAGCGGGTGTAGGCGTGGTGCGGGACGGTGGTGGCCAGGGCGCCCGTCATCCCCTCGCGGCCGATCATTGCCGTCTCGACCGTGCGGCCGTCCTGCAGCACGGCGACCGCGGAGATGATGCCGGTTTCGACGAAGTGGATCTGGTCGATGGGATCGCCGGGCTCGTGGAAGACGTGCCCCTGAAGGAAGTCGACGGGCGTCGATTGGGACAGGATGGCATGGCGGTCCTCGGCCGCCAGTTTCTCGAGCAGGTGATTCCCGGTCGGAAGGTCTTTCATGCCTCGCGCTTACGGTGAACCGCGCGCGGGCGTCTGCCGGAAGTCGACTTTGCCGCGACGCTTATCGCGGTGCGTCGGGCAGGACGTCTTCCGCCGACGGCGGGACCGCGACGGTCACCACCAGACGCTGGCCGTCATAGACCTCGACGCCGCTGCATGACCTGTGCTGCCGCAGGTGACGGAAGGCGGCGCGCGCCGCCTCGGCGTCGTCCCCGCACTCGCTGAAATCCAGCGTCGGCCGTCCGCCGTCGCCAGTCAAAAAATGAAATTGATAGACGTTCATGCGTTCGTACCCCCCTCGCGAACGTCGATACCCGCGCCGGGGGAACGCGTCTGTCCGGCCGGCGACACGGGGTTTTCCGCAGGCTCAGCCGTCGATCATCTCGGTGACCTTGGCGGCGAGGTCGGCCATGACGAAGGGCTTGGTCAGCACCTGCATGTTGTGCGCGAGCAGTCCGTTGCCGACGGCCGCGTTCTCGGCATAGCCGGTGATGAACAGCACCTTGAGGTCCGGCCGCGTCTCGCGGGCCGCGTCCGCCACCTGCCGCCCGTTCAGGCCGCCGGGCAGGCCCACGTCCGTGATCAGAAGGTCGATCCGGACGTCCGACTGCAGGATGGCCAGTCCGGTCGGTCCGTCCGCCGCCTCGATCGCGGCGTAGCCCTGCTCGCGCAGCACCTCGAGCACCAGCATCCGAACGGTGGGTTCGTCGTCGATGACCAGCACCGTTTCGCCGTGGCCCGGCGCGCCGGCGAGGGCGACCTGCACCGGGTCCTCCTCCGGTGCCTCGCCGGCGAAGCGGGGCAGGTACAGGCACATGGTCGTGCCTGAACCCACCTCGGAATAGACGCGAACCTGACCGCCGGACTGACGCACGAAACCGTGGATCATCGACAGGCCGAGGCCCGTCCCCTGACCGATCGGCTTGGTCGTGAAGAAGGGATCGAAGATGCGCTCGATGACCTCGGGCGACATGCCGCTGCCGGTGTCGGTGACGCAAAGTGAGATGTACTGACCGGGCGCCAAGTCGCGTTCGCGGGCATGCCGCTCGTCCAGCCATTTGTTCGCCGTCTCGATGGTCAGCCTGCCGCCCTTCGGGGCCATGGCGTCCCGGCCGTTGATGCACAGGTTGAGGAGGGCGTTTTCCAGCTGCGACTGGTCCACCCGCGTGGCCCAGAGGCCGCCGGCCTGCACGACCTCGACGTCGACGACGGGGCCGACGCTGCGCCGGATCAAATCCTCCATGCCGGCGATCAGCCGGTTCACGTCGGTCGGCTTGGGGTCCAGCGTCTGGCGCCGGGAAAAGGCGAGCAGCCGCTGGGTCAGGGCCGCGGCGCGCTGGGCCGAGGCCTGCGCCGCCTCGATGTAGCGCTCCATGCCGTTCAGCCGTCCTTCCGACAGGCGCTTGCCGAGAAGCTCCAGGCTGCCGGAAATCCCCGCCAGGAGATTGTTGAAGTCGTGCGCGATGCCGCCGGTCAGCTGGCCCACGGCCTCCATCTTCTGGGACTGACGCAGCGCCTCGTGGGCGGAGGCGAGCTCGCGCGTGCGGGCGTCGACGCGCTCCTCCAGCGTGGTGTTGAGATCTTCCAGCGCGCGTTCCGCCAGTTTGCGCGCGGTCAGGTCCTTGAACAGCACCGCGACCTGTCGCCTCTCGACCGGCTCGACCCGGAAGGCCGCCAGTTCAAGCCAGCGACCGGTCGCCTCCAGCTCCTTTTCGAACCGGATGGAGCGACCCGTGACCAGCACCTCCCGATAGAGGTCGATCCATTCCTCGGCTTCGTCCGGCACCATGTCACGGACGTGCTGACCCACCACGTCGGGGATGCCGGCGTTGGTGACGTAGGCGTCGTTGGCGAGGACGTGCACGTAGTCGTCGAACTCGCCGCGCGGGCCGTCGACGAACTCGATGATGCAGAACCCCTCGTCCATGGCTTCAAACAGAGCGCGATAGCGGGCCTCGCTCTCGGCGAGCGCGATCTCGTCGCGCACGCGCTCGATGTGCGCCCAGCAGCGGGTGGTGACCTCGCGGATCGTGGCCAGCTCGGCGTGGGTCCAGACGTGCGGGTCCTTGTGATGGACGGCCATCAGGGCCAGCAGACGCCCTTCCTTGACCAGCGGCATGCAGATGGTCGCCGAGACCCCGATGGCCTGGAAGGTCGCGGCCTCCTCGGGCGCGATCTCCCTGAGATTGTCGTTTATGATCAGAGGCCGGCCGGCGCCGAGCTCCTGCACGGCCAGGCGGCCGAAGTCGGCCAGGCTGTAGTGCCCCACGATGGAAGGTGTGCCCGGAGCGGCCCAGTCGCCGCGGATGGTGAAACCGTCCTGGTCCGGGTCCATGTCGGCGTACGCGCAGTTGGTCACGCCCAGATGGCGCGCCGTCATCCGTGTGAGGATGGACAGGATCTCCTCGGGGTCGATCGCGCTCTGGGCGGCCGTCGTCAGGTCGTCGAGGAAGCGCAGGCGCCCCTCGCTTTCTTTCAGGGCGGCGGCTGTGCGCGCCCGCTCGCTGCCCGCCCGCACGCGCTCCGCGACTTCGCGGACCAGGGCGACGTCCTCGTCGGTCCAGGCCCGGGGAGTGGCGTTGTTGACGAACAGCAGGGCGACGACCTTGCCCTGCTCCATCAGCGGCAGATTGATGAGGGCGCGCGCGCTGATCGTGTCCAGAGCGGCGCCGCCGTCCGTCACCCGCGGGTCGTCGGCGGCGTCGGCGAACACGACGACCTCGCCTTTGGCCAGATTCTCGATGTAGTCGCCGAAATCGCGGAAGCGGATCACGCCGGCGATGCTCTTCACCCCCGGGGCGTTCCAGTCCCGCGCGATGGTGATGGTCTCCGCCTCGGTGTCCATGACGCCATAGCCGACGCGGCTGACGTTCAGGGCTTCGGCCAGGATGCGCGACGAGGCGTGGGCGATCTCCTCGGCGTCGGTCAGGTCGCGGACGGCGTCGTTGAGCTCCAGCAGCACGCGGTGACGGGTCTGCGCCTGACGTTGCTGGGTGACGTCGTTGAACAGGATGGCGACGCGGTTCTGGTCGCGCTCGCCGATGCGCAGGGCCTGGACGTCGTACCATTTGCCGAAGATCGCGGCTTCCTGCTCGAAGCGCGCGGGCGTGCCGGTCCGCGCGACGTCGCCGTAAAGGTCGAACCAGTGCCGCTCCAGCCCGGGCGCGATCTGGCTGACCCACTTGCCGGTCGATCCGTGCAGGCCCGTCATGCGCTCGTAGGCCTGGTTGCCCTCCACGATGCGATAGTCGACGGCCCGGTCGCCCTCGAACTTCAGCTCGATGATGCAGAAGCCGGTCTCCGTCGACTGGAACAGGGCCTGGTAGCGGGTTTCGCTTTCGCCCAGGGCGGCGGTCGCTTCCAGCATGTCGGTGACGTCGTAGCCGCCGACGAAGATGCCGGAGATGGCGCCGGATTCGTCCCGAACCGCCTCGTAGACGAAGTTGAGGCGTCGCGGTCCACGTCCGGCCAGATCGACCGGGATCGCGCGGGCGACGAACGGCTCGCCTGTCTCGTAGACGCGGTCGAGCAGGCTGAAGAACCCCTGGCTTTCGAGCTCGGGGAAGATCTCCCGGACGGTCGCCCCTTCCCGCGCGCGCCCGCCGGAGATTTCCTGATAGGCGTCGTTGAACCAGTCGAAGCAGTGGTCCGGTCCGACCAGCACGGCGGCGAACCCCGGCATCTGGCGAAGCATGTCGCGCTGGCGATCGCGCTCCGTGTCCGCGCGAAGCTGAGCCCGGCGTCGCTCGGTGGTTTCGTTGACGAAGGCGATGAAGCCTTGCGGCGTCGCGTCGTCGTCGCGTGCCGGGACGTAGTCGACGTCCAGCCAGGCGGGCTCAAGGCCGGCGCCGCGATCCAGGGTCAGCTCCACGTCGCGCAGCGACCACGCCTCGCCGGCCAAGGCCCGCCGCAGATTGCTTTCGTTGAAGTCGGCGATCTCGGGCCAGGCTTGCGCATGGGGCCGCCCCAGGAGATGCGGGTGCCGGGAGCCGGCGAACAGGGCGTAGGCGTCGTTGTACAGCAACGTCCCGCCGGGCCCCCAGAGCAGAGCCTGCGGGCTGGGCGACGAGACCATCAGGCCGACGAGCGTCCTGAGGCTTTGCGGCCAGTCCCGCATCGCCCCCAGCGGCGTGCCGGACCAGTCGTGGCGGCGGATGCGCCCGGCCATCTCTCCGCCCCCGGGCGGAAAGTCCGTCGATTCCGCGCGTGCGTCCCGGCTGGCCAGCTTGTCGTCCCCCTCCGCCCCGCGCGAATGCGCGGTCCTTTTCAACGTCCGCCTGTGGTCAAGGTTCAGCGACAGGAGCGGAAAATGGCCCTCGCCCGCTTGCGATCCGTCCGCAAGCCCTATCTTTGGCGGACACGCAGATCGGAGACCTCCCATGACCGGCGCCTACGACGCCTCCCGCCACACGAAGTCGGGCCGCGGCAAGGTCTATGCCTCCATCGTCGACACCATCGGCGACACGCCTTTGGTCGAACTGCCGCGGTTGTCGGAGGAGCTGAAGCCCAAGGGCCGGGTGTTGGCCAAACTGGAGTTCTTCAACCCCATCGCCTCGGTCAAGGACCGTATCGGCGTGGCGATGATCGAGGCGCTGGAGGCGGCGGGGAAGATCGGCCTGGGCAGCGTGCTGATCGAGCCGACCAGCGGGAACACCGGGATCGCCCTTGCCTTCGTCGCGGCGGCCAAGGGCTACAAGCTGATCCTGGTCATGCCGGAAAGCATGTCGATGGAGCGGCGCAAGATGCTGGCCCTGCTGGGCGCCGAGCTGGTCCTGACGCCCGCCGAAAAGGGCATGAAGGGTGCGATCGCGATGGCTCAGGAGCTCCTGGCCTCGACGCCGGGCGCCGTCTCGCCGGCCCAGTTCGACAACCCCGCCAATCCCGAGATCCACCGGCGCACGACGGCCGAGGAGATCTGGGCGGACACCGGCGGCGCCGTGGATGTGGTGATCGCCGGCGTCGGCACCGGCGGGACGATCACCGGCGTGGGTCAGGTGCTGAAGGCGCGCAAGCCCTCCGTCCGCATGATCGCGGTCGAGCCCACGGCGTCGCCGGTGCTGTCCGGCGGCGAGCCGGGACCGCACAAGATCCAGGGGATCGGCGCGGGCTTCGTGCCCTCCATCGTCGACAGGTCGGTCATCGACGGCGTCGAGCAGGTGTCCAACGAGGACGCCTTCGACATGGCCCGCAAGGCGGCGCGCGTGGAGGGCATCCCCGTGGGCATCAGTTCTGGCGCGGCGCTGGTCGCCGCGTTCCGTCAGGCGGCGCTTGACCAGAACGCGGGAAAGACGGTCGTCGCCATCATTCCGAGCTTCGCCGAGCGCTATCTGTCGACGGCGCTGTTCGAGGGGCTGTGATCGGCGCTTGATGCGGGCCGCAGTCCGGCGTTCACTGGCGCCGGGAGGAGCCGTCATGATCCGCATCGCCGCCGCCGCCGCCGTCGTCTGTCTTCTGGGGGCCGCGCCCGCCTGGGCCCAGGTCGCCCAGTTGCCGCCCGCCGGGGTGGGCCGCGCCGCCTATGCGCCGTTCGAGCATCTGGTCGGCAAGAGCTGGCGCGGGACGGGAGTTCCGGGTGGGGACGCGGTCGACGTGCAGCGCTGGGACTGGGCCGTCGGGGGCCACGCGGTTCGTGTGGTGCATTCCGTCAACGACGGCGCCTATGCCGGGGAAACGCTGATCTTCCGGGCCGGCGACGGATACGTCTTTCACTACTTCACCTCGGGCGGCTTCCACACGACGGGAACGATGACGTCGACGGGCCCGGGCGCCTTCGAGGTCGAGGAGACGGTGCACGGTCTGGAGGGCTTTCCGCCGCTGCGCTCGACCATCGTCATGGGCGACGACGGCGTGAACCGCAGTCGCAGCTTCCAGCAGGAGAACGGCGCCTGGGTGGAAAAGGGCGGCTTCGACTATCGCGAGGCACCCGACGCCGTGCCGGTCATGCCGGCGCTGGCGGCGTCCTCCACGCCCGGTTAACCCGTCGGCCCCAGACTCCCGGGCGATGTCGGAGCCCGTCGCCGTGCCGGAGGACGCCCCGCCCCAGCCGACGCTGAGGGCGCGCCACGCGCTGCTGAAGCGTCTGGCGGACGTCGTGTCCCTGCCGGCCAGCCGCATCAACGCCTTCGAGCGGGCGGTGACCGGCGATCTGCTGGTCGACATGCTGCGACTGGCGACCCCCGAAGACCGGATGCGCGTCGCGCAGCGTCTGGCCCCGCTGGCCGAACTGCCCAACAGCATCACGCGGCTGCTGCTGCGGGACGAGCCGGAAATCGCCGCGATTCTCATCGAGACCTGTCCGGCCCTGTCGGACAGCGACCTTCTGTCCTGCGCACTGGACGCGACCGCCGATCACCGCTGGCTCATCGCCGGGCGCCGCGAGGTCCCGGAGGTCGTGGTCGAGGCCATCGTGCGCGCGGCCGAGCCGGCCAACGTGGAACGGATCCTGCGCAACACCACCGCGCGGTTCAGCCAGCCGGCGCTGGAAGACGCGACGGCCTTGAGCCGCACGCATCGTGAACTGGCGCCGCATCTGTTGCGTCGCCCGGAACTGCGGCCGTCGGGCGCCTACGTGATGTTCTGGTGGGTGGGTCCGGAAGAGCGGCGGACGATCCTGCAGCGGTTCGCCGTGTCGCGGGAGCCCCTGCAGGAGGTGTCGGAAGACGTGTTCCCGATGGCGGCGGCCGAGGGATGGGGTGATCCGGTGTCGCGCAAGGCCCTGCAGTTCATCGAGCGGCGCCAGAGGAACCGCGCCGCGGTGGAGAAGAGCCCGTTCGAGAGTCTGGAGCACGCCGTCGCCGTGGCCGGACAGTCGGGCATCACGCGCCAGACGGCGTCCGAGATCGCCTACCTGGCGGGGATCAAGCCGCTGACGGGGGCCAAGATCCTGGGCGACGTGGGCGGCGAACCGCTGGCCATCCTGTGCAAGGCGACCGGCATGGGGCGCGACGACCTGCTGGCGCTGTGGCGCTCGACGCGACGACCGGAGAGCGGGCCGGACGGTCATGCCCATCCGGATCTGGCGCGGGTGCAGACGACGTTCGACATGCTGGCGGTCGACCGGGCCCAGACCGTGCTTCGCTACTGGAACTGGTCGCTGTCGTCGGCCCTGACGCCCGCGCTGATGAAGGCGATCCGGGAGGGCGACATGGAGGCGCTGGACGAATATTCTGCGCCCGAGCGGGCGGCCATGCTGGCCCTGGCGGAAGACTTCGGCCGCTGAGCCGTGTTCCGAAATGACGCGTCGCTGATCAGATCAGCGCCAGCATCACCGGGACATGTTGCTTTCGAGACCGACGCGCATTAGGGGAAAATCCTGACGCGACCGAATCCCGGTCAGCAACGCCGCACGACGGCGACGGAGAAGGTCCTGATCATGGAAGAAAACGCGAACCTGCTGGAAATGACGGCCGACATGTTCTCGGCCTATGTCAGCAACAACACGGTCTCGCCGGAGGGGGTGGCCGCCCTGATCGGCACGATCCACTCGACCATGACGCAACTGTCGACGGGCGCCGTCGAGCCGGAGCCGGAAAACAAGGAACCGGCCGTGCCGATCCGCAAGTCGATCACGCCCGACTACCTGATCTGTCTGGAAGACGGCCGCAAGTTCAAGTCGCTGAAGCGTCACCTGCGCACCAAGTACGACATGTCGCCTGAGGAATACCGGTCCAAGTGGGGTCTGGCCAAGGACTACCCCATGGTCGCCCCGAACTATGCCAAGGCTCGTTCGGACCTGGCCAAGCAGATGGGCCTGGGCCAGGGCGGCCGCAAACCCGCCCGCGGCGGCCGCGCCAAGAAGTAAGCCGGCGAAAGCTGGAAGAGCGATCAGGCCCGCCGGCGCGATCCGGCGGGCTTTTTCGCGCGCTCAGGCCGCCTGCGCCGCGCGCCTCGCCTTCCAGAACCGGAGGGTCCGCAGCGCGGCGTCGCGGCTGAGCTCGGCGTACATGCGGGCGTAGGCGTGGGCCTTGCCCATGGCGTCGCCGTCGGTGTTCAGCAGGACGACGGCGTAGGTCAGGAACAGGGCGCGGTCCAGGTCGGCGGCGCGGCAGATGACCGCCAGCGCATCCAGGTCCTTGCGTTCGATGATCTGGCGGGCGGTGTGGAAATCCACGTCCGCCAGCTGCGACAGGGCGATCAGGAAGCTGGTCTTCGAGCCGGACCGCAGGAAGCGGGCCAGCATCTGGGGCGTCAGCTGTCCGGCGGCGCGCATCTCGTCCACATAGGCGAGGCAGGACGAGTAGTCGGCGGGCAGGGCGCCGTCGACCTCGGCCAGGCGCGCGCGGCCGGCGCTGAGCGCGCTTTCCAGCAAGGCCGGGTCCATGCGCGCGTTCTGCTCCAGAATGCGGGCGCGCAGGCGGGCCTCGACCACGAAATACATCTCGTTCAGCAGGTCGGGGGGCAGGGTCTTGCGTTCCACCGCCGCGGCGTGAAGCGCGGGGTTGGCCTTGGCACGCTCGACCGCGGCCTCGGAGGCCCGGCGGGAAAGGGCGGCGCCCTCGTTGCCGAGCAGGGTCCCCAGCGTCTCGTCGTCACCGCGTTCGACGATGACGTCCGACACCGCCTCCGGCACGGTCTCACGGGCCGACACCGCGCGCAGATGGGCCTGACCCTTGGACCGGACGACGTCCAGCAGGTCGGCCTCGGTCAGGACGGGCGAGGCCCGCAGGACGGGATCGGCCACCGCGGCCTCGTCGGACGCGAGACGGCGTATGAGGGAATGGGGCGCCTGGGGGCTGGTGGCGAAGCGGGCCGAAAGTTCGGCGCGGACCGCGGTTTCCATGTCGGCTGCCAGCTTGCCCAGAACGTCGCCATAGAGGGCGGTTTCGGTCGCGGTCGGCTCGACGGGACCGAAGAACTGGTCGCTGAGCTCGCGCAGCAGGTCGCGGCGCTTCTCGCTGGAAGTCTCCTCCGCCAGAGCGATCAGGTCGGGAAGGCGCGACACGACGGCCGTCACGGGATGGGGTCGTGCTGGGCGCCCTGGACCGGACGCATGGCGCCGTCGGAGCCGCGCACCATCTGGGGCGCCTCGGGCGGGGCCGCGAGGTCTTCGGACTGTGGCGTCGCGTCGAGATCGACCGGCATGCGGTCAAGCCAGACGGGCTCGGGCAATACGGTCGGATCCGGAGCGCGGCCGTTCTGACGATGGACGGAGTAGTAGCGGGCGCCCTGCTGACGGCCGGGCGAGGCCTGCGCCTGCGCCTGCCGTTGAGGTTGGGCGGGCCCGGCTTCGGTCGCAGCGACGGAGGAGGGGGCGACGACCGGGGCTGTCGGCTGGCGGGCGCCCTGGACGCGGAAGATGGGCGCGTCGCGGCGCGGGGCCATGGGATCGAGCGGCGCCTCGGCGACGGGCTGCGAGACCTGCGGTTGAGGCTGAGGCTGAGGCTGCGCCGAGACGGGCGAGGGCTGCACCAGCCGGGCCTGAGGCTCGGGCTCCGGCCGGTGCGGCGGGACGCGGTCGGTCGCCGCCGCCGGCGCCGAGGGGCGCGGCCGGGCTTCCGCGGTGCGGATCGGTTGAGGCGCCGGAGCGGGCCGTCGCTCGACGAGCGGCGCAGGCGCGACCTCGGCCGCGGGCGGTGTCCACGAGGGCGCGGGCGCCGCCGGCGAGCTGGAGAAGGCGGAAGCGGGGGTCAGGCCGGGACGCCCGCCTGACGAGCCCGACGTCGGGCGCCATGGCTGGGCGGGACGAAGGGCCACGCGCGCGGGCTCAGCGCCCGCATGAGGGATGACGGTGCGGACGCTGCCGGCTTCGGCGGCCGTGGCGGCGGGGCGGCCGGCCCATTCGAGGCGGCGCAGGGGCGGGCGGTCGCCCGGGTCCTGCGCGCAGGCGGGGAAGGCGGACAGGGCCGTCAGGGCGGCGGCGCCGATGAGCAGGGATCTGGGCACGCGGCGGACTCCCGGCGGAACAGGGCCGAAGCCTAGGCCGCGCGGGCTTGCGCGGGCGTTAACGTGCGAGGCCGAACCTTTTCCGGACGACGCCTTCCAGCGCGCCGAGCACGATGTTGAGCGCCAGCCCCATGGCCGCCAGCCATGCGAGACCCGCCAGCAGCTCGGCGGTGCGCAGGCGGTTTCCGGCCTCGAGGATGCGCCAGGCGAGGCCTTGGGTCGCGCCGGTGCCGGCCACGAACTCCGCGACCACAGCGCCGACGATGGCCTGACCTGCGCCGATGCGCAGGCCCTCGATCATGAAGGGCAGGGAGGACGGGAGGCGCAGACGCAGGAGGCGGTCCATCGGCCGCGCGCGATGCAGGTCGAACAGCCGTTCGAGGTCGGGGTCGGCCGAGGTCAGGCCGGTGAGCGTGGCGGAAAACAGGGGAAACAGGGCGATCGTCGCCGCCAGAAGGACGACGGACAGATCAGCCCGGTCCAGCCCCACCCACAGGATCAGGAGAGGCGCGACCGCCACGACCGGGGTGACCTGCAACAGGGTCGCGAGCGGCCGCAGGGCGCCGCGGGCGGTGGCGTGCGTCGAGGCGGCGACGGCGGCCGACACGCCCACGGCGGTCGCCAGGAGCAGCGCCTGCATGGCCTGCAGAAAGGTCTGGCCGGCGGAGGGGACCAGCCGCGGCGCGGCCTCGATCAGCGCGGCGCCTACTGCAGAGGGGGTGGGCAGCAGATAGGCAGGAGGCGACAGCAGGCGACAGGCGGTCTCCCACGCGGCCAGAAGGGCCGCGACGGCGAGGGCGCCGCTGAGACGCTCGAGCCAGGCACGGCTCATGCCGCCGGCTCCATGGCCGCGGCCAGAGCTGCGGAAACGCGGTCGGCGGTTTCGCGCGCGCGTTCGGGATCGATCGGACCGCCGTGCCTCGACGGACGCGCTCCCCCGACGTCGGCCGCGACGGCGCCGCGAGGGTCAAGCACGAGGACGCGCTGGGCCAGTCGTGCCGCGTCGTGAACGTCGTGGGTCACCAGGACGACGGCCAGCCCCGGGCTTTTCGCCCACGCCTGGGTCACAAGATCGATCAGACGGACCCGGGTCACGCTGTCGAGCGCCGCGAAGGGCTCGTCCAGCAGCAGCAGGTCGGGGGCGGTGACCAGCGCGCGGGCGAGCGCGCAGCGCATGGCCATACCGCCGGAAAGCTCGCGCGGCAGAGCATTCGCGCGGTCGCCGAGGCCGACGGCCACCAGCTGGTCCAAGGCGCGGGCCCGCGCCTCCTCACGCGGCGTCCCGGCCAGTTCCAGCGGCAGGGCGACGTTTGACAGGGCGTTGGCCCACGGCATCAGGGTGGGGCTCTGAAAGACCATCGAGACGCGGCTGGCGGCCCCCGGCGCCGCGCGTCCGGCGTCAGGCGTCCGCAGGCCCGCGAGCAGGTTCAGGGCCGTGGACTTACCCGAGCCTGAGGCCCCGACGATGGCGGTGATCGTGCCGGGCAGGACGATCAGATCGAGGGGGCCGACCGTGCGTTCGGCGAAGCGGACCGTCGCCCCGTCCAGCGACGCCGCCGGCCGAATGGGCTCAGCCACGGCCCGGCAGGTACTGGGTGGTGAAGGCATCGCGCCAGTTCAGGCCGGGCGGATAGACGCCGGCCTCGGACGCGACCTGATAGAAGTCACGCCAGCGATCGGCCGTCATGGCGCCGAGACCGTAGAGCGCGGCGTCACCGCCGGAGACGACGGCGTTTTCGCGCAGCTTCGCCCGGGCCTGATCAAGGACGTCCTGGGTCATCTCCGGATTGTCCTTGCGGATCAGGGCGTCCGCGGCCGTGGCGTCGCCCTGCATGTAGTCGCGCCAGCCCTCGGCTGAGGCGGCCAGGAAGGCGCGCAGCGAGGCGGCGTTGTCGCGGGCGAAGGGCGTCGGGGCCAGCACCATGCAGGCGTAGGACGGGTAGCCTTCGTCGGCCAGCAGGAAGACGCGCGGCGCAAAGCCCGCCTCCTTCTCGATCGTGTAGGGCTCCGACGTCAGATAGCCCTGCTGCACCGCGCGCGGATCGGCGAGGAAGGGCGCGGGGTTGAAGGTGTAGGTGCGGACCTGTTCGTCGGTGAAGCCGTACTTCGCCTTCAGCCAGACCCAGAAGGCGTCACGCGAGGCGGCGGCCAGCAGGAAGGGTCGGCCCGCGAGGTCGGCGATGCCGTTCAGCGCCGGGTCGGGGTGGGCGATCAGAACCTGCGGGTCCTTCTGGAAGAAGGCGGCGACGGCCTTCACCGGGGCGCCCTCGGCGACCAGGTTCATCGGGATGAAGCTGTTCGATCCCATGCCCAGCTCGACCGCCCCGGCCGCCAGCAGCTGGGGCACGTTCACGCCGGGGCCGCCCTGGACGATCTGGACGTTCAGCCCGCGCCGCGCATAGGCCCCGGACGCCAGGGCCTGATAGAAGCCGCCGTGCTCGGCCTGGGCGCGCCAGTCGGTGGCGAAGCGGATGCGGACGCGGCCCTCGTCGTCGACCCGGGGCTCGGAACCTCCACAGGCCGCCAAGCCCATGGCCGCGCCCCCGGCCAGAACGGCGCGGCGGTCGGGCAGGGCAGAGGTGATCGGGCGGCGCATGGCGAAGGCATAGGGCGCGGACGCGCGCTTGGAAAGATTAGCGGCGGCGAGCCATCACCAGTCGGCCGGCCAGCTGGCGCAGGAAGACGGGATGGCCGTCCTGTCCGCTCAGCATCGCAGCCTGCATTGCGATCGTCTCGCCGAACGCGCCGCCCATCGCGGCGTCGGGCGCCGTCACGATGGCCCCGGTGACGGGATCGACGCTGGTGCCCGCGAACATCGCCGCGACGTCGACGTCCTCCGTCGTGGCCTCCTGGGCGACGGGGTCCATATAGGCGTCAGCCCCAGCGGCCACCTCGGCCTCGATGCCTGCCAGCATGGCGGTCATCGTCGCCAGGGCGGCGCTGTTCCGCTCATAGGCCGACGCATAGGAGACGGGCTCGGCGCACAGGTATTCCAGCAGGAACTCCGCCGCGTCCGCGGCGCCGGAAGAGGCGGCGACGGCGGCGTCGACGTTGGCCTCGAGGCAGGCCTCGGCGTTGGTGTAGGCGGGTGGGCGGTCCTGCGCGGCGACATGGCCGGACAGGCCGGCGGCGATCAGGACGGCTGTGGTCACGGCGGCGATGCGCATAATCGGAAGCTCCCCCTCAAGAGGCTTCACGGTATCGCGTCTGAGAGAAATCGCCAGTCGGCGCCCGCCGGAATTGAGCGGGGGGACGAGGCGCCCCGGCGAACCGGTTTGCTTCGTCCCCCCGCCAAGTCCGGGTTGGACTTGGCCATTGAGGTTCAGGCGCCTGGCCTGGGCTCCGGCGGGGCGAACCCCGACGAAGGTCGGCTGCAACCTGTCGCGCTCAGGGTCTCCGGCGTCCCGCAGGTCGAGCCTGCGCCGTCCGTCGATCCCGATCCGGTTCTCCGTGAACGCTTCCGGCCGGAGCCTTCGTCGTTCTGGAGCCTGGATCCCGCCTTCCGCTCGTCGGGTCCGAAGACCTCCCGAAGCGTCGGGTCGGAGAGCCGGGCCGGTTCGCCTTGAGCCCCGGGTCTCCCCGGTTTTCCGCGCCGCCGTGTCCCTCGGCCCGTTGACGTTCCGACGAAACCCGCTATGAGGCAAGCGCCCGAAATCGCCCCGCTGTGCGAAAGCCGCCTGCGATCGGTGCATAACCCTGTGCATATCTGTGGACGGACGAAATTCGCGGTGCGAAAGCAGCGGTTTGCGTCATCCACAGAAAGGCGGTGGAGCCGCGTGCCGGACCCGTCGGTCGTCAGTTTCCGGCAGCTTGACCCCGGCTGGCCGATCGCGGCTACTCGGCCGACGAAGCGGGGAGCTGTCGCATGAAGATGCGTATGATGATCGGAGCCGTGGGACTGCTGGCCCTGGGCGGATGCGACGTCCTGTCGGATCCGGCCTACTGGAACGCGACGGGCGTTTATGGGGCCGGGAACGGCTACGACCCCACGCCGTGCACCTACGACTACAACGGCAATCCGTCGCCGGGCTGCTACGATTACCTCTTTGAAGACGACCAGGGGAAACCGCTGCCGCCCGTGGCCCAGCCCTATGACGAAGGATCGTCGGAGGGAGAGCCCGAGGGGGATGCGGGGGAGGCGGCGCTGGCGGCGGCCGAGGCGGTCGTCCAAGTGGGGCGCGACTGAAGCCTCAGGCCGACAGCGCGGCTTTTTTCTCCTCGATCTCCAGCCAGTCGGCCTCGGCCTTTTCAAGGTCGGCGCGGGCCGTCTCCGCGGCCTTCATCGCCCGGTCGAAGGCGGCGGGGTCACGCGCGTAGAGGTCGGGGTCGGCCAGGGTCGCTTCGTGTCGGGCGATGTCGACCGGCAGCGTCTCCATCAGGCGTTCGACCTCCTCGAGACGACGTGCGTCCTTGTAGGACAGCTTGACGGGCCTGCGCTCGACCGGCGGGGCGGCGGGTGGAGCGGTGGTGCGGGGCGTCGCGGGCACGACCGCCGCCGGCGGAGTCAGGAACCCGGGGTTCTGCCTGAGGAAGTCGGTCCAGCCGCCGGGGGTTTCGACCAGGTCGCCGCGGCCGTTCAGAGCGATGGTGGACGAGGCCAGACGGTCGACGAAATCGCGGTCGTGGCTGACCAGGATCAGGGTGCCGTCGTAGCTCTCCAGCAGCTCCTCCAGCTTGTCGAGCGTGTCCATGTCGAGGTCGTTGGTGGGCTCGTCGAGCACCAGCAGGTTGGCCGGCCTGGCCAGCGCGCGGGCCAGCAGCAGACGGTTCCGCTCGCCGCCCGACAAGGTGGAGATCGGCTGCTTCAGCTGGCTCTCCTGAAACAGGAAGTCCTTTGCGTAGGCGGCGACGTGTTTCGAATGGCCGCGGACCAGAATGCTGTCGCCGCCCCCGGGCGTCAGGGCGTCCCACAGGGTCATGTCCGACTTGAGCCCCTCGCGGGACTGATCGAGGTAGACGGGCTCCAGATTGGCGCCGAGCCGGATCGTGCCGGAATCGGAGGGCAGTTCGCCCAGCAGCAGCTTGACCAGCGTCGTCTTGCCCGCGCCGTTCGGCCCGACGATGGCCAGGCGGTCGCCCCGCATGACGCGGGTGGTGAAGGGTTTGAGGATGACGCGGTCGCCGAAGCCCTTGGACACGCCCTTGAGCTCGGCGACCAGCTTCCCGGACGAGACGCCGGCGTCGACGCCGAGGTTCAGCTCCTTCGGGAGGTCCTTCATGCGTTCGGCGCGGTCTGCGCGCATGGCCTGCAGGGCGCGGGCGCGCCCTTCGTTGCGGGTCCGTTGGGCGGTGATGGAGCGGTAGAAGGTGTAGGTCTCGGCCTCGATCTTCTTCGTCAGGCGGCGAAGAGACTCCGCCTCCTCGTCCATGACCTTCGCGGCCCAGTCGTCGAAGGCCTGAAAGCCCTTGTCCAGCGTGCGGACGCGGCGGTGCTCCAGCCAGTGCACGCGGTCGGTGACGCGGTTCAGGAAGGCGCGGTCGTGGCTGACGACCAGCACGGCGAAGCGCGCCTGGAGCAGCTCGGTCTCCAGCAGCTCGATGGCGAGGACGTCGAGGTGGTTGGTGGGCTCGTCGAGGAGAAGCAGGTCCGGCGATTCCGCGAAGGCCCGGGCCAGCGCCGCGCGGCGGGTCTCGCCCCCCGACAGGTTCACCGCCGGCTTGTTCGGGTCGAGGCCGAAAGTGGTCAGCCAGGCCTCGGCGTCCCAGCGCTCCGCCGCGCCGGAGGCGGCGTAGTCGAGCAGGGTCTCGCCGGTGATGAGGGGCTCCTGCGGAACGTGGGCGAAGCGGGTGCCGGCCTGAACGGAGCGGTCGCCGGCGTCGGGCTCGATCAGGCCCATGACGAGCTTCATCAGCGTGGACTTGCCCGCGCCGTTGCGGCCCACGAGGGCGGCGCGGGTGCGCGGCTCGATCGCCAGGTCGACCCCGTCGAACAGCGGGCGGGGACCGTCCTGCAGGCGGACGTCCTTCAGGGCGATGAGGGGCGGGCGGGCGGCCATTGGGCCGGCGATATAGGCCGCCGCCCCGCATTAGGCCATGGCCGTCACTGCATCATGGGCAGGGGCGTCGTCTTTCCCGCTCCCGGACCGGCGCCGAGGTCGGCGCCGGTGATCGGATCCGCCATCGGATCGGACATGGTGCGAGTGGCCGCCATGGCCAGCTGGTCCGCGGAGTCCTGGTCCACCTCGACGGTCGGCATGCCGTCGCCGCCGTCGACCGCCGCCTGGGCCTCGCGGTCGTCGACGTAGTCCCACTGTTCGCCCTGGTTCCACGAGCCGCGCATGTTGCCCTCGCCCTGGGACATGTCGAAATAGACGTCGGCGAACTCCGGCCGACCCGGCAGCTTGCCCGGCGGGAAGTTGTTCTCGATCGAGTAGAGGGCCTTCTCGAACGACTTCTGGTGCGCGACCTCGCGGGTCATGAGGAAGCTGAGCGCGTCCTTGATGCCCGGGTCGTCGGTGATGTTGATCAGCCGCTCGTAGACGATCTTGGCCCGGCTCTCGGCGGCGATGTTCGAGCGAAGGTCCACCGTCGGCTCGCCGCGGCTGTCGATGTAGGCGCCGGTCCAGGGCACGCCGGCCGAGTTCACGACGGTCGGTCCACCGCCGTAGAGCAGGTTGGTGATGTGGCTGTCGCCCCCTGCGTTCAGCGCGATCAGGAGGTCCGCCTCCTTGTCCACGCCCTCGGCCAGACGGCCCTTGCCGCCCTTGTTCAGCATGGCGACGATGGAGCCGATGATCTCGAGGTGGCTCAGTTCCTCGGTCGCGATGTCCAGCAGCATGTCCTTGCGGCCCGGGTCGTCCTCGTTCAGGCCTTGGGTGAAGTAGCGGATGGCGGCGGACAGCTCGCCGTCGGCGCCGCCGAACTGTTCCAGCATCATGTTGGCGAGGACGGGATTCGGCTCCGAAACCCTGACTGTATACATGAGTCGCTTGTTGTGCATGAACATATGTCGGATCCTGACTTTCTGATTAATGTTCCAGCTTGTCTGTAAAACTGGAATGAAGGACAGTATCGACAACCGGGCGCTGGCCGGACGGTTCCGGAAAAACTGATGTCGGGAGGGCGACAGACGAACCGGACAGGCGTAGAAGCCCGCGCCATGACCCCCTTCTGGCGCACCAAGTCGCTTGAGCAGATGACGCCCGCCGAGTGGGAGAGCCTGTGCGACGGCTGCGGGCTGTGCTGCCTGGTGCGGTTCGAGGACGAGGACACGGGGGAGGTCATCCCCACGAAGGTGCACTGCAAGCTGTTCGACCCGGGCGTCTGCCGGTGCTCCGATTATGCGAACCGCAAGGCGCACGTACCGGACTGCATCCAGCTGACGCCCCACAACATCGAGGCGCTGGAGTGGATGCCGCGCAGTTGCGCCTATCGCCGCCTGCACGAAGGGCGGGACCTGGCCTGGTGGCACCATCTGGTGAGCGGCAGCCGCGAGACGGTGCACGAGGCGGGGGTGTCGATCCGCAACCAGACGATCTCGGAAGAGGCGCTGGCCGAGGAAGAGGACGCGCTGGACCTGGAAGCGCCGGAATGGGTCGCGGAGCGCGGGACGCAACCCCCGCCGCGCTAACCGAATTTTCCGAAATGCGCGGCAGACTGTCGCAATGGGAGACGCCCGCGACAGATCTCCGAAGCAGGCGACGACGCCGTCGCTGAATCTGGACAGCCCGTTCGACCGGCTGACCGCGCTGGCGCGCGCCATGTTCGGGACGACGCACGCGATGGTGGGCATCGTCGACGGCGACCGCACGCTGTTCCGCTCGAACATCGGGCTGGGTCACAAGGAGCTGCCGCGCGAGACCACGGTGACCGACACCATGGTCGAACTGGGGCCCGACGCCGTCCTGGTGGTCGAGGACGCGCGCGAGAACGCGGCCACCGCGGCGCACCCGATGGTGGTGGGACCGCCGCACCTGAGGTTTTTCGCCGGGGTGACGATCACCAATGCCGAAGGTCGGGCCGTCGGCGCGATCGGCGTGATGGACGTCGAGCCGCGTCCGGCGCCGGACGCGACGCAGATCGAGAATCTGCGGGTTCTGGCACGGATGGCCGGCGAAATCGTCGATCAGGCCGACGTCGTCCTGCGCCAGAACGAGCGAATCGAGCAGCTGAGGCTGGCCGAGGAGATGGCCGGCATCGGCCAGTGGCGGCTGGACGCGGCGACCATGGCCGTGACGTGGTCCGACGAGGTCTACCGGATCCACGGCGTCGAGCGCGAGACGTTCGACCCCAGCTATGACGACGCGATCGGCTTCTATCACCCGGACGACCGCGGCCCCCTGATGGCCGCGATCCAGCGCGGCATGACGGAGGGCGTCGGCTATCGCCTGACGCTGAGGATCATCCGCGCGGACGGAGAAGAACGCCGGGTCGAGGCGCACGCGGACTGCGAACGGGCGGCGGACGGGCGCGTTCTGAGCATGTACGGCGTGTTCCGCGACGTGACGGAGCAGGAAAAGCTGCTGCACGAGGCGGAGCGGAACGGCCGCAGGTACAGACTGCTGGCCGACAACACCGCGGACGTGATCGCGCGGCTGAAACCGGACGGATCCAGCCCCTACATCTCGCCGGCGATCGAGCAGCTGCTGGGCTGGCGCCACGAGGACATGAGCGGTCAGTCGAAGGACTACGTGCACCCTGACGATCTGGGCGCCGTGCTGTCCGCCGGCATCGAGGCGCTGAGGAGCGGGCGTCCGCGCAGCATCCAGCACCGCGCCCTGCATCGTGACGGGCGCGAAATCTGGGTCGAGAGCCGCTTCAGGGCCGTGACGCGCGAGGACGGTGGTCGCCCGGACGAGGTGATCGTGTCCATCCGCGACGCGTCGGAGCGCAAGGCGCTGGAGGACAGGCTTCAGGCGACGCTGGACGAGAGCCGGCGCAACGAGGCGCGCTATCGGCTGCTGGCGGATCGCGCCACCGACGTGATCATCACCTACGGTCCGGACGGAAACACGCGCTACTATTCGCCGGCCGTCGAAAGCATGACGGGCTTCAAAGCCGAGGAGCTGGTCGGGCGGCCGGTCACGACGCTGATGCACCCCGACGACGTTCCCGCGATGATCGCGGCGTTCACCGAGTTCCGCAGGTCGGCCGACGCGCGGCACCAGAGCCGCCGGTACCGCGTTGTGACCAAGGCGGGCGAGGTCCGGTGGCTGGAGACGCGCGCCACGGTGACCCGCGACGACGAGGGTCGCGCGATCGAGTTCCAGGACGTGGTGCGCGACGTGACGGCCACCAAGCGGCTGGAAGACGAGCTGGTCGAGGCGCGCGACCGGGCGGAGGCCGGCGCCCGGGCCAAGTCCGAGTTCCTGGCCAACATGTCTCACGAACTGAGGACGCCGCTGACCAGCGTCATCGGTTTCGCCGGCCTGTTGAAGAACAGCCCCGACCTGCCGGAACAGGAGCGCCGGCACGTCGAGCGCATCGCCTCCGCCAGCGACAGCCTGCTGGGCGTGATCAACGACATTCTGGACTATTCCAAGCTGGAGGCCGGCCGGGTCGAGATGGAGCCGATGCCGTTCGACCTGCGGTCCATGGTCGAGGCGGCCGCGGCGATGGTCGAAGAATCCGCGTCCGCGCGGGGCACGACGCTGACGCTGGAGCTGGCGGACGACGCGCCGGCGTGGCTGAGCGGCGACGCCGGTCGCCTGCGGCAGGTCACGCTGAACCTGCTGTCGAACGCGGCGAAATTCACCACCGACGGCGAGATACGCCTGTGCGCCGGATGGCGGAACGGGCGTCTGAGGATCGAGGTGAGGGACACGGGCATCGGCATCGCCGAGGCGAAGATGGCCGCCCTGTTCGAACGGTTCGCCCAGGCCGACGCGTCGACGACGCGGCTGTACGGCGGAACGGGTCTGGGGCTGGCCATCAGCCGGCGCCTGATCGAGATGATGGGCGGCGAGATCGGCGCGGAGAGCGCGCCGGGCCGGGGCTCGACCTTCTGGTTCGAGGTGCCGGCCGAGGAAGCCGAGGCGCCCGAGGCGGCCCCCGACGTCGCCCACGCGCCCGCCATGACGATGCGGATTCTCGTGGCCGACGACGCGCCGGCCAACCGTGAACTGGTGAGCGCCATCCTGGGCGGACTGGGCCTGACGGTCGACGCCGTCGAGGACGGCGCGCAGGCCGTGGAGGCGGCCCGGACCGGCGCCTACGACCTGATCCTGATGGACGTGCACATGCCGGTCATGGACGGACTGGACGCGACGCGGGCCATCCGCGCGGGCGGCGGTTCCGCGGCGCGGACGCCGATCATCGCCCTGACCGCCAACGTCCAGCCGGAACAGGCCGAGCGCTGCCGTGAGGCGGGCATGGACGCCCACGTCGGCAAGCCCATCCAGATCGCCGAACTGCTGCGCGCCATGGCGGAAGTGACCGCCGAAGCCGCGCCGGCGGGACTGCAAAGCGCGGGCTGACCCGGCTTCATTGCGACGACCGGCGACGAAATAGCCCGGCATTTCAACGCCTGCCCAGAAACTTGAGGCGACTCGCCGCGACGGGTGCGGTCGGAAGCTATGGTTTCGACATGGCCGGAAAAGGGAATGAGGCGGATGCGAGGGCGGAGGCGGTCCTGGCGGCGCTGACTCGTGAGATCGACCGCTGTCTGGCGGCGCTGACAGCAAGGCACGGTTGCGGCGCCGGCCGACGCGGGCGCGCTGGTGGTCGTCCTCGATGAGCTCATGCGGGCCGACTTCACTGCGGCCGAAAGGGGCGTGGAGCGCATCTGGCGCGCGGCGTCGGCGGGGGGCGCCCCCGGAGGACCTTTGACGGCGGAGGTGGCCGCGACGGTGCGGGGGGTCCACGGGCGGCCATGGGCGCCCGCGCATCTGGTCGCCGAAATCACCGCGGCCGGCGGCCGACGCCTGAGCTGGACGCCGCGATCGAGGCTGGAGGGGGATCGCTGGGACGGGCCGGACTCGGCCGCAGACCCGATGCGGTTCCGCGTGCGGTGGCTGGACGGGGACCTGGAGGTCGGCGCCGTCGAGGTCGAGGCGGCCGGGATCGATGCGAGCGGCGTCCTGCTCGCCGAACTTTTTTCCGGGGGGATCGGAGGGGCCCGCGCGGCCGTGAGCCAGTGGGGCGATCTCTGGGGTTGGGGCCTGGAGGCGACGACCCCTCTCGCGTGACCCGCGTTCCTGCCCTAACTGAGAGATTCTGGCAGCGAGGAGCGACGACCGCGTGGCGGGTGATCCCTACAAGGAACTGGGCGTGGCGCGCGGGGCGAGTGCGGCGGAGATCAAGTCCGCCTACCGCAAGCTGGCCAAGCAGCTGCATCCGGATTCCAACCCGAACGACAAGGCGGCCGAGGAGCGGTTCAAGCGCGTGACGGCGGCCTTCGACATTCTGGGCGATGCCGAGAAGAAGGCGAAGTTCGACCGCGGCGAGATCGACGCCGACGGACGCGAGCAGTTCCGCGGCTTCTCCGGACGGCCGGGCGGAAGTCCGTTCGGTCAGGGCGGCGGGCGCGGCGCCTTCGACGACGTCGATCTGGAGGAGATCTTCGGCGGCATGTTCGGCGGCGGGGCGCGGGCCGGGGGCGGCCGCGGGTTCGCCTCGAAAGGACAGGACGTCCGGGCCACGCTGGAAATCACGCTGGAGGATTCCATTTCCGGAGCGACGCGGCGGATACAGTTCTCAGACGGGCGCATGCTGGATGTGGCGATCCCCAGGGGCGCCGGCGACGGGCAGGTGATCCGTCTCAAGGGTCAGGGCGCGCCGGGTCGCGGCGGACCGGCGGGAGACGCCCTGATCGAGCTGAAGATCGCCAAGCACCCGCTGTTCACGCGGGACGGCGCCGACCTGACCATGGATCAGCCGGTGTCGCTGTACGACGCGGTGCTCGGCGGCAAGGTCCCGGTCAGGACGCCCGAGGGGACGGTCAGCCTGACCATTCCGGCGGGTTCGAGCTCCGGCAAGGTGATGCGTCTGAAGGGGAGGGGCGGCTTTGCGAACGGCAAGCGCGGCGACCTTCTGGCCCGGCTGATGATCGTGCTGCCGGAGGGCGACGACCGCCTGACCAAGCTGGCCGAGAAGGTCCGGGACGAGGGGCCGATCAAGCCCTTTCGGGACTGAGGGCGGGATGGCCGGCAAGCCGAACGTCAAGCCCGCCCGGCCATGGTTCTCGTCAGGGCCGACGGCCAAGCGGCCGGGCTGGTCGCGCGAGGCGATATCCACCGAACTGCTCGGGCGCGGCATCCGGGCCCCGGAGGTGGTGGCGCGGTTCGCGCAGGGGCTGAAGCTGACGCGGGAGCTGCTGCAGGCCCCGGACGACTGGGCGCTGGTCTATGCGCCGGGGTCGGACACCGGGGCCGTGGAGCAGGCGCTGTGGAACCTGCTGGGGCCGCGGCCCGTGCAGGTCCTGGCGTTCGAGAATTTCGGCCAGGTTTGGGCCACGGACGTCCGGGACGCGCTGAAGCTGGAGCCCGAGGTCCTGACGGCGGCATGGGGACGGTTTCCCGATGTGGCGGAGGTCGATCCTGAGGCCGACCTGATGTTTCCTTGGAACGGCACGACCTCGGGCGTGAAGGCGCCGGGTGGTGACTGGATCGCCGCGGACCGCAAAGGGCTGGTTATCTGCGACGCGACGTCGGCCGCGTTCGCCATGCCCCTGCCGTGGGACAGGCTGGACGTCGTCACCTTCAGTTTCCAGAAGGCGCTGGGTGGCGAGGCGGGGCTGGGGGTGACGGCGCTGGGGCCCCGCGCGGTGGCGCGACTGGATCAGTACGTGCCCGAGCGGCCGGTGCCGAAGGTGCTGCGGCTGCGCGATGCCGAAGGCTTCGACCGGACGCTGGCGGCGGGGTCGATGATCAACACCTTCAGCGTCTGGACGCTGGAGGACTGGATCGACGGGGTCCAGTGGGGGCTGTCGGTCGGTGGACTGCCGGAACTGATCCGGCGCACGGACGCCAACTTCGCGGCGCTGGCGGCATGGGTCGGGCGGACCGACTGGATCGACTGGCTGGCCGAGCGGCCGGAGCAACGGTCGACCACCAGCGTCTGTATGAAGATCGTCCATCCGCGCTTCCTGGCGTTGGGCGAAGTCGCTCAACGGGCGCTGGTCATGCGGATGAAAGCCCTGCTGGAAGCCGAGGGCGCCGCGTTCGACGTGGAAGGGCACCGCAACGCGCCGCCGGGCCTGCGCGTCTGGTGCGGATGCACCGTCGACGCCGCAGACGTCGAAGCCTTGGGCCCATGGCTGGACTGGGCGTTCGCCGAGGCGCTGGCGGAATAATCCGCCGCCCGGACGACATCACGCGATTCCGCGGTTATAGCCTCCGCCCGCAAGCAGCGGAGAGTGATCCTTGGCGAACGTCGCGGTGATCGGCGCCCAGTGGGGCGACGAGGGCAAGGGCAAGATCGTCGACTGGCTGTCCAACCGGGCCGACATGGTCGTGCGGTTCCAAGGCGGACACAATGCGGGCCATACGCTGGTCGTCGACGGCAAGGTCTACAAGCTGGCGTTGCTGCCGTCGGGCGTGGTGCAGGGCAAGCCCTCGATCATCGGCAACGGCGTGGTGGTCGATCCCTGGCATCTGGTCGGTGAGATCGAGAAGATCGCGGCGCAGGGCGTGGCGATCACGCCGGACGTCCTGACCATCGCGGACAATGCGTGCCTGATCCTGCCCATCCATCCGGCGCTGGACGTCGCGCGCGAGGCGGCGGCGAAGGCACCGGGCGCGAAGATCGGCACCACCGGACGCGGCATCGGTCCGGCCTATGAAGACAAGGTGGGGCGCCGGGCGATCCGGGTCTGCGATCTGGCCGAAGCGGACGACCTGAAGGTCAAGATCGATCGTCTGCGCTCGCATCACGATCCGCTGCGGGCCGGGCTGGGGCTGGAGCCGATCGACCCGGAGGCGCTGCTGGGCCAGTTGCTGGAGATCGCGCCGAAGATCCTGCCGTATGTGAAGCCGGCGTGGCGGGTGCTGGATCAGGCGCAGAAGTCCGGAAAGCGGGTGCTGTTCGAAGGGGCGCAGGGCGCATTCCTCGACGTCGACCACGGCACCTATCCCTATGTGACCAGCAGCAACACCGTGGCGGGTCAGGCGGCGGCGGGGTCAGGCATAGGGCCGAAGGGCGTCGGCTACGTGCTGGGGATCGTGAAGGCCTACACCACCCGGGTGGGCGAGGGGCCGTTCGCGTGCGAGCTGAACGACGCCGTGGGCGAGCATCTGGCGACCGTGGGGCGCGAGGTCGGGGTGAACACCGGACGGGCGCGGCGCTGCGGCTGGTTCGACGCGGTGCTGGTGCGCCAGTCGGTCGCCATCAACGGCATCGACGGGATCGCCCTGACCAAGCTGGATGTGCTGGACGGGCTGGAGACGCTAAAGATCTGCGTCGGCTATCGCGTGAACGGCGAGGTGCTGGATCATCTGCCGTCCAGCCTGAAGGCGCAGGCGGCCGCCGAGCCGGTGTTCGAGGAGCTGGAGGGCTGGAGCGAGAGCACGGCCGGGGTTCGCAGCTTCAAGGACATCAACGCCAACGCCATCAAATACGTGAGACGCATCGAGGAGCTGATCGGGGCGCCGGTGGCGCTGCTGTCCACCAGCCCGGAGCGCGACGACACCATCCTGATGCGGGATCCATTTCAGGGCTGATCTGAAAAAATCACAGCGTTCAACGGGCCTTAACGGACGCGACGCTACGCGTGGCGGGTTCAACGTGCCGTGGAGTCGCCTGTGTTCGCCGTCGATCGCCGCCTGCTGACCCGGCTGGAGCCCGTCGTGCGGCGGGTGCTGCTCGTCGATCCGAACGCTCATGCCGCCCGGCTGATCACCGACATCATGAAGGGGCTGGGCACCCGCGAGATCGCGGTCGAGGCGGACGAGCACGCGGGCCTGAAGGCCGCGGCAAGGCTGGATCCCGGCCTGATCTTCACCGAGGCGACCGGCCAGGACCTCGACGGCGACGCCTTCGCACGGGCCGTACGCCGGTCAGACCTCGCCTGTCGGCGGGCGCCGATCATCATGGTCACGGCCGAAGCCACCGCCACGTCGATCAAGGGCGCGCGGGACGCCGGGGTTCATGAGTTTCTGCGCAAGCCCTTCACCAGCGCCGATCTGATCAAGCGGG
The DNA here is from genome assembly GCF_035935935.1 of Brevundimonas sp. Taxonomy (GTDB): domain Bacteria; phylum Pseudomonadota; class Alphaproteobacteria; order Caulobacterales; family Caulobacteraceae; genus Brevundimonas. Next base: position 188,769 of record NZ_DASYWO010000005.1, read on the forward strand.
TGGAGAACGTGGTGCTGAAGCCCCGCAACTGGGTCGAAGGCGTCATGTACGTCGGGCCGGACCGTCGGCGGTTCAACTCCGGCGAATACTCCGGGCCCGCCAAGCGCAAGTCCGACAAGCCGAGCGACGCGGCGGCGGCGCTGGCCGAGGCGAAGGATCAGGCCATGCGCATCCTGGCCGCCGCGCTGGACCAGTTCGACGCCGACCCGACCCAGGCGGCGCGCGCGGTGAAAGAACAGGCCGTTCAGCTCAAGGCGATCGGCATCAAGGCCGCCGACAGCCGGCTCGTGGTGGCGGTGGGCGCACTCGAAGTTACGCTGGCCGGCGGGCCGCCGACCAAGGCGACGCTGTCGGCCCCGATCGGCGGACTTCTGGCCATGCATCAGGCGGCGGGGACGCCGCTGAAGAAGGCCGGCTGAGGCTTTCCTTGCCCTGACGCTCGCGACGCGGTCGCTCGCTGCCTGAGGGCGTCAGGCGTCGACCAGGTTCCGCTCTTCAGCCGCCATGCGCATCGCCTTCTGCAGCTTCTCGAAGGCCCGGACCTCGATCTGGCGGACGCGCTCGCGGCTGACGCCGTACTGGCCGGCGAGTTCCTCGAGCGTGACCGGGTCGTCCTTGAGGCGGCGCTCGGTCAGGATGTGCTTTTCGCGGTCCGTCAGCTCTTCCATGGCCTCCTGCAGAAGGCTCATGCGGATCGACTTCTCCTCGTCGTCGGCCAGCTGGGTTTCCTGGGAGACGGCCGTGTCGTCCGCCAGCCAGTCCTGCCACTCACTTTCGCCGTCCGCGCGCAGCGGGGCGTTCAGCGAGGCGTCGCCGCCGAGACGGCGGTTCATGTCGGTGACCTCCTGCTCGGTCACGCCCAGCTTGGTGGCGATGGCAGACAGATGCTCGGGATGCAGGTCGCCTTCCTCGAAGGCCGAGATCTGGCTCTTGGCCTTGCGCAGGTTGAAGAACAGCTTCTTCTGCGCGGCGGTGGTGCCCATCTTCACGAGCGACCAGCTGCGCAGGATGTATTCCTGGATCGAGGCGCGGATCCACCACATGGCGTAGGTGGCCAGGCGGAAACCCTTGTCCGGGTCGAACTTCTTGACCGCCTGCATCAGGCCGACGTTGCCTTCGGAGATCACCTCGCCGATCGGCAGGCCGTAGCCGCGATAGCCCATGGCGATCTTGGCCACGAGGCGCAGGTGAGAGGTGACGAGCTTGTGGGCCGCCTCAGGGTCCGAGTGTTCGCTCCACCGCTTGGCGAGCATGAACTCCTCGTCCTTGGTGAGCATCGGAAACTTGCGGATTTCCGTGAGATAGCGCGACAGCCCTTGTTCAGGCGACATCACCGCGAGCGTGGCGTTGGCCATGTTTGTGGTCCCTCCGACCGATCGAGCGGGTCCTTCGGTTCCGGCCGCACCATGCGCGCCGGCGCCTCACCCCTCAGCGAATGAGATGGGTCCGGGTTTCGGTCCGCGAAAGAGGCGCGTCGTCGCACCGAAGCGCGACCGTGGCCCGGACGCCACTGTGATCGTCGGTGTAGCAGATTGTCCGTCCTGAATCAAGACGCACTCAGCCGGCCAGCAGATCCTGCTGGTCCTTGTTCCGGCGAAACCAGACATCCGCATAGGAGCAGACGGGCACGACCTTGTGACCCTTTTCGCGCGCGTCGTGGGCGACGGCCTTCATCATCTGCGCCGCGATGCCCTGGCCTTCATGGGAAGGGGGGACGAACACCCGGCGGATGGTCAGCAGGCCCTCCGACAGGCGGACGTCGACCTGACCTTCCTCCCCGTCGTCCAGAGGCAGGACGTAGCGGGACCCGACGGGATCGAAGGCGAGTTCGGCCATGGTTCACTCCAACGTTTCGAGCGCCGCTTCCAAGGCGCGCATGTCGGCTGGAAGAACGGTCTCGAAGCGCAGGGGTTCGCCGGTGACGGGATGGACGAAGCCCAGCACGGCGGCGTGCAGGGCCTGACGGGCGAGGCCGGCGGCGGCGATGGCGTCGCGGACGGGAGCGGCGGGGCTGCCTGAACCGTAGGTCGGATCGCCGAGGATCGGCGCGCCCTTCGACGCCAGATGCACGCGGATCTGATGGGTGCGGCCGGTGTGGAGCGTGCAGAGGACGCGGGCGGCCATTGGCGCCGCTCCGGCCTTCCTGGGCGCTCCGAAGGTCCGCTGGACCAGATAGTCCGTGATCGCCTCGCGGCCGCCGACGCGCAGCACGGCCATCTTCTTGCGGTCGGAGGTCGAACGCCCGATCAGGGTCTGGATGCGGCCCCGCGCGGGGTCGGGCACGCTGCGCGTCAGGGCCACGTACGACCTCTCGATGTCGTGGGTCGAGAACAGGGCCGAAAGACCCGCATGGGCACGATCGGACTTGGCGGCGACCATGACGCCCGACGTGTCCTTGTCCAGACGATGGACGATCCCGGGCCGGGCGACGCCGCCGATGCCGGACAGCGAAGCGCCGCAATGGGCCAGAAGGGCGTTCACGAGGGTGCCCGTTTCAGACCCCGGCGCGGGATGGGCGGCCATGCCGGCGGGCTTGTCGACGACGATGAGGTGGTCGTCTTCGAACAGGACGGTGAGCGGCAGGTCCTCAGGCAGCGGCGTCGCGCGAGCCGGCGGGGGCAGCGAGATGCGGTGCGTCCCGCTTCGCGCCTTGCCAGAGGCATCCGTGAGCACGACGCCTTCGCGCCGGACGGCGCCGTCGGCGATCAGGGTCTGAATGCGGGCGCGCGAGAGTTGCGGCAGCGCCAGGGCCAGGGCGCGGTCCAGGCGGCCCTCATCGCCCCTAAGCGTCGTTTCCAGTACCTCTGCGCCCGGAACGTCGCCGTCGTCGTGAAAATCGTCCTCGCTCACGCTGAAGCATAGCATGCGTCGCCGCGTCGCGCGCCGCCTTGGCCGTTCTTTCGCGGCGCGCCATAGTGGCGACGCACTCGGGGGAGGGACCATGCGAACGCTCGCGATCGGACTTGGCGTAGCCGTTCTGGCTCTGTCGCTCGGCAGCTGCGCGACCATGAGCCAGGATCAGTGTCTGGCCGGGGCGTGGGGCGAGGTCGGGCTGGCCGACGGCCGCGCCGGCCATGGCGAGGGCCGCCTGCAGTCTCACGCCGAGGCCTGCGCCAAGGTGGGCGTCGTGCCGGACGAAGCGGTCTACTTCGCCGCCCGTGAAGGGGGGCTGCGCAGCTACTGCGTGCCGGCCAACGGCTTTCAGGTCGGCCGCCAGGGATCCAGCTACGAAGGCGTGTGCCCTGCCTCTGTCGAAGCGCCGTTCCTGTCGGCCTATCGCGACGGTCAGGTGCTCGGCGCCGCCGAACGGGCCGTGTCGGACGCGGCGTCGCGCGTGTCGTCCTCCGCTTCGCGAGCCGCGGAACTGGACGACAAGATCGCCGCAAAACGCCGGGAGTGCCGGGACGAGAACCTGGCGGAGGCGGAGCGCCAGCGAGCCTGTGACCGCATCGACGAGCTTCGGGACGAGCGGGAAGGGATGATCGCTGAGTGGCGTCGCGCGGAAGACGACCTGCGCTGGGCGGAGCGCGAGCTGCAGGACGTGCGCTGGCGGCTGGGGTCGCTCCACGCCTTCTGAGCCTTGCATTTCCCCGGAACGGGCCTAGATTGCACGCACTTATGCTGCTAGTGAGCATAAGTCGGTGGTCGACCGCGAGGCGGGCCGCCGTTCATTGACCCTTCTAATATGCTCCGACGGAGCAAAAGGGGTGTGAGATGGCGGATGGCGCGTTCGGAACGTCGGCGGAGACCGCGCGGGAGACCGCGCGCGTCTGGGCCAAGGTGAAAGATCACATCACGCCGCTGGAGTGGCCGGCGAAGGCCGAACTGATCGCGGAGATCAATCGGCTGAAGCGGCAGCGTGACGCGGTCGTGCTGGCCCACAACTACATGACGCCCGACGTTTTCCATGGCGTCGGCGACTACGTCGGAGACAGCCTGGGGCTGGCGAAGGAGGCGGCGAAGTCGAAGGCCAAGGTGATCGTCCAGGCCGGCGTGCACTTCATGGCGGAAACGTCGAAGATCCTGTCGCCGGACAAGACGGTCCTGATCCCCGATCCGCTGGCCGGGTGCAGCCTGGCGTCGTCGATAACCGGCGCGGACGTGCGCCTGATCAAGCAGCGCCATCCGGGCCTGCCGGTCGTCACCTATGTGAACACCACGGCTGACGTGAAGGCCGAGACCGACATCTGCTGCACCAGCGCCAACGCCGTGCAGGTGGTCGAATGGGCGGCAAGGGAATGGGGCGTCGACCGGGTCATCCTGATCCCGGACGAGTTCCTGGCGCGCAACGTGGCGGCGCAGACGCAGATCGGGATCATCGCCTGGAAGGGTCGATGCGAAGTGCACGAGCGCTTCACGGCGCAGGACATCGCGGACATGCGCGAGGCCTGGCCAGACGCGGACATCCTGGCCCATCCCGAATGCCCGGAAGAGGTTCTCGCCGTCGCGGACTTCGCCGGTTCGACGGGCGCCATGGCGGACTACATCACGGCGCGGAAGCCGAAGCAGGTGGTGCTGATCACCGAGTGTTCGATGGCGTCGAACATCGCTGCGGAAGCGCCGGGCACCCAGTTCATCGGTCCGTGCAACCTCTGCCCGCACATGAAGCGGATCACGCTGGAGAACGTCCGCGACGCCCTGCTTCACATGCAGTTCGAGGTGACGGTGCCGGATGCCGTGGCCGAGCGGGCGCGGCTGGCGGTCCAGCGCATGGTCGATCTTCCGACGCCTGCGGTTCCGGCGCGATACGACATGGTCAAGGCCCGTCACCATGTGGCGGTGGAGCTGATCTGATGCACTACGTACCGCCCGTGCGCGCCGTCGCCGCGGTGGATGCCCGCACCCTGCGCCTTCTCATGCTCGCGGCCTTGCTGTTGCGCGGCCGCGAGGCCAAGTCCCGTCGATGACCGACGCGCCTCGCCGACCCGGACCCTGGGATCCCAAGCCGGACGCCGCGGCGTCGCCGGCCGTTCCCGCCGATGACCGCCGACCCGAGCTCGACAAGGGGCAGAGCCTGCCGTGGGCCGTCGTCTCGACGCTGCTGCTGGCCGGGCTGATCTGGTGGTGGACCGGCAGCTGGGTGATCGTGGTCGCCCTGATCTTCGGCCTGCTGGTCCATGAGTACGGGCACGTGCTGGCGATGAACCGGCTCGGCATGGGCCCGGCCAAGATCTACATCATCCCCTTCCTCGGCGGGCTGGCGAAGGCGCAGCGGAATCCGAAGAGCGAATGGGACGGGGTCCTGGTGTCTCTGGCGGGACCGGCCTTCGGCCTGCTGGCGGCGGCTCCCTTCTTCGGCCTGTGGCAGATCACCGGCGGCCCGGCGTGGCTGATGGGCGCCTTCGCCATCGCCATGATCAACCTGATCAATCTGGCCCCGGCGCCGCCGCTGGACGGGTCCAAGGCGCTGGGACCGGTGCTGGCGCGCATCCACCCCATGCTGGAGTGGGCGGCGCTGCTGGCCACCGGCGCCGCCGTCGTCTGGTGGGGCGTTTCCAACGGCAGCTACCTGTTTGCGGCGTTTCTGGGCATAGCCCTGATCGGCCACCTGCGGCGCGGCAAATGGCGCCCCTATGGCCGGCCGCTGACGTGGCGCGAGGCCGGGATGAGCACGCTGTTGTTCGCAGCGACGGCGGCGGCGTGCGTGGCGGTCGGCGTGGCGGCGCTGATGCCGCTGGGCGAGGGCGGCGTGGCGGCCGGGCTCAGTCAGGGCGGCCGCTTCCTGGGCGTCGTCGAGTGAATCGCGTCATTCACGACGGGCCGCTGATCATCGGCGCGGGCCTGGCCGGCCTGTCCGCCGCGCTGGAAACGGCGCCGCGGCCGACGCTGCTGATTTCGCCCGGTCCGCTGCTGGACGCCTGCGCGTCCGCGTGGGCGCAGGGCGGAGTCGCGGCCGCCGTAGGACCGGGAGACGCGCCGGCCCTGCATGCCCTGGACACCGTGGCCGCCGGCGTCGGCCTCGTCGACGCGACGGTCGCGGGTCATCTCACTGGCGACGGTCCCGCGACGGTCGACTGGCTGGCGCGACTTGGCGCGCCCTTCGACCGGGACGGCGACCGGTTCGCCGTCAGCCTGGAAGCCGCCCATTCCCGCGCCCGCGTCGCCCGGGTCGGGGGCGACGGGGCCGGGCGGGCGATCCTCTCCGCCCTGGCGGCCGCAGCCCGTCGCGTCTCGCACCTGACGATCTGGGAGGACGCGCGGCTGATCGCATTGGTGCGGGACGACGCGGGCGTGACCGGAGCCGTCGTCATGCGGGGGCCGGAACCCGTCGTGGTCACGGCCTCGTGCGTCGTTCTGGCGACCGGCGGCGCTGGGGGGCTGTTCGCCGAGACGACCGCACCGGCCGCGCTCAGGGGCGAGGCTGTCGCCATGGCATGGGCTGTGGGCGCCGACATCCTCGACCCCGAGTTCGTGCAGTTTCACCCTACGGCGATCGACGTCGGACGGGATCCCATGCCCCTGGCGACCGAGGCCCTGCGCGGCGACGGCGCGCGTCTGATCGACGGCCGGGGGAAGCCCTTGCTGGGCGAGGCTCCGGACGCCGACCTCCAGCCGCGAGACGTCGTGGCGCGCGCCGTGCATCGGGCCCGGGCGCGCGGCGACGGCGCCTATCTGGACGCGCGGCGCGCGATCGGCGCACATTTTCCGCAAGCCTTCCCCGCCGTCTTCGCCGCCTGCAGGGAGGCGGGGCTAGACCCGCGGGAGGTCCCGATCCCGGTCGCGCCGGCGGCCCATTATCACATGGGAGGCATCGCCGCCGACGCCGAGGGGCGCACCACCGTGGACGGGTTGTTCGCCGTCGGAGAGTGTGCGGCGACGGGCGTTCACGGCGCGAACCGGCTGGCGTCCAACAGTCTTTTGGAAGCCGCGGCCTTCGGCCGGCGGACCGGGCGTGCTGCGGCGGGCGAAGCCGGCCTACGAACGAGGCAGTCCGTCATCCCGAACCTTCCTCCGGAGCTAAGTTCCGCGAGGCTCGCGGACCTTCGCCGAGCCATGAGCGCCGGCATGGGCGTCGTGCGGAACGGCGGGGGCCTGGAAGCGACGCTCAGGACGATCGAGGACCTTCAGCGCGTCGAAGGAGCAGCCCTGCCGCTGGTCACCGCACGCCTGATGGTCGAGGCGGCCTTGGCCCGGCGTGAAAGCCGCGGCGCCCATTTCCGCGAGGATTTTCCGGCGACACTTGAAGCGGCCGCCCACACGCGCATCGCCGGACGCTCCGGCGCCACGACGAAGGCCGCCGCATGACCGGATTTCACGACGACGCGCTTCAGGCGGTGGTTCGGCTGGCGCTGGCCGAGGACTTGGGACGCGCGGGAGACGTGACGGCGCAGGCCTGCGTGCCGGCGGGCGCCCGGATGACGGCTGTGTTAGCCGCCCGCAAGGCGGGCGTGGCGGCCGGCCTGGGGGCGGCACGCCTCGCCGTGCGCGCCCTCGATCCGGATGCGGTCGTCGAACAGGTGGTGCGCGACGGCGACGCCTTCGACGCGGGGGCGACGCTCGTTCGCGTCGACGCCGACGCGCGCGCCGTTCTGGCCGCCGAGCGGACGGCGCTCAACCTGATCGGGCGGCTGTGCGGGATCGCCACCCTGACGCGGGCCTACGTCGACGCCGTGTCCGGCGCCCGCGCGCGCATCGCCGACACCCGCAAGACCACTCCCGGCCTGAGGGCGCTGGAGAAGCGGGCCGTGGCGCTGGGCGGCGGTCTGAATCACCGGTTCGGTCTGGATGACGCCATCCTGATCAAGGACAACCACGTGGCCCTCTGCGGCGGCGATGCGGCGGAGGCCGTGAGGCGCGCGCGCGAGCACGCCGGCCATCTGATGAAGATCGAGGTCGAGGTCGACCGCCTGAACCAGCTGCGGGCGGTGCTGGCGCTGTGCGACGCCGGCGGCGGTCCGGACGTGGTGATGCTGGACAATTTTTCCCTTGAGGACCTGACGACGGCCGTCGCCGAGACGGCCGGACGCGTGGTGCTCGAGGCGTCCGGGGGCGTCGCACTGGACACCGTCCGGGCGATCGCGGACACGGGCGTGGACGTCATCTCCGTCGGCGCGCTGACCCACTCCGCGCCCGCGCTGGACGTCGGGCTGGACGTTTTCTGAGGGGAACGGCGCGCGCTGCCGGCGGTTACCTTCGGAGACAGAAGGAGACCTCCATGAGCAAGGCGCCCCCCATTCCGCAGGATCAGCGCGCGGCGAACGATCGGCGCGATGTGGCGACCGGCGTGCAGTCGGGACAACCCGGCGACGCCGATGTGAATCTGGATCAGCAGGGCCGGTTCGGAAACGCGAAGCAGAACCTGACGCCGCAGCACAAGACGCAGGACCGCTGAACATGGGCGACAACAACCAGCACACGCCCGAGCCTGTGGATGAGAAGCGCTGGGGCGGCCCCGGTTCCAGCCATCAAAACGCCGACCGCGACCCGCCGGAGTTCGTCGATCCGCGCGGCGACGGTCCGACGAACCCCCGCAACAGCAAGGTTTCAGGCGGAGGCGGCGAACGCGACCTCAAGCATTCGCACGACGACGATCATCGCTCGTCGAAGGGCGATCGGGACGCCTGATCAGGCGTCGGTCGGCCCGGGCGCGGCGGCCGTGGTCGGCGGCGTCGGCGCCGGCACCGGCGCGGCTGCGGGAGTTGCGGGCCTGGCGACCGGCTGGGCCGGGGCGGCCTCCGCTCCGTCGCGCGCCGGAGCGTCGCGCTGGACCAGGGCGTCGTAGGCGATGCCTCCGGCTTCCCGGATCGGCGTGATCGGATCGATGCCGGCCTGGATCAGGCGCGGCTGTTCCTGCATCTGCGTGGAGGGGCGAGGCTCATAGGCGAAGGTGCGCGGTGCGCCGCGGCCGCCGCCGAAGCGATAGAACACGTGGTCGCCGACCTGACCGACCCGCACCAGCGACCCGCGCCAACCCGGCGAGACGGCGGTCGTGTGGAAATGGGTGGCGGTGCCGACGGGGGCGTAGACGCGGCCCGACAGGGCTTCGGTCGCGACCGACCGCGCGCGGTTCCAGGCCCCCCGGTCCACGCGTCCGCGCATGGATCCGTCACAGGTGAAGCTGAACTGGCACCCGGTGCGGCGACCGGCCCCCTGGAACACCACGCCGCAGATCGTCTTGGGGAAGGCGGCGTGACGAGCGCGGTTGACCACGACCTGGGCCACGGCGCGCATGCCGTCCCGACCTTCGCCCCGCGCTTCATAATAGACGGCCTGGGTCAGGCACTCGAGATCGCGGCTGGCGTCCAGCGCGTTGGCCAGTCGGAAGGGCGAGGCGGCGGGGTGCAGACCGCCCAGCTGGGGCTGGCGCAAAGCGGAGCCAGCGCGAGGAAGCGCGTCCAGTCGCGCCGCGATGAGCTCGGACTGGCGGTCGCGACGGGTCGAGCCGGCGACGGTATAGGGATCGTGGCGGCGCGCGATGGCGAGGGCGCTGGCGTCCAGCCCGCCGGCGGCGGCGGCCATGGCCTCGTCCGTGAAGCCCGCGGCGGCCACGGCGTCCAGCTTGAGCGCCTGCATGCGCACCGTCGTGGCCTTCGCCATCGTGCCGCCAAGGTAGGCCACGCCCACCGTCGCGCCGACGACTGCGCCGAACACGGCCGCCACGGCGGCGGGCTTGAGCTTCAGGCGATCGGACAGGTCCGACGCCGGCCTCGGCTCACGGGAAATCGACACGCACTCAACGCCTGGTCCGCAGGGCGCAATGCCGCCCCCTAAGCAGTCTTCGGGCCCGTCCGTGGTCTGCACAGCGGGCCCGCAGCATCCGGCGTTCGGCGAACGGCCGACGATCCGGAGGACGCGCCTTATACGTCGGAATGTGTCGTCAATGTGGTCGATTCGCAAGGTGCGACAAAAGCCGTGCGCCGGATGTGTTTTCGGTCGGCGAGCGGGCAGTCATCTTCAGTGACGGTCGCGATATACTGATCAGTAAATGGGATGTTCTGCTTAGAAGATCATCTCTTCGGCATCCGTGCCTGCATGTCTGTTGGCGATGGGACGCTTCAGACATCACGAAGGCTGTGGATCGTTCCTTGTGCTGACGACCTCACGGCCGTCGTCGCGGAAACGGAACGGCTCAGCCTGAGGGGCGTTTTTCCGCCGTTCCCCCCTTCAGGAGACCCCCCATGCGCACCGCCATCGCCCTCACCTTCTGCATCGCCGCCGCCGGTCTGGCTGCCTGCGGTCAGACCATCGAACAGCGCGCCGCCACCGGCGCGGTGGCCGGCGCCGTCGTCGCCGGACCGGTCGGCGCCGCCGCGGGCGCCGCCGCCGGCACCGCCGTCGGCCAGGCCGCCAAGAACGACTGAGCCCCGGGCGGGGGCCGGAAACGGCCCCCGCCGCTTGATTTCCGCGCGCGAGTTCTTTAGCCGCCCTGCCGGGCGAGGCCGTTCGGCCGCCCGTGACGCTCCCGACCCGACTGGATGGAATGAGAGACCTCAAGCAAACCGGCTTCGCCGATCGACTGACCGCACAGGCAGAGGCCAAAAAGGCCATGCTGGCGCGCTTCAAGCCCAAGCCGACCGTGCAGGCCGAGGATCCGCAGGCGCTGCAAAAGCAGCGCGAGGCCGAGCGGGAAGCCCTGCGCGCCCAGCGCGCCGCGGAAAAGGCGGAGGCTCAGCAGGCCAAGGAACAGCAGAAGGCGGCCGCCGAGGCCGCCAAGGTGATGTCGGTCGAGGCCCAGGAAGAGGCTCGCCGCAACGAGCGCCGCGAACGCAAGGCCGCCATCAAGGCCGAACAGCGCCAGCGTCGCGCTGAAAAGAAGATGAAGCGCTGACGGCGCGTCAGACTGCCGTGTCGGCGGTCAGCACCTCCGCCAGCGTCTCCCGCGAATAGGGCTTCCGCAGGAAGGGCCAGGGCGCGTCGGCCATGCGCCGGTCCATGTCGTCCCCGGCGTAACCCGAAGCGAGCACGACGGACATGTCGGGATGGCGAAGCGTCGCCTCCTGCGCCAACTCCACGCCGGACATGCCGCCGGGCATCACCACGTCCGTCAGCATGACGTCGAACTCGGCGTCCGCCAGCACGGACAGCGCGCCGGCGGCGTCTTCTGCCGTCCTCACGGAAAAACCGAGGCTTCCGATCATCTCGGCCGCGACTGCGGCCACGTCCGGGTCGTCTTCGACCAGCAACAGCCGCCGCCCGGGCAGGGCCGCCCGTTCGGGCGCCGGCGTCGTGTCCAGCGCTTCCGGTCGCGTGCGCCGCAACGCGGGCAGGAACATCCGGATCGAGGCCCCCTTGCCGGGCTCGGACGTCACCTGAAGCCCGCCGCCGCTCTGACGACTGAAACCATAGACCTGGCTCAGACCCAGCCCGGTGCCCTTGCCGACGGACTTGGTCGTGAAGAAGGGCTCGAAAATGCGGGGCAGCACGTCCGGATCGATGCCGGCCCCGTCGTCGGACACCGAAATGCACACGTGGTCGCCGCCCGGAAGCTCCGCGATCTGTCCCGGCTTCAGCCTTCGCAGGCGCGTCTCCACGATCACGCGCCCGCCCTCGTCGACCGCGTCACGGGCGTTGACCACCAGATTCAGCAGGGCCGCCTCGAACTGCGCCGGATCGACGTCCACCCAGACCGGCCGGTCCGAAAGCCTGAGGTCCAGCGTCACCGCTTCCCCGACCGCGCGACGCAGCAGCGGCTCGCCCTCCATGATCAGGGCGTTGAGGTCGGTAGGTTCGGGCCGCAGCGTCTGCCGTCGTGAGAAGGCCAGCAACTGATGCGTGAGGCGCTCGCCCCTGCGGGCCGCGGCCAGCGCCGCCTCGCCGAGACGCTTCTGCCTGGCGGCGTCGTCCGGCGCGCGCAGCATCATGTCCAGAGCGCCGATGACGACGGTCAGCAGGTTGTTGAAGTCGTGGGCCACGCCTCCGGTGAGGCGGCCCACAGCCTCCATCCGCTGGGCATGCATCAGGTCGGCCTCGGCCTTCGCCTTTTCCGCCAAGGCCTCGCCGACGCGTTCTTCCAGCAACTCGTTGACGCGGGTCAGATCGACCTGGGCACGCTTGGCCTCGGTGACGTCGAAGGCGACCCCGACGAATCCCACGACGTCGCCGCCCATCCCGAGCCTCGGCCTGGAGAAGGATTTCAGCCAGCGCCACTCGCCGTCGTGCCGGCGATAGCGGCCCTCCAGCGAGAAAGGCTTGCCGGTCGCCTCGCCCGCCAGCGATTCCCGGCCAATGCGCTCGTGATCTTCGGGGTGAAGCGCGGCGCGCCAGTCGGCCGTGCGCGCGTCCTCGTAGGAGCCGCCATGGAAGGCGACGTAGGCCTGGTTGACGAAGGCGCGGCTGCGATCGGCGTTCGTGACCCAGATGAGCACGGGCGCGGTGTCGGCCACCGAGCGGAAGCGGTGCTCGCTCTCGCGCATCTCAAGCTCGGCGCGGGTGCGCTCGACTTCGGCGAAGGCGCGCGCCGCGACCTCCTCGACCAGCGCCGCCTCGTCCTCGGTCCACGCCCGGGCTTCCGCCCGTACGGCATAGAGGACGGCATCCAGCCGTCCGCCCCGCATCACCGGCGCGGCGATCAGCGCCCCGCTGTCGTGCGCGCGGTAGTCTGCGGCCGTCGCCGGGTCGTCGACGTGCGAGGCCGGATCGATCAGCCGCAGCGTCCGGCCGGCGCGCAGTTCGTCGGCGCCGGCGGGTCCCACGCTGGTCGTCAGCGACCACGGGCCTTCCGGATTGTGCGTGCCCGGCAGCGCCCAGGCACGGCGGACGAGAATGGTCTCGCCAGCCGCGTCGATTTCGCCGTAGCCGACCCGCTGCGCAGCCAGAGCCTCGCCCAGCGTCCTTGCGGCCTCCAGCATCACCGCGTCCGGTTCGTCGAGATCCCGCAGCCTGTCGCCCAGTGACAGCAGCAGCGACTGGCGCCGTTCCAGTTCGGCCAGATGGTCGAGCGCCTCGCGCGTCTCGGTCAGGTCGAAGGACATGCCGATGTAGCCCATGAAGCCGCCGTCGCCGTCGAAGCGCGGCTTCACGGCCACCCGCATCCATCGCCACGTGCCGTCGGCGCGGCTGAAGCGCGCATCGAAGGTGTAGGGACGTCGGGCTGGGCGGGCCTCGGCCATGATCGCGGCCACGGCCTCCCGATCGTCCGGATGCACCGTCGCCCGCCACACCGAGCCCAGGATCTCCTCCGCCGGGCGACCGTAGAACTCGACCAGCGCCTTGTTGACGAACTCGACCTCCGCGTCCGGGTTGGTCACCCACACCGGCGCCGGGGCCGTATCGGCCATCAGGTGGAAGCGACGTTCCCCCTCGTCGAGCAGGGCCTGCGTCCTCGCACGGCCGGCGACCTCGTCGCGCAGCGAGGACGCGACCCAGGTGCAGAACAGGCCGACGATCACGAAGTTCACGGTCGCGACCCAGTCGCTGCGGTCGTCGAACAGGGCCGCGCCGGTCGCGCCGACCAGCAGCCAGCCCCCGCCGAGAGCGCCCGCCGTCGCCACGACCCCGGCGATGCGGCCGGCGGCGAGCGCCGCCAGGATCACGCCGGGCAGCAGGATCATGAAGCCGGTGACGTCGGCGTACAGAGCTGCGGCCGCCCATCTGACCAGCAGCACGGCGAGGGCGAAGCCGACGCCGACGAGCGCGCGGGCGGCCCACCCGCCGGGCTCGAAACGCGCGAGCGCGCTCAGGGCCTCGCCTGGCCCCATCAGCCGTCGCTTGATGCTCGATGCCCCCAACATGCCCCCCGACGCTGCGACATGGCGCGACTCCCGACAACACTTTTCGACTTCGCGCGTTCCGCCGCCTCGGGACATGGCCGGCGCCCTTGGCGCGCGGGCCGGTCGGGCCTAGATCGGGGCCGCTTTTCAGGAGAACCAACCCATGGCCGACGCGATCAAGACCGGCATCCATGCCGACGCCCGCAAACAGGTGACGCACGAGCTGTCCAAGATGCTGGCCGACAGTTTCGCGGTCTACGCCAAGACCCATGGCTTCCATTGGAACGTCCGGGGCCCGGAATTCTTCCAGCTCCACACCCTGCTGGAAACGCAGTACCGCGAGATGTGGGAGGCCCTGGACGAGATCGCCGAGCGGATCCGGGCGCTGGGCGAGTACGCCCCCCAAGGTCAGTCGGCGTTCGCGAACCTGACCTCCATCAAGGAGGGCAAGCCGGAAACCGAGGCGATGGACATGCTGCGAGAGCTCATGCGGGACCACGAGACCGTCATCGCGACCGCTCGCGCGGGCATCGAGGTGGCGGACGAAGCCGGCGACGAGGCCACGGCCGATCTTTTGACCCAACGTCTCGCGGCGCACGAGAAGGCCGCGTGGATGCTGCGTTCCACCTTGGGCGGTCGCTGACCTCGGAACCCCGTCGGAATTTCGCCGACAATCCCGGATAACGTCGCTCGCATGATGGCTCGGCTGCGAACATGGCTGGACGGACGAAGGGCGGTGGCCGCGGCCGCGGCCGGGGTCGTGCTGGCCTGCGCCGCCACCGCCGGCTCGATGCCGCGACCCGACGGAGATTTGTCCGTTGAGGCGGTTTCTCGCGCCACCGGCGGCGCGATCGGGGCCGACGCCTTCGCCGCGGTCAGCCGCCGGCTCGACCCGGCGCAGCTGGCCCTCGCCGCGCGCCACGACCCGTTGCTTCTCAGACCTGCGGCCTATGGCCTGACTCCGGGGTGGGAGACGCTGACCCTCGCCGGCAAGCCCAGCCTGGTGTGGGGCGAAAACGGCGTGGAGGCCCAGCGCCTGAACGCCAGCATGCCGACCGCCTTCGGGGCGTTGAGACCCGCCCGGGCCTTCGTCCTGCGCACGACGGGCGAGGACCGGCGTCGCGCCCTGCGTTGCCTGACCCAGGCCGTCTACTACGAAGCCGCGCTGGAACCGACCGAGGGGCAGGAGGCCGTCGCCCAGGTCGTGCTGAACCGGGTGCGCGACCCCAACTATCCGAACACGGTCTGCGGTGTGGTCTTTCAGGGCGCGGAGCGCATCACGGGCTGCCAGTTCAGCTTCACCTGCGACGGCGCGCTGGCGCAGGGCCCGGTGCCGTGGGCCTGGAAGCGCGCGGAGGCGGTGGCGGCCCGGGCGCTGAACGGTCACGTGGCGACGCGGGTCGGCACCGCCACGCACTATCACGCCGACTACGTTCATCCCTGGTGGGCGCCGACCTTGTTGAAGATCGACCAGATCGGTGCGCACATCTTTTACCGCTGGAAGGGCGTCTACGGCGAGACGGCCGCGTTCAGTCAGGCTTATGCGGGGCGTGAGCCGCTGATCGACGAGGCGCGCTTCGCACGTCCCCGCGTCCTTCTGGCTTCGGCGACGGAGGCGACGACGGACGCCGAACTCGAAGCCGCCGCCGCCGCCGGTTTGCCCGCCGTGCGCACGGTCGAGATCGATGGCGTCAGCCGGACCGTGGGGGTCGCGAGCCTGGGCGGGCGTCGCCTGCCCACGCCGGAGGAGGTCGCCGCGGTGAATGCCGGCATCGCCGCATTCGAATCCGGCCAGTCCGCCCCGACGAAATCGGAGGCTCCGCCTGCCGGAGTGACGCCCATGGACGTCGAGGAGGTCGGCAGGCCGGGATCTTGACGGCCCGCCGTGCAACCAAGAAGGAGCTTCGCCGTTCCCGACTGTCACGGGGTGGACGGAAAGTCGGATTTTGACATTGGACGGCGAACGCAGCGCGGCGAGGCAAGAAGCCGAACGTCTGAAGACGTTGCGCGACTACGCCGTTCTCGACACCGATCGGGAACCGGCCTTCGATGAGATCGCGGCGCTTGCGGCCAGCGTTTGTGACGCGCCCATCGCGCTGATCAGCCTCGTCGCGGACCATCGCCAGTGGTTCAAGGCCAAGGTCGGCATGGATCGGGACGAAACCCCGATCGACGTCTCCTTCTGTCGCCATGCCCTCGGCGGAGACGATATCCTCGTCGTGCCCGACGCCACGCAGGATGCGCGCTTCGCGGACAATGCGCTCGTCACCGGCGACCCCCACATCCGGTTTTACGCAGGGGCTCCGCTGGTCGCGCCGGGCGGCAAGGCCATCGGCACCCTGTGCGTTCTCGACCGCACGGCGCGCCCCGAGGGTTTGACGGGCCTTCAGCGCCAGACCCTTGAAGTGCTGTCGCATCAGGTGATGAGCCAGCTCGAACTGCGCCGCGCCCTGCGTGAACGCACCGAGATGCAGGAACGCCTCGATCTTGCGCTCGACGCCTCGGAGATGGTCGGAGCCTGGGACCTGGATCTGGTCAACGACCGGGTCACGGCGGACGCCCGCTTTGCCCGCATGTTCGGGGTCGATCCACAAAGAGCGGCCGACGGGGCCCCGTTGGGCGAATTTTCCGCCTCGATCCACGCGGACGATCGCGACCGGGTGCAGGCGGAAATCCAGTCCGCGATCGACCGGGTGGCGGATTTCGAGAGCGAGTACCGGCTGTCCGTCGGCGGGCAGGAACGCTGGGTCCTGGCCAGGGGTCAGGCCTTCGACGACGGATCGGGACGCGCGTCGCGTTTTCCCGGCGTCGTGGTCGACATCACCGGCCGCAAGACCGTGGAAGCGGAACTGGCGGCGACGGTCGAGGCGCTTGAGCACAGCGAGGCCCGCTTCCGCGCGATCGCCGACTCCATGCCCCAGATGGTCTGGTCGACGCTGCCGGACGGGTTCCACGACTGGTACAACGCGCGTTGGTACGAGTTCACCGGAGTGCCCGCCGGCTCCACCGACGGCGAGGGCTGGAACGACATGTTCCATCCGGACGATCAGGAACGCGCCCGCGTGCGGTGGCAGCATTCGCTGACGACCGGCGAGCCCTATGAGATCGAGTACCGGCTTCGCCGCGCCGACGGGATGTACCGATGGACCCTTGGCCGGGCCATGCCGATCCGGAACGAGTCGGGCGAGATCACGCGGTGGTTCGGGACCTGCACCGACATCGACGACCTGAAGCGGATGGAGCAGGGCAAGGAACTGCTCAGTCAGGAGCTGAGCCACCGGATCAAGAACATCTTCGCCGTGGTATCCGCGCTCGTCGCGCTTTCGGCGCGTCAGCACCCCGAAGCCAAGGCCTTCGCCAACAGCCTGCGCACCCGGATCGGCGCGCTCGCCCGCGCGCATGAATTCGTGCGGCCCCACACCGAGACCTCGCGCCCGTCGGTCGGCTCCATGACCCTGCACGCCTTCCTCAAGGCGCTGTTCGCCGCATACCTGGACGACGAGGGCGCGCCGCGGGTGGTTCTGACCGGCGACGACACGGTCTTCGACGACCAGGCCGCGACTTCCGTCGCGCTGCTGTTCCATGAGCTGGCGACCAATGCGTCCAAATACGGCGCGCTCAGCCGGCCCGGGGGGCGGGTGACGCTCGCCACGCGTTTCGACGGCGACCGCTTCCACTTCGTGTGGACCGAACGCGGCGGCCCCGAGGTGTCGGGGCCCCCTCAGCGGAACGGCTTCGGCACGTCGCTCGCCAACCTCTCGGTCGAAGGACAGTTGGGCGGCAGGTTGTCGCAACGCTGGAACCCCGAAGGACTGGAAGTGTTCGTCGATCTTCCCGCCACCGCCCTGTCGCGGCGGCGCCACGCTTTGAAGGCCGGCGAGGCGGCCGGAGGCGCGGCATGAAACCTGCAACCCGCCCTCGCGTTGACGTGCCTGAGACCTGACCGATGACAGCCCGCATTCTGATCATTGAAGACGAAGCCCTGGTGGCGCTCGAACTCCGCTTCGTGCTGGAGGACCTCGGCCACGAGGTCGTGGGCGTGGCCGCCGACTCGCGTCAGGCTGAGGACATCATCAAGACCAGCGACGTGGACCTGGCCTTGGTGGACATCCACCTTTCGGACGGTCCGACCGGCATCGAGCTTGGCCGGCATCTGGGTCAGGACCACCGCGTGGCAGTGCTGTTCATGACGGCCAATCCCGGCATGGTCCGTAATGGCGTCGCCGGGACGATCGGAGTCCTGTCGAAGCCGACGGACGAACGCGCCGTCCGTACGGCCGTGGACTATGCGCTCGGCAAGCGCGCGGGCTCACTGCCGCCCATGGCTCCGCCGGAACTTCAGCTTTTCGGCTGAGCCGGACCTAGTCCCAGGCGCCGATCTTTTCCGCTTCTCTGTGGCTGATCGGGTGGCCGGCCGCCTTGTGATCCTCTTCGGCGAGGAAGCGCACGGCCTCCAGCGCCGCCATGCAGCCCATGCCCGCCGCAGTCACGGCCTGACGATAGACGTCGTCCGTCACGTCTCCCGCCGCGTAGACGCCCTCGATGGCCGTCGACGTCGTTCCGGGCTTCACGGTCAGATAGCCCCCAGACTTGGTCTCCAGCTGGCCCGCAAACAGCTCGGATGACGGCGCATGGCCGATGGCGACGAAGACGCCGTCGCACGCCACCTCGCGCGCCGATCCGTCGACGGTGGAGGACAGGCGCACGCCGGTGACGTTCTTCGCCATGCCGTCCACCACACCCACGATCTCGTCGACCTTGTGGTTCCAGATCACCTCGACCTTGGGATGGGCGAACAGGCGGTCCTGCAGAATCTTCTCGGCGCGGAACTCGTCGCGGCGGTGCACGACGGTGACCTTCTCGGCGAAGTTGGTCAGGAACAGCGCCTCCTCGACCGCCGTGTTTCCCCCGCCGATCACCACGACCTGCTTGCCGCGATAAAAGAAGCCGTCGCAGGTGGCGCAGGCCGAAACGCCGAAGCCCTGGAACTTCGCCTCGGAGTCCAGCCCCAGCCACTTGGCCTGGGCGCCCGTCGAGATGATGACGGTCTCGGCCAGCATCTCCTCTCCGCCGTCGAGCTTCAGCCGGAAGGGGCGCGCCGACAGGTCGGCCGAGACGACGATGTCGTGGATGACCTCCGCCCCGACATGCTCGGCCTGCTTTTGCATCTGCTCCATCAGCCAGGGGCCCTGGATCACGTCGGCGAAACCCGGATAGTTCTCCACGTCGGTGGTGATGGTCAGCTGGCCGCCCGGCTGGATGCCCGCGATCACCACGGGGTTCAGGCTTGCGCGCGCGGCGTAGATGGCGGCGGTCCAGCCGGCGGGGCCGGATCCGATGATGGCGCAGCGGACGGTACGGGGCGTGCTCATGGTCCCCATTTAGGCGGTGATTCCGTCAGATGCGATGCTAGGCTGGGGATCGGCAACAAGGAGGCGGGGATGGAAGGTCGTAGCTTCATGGGCGTCGGCTTGGCGCTCGGCATGGCCATCGGCGTCGCCGTCGGCATCGCGATGGACCAGCTGGCCGTCGGCATCGGCGCCGGCGTGGCCATCGGTCTCGGCTTCGGCGCGGTGCTGGACGCCACACGAAAACGGAATCGCCGTCGGGACGGCTCCGACGGGGGCGGGGGAGACGCGGCGCCGACCGGGTTCGGCGCGTCCGACGGCGGCCGTGGCGGCAAACACGCGGACGCAGACGGCGGCCCCGACGGCGGCGGTGACGGGGGCGGCGGCGGAGGCGGCGACTAGGCCAGGCGCGCCACGATCTCGCGCGCGGCCCGCGCCGTTTCGTCGAGGGGCGGATAGGACCACGCGTCCAGCCGCCCGTCGAAGGGCCGCGTCGCCCCGTGCGATCGCAGGGCGCCGTGCAATCGCTCAAACTTCGGCGCAGCCTTCACGGCCGTCATCGGCAGCACATGCACGGGCCTGCCGGTCGAGGCCGCCTCGGCCGCCATGTTGGCGCTGTCTTCGGTAACGATTACGTGGTCCGCGAAGTGCAGGAAGGCGAAATAGGGGTTCTTCCCCGATCCGTCCCAGATCGTCCCGGGCAGGGCGGTCAGGGCGGCCGTCATGGCGGCCTTGGCCGCGTCCGGCGTCCGTCGTGAAAACGTGACCATGGCGGAACCGCCCGCGGTCCCGATCGCGGCGGCGATCCGACCGGCCAGCCGGCCCGCGTGCGCCTCGGGCAGATCGTGAGCCCGCGACCTGCCTCCGACCAGAACGGCCACGCGCGGGCGGGGCAGGGCGGCCAGCTGCGGGAATGCGGCCGCCTCCGAGACCAGTCGTGTGGCGGTCACCCTGTGCGGCGAGCCGATGATGGAAACCACGTTCGGGCCACTCAGCCCGTCATGCTCCGGGGCCACCACCAGATCGAAGTCGTCAGTGCGCCAACGGGGATCCTGCGTCTGCACCACGAAGGTCCGGCCGGCAGAGCGTCGCTTCACCGCCGCCGACAGGGGCAAGGTGGCGCGTCCCGTGCCGATCCACACGTCGGGCCACCGCGCGCCCGGGTCGGGCTCGACCGCGTCCGAGGACGGATCCAGCATCCATGGAACCTTGAGCGCAGATGGCAGCCGGTCGAAGACCGGGCGCCACTTCACGCGCTTGATCACGACGTCGGCGGGCGCCAGACGCGCGATCGCCTCCGCCAGGCCCAGGGCCTGGTTCTGCATGCCGGCGCGGCCGTCCGAAACGGCCCAGATGAGAAGGGGTTGGCGGCCGCCTACTTCCACTCGACCTTGACGATCTCGTAGGCCTTCACGCCACCGGGCGTGTTGACCTCGACCACGTCGCCCACCGACTTGGAGATCATGGCGCGCGCGATCGGCGAGGCGATGGAAATCTTGCCCTGCTTCACGTCGGCTTCGTGCTCGCCCACGATCTGGTAGGTGGCCTCTTCCTCGGTGTCCTCATCGACCACCGTCACGGTGGCGCCGAAGCGGACGACGTCGCCGCTGAGCTTGGACACGTCGATGACCTGAGCGCGGCTGATCTTGTCCTCGATCTCCGCGATCTGGCCTTCGATCCAGCCCTGACGCTCCTTGGCCGCGTGGTATTCCGCGTTCTCGGACAGGTCGCCGTGGGCGCGCGCTTCCGAAATCGCGGCGATCACGCTGGGGCGCTCGACCGACTTCAATTGCTTCAGCTGATCGTCGAGGACGCGATAGCCCTCGGCCGTCATCGGCACTTTTTCCATAGTATGGTGAGTTTCTGTTCGGTCGCCCGACTGGGAGGCGTGGATTTCAGGAGATCGGTCGCCGGGCGCGCACGACCGGGGAAAGAGACTAGGTCAGGACCGGGGCGAACTCAAGCGGGCGTCAGGCGGGCCGGTCGAGGCGCCGACGGCGCACGTCGCGCACGAGGCTGCGCGTCACCCAGAATGTGACCGCCAGACCGGCGGCCATGAAGGCGGCCGAGACCACGAGAACGCCCGCGGCCATGAAGGCGAGGCAGAATGCCAACGCGGCCACGAGCAGGGCCAGAACCTGGGCTTTCTTCATGAACATGACCCGTTAACGCTCTGCGGGCGTCGGGGTTCGTCAGCTCACGCGGTTGGCACGTCGATTGAAGCTTCTGAGCAACGGTCCCAGCGGTGCGAGGCCGCGATGCAGCGCCAGACGGCCGGCGGCGGCCCGCGTGGCGGGGTGGCCGGGGCCAAAAAGCTTCGTCGCGTCACGCGCGGCCAGCAGCAGGACCGTCTCCCCCTCCGTGGCCCGCCCCGCCGCCGTCAGGGCGTCGGCCAGATCGATCAGCGCGGCGATGGTTTCGACGTGGTCCGGCCCATAGGCCTCCAGCGCCAGCTCATGGCCCGCCCGCGCCGCGCCCAGGGCCGCGTCCGCCCGCCCCTCGCTGAGATGCTGGGCCGATAGCTGGCGCAGGCCGGCGCTGCGCAAGGCGGGCGTCTGCCCGTCGTCATAGAGCGCGGTGTCCAGCGGCTGGACGGTCGCGGAGGGGGCCAGCGTCTCCGCCGTCAGCGCCCGCCCGAGCATGCGCGGGCGGACCAGCACGGCCGACTTCGTCCCGTGCGCGGCCGCTGGGCGCACCGTCCCTTGCGGCGGCGGCTGCGTCTCATGGAGCCCGATGGCATTCGCCGGCAGCCGTCCGGGCGCGTTCACGGCGCAGGCGGTCAGGCCAATCGTGAAGATCAGGGGCAGGATGCGGCGCGCGATGACGGGCATGACGCCAGGCTAGTGGGGCCTGCCCGGCGCCGACACTGACGACTTCCGACGAAGCCTGACGGTTCAGGCGTAGGCGTAGGGCCCGCCGCGCTCCAGCGCCGCCTGATAGGCCGGGCGCGCGTGGATTCGTTCGAGAAACCCGCGGATGTTCGGGCGGACCGTCAGGTCCGTCCGGGTCGCGGCGGCCTCCAGCGGGAAGCTCATCATGATGTCGGCGCCGGTGAAATGGTCGCCGGCGAACCAGTCCGATCGCGCCAGCTCGGCTTCCCAGAAATCCACGTGAGACCGGATTTGCGGCTCGATCAGGGTCGCGCCGACCTTGGCCGATATGGCCTTGGCGACCGGGCGGACCAGCGCGGGCGTGCGCTTGGGGATCTCGCCGAAGATCAACTTCAGAAGCAGCGGCGTCATGGCCGATCCCTCGGCGTAGTGCATCCAGTAGGTGAAGCGTCGGCGCTCCTCCGTGCCGGGCGGGGGTCGCAGACCGGCCTGTGGTCGCAGATCCAGAAGGTGTTCGACGATGGCGCCCGTTTCAGCGATCACGGCCTCGCCGTCCTGCAACACCGGGGATTTCCCCAAGGGGTGGACGCCGCGCAGTTCCGGCGGCGCCAGGCGCGTGGCCGGGTCCCGGGCATAGCGCACCACATCGTACTCCAGGCCCATCTCTTCCAGCAGCCACAGCACGCGCTGGGATCGGGAATCCTCGAGGTGATGGACGATGAACATGGCGCGCTCCGGCTGGACCGCGCCAAGCTGGGCCTTCGGAGCGGCGCCGTCTAGGGCCGGCGGCCGCTCCAGCGGCTGCGCCCCGCCGGCCGTGCCTTCGCCGGGGCGACTCCGCGGCGGCGCTGCTGCCACAGTTCGAAGGCCAGAGTGGCCAGCGCCAGCTTGCCGGCATGCCTTCCGGCGACGCGGCGGCCGCCGCGGCTCAGCAAAAGTCCGCCCAGAAGCGTGGCGATGCGGGTCATGTCGATCTCCTTTCGCCAGTGAACGCCGCCGGCGCCGGTTGAGTTCGCGCCCGTCCTCGCCCACACCGTCGCCATGGACGACCGGATGGAGCCCCGCCTGACTTCCCTCGCCCACGGCGGCGGTTGCGGCTGCAAGATCGCGCCCGGCGTGCTGGCCGACATGCTGAAATGGACGCCGCAGGCCGCGCCCTTCGCCGGGCTGCTGGTCGGAAACGAAACCAGCGACGACGCCGCAGTGTGGAGGTTGAACGATCAGCAGGCGCTGGTGGCGACGACCGATTTCTTCATGCCGGTCGTCGACGACCCCTTCCACTTCGGCCAGATCGCCGCGACCAACGCGCTGTCGGACGTCTACGCCATGGGCGGCACGCCGCTCATGGCGCTGGCGCTGGTCGGCATGCCGGTGAACGTCCTGTCTCCCCGCACCATCGGCCGCGTGCTGCAGGGCGGCGCCTCCGTTTGCGCCGCCGCCGGAATCCCCGTGGCGGGCGGTCATTCCATCGACAGCGTGGAGCCGATCTACGGCCTCGTCGCCCTGGGGCTCGTGCATCCGGACAAGGTGCTGACCAACAGGGGCGCGAGGCCGGGCGACGTGCTGGTCCTGACCAAGCCGCTGGGCGTCGGCGTGCTGTCGGCGGCGTTCAAGCAGGGCGTGCTGGATGCGGAAGGCTATCGCACGCTCATGGACACGACGACGCGCCTGAACATGCTCGGCGCGAAGCTGGTCGACCAGCCGGGCGTTCACGCAGTGACCGACGTGACGGGCTTCGGACTTCTGGGCCACGCGCTGGAGATGGCGCGCGGGGCGGGCGTTCGGATCAGGCTCACCGACCGGCCGCCGACGCTGGCGGGCGTGGATCGGCTGATGGCGGACGGCGTCCGGACCGGCGCCTCGGCCCGCAATTGGGCCGCCTACGGGCATGAGGCGTCGGGGGTGGGGGAGGGCGTGTTGCGCGACCTTCTGACCGACCCCCAGACGTCCGGCGGGCTGCTGATTTCCGTCGCGGAGGCCCAGCTGGCCGCGGTCGAAGCGCTTGCCCGGCTGAACGGCGCGTCCGCCGTCGTGGTGGGCCGCGTGGTGGTCGGCGCTCCGGGCATCGACGTCGTGACCCTGTGATCCGGACCACGGCCGACGTCTCGCTGGCCGCGCTCGCGACGTTCGATGCGATCGTCGACGTGCGCAGCCCGTCCGAGTTCGCCGAGGACCACCTTCCCGGTGCGATCAACCTCCCGGTTCTTGACGACGCCCAGCGCGCCGCAGTCGGCACGGAGTATGTGCAGGGCTCGAAATTCCTCGCCCGCCGCCACGGTGCGGCGCTGGTGGCGCGAAACATCGCCGCACATCTGGAGGGTTCGCTGGCCGACCGCGCCGGCGGCTTCCGCCCGCTGGTGCATTGCTGGCGCGGCGGTCAGCGGTCGCACGCCATGGCCACCGTCATGGATCAGGTCGGATGGCCCGTGACGGTGCTGGAGGGCGGCTACAGGACCTGGCGGCGCGCGGTGGTCGAGCGCCTGCACGACCGCCCGCTGGGCTTCGACCTGATCCTGATCGACGGCCCGACCGGCTGCGGCAAGACGGCCCTGCTGCAGCACCTGGCCGTCCGCGGCGTGCAGACGCTGGATTTGGAAGGCCTCGCCAACCACCGCGGCAGTCTGTTCGGGGCAATGCCGGGCGGCCAGCCGTCGCAAAAGTTGTTCGAAAGCCGCCTGTTCGCCGGGCTGGAGTCGCTGGATCCCTCACGGCCCGTCGTCGTCGAGGCGGAATCCAGCAGGGTGGGCGGCCTCGGCCTGCCGAAAGGCCTGTGGCAGGCCATGCTGCAGGCTCCCGTGATCGCGCTGACGGCGTCGGTCCCGGCCCGTGTCGATTTCACATGCGTCGCCTATGCCGACGTCGCCTCGGACACCGCGGCGCTGAGCGTAGCTCTCAGCCGGTTGCCGCGCCACCTTTCGAAGGCGCTGATCGCCGAGTGGCGCGATCTCGCCGGCGCCGGTCGCGTCCGCGACCTGGCCGAGGCTCTGATCCGCGAGCACTATGACCCGGCCTATGCGCGGTCGTGCGCCGGACGCGGGCGTCCGACTCTGCGGTCCGTGGCGCTTTCCGATCTGGACCCGGAGAGCCTCGAACGCGCCGCCGCCGACCTCGCGCCCCTGATCGAGTCTCAGACCGCCGCGTAGTCCTGCACCGGCCGCACGCCTATGTCGTCCGCCCGCACGGCCTCGATGGCGCGGGCGGCGGCGAGGGCGCCTGAGATGGTGGTGTAATAGGGCACCTTGCTCATCAGGGCCGTCCGCCGGATCGAGAAGCTGTCGGCCAGCGACTGCTTGCCCTCGGTCGTGTTGATGACCAGCTGGACCTCGCCGTTCTTCATGGCGTCGACGACGTTGGGACGTCCCTCCAGCACCTTCTTCACATAGCCGACCTTCAGCCCCTCGCCCGTCAAGTAGGCGTGGGTGCCGCCAGTGGCGATCACGGAGAAGCCCTGCTTCAGCAACAGGGCGACGGCCTCGCGCACGAAGGGCTTGTCGTCGTCCTTGACCGACACAAAGGCGCAGCCCCGGATCGGCAGGGTCGTGCCGCCGCCGATCTGGCTCTTGGCGAAAGCGCGGGCGAACGCTTCGGTCAGGTCCGCCTCGCCCTCGCGGCGGAAGTCGAGCCCCATGACCTCTCCGGTCGAGCGCATCTCGGGCCCCAGCACGGTGTCGACGCCGGCGAAGCGGGCGAAGGGGAAGACCGCTTCCTTGACCGCGATGTGGTCCAGCGTGCGGTCGGTCAGACCGAATGAGGCCAGCTTCTCGCCCGCCATCACCTTTGCGGCGATGGCGGCGACGGGCGCGCCCATGGTCTTGGCGACGAAGGGCACGGTGCGGCTGGCGCGCGGATTGACCTCCAGCACGAAGATGCGCGGCTGGTCGGAGTGCGGCTCCTCGATGGCGAACTGCACATTCATCAGGCCGCGGACCTTCAGCGCCTTCGCCATCGCCTCGGTCTGGCGCTTCAGCTCCGCGATCACCGCCGGCCGCAGCGAGTGCGGCGGCATGGAGCACGCGCTGTCGCCCGAATGCACGCCCGCCTCCTCGATATGCTCCAGCACG
This sequence comes from Brevundimonas sp., assembly GCF_035935935.1. Lineage (GTDB taxonomy): Bacteria > Pseudomonadota > Alphaproteobacteria > Caulobacterales > Caulobacteraceae > Brevundimonas. The sequence continues at coordinate 214,658 of NZ_DASYWO010000005.1, forward strand.
CCGGCGACGAATACGGTCTCGTCGTCGCACAGGGCGTCCACGTCCACCTCCGTGGCGCGGTTCAGATAATGGTCGATCAGCACCGGGTCTTCGCCCGAGACGCGCATGGCCTCATGCACGTAGCGGTCCAGCTGCTCGCGGTCGTGAACGATCTGCATGCCGCGCCCGCCCAAGACATAGGAGGGGCGCAGCACGACCGGATAGCCGACCTCGTCGGCCTTCCGCGCGGCTTCCTCGGCCGAGCGGGCCAAGCCGTTGGGGGGCTGCATCAGGCCGATGTCATGCAGCATCTGCTGAAACCGCTCGCGGTCCTCGGCCAGGTCGATGGAGTCCACGCTGGTGCCCAGGATCGGCACGCCGTCGGCCTGCAGCGCGTGCGCCAGCTTCAGCGGCGTCTGACCGCCGAACTGCACGACGACGCCGATCAGCTCGCCCTTCGACCGCTCGACGTCGATCAGCTCCAGCACGTCCTCGGCCGTCAGCGGCTCGAAATAGAGGCGGTCGGACGTGTCGTAGTCGGTCGAGACCGTCTCCGGGTTGCAGTTGACCATGATCGACTCGACGCCGACGTCCGCGAAGGCAAACGCTGCGTGGCAGCAGCAGTAGTCGAACTCGATGCCCTGACCGATGCGGTTCGGGCCGCCGCCGAGGATGATGGCCTTGCGACGCTCCGACGGGTCCGCTTCGCACTGCGGAACCTGGCCCAGTGCGCCCGTTTCGTAGGTCGAGTACATGTAGGCCGTGGCGCTGGCGAACTCGGCTGCGCAGGTGTCGATGCGTTTGAACACCGGGCGCACGTCCAGCGCCCGACGCGCCTTGCGGACCGCGGCTTCCGTGGCGCCGGTCAGCTTCGCCAGCCGCGCGTCGGAGAACCCCATCGCCTTAAGCCTGCGGAATTCTGCGGGCGTCGTCGGCAGGCCGGTGACGCGCAGGTGGCCCTCGCAGCGCACGACGTCGGCGATCTGGCGCAGGAACCACGGCTCGTAGGAACAGGCCGCAGCAACCTCCTCGACGGTCAGCCCGTGGCGGAAGGCCTGGGCGATGACGCGGATGCGGTCCGGCGTCGGCTGGCCCAGCGCGCGCACGACCGCCGCCTTGGCGCCCGCATCGTCCTCGGCCGTCGCCGTACCTTCGATCTCGATCTCGTCGAAGCCGGTCAGGCCGGTCTCCAGCCCACGCAGGGCCTTCTGCATCGACTCCTGGAAGGTCCGGCCGATGGCCATGACCTCGCCCACCGACTTCATCGAGGTCGTCAGGTGGGGCTCGGACCCCGGATACTTCTCGAAGGCGAAGCGCGGTATCTTGGTGACGACGTAGTCGATCGACGGCTCGAAGCTGGCCGGCGTGACCTGGGTGATGTCGTTGGTCAGCTCGTCCAGGGTGTAGCCGACGGCCAGGCGGGCGGCGACCTTGGCGATGGGGAAGCCGGTGGCCTTCGACGCCAGCGCCGAGGATCGCGACACGCGCGGGTTCATCTCGATCACGACCATGCGGCCGTCCCCCGGATTGATCGCCCACTGAACGTTGGATCCGCCGGTTTCGACCCCGATCTCGCGCAGCACATTGATCGAGCCCGTGCGCATCCGCTGATATTCCTTGTCGGTCAGCGTCAGGGCGGGGGCGACGGTGATGCTGTCGCCGGTGTGCACCCCCATCGGATCGATGTTCTCAATGGAGCACACGATGATGCAGTTGTCCGCCTTGTCGCGGACGACCTCCATCTCATACTCCTTCCAGCCCAGGACGCTCTCCTCGACCAGCACCTCGGTGGTGGGCGACAGGTCCAGACCGCGCTCCACGATCTCCCGGTATTCCTCGACGTTGTAGGCGATGCCGCCGCCGGTCCCGGCCAGGGTGAAGGACGGGCGCACGATGGCAGGCAGGCCGACGAAGGCCAGCGCGTCTTCGGCCTCGTCGATGTGGTGGATCGCCCGGCTGCGCGGGCTTTCCAGACCCAGCTTGTCCATGGCGTCGCGGAACTTCTGGCGATCCTCGGCCTTGTCGATGACGTCCGCGCGCGCGCCGATCATCTCCACGCCCCAGCGCGCCAACGCGCCGTTGCTTTCCAGCGCCAGCGCCGTGTTCAGCGCGGTCTGCCCGCCCATGGTGGGCAGCAGGGCGTCCGGCCGCTCCTTCTCGATTATCTTCTCGACGAACTCCGGCGTGATCGGCTCGACGTAGGTCGCGTCGGCCACCTCGGGGTCGGTCATGATGGTGGCGGGGTTGGAGTTGACCAGGATGACCCGGTACCCCTCGGCCTTCAGCGCCTTGCACGCCTGCACGCCGGAATAGTCGAACTCGCACGCCTGACCGATGACGATCGGGCCGGCGCCGATGATGAGGATGGATTTGATGTCCGTGCGTCTGGGCATCCGAAGCTCTCCTCAGTTCGTCACGACCGCGCATTCCCAGCCGTCGTAGTCCAGCTGGAAGGCCGCGGCCCAGGATTGCATCATCGACGAAACGGGCGCGAACGAGGCCGCGTCCACCGGCATGGTCGTCTCAAGCACCAGCGTTTCCGTGTCGCCGCTGGTGACGTAGCCGGCGCGCCGCGCGACCTCATTCAGCTCGCTCAGGCCGTCGTCGTCGCCATGGAAATGAAAAAGGGTGTGTCGCGGCGTGACGCCGGCGTCCCCATGCGCGGCCAGCGAGGCGCGCACCATGGCGTCTCTTTCCTCGTGGCTGACGGACGGATCGGACAGGGTCTTGCCTCGCGCGCACGGGCCCACGGCGCGCGGTCGGCGGGCCGGAGCGGTTCGGGTTGTCGGTTAAGCGGCCCGTCTAAGGTCGGCGGCCCCTCTGGGCAAGCGATTTGGTCCGGTTCCGGCCAAAGAAAAAGGGCGGCCTGGGAGGGCCGCCCTTTCAGCGCTGCGCCTTGGGGTCGCGATCAGAGCTTGTAGTTCAGGCCGACGAAGAACCGGCGGCCGTAGGGGTCGAAGTTCGAGTACAGGGCCGTGCCCAGGTAGGGGGCCTGCTCCGCGTCGAAGGCGTTGACCACGCCGGCGCGCACCGACAGGTCGTCCTGGACGTTCCATCGCACCGTGAAGTCGTGGCGGGCGAAGTTGCGGGTGTCGAGCTGCTCGGTCGGCCGGGAGTCGGCGTTCGCCACGAAGTCCCTGACCTGGACGATGTCCTGCGCCGTCTGCCAGTCGGCGGTCCAGTTCACGCTCCACGTCTCGTTGGGCTCATACGTCAGCGACGAGGTGAACCGGACGCGTGGATAGAACAGGGTCGAGGCCAGCTCGTCGAAGTCCGACGGGTCGTCGGCGTTCAGGAAGGTCTGCTGGTCGATGAGCCACAGCCCGCCCAACGAGTAGCGGACGCGACCCCATGGGCGGCCGAACGTCTCCTCCAGATCCAGATCGTAGTTGGCGGTGAAGTCGAGACCGCGGGTCTTCAGGGAGGCGTAGTTGATCGAGCCCTCGATGAAGCCGCCGATCGGATCATTGACCGGCGCGCCCACCCCGAACGGGATGTCCGGATTGTTGCGGAAGATGGTGGCGCAGGCCGCGGCGTTCAGCGACGGACCGCTGACGCAGTTGGCCGCCGCCGTTCCCGCCGAGACCGAGGCGATGACCTGATCGATCTCGATCTCGTAGTAGTCCAGCACCAGCGAGAAGTCCGGGATGAAGCGGGGACGCAGCACCGTCGAGAAGGTGAAGCTGGTCGATTCTTCCGGGTTCAGGTTGGGGTTGCCGCCCAGCACGCCGGCGATGCCCGAGGTGTAGTCCGGCGTGAAGTCGTCGGCGTTGGTCGCGGTCGCGCCGGCGAAGTCGAACGACAGCCCCTGCGCCTGCGCCAGGGCGGTGCAGTTGGCGATGCGGTTGGCCCGCGTCTCCTCGTCCTGCGCCGCGATGGCCAGGGTGGCGCACGGGTCGGCGAAGTCGTTCAGGAAGGTCTGGCTGAACGGCGAGAAGTTCTCGCCCAGATCCGGCACGCGGACCGAGGTGTTGTAGCTGGTCTTGAAGGCGATGTCCCGGATGGGCCGGTAGACCAGGTTCACGCCATAGACGTCGACGTCGCCCACGGTCGAGTAGTCGGCATAGCGGTACGACCCGCTGAGTTCCGCGTACTCGCCCATCCAGCTGTCGCGGAACAGCGGCAGGGACACCTCGGCGAAGACCTCCTCGCTGGTGTATTCGACTTCCGGGAAGTCCGGGCCCGTGTTCAGGAACAGCAGAGGGCGGCCGGCGGTGTCGCGGTCGCGGCCGGTGGCCGAGGTGGCCTCACGACGATACTCGGCCCCGAGGGCCAGACCGATAGGGCCGGCGCCCCACAGGTCCCACAGATTGCCGGACACCGAGGCGATGGCCTGTTCCTGCTCGTTGCGTTCGGTCACGCCCACGACGGCGTCGACGTAAGCCAGGGCCTCGGCCGACTGGTTGCCCTTGCCGAAGACGTTCAGCGGCACGCACTCGTCGATGGCCCGGCGGCCGTATTCGGAGTCGCGCAGGTCGCCCGGCGCGGCCGGACCCTGGCCGAGCCGACCCGGGGCCACGCCCAGCGCGTCCAGCAGCTGCACGCGGCAGACGATTTCGCCGGGCGTGCCGTTGACCACGCCGGCGGTGTCCACCACGGCGTCCGCGGCCAGGGCGAAGCGCTGGCTGTCGGTGCCGCGTTCGCGGTTCTCGACCTCGACCTCGCCGTAGGTGTAGCCGATGTCCCAGTCCACGTTCGAGACGAAGCCGATCTGATCCAGCGAACCGCGCAGCCCGACGACGTAGCGCGTCAGCTCACGCGTGTTGTCCTGGGTGCGGTCCGGCCCAAACAGGCTGTGACGCGCGTTCTGCAGCAGGATCGGGGCCAGCGGCGCGCCCGGCGCGTCCGCCGTCGGCGGCGCATAGGGCGTGACGAAGTTGGTCGCGATCGCGTTCTTCACATTCTGCGGCAGGAAGGCGTTGTCGCTCCACCGCAGGTCGAAGTTGGCGACGTTGTAGACGGGATTGGCCCGGGTCGCCGAATAGGAGTCGACCAGATCGATGTCGTAGAAGGTCGGCTGCGACAGGTCGAAGGTGTCTTCGGTTACGTACTTGGCCTCGGCGTACAGTTCGACGGCGTCGGTGAGCGGGAACGTCGCGCCGGTCTGGAAGCGCGCGGACTCCGAGCGCGGCACCCGCGAACCGGTCGAGAACTCGGCCGGGTTCTCGCCGTCGCCGCCGATGTTGTACGGCCGGTTGATGCCGGTCTCGCCGACCCGTTCGCCGAAATTGGCCAGCCGCGCGGTCGTGCCTTCGTACCAGTAGGTGGCGCCGGGCTGAACGCCGAAGCAGTTGGGGCTGTAGGAGAAACCGAAGGCCGCGCCGGTGCCGGAGAAGCAGTCCTCGTACGGCACGTCCGGATCGTTCAGAGGGCTGGGGCGGGCGACGTTGGCCAGCGTGGTCTGGCCCCAGCGCGGCAGGTCGATGCGGCGAACGCCGGTGAACAGCTCGGCGTCCGTCACGCCGTCGAAGCGGGACGTGGTCGGATCGGCGTCGGTGCCGATGCGCACGGGCGCGCGACGCAGCCAGTCGATGTCGAGTGAGGTCACTTCGTCGACCTGCTCATACTCGCCGTGGGCATAGACGTTCAGGCGTTCGTCCATGAAGTTGCGCCCGGCAAGCACGGAGATGCGCTTGTTGGCCTGACCGTCCTGATTGATCATGCCGTAGTTGGCGTCGATCTCGATGCCTTCGAAATCCTTGCGCAGGATGAAGTTCAGCACGCCCGAGACGGCGTCCGCGCCGTAGACCGACGACGCGCCGCCGGTCACGATCTCGATGTTCTCGATCAGCAGGCGCGGGATGGTGTCGACGTCGACCGCCAGCGAACCGCCAGACGATCCGACGTGACGGCGGCCGTCGACCAGCGTCAGCGTGCGGTTGGACCCGAGGGAGCGCAGGTTCGGCAGCGACAGACCGCCGTCGCCGAGGCCGGAGCCGGTCGTGTCCGAGGGCACGACCGAGTTGGACAGGGCGGGAATGGTGGCCAGATAGTCGATGACCGTCGTCTGTCCGGTCGACAGCAGGTCCTCGCGCTGAACCTGGATCAGCGGCGTGGGCGCGTTGGTGGCGTCGCGGCGGATGCGCGAACCGGTGACGACGATCTCCTCGACCTCGGTGACGTCCTGGATCTGCGGACCCAGCGGGTCCTGGGACGAGGACCCCGAAGACGTCTGATCTTGCGGAGGGGTCTGGGCCCACACGGGGGCCGAAGCGGTCATCACGCCGGCGAGCACGGAGCTGGCAAGCAGGTGGTTGCGGACGGATTTCATGTAACGCTGTTTATCCAATGAGTGAGTGAGCCTGCGCCGTCTCCCCCAAGCCGGACGGGCGCAACCAAAGCCTCAAACGGAAACGCGTCAATACATATTAGGGCAAGACGGCGATAATTTCGTCACCTGTTCGTCAAATGAAAGTCGGAACCCGACTTAGGTGCTTTATTGTATATTCGACGGAACAAACCGACGTTCTACTGAACATGTTCGAATAGTGTCGCTATGAAATCCGGCAGCTCCGAGATGGAGGTCAGGGTGCCGTAGCGGGGGTGTCCCTCGGGCGCGTCCGCCAGCTCATGGGCCCACGTCACATGGTAGGGGATGTGGACGCCCCACGCGCCGGCGGCGACGGCAGGCAGCACGTCGGACTTCATGCTGTTGCCGGCCATCAGCGCCTCGCCAGCGCCGGTGCCGTGCCGGGCGAAGACCCGTTCGTAGGTTCGCTGGTCCTTCTCGGACACGATCTCCACCGCGCTGAAGAGGTCGCCGAGCCCGGAAGCGGCGAGCTTGCGCTCCTGATCCAGCAGGTCGCCCTTGGTTATCAGGATGAGGCGATGCGTTTCCGCCAGTTGCGCCAGCGCCTCGTCCACGCCCGGCAGGGTCTCGACGGGATGGGCGATCATCTCGCGCCCCGCGGCCAGGATTTCACGAACCACCGCCGGCGGGGCCTCGCCGCCGCACAGCTCCATCGCCGTCTCGATCATCGACAGGGTGAAGCCCTTGATGCCGTAGCCGTAGAGCCGGAGGTTGCGCCCCTCGACCTGCGCCAGCCGCGCCTCGACGTCCGACCGCTCGCCGTGCGGCGCCAGCAGGTCGAGGAAGCGCGCCTGCGTCAGACGGAAGATCGTCTCGTTGTGCCAGAGGGTGTCGTCGGCATCGAGGCCGATTGTGGTCAGGGTCATGGGCGGGAAGTGACGCCGGACCGCGTGCGGGTCAACGCGTCTCATTGCCGATCGAGCCGCGTCCTGCGATCTCCCGCACATGGAGCAGTCGGCCGTGGTCATCGGAGCTTCGGGCGGCATCGGCGCCGCCGTGACGGACCGTCTCCGCGCGTCCGGCCGCTTCTCCGTCGTCCATGCGCTGTCGCGCTCGGGCACGGGGCTCGACCTTGAAGACGAGGCGTCCATAGCCGACGCCGCGGATGGGGTGGCACGGGGGCCGTCGCCCGCGCTGGTCTTCGTGACGACAGGCGTGCTGCATGGCGCCCATCAGCCGGAACGGTCTTTCAGATCGCTGTCGGCGGATCACCTGCTGCGCGACTTCCGCGTCAACGCCTTGGGACCGGCCCTGGCGGCTAAGCACTTCCTGCCGCTCCTGCCTCGCGAACGTCGCGCCGTCTTCGCCGCCCTGTCCGCGCGCGTGGGCTCCATCGGCGACAACCGGCTGGGTGGCTGGCACGCCTACCGGGCGTCGAAGGCCGCCCTGAATATGCTGCTGCGCAACCTCGCGGTGGAACTGGCGAGGACGCATCCGCAGGCCATAGTGGCCGGCCTGCATCCGGGCACGGTCGACACCGGTCTGAGCGCGCCGTTTCAGCGCGGCGTCGCCCCGGAGAGGCTGTTCGCGCCCGACTTCGCGGCCGAACGCCTGATCGCCGTGCTCGACGGTCTGACGGCCGCGGACTCCGGCGGGGTCTTCGCCTGGGACGGCGTCCGCCTGCCGGAGTGAGCCGGGCAGGGTGAATCCCGGGTTCACCGGTTTCGTAAGCCGTCTGGTGACGCGATCGCCGCATGATGACCGTCGGGGGGATCCCGGCGACGGCCAGAGGAGGGCGGTCATGACGGATCTCGAACGCGGCGCTCCGGCCGCCGGCGCGGCTTCGCTGCACGCCGCCTATGCGGCCGCCTACGAGAGCCTGACGTTCCCGCTGGTCACGCGGGCTCGTCAGGAGCTGTCGATCACCCTGGCGGCGCAGCCCGTCTTCGAACTGGCCAGCGGTCTTCCCATGAGCCGGCGCATCCGGCGTTGCGTCCGCCATGCGGGCGGGGAGGCGGCCCTGGCGCGCGCTCGGGGCACGCTCGAACCGATGGATCTGAAGCGCATCGACCTGCAGACCCTCAAGCACGGCCTGGACCTGCTGCGTCTTCAGCCCGGCGACAGCGGAATCGTGCCGGCGTTCTGGCGCACGATCGCCTCGTCGGGCGGCCGATTCGCCCTGCTATGCGCCGAATTGCAGCACAGCGCGGCGCCCGGCGCGCTGCTGGTCGAGGTGATGGGCGGCCTGGAGCAGGCGCCGCCCGAGGTCGTCGGCGACGCCGTCGCGCATTTCGAGACCGCGGCGCTCGGCGCCGTTCTGCACGTCGCGCCCGACCTCGGGGCGGTGCGCCGTCTGGGCGGCGTGCGCGCCCGCTGCCTGGCGCTCGACTTCGCCGGCGTGGCGCACGAGACGACGCTCGACTGGCCGGAGGCGGCGCGGCTGATCGCGGCAGGCCGCGCCGTCTGCGATCATCTGATCCTGCTGAACCTGCGACCCGATCGGGCCCACGACGCGATGACGGCCGGCGCCACGCACGCCGTCTTCGCCGACCTGGGGCCGATTCGGGTCTAGCGCGCCGCCGCGCGCCCGCTACCATGCGCGCCATGCATCGGGGGATGGTGGCCGGAAGATGAAAAACGCGAACGGGCTCGGCTGGGGGCTGGCGGCGCTGGTCGTCGCCGGGAACATGATCGGCTCCGGCCTGTATCTCCTGCCCGTCACCCTGGCGCCGATGGGCTCCTCGTCTCTGATCGGCTGGCTCGTCGCCGGCGTCGGCGCGGCCGTTCTGGCGCTGGTGTTCGGCGCCCTCGGCCGGCTCCGCCCGGATGCCGAAGGCCTGGCGGGGTTCGCCGAAAAGGGGCTGGGACGGTTCTTCGGCTTCCACGTCGCCATCGCCTTCTGGACGGCCTGCCTGGTCGGCAACGTCGCCGTGGCGGTCGCCGCCACCGGCTATCTGGCCTACTTCTGGCCCATGCTGCGCGACCCCGTCTGGGCGACGCTGTGCAACCTCGGCCTGATCTGGGCGGCGACCCTGGCCTACATCGCCGGCACCCGCACGGCGTCATGGCTGGCCGCGGGCGCGCTGGTCGTCGGCCTGATCCCCATCGTCATCGCGGTGGCCGCGGGGATCGCCGCCTTCGATCCCAATCTGTTCGAAGCCTCCTGGAACCCGGGCGGCGAGCCCCTCAAGACCACCGTCCCCGCCTCTCTGGCCGTGATCTTCTGGGCCTATCTGGGTCTTGAGAGCGCCGCGGCCCTGTCCGGCCGGGTGCGCGACCCGGCCCGCGACGTCGGCCGCGCCTCGATCGCCGGCGTGGCGCTGGCCACCCTCGTCTACGTCGCCGCCACCGTGGCGGTGTTCGGCGTCATCCCGCTGGATCAGCTGGCCCAGTCCACCAGCCCGTACGCCGATCTGGCCGCACGGGTGTTCGGCGCGTCGCTGGCCGGCTTCGTCGCGGTCTGCGCCGTGGCCAAGACCTTCGGCACCATCGGCGGCTGGACCCTGATGGGCGGAGAGACCGCGCGCGCGGCCGCCCAGTCCGGCTATCTGCCGAAGGGGTTCGGCGGCGCCGAGAAGGCTCCGCTGGTGGTCCCGCTGACCGGGGCCGCGATCATGAGCATCGTGACCCTGATCTCCAGTCAGGAGGGGCTGGCGAACCAGTTCGGTCTGCTGGTCGGCGTGACCTCGGTGCTGACCCTGACGATCTACGGCGTCTGTTCCGCCGCCCTCGTCCGCATGGCCAAGGGGACGGGGGGCCATGTCCTGGGGGCGTTCGGCCTGATGTTCGCGGGCGCGGCCGTGATCGCGGCGGCGGCCGGCTACGTCGTGCCGACCCTGGTCGTGGTGGGTCTGACGACCCTGGCCTGGTTCACCTTGCTGCGAGGCGGCAAGCCCGCGGTTGACCCGGAGGGCGATGCGGCCTAACCCCCGCGCCGTTTGTCCGCCCGGGAGATAGCCGCCATGACCGACCTCCTGCCCGGCGTGACCGGCGTGCTGGCCCTGGCCGACGGCACCGTTCTTCAAGGGATCGGCGTCGGCGCCGAGGGCGAGGCGCTGGGCGAGGTGGTCTTCAACACCGCCATGACGGGCTATCAGGAGATCCTGACCGACCCGTCCTACATGAGCCAGATCCTGGCCTTCACCTTCCCGCATGTCGGCAACGTCGGCGTCAACGTGGAGGACGTCGAGCAGATGGGCGGCGGTTCCGACACCTCGGCCGTCGGCGCGGTGTTTCGCGATCTGCCGACCGACCCCGCCAACTGGCGCAGCGAGGGCTCGCTGGACTCTTGGATGAAGCGTCGCGGCGTGGTGGGCCTGTCGGGCGTCGACACCCGCGCGCTCACCGCACGAATCCGTGGCGCCGGCGCGCCCCATGCCGTGATCGCCCACAGCCCCACGGGCCAGTTCGACCTGCCCGCGCTGATCCGGCGCGCCGGCGAGTGGTCCGGTCTCGTCGGCCTCGATCTGGCGAAGCCCGCCTCGACCCTGCAGGCCTTCGAATGGAATGAGGGGCTGTGGGACTGGCCGGAAGGTCACCCCCGGGTGCAGGCCGGCGACCGGTCGGTGGTGGTCGTCGACTACGGCGTGAAAAGGAACATCCTGCGGGCCCTGGCCTCGACCGGCGCGAAGATCACCGTGGTGCCCGCCACGACCCCGGCGGAAGCCATCCTGGCGCGCAACCCCGACGGCGTCGTCCTGTCGAACGGTCCGGGCGATCCCGCCGCAACCGGCGAGTATGCGGTGCCCGAAATCCGCAAGCTGGTGGCGTCAGGCAAGCCCGTCTTCGGCATCTGTCTGGGACACCAGATGCTGGCCATCGCCCTCGGCGCGCGGACGGTGAAGATGGACCAGGGCCATCACGGGGCGAACCATCCGGTGAAGGACCTGACGACCGGCAAGGTCGAGATCGTGTCGATGAACCACGGCTTCACCGTCGACCGCGACAGCCTGCCCGATCATGTGCAGGAGACGCACGTCAGCCTGTTCGACGGCACGAACTGCGGCATCGCCCTCAAGGATCGGCCGGTGTTCAGCGTCCAGCACCATCCGGAGGCCTCGCCCGGGCCGACCGACAGCCTGTACCTGTTCCAACGCTTCGCCGACGCGATGAAGGCCTAGGGCAGGGCTGGCAGGCCGCCGTTCCGAAGGTCGCAAGCCTTGCGCACGGCCTGGGGCGCGGCGCCCAGCCAGTAGTCGGCGTCGTCCGGCCGGCCGCAGGCACGGCGCTGCAGCCCGCGAAGGCGGCGCTGGGCGGCATTTTCCAGCAGGCGGGCGTGAAGTGCGCGGGGCTGAAGCTCGCGGATCATGGGAGAGTAGGGGGTGGCCACGGCATCGGGATCTTGGGGCTCGACCGCGGGACGCTGAATGCTGATGAACATGGGCTTGAACCTCGGCCCCGCCGCGGCCTGCTGCCGCTTGGAGAGCCCTTGGGCCGACGTCCGCCGGCCGGAAAGTCCACAGGGGCTGTGGGTTAAATTTCGTTAGCCATGAAATCCGTCCGGAATCAGAATGTTCCGCGGCGCTACCCGCCTTTTTGGTTAATGAATTCCTAACGATGACCGACCGGCGGCAGCTATTCGCCCACCGTGGGCTCACGCCCACGCTTGTTCCGTCGCCAATTCCCCTTGCCCGCCGCCGGGTTCTGTTCGACGGATCAGGGCGTGCGCTTCGACGACCGATACATCGAGGAACTGAAGGCCCGGCTGCGGCCCTCCGACGTCATCGGTCGGACGGTCAAGCTTAAGCGGCAGGGGCGGGAATTCGTGGGTCTGTCGCCCTTCTCGAAGGAGAAGTCTCCCAGCTTTTTCGTGAATGACGACAAGGGCTTCTTTCACGACTTCAGCTCCGGCAAGCATGGAGACGTCATCTCCTTCCTGCAGGAGACCGAGCGGCTGTCCTTCGTCGAGGCGGTGCAGCGCCTCGCGGCGGAGGCGGGCATGGCCCTGCCGGCCGAGGACCCGCAGTCGCGGGAGCGGGAACAGAAGCGACAGGGTCTGTCCGACTGGATGGACCTCGCCCAGAAGTGGTTCGCCGCCAACCTGCGCCGTTCGGCCGGCAAGGCGGCGCGTGAGTATCTGGAACGGCGCGGCCTGCCGGAGGATCAGTGGGACCGCTTCGGGCTCGGCTATGCGCCCAACGACCGCGAGGGGCTGAAGAACGCCCTGGTCCAGCGCGGGGCCCGTCCCGGTGATCTGGTCGAGGCCGGCCTCCTGATCTCGCCCGAGGGCGGTGGCCAGCCCTATGACCGGTTCCGCGACCGGCTGATCTTCCCCATCCTCGACGCCCGCAATCGCGTGGTCAGCTTCGGCGGTCGGGCCATGAACCCGGACGACCGCGCCAAGTATCTGAACGGGCCGGAAAGCCCGCTCTTCCACAAGGGCGCGACCCTGTACGGCCTGCCTGAGGCGCGGCGCATCCTCGGCGCGGAGTCGAAGTCGGAACAGGCGATCGTGGTGGTCGAGGGCTACATGGACGTCATCGCCTGCCAGCGCGCGGGCGTCCCGGCCGTCGCGCCGATGGGCACGGCCCTGACCGAGGACCAGATGGGTCTGCTCTGGCGCGTAAGCCCGGAGCCGATCCTGTGCTTCGACGGCGACGGGGCCGGCCGGCGCGCCGCTTTCCGCGCCGTCGAGCGGGCCCTGCCCCTGATCAAGTCGGACCGCACCCTTCGATTCGTCACCCTGCCGGACGGCCTCGATCCAGACGACATGCTGCGTGAGCGCGGCGCCCCGGCGCTGCGCGAGGCGCTGGGGCACGTCGTGCCGTTCTCGCGGATGCTGTTCGACCGGGAGCGCGAGGCCGTGGGACCGCTGGACGGGCCGGAGAAGGAAGCGCAGCTGATCGCGCGCCTGCGCAAGGCCGCGGCCACCGTCGCAGACCCCGATCTGGCCCGCACCTACAAGGACCATCTGCTGGGCGCAGTTTACCAGTTGACCAGACCGTCGGAGGCGGAGCGGAAGCAGGCCGGCCGCGTGATCTATCGGGACCGGCGTGCGAAAAGGGCGGTGGTTCTGGAGGGGGCGACGCCGGCAAACCAAGCTTCCACCGCTGAGCTCCGGCGCGCGCCTCGCCAGTATGTGGCGGCCATAGTTGCGGGTCTGATCGACCACCCCGAGGTGCTCCAAGAGAAAGCCGAGCTGCTGGCCAGTCAGGGGTTGGGCGATCCGAACCTGGACCGGCTGATCGCCGATCTGGTGCGTCTGACCTGGGACCTCGCCGATTTCGGCGACGGCCTGCTGCGGGCGCGGCTGACCGCCTTGGGCCACGAGGAGGTTCTGAAGGCGGTCGATCGGACCGCGCGGGTTTCTCACGCACCCTTCCTCGACGGCGCCCGACCCTTGGATCAGGCGCGAGCGGATCTGATCCGCGCCATCGACGCCCTGCTGAACGAGCTGGCGCTGAGCCGCGCCATGGACGAGCTGAAGTCCGAGCCGGAGTTCGACGCCCAGCCTTTCGCCCGCCTCAAGGCTGAGCGCGACGCCCAAGCCCGGCTGCTGGCCAGCGGCGCCCTGTGGGACACGTCGGAGACGCTGCACTGATCCGTCCCGTCTTGACACGGACGGGTTCGCTCGCCATCTGCGCCCCTGATCGAAACGCCCGCGCGCGCGAGGTCGAGAAGGCGGGGCTTCGAGCCGCCCGCGCTTCCGGGCCGAAACGTCGCCCCCCGCCCCGGGTTCGATCGCACGGTCGTCAGGATCGGCAGCCGCCGCGCCTTCGCCGGGCCTTGCCCGCCGCACGACCGGACATGATCGGAATTCGATGCGGCCCGGGATCGACGATCCTTTTCGCCGCGCGTTGCACATTTGCCGCAGGCCTCGCCTCGCCCGCCGGAGACTGGACTGAATGACCGCACAGACCGACACGCCCGAGACCGAGACCTCTTCGGACGGTCCGCTGCTCGACCTGACGGACGCCGGCGTCAAGAAGTTCATCAAGCAAGCCAAGACGCGCGGCTATGTGACGATGGAGGAGCTGAACAAGGTCCTGCCGTCCGAGGAGGTGACCCCCGACCAGATCGAGGACACCCTGGCGATGCTGTCCGAAATGGGCGTCAACGTCGTGGAGGCCGAGGAGGACGCCGAGCAGAAGGACGGCGAAGGCGGCGAGATCGCCGAACGCGCCGACACCTCGGTCGCCGAAACGCCCGCCAAGGCCGCATATGACCGCACCGACGACCCCGTGCGCATGTACCTGCGCGAGATGGGCTCGGTCGAACTGCTGAGCCGCGAGGGCGAGATCGCCATCGCCAAGCGCATCGAGGCGGGCCGCGACGCCATGATCTCGGGCCTGTGCGAAAGCGCCCTGACCTTCGAGGCCATCATGGTGTGGCGCGACGAACTGGCGGCGAACCGGATTCTGCTGCGCGAGGTCATCGATCTGGACGCGACCTACGCCGTCCTGAACCCCGCCGCCGCGCCCGGGGCCGCCGAGACGGCCACCGACGATGCGGACGCCGAGCCCGCGGAAGAGAAGCCCGAGGGCTCGGACGACGAGGACGACGACGACTTCGACGACGGCGGCGGCCTGTCGATCTCGGCCCTCGAGGCGGAGCTGCGCGACGGGGTCATGGAGGTTCTGGACGCCGTCGCCGGCGAGTTCGGCGGCTTCCGCAAGCTTCAGGACAAGCTGGTCGAGGCCCGGCTGAAGGGCGAGACCCTGTCGAGCAAGGACCAGAAGGCCTACGACGCGTTGACCGCGTCGATTTCCGGGCGTCTGAAGACGCTGAAGCTCAACAACGCCCGCATCGAGGCGCTGGTCGAACAGCTGTATGCCATCAACAAGCGGCTCATGGGCCTCGAAGGCCGACTGCTGCGTCTGGCCGACAGCTACGGCATCTCGCGTCCCGAGTTCCTGAAGTCGTATTTCGGCTCGGAACTGGATCCCGCCTGGACCACCTCGGTCAAGGACATGGGCGTGCGCTGGACCAAGTTCAGCGACAACGAGGCGACCCAGATCGCCCAGATCCGCGGCGACGTGGCCGCGGTCGCCACCGAGGCCGGGCTTCCGATCGACGATTATCGCCGCATCGTCCAGAAGGTGCAGAAGGGCGAGCGCGAGGCGCGTCAGGCGAAGAAGGAAATGGTCGAGGCCAACCTGCGCCTCGTGATCTCTATCGCCAAGAAATACACCAACCGCGGCCTGCAGTTCCTGGACCTGATCCAGGAGGGCAACATCGGCCTGATGAAGGCGGTCGACAAGTTCGAGTACCGCCGCGGCTACAAGTTCTCGACCTACGCCACCTGGTGGATCCGTCAGGCGATCACCCGCTCGATCGCCGACCAGGCGCGGACCATCCGCATCCCGGTGCACATGATCGAGACGATCAACAAGATCGTCCGCACCAGCCGCCAGATGCTGCACGAGATCGGCCGCGAGCCGACCCCGGAGGAACTGGCCGAAAAGCTGGCCATGCCGCTGGAGAAGGTGCGCAAGGTCCTGAAGATCGCCAAGGAGCCGATCTCGCTGGAGACCCCGATCGGCGACGAGGAAGACAGCCACCTCGGTGACTTCATCGAGGACAAGAACGCCGTCCTGCCGATCGACGCGGCCATCCAGTCGAACCTGCGCGAGACCACCACCCGCGTGCTGGCGTCCCTGACGCCGCGCGAGGAGCGCGTCCTGCGCATGCGCTTCGGCATCGGCATGAACACGGACCACACCCTGGAAGAGGTCGGCCAGCAGTTCTCGGTCACCCGCGAACGCATCCGCCAGATCGAGGCCAAGGCCCTGCGCAAGCTGAAGCACCCTTCGCGGTCGCGAAAGCTGCGCTCGTTCCTCGACTCCTGAGCGGCCGGTTTACGCCGTCCGCCGATCCGATCATGGTGAACGCCGGTCTTTCGGGGGTGGCGGCATGGTCGGCATCGGGCATCTGAAGCGGCGGTTCGGTCACTACGCGGGCCTGTGGGTCGGCGCGTTCCTGCTGTCGGGCGCGGCGATCCTAGGGCTGATGGCCATGGGCGCCGACCTGATGGACGCCGCGGACATGGCGCTGCCGGTCCTGCTGGCGCTGACCGGCCTCGTGCTGGGCGCAGGGGTGGTGATGAGCTTCTTTTCCGGCGAGACGCCGATGACCAAGATCGTCGTGCTGATCCTGGCCCTGCTCCTGCTCCTGCCGCTGTTGTGGGCGCCCGTCGCGGCGGCGGTGGCCATCGCCTTCTTCGCCGACCGCCCGATCGAATATTCCCAGACCTACGTGGCCTTCCGGCTGGGCGTGTCCGACGTGCTGTGGGCCGCGTCGCAGGCGGTCGGATACGGCGGCTTCCTTGACGCCCTGTGGAGCGCGTTCCAGTGGGCCGCCAGCATCGTCGGCTTCATCTCCGCGTGGGTGAACGCTTGGCCGGTCATCAAGCGCATGCTGGGGCAGGAGCCGAGCACGGCCTGATCCTCCTCAGTGCTCGGCGATCACGTCGAAGCCGGCGTAGATCATGCGCTTGCCGTCCCAAGGGGGCGTGGCGTCATGCATGCGCGCGTCGTTCATCAACGCGTCCCAGCCCGCGTCGCGCACCGCCTTGTCCGGCCAGGTGATCCAGCCGACGGCGACCGTCTCGCCGTCCTGCAACGCCACGGCCTTGTTGAAGTCGGTCAGCGTGCCGTCCGGCACGTCGGCGCCCCAACACTCGGTCACGGCGATCGCGCCGTGTTCCTTGAACAGCGGCGACTGCTTCGCCGAATGCGCCAGATAGGCTTCCTTGTCCCCGGTCTTCACAGGGATCACGGTGATGTCGACGAAGGGCATGAAGATCTCCGGATGAAAATGCGGCCGGGGGATTCGCCCGGCCGCAGGTCATGTCGTGGCTGAGGCGCTCAGGCGCCTTCTTCGAAGATGGGCGCGAACCCGCCCCACATCATGCGCTTGCCGTCGAAGGGCATGTCCATCTCTTTCCAGGCCGGGTCGGTGTCCATCGTGGCGTAGCAGGCGTCGGCCGTGCTTTTGTCCGGCCACTTGATCCACGAGAGCACGACGACCTCGTCGTCCTGCTTCTTCACCGCCATGGGGAAGCTGGTGGTCTCGCCGTCGGGGACGTCGTCGCCCCAGGTCTCGACCTGCTGCAATGCGCCGTACTTCTGGAACACCGGCCAGGACTTGGCGGCGGACGCGATGTAGCGATCCTTGTCGGCGGACTTCACCGGGGTCAGGAAGCCGGAATAGTAGGTCATCTTCGTTTCCTCTCTTTGTTGGCCCCGACGCTCCGCCTGAAGGCTTCGCACGTCAGGGCTGGGTGGTACGCGAACCGGATCAGGCGTCGGCGGCCTCGAAGACCGCGCGCTGGGCGTTGAACGCCCGGCGGAAGGCGGGGCGGGCCTCGCCGCGCGCCAGATAGGCGGCGACGTTGGGCCACGGGTCCAACAGCCCCGTATCCTTGAGGCGCATCAGAACCGTCACCATCAGCAGGTCGCCGGCGCTGAACTCGCCGTCCAGCCAGTCGGCGTCGCCCAGATGAGCCGACAGCTGGCCCAGCCGGGCCGTGATCCGCTCGTCGAGTGTGGCCAGACGCTCCTCGAACCACGGTCGGTCCTTCTCCAGCACGCCGACCAGACTGCGATCGAACACCGGGGGCTCGACGGTGTTCAGCGCCGCGAACATCCACATGATCGCCCGACTGCGCGCGCCCGCGTCCTTCGGCAGGAGGCCGTCGTGGCGCTCCGCCAGATGCAGGACGATCGCCCCGCTCTCGAACAGGGTCAGGTCGCCGTCCTCGTATGTCGGGATCTGGCCGAACGGATTGCGCGCCAGATGCTCCGGCCGCTTCAGTTCGGCAAAGGACTGGAGCCGCACCTCGTAGGGCACGTCCAGCTCTTCCAGCGCCCAGCGCACGCGCATGTCGCGCGCCAGGCCCCGGCCCCGGTCGGGAGAGCGCTCGAAAGCGGTGAGGGTCGGCATCGGCGCGCTCCGGTCGAGGCTCAGCCGGCGGCGTCGGCCGCGGCCTGAATGGTGGCGATGTCGATCTTCTTCATCTTCATCATGGCGTCGAATCCGGCCTCGGCGCGTGCGGGGTTCGGATCCCGATGAAGGTCCATCAGCGCCTTCGGCGTGATCTGCCAGTTCACGCCCCATTTGTCCTTGCACCAGCCGCACTGGCTCTCCTCGCCCCCATTTCCGACGATGGCGTTCCACAGACGGTCGGTCTCGGCCTGATCATCGGTATAGATCTGGAACGAGACGGCCTCAGTCTGGGGGAACATGGGCCCGCCATTCAGTCCGACGAACGTCTGGCCGGCCAGGGTGAACTCCACCACCAGCACCTCTCCCGCCTTGGTCGACGGATTGTCGTTGGGCGATCGGGCGACGGTGTCGACGTGGCTGTCGGGCAACCCCAGCGATACGTAGAAGTTCGCGGCGTCCTCGGCCTGGTTCAGGTCGTACCAGATGCAGGGCGTGATCTTGTCGGGCATCGGAAGTCTCCTTGGTGGCCTGTGCGCGGCCGGGGCTCGCGGCGTCGTGGTCAGGCCGTGGGTCGGGAAGAGCGTCGCAGCACGCCGCCCGCGACGGCCATCGCCGCCACGTACAGCCAGAACAACAGATGATCGGCCGACGGGGTTGCCGCCCGGCCTTCCGCGATCGCCAGGCCGCTCAGGGCCAAGGCGAGAATCGCGGGGCCCCACAGTCTCAGACGACGCGTGACGGTCAGCAGCGCGCCGGCCACAAGGGCGCCGCCGAACAAGGGCTCCGCGGCTTCCAGCGAGGCGGCGCCGGGGACCAGGGAGTGGGTCACCGCCAACCGAGAAATCCCGTCGGCCGCGGCGAAGACGCCGGCCACGGCGGCCAGCGCACGGCCGGTCCACGCCAGCGGAGAAGGCAGGACGGTCCGGCGGGCGGGTCTGACGTCGATGGCGGTCACGGCGTCCTTCCCGTCCGGGGCTGCGATGTTGCCACTCCTGCGCCCTTGGATTACATTAGTCAACCATGAAGTTAGAAAAAATAACCAGCAAGTCCGCAAAGGTGTCTCGCTGGTACGACGACGCCTGCGGGACTGCCCACGCGCTGGAGCTGGTGGGCGAGCGCTGGTCGCTGCTCATCGTGCGCGAGCTGTTGCTGGGACCGCGCCGGTTCGGCGATCTGAAGGCGTCGCTGAAAGGCATCAGCGCCAACGTCCTGACCCAGCGGCTGGAGGGGCTGGAGGCCGCTGGCGTCGCCGCCCGCCGCAAGCTGCCGCCGCCCGCCTCGGTGCAGGTCTACGAGCTGACGCCCTGGGGCATGGAGGCCGAGGACGCGATCAAGAGTTTGGGCCGCTGGGCCGCGCGCTCGCCGGACCATGACCCGACCCTGCCGCTAAGCGCAGTGTCTTTCGTGCTGTCGATGCGCACCATGTTCGCCGACGATCGTGCGGAGGGGGCCGACCTGTCGATCCGCTTCGTCACCGGCGAGGAGGCGTTCCGCGCCCGGGTCAAGGACGGCCGACTGATCGTCGAGCGCGGAGAGGCCGAGGCGCCGGACGCGACGGTCACGGCGTCGCCCGAGGAGCTGGCGGGTTTCCTCTACGTCGGCGCGCCCTTGCCGCCGGGCGCCGTGACGGGCGACGCCGACGCGCTGGATCGATACGCCGCCCTGTTCGGCCTGCCTGACAAGGCCTGCGTCGCGTGACCGATTGCCAAGGTTCCGCGCCGAGGGCAGGGTTCGCCCCATGAGCCCGCAGCCCGCATCCGGCGACCGTTTCGCCTCGTTCGAAGAGTTCTATCCCTTCTACATCCACGAACACTCCGACCGGACCTGCCGGCGCATTCATGTGGTGGGGTCGGGACTTGTGCTGCTGGCGCTGGCGACGGCGATCGTCACGCGGAACGCCTGGTGGCTGCTGGCCATGCCAGTGATCGGCTACGGCTTCGCCTGGATCGGCCACTTCTTCTTCGAGAAGAACCGTCCGGCCACGTTCAAATACCCGCTGTGGAGCCTGATGGGCGACTGGCGGATGTTCTTCGAGACCATCAGCGGCAGGCGCCGCTTTTAGGCGCCGCCTGTGATCAGCCCCAGGCCGGCGGGCAGCCGTCGAAGCGACCGGCTTCCACGACCGTCAGCGTCGACATGTTCAGCGGCATCGCCGGGCGCATCGAGCCGCGGCCGTTGCCGGTGTAGAGGTCGATCTTGTTGCCCTTGATCGCGCCGCCGGTGTCCGAGGCGTACCAGTACCCGTCGTGGATCGTGCCGTCGGCCATCTCCATGCCGACCGTTTCCTTGATGAACAGCCGTGTGCGGCGCGGAACCACGCGGGGATCGATGGCGACCGTGCGCATGGCGATCGGCCGGCAGCCCAGACTGTCGTTGCCCGTCGCGCCGCCGCCGCCCGCATGATAAAGCCGCGCCGACAGTCGCCAGTCGGCGTCCTCGGCCATGAGGTCGGCCTGCTCTGCGCTGAGAGCCCCCGTCGCCGCCGTCGAAACCGCCGCCGCCGCCGCTTCCGCCGCGATCAACTGGTCGTAGGGGACCGGATCGGCGGGGGCGTTCGAGGGGAAGGTCATGGCCCAGACGAGGGCCAGCACGGCGGCTGCGGTGGACATCCGGCGACTCGCGGAAACACCGGACCCGACCGCCGGCGGGGGGCTTTTCCGGGCGAATTGGGGCGGAAACCGGGCAGCGGCGCCGTGCGGCCGGCCGGTGGGCCGGCAGGTCCTCCCTTCGTTCACCGTGAAAGTCGCGACTTTTCGCAGCCTTGGGAGGGTTCACGCCTCGGGGTGCGACCGGTCGTCGCTTGGGGATAAGTCGGCCGTCCTCTCCCCCTTTCTCGCATGCCCGCCTATGAGGACGCGAAGTCTTTCGGAGACCCCGCATGAAACGCCTGCTCCTCGCCGCCGCCGCCGTCGTGGCGCTCGCCGCCCCCGCGGCCGACGTGTCCGCCTGGGGCGCGACCGGCCATCGGCTCGTCGGCATGGCCGCCATGCGGGCGTTGCCGGACGAGCTGCCGGCCTTCCTGCGCGACCCGGCCGCCGCCGCCGAGGTGGGGGAGCTGTCGCGCGAGCCGGACCGCAGCAAGGGCGCAGGCCAGCCGCACGATCGCGAGCGGGACACCGCCCACTTCGTGGACATGACCGAGAGCGGTCGCGTCATGACCGAGCAGGGCCTTTCGATCGACGACCTGCCGCGGCTGAAGTCCGAGTATGACGCCGCGCTTCTGGCGGCGGGCATCAAGGTGGACGACGCCGGCTACCTGCCCTTCGCGCTGATGGACGCGCATCAGCAGCTGGTGCTGGATCTGGCCTACTGGCGCATCCTCAACGCCGCCGAGGCGCGGGAGACGGATCTGGCGAAGCGCGCCTGGTACCGCGAGGACCGGATCCGCCGCGAGGGACTGATCCTGCGGACGATCGGCGAGCTGAGCCATTACGTCGGCGACGGCTCGCAGCCGCATCACGTGACCATCCATTACAACGGCTGGTCCTCCAGCGTGCCGAACCCCGAGGGCTTCACGACCTCGCGGCGTACGCACGGGATGTTCGAAGGCGACTTCGTGCGGGATCACGTGCGCTTCCAGGAGGTCGAGGCGGCCATGCCCGCGCCGCGGCTGGACGGGTTCGAGCTGCGGCCGCGGATCGCCGGCTATCTGCGGACCACGCTGGGCGAGGTGACGCCGTTCTACCGGCTGGAGAAGGCCGGCGGGTTCGCCGAGGGCGACGCGCGCGGCGTGAGCTTCGCCACCGCCCGGCTGGCCGCCGGCGCGGCCGAGCTGCGGGACCTGATCACCATCGCCTGGCGCCTGTCGGCCACCTCCGAGATCGGCTGGCCGAAGGTCAAGGTCGCGGACGTCGAGGCCGGCACGGCCGATCCGTGGACGTCCATGGTCGGCGGGGACTGATCCTGACCCCGCCCTGCGTCATCCTCGACCGGCCGCAGCTGGCCGACAACATCGGCGCCGTGGCCCGAGTCATGGCCAACTTCGGCCTGTCGGACCTGCGGCTGGTCAGCCCCCGGGACGGGTGGCCGCAGGACCGGGCCTGGGCCACGGCGTCCGGGGCCGACTGGGTGCTGGACGGCGCCCGCACCTATGAGGACGTCGCGGCCGCGGTGGCGGACCTGCAGACGGTCTATGCGACCACGGCGCGGCCGCGGGAGACGCGCCAGCCCGTCCTGACGCCCCGGCAGGCGGCGCAGGCGCTGAACGCGGCCGCCGGCGAGGGCCAGTCCGTCGGCCTGCTGTTCGGCGGCGAGCGGGCGGGGCTGGAGACCACCGACGTGGTGCGCTGCGCCGGCATCGTCACCATCCCGATCGACCCCCGGCATCACAGCCTGAACCTGGCCCAGGCCGTGGCCATCACCGCCTATGAGTGGCGGACTATGGTGCTGGACGCCCCGCCGCCGCGCTTCCGCGAGGCCGACCCGCCGGCCAGCGCCGAGCTGGTCGAGGGCTTCATCGGCCATCTCGAGGCCGAGCTGGACGGCGGCGGCTTCTTCCACCCGGCGGCCAAGAAGCCGTCGATGATGCGCAACCTGCGCGCCCTGTTCGCCCGCGCCCAGCTGAGCGAGCAGGAGGTCGCCACCCTGCGCGGCGCCGTCCACGCCCTGGCGCAGGGACGCGGACGGGTGCTGGCGAAGATGGCCGAGCAGAAGGCGCGCGATCAGGCCCGGCCGGAGCCGACGTAGCGCTCGTACTCCTCGACGTAGCGTTCGGTCAGGTGCGCCTGCCGCTCGCCCTTCTCCTTGAGGGTGCGGAACCAGCCGCTCTCCTCCTCATACATGTGGGTCAGCACGGCCCCCTCGATGTGCTCCAGCTTGTCCTTCCACTCGGGGGTGGAGGGGGCGATGTTCTCCAGCTCGGCCATCTGCATCTTGGCCGTGGTCTGCTCGACGTAGGCGTGGCCCGCATGGGCTTTCTCGCCGGCCTGGGCCAGGGCGGGATAGAGCACCACCTCCTCGGCCAGGGAGTGGCCGGTCAGGACCAGGGCCAGCGCCTTCATGGCCTCGGTGCGCGCGCCCGCGCTCTCGGCGCGGCGGCAGGCGGCGAAGGCCTCGCGGATCTCGTCGTGGTGATCCAGCACCAGCGACAGCCAGTCGCCCCCGGACGCCAGCGAACGCGCCTCGGCCGTCGCCTGGGCGCGCCTGTCGGCATTGGGTTGCGGGGTGATGGCGGCGAGCGCCTTGTCGACGATGGACATGGGAAGTCTCCGGTTGGGGCTGCGAATCCAACCGGGCGGAGCGGACGGAGGTTCCGGTGAGAACGACTCTCACGCCGGCGGCGCGGCCTCGCCGGGCGGATACATGGCCTCGCGCAGACCGGGCGGCGGCACGGCGCCCTCGGCGATGAAGCGGCGGCTGATGCGCGCGGTCAGGTCGGGGTCGGCCACCCACGGGCCGTCCGGCGCCGCCTGACAGACGCGGCGCCACATCTCGCGCACGCAGGCCTTCAGCCAGACGTGGCGACGCCACTTCGTCCACCACAGGTGATGGGCGCGGGCCAGCTCGGCGCGGTCTTCGGTCGCCTCGCGCGGGGCGCGGGCGGAGCGGGGTCGGGGCATGACGGGCTCCGGAAAAAAAGGACGCGTTCAGGCGCCCCCGCGCCGGACGGCGCGGAGGTTGGGGAGGTGGGCGGAGCGCCGGGCGCGAGGCCCGGAGCAGGGTTGGGTGTACCGTTTCGGCTTCGCGTGACGCTCCGCGCGCGGGGTTTTCCGGAAGCCTGCGTCGGGTGGCCGTTTTCGGGCCTTACCGCAGTCGCCACCGGCGGGCAGGGGGCGCCGGCGGCGCCCTCCTGGAACGGTCCGGGTATCCCCCCCGACCCTTGCCCGGGATCATCTCTTGGTGACCCCGATCGGCTTCGGCCGCATCGTGAACCCTGTCCGCCCGCCCACGGCGCCCCGTCGCCCTCGGCCAACCGGCCTCAAGCAGCGAGCGACCGCGTCGCGAGCGGTAGGCCACAAAGATGCCGAACCCCGCTCCCCACGCTCCCGCCGCCGCCTCGGAACGCCGGCCGAGCGCACCTCCCCGAGCGACGGGACGGGCAGACGGTGGGGGACGTGGGGACCGACGTCGGAAGAAAGGCGCGAGAAAATTCGAAGCCGTTGAAGTGGAGGGGGAAACGGGGAGGCGTCGTCGCAATGGACGGGAAGACGTCGCCGCATTGTTCGCGTGCGCCATGCACCCTGCGTCCGGAGCTGACGTAGCGGCGGGCGACGTCGCCTCCCGGAGGTGGCGGCATGATCAGTCGACTGGCCCTGGCCGAAGCTCAGAATTGGCGCTGCGCCTACTGCGCGGTGACGTTGGACGTCGATCCGATGCGGCCTTCAGGCGCGACGCGGGAACACGTCGTGCCCCGTGCGCGCGAAGGCATGGACCGCGCCGACAACCTCGTCGCCGCGTGCCGCGCCTGCAATGAAACGCGCGCCTGCGCGCCGAATGCGGCGGCGTTCCACGATCTCAGGCAGGCTCTGCTGCGCCGAAACGTTTGGCCTGCGGGCACATGGCCGGATCGGACGGCGCGGGCGAAGCTGCATCAAGAAGACATGGCGTTGTCGGTCCAGCAGTGGAAAGAGCGCCGTCGCGCCCACGCCGAACGCCGGGACGGCCCCTTGGCGGAGGTTCCGCTGGTTGCGGCGACCCTGAAGGAGGTGGAAGCGCAGGACGCCTTCGCGCCCTCCGTGCCCATCGGCCATCCCCCCTCGACGTCCCGCGCGAGACGTCGTCAGCGCCAAATGGCAGAGGCGGCGGCTCGCAAGGCAGCTGCCGCCCAGAAGCGCCGGCTGGACCTCTACCGCGCCCAGGCGATGGGTTGGACCAAGTTCATCTCGGTGACGCGCGGGCCGCGTTGGAAGCGCCTGACCCAGGAGCGGCGTCGGGGGGGCTAGCGATCATGTCCGCCGGTACGTCCCGCGCCGCGCGGTGAACTCCAGCCAGCCCCGGTCGCGGAGCACCTGAAGCTGCTGCCTGATCTTGGGGCGTACGTAGCGGTTGTTGGGATAGAGGGCCGACAGCGCAGCCTCGTGGGCATAGACGTCGTCAAGGGTGAATTCCGACCGCCCCACCGCTTCAACCGCCTTCATCACGGCCAGCAGCCAGCCGCGCGCGATCAGGCTAGCGTCCTTCAGGAACAGGGTGGAACGCCAGCGGTCCAGCACCTCACCTTTCGGCACGTGGGCGCCGCGCGCGATCAGGGGGATGCGGCCCGACGACGGCACCTGGCCGATCAGGATGTTGCACCCCTGCCAGCCCGCGCGCCGCGCGGTCGGCGACAGCGGCTTGCGCGCCTGGATGACGTCGGCGGTGAAGAAGTGGCGGGGCACCACGATCAGGTCGGTCACGGCCCGCGCGCCGGGGTCATAGCTCATGGCGAACAGGCTGGGATTGTTGCGCTCCGACAGCCGCCGCATCATCGCGCCGTAGGCGCCGTCGGGGATCGACCGACCCAGCCCGCCGGCCTTGGCCTTGAGCTCGAACTCCTCGGCGCAGGCGTCGCAGACGAAGTCGCCGACGGGCGCGTTGTTCGGCAGCTGCCGCAGCCGCTCCGCGCCGCAGGCCGGACAGAACAGATGCGCGGCGGCCCAGCCCTCGGACAGGGCGCGGACGTTCTGGGTCGGCCCGCGATAGACGGCCTGCTCGTCGGCGAAGCCGAGCGAGCTCCAGTGATTGTCGTCTGGTCCCATCCAGCCACCGTAGCGGAGGCTGGCTCAGCAAGAAGCCCCGCAACGCAAGAAGGCGGCCCCGGGGGAGGCCGCCTTCAAGAAGCGCAGCAGCAGGAAGTTAGGCGTAGCGGATCAGCGTCCAAGTGACAGCCTGCTGGTTATACGGGGGCATGATGTTGCCCTTCGCGATGGGGGCCGTGGTGGTCGGCGTACCGACGACCTGCCAAACACCGCTCTCGGGGCACCGCTCGCTGGTGCGCGCCTTCGTTCCAAGGGGGGCCTTCATGTCAGTGTCTCCTGGTGGGATGAGCCCCACGTCCAAGATTGCTCTCTGGCGTCGCCGACGCGGACATGATTTATTTTTCCAAAGCGTGTCCGCGCTTCCTTTGCCCGAGAGCATCAAGGCCGAATGTGCGGAGCTTCCTCGAATGAGCTTGAGCGTTGTACCCGACCCAGAGAGAGAGCCCTGTCCGCCTGTGCGGCCGGATATTCGAGCCGCGATATCCGGGTTATCGGACGCTGACCATGCTCGTCTGATCAGCTACGCGAGCGCGTTCGCTCTCGCCAGCCGCCTGGAGCCTCAAGAGATCTATAGCGCCGCGATCGTTGCGGCCCTCGACGAGACCCGGGTTTGGCCCCCAGATGTCGAGCTTGTCGCATTCCTTAAAATGTCGATGCGAAGCATCGCTTCGAACGAGGCCAAGAAATCCCGCCGAGCTCCGCTTTTCCCGGTGGGGGGTGATTGTGAGGGCCACGGCGATTTGATCGAGACCTCGGCGAGCATCAGCGACGAGGGTCCAAGGTTCGCCGAGGCCAGCGTCGTCAATACGGTAGATGCTAAGAGACTCTTAGATAAAGTGTTCGCCCTGTTCGAGGACGATATCGACGCTCAGATCGTCCTTATGGCTCGTCTCGAAGATAAGGACGCCGCTGACATCAAGAGCGAAATGCAACTTAACGACACCCGCTACGCCAGCATAACCAAGCGGATTAAGCGTCGGCTTGTTGCTCTCGCCAATCCAACGGGAATTATATGATGGCTGATCACTTGGACTCGGCGACATTAGCGCGACTGTCTGAGATGATGGTATCCGCGCTTGATGAGTGCGCAGACTCAGATCTCGAACGGATTTTTCAAGAGCACGGTATAGACGTTGGCGTTTTGGCTCAAACCAGCCGCCAATGGGCGCATGCCGCGATAGTCAATCATGGGAAGGCGCGGTTCGCGAGCGCTCAGCGAGACGTGACCCACCGTGCTCTTAAATCTAGACCGAGTGTCTCCATGGACTACAATGCTATGCTTTTGATCGTGCAAGCACACATTGCAAATGATCCGCACTCATCGCTAACCTTGGCCGCTCGCAACCAGAATGGTGCTCTTTCGGAGGAAGAGCTGAAAAGCCTAGTTGAAGATATAGCTTCACTCACATCTTAACGTGTCCGTCCAGTTTAATGATGCTGAAAAGCTTCTGCTGTCGCTTGGGGTCGATGATCCGAGACAGATAGATCTGCCCGTTATTGCCCAGTCGCTTGGGTTAGAAATTCGGTATGCGAAGCTAGCGAGTTGCGATGCTCGTCTAGTGGGCTTGGGTGAGCGAGGAATCATCACTGTCCGTTCCGATGCAAATCGGCATCGCCAACGATTTTCCATTGCCCATGAGATTGGACATTGGATCTACCACAGACACAAGGCCCTCATGTGCAAAGCCGCGTGGATCGACGAGTCCACCTCGTTCGCTAACAAGATTAGGGAGAAAAAGGCTAACGAATTTGCAAGCTCACTTCTGATGCCACGCTACCTATTTGAGCCTATTATTTCGCAACTTAAGAGCGCGACGTTTGCCAATATCAGAGACATTGCGGCAAAATTCGACGTCAGCGTTACCGTTTCTGCCCGAAAAGTCGTGGAGTCGGGGCGATTTCCCGTCATACTCATATCATACCGGCGAACAGGGCGAGGATGGTTTTGTCGATCTTCAATGCTGCCCAGCCGTTTATATCCGAATGCTGAAATACATGCAGAGTCTGGGGTCTTGTCGGTCATGTTTCGTGAAGTAGACGGACTCCCTCCGATGCGACGCCCTGCGACCCATTTTTTCGACTGCCGCGAAGCGAGTGGAGCTTTTGTTCGAGAAGAAATCTTCCGGAGCCACGACGACGGGGTGCTGTCGCTTCTAACTATCGACGACAGAATCCTATCGAACCTTACCTGATCGCCCCCTACCTTCCCTTCCTGAACGCCGCCGCCTTTTCCGCCGCCGCTTCCTGCCGCCACTTCTTCGGGGCGGCCTTGTCGACCGTCTCGCCCTCGGCCGTGAGGATGTCGTTGGCGAACTCCAGGTCCATCAGCTTCATGCGCTTGATCTCGTCGCGCAGGCGGGCGGCTTCCTCGAACTCCAGGTTGGAGGCGGCCTCGCGCATGCGGGACTCCAGATCCTTGAGCGCGGCCTGGAAGTTGGAGCCGACGAAGGGCCGGGCGTCCTCCTTCACGCCGTCGGGGCGGGTCAGCTGGTCCAGCGCGCGGCTCTCATAGGGGCTGGCCAGGATCTCCTTGATGTCGCGCTTGACGCTTTCGGGCGTGATGCCGTGTTCGGCGTTGTAGGCCTGCTGCTTCTCGCGCCGGCGGTTGGTCTCGGCGATGGCGCGCTCCATCGAGCCGGTCATGCGGTCGGCATACAGGATGACGCGGCCGTCGACGTTGCGAGCGGCGCGCCCGATGGTCTGGATCAGCGAGGTTTCGGAGCGCAGGAAGCCCTCCTTGTCCGCGTCCAGGATGGCGACCAGGCCGCACTCGGGGATGTCCAGCCCCTCGCGCAGCAGGTTGATGCCGATCAGGCAGTCGAAGGCGCCGAGGCGCAGGTCGCGCAGGATCTCGATCCGCTCCAGCGTGTCGACGTCGGAGTGCATGTAGCGGACGCGCACCCCCTGTTCGTGCATGTATTCCGTCAGGTCCTCGGCCATGCGCTTGGTCAGGGTGGTGACCAGGCTGCGGTAGCCGGCGCGGGTGGTCGCCTTCACCTCGTCGATGACGTCGTCGACCTGGTTGCGGGTCTCGCCGGAGACGGGGCGGATCTCGACCGGGGGGTCGATCAGGCCGGTGGGGCGGATCACCTGTTCGGTGAAGACGCCGCCGGTCTGCTCCATCTCCCACGGGCCGGGGGTGGCCGAGACGTGGATGGTCTGGGGCCGCATGGCGTTCCACTCGTCGAACTTCAGCGGGCGGTTGTCGATGCAGCTGGGCAGGCGGAAGCCGTATTCGGCCAGGGTCGACTTGCGGGCGTAGTCGCCGCGGTACATGCCGCCGATCTGGCCCACGGTGACGTGGCTCTCGTCGACGAACAGCAGGGCGTCGTCGGGGATGTATTCGAAGAAGGTGGGCGGCGGCTCGCCCGGGGCGCGGCCGGTCAGCCAGCGGGAATAGTTCTCGATGCCGGCGCAGGAGCCGGTGGCCTCCATCATCTCCAGATCGAAGCGCACGCGCTGTTCGAGGCGTTGCGCCTCCAGCAGCTTGCCGTTCTCGACCATCCAGTCGAGCGTCTCCTTCAGCTCGGCCTTGATGCCGGTGATGGCCTGGTTCAGCGACGGGCGCGGGGTGACGTAGTGGCTGGCGGCGTAGACGGTGATCTCTTCGAGGTCGTTGGTCTTCCTGCCCGTCAGGGGGTCGAACTCCTGGATCGACTCCAGCTCGTCGCCGAACAGTTGGACGCGCCAGGCGCGGTCCTCCAGGTGGACGGGGAAGATCTCGATGACGTCGCCGCGCTTGCGGAACATGCCGCGCTCGAAGGCGGCGTCGTTGCGCTTGTACTGCAGCGCGATCAGGTCGGCGCGCAGCTTGGCCTCGTCGATGCGGTCGCCGACCTTCAGGTCGAAGGTCATGGCGGTGTAGGTCTCGACCGAGCCGATGCCGTAGATGCAGCTGACCGAGGCGACCACGATGACGTCGTCGCGCTCCAGGATCGCCCGCGTGGCCGAGTGGCGCATGCGGTCGATCTGCTCGTTTATCGAGCTGTCCTTCTCGATGTAGGTGTCGGTGCGCGGGACGTAGGCCTCGGGCTGGTAGTAGTCGTAGTAGCTGACGAAATACTCGACCGCGTTGTCGGGGAAGAAGCTCTTGAACTCGGAATAGAGCTGGGCGGCGAGGGTCTTGTTGTGGGCCAGGATCAGGGCCGGGCGCTGGGTCGCCTCGATGACCTTGGCCATGGTGAAGGTCTTGCCCGAGCCGGTGACGCCCAGCAGCACCTGGTCCCGCTCGCCGGCCTGCGCCTGCTCGACCAGTTCGGCGATGGCGGCGGGCTGGTCGCCCGAGGGCTCGAACGGCGAGACCATGCGGAAGGGGCGGTGCCGCTTGGCCCCCGCCCGGTCGGGCCGGTGCGGGGTCCAGCCGTCGGGCGCGCCGGGGGCCTCGGACGGCGTCAGGCGCGGGCCGGTGACGGGCGCGAACATGGGCATCTTGGCATCGCGCAGGAAGGCGGCCGGCGCCTCCTGCAGCCCGGCCCCGGGCGTGTGCACGGGCTTGGCGGATTTCGTCTTGCCGGGCGCGGGGGTGCTGGAACGGTTCATGAACGCAAGATAGGTCCGGCGAGGGAAAGGCGCCAGACGAACGCGCGGGGCGGGGAGGGGATGCTGACGGCAGGTGGCGGGAGGGCCCGCCCCATCCCCGCCGCGAATCCCGCTACCCTCCGGGCTCATGCGCCGCACCGTCCCCGCCCTCGCCCTGCTGCTCCTGACGGCCTCCTGCTTCGGCGGTCCCAATCCGCCGCCGGAGGGGTGGGGGACGCGGCCGTATGCGGCGCCGGTGGTGACCTCCGACACCGGGGTGCGGGCGGAGAGCTTCGCCACATCCGGGATCGTCGACGCGCGGCTGGACGGCGGGACGCGGGGGCGCGTGGACGACGCCGGGGAGCATCTGGGGCTTTGCCAGGCGGAGCTGGAGGCGGCCGGCGTGCGGTTCTCCAGCGTGCCGGACGTGGTCAACAGCGAGACGTGCGGGCTGACGGGAGCGGGGACGCTGGACGTGGATCGCGGAACGGTGGCGCGGCTGCGGCCGGCGGCGCCGGTGATGACGTGCTGGACGGCGCTGGCGCTGTCGGTGTGGCGGCGTCAGTCAGTCGAGCCGGCCGCCCGCGAAATCTTCGGCCAGGACGTGGTCGAGATCGTGCACATGGGCACCTATGCCTGCCGGTCGGTGTCGAACCGTCCGGGCGCGCGGCCCAGCGCCCATTCGCAGGCGGCGGCGGTGGACTTCGCCGGCGTGGTGCTGCGCGACGGCACCCGCATCATGGTCAAGGACGACTGGTACGCGGAGAGCGACAAGTCGCGCTTCCTGAGGCGCGTGCGCGACGAGGGCTGCCGGGTGTTCGGGACCGTGCTGAGCCCCGACTATGACGCGCCCCACCACGACCACCTGCATCTGGAACCGGGCGGGCGGAGCTTCTGCCGCTAGGTCAGCGGCGCAGGCGGACCCGGGTCTCCAGATCGACGATGCGACGCTCGAGATAGGCCTGGTCGTCGGCGGAGACGCGCAGCTGGGCATAGGCGGCCTCGAGACGCAGCAGGTCCTCGTGCTCGACGCGCAGCTGGGTCTGGGCGGTGGCGGAGAGGCCGCTGGCCGGCAGGGCGCGGGCGACGGCGTCGAGCCGCTGGCGCGGCGTCATTGGCGTGGCCCCGCCGCCGTAGCCGACGTCGCCCACCCGGACGTCCAGCGCGTCGAGCCGCGTCTCCAGATCGTCCCGCTCGCGCGTGGAGAGGCGGCCGTCGGCCAGATATTCGGCCTCGACCCGGATGAGGGCGGCGTAGTCGCTCTTGAGGCGCGTGCCGTCTGTGCGGCTGAGACGGCGGGCGCGGACCTGGGCGTCCACGCGGGCGTCGAATTCGGCACGGCCCTGGGCGATGGACAGGCCGGGGCCGCCGTCGTCGTAGCCGCCGCTTTCCAGTGCCTGCGTGAGGGCGTTGTAGCGGGCGGTGAGGTCGGCCCGCTCCTGCGCCGTAAAGCGGCGGTCCGCGGCATAGCGGGTCTCGACCTCCACGAGGGCGGCGTAGTCCTGACGCAGGCGATCGCCAGCCCAGCTGGACAGGCGGCCGGCCCGGACGTCGGCCTGGACGCGTGCGTCGAACTGGCTGCGCTGGTCGAAGAGGGGGCGCCGGCCGATGGACCACTGCTGGTCGAGACTGCCCGAGGCGCCGAAGCGGTCGCCGAAGATCGCCCCGAAGATCGCGCCGATGACCTCCTCGTCACGCGAGGTGGTCTGGGCCGAGGCCGACTGGGCCCCGAAGGTCAGGGCGAGACCGGAGACGGCGGCCAGGGTGAGGGAGCGGGCGGCTTTCATGTAACGGCGTCCTTTCGTCGGGATGGGGTAACGACCGGAGGCGGGACGGGTTGCCGATCGCGCCGCCGGCGCCGCCCGCGGGAGGGTCCGGAAACCGCGAGACGCGCGGCGGGTGGTGCGGCAGGATGGCGGCGTGACCGTGACCTTGACCCTGTGCGTCCTGCCCAGCCCGATCGGGCCGCTGGCCGTCGCGTGCGACGGCGAGGGGCGGGTTCGCGGCGCCGGCTTCGACGGCGACCGGCCCGACGGCCTGAGGCGGACGATGCGGCGGGAGTGGCCGGAGGCGGAGATGGCCGCCGGCGCGGCGCCGGACGAGGTGCGACGGGCGGTGGCGGACTATTTCGACGGCGACCGGGCGGCGCTCGCGCGCGTGCCGTGGACGCTGGACGGCGCCGCCGGGGCGTTCGGGTTTCCGGGGCGGGTCTGGCGGCTGCTGGCCGAGGTGCCGGCGGGCGCGACGATCAGCTATGGCGAGACCGCGAGGCGGGCCGGAGAGCCGGGCGCGGCGCAGGCGGCGGGGGTCGCGCTGAACCGCAATCCGATCCCGCTGATCCTGCCGTGCCACCGCGTCGTGGGGGCCGACGGGTCGATGACCGGCTTCGGCGGCGGGCTGGAGCGCAAGACGTGGCTGCTGGCGCACGAGGGCGCGCTGCTGCTGTAGCGCCGCGGGATGCCGATCGTCGGACACCGTCATCGTCGCCGGGTGCGGATCCAGACGGAGGCAGGCGTCCCCATGGAGGTCAGACGCCCTGCACGACCGGTGAACTCAGGGCTTTCGCAAGCGCGAAATGGCTCCTAGCTTGCCGGGATGTCCTCCGCCGCCCCTCCGTCGTCGTCACGCAGCTTCTTCTCTTCCCTGAGTCTGTGGGTGTTGCTGGCGCTGGTCGGGGGGCTGGCCGCGGGCGCCGCCGCCAGCGAGTGGGGACTGCCCGGCGGCGCGGGCACGGCCGACATGATCTCGGCGCTGGGCGCCCTGTGGCTGAACGCGCTGAAGATGACCATCGTGCCGCTGGTGTTCAGCCTGCTGGTGACGGGCATCGCCTCGATCGCCGACGCGGCCCGCACGGGACGTCTGGCCGCCAAGGCGATCCTGTGGTTCGCCATCCTGATCAGCCTGGCCGTAGTCTACGCCTTCGTGGCCAACTACGGCCTGCTGGCGGTCTGGCCGGTGGACCCGGAGGGCGCCGCGGCCGTACGCGCCGGGGCGCCCGCGCCGCCCGAAGGGCTGGGACCGGGCGCGCCGTTCAGCGAGTTCTTCAAGACCCTGGCGCCGGCCAATCCGATCCGGGCCGCGGCTGAGGACGCCATTTTGGGACTGGTGGTGTTCGCCGTCTTCTTCGGCTTCGCCGCCACGCGCCTGCCCGATCGGCTGAGGCTGCCGATGGTGGCCTTCTTCGAGGCCGTGGGCGAGACGATGATCGTGATCGTTCGCTGGGTGCTGACGGTCGCGCCGGTGGGCGTGTTCGCCCTGGCCATGGGCGTGGGGCTGACCGCCGGCGTGGGCGCCGCCGGCGTGCTGCTGCAGTATGTGTCGGTGCTGTCGCTTGTGCAGATCGGGCTGATCCTGCTGTGCTATCCGCTGGTCATGGCGTTCGGCCGGATGGGGCTGGCGCGGTTCGCGCGCGGCGCGGCGCCGGCGCAGGTCGTGGCCTTCTCCACCCAGTCCTCGCTGGCCAGCCTGCCGGTCATGGTGGAGCGGGCCGTGGACGCGCTGGGCGTGTCGCGCTCGACCGCGGGTCTGGTCCTGCCGCTGGCCGTGGCGGTGTTCCGCATCACAAGTCCGGTGGCCAACATCGGCGTGGTCATCTGGTGCGCCCATGTGTTCGGCATCGAGATTCCGCCGGCCGCCATGGTCGCCGGGGGGCTGACGGCCATCCTGGTGTCGATCGGTGCCGTGGGCCTGCCGGGACAGGTCAGCTTCTTCGTGTCGATCGCGCCGATCTGCGCCGCCATGGGCGTGCCGCTGGAGCTGCTGCCGATCCTGCTGGCGGTGGAGGTGATCCCCGACATCTTCCGCACCATCGGCAACGTCACCGCTGATCTGGCGGTGACGCGGATCGTGCAGGGCGACGACGCGGCGGCGGAGGCCGATCCGGGGATCTGAAGCCGGCCCGCTTGACTCGCATGTCACCTATAGGTGATATGTAACCCGTGGGTTACACGGGAGATCGGTGATGACCGAGAGCGAGCTGCGAGATCTGGACCGGATGCGGGCGCGGCTGTTCAAGCCGGCGCTGATCGCGATGTTCGTCGGGATCATGGTGGGGCTGGCCACGTGGCTGGCCGGTCGGAACGGCGTCGAGATCCCTTACGAGGACGCGGTCATGACCGGGGCGGGGGTGTTGACCGGGGCGTCGCTGATGGTCGCCATCTTCACCTTCGCCGGCTTCAAGGCGTGGACGAAGCTGCACGACGGCGCCGCCGGCCGGGCGGACCGGGAGCAGGCGACGCGCGCGTGGACGCTTCTGCTGATGACCTTCGCGGCCCTGATCCTGAGCGTGGTCTCGGCGCTGGCGGCCGAGCGCATGGTGCACGGGAGGGCGGACGGCATGGACTGGCTGGCGGCGATCAACGCGGTTCTTTACGCCGTGCTGCTGCCGGTCATGGTGATGAACTGGGACGCCCAGGCGCGGAAGCTGAAGAAATGGCTGGAGGACGAACTGGTCCGCACGCTGCAGGCGCGGGCGCTGACGGCGGCCTTCTTCGTCCTGATGGCGGGGGCGTCGGGCACCTACGTCGTCGGCCTGTGGCGCCCGGACTGGGCGATCGTCGCCATGCCGCTGGTGCTGTGGAGCGCGGCGGCCACCGCCTCGCTGCGCTTCGTCATGCTGGGCCGCGCCTACGATGGCTGACGCCCGGCTGGGGTCGCGCCTGAAGGACGTCCGCACCGCCGCCGGCCTGACCCAGGCCGAGCTGGCGGAGCGGGCGGGCGTGTCGCGAAAGACCGTCAACACGGTCGAGAACGGGGTGTTCGTGCCGTCGACGACGCTGGCGCTGACGCTGGCGCGGACGCTGGGGACGACGGTGGAGGAGCTGTTCTTCCTGCAGGACTGAGCTAGCTTTCGCTCGTGTCCACTGCACCTCGACCTGTCGATGCCGCGTCTGAAGATCACGGCCAGCTTGTGGGCGTCGACGGCGGCTTCCTCGCGGAGGCCGTGCCGATCGGCATCGGCGGCGGCCTGATCATCGCCCTTGCTGTCATTGGCGCGAAGGTCGCGACCGGCCAAATTCAGAAGCGGTGCCGCAAGCGGCGCTAGGAGCGGCGTTGACTCCGCTCTTCACTTTGCGCCATACACTGTGTGTCACACACTATGTGACGGGCAGGGTAAAGCGTGATGCCGGTGGACGGCGGTCTGTTCGAGGCGATGAGGCTGGAGCTGCGGCGCGGGTCGCTGGTGCTGGCCGTGCTCGCCTGCCTGCGGACCGAACGGTACGGCTACACCCTGCGGCAGGCGCTGGCGGCGGACGGGCTGGAGATGGAGGAATCGACCCTCTATCCCCTGCTGCGCCGGCTG
The DNA here is from genome assembly GCF_035935935.1 of Brevundimonas sp. GTDB lineage: Bacteria > Pseudomonadota > Alphaproteobacteria > Caulobacterales > Caulobacteraceae > Brevundimonas. The sequence continues at coordinate 250,269 of NZ_DASYWO010000005.1, forward strand.
GAGAGCCAGGGCCTGCTGCTGAGCGAATGGCGCGAGGAGGAGAAGCGGAACAAGCGCTTCTATCGCCTGTCGCCGGCCGGATCCGAAATGCTGGAGGCGCTGACCGCCGAGTGGCGGCGCATCGGCGCGTCCCTTGATCGCATGCTTTGAGGGAGGGGACGATGGCCCTGATCGGCCAGTATCTGGACGCCGTGGCGGCGCAGCTGCCGACGGAGAAGCGCGAGGACATCGTCGCCGAGCTGCGCGAGCTGATCCTGAGCCGTTTCGAGGCCAGGGAAGACGAGCTGGGGCGGCCGCTGACCGAGGCCGAGCAGGAGGCGATCCTGCAGGAGATCGGCCACCCGCTGGTGGTGGCGCAGCGTTATGCCGGCGGGCCCGACAGTCTGGTGGGGCCGGAGCTGTATCCCTACTGGCTGTTCGCGGTGAAGGCGGGGCTGTTCATCGTCGCGGCGGTCCAGATCGTGGGCGCGCTGGCGGCGCTGGCGGGGGGACCGCAGACGTTCGGGCAGGCGATCGGGCAGGCCTTCTCCGGCTTCTTCGACGGAGCTCTGGTGCTGATCGGAGTCATCACGGCGGTGGCGTGGTCGATGGAGCGATGGGGCGGCAAGCCGCGGTGGATGACGGAATGGCGCGTGAAGGACCTGCACGCCTTCACCCTGGCCGATCCGGCGCGATGGGGTCTGGGTGGATCCGGGAAGACGGGCGCCGAGGCGCCGGCCGGCCGGGTGAAGCCGCTGGCGGTGAAGGTCTCGGCCGGCAAGTGGCCGGGGTCGGACGCCCTGTTCAGTCTGATCTTCACCGGGCTGTTCGTCGCCTGGTGGGTCGGAGCGTGGCAGTGGCCCTGGGGCGGCGCGTTCGAGCTGGGCGACCAACTGGTCACCGTGTCCGGCGCGCCGGTGTGGACGGCGCTGTTCGCCCCCATCCTGGCCTATGCCCTGGCGCAGATGGCCGTCGACCTGCTGGGCGTGATCCGGCCGGACATGGTGCGGTTGCGGGCGCTGCTGTCGATCGGCCTGGGCGTGGCCGGGCTGGCTCTGGTCTGGACGATCTTCCAGTGGGGGCACTGGTTCGACCTGACGTCGGCGGACGGAGCGGTCGCGCAGGTGCGCGGCGGGCTCGACCTGCTGCGCTGGGAGACGCTGGACGGCGTCGATCAGCTGGGCCGGTCCCTGTCCGAGCAGGCGCAGGTGCTGGGCACGGTGCTGAGCTTCGTGCTGGCGGGGATCGGGCTGACGATGGTGTTCGCCATCCTCGGCGATCTGGCGAAGGTCGCGCGCGGCCGCTGAGGTCCGTGTCCGAAAACCGCGAGACATGAGACGGGGCGGGGCGCATGCTCCGCCCATGTTCACGAGCGGACCCGAACTGGATCAGGAGGCGTGCTGGCGCGCGGTGCGGACGCGCGACGCGCGGTTCGACGGGCGTTTCTTCACCTGCGTGAAGACGACCGGAATCTATTGCCGGCCGGTGTGTCCGGCGCGGACGCCGCTGCGGGAGAACGTCAGCTTCGTGCCCACGGCGGCGGCGGCGGAGGAGCGGGGCTTCCGCGCCTGCCTGCGATGCCGGCCCGAGACGGCGCCCGAGATGGGCGCGTGGAAGGGGACGTCGAACACGGTGTCGCGGGCGCTGGCGCTGATCGAGGCGGGGGCGCTGGACGAGGCCGACGTCGACGCCCTGGCCGGACGGCTGGGCGTCGGCGAGCGGCAGCTGCGGCGGCTGTTCCGCAAGCATCTGGGCGCGGCGCCGGTCAGCGTGGCGCAGACGCGCCGCGTGCTGCTGGCCAAGGCGCTCATCCAGGAGGGCGACCTGCCGATGGCGCAGGTGGCGCTGGCGGCCGGCTTCGGCAGCGTGAGGCGCTTCAACGAGACGTTTCAGGCCCTGTACGGGCGGCCGCCCTCGGCCCTTCGCCGGCGGGGCGAACGCCCGTGGGACGGCGGGGTGCGGCTGAGCCTGCCGTATCGGGAGCCGCACGACTGGGACGCGCTTCTGACGGCGCTGGCCGCGCGCGGCGAGCGGGTCGAGGACGGCGTGTGGACGCGGGCGCTGACAAAGGACGTGGACGGCGCGGACGGCGTCGTCACGGTCGAGCGGGCCGGTCCCGGGCGGGCGGCCGTGCGGGCCGAGGTCGACGATCTGAAGGCGCTGCCGGGCGTGCTGGCGCGCGTGCGGCGCACGTTCGACCTGGGCGGCGATCCGGAGGCGGTGGCGCGCGATCTGTCGGCCGACCCGGCGCTGAAGCCGCTGGTCGCGGCGCGGCCGGGACTGAGGCCGCCCGGCGACTGGATCGACGCGGGCGACGACGCGCCCGGCGACCGGCTGGACGTGCCGGGACTTGAGACGAGGGCGGAGGGCTGGCGGCCGTGGCGCGCCTATGCCCTCACCCACCTGCGCGCGGCGGGGATCGACCCGCGCGACCTGATCGAGGAGACGCGGGATGCCGCATGAGCTGACGCTGGACCGGATCGAGACCCCGGTCGGGGAGATGCTGGTCGTCACGGACGCCGAAGGTGCGGTGCGGGCGCTGGATTTCGCCGGCTACGAGCCGCGCATGCTGCGGCTGCTGGCGCGGCACTGGGGCGACGTCGCGCTGACGCCCGGGCGAGCGCCGGCGCGGGTGCGCGACGCGATCGCGGCCTATTTCTCAGGCGAGCTGACGGCGCTGGACGCGCTGGAGGTGAGGACCGGCGGCACGGCCTTCCAGAGGGACGTGTGGGCGGCGCTGCGACGCATCCCGGCGGGCGAGACGGTCAGCTACGGCGCGCTGGCGGCGCGGATCGGGCGGCCGAAGGCCGTGCGCGCAGTGGGCCTGGCCAACGGCAGGAACCCTGTGGGCGTGATCGTGCCCTGTCACCGGGTGATCGGCGCGAGCGGCGCCCTGACCGGCTATGCGGGCGGGGTGGAGCGAAAGCGCGCGCTCCTGCAACACGAAGGCGTCACGCCGCGCGCTTGATGCGGTTGTCGTCGTCCAGAAGGACGACGGTCGGAGCGTAGTTGCGCGCCTCTTCCTTGGGCAACTGGCCGTAGGTCACGACGATGACCTTGTCGTTCTTCTGCACCAGCCGGGCGGCGGCGCCGTTGACGCCGATGACCTTCGAGCCGCGCGGCGCGGGGATGGCGTAGGTGGTGAAGCGCGCGCCGTTGGTGATGTTCAGCACGTCCACCTGCTCGTGCGGGAGGATGTCGGCGGCGTCCAGCAGGTCGCTGTCGATGGCGATCGAGCCTTCGTAGTCGAGATCGGCCTGCGTCACGGTGGCGCGATGCAGCTTGGACTTCATCAGGGTGACCAGCATGGGGAGTGCGGTCCTTCCGGCATGGCGCGGGGAAAACGCCCCCGCAGAGCGCCGCTGATATAGGGGTTTCGTCGCCCTGCATCAATCGCGGCGCCGCGCTGCACAATCGTCGGAACCCCGCCCGTGTTCGCTCCTTACGGGAGGTTCATTTGACGGTGACGGTTCCGACCCTATGGTCGAGGCTTCGCGCCGCCTCGGCTGACCGGATCCGGACGACGACCTCTCCCATGAAACAATTCTTCCTGACCGTGCTCGGCGTCTTCACCGGGCTGGTGCTCTTCCTCGTCGTCGTGCCGATGGCGCTGATCATGATGGCCGTCGCCTCGGCCGGATCGAAGCCGTCGATCCCGCGCAACACGGTGGTCGAGCTGGACCTGCGTCAGGGGGTCAGCGACAGCCCGTCCAACAACCCGCTGAGCTTCGGCGGCGCGTCGCTGTCGGTGATCGAGATCGTCGACGGCCTGGCCCAGGCGGGCGACGACGAGGCGGTCAAGGCCGTGCTGGTGCGGCTGCCCGAGACAGGACTCAGCCCGGCCGCTGCCGACGAGGTGCGTCAGGCCGTGCGCCGCCTGCGGGCCAAGGGCAAGATCGTGATCGCCCATTCGCAGGGCTTCATGCCCGCCGGGGCATCGGTGTCGGCCTACATGGTCGGCGCCTCTGCGTCTGAACTGTGGATGCAGGAGAGCGCCAGCTTCCAGATGGCCGGTCTGGCCACCGAGGAGGTCTTCTTCGGCCGCGCCTTCGAGAAGTACGGCGTCGATGCCGAGTTCGAGCAGCGCTACGAATACAAGAACGCCGTCAATGCCTATACCCAGTCCGACTTCACCGCCGCGCACCGCGAGGCGACGCTGGCGTGGATGGGGTCGATCTACGACACGTCGATCGCCGCGGCGGCGACCGACCGCAAGATGACCCCGGCGGCGCTGAAGGCCGTCGTCGAAGCCGGTCCGTGGACGGCCGAGGAAGCCCGGGCGCGCGGCCTGATCACCCATCTGGGTGAGGTCGAACAGGCCGAGGCGGAAGCCAAGCGTCGCGCCGGCCGCGGGGCCGAGATCATCGAGTTCGGCGACTACGTCGGGGCCAAGGGGCCGCGCGAGGGCACCGGTTCGGACGCCATCGCCATCGTCTATGCCGAGGGCGCGATCATGACCGGCACGGGCGGCGGCGGAGATCCGTTCGGCGGCGGTTCCAACATCATGTCGGACGACACCGCCGAGGCCATCTACGACGCGATCGAGGACAAGGCGGTCAAGGCCATCGTGCTGCGCGTGTCGTCGCCGGGCGGATCGCCCGAGGCGTCCGAGCAGATCGCGGCGGCGGTGCGCGCGGCGCAGAAGGCGGGCAAGCCGGTGGTGGTGTCGATGGGCGCCTATGCGGCGTCCGGCGGATACTGGATTTCGGCCGAGGCGGACTGGATCGTGGCGCAGCCGGCGACCCTGACGGGGTCGATCGGCGTGTTCGGCGGCAAGTTCGTGCTGGCCGACGCCCTGGGCCGGTTCGGCGTGGACGTGCGCGGCCTGTCGGTCGGCGGGGAGTTCGCCGACGCCTACGCCGTGTCCGAGCCGTGGACGCCCGAACAGCGGGCGAAGATCTCGCGGCAGATGGACCGGATCTACGAGGACTTCATCACGCGCGTGGCGCGCGGGCGGAACCTGCCGCCGGCGCGGGTGCGCGAGATCGCCAAGGGCCGCGTCTGGACCGGATCGCAGGCGCTCGGCCTCGGCCTGGTCGACCAGTTGGGCGGACTGGAGGAGGCCATCGCCAAGGCCCGCCAACTGGCCAGGATCCCGGCGGACGCCCGCATCCGCCTGAAGCGGTTCCCGACGCCCCTGTCGCCTTGGGAGGCGCTGTCGGAGGCGTTCGGCGTTTCGGGCGAGGCGGCGCGGGCCCTGGTCTTCCTGGGCGGCGTGGCGCAGGACCCGCAGGCCCAGGCGGTGGCGCGTCGCGTCGAGGCCGACCGCATGCGGCGCGAGGGCGCCGTGGTGCTGGCAGACCGGCCGCTGGGCTGAGGCGAAACGTCCCGGACACCGAGGCGTGAACGGCGCGTTCCTTGACCGTTCAGGTCGCGGAGACGACATTGCGAAGGTTGAAGGACGCCCGATGACCCAGTTCGATCGCCTCGCCGCCCTCGGTCCCGACGCCCGCAAGGGCATGGGCGTGATGGGCCCGTTCGCCGCCGTGTTCGGCATGATCGCCGCCGCAGTGGCCATGACGGTCGGCGCCGTGCTGGCCGTGTTCGCGGCCGCCGCCGTGGCGGTCATGGCGGTGGTCGGCGGGCTGGTGCTGGCGCTGGCCGCCTTCGCGCTGAAGGCGCGTCGCGCGTTCGGACGGCCCGCCCGGCGCGCCACGGATCCGGACGTCCTGGAGGCGAAGAAGGTCGACGGCACCTGGGTCGCCTACGGCTGGGACCGGCGCTGACCGCGTCATGACGCTCGAGATCATCGAGGCGCCGTCCCCGAATTTCGACGCCCGCCGCGCGCCGCCGGACATGCTGGTGCTGCACTACACCGGGATGAGGTCGGCCGAGGAGGCCGTGGAGCGGCTTCGCGACCCCGAGGCGAGAGTGTCGTCGCACTATGTCGTGGGCGAGGACGGATCGGTGCTGCGTCTGGTCGACGAGGCCCGTCGCGCGTGGCACGCGGGCAAGGGCGTCTGGCAGGGCGAGACCGACTGCAACGCCGCGTCGATCGGCATCGAGATCGTCAATCCGGGGCACGAGTTCGGCTATCGCGACTTCCCCGAGGCGCAGGTTCAGGCGGTGATCGCCCTGGTGGGGGACATCCGCTCGCGCTGGTCGATCCCGGACGCGCGCATCATCGGCCATTCCGACCTGGCGCCGGACCGCAAGCAGGACCCGGGCGAGCGATTCCCGTGGAAACGGCTGGCGGAGGCGCATCACGGGCTGTGGTTCGAACCGGCGATGGAGCGGGTGGCGGCCCTGGGCGCGCCGCTGAGCCCCGGCGACGAGGGCATCGGGGTTACGGTCCTCAGCGCCGGCCTGCACCGGCTGGGCTACGGCGTCACCGCGCGCACGACCTATGACGACGACCTGCGCCTGACGGTCGAGGCGTTCCAGCGCCACTGGAGGCCGGCGGCGGTCGACGGCGTGGCCGACGGCGAGACGCGCGCGCGGCTGGTGGGGCTGCTGCAGCTCGCCAGTGCGGAGAGCGTGACCGGCGTGCTGAACTGAGCCTGGTTTGACGTCGGGCGTCACAAGGCGCATCCATCCCCTCGCCAGACGGTCGGGCGGTCGCTGTGCTTCGCCAAGGCTTCGCAGGGCTGGCCCTGCGTAGCGGAACGCGAAGCAGGGAGGAAAGTCCGGGCTCCACGGTGAAACGGCGGCGGGTAACTCCCGCCCGGGGCGACCCGAGGGACAGCGCCACAGAAAGCAAACCTCCCTTCTCCGCTAAAGCTACGAAGGGCTTGCCCTCCGAAGCCTCGGCGAAGGAGGGGAAGGGTGAAAGGGTGGGGTAAGAGCCCACCGCGTCCCCGGCAACGGGGACGGCATGGCAAGCCCCGCCGGGAGCAAGACCGAATAGGGACGTCGCGCGGGCTTCGGCCCGCAGGGTTCACCGCCCGAGGCGTCCGGGTTGGTCGCGAGAGCCGGTCCGCGAGGGTCGGCCCAGAGGAATGACCGTCACCCGCTCGCGGGGACAGAACCCGGCTTACAGACCGTCTGGCGCCTTCATCCTTGCCCTACCGCTCGCGCCGCGGGCGCTCGCTGCTTGAGGGCGGGCTTCACTCTTGCCCTACCGCTCGCGCCGCGGGCGCTCGCTGCTTGAAGGCCGGCTTTATTCTTGCCCTACCGCTCGCGACGCGGTCGCTCGCTGCTTGAGGGCGGGCGTTAACCCTTGCGGCGTCGGGGTGGCGCAGGATGTCCACAGGCTGGGGATTACTTGGCGATGTTCTGCGAATGTTCACACAAACGCAGTCATTCCGCGGCCGCTCAAGGTTAAAAAGCGTCAACCAATCCCATTGTGACCCATCTGATCCCATGATATCCCAATCCTGTGATTTGGGCAGGGCGGACGCGCGCGGCGCGTTCGGGGACTTTCAGGCGGCCCTGAGAGGCCGGAAACGGGGCGGGGCGTGTTTCTCTCGACGTTCGAGAAACAACTGGACGGCAAGCGCCGCCTGCTGATCCCGCAGGAGTTCCGCACCGCCGACAACGGCGCCGAGCACCGCGTCTTCTGCTTTCCCTCCATCGAGGCCGACTGTCTGGAGGCCGGCGGCGATCACCTGTTCGCCGTCTACGTCGAGATGATCCAGTCGCTGCCGTTCGGCTCGGCCCAGAGGTCGGCGCTGGAGTGGCAGGTGCTGGGCGAGCAGAACCGGCTGGCTTTCGACGGCGGCGGGCGGATCACCCTGCCGGAGGCGCTGGTCGCCGAGGCGGGTCTGGGCGACAGCGTCATGATCGTCGGCCTGGGCGACCGCTTCCAGATCTGGAGCCGGGAGGCCTGGGCCGCGCGTCGCGCCGAGCAGCGCAAGGTGGCGCGCGAGGGTCTGGCCGAACTGGGCGCCCTGCGCCTGGCGGCGCAGCTGAAGACGCAGGGCGGCCAATGAGCGGCGCGCCTCATGTCCCGGTTCTGATCGATCAGGTGATCGCGGCGCTGTCGCCGAAGGCCGGCGAGGTGGTGGTCGACGCCACCTTCGGCGCCGGCGGCTATACGCGCGCCATTCTGGCGACCGGGGCCGAAGTGATCGGGCTTGACCGCGACCCGACGGTGCGCCCGCACGCCGAGGCCGTGGCGAAGGATTTCCCCGGGAAATTCGCGCTGGTGGAGACGGCGTTCGGGGACCTGGCGGACGCCGTCGACCGGCCGATCGACGGCGCGGTGTTCGACGTCGGCGTGTCGTCCATGCAGATCGACGAGGCGGATCGCGGCTTCTCCTTCCTGCGCGACGGGCCGCTGGACATGCGGATGTCGGGCGCCGGGCCGACGGCCGCGGACCTCGTCAACGGCTGGGACCACGGGCCGCTGGCGCACATCCTGAAGCAGTACGGCGAGGAGCGGCAGTCGGGCCGCGTGGCCACGGCCATCCTGCGCCGCCGCACGGAGCGGCCGTTCACGCGGACGCTGGACTTGGCCGAGGTGGTGGAAAAGGCGCTGGGAGGGCGGCGCGGGGCGCCGATCCATCCCGCGACGCGCACCTTTCAGGCGCTGCGCATCGCGGTGAACGACGAGCTGGGCGAGCTGGAACGGGGTCTGGTCGCCGCGGAGGCGAGGTTGAAGCCGGGCGGGCGCCTGGTGGTGGTCACCTTCCACTCGCTGGAGGACCGGATCGTGAAGGCCTTTCTGGCCGAGCGCAGCGGCAATGCGCCGGGCGGCTCGCGCCACCTGCCGCAGGCGGCGACGACGCGGGCGCCCAGCTTCACGCTGCTGTTCAAGGGCGCCCGCGAGGGCACGGAGGCGGAGATCGCCGCCAACCCGCGCGCCCGGTCGGCCAAGCTGCGCGCCGCGGTGCGGACGGACGCCCCGGCGTGGGGGATGGCCGCATGAGGACGCCCGCCGCCATCCGCCGGCTGTTCGACTGGAAGATCCGCGGCGTCCGCTGGATCGAGATCATCGGCGTGATCTGCGTCGGGGCCATGCTGTGCTCGGTCTACCTGGTGAAGGCGGGCGCGCAGCGCGAGGCGACGCGCATGGCCGAGCTGGAGGCCGAGATCGCGCAGGATCGTCAGCGGGTGCGCCTGCTGCGCGCGGAGGCGGCGCGGCTGGAAAGCCCGGCGCGCCTGGACGCCCTGTCGAAGGGGCTGGGTCTGGCCCCGATCGACGCCGACCAGCGCGTCGGCGAGGCCGAGCTGGACGAGGTCGAACCCGCGCCGGCCCCGGTCGTCTCCACGCCCGTCGTCGAGGCCGATCCGGTCGAGGAAGCGCCGCAGTGACGGCCCAGCCGCATCACCGCCCGGGTTCCGGTCCGGCCCCGCGCCTGCCGCGTCCGCCGTCGTGGCGCCGGCTGACGGCGGTGCTGTGGTGGATCGAGCATGCCTTCGAGCGGTCGCGGGCGCAGGCCCGGCCGGAGGAGGACACCCGGGTCCGCATCTTCCTGATCCTGGCGGTGTTCGCCGTGGTCTTCGCCTGCCTGGGCGTGCGCGCGGCGTGGTCGGCGCTGGCCGCGCCCGTTCTGGACGGGGCCGGGGCCGGGGTGCAGCGCCAGCTGACCCGCGGCGATCTGGTCGACCGCAACGGCCGGCTGCTGGCCACGAACGTCGTCTTCTGGGGTCTGTACGTCGATCCCGCGGAAGTCTGGGACAAGGATCAGGCGTTCGCCCAGATCCGCCGCGCCCTGCCGGAGGTCGACGCGCGTCGGCTGCGCCGGGCGCTGGACGGGGACCGCCGCGTGCTGGTCAGGGGCGCGATGACGCCGCAGCAAAAGGCGAGGGTGCACGCCCTGGGTCTGGGCGGGATCGGCTTCGAGCAGGAGGACGGCCGCGTCTATCCGCTGGGGGGCTCCGCGCGGCATGTGATCGGCGTGTCGGACGCCTGGGGCAAGGGGCTGACGGGCGCCGAGCTGGCGCTGGACGCGGACCTGACCCGGGCCGGCGTGGACGGCTCGGCCGTGCCCCTGTCGATCGACCTGCGCATCCAGGGCATCGTCGAGAGCGAACTGGCCGCGGCGATGGAGGAGACCGGCGCGAAGAACGGCGTCGCCCTGGTCACCAACGTGCACACCGGCGAGATCCTGGCCATGGCCAGCTGGCCGACGACGCAGGCGAAGAACCTGGCGACCTCGGGCCACTACGAGATGGGCTCGGTGTTCAAGAGCTTCACCGTGGCGGCCGGCATCGACCGCGGCCTGGCCGACATGGAGACCACCTTCGACGCCTCGCAGGCGCTGGTGATCGGCAACCGACGCATCACCGACTTCCATGCGCAGAACCGCGTGATGACGCTGGAGGACGTCTACATCCACTCGTCCAACATCGGCACCTCGCAGCTGGCGATGCAGCTGGGGCCGGAGGGGATGAAGGGTTATTTCCAGCGGCTGGGGTTGCTGAACGCCGCGCCGCTGGAGCTGAAGGAATCCGCCGCGCCGGTCCTGCCGCGGGAATGGTCGAACTCCACGCTGGCGTCGCTGTCGTTCGGCTACGGCATCATGGTCACGCCGGTGCAGGCGGTCGCCGCCATGGGCGCCCTGACCAACGGCGGCTTCTACGTGCCGCTGTCGATCCGCAAGGGCGGGGCCGGCGCCGAGCCGGTGCGGGTGGTGCAGGCCTCGACCAGCGTCATGCTGCTGGACCTGATGCGCCGCAACGTGGTGCGCGGGTCGGGCACGCGCGCCGACGCCCCGGGGCTGCGGGTCGGCGGCAAGACCGGCTCGGCCAACAAGTGGACCGGCACGCGGTACGACTCGACGCTGGGGGTCGGCAGCTTCGCGGCCGTGTTCCCGACAGACGGGCCGCTGGACGGCCCGCGGTACGCCATCTTCGTGCTGGTCGACGAGCCGTCGAACGGCCCTCGCACCGGGGGTTTCGTGGCCGCGCCCGCCGTGGGCCGCATCGCCGACCGCATCGCGCCGCTGGTGGGCGTGGAACGCCGCGCCGACCGCTGGCGCACCGCCGACGGCGAGAAGATCCCGACGCTCGAGGACATGGAGCGCGATCTGGGATGAGCGCCCTGCGGCTGTCCGACATCCTGCGCCGCGACGTGCCCGCCGACCCGGTGATCACCGGGGTGACGGCCGACAGCCGGCGCGTGGACGCGGGCACGCTGTTCGTCGCCCTGCCGGGCGCGACGACCGACGGTCGCGCCTTCATCCCGCAGGCGCTGGCGCAGGGCGCCGCGGCCGTGCTGGCGCCGGCGGACACGCCGCGGGACGCCGCGCCGGTGCTGGTCACCTCGGTGGACGTGCGGCGGGCCTATGCGCTGGCGGCCCGCGGCTTCTACGGCGCGCAGCCGAAGACCTGCGTGGCGGTGACGGGGACCAACGGCAAGACCTCGGTCGCCGCCTTCTGCCGCCAGATCTGGGCGCGCATGGGCCACGCCTCGGCCAGCATGGGCACCCTGGGCACGGTGATGCAGACCGGCGTCGCGCTGGACAGTCTGACGCCGCCCGGCCTGACCAGCCCCGACGCCGGCGACGCCGCCCGGCTGACGGCCGAACTGGCGGCCCGCGGCGTGACCCACCTGGCGCTGGAGGCGTCCAGCCACGGCATCGACCAGCGCCGGCTGGACGGGGTCAGGCTGAGCGCGGCCGGGTTCACCAACCTGACGCAGGATCACCTCGACTATCACGGCGACATGGACGGCTATCGCGCCGCCAAGCTGAGACTGTTCGAGACGCTGCTGCCGCGCGGCCGGACGGCGGTGCTGAACGCCGACAGCGACGCCTATTCGCGCTTCGCCGCGGCGGGGCTGATGTCCGGACTGGGCATCTACGGCGTGGGCGAGCGCGGACGGGACCTGACGCTGACGCGGCGGCTGGCCGTGCCGGAGGGTCAGCGGCTGACGATCGACGCGGGCGGCGCGACGCACGAGGTGCTGCTGCCCCTGGCCGGAGCCTTCCAGGCGTCGAACGCCCTGGTGGCGGCGGGCCTGTGCGTGGCGTCGGGGTCGGCGGTGGAGGACGTGCTGGCGGCGCTGGAGCACCTGCAGGGAGCCGAGGGGCGGCTGCAACGCGTGCGCGGGCCGCAGGCCGGACCTGAGGTCTACGTCGACTACGCCCACACCCCGGACGGGCTGGAAACGGTGCTGACGGCCCTGCGGCCGCACGCGCGTGGACGGCTGATCGTCGTCTTCGGCGCGGGCGGCGACCGGGACAGGGGCAAGCGCCCGCTGATGGGGGAGGTCGCGGCGCGTCTGGCGGACGTGGCCGTGGTCACCGACGACAACCCCCGCTCGGAAGACCCGGCCGCCATCCGCGCCGAGGTGCTGAAGGGCGCCGTCGGGGCCGAGCAGATCGGCGACCGACGCAAGGCCATCTTCCACGCCGTGCAGATGGGCCGCGCGGGAGATGTGGTGGTCGTCGCGGGAAAGGGGCATGAGAGGGGGCAGATCGTGGGCGCCACGACTCATCCCTTCGACGACGTCGCCGTCGCAGCCGAGGCCCTGAACGTGCATGCCTGAGACCGTCCGACCGCTGTGGACCGCCACGGACGTCGCCCTGGCCGTCGGGGGGCGCATCGAGGGCGGGGCGTTCGAGGCGAACGGCGTGACGTTCAACAGCCGCGAGGTCGAGCCGGGCGATCTGTTCGTGGCCCTGCGCGGGGCGCGGGACGGGCATGAGTTCGTCGGCGCCGCATTCGAGGCCGGCGCGGCGGGCGCGCTGGTCGAACGCGCGGTGGACGGCGGGCCCTGCATCGTCGTGGACGACGCGTTGAAGGCGCTGGAAAGATTGGGCGCGGCCGCACGGGACCGGGCGCCCGCGGTCCGCCGCGGCGCGGTGACCGGCAGCGTCGGCAAGACCAGCGTCACCCAGGCCATCAAGGCCGGTCTGGATCTGGCCGGCCCGGCGCACGGATCGGTCAAGAGCTTCAACAACCACATCGGCGTGCCGCTGACGCTGGCCCGCATGCCGGCGACGGTGGAACGGGCGATCTTCGAGATCGGCATGAACGCGCCGGGCGAGATCGGGCCGCTGGCGCGGATGGTCCAGCCGCACGCCGCCTGCGTGACGACGGTCGGGCCGGTCCACATCGAGGCCTTCGACGACGGCGAGGCCGGGGTGGCGCGCGAGAAGGCGGCCATCTTCGAGGGGCTGGGCCCTGGCGGCACGGCCGTGATCAACGCCGACAACGCCTGGCTGGAGACGCTGCGCGGCGCGGCCCTGCGCCGCGGCGCGCGGGTGCTGACGTTCGGCACGGCGGCGGACTGCGCCGCCCGGCTGATCGACTTCATTCCCGACGCGGACGGCGCGCGGGTCGAGGCCTCGGTGCTGGGACGCGATCACGTCTTCCGCCTGCGCCAGTCGGGATTCCACTGGGGCCTGAACAGTCTGGCGGTGCTGCTGATGCTGGACGCGCTGGACGTGCCGGTCGACGTGGGGCTGGAGGCGCTGGCGAACTTTTCGCCGCTGGCCGGGCGGGGTCAGGTCCGGACCGTGCGCCTGCCGCGCGGGGCCTTCACCCTGATCGACGAGAGCTACAACGCCAATCCGCTGTCGATGAAGGCGGGCTTCGCCAGTCTGGGCGCGCGGGCGATCGAGCCCGGCGGCCGGCGCATCGTGATGCTGACGGACATGCTGGAACTGGGCGGCCAGTCACGGGCGCTGCACGCCGGTCTGGCGGAGGCGATCGAGGCGGCGGGCCTCGACGTGGTTCATACCGCCGGCCCGGAAATGCGGGCGCTGCATGAGGCCGTGGCCCCGGAACGACGCGGCGAATGGCGCGCGACCGCGGCCGATCTGGCCGACGTGGTCGGCGACCTGGTCCGTCCGCGCGACGTGGTCATGGTCAAGGGATCGAACGGATCGAAGGCGTCGCACGTGGCGCGCGCGCTGGCCGATCTGGATCGGGGCGACGAAGAGGGGACCGCCTGATGTTCTACCTGCTGTACCTCTACTACGCCGACGTGGCGCAGGATTATCCCCTGCTGAACCTGGTCCAGTACCAGACCGTGCGGGTGGCGCTGGCCATGGCCACGGCGATGATCGTGGCGGTCGCCATGGGCAGCCGCTTCATCGCCTGGATGCGTCAGAAGCAGGGGAAGGGCCAGCCCATCCGCGACGACGGCCCGGTCAGCCACCTGTCGAAGGTCGGCACGCCGACCATGGGCGGGCTGATGATCCTGGCGGGCATCGCCGCGGCCGTCTTCCTGTGGGGCGATCTGACCAACCCCTACATCTGGATCGTGTCCCTCGTGACGGCGGCCTTCGCCGTGCTGGGCTTCATCGACGACTACGCCAAGGTCACCAAGCAGACGTCGGCCGGACTGACGTCGAAGCAGAAGCTGTTCTGGCAAACCGTCGTCGCGGTGATCGCCGGCGTGCTGACGGTGCTGTGGATGTGGCGGTCGCCCACGTCGCCGGGGCTGGAGACGTCGATCGCCTTTCCCTTCTTCAAGGACGTGCTGCTGAACGTCGGCTGGTTCTACGTGGCCTTCGCCGCCTTCACGATCGTGGGTTTCTCCAACGCCGTGAACCTGACGGACGGGCTGGACGGGCTGGCCATCGTGCCGGTGATGATGGCGTCGGCCGCGTTCGGGGTGATCGCCTACCTGGCCGGCAACTTCATCTTCTCGGACTATCTGGGCATTCACCATGTGCCGGGGTCGGGCGAGCTGGCGGTGTTTCTGGCGGCCATCATCGGCGGGGGCACGGGCTTCCTCTGGTATAACGCCCCGCCGGCCAAGATCTTCATGGGCGACACCGGATCGCTGGCGCTGGGCGGATCGCTGGGCGCCGTGGCGGTGATGACCAAGCACGAGCTCGTGCTGGGCATCGTCGGCGGCCTGTTCGTGCTGGAAGCGGCGTCGGTGATGATCCAGGTCGGCTACTTCAAGGCCACGAAGAAGCGCATCTTCCTGATGGCGCCGATCCACCATCATTTCGAAAAGCTGGGCTGGCCGGAATCCACGGTGGTGATCCGGTTCTGGATCGTCTCGGCCATGCTGGCGCTGGCGGGACTGGCGACGCTGAAGCTGCGCTGAGATGATCGCGGTCCCGGGGTTCGAGGGGCGGCGCGTCGCGGTCTTCGGACTGGGGCGGTCGGGGCTGACGGCGGCGCGGGCGCTGAAGGCCGGCGGGGCCGAGCCCGTGCTGTGGGACGACGGCATCTCCAGCCGCATGCAGGCCGAGGCGGAAGGCTTCCCGGTCGAGGACCTGACGGCCGCAGACTGGAGCCGGTTCGCCGCCCTGGTGCTGTCGCCCGGCGTGCCGCTGACGCATCCGAAACCGCACTGGACGGTCGACAGGGCGACGGCCGCGGGCGTCGAGATCGTCGGTGACGTGGAGCTGTTCGCCCGGGCGCTGACGGCGTTGGCGGAAGGCGAGCGGCCCAAGGTGGTCGCCATCACCGGCACCAACGGCAAATCCACCACGACGGCGCTGACGGCGTGGGTGCTGAAGCAGGCCGGGCTGACCGTGCACATGGGCGGCAACATCGGCATCGGCGTGCTGGCCCTGCCGGCGCCGACGCCGGATGCGGTCTACGTGATCGAAGTCTCCAGCTATCAGCTGGACCTGACGACCAGCTTCGCGCCCGACGTGGCCGTGCTGACGAACATCACGCCGGATCATCTCGACCGACACGGCGGGATGGAGGGGTACGTCGCGGCGAAGGCGCGAATATTCGCCAATCTGCGAGACGGACAGACGGCGCTGGTGGGCGTGGATGAGGATTGGGGGCGCGGAGTGCTGGCGCGCTTGCCGCAGGGGGCGGCGGTGCGCTCGTTCCCTTCCTCACTCCCGGGCGAAGGTGGCTCGCGGAGCGAGACGGATGGGGGGGGCAGCGGGGAAGGAATGCTGTTGGCGGCCCCGGGGCAGGTCATCGCGGCCGGTCAGATCATCGACCTGATCCCCGCCCGCTCCCTCGCCGGTCGGCACAACGCTCAGAACGCGGCCTTCGCCTATGGGGCGGCGCGGGCGCTGGGGGTGGGGCATGACGCGGCCGTCGCCGGCCTTCTCTCCTTCCCCGGCCTCGCGCACCGGATGGAGCCTGTCGGCCGCCTTGGAAACGTCAGCTTCGTCAACGATTCCAAGGCCACCAACGCCGACGCGGCGCGGCAGGCGCTGGCCAGCTACGAGCGGACGTTCTGGATAGCCGGCGGACGCGCCAAGGCCGGCGGCATCGACGACCTGGACGATCTGTTCCCGCGCGTGCAGGAAGCCTTTCTGATCGGCGAGGCGGCGGGACCGTTCGCCGCGGCGCTGGGCGAGACCCCGCACCGGATCAGCGGCGACATGACGACGGCGGTGGGCCATGCCTATCACGCCGCCGCCGCGACGGGCCGCGAAGAGGTCGTGCTGCTCAGCCCCGCGGCGGCCAGTTTCGACCAGTTTCCGGACTTCGAGGCGCGGGGAGAGGCGTTCCGCGCCGCGGTGCTTAACCTCGGGGCCACACCTTTCGGACATGGTTGACGGAAGATGACCAGCCAGGCCTACACACCCGCCTTTTCCCGATCCGACCAGAGCGCCGTCGCCAAATGGTTCTGGACGGTGGACCGCGGCCTGCTGGGCGCGGCGTTGGCGCTGATGGCCATCGGCGTGTCGCTGTCGTTCGCTTCCAGCCCGGCGGCGATCCTGGCGGAGGACGGGATCACCGACCCCTTCCACTATTCGATCCGGATGATCGTCTTCGTCTCGCTGGGACTGGGCGCCATGCTGACGACGTCGCTGCTGAGCCCGCGCGGGGTGCGGCGCATCGCGGTGCTGGCGCTGCTGGGCGCGATCGGCGTGATGATCCTGCTGCCCTTCATCGGACACGAGGCCAAAGGCGCGGCGCGGTGGATCAACATCGGACCGTTCGGTCTGCAGCCCAGCGAATTCGCCAAGCCCGCCATCATCGTCTTTTCAGCCTGGATGTTCGCCGAGGCGCAGAAGGGGCAGGGCGTGCCGGGCGTGACGATCGCCTTCGTGGCCTATGCGATGACGGTGGGGCTGCTGCTGATGCAGCCGGACATCGGCCAGACGCTTCTGATCACCACCACCTTCATGGCCGTCTTCTTCATGGCGGGCGTGCCGTTCAAATGGATGGCGGCCCTGGGCGGTCTGGTTCTGGCGGGCGTGTTCGGCCTGTACTTCGCTTTCGATCACGTGCGGGCGCGGGTGGCGAAGTTCGTGTCGCCGGGGGTCGAGGACACGCACCAGATCGACCGGGCTTCGGAGGCCATCCGCGCCGGCGGTCTGGTCGGCCGGGGCGTCGGCGAGGGCGTGATGAAGCGCCATGTGCCCGACCTGCACACCGATTTCATCTACTCCGTCGGGGCGGAGGAGTTCGGCCTGATGCTGTCGCTGCTGATCATCGGCCTGTACGCCTTCATCATCGTGAGGGGGCTGAGCCGGGCGCTGCGGCTGCGCGATCCGTTCGAGCAGACGGCGGCGGCGGGCCTGTTCATGCTGATCGGCCTGCAGGCCTGCATCAACGTGGCGGTGAACCTGAACCTGATCCCGACCAAGGGGATGACCCTGCCGTTCATCAGCTATGGCGGCTCGTCGATGCTGGCGATGGGGCTGACCATGGGCTTCGCGCTGGCGCTGACCCGCAAGCGGCCGGGGGCGTATGAGCCCGGGCCGATGCAGTGGCCGTGGGTGGGCATGATGCGGCGGCTGCGGGCATGAGCCGGACCTGCGTCGTCGCCGCCGGGGGCACGGGCGGCCACATGTTTCCGGCCGAGGCCCTGGCCCGCGAGATGGCGGGCCGGGGCTGGCGCGTGATCCTGGCGACGGATCATCGCGGCGAGAAGTTCGCGCATGGCTTTCCGGCCGACGACCGGATGTTTCTGGACGCCGCGACGGGGCGCGGGCCGCTGGGTCTGATCAAGGCGGGGCTGGCGACGCTAAAGGGCGCGGGACAGGCGCGCGCGGCGTTCCGCAAGGCGGACGTGCGGGTCGTCGTCGGCTTCGGAGGCTATCCGTCGGCGCCGGCGCTGATCGCCGCCCTGACGGCGCGGCTGCCGACCGTGATCCACGAACAGAACGCCGTGCTGGGCCGCACCAACCGCTTGCTGGCCGGGCGCGTGGACGAGGTGGCCTCGGGCTTCCCCGTCGGCGGCCGCGACGGCGTGCACGTCGTGGGCAGTCCCGTGCGGCCGGAGATCCGTCCGCTGTTCGACCGCGCCTGGACGCCGCCGACGGACGGAGGGCCCATCCGCGTGCTGGTGACGGGCGGCAGCCAGGGCGCGCGCCTGCTGTCGGAGGCCGTGCCGGAGGCGCTGGCGGCCCTGCCGGAGACGCTGCGCCGCCGGCTGGAAGTGTTCCAGCAGTCGCGGGCGGAAACGCTGGAGGCCGCGCGGCAGGTCTATCTGGACGCGGGAATCCGGGCCGAGATCGCGCCCTTCTTCCGCGACATGGCCGGCCTGCTGGCGACCACGCATTTGCTGGTGGGACGGGCGGGCGCCTCCACCTGCGCCGAGATCGCGGTGGCGGCGACGCCGTCGGTGTTGATCCCGCTGGCCATCGCCACCGACGATCATCAGACGCAGAACGCCCGCTCCCTGGTGGAAGCGGGCGCCGCGATCAGCGTTCGTGAAGCCGAGGCGACGCCGGAGCGTCTGGCCTCGATCCTGCGGGACGTTCTGGCCGATCCGGCGCGCCTGACCGCCATGTCGGCGGGCGCGCGCGCGGTGGCCATCCCCGATGCGGCCGGTCGCCTCGCCGATCTGGTCGAGACGACCGTCGCGAAGCGAGGCTGAGCCTTAGGCCAGCACGGCGTCGATGCAGACTTCCAGCCCCGGACCCCAGGTCCAGATGATCTGGTTCTTGGCGTCGGCGCCCGAGGCGGCGTCGACGCGCGACAGGATTTCGTCGGCCTGGGCGGCGGCGCGTTCGATGATCTGGTCCTGGTTGAGGCCCGAGTTCATGCCCTCGGCGCGGGTGATCATTTCGACCATGCCCATCTGGAAGGCCTCGACCTCGTCCTGGGCCGTCAGCTGCTTCGACTGGGCGAAGAACATGGCGGCGCAGGTGACGGTGTTGTCGAAGGACAGCGGGTCCTGGGCGGCGGGGGCGGCCGGGGCCGACAGGGCGGCGGCGGCGGCGAGGGCGGCGAGGATCATGGTCTTTTTCTTTCGATGATGCGGGACGGAAGGTCCTTTGGAGCCATGATGGCGCCGCTTGGCCCGCCTGCCCAGCAGCGTTGCTGGAAAGAGACGCGACCTGTTGCGCAGACGCCGCGTTTCGATGAACGGCGGTATGACGTCCTTCGGGCGACGGCGACACTGACCAGTTCTGACGCCGAGGATCCGTTAACCGCGTCGGGGAACCGGACCTTCAGCGCCGTCCGGGCAGGATGGCGGCATGTTCGAAGAGACCCTGGGCCTTCCGGCCGCCATGGCGACCCCCGATCGACGGCGCGCGGCGCGCCGCCCCCACCGGCACGCGCGGCGGGCTGACGAGCGGGTGACCGTGCTGGGCGAAAGCATGGACCTCGTGCGCCCGGAAGAGGTCATGCTGTGGATGCGGCGCTGGATCGGGGACGGCCGCAAGGCGGTCGTGGCGAACCATAACCTGCACAGCCTCGCGCTGATGCGGTCGACGCCGGAACTGCGCCGCTTCTATCAGCGCGCGGATCTGATCGAGGTGGATTCGCGGCCCCTGCTGGCGTTCGCGCGCCTTCTGCGACTGGCCGCGCGGCCGATGCATCGGTGCACCTATCTGGACTGGCGCGACCATTTCTGGAGCCTGGCGGATCGGGAGAACTGGCGGGTCTTCTACCTGGGCGGCGCGCCCGGCGTGGCGGAGGAAGCGGCCCGGCGTATCGGACGCGCGCGTCCCGGAGCCGTCATCGGCGCGCGCCACGGGCATTTCGACGCCGCGGCCGGATCGGCGGACAATGCGGACATTCTCGGCGAGATCGCGCGCTTCAGGCCGAACGTGCTGATGGTCGGCATGGGCATGCCGCGGCAGGAACTGTGGATCGCCGATCACCTCGACGCCCTGCCGGACTGCGTCGTGCTGAACGTCGGAGCCGCCTTCGACTATGAGGCCGGCGTGCAGAAGGCCGCGCCGCGCTGGATGGGACGACTGGGGCTGGAGTGGCTGTTCCGGCTGGTCGCCGATCCGGCGCGGCTGTTCCATCGGTACGTGGTCGAGCCGTGGGCGCTGGCGGGACCCGCGCTGGCGGACGTGCGGCGCGCGCTGGCGCGCTAGGCCACCAGCGTCTCGGCCTGTTTCAGGTCGACGCCGACCAACTGGGACACGCCGCGCTCCGGCATGGTGACGCCGTAGAGGCGATCCATCCGGCTCATGGTCACCGGGTTGTGGGTGATGACGATGAAGCGCGTGTCGGTGCGCTTGCGCATCTCGTCCAGCATGCGACAGAAGCGGTCGACGTTGGCGTCGTCCAGCGGGGCGTCGACCTCGTCCAGCACGCAGACGGGCGCCGGGTTGGCCAGGAAGACGGCGAAGATCAGGGCGGCGGCCGTCAGGGCCTGCTCGCCGCCGGACATCAGCGACATGACGGCCAGACGCTTGCCGGGCGGGCAGGCGAAGATCTCCAGACCGGCTTCCAGCGGATCGTCGCTCTCGACCAGCTTCAGCTCGGCCTGACCGCCGTCGAACAGGGCCTCGAACAGCGTCTTGAAGTTCGCATTGATGACGTCGAACGCGGCCAGCAGGCGCTCCCGGCCTTCGGCGTTCAGTTCGTCGATGCCGTCGCGCAGTTTGGCGATGGCCGAGGTGAGGTCGGCGCGTTCGCCGCGCATGGTCTGCAGCCGGTCCTCGCTCTCGCGCGCCTCTTCCTCGGCCAGCAGGTTGACCGCACCCAGCGCCTCGCGCTCTCGCTCCAGGCCATACAACAGGCTTTCGGCGCCGGCGGCGTCCGGGGGACGGGCGATGGCGTCGTCGGTGAGTTTCTGGCCCAGGTCGTCCGGCGACATCCGGGCGGTCTCGCGCACCTTGCGGTCGGCCTCGGCCAGACGGGCGGCGGCGGCCTCGGCGTGGGCGGCCATGCCTGCGCGAACCTCGCGGGCCTTGCCCGCCTCGGACTCGGCGGCGCGGGCTTCCCGATCCGCCTCCTGCGCCGCGCCCTCGGCGACCGCCATGGCGTCGGCGGCGGCCTTGCGGCGGGTCTCGGCCGAAGTGAGGGCGTCCAGAAGGCCGGAGCGCTTCAGCGCCAGCGCGTCCGGCTGGGCGCGGGCGGTCTCGAGCAGCGACAGGACGCGCGTCGCGTCGCCCTGCAGGGTGGCGACGCGCGCCGCGCCGTTGCGGGCGCGGGCGTCCCAGCCCTGACGCGCCTGCCGCTGCGCGGTCAGTCGCTGCTCACGCGAGGCGTGGTCGCGGGCCTCGGCGTCGCGGGCGGCGCGGGCCGCGGCGGCGGCCTGACGCGCCGCCTCGGCCGCGGCGCGGGCGTCGGCCAGCTCCGCACGCAGGGCGTCGAGCGTTCCGGAAGCGCCGTCGCCGGCACGGGCTGCGTCGAGCGCCTTTTCGGCCTCGACGAGTTCGGCTTCGAGGCGAGAGGCGGTCTCCGCCAGCGCCTGGGCCCGCGCCTCGCGGCGAGCCTGTTCCCGGTCGAGGCCTTCGGCTCGGTCGCGGGCGGCCGTCAGCGCCTTGTCGGCGGCGAAGGGCGCCTGACGAACGGTCTTCAGCTCCTCCTCGGCGGCGCGGAAGGCGTCGACGGCGGCCTTGAGGGCGGTCTGCTGCGCCTCCAGCGTCGGCTTGCCGGAGTCGATCTCCGCCTCCAGCTCCGACAGGCGCGTGCGCTGGGCCAGCCGGATCGCGGCCGGCCGGGGCGCCGAGGCACGCGCCACGAAGCCGTCCCAACGGAACAGGTCGCCCTCGCGGGTGACCAGACGGGCGCCGACCGGCAGGGACGTCGCCAGGGCCGCCGCCTTCGCCGCGTCGGCCACGCCGCACAGCGCCAGGCGCGCGGCGAGTTGGGGCGGAGCGCTCACGTGGTCGGCGAGGGGGGCGACGCCCGCGGGCCAGACGGGCGCGACCGGGTCGGCGCCCGCCCAGTGGACGGCGGCCTTCGGGTCCAGCGCGGCGTCGAGGTCGTCGCCCAAGGCGGCGGCGAGCGCGGCCTCGTAGCCCTTTGCGGCCGAAACCTGATCCAGCGCCGGGGCGTGATCGCGACGGGCGGAGGTGAGGAGCTGGGCCAGACCGCGGGCTTCGGTCTGAAGACGCCCCAAGCGGTCCTCGGCGGCGCGCGCGACCGTGCGGGCCTCCTGCTCGGCGCGGGCCAGATCGCCGCGGCGGGTTTCGGCCGCCTCGACCGCCGCGCGGGCGGCGGACAGGTCGGCCTGCGCCGTTTCGACGGCGGCGCGGGCCTCGGCCAGCTCCGGGGTTTCCAGCGGGCCCAGGGCCAGTCGCTCGCGCTCGGTCTGCTCTAGCTGGGCGCGCACGCGGCCGACCCGGGATTCGGCGTCGCGCAGGCGGGCGGTCTCCGCGGCGACCCGGGCCTCGGTCGCGGCCACGGCGCCGGCGCGGCGCTCGACCTCGGCGTCCGCCTCGGCGCGGTCGCTCTCGGCCTGCGACAGGGCGGTTTCGAGCTCGGGGCCCCGTTGCGGAGCGGCGGCGATCTCGGCCTGCAAGGCCTCCAGCGCCTCGTCCAGCCGCGCCAGTTCGGCCCGCGCGTCGCGGGCCAGAGCCTCTTCGCGCTCAACGTCGGCGGCGATGCGGACGCCTTCCGCCTCCAGGCGTTCGACCTCGGCGCGGGCCTGCTGCTCGGCCATGTCGAGGCGGTCGCGCTCCAGCGTGGCGCGATGCAGCAGGGCGGCGGCTACGGCGTCCTCTTCGCGGGCCGGCTTCATGGCCTCCTGCGCCCTGAGCGCCGCCGTCTGCGCCCGCGCGGCGGCGGAGGCGGTCTCGGCCACGGCGCGGTCGGCCTGAGCCAGTTCGTCGCGCGCCTGCGCGTCGGCGACGCGAGCGTCGTTCCAGCGCACCCAGACCAAGGCCGACTGCAGGGCGCGGATTTCGGCGGAGATCTTCTTGTACTTCTCGGCCTGTCGCGCCTCGCGCTTGAGTCGGGAGAGGTTTCCCTCGATCTCCTTGCCGATGTCCTCCAGCCGTTCGAGGTTGGTTTCGGCCGCGCGCAGGCGCAGTTCGGCCTCATGACGGCGGGTGTGAAGGCCGGCCACGCCGCCGGCCTCTTCGAGGATGCGGCGGCGGTTCTGGGGGCGGGCGGCGATCAGCTCGCTTATCTGGCCCTGGCGGACCAGCGCGGGCGAGTTGGCGCCGGTGGACGCGTCGGCGAACAGCAGCTGGACGTCGCGGGCCCGCACCTCCTTGCCGTTGATGCGGTAGGTGGAGCCGGAGCCACGGTCGATGCGGCGCGACACCTCCAGCACCGCCGCGTCGGTGAAGGGCTGCGGCGCGCGGCGCTGGGCGTTGTCGATCGTCAGCTGGACCTCGGCCCAGTTCCGGGCCGGGCGCTCCGCCGCGCCGGCGAAGATGACGTCCTCCATGCCCTGGCCGCGCATGGCCTTGGCCGAGTTGGCGCCCATCACCCAGCGCATGGATTCCAGCACGTTGGACTTGCCGCAGCCGTTGGGCCCCACGATGCCGGTCAGCCCGGGCTCGATGAAGACCTCCGTCGGGTCGACGAAGGACTTGAAGCCGACGAGCCGGAGGCGCTGGAACTGCATGGGTCCGGGGTCAGCGCCCCGCCAGCAGGGGGTCGATGACGGCGGCCAGTCCGGCCAGGGTGGGGTCCGCCACACGGGCGCCGTCGACGAAGAAGGTCGGCGTGCCGGCGACGCCGGCGGCCTGCGCCGCCTCGATGTCGGCGTTCAGGGCGGCTTCGGTCGCCGGGTCCTCTACGCAGTCGATGATCTGCTGGGGCGGACGTCCGCCGATCTCCACGGCGTTCACGAACCACCCCTGCGGCCAGCGCATGAGGCGGGCTGCGCCCTGCTGGGCGAACAGCTGTTCGATCACGGGGAACGCGCGATCCGGCGCGACGCAGCGGCTCAGTTTGGCGGCGAGCACGGCCGGGTCGGCCGGCGGCGTGGGCAGGTCGCGATAGACCAGCCGCACCTTGCCCGTGTCGATCCAGCGCGCCTTGAAGGCCGGCAGGACGTCGTGAGACCACTGGGCGCAGTGGGGGCAGGTGAAGCTGGCGTACTCGATCACCGTCACCGGAGCGTCGGCGCGGCCGAGCACGCGTTCCCCGGCGGCGACCGGCGGCACGGCGGCGACCTGGGCCGCCGCGGGGGCGGCGACGGCCAGCAGGACCGCGCCGATCAGGGCGGCGAGGCGCATGGTCACTTGGCCAGTTCGGCGTCGATGGCGGCCGACAGGCCCTCCAGCGAACGGTCGGCCACCACGGCGCCGTTGACCATGAAGGTCGGGGTGCCCGTGACGCCGGCGGCCTGCCCGGCACGGATGCGCTCTTCCATGGCGGCGATGGCCTTCTCGTCGGTCACGCAGGCCAGGTACTCCTCCTGCGAGAAGCCCAGGCCGGTGCGGATGCGCTGCAGCATCTCGGGGAAGCCGGGCGCGCCGGGGTTCAGGCCCGGGTGGCTGGTCAGCATGTCCTCGACGACGCGGAAGTAGTCTTCGCTGTTGCCCGACTTCGCGGCGGCGCAGCGGCCCAGCAGGAAGCCGGCCACGGCCACGTCCTGCGGCGGGGTCGGGAACTCGCGGAAGACGTAGCGGACCTGGTTGGTGTCGACGTACTTCTTCCTGAATTCCGGCCAGACGTCGCGCTCCCAGGCGGCGCAGCCGATGCAGGTGACCGAGGCGTACTCGACCACGGTCACCTTGGCGCCTTCGGCGGCGCCCTTGGCCATGTCGCCCTCGGCCGCGCCCGCGCCGCCGCCGGAGTTGCAGGCCGACAGGGCCATGGCGGCCAGGGCCGCGCCGGTGATGGCCGCGCGGCGGCTCATGGCGGCGAAGCGGAAGGGGGTGCGCGAGGTCATGGCCGTGTTCCCGTGATGCGGACGAGGATCGTCGCGCGATTCCCGACGAAGCGCGCGATCCGATGATTTCGAGAACAGGTGCGGCGAAGTTTTGTCAACGCCGAACGACGGTCGCGACCGGGATCAGCGCTTCACGGCGCGGCCCAGCCGGGCCAGCGCCTCGGCCAGGGGACCGGGCGCGGAGGCTGTCGCGGCCTTCAGTTCCGCTTCTTCGGCGGCGCTGAGCGGCGGCGGGGACGTCGGCCGCGCAGGGCGGGCGGTCGGTTCGGGCAGGGGCTTCACCGGGCCTTGGGCGATGCGCAGCTTCTCGACCGCGCCGGCGCCGAGGAAAAGGTTGACCTTGTCGAGGATCTCTTCGGCCTGATGCTGCACCAGAAGGGCCGCGGCGCCCGCGACGCGGAGTTCCAGCGTGCCGCCCCTGCCGTCGCGGCCTCGGGTCAGCTTTTGCGGGCGGCAGACGCGGGCCAGACGCTCGCCGACGATCTCGCGCCAGCGCGGCTCCAGCGCCCCGGCGCCGCGGCCGAAGCGCTGGTCCATGTCCTTGATGAAGTCCTGCAGGGCCCGGCCGGCCCGGGGCGCGGGCCGGGGCGCCGCTCGCGTCCGGCGCCGCGCGAGAATCTCGCGCGCTTCGGCTTCGGTCGGCAGGGGACGGCGCATGCGCTTCCATAGCGGCGAACGGCCCCCTTGTCGCGCGCTCGCCAGGGTCTAGGGGTGGAGCGATGGATCCCGCCCCGCTGCGCCGCGCCCTGCTGGACTGGTACGACGCCCATGCGCGGACCCTGCCGTGGCGCCGGGCGCCGGGATCCGGCGCGGCGATCGATCCTTATCGCGTCTGGCTGTCGGAGGTGATGCTGCAGCAGACCACCACGGTGCACGCCGCCCCCTATTTCGAGGCCTTCACCCGGCGCTGGCCGACGGTCGCCGATCTGGCCGCGGCGGACGACGCGGACGTGATGAGCGCATGGGCCGGGCTGGGCTACTACGCCCGCGCGCGGAACCTGCTGGCCTGCGCGCGGGCCGTGACGGGCGGACATGGCGGCGTGTTTCCGGACACCGAGGACGGGCTGCGCGCCCTGCCGGGCCTGGGTCCCTACACGGCGGCGGCGGTGGCGGCGATCGCCTTCGGTCGGGCGGCCAACGTCGTGGACGGCAACGTCGAGCGGGTCGTGGCGCGGCTGTTCGCCGTGGAGACGCCGCTGCCGGCCGCGAGGCCCGGACTTCGCCGGCTGGCGGGAACCCTGGTCGCGGACGACCGACCCGGCGACTGGGCGCAGGCGCTGATGGACCTCGGCGCCACGGTGTGCCGGCCCCGGACGCCCGACTGCCGGCGGTGCCCGATCTCGGCCTGGTGCGCCGGCTTCGCCTCGGGCGCCCCGGAGCGGTTCCCGGTCAAGACGGTCAAGGCGGCCAGGCCCGAGCGGGCGGGCGTGGTCTGGGTGGCGCTGGACGGGCGGGGGCGCGTGGGCCTGACCCGGCGGCCCGACACGGGTCTGCTGGGCGGCATGCCTGGCCTGCCGACGGCCGGCTGGGGCGCCGGCGAGGACGCGCCGCCCGGGCCGGGCCCATGGCAGGCGGCCGGCGCCGTCACGCATGTGTTCACCCACTTCGGGCTGACGCTGGAGGTGCGGGTCGGGCCGGGCGCAGGAGACCTGGACTGGACCGACGTCGACGCGGCCCGGAACGCGCTGCCGACCGTGTTCCGCAAGGCGCTGGAGCGCGGGCTGGCCTAGCGCGAACTGCGAAGCCGCACGGGTCCGACACGGTTCTGGCTGGTGACCACGGTGTGCCCCTCGACGTGGCGGAACGCGAGGTCCAGCCGGGCGTCGCCGACCTGCAGGTTCCACAGGTTGAGCCGCTCGATGCCGGGCGGCAGGACCGGATCGTCGACGTCGACGCGGCCGTCGAAGGCGTCGATGGACACGCCCAGCGCCGCCTGCAGCATCAGGAACACCGAACCGGCCGCCCAGGCCTGCGGCATGCAGGCGACGGGGTAGGCGATGGGCGGTTCGCCGGTCTGGCGCTCGAAGCCGCAGAACAGTTCGGGGAGGCGCAGCTGGAAATGGGCCGCCGCGGCGTAGATCTCGCCCAGCAGCAGGGCGACGGCGCGTCGTTCGCCGTATCGGGCCATGCCGGCGGCGCAGAGCGAGGTGTCGTGCGGCCAGACCGAGCCGTTGTGGTAGCTCATCGGATTGTAGCGCGCCTGCCCCGTGGCGAGGGTGCGCAGTCCCCAGCCGGAGCGGAAGCGGGCGCTCATCAGGTGTTTCGACACCGCGTGGGCGCGCTCGGTCGACGGCAGGCCGCAGAACAGCAGATGCCCGGGATTGGAGCCGATCGCGCGGCAGGGTGCGCCCTGACCGTCCAGGGCGACGGCGTAGTAGCCCAGATCGTCCTGCCAGAAGCGCTCCTCGACCCGGGCGCGCATGGTCTCGGCGCGATCGGCCCACTTCGCGGCGTCGGGCGTGCCCAGCACGTTCGAAAGGTCGGCCAGGGCCTGGAAGGCCGCGAAGGCGTAGCCCTGCACTTCGACCAGCGCGACCGGACCCTCGGGGAAGCGGCCGTCGGCGTGGAAGATGGAGTCGTAGCTGTCCTTCCATCCCTGATTGGACAGGCCGGTCTCGGCGGCGCGGGCGTAGCGGACGAAGCCGTCGCCCGTCATGTCGGCGGGGCCCGTGATCCAGCCCGCGGCGGCCAGGAGGTTCGGCCAGATGTTCCGGATCAGGTCGAGGTCGCCGGTGCGGCGCGCATAGGCGCCGGCCAGGGCGACGAACAGGCAGGTGGTGTCGACGCCGCCGTAGTAGAGGCCGAACGGCACCTCTCCCAGCGCGCTCATCTCGCCGCGCCGGGTCTCGTGCATGATCTTGCCGGGCTCGGCGTCCTGGAAGGCCGACCGCTCGGTGGCCTGACGCGCGGCGAGATAGGTCAGGACCCCACGTGCGAGGCTGGGGTCCAGCCACAGCATCTGCCACGCCGTGATGATGCCGTCGCGGCCGAAAGGCGTCGAGAACCACGGCGTGCCGGCGTAGGGATAGGGTCCCGTCGGCAGGTCGGTGGTCAGGAGGGCGACGTCGGCCCGGCTCTGGTCCAGCCAGTCGTTGAACCGCGGGCTGCGGGGGCCGCGGATGGAGGCGCCGCGCCGTCGGCGGGATCTCATGGCCAGCCGGGCATGGACGGCGTGAAGGCGGAAGCGCTCGGCCGTCGGCGGCTGGCAGCGGTCCGGCCCACATTCGAGAAACAGGTCCATGACGCGGCCGCGCGGCAGCGTCAGCATGAACTCCGCCTTGCGGTCAGACATGCGGTGCGGCGGTTCGGAGAAGCTGAGGCAGCCCGTGCGGGCGACGCCGTCCAACCCGTCGTAGGCGAAGGTCACGCGCCGCCCGTCGGTCGTGGGCGCGTGGATCGCGCCCGATTTTTCGCGGGGCGTGCCTCGAACCTGGAAGATGTCGACGAAGTCGGCGCCGTACTCGATCTCGAGCGGCAGCATGACGTCCTCGCCGCCGTGATTGGCGACGCGGACGCGTTCGAACAGCCGCCGGTCCCACAGGAAGCGTCGGCGCTCCAGATGCAGGATGCCGCCCGGCGTCTGCTTGCCGCCCATCGGGGGCAGGGGCCGGTTGGTGCCGTGGAAGGTGAAGAAGACGTTGTCCCGGCTGACGCCCGACGACAGGCGCGACGGGCGCTGCCCGGCCACGCGCAGCAGTAGTCGCGACAGGATGCGGGTGTCCTCGTCGAAAAGGCCGTCGGCCCCGGCCTTCACGTCGCCCCATGCGTCGGCCACCAGAAAGGCGTTGCCGCTCTTCAGGGCCTGAAGTTGCTCGACGGGCTCCGGCTCGCCCATCTCAAGGCCGCTGTCCAGAGCCGTCGTCTGCACCGAGTAGGCGTCGTCCATGATCGTCCCGAGTGCTGACGAGGGAAGGCCTTGCTCGCCCCGAAATGAGGACAGGACATGGCCGCTCTACGGAAATGCGGCGACGCTTTCCCGGTTTCAGGCCGTGGCGGCCAGGGCCCCGTTCGCCGGCGTCGCGCCGCCCAGCATGAAGGCGTCGGGCGCCGGCACGGGCTTGCCGAACGGGCGGCGGGCCAGCAGCTCGCCGTAGACGTCCAGATAGCGGCGGGCCATGGCCGTGGCTGACCAGCGCAACTCGAACCGCGCGCGGATGGCGTCGCGGTCCAGCAGGTGGGCGCGGCCGGCGGCGGCGACGGCCTGCTCCATGTCGTCCACGATGAAGCCGGTGGCGCCGTCCTCGATCACCTCGGGGGTCGAACCGCAGCGGAAGGCGACGACCGGCGTGCCGCAGGCCATGGCCTCGATCATCACCAGGCCGAAGGGCTCGGGCCAGTCGATGGGGAACAGCAGGGCGTCGGCGCCGCCGAGGAAGGCCGATTTCTGGTGATCGCCGATCTCGCCGACGAACTCGACCAGCGGGTTGCCGTCGACCAAGGGCTTGATGACGGTCTCCCAGTAAACCTTGTCGGCGGCGTCGACCTTGGCGGCCATCTTGAGCGGGCGGCCCAGCCGCGTGGCGATCTCGATGGCGCGGTCCGGACGCTTCTCGGGCGAGATGCGGCCGAGGAAGGCGAGGTAGCCCTGCGACCGCGGCGAGTGGACGTACAGTTCGGCCGGCATGCCGTGGTGCACGGTAGCGGCGTAGTTGGCGAAGGGCAGGGGACGCCGCTGGTCGTCGGAGATCGAGATCAGCGCGAACTCGTTCCAGCGCGAATAGACGCCGGGGAGATCCTTGAGGTCGAGACGGCCGTGCAGGGTGGTCAGGGTCTTGTCGGCGCATTTCGAGAAGAAGGGGAAGTGCACCATGTCCGTATGGAAGTGGATCAGGTCGAACTGGTCCGCGCGCGCCAGCACCTCGGACAGCATGGTCATGTGGGCCGCCAGATCCGACTTCAGCGGCGCGGGGTCCAGCCGGATGGCCTGGTCTCGGACGGGCACCAGCCGGGCCTTCGTCTCGGCATCGGCCGAGGCGAACAGGGTGACGTCGTGGCCCAGATCGACGAGGGCGTCCGTCAGGTGCGCGACCACGCGTTCGGTTCCGCCGTACAGCTTGGGCGGCACGGCTTCGTACAGGGGCGTGACCTGGGCGATCTTCATGACTTCGATGATCCGGGACGCGGAATTGCGGCGCTGCAATAAGTCGCCGCGCCGACATTGTGTTCCCCACGCCCGACATCACTTTTTAGGCCGGACGATCAGCCTGTTACAGCGACGCTTCTATGTCGGAAAACGTCATTGCATGCCGGCGCGGATCTCGGCGCGCAGGGCGTCGATCGGCTTCAGGCCCTGGTCGGTCTTGAAGCGCCAGTAGGTCCAGCCGTTGCAGGCCGGGGCGTTTTCCATCAAGGCGCCCAGCTTGTGGATCGAGCCGGTCATCGAGCCGGCGATCAGGGAGCCGTCGGCGCGCACCCGCGCCTCGCGCTCGCCCTTCGGACAATAGAGACGGTCGCCGGGCCGCAGCAGGCCGGCCTCGACCAGGGCGCCGAAGGGAACCTTCGGCTCAGTCTTCTTGGAGCCCATGACGGTCAGGTCTTCCGGGGCCGCGGGCACGATGGCCGCGATGCGGTCCTCGGCCACCTTCGCGTAGGTCGGGTCGCGCTCGATGCCGATCCAGCGCCGACCCAGCCGCTTCGCCGCCGCGCCGGTCGTGCCGGTGCCGAAGAAGGGGTCCAGAACCACGTCGCCCGGTTTAGACGCCGCCAGCAGCACGCGGTGCAGCAGGGCCTCAGGCTTTTGGGTGGGGTGCGCCTTCTTGCCGTCCTCGCCCTTGATGCGCTCCTCGCCGGTGCACAGCGCGAGGGTCCAGTCGGACCGCATCTGAACGTCCTCGTTGAAGGCCTTCAGGGCGTCATAATTGAAGGTGTAGCGCTTCTGCTCGCGGCTGCGCGCGGCCCAGATCAGGGTCTCGTGCGCATTGGTGAAACGCGTGCCCTTGAAGTTGGGCATCGGATTGGACTTCCGCCAGACGACGTCGTTCAGGACCCAAAAGCCGAGGTCCTGGATCGCCGTGCCGAGGCGGAAGACGTTGTGATAGCTGCCGATGACCCACATCGTGCCCTCGGGCTTCAGCACCCGGCGGCACTCGGTCATCCAGGCGCGGGTGAAGGCGTCGTAGGCGGCGAAGTCCGAGAACTTGTCCCAGTCGTCGTCGACGGCGTCGACCTTCGAGTTGTCCGGCCGCAGCAGGTCGCCGCCCAGTTGCAGGTTATAGGGCGGGTCGGCGAAAACCATGTCGACCGAGGCGTCCGGCAGGGCGCGCAGCACCTCGAGGCAGTCGCCGCGCAGGACCTTATCGACGGGAAGTTCGGACATGACGGCCCCACGGAAACTGAGCCGTCAGTCCTGAATCATCACGGTTAAGGCCGGGTTGACCGTCAGCGCAGGGTGGCGAAGTAGCCGGCGACCGAGGTCCGCACCGCCCGCGCGCCGCGGGAATCGACCGGCATGTCCCGCTGGAAAGCCGGATCGCAGGCCGTCTTGAGGGCGAAATCGTCCATCGATCCGGCGGCCGGGGCGGAGCCGGCTTCGGAGGGCGCGTCCATCTGATGGATCAGGGTCTCGCCCTCATAGAACTGCATGCGCAGCGGCCGGCGCGTTCCGGCCGCGCAGTCGAAGCGCGTGAGGGTGGCCACGCCGTTCCACGCGCCGTCCGGACCGGGCCGCATCTGTTTGGTGAAGGTCCAGGTCCAGGCCTCGAACGGCGCGGTCGGCGCCCGGCCGTCCGGAGCGACCTCCACGAAGCCCAGCGCTTCGCCGGTCTCGGCGGTGGGCTTGAGCGGCGCCGTGCGGTCCATGGCCCAGCCGGAGGCCTCGGTCGCGGTTTCGCTCCAGAAGGCCTCGACCGAGCGGCGCAGGCCGCGGGCGCCGTTGGGATGCACGGCGGAGGTCGGATTGAAGCCGGGGTCGCAGACGGTGCGCAGGGCGGCGGCCTCGGGCGAGCCGGCCGCGGGGACGGCGGCGGCCTCCTGCGCGGCGGCGTCGTTGACCGCCACCTCGCCTAGGTAGAACTCATAGCGCAGCCGCTGGCGCGTGCCGGCGCGGCAGTCGAAGCGCGTGAGCACGGCGCTGGCGTTGAAGCGCGCGGCGCCGGACAGCTGGGGCACCCGCGTGAAGGTCCAGACCCAGGAGTCAAAAGGCCTGGTCGGCGCCCCGCCGTCAGCCGGGATCTGCGCCAGCGTGACGAACTCGTCGGTGTCGCCCACGACCTTCAGCGGCACGCGCTGGTCGACGGCGAAGACCTGGGCGGCGGCGGGCCCGGCCAGTAGCGCGGCGAAGGTTGATATCACGAGCAGGCGCATGGGGTCCCCCCTGAAGGCGCACCGAGAATGAAGCGAGTTTCGCGGCGCCGTCGAGGGTCTTCCACACCCGCGGCAGAAACCGTCAGGGTCGGTCGGATTTCGACACAGGAACGGCGCGTCGGGGCGGCGGGTTGGGCTGTCTCGCAAGAGGTCGTCGTCATGTTCCTGTTCGCCTTCGTGCAGCGCCTGTTCGCCCTGCATTCGCTCGCCGTTCTCGGCGTCGCCGTCTGGCTTCTGGTCGACTGGTGGAACATCGAGCGGATCGCCGACGCGTTCGATCAGCCGGAGCCTGGAAACGGCCGCCTGTGGTGGGGCCTGGGTCTGCTGGCCTGGAGCCTGCTGGGTCGGCTCCCGGTGCTGCTTCTGCTGGGACGCGGGGGCGGCGAGGCGAGACGCGACCGCCCCGAAGGCGCGACCATGGCCGGCGCGGACGGCGCCGAACTGTGGGTTGGCCGCGAGGGGGCAGGTTCCGGTCCGATCCTGCTGCTGACCCACGGCTGGGGCATGAACTGCCGCGTCTGGGCCGAGGCGCGTCGGGAACTGGGGGCCCGGCACGAACTGGTCCTGTGGGACCTTCCGGGGTGCGGCAAGTCGGGCCGGCCGAAGGCCGGCTGGTCCATCGAGGGCTTCGCCGAGGATCTGGCGGCCGTCCTGGACGCGCTTCCGCCGGACCGCCAGGTGATCCTGATCGGCCATTCGATCGGCGGCATGATCACCCAGACGCTTTGCGCACGCCGGCCGGCCCTGCTCGGCACGCGCGTCGCAGGGATCGTGCTGGAGAACACCACCCACACCAATCCCCTGCGCACGATGATCTTGTCGCGGCTGGCCACGGCGCTGCAGCCCGCCATCGAGGGGGCCTGTCGGCTGGAGACGCTGATCTGGCCCGTGACATGGCTGATGGCGTGGCAGAGCTGGATGTCGGGCTCCACGCACGTGGCGATGCGGCTGACCGGCTTCGGCACGCGGCCCACGCGCGAGCAGCTGGACCGCGCGGCCCTGCTGGTGACCCGGACCTCTCCGCGCGTGCAGGCGATGGGCAACCTGGCCATGCTGCGCTGGTCGGTGACCGACCGGCTGGCGGACGTCGACGTGCCGGCTCTGGTGCTGGTGGGCGGTCGTGACCTGGTGACCAGCGACCATGCGGGCGAAACGATCGCCGACGCGCTTCCGCAGGCGCGACTGGCCCGCATTCCGGAGGCGGGGCACATGGGCCCGGTCGAGGCGGCCGATGCCCATCACCTCGAAATCGAGGCGTTTCTCGCAGATCTGGCGGAGGCGGGGCGAGACGTCGGTCGGCCGGACGCCTCGTCGCCTGCATGGGCGGCGGCGGAGAGCGGCGAGGGGGCGCCTCGGACGCTTTAGGCCGCGGGCCGCGTGACGACGCGGTGACGCTGTGCTTATGAGCGGCGATGATCGCCCGCCTGCGCCCCGTTCCGTTCCAGCTCGGCCCCGTCCACTTCGTCGGCATCGGCGGCATCGGCATGAGCGGCATCGCCGAGATCATGCTGAAGATCGGCTATCAGGTGCAGGGCTCGGACGCGAAGCACAGCGCCAACACTGAGCGGCTGGAGAAACTGGGCGCGCGCATCTTCATCGGCCACGACGCAGGAAATGTGGGTGAAGGCGTCTCGGCGGTGGTCCATTCCACGGCAGTGAAGGCCGACAATCCCGAGATGCGGGCCGCGCGCGAGCGGCGCATCCCCGTGGTGCGCCGCGCCGAGATGCTGGCCGAGTTGATGCGGCTGCAGTTCTCGATCGCGGTCGGCGGGACGCACGGCAAGACCACGACCACCAGCATGGTGGCGGCCATTCTGGACGCGGGCGGGCTGGATCCGACGGTAGTCAACGGCGGCATCATCAACGCCTACGGCACGAATGCGAAGGTCGGCGACGGCGACTGGATCGTGGTCGAGGCCGACGAGAGCGACGGCAGCTTCCTGCGGCTGAAGTCGACGGTGGCCATCGTCACCAACATCGATCCGGAGCATCTGGACCACTGGGGCGACTTCGACGGGGTGCGGAAGGCCTTCTGCGATTTCGTCGAGAACATCCCGTTCTACGGCTTCGCGGCGGTGTGCCTCGACCATCCCGAGGTGCAGCGGCTGGTCGCGTCGATCGACAACCGGCGGCTGGTCACCTACGGCCTGAATCCCCAGGCCATGGTCCGCGCGGATGCCTGCGACATGGGTCCGGACGGCTGCCGCTTCGACGTGCTGATCCAGCGACCGGGCGTGGCTGCGCTGGAGGAGCCCGAGCGGATCGAGGGGCTGCACCTGCCGATGGCGGGCTGGCACAACGTCTCGAACGCGCTGGCGGCGATCGCCGTGGCCTTGGAGCTGGACGTGTCGCACGACGCGATCCGCGAGGGTCTGGCCGGGTTCGGCGGGGTGAAGCGGCGCTTCACCACGACGGGGGTGGTGAACGGCGTCCGCGTCGTCGACGATTATGGCCATCATCCGGTGGAGATCGCCGCCGTGCTGAAGGCGGCGCGGCAGGTGGCGAACCGCGCCGAGGATTCGGGCCGGGTCATCGCGGTGGTGCAACCGCACCGCTACACCCGTCTGAGGGACCTGATGGAAGACTTCTCCACGTGCTTCTCCGACGCCGACGCGGTGATCGTGGCCGACGTCTATCCGGCGGGCGAACAGCCGATCGAGGGCGTGGACAAGCACGCCCTCGTCGAGGGCATCCGCCGCTTCGGCCACCGCTCCGTGCAGGCGCTGGAGGGGCCGGACGCCCTGGCCGGCGTGATCGGCGGCGAGGCGAAGCCCGGCGATCTGGTCGTCCTGCTGGGCGCCGGCGACATCACCCAGTGGGCCTATGCCCTGCCGGGACAGCTGGAGGCGGCCCGGTGAACCTGCCCGAGGCGCGCGGCAAGCTGCTGCCCAACGAGCCGCTCGGTCCCTACACCTGGTTCCGGGTGGGCGGGGCCGCGGACGCGCTGTTCATTCCGGCGGACGCCGACGATCTGGCGGACTTCCTGAAGGCGCTGGACCCGGCCGTGCCGGTGACGGTGCTGGGCGTGGGCTCGAACGTGATCGTGCGCGACGGCGGGGTCGAGGGGGTCGTGATCCGGCTGGCGGGCCGCGCCTGGGGTCAGGTGACGGCCGAGGGCGAGACGATCACGGCGGGCGCGGGCGCGCTGGACGCCATGGTGGCCAAGGCGTCGGCGAAGGCGGGGATCGCGGGGCTGGAGTTCTATGCGGGCATCCCGGGCACGATCGGCGGGGCCCTGACCATGAACGCCGGCTGCTATGGTTCGGAGACGAAGGACGTGCTGGTCTCGGCCTCGGGCCTGAACCGGCGCGGCGAGCGGGTGGAGTTCTCGCTGGCCGACTTCGGCTACACCTATCGCCACTCGGTCGTGCCTGAGAACGAGATCATCTGGGTCGAGGCGATCTTCCGCGGCACGCCGGACGACCCTTCGGCGGTGCAGGCGCGCATCGACGAGATCACCAGCCGGCGCGAGCAGACGCAGCCGATCCGGGAGAAGACCGGCGGCTCGACCTTCAAGAACCCGCAGGGTCATTCCTCGTGGAAGCTGGTCGACGAGGCGGGCTGGCGCGGGAAGCTGCATGCGGTCACCGGTGGCGGGGCGAAGTTCAGCGAGCTGCATTCCAACTTCATGATCAACCCCGGCGAAGCCACCGCGGCGGACATCGAGGGGCTGGGCGAGGCGGTGCGCGCCGACGTCCTGACCAAGACCGGCGTGCAGCTGGACTGGGAGATCAAGCGGATCGGGCGGCCGGGCTGAAATCTTCGGCCGGTCCGGATCGGTAAACCGGGCGTAAACCAAGCCGGGTCGAAACAGGCGCTTCGCCCGCGCCCGAGTGTCCCGATGTCCCGAAAGCCCGCCGACACCCACGTCGCCGTCCTGTTGGGCGGCTTGTCGTCCGAACGCGAGGTGTCGCTGGTTTCCGGCCGCGAGTGCGCCGCGGCGCTGCGCCGCGCGGGCTTCACGGTCACCGAGGTCGACGCCGGCCGCGACCTGTCCAACGTTTTGTCGGGCCTGATCCGGCCCGACGTCGTCTTCAACGCCCTGCACGGCGAATGGGGCGAGGACGGTTGCGTCCAGGGCATTCTGGAAACGCTGCGCATTCCCTACACCCACTCCGGCGTCCTGACCTCGGCCCTGACCATGGACAAGGACAAGTCCAAGGCCGTGCTCAAGGCGGCCGGCGTTCCGGTGCCGGGCGGCGGTCTGTTCGACCGGCGCGCGGTCGGCGCGGGCCACGTCATTCCACCTCCCTATGTGATCAAGCCGAACGCCGAGGGGTCGTCGGTGGGCGTCTATCTGGTGCGCGAGGGCGACGCGCCGGTGGCCGAGGTCGGCGCCGACGGCTGGACGTACGGCGAGCAGGTGATGGTCGAGCCGTTCATCGCCGGCAAGGAGCTGTGCGTCACCGTGCTGGACGAGGCGGCGGGGCCCCGCGCGCTGACCGTGACCGACATCACGCCGGCCAAGGGCTTCTATGACTACGAGGCCAAGTACGCGCCGGGCGGCTCGACGCATCAGCTGCCGGCCGTCCTGCCCGATCAGGTGTTCGAGGCCTGCCTGCGGCTGGCGGAGAAGGCGCACGCGGCGCTGGGCTGCCGCGGGGTCTCGCGGGCGGACTTCCGTTATGACGGCGTTAAGGACGATCTGGTCCTTCTGGAGGTCAACACCCAGCCCGGCATGACGCCGACCTCGCTCGTTCCCGAGCAGGCCGCGCACGTGGGGATCGGGTTCGAAGATCTTGTGACCTGGATGGTGGAGGACGCCTCATGCCCGCGGTAGTTCGCGGCGGTCGGCGGCAGGAGGGGCGTGGGGGCGGCCGGGGCGGCGCGCCCCGCGGACCCGCGCCGCGCCGTGGTCGCGGACAGGCACCGGCGGGCGGAGTCCCGGGCAAGCTGGCGGCCATCGGACGGCTGGACCTGACGCCGCGCGCGGTGATGATCTCGATCGCGGCGGGCGTGGCGGTGCTGGCGCTGGTGATGGCGACCGGCTCGCGCGCCGAGAAGCTGGGCGAGGCCGCCACGGGCGCCTATGGCGACGCGACGGCGGCCATGGGGCTCAAGCTCAAGCGGGTGCGGATCGAGGGCGCCAGCGCGGCCGTGCGGCCGCAGGTGCAGGCCGCGCTCGACCTGACGCTGGACGCGCCGATGACGACGCTGGACCTCGACGCCGTCGCCGACCGGGTCCGGACCGTCGGCTGGGTCCGCGAGGTGCGGGTCGTCCGGCTGTATCCCGATCTGCTGATGATCCAGGTGGCGGAGCACGACCGTCTGGCCGTGTGGCAGGACGGCGAGCGCGCGTGGGTCATCGACGGCTCGGGGCGTCCGATCCCGGGCGCGGACGCGGGCGCCCATTCGGAGCTGCCGCTGGTGGTGGGCGAGGGCGCGGACGTCGCGGCGCCGGCCATTCTGCCTCTGATCGCCGAGAGGCCCCGCCTGGCCGCGCGCGTCGACGCCCTGGTGCGGGTCGACGAGCGGCGCTGGGACGTGCGGCTGAAGGACGGGGCGCTGATCCGCCTGCCGGCGCAGGACGAGGAGGCGGCCCTGATCGCCCTGGACGGCCTGGACGCCCGGCGCGGCCTGTTCGAGCGGGGCTTCGATCTTGTGGATCTGCGCACGGCGGGCGCGGTGGTGGTTCGCGACGGGGCGGCGGGGGCCGTTCCGGCGGAAGAGGGAGCGTCGGGTGCGTCCGCGTAAGGGTCTGGAACTTGAAGGAACGGCCGGTCGCGCGCCGGTGACGGCGGCGCTGGATCTGGGGCAGTCGAAGGTCGCCTGCTTCATCATGAAGCCCGAAGGCGCGCGCCATGCCGACCGCACGGTGCGGGTCGCCGGATTCGGTCACGTGCAGTCGCGCGGCGTGCAGGGCGGGGCCCTGATCAACATGGAGGAGGCGGCGCAGGCCGTGTGCCGCGCCGTCGAACGCGCGGAGCGCGCCGCAGCCTCGCCCGTGTCCGGCGTGGTGGTGACGACCTCGATCGGCCAGATGCGCAGCCGCCGGGTGCAGACCCGGGTGTCGCTGGGCGCCAATCCGGTGGGCGACGCGGATCTGGCGCGCGCCATCGCCCTGGCGCTGGACGAGATCCGCATGCCGGACCGGCGGCCGATCCACGTGATGCCCGTGGCCTGGTCGGTCGACGGGGCCCGCGGCCTGCGGGATCCGCGCAACATGAAAGGCCGGACCCTGGGTCTGGACCTGCTGGTCGTGTCGATGGCCGAGGCGACCTTCGCGGCGCTGAGCCACTGCATGGAGCTGGCGCATCTGGACCTGCAGGGCGTGGTGGCCGCGCCGCTGGCCTCGTCGCTGGCGGCGCTGGAAGAGGACGAGATGGACCTCGGCTGCGTCTGCATCGACATGGGCGCGGGCGTGACCTCGGCGGCGGTCTGGGGCGGGCGCAGCCTGCTGCACGTCGACGGGCTGAACGTCGGCGGCGACCACGTCACCGCCGACGTGGCGCGGGGCCTGTCCACGTCCCGCGCGGGGGCCGAGCGGCTGAAGACGCTGCACGGCTCGGCCATGGCTTCGGCCAACGAGGACCGGGAGATGCTGGAGGCGCCGCAGCGCGGCGAGGATCCGGACGCCGCGACGGTGCACGTGCCGCGCGCCATGCTGAAGACCGTCATCGCGCCCCGCGTCGAGGAGACGCTGGAGCTGATCCGCGACCGGCTGAAGGCCACCGGCGTCGGCCCGGAACCGGGCGCGGGCGTCGTTCTGACCGGCGGCGCCAGCCAGCTGAACGGCGTGCGCGAACTGGCGCTGCGGGTGTTCGACCGTCCGGTGCGCCTGGCGCGGCCGTTCCGTGCGCCGCACCTCGCCGACGCCGCGTCAGGCCCGGCGTTCTGCGCCGCGGCGGGCGTGCTGCTGCGCGCCGCCTACGGTCCCCGTGAGTCGGTGTCGGCCCGCAAGTTGATGGCGCGACAGATCGGCGCATCCGACGCGCCCCGAGGCCAGGCCGGCGGCTTCACCGCGCGCGTCGCGGGCTGGCTGCGCGACAACCTCTGACCCCCTGAAGCCCCTCGCCGCCCAGCTTCCCGACCGCGGAGGCGAAACATTTCGCCCGCGTGGCGAGAGTGTGTCCGGATTGTAACATCTGCGGCGCTCCTTGGTCACGATCGGGACACAAAGCCTTGTGGCGGGGGTCTTTGCTGCTAGCGTGCCGGTTGGGGAC
Source organism: Brevundimonas sp. (assembly GCF_035935935.1). GTDB lineage: Bacteria > Pseudomonadota > Alphaproteobacteria > Caulobacterales > Caulobacteraceae > Brevundimonas. The sequence goes on from NZ_DASYWO010000005.1 coordinate 289,476, forward strand.
GCAGCCTGTGGGAGCGGGCCCTGCGTCGTGCACACTCTTTTTCGATTGGGGCCACACTCATGCTCTTGAAGCGCAAGCATCTCTTCGGAACGACCATTCTGGCGGGCGTCATGGCCGCCGTCGCCGCTCCGGCATTCGCCCAGCAGGCGCCGGCCAACCAGGACCCGGAAACCGAGGTCGAGGAAATCGTCGTCACCGGTTCGCGCATCCGTCGTGACCCGGCCACGGCCCCGACCCCGCTGATCCAGGTCCAGCGCGAGCAGCTCCTGGACACTGGTCTGGCCACCGTCGTCGACTACCTGGCCACCATCCCGGCCCTGTCGAACTCGCTGGTCCCCTCGGACACCACGGGCTCCAACCTGAACGACGGCGGCCTTGAGTTCGCCAACCTGCGCTCGCTGGGTTCGGGTCGTACGCTGACGCTGGTCGACGGCCGTCGTCACGTCGGCTCGGCCGCCGGCAACCTGGCCGTCGACGTGTCGGTCATCCCGCGTCTGCTGATCGAGAACATCGAAATCATCACCGGCGGCGGTTCGTCGGTCTACGGCGCCGACGCCGTGTCGGGCGTGGTCAACTACATCCTGCGCAAGGACTTCGAAGGCCTCGAGATCGACGCCAACTACGGTCAGCTCGTCCAGGGCGGCTCCGCCGACACCCGCCGCGTGTCGGCCCTCATCGGCACCAACCTGCTGGACGATCGCCTGAACGTCTACGCGCACGCCGAGTACGAGCGGACCGAGGAAGTCTACGCCGAGCACGTCAACTGGCTGCGTGACGGCCGCATCCGTCTCGGCATCGACGCCGACCCGACCAACACCGCGTTCGGCCTGCCCGCCGACGGCTTCTACGACGTCGGCCAGTTCTACGGCGCCCGTCGTCTGGACCGCCCGCAGTGGGGCTCCACCACCCTGTCGAACATGCAGCGTCCGAGCCCGAACAACGACCCGGACGTGCCTTACGCCGACTGCACCGGCTTCTCGACCAGCGCCAACTGCTTCAACGTCGATCCCGCCTACACCTGGTGGTTCGACGGCCCGACGGCGCGCCTGGCCAACTTCGGCCAGCGCATCGGCGTGACGGGCGCCAACCGCCCCTGGAACATCGGCGGCGACGGCGAGCCGGCCAACCTGACCAGCTTCGACCAGCGCTCGCGTTCGCCCTTCCAGGAGTCGCAGCGCTACCAGGTCGGGGCCAACTTCGACGTCACGGACAACGTCCGTCTGAGCCTCGAAGCCAAGTACACGACCGAAGACGCGTATGACGTCGGCCAGAAGTCCTTCTGGGACATCTACGTCGTCGACGCCTCGGTCTGCGCCGGCACGGGCACGACGACGACGCCGGGCTGCATCAGCGGCACGTCGACGTTCTCCACGCGCCTGGACAACGCCTTCCTGCCGGCCAACCTGCGCACCGCGATCCAGAACAACACCATGTTCCGGTACGCGCAGCCCAGCACGACCAACCCGACCCTCCCGGGTCGCTGCGTCGGCGACAACCCGGCCACCCCGGCCGAGGAGTGCACGCCGATCGCCGCGCCGATCGCGCTGCATCGCGGCTTCGGCATCGACCGTGACCAGACCAACAACCGCGAGATCACGCGGTACGTGGCGGCTCTGGAAGGCGACCTCGACCGCGTCGCCTTCATCGACAACTTCAACTGGAGCCTGTCGTACGTCTACGGCGAGATGAACAACGTCAACCGCGAAGCCGGTCCGGACGCCATCCGCTTCGGTCACGCGATGGACTCGGTCGTCGACACCGCCGGCATCGTCAACGGCACCCCGGGGCAGATCGTCTGCCGGGTGCAGCTGCTGCGCGCCCAGGGCCTGCCGGTCCTGGAGCAGAACCCGAACACCGCCCGCACCACCTACGGCACGGGCACCGCGATCAACGATCCGGAAGTGAACGGGTGCGTGCCGCTGAACGTCTTCGGCGCGGGCAACCAGAGCGAAGCGGCGCTCGACTACATCTCGACCGCCATCCGCGTGTTCGAGACCAACGAGCAGGAAGCCGCCATCGCCTCCTTCGGCGGCGAGCTGTGGGACGTCCTGGGCGCGGGTCCGGTCGGCTTCGCCGTCGGCGCCGAGTATCGCCGCGAGTACACGGAAGGCGTCGGCCGCAACTTCGAGACCGCCGGCCGCCTGCTGCAGCTGAACACCGGCGCGGACTTCCCGGGCGCCGAGTACGAGACGGAAGAGTTCTTCGCCGAAGTCGCCATCCCGCTGCTGCGTGACAGCTGGCTGGGCGAGTTCGCCGAACTGTCCGGTTCGTACCGCACCTTCGACTACACGACCGCCGGCTCGGGCGACGTCTACGGCGTGAACCTGGTCTATCGTCCGATCCAGGACATCACCTTCAAGACCAGCTTCAACACCTCGTTCCGTGCGCCGAACCTGACCGAGAACTTCCGTCCGTTCTCGCAGACCTTCGTCAACGGCTTCGTGGACCCCTGCGACACCCGTCAGATCGCCGCCCAGGTGAACGCGACGATCAAGGCCAACCGGATCGCGAGCTGCACGGCTCTCGCCGCCGCCAAGGGCCTCAGCTACGACTTCGGCCAGACCACCGTTTCGACGGCCGACGACTTCCTGCCGGCCGCGTACGCGGGCATCGCCTCCTCGCTCGGCGGCAACCCGAACCTTCGTCCGGAAACGTCGGAATCGTTCACCTTCTCGACCGTCCTGCAGCCCCGGATGTTCCCGGATCTGCAACTGATCCTCGACTACTACGAGATCACGATCGAGGACGTCATCGTCACCCCGGGCGGTCAGTTCCTGGCCGACGACTGCGTGTCCTCGGGCACGACGCCGAACCCGATCACCTGCGCGTTCGTGTTCCGTCGCGATCCGAACAACTCGGTCGACCCGTACAACAACTTCAAGGTCGGCGCGCCGGTGGGCGATGCGGTCGGGGGCTTCATCCTGGCCGGCATCAACAACGCCAAGCTGCAGACCCGCGGTCTGGACTTCACGGTCAACTATCGCCTCGACGCCTATGAGGCCTTCGGTCTGGACATCGGTACGTTCAACTGGAGCCTCGGCGGCCTGTGGCTGATCGAGCAGAAGAACTTCACCAACCCGGCCGCTCCGACGCAGTTCACGGACAGCACCTCGGGCGTGTTCTTCCCGCGTCTGGAGTTCGTGTCGCGTCTGACCTGGTCTCCGACCGACCGCTTCTCGATGACGTGGACGGCGGACTGGCAAGCGTCGCAGGACCTGCGCAAGATCCGCGACCAGGTCGGTTCGGGCAACTACGACGTCGATCCGGTGGACGAGTGGCGCACGGGCAACTTCGTGCGGAACGATCTGTCCTTCCGCTTCGACGTGCGTGACGACCTGACCCTGCGGGCCGGCGTGACCAACGTGTTCGACGCCGAACCGGCGCCGCAACTGGGCTTCGCCTCGAGCTTCGACCCCTACGGTCGTCGCTTCAACATCGGCCTGAACTACCGTCCCTGGTAAGACGCGGTTCAGACCACGATCAGGGAAGGGCGGCTCGCAAGAGCCGCCCTTTCTCTTTGCGCGGAAGAAAATCCGCCTTCGGACCCCGGCTCCGCTTGGCGCGGGGCCGACTCGCGTTAAGGCGGGTAACGCCCCGTTAACGGTTTGGGGTGTTTCCTTAACGCGCTCATAACCAATGCGAATCGGCGGGGATCGCTTGGCGGGTCGGGCAGGGTCCTAGAGGTCGGAAATTCACATGTCGCTGTCGCTGGTTCGTCCGCAGTCCACCGAACTGAAACCCCGCATCGTCGTCTTCGGCGTTGGCGGAGCGGGCGGCAACGCCGTCAACAACATGATCGACGCGGGGCTTGAGGGCGTCGAGTTCGTGGTGGCCAACACCGACGCCCAGCACCTGGGCTTCGCCAAGACCGACCGCCGCATCCAGCTGGGCGAAACGATCACCCAGGGTCTGGGCGCGGGCGCCCATCCGGAAGTCGGCATGAACGCCGCCGAGGAGTCGGCCGAGGCGATCGCCGGGCATCTGGAAGGCGCCCACATGGTCTTCATCACGGCCGGCATGGGCGGCGGCACCGGCACCGGCGCCGCGCCGGTGATCGCCAAGGCCGCGCGCGACCGCGGCATCCTGACCGTCGGCGTCGTGACCAAGCCCTTCACCTTCGAGGGCCGTCACCGCATGCGTCTGGCCGACGCCGGCATCGCGGAGCTGCAGCGCTACGTCGACACCCTGATCGTCATCCCGAACCAGAACCTGTTCCGCGTCGCCAACGAGCGCACGACCTTCGCCGACGCCTTCGGCATGGCCGACCAGGTGCTGCACTCCGGCGTGCGGTCGATCACCGACCTGATGATCCTGCCGGGCCTGATCAACCTGGACTTCGCCGACGTGCGTGCGGTCATGTCCGAGATGGGCAAGGCCATGATGGGCACGGGCGAGGCCGAGGGCGAGGACCGCGCCCTGCAGGCGGCCCAGAACGCCATCGCCAATCCGCTGCTGGACGAGACCAGCCTGAAGGGCGCCAAGGCCGTGCTGGTGAACATCACCGGCGGCATGGACATGACCCTGCTGGAAGTGGACGAGGCCGCCAACGCCATCTCGGCCGAGGTGGACGCCGACGCCAACATCATCTTCGGCGCCGCCTTCGATCCGGCGCTGGACGGCAAGATCCGCGTCTCGGTCGTCGCCACGGGCATGGACGAGGCGGTCAAGCAGACGATCGAACCGTCTTCGGGCCGCACCGGTCTGGGCCTCGGCGGCATGGGCCGCGCGCCGGCCCAGCCGTCGCGCATGGAGGCCCCCGCCCCGCGCGTCGAGGCGCGCCCCGAACCGATCATCCGTCCGGCCGAGCCGCGTCGCGAGCCGATCGTTCCGACCTTCGCCGCCGCGCCGGCCCCGGCTCCCCAGCCGGCGCCGGTCGTGCGCCAGGAGGCGCCGCGCGAGCTGGAGCCAATCGTCGATCCGTGGGTCGAGGAGTATGAGGCCCGTCCCGCCGCCGCCGCTCCGGCCGCTTCGCAGGGCGATCTGTACATGGACGCGCCGGCCCCGCAGGTCCGCGCCGAGCCTCAGTCCCAGCCGGCGCCGGCGCCCCAGGCGCATGACGAGGACGACTGGGACGACCGCGACCACCACCGCAAGTCGGGCTGGAGCCTGTTCGGCAAGAAGCGCACCCAGCCGGCCGCGCCTTCCTATGGAGGCCCGACGCGCACCACGTCGCACTACGGCGACGCGCCGGCCGCCCGGGGGGCCGCCGCGGCCCAGCCGGCCTATGAGCCCGAGCCGGAAGGCGAGGACGATCTTCAGATCCCCAGCTTCCTGCGCCGACTGGCCAACTGACGTCGCCGCATCGAACACCGGACGCCCCGGCCGCAAGGTCGGGGCGTTTCGCGTTTCGGCCGTCGCGCGAAACCGAAACAATCCGAAACCGGACTTTGGTTACCGGCTTGATCCCCGTCGACTAAGGAAGCGTGGGGCGAAATTCCGCACGCAGAGGCGGAAGCGCGAAGTCGAAGAGAATTCTGGTGCCGGTCACGGAAGACCACAGCGAGAAGACGCTCGTCGGCCCTGCGATCATCGCGGGCGTCGGCGTGCACACGGGCCGCCGGGTGAGGCTGGCCGTGCGTCCGGCCCCCGCGGGCACGGGCATCATCTTCGTACGCACCGACGTGTCGGACCTCGACAACCGCATCCCGGTCTCGGGCGAAGCGGTGATCGACGCGCGCCTGAACACGATGATCGCCAATGAAGCCGGCGTCACCCTGTCGACCATCGAGCATCTGATGGCGGCCTTCGCGGCGCTGGGCGTGTCGAACGCCGTGGTCGAGGTCGACGGACCCGAGCTGCCGATCCTCGACGGATCGGCCCTGCCGTTCGTGCAGCTGCTGGATCGCGCCGGCTTCCGGCGCCAGCCGCGCGCGGTGCGCTACGTCGAGATTCTGGAACCGATCCGCGTGGCGGAGGGCGACAAGTCAGCGTCGCTGCTGCCCTGCGACCGCTACGAAATGCGGTTCGAGATCGACTTCCCGTCCAAGGTGATCGGCAACCAGGTGGTGGATTTCGTGGTGACGGAAGAAACCTTCCGTCGCGAGATCATGGCCGCCCGCACCTTCGGATTCGCGCATGAGGTCGAGGCTCTGCGTCAGGCCGGACTGGCGCGCGGCGGCTCGCTGGAGAACGCGGTCGTGATCGACGGCGACCAGATCCTGAACCCCGGCGGGCTGCGGATGGACCGCGAGTTCGTGAAGCACAAGGCGCTGGACGCCATCGGCGACCTGTATGTGCTCGGCGCGCCGATCCTGGGCCGCTATGAAGGCGTGAAGGCGGGCCACGCCATCAACAACAAGCTGGTCCGCGCCCTTCTGGCCGCGCCGTATGCGTGGCGCGAGGTGGAGCGGGTGCCGGAACTGGCGATGGCGGGCTGAGGCTGCCTGCGGCCGTCAGCCCAGCCTGATCGCGCTCAGCATCCGGCCGAAGTCCGGCTCGCCGTTCAGGAAGGCGCGGCGGTTGGAGTAGAAGCGTGCGGCGTCCGGGCGGGTGTCGTGGCCGGTCCAGGCCGCCTGACCGACGCCGGCCTGCTCCAGACGCCACAGGACGAAGCCCGGCAGGTCGAACAGGCGGCGGTCCTCGCCCGCGCCCAACCGGAAGAAGCGGCCGCTGCCGGGCGCCTGATCCAGAAAGCGGCGCTCGAACGCCTCGTCCACCTCATAGCTGTCCTGCGCGATGCAGGGACCGACGACGGCGACGATGCGCGCGGGATCGGCGTCGGCGGTCTTCATAAGATCGACCGTGGACTGGATGACCCCGCCGAGCGCGCCCTTCCAGCCGGCATGCGCCGCGGCGACGACCCCGGCCTGCGGATTCGCGAGCAGGACGGGGGCGCAGTCGGCCGTCAGGACCCCGCATACCACCCCGGAAGTGGTCGTGGCGACGGCGTCGCCCTCGGGCCGGTCGTCCGGCCATCCGGTTTCGGCCAGCAAGGCGACGGCCGAGTGGATCTGATACGGCCCCGCAAGGTCTCCGAACCGGCCGCCCAGCGCGCCGGCGACGCGGGCGCGGTTCTCGCGCACGGCCGCCGGATCGTCGGACGAGCCGAGACCGCAGTTCAGACCTTCGTAGAGGCCTGTCGACACACCCCCCTCGCGGGTGAAGAAGCCGTGGCGCACGCCCGCCTTGGTCAGCAGCGGGTGGGTGATGGGAACGGGCGTCATCCCTCGAACCCCGGCACGGCCAGGCTGCGGGGCGCGAAGACGACGCAGGCCTTGAACAGCTCGCCCATCTGGTCCGGCGCGGTAAGACGCCGCAGTTGGCGCGCGACCACGGGCGCCGCTTCCGGGCGCGCGGCCGACAGGGCGGCGGCACGGGCCTCGACGCCGAGCCGGCGCAGGAATTCCCCTTGTGGAAGGCATCCGGTGACGTCGGCCCCGGCGTGCAGCGCGGCCTCCAGAACCGTTGGAAAGTCGGCCCACTGGGTCACGTCGGCGGCGCCGGGATCGGCCAGCGGGTCGACCTTCCGGTGTCGCGACAGGGCCTGCAGCGTGTCGCCCGGACCGGGCCGGTCGCGGCCGTAGTCGATCAGCAGGGCGGCCCCCGACGCGTCGGCGATCAACTCCGCGACCGCGCGGCCGAACCCTTCCTGCGCAGCTGAAATCTCGAAAGTCTGCCCGTCCGCCACCTCGAAGGCCGGACGGCGGAAGCCGCCGGTGATCGGCGACAGGACGAAGCCGAGGCCGCCCGTGTCGTCGGCGCCGACGCAGCGTTCGCGCCAGTCGCCGCCGTCGCGCAGGAACTGGCGGGCCGGCAGGCAGTCCAGCACTTCGTTGGCGATCAGGATGACCGGTGCGTCCGTCTCGACCCCGCCGAGGTCGGCCACCCAGCGAGGATGGACGTCGGCGTCCGCCAACATGCGGGCCTGTGCCTGCCGGAGCGGGCCACTGGGCTCGATCAGGATCAGATCGATGGCCTCGAGAAAGGCCGGATCGACTCGCGCGGCGCGCAGGGCGTCGGCCATCAGGGCGCCGTCTCCGGGGCCGACCTCGACGAGACGCAGCCGTTCGGGGGCGCCCAGCCGACGCCACGTCTCGACCGCCCAGAGGCCCAGCAACTCGCCGAACATCTGGCTGACCATCGGCGCGGTGATGAAGTCGCCGGTCGCGCCCAGCGCGGGCCGTGTGGCGTAGTAGCCTGCCCGGGGATCATGCAGGCAGCGGGTGACGAAGGCATCGACGGGCATGGGCCCGGTCAGAGCGATCTCGCGCGCCAGCCGGGCCTTGAGCGTCTCGGTCATGCCGCCGGGGCGATGACCGGCGGCCGGCTGCGCGCCCGCCAGATCAGCCAGACGCCGATCAGGATCATGGGGATCGACAGCAGCATTCCCATGGTGACCGTGTCGCGCAGCATGGCGGGCATGTGGGCGTCCGGCTCGCGGACGGTTTCGAGCACCGCCCGGCTGAGGCCGTACCAGGTCAGGAAGATGCCGGTGACGTAGCCGGGCTTGGACAGCAGGCGCCATTTCCAGACCGCGACCCACAACAGGCCGAACAGCAGCAGGCCTTCCAGGCCGGCCTCATACAGCTGGCTGGGGTGACGCGGCACGTCGCCCGCCGGGCAGCGGCCCCAGGTTTCGAGTATCCGGTCGTTGCAGAAGCGGATCGCCCACGGCACGTCCGTCGGTCGGCCCCAGAGCTCGCCGTTGATGAAGTTGGCCAGGCGACCGAAGAACAGGCCGATCGGCACCGCCGGCGCGACCAGATCGCCGACGCTGAGAAGCGGGGCCTTCACGGCGCGGGCATGGAAGAAGATCGCAAGACAGACGCCGATCAGGCCGCCGTGGAAGCTCATGCCGCCGTCCCACAGGCGGAAAAGCGCCAGATTGTCGGGCCCGGTGAACAGCTGGGCGTAGAGCTCCGGTTTGTAGAACAGGGCGAAGCCGAGACGGCCGCCGCCGATGACGCCCAGCGCCACCCACATGACCAGATCGTCCAGCTGGACCGACGTCAGCGGCGGCCGGTTCGGCGACCAGGCCGCCACGCTCTTCGCCAGCCGCGCGGCATACCACCAGCCGAGGCCGAGACCGGCGACGTAGGCCAGGGCGTACCAGCGGATGGGCAGGGGCCCGATGCTGATCAGGACCGGATCGAACTCGGGAAAGACCAAGGCTGAAGTCTCCGCTGCGACGTGGTCCCCGGCCTTTAGCAAGCGTCGCGGTCGGCGTCGCCTGCTGATCGCCGGCTGCGTCACGCCGACGCCATGTTCGCGGGGGAACAGACGGGGCGGCAAGGTTTCGTTTACCATATGGCAACCGACGCGCCGGACCTTGGACGCAGGAGACATTCAGATGCAGACGCGAAATCCCCTGCTGGACGAGTTCGCCAGGCTGACCACCGGCGCGATGGGGCTGGCGCAGGCGGCGGGCGAGGAGGCGAAGTCCGCCATGCGCGCCCAGACCGACCGTCTGGTCGCCGAGCTGGATCTGGTCCGGCGCGATGAGTTCGACGTGCTGAAGGCCGAGATCGCCGCGCTGCGGGCCGAACTGGCCCCGCTGAAGCCCGCCGCGCCGAAAAAGAAACCTGAGACGGGAAGGTCCACAGGCGCGGTTCCCCCCAAGGACGCAGCCGGTTGAGCCGAATCCGACGCCCCGCCTACGGTCCCCTTGTCGGGTGTGAGTCGCGCCCGTCGACGCTGATGATCGGAAACGCCTGAATGGACGCCGCAAGACCCGACGAGGTCGACGTCGCCTTCGACCCGCTGGACGTGGTCGAGCACGTGCTGAACGCGGAAAACCTGCCGTTCGACCGGACGGACGAGGGCGACCTGGCCTTTTCGCTGGCCGGCGACTGGCGGGATTACGAGTTGTGGTTCGCGTGGCGGCCGGAGGGCGACTGCCTGCAGCTGTGCTGTTCGCTGGACCTGCGCGCCGCCAAGAGCCGCCGCAACGCCGCGCATGAGCTGATCGGGCTGGTCAACCAACGCACCTGGTTCGGGCATTTCGAGCTGTGGCCGGAGGACGGCGAGATCGTCTACCGGACCGCGCTGGCGCTGCCGCACGGCGACCGTCCGACGCTGGCCCAGGCCGCCACCATGATCGACGCGGCGGTGGAGGCGGCGGACCGCTATTTCCCCGCCTTCGACTTCATGATCCGCGGCATGAAGAAGCCGGCCGACGCCATCGCGGCCTGCATGTTCGAGACCGTCGGCTCGGCCTGATGGACCGGCCCGTCGTGCTGGTCGGCTGCGGCCGTCTGGGCTCGGCCCTGGTCGAAGGCTGGATGCGCGCGGGGCCGGTGACGCCGGCCGACCTGATCATTCTGACGCCGTCGGACAAGCCGGTCGCGGAGGCGGCGCGAGCGGCGGGCGCGCGGATCAATCCGGAACCGGAGGCCCTCGCGCAGGCGCGGGTGGTCGTGCTGGCCGTGAAGCCCGCAGCGTGGCGAACGGCGGCGGACGCGCTGCGGGGCAAGTTGGCGCGCGACGCCGTCGTGGTGTCGCTGATGGCCGGAGTTGACGCCGCATCGATCGCCGACGTGCTGGACCGGCCCGTGGCGCGCGTCATGCCGACGACGGCGGTGGCTCAGGCGCGGGGCGTGGCGGCCGTCTGGGCGCAGGACGCGACGGGCAGGTTCATCGCCGCGGAACTGTTCCGGTCGGTGGCCGAGGTGGTGGATCTGGCCGACGAGGAGCTGATGGACGCGGCCACCGCGACGGCGGGCTCGGCCCCCGCGTTCATCCTGGATTACGTGCAGGCGCTGGCCGCCGCGGGGCAGGCGCAGGGACTGGACCCGGCCGCCGCCCTGGCGCTGGCCCGGGGCGCCTTGAGGTCGGCCGCCGCCGGTGCGGCCGGGGACGCGACGCTGGACGCGCTGATCGCGCGGGTGGCCTCCCCCGGGGGCACGACGCGCGCCGGACTGGACGCCTCGCATCAGGCGGTCATGGACGCCGCGCGGGCGGCGATCGACGCGGCGGTCAGGCGGGCGGGCGAGCTCGGCTCAGAGAGCCAGTCGACCTGAGGTCAGGGCCGAGGCGTAGCGGGCATAGGCCCGCTCGGCGTCCTGCCATGTGGTGAAGCCCATCACCTCGGAAATCGAATGGCTGTACCAGTCCCAGCGGGGAAGGGGACGGACCGTTCCGTCCGCCATGACGATTTCGCCGCCGATCTCGGCGCCGCCGATGGAGACGCTGCGCTGGCCGTCGAGGCCCGGCTTGTCCGCCAGCTGCTGGAAAGTCGGCCGGTTCGGACGGACGTCGAGAAGCACCAGGTTGACGGTGGCCCCCTCATAGCCGCCGTGACGGACGAGCGCGCGATGCACGACCTCGCCGAGACGGTCCGCCTGCTTGCGGACGTCGCGCTGGCCCAGGTCGAGGGCGTCGCGGCGAAGTTCGCCGCCGATGTCTACGTTGACCGTCTGGGCCTGGGCCGCCCCCGCGGCGAGCGCGGCGGCGGCGAGGGGAGCGAGGAAGGCGAACTTGCGCATGACGAGCTCCTGAAGCTTTCGAACGACTATGCGCCTGAAATGGCGGTCTGCGAAGCCCGTTCAACCCGGCAGGCGCAGGGCGGCCTTCAAACCTCCGAGATCGCTGCGGCCGAGGGTGATGTCGCCGCCGTGGCCCCGCGCCACGTCCCGGGCGATCGCCAGCCCCAGACCCACGCCCTTGCGGTTCTGGTTGCGGGACGGATCCAGCCGGGAGAAGGGGCGGAAGGCCTCCTCGTGCATGTCGTCGGGGATGCCTGGACCGTCGTCCTCGACCGCGATCTCGACGCCGCCCGACGGCAGGGCACGGGCGGACAGGCGCACGGTCTCGCCGTGAGCGGCGGCGTTGTCGGCCAGATTCGCGAGGGCGCGGCGGAAGGCGAGGGGACGAATGGCGACCGCCAGGTCGCCCGGCGTCTCGACCTCGACCCGCGCGCCGGAGCGCCCGGCGTCGGCGGCGGCGCGATCGAGCAGGTCTCGAACGGACACCGTCTGCGCCGCTTCGCCCGCCTCTCCCCGCGCGAAGGCCAGGTATTCGTCGATCATGTGCTCCATCTCGTCGAGATCGGCGCGCATGGCGGTGGAGCGCTTGAACGCCGGCGCCAGCGCGAGCTCCAGCCGCAGGCGGGTCAGGGGGGTGCGCAGGTCGTGGCTGACGGACGCCAGCAGGGCGGTGCGCTGCTCTATGTGGCGCTGGATGCGCTCGCGCATGGCCAGAAACGCCTGGGCCGCCGCGCGGACCTCGCGGGCGCCGTGCGGCTTGAAGCGGGCGTCGGACTCTCCGCGCCCGAACGCCTCGGCTGCGTCGGCGAGCCGCTCGATCGCCCGCACCTGATTGCGGATGAAGAGGATGGCGATGCCGAGCAGCAGGGCGGTGGCGCCCAGCAGCCAGAAGACGAAGATGTGCGCCTGCGTCGCCACCGCCCGCTCACGCGGGGCGATCACGCGCAGGACGCCGCCGGGTTGCTGCACCTGGATGTCGACGTAGGCGGGGTAGCGGGTGGTGTCGAACCAGAACGGCCGGTCGAGCCGGGCGGCCAGCGCCGATCCGAGCGCACGGTCGACGAGGCCGGTGGGGCCGCGACGGCTCTCCACCGGAAGCACGCGGTCTTCCTGGAAGGCCACGGACAGGGCCATGTAGCGCTCGGCGCGGTCGGCGACTTCGGCCAGGCCGTCCGGCGTGGGGTTGCGCGCGTAGGCGTCGGCGGCCCAGGCGACGTCGCCGGCCAGACCTTCCGACAGGCGCGCGTTCACCGTCTGCCAGTGGGCGTCGAAGAAGGCCCAGGTCACGGCGCCCTGCATGATCATGACCGGGACGACGATGATCAGCAGGGACCGGCCCCACAGCGTCGTCGGCAGCCGCCGCTTCAGCAGCCGCTTGAGGACGGGCGGGGAGGGGATCTTCATCTCAGTCCGGCGCCAGCATGTAGCCGACGCCGCGGACGGTCTGAAGATAGCGGGGGTTCTTGGGGTCCGCCTCCAGCTTGCGGCGCAGGCGGGTCACCTGGACGTCGACGGCGCGGCCGGTGATGTCGGCGGTGTCGGGCGACAGGCTGATGCGCTCGACCGGCGCGTGAGCGTGAATCGCCAGGGTCTTCAACAACTGGGCCTCGGCCTCGGTCAGGCGCTGGGGCTTGCCGTCGCGCAGGAGCTCCAACCGCTCCATGTCGAACACGGCGTCGCCCAGCTTGATCTCGCGCGGGGTCAGGGGCTTGCCGCCGGTGCGGCGCAGGATGGCGTCGATCCGCAGGGCCAGCTCGCGCGGCTCGAACGGCTTGGACATATAGTCGTCGGCGCCCCGCGACAGGCCCTCGATCCGGTCGCCCGGATCGCCGCGCGCGGTCAGCAGCAGCACGGGCGTGGCCGACGTCGCCGCCTGCGCCCGGATCCACGTCGTCAGGTCGAAACCGCTTTCGCCCGGCATCATCACGTCCAGCACGATCAGGTCGAACTCGATCAGCTCGACCAGCCGTCGCGCGGCCGCCGCGTGGGCCGCCCCGGTGACGCGATAGCCTTCGCGCGTCAGGAACTCCTTCAGCAGCTCCCGGATGCGGTCGTCGTCGTCCACCACCAGCAAGTGGCGACCGGAACCCGGACCGGCGACCGGACCCGAGCGCCCGAAAGACCCCCCGGCGGCCATCAGCGCGCCGCCCCGGCGTTGACGGGGGCGGTCGCGGCGGGTCTAACCCGGAGCTGGTAACAGGAGACGACGTTCAATGGCCTTCGTTCCTTTCGACGATCGTGACGGCTGGATCTGGATGGACGGCGATTTCGTGTCCTGGCGGGACGCGAAGACGCACGTTCTGACCCATGCCCTTCACTATGGTTCGTCGGTGTTCGAGGGTGAGCGTATGTACGCGGGCGAAATCTTCAAGCTGACGGAGCATTCCGAACGCCTGAAACGATCCGGCGAACTGCTGGATTTCGACCTTCCGTACAGCGTGGCCGAGATCGATCAAGCCTCAAAGGACACCTGCGCCCGGATGGGCCTGTCGGACTGCTACGTCCGCCCGGTCGCCTATCGCGGGCCGGAACAGGTCAGCGTCACCGCCGGGGCCACGAAGATCCACGTCGCCATCGCCGTGTGGGACTGGCCCAGCTATTTCGACGCCGAGACCAAGGCGAAGGGCATCCGGCTGGAGTGGGCGAAATGGCGCCGCCCCGACCCCGCCACGGCGCCGTCGGCGGCCAAGGCCGCGGGCCTGTACATGATCTGCACCCTGTCCAAGACGGCGGCGGAGAAGCGCGGCTATGCCGACGCCATGATGCTGGACTGGCGCGGCTATGTGGCCGAGGCGACCGGGGCCAACGTCTTCTTCGTGCAGGACGGCGTGATCCACACGCCGCCGATCGACGCCATCCTGGACGGCATCACGCGGCAGACGGTGATCGCGCTGGCGCAGGCGAAGGGGCTGGAGGTGGTCGTGCGCCACATCCGGCCAGAAGAGCTGTCGGGCTTCACCGAATGCTGGCTGACCGGCACGGCGGCCGAGGTGACCCCTGTCAGCGAGATCGGCGAATACACGTTCAAGCCGGGCGCGATCACGCTTGGGCTGATGGAAGACTACTCCCGGCTCGTTCGCCGGGAGGGCTGAGGACCGAAGGCCGGTCCCCAGCTCTTCGCATCAGGCGGCGGCCGGACGCCGGCGCCTGCGAATGGCCCACCACGTCACGGCGGCGATGCCGACGACCGGCAGCAGGATGGAGCCGGCGGTGATCAGGACGGCGAGCATCCCCATCGACAGGCCGAAGGCGTCCTGCAGCGCCTGCACCACCGGCCGCGTGGGGCTGTCGGCGGCCAGCGCGCCGCCCTGTCTGTAGTCGACGGTCAGGGTCGCGGTGCGCACCCGCGTGTCGAGCTGCCGGGCCTCGAGGGCCAGCGCGTCCTGACGGCGGCGCAGATCGGCGAGCTCCTTCTCCACGGCCAGCCGCTGTTCCAGCGTGCCGCCGCGGCGCGCCTGAAGATCCCGGATGCGCGCGGCCAGATCGGCTTCGGTGCGGACGCCCTGATCCGTCGCGTCGATGCGGGCGGTCAGGTCCTCGCCTTCGGTGGCGGCGGTCTCGAGCCGTCCGCCGGCGTCGCGCGCGTCGGCCGCCAGACCGGCGCGGAAGCGGTTGATCCAGTCAGGCTGGCCGCGGAGTTCCAGCCTGCCGCCCGGCCGCCGCGACGACCAGTCGGCCTGAGCCGAGATCACCTGGCAGAAGCCCGGCCCCGCGGCGGTGCAGGTCAGTTCGTGGCGGCTCATCAGTTCGGCGCCCCGATCGCGCGGCACGGACAGGGCATAGGCGAAGCCGTAGGCGATGCGCGCCACCGGCCCGGGCGCCGACGGCGACGAGATCGCGGGCGGACCCGCCGCGACTTCGGTGGTCGCGGCCTCGATCGCCGCCACGTCCATTTCCGCCGCCGCATCCTCTCCGGCCTGCTGGCATGCGGCCAACGTCAGAACGCCCGCCGCGGCGAGCCAAAGTCCCTTGCGCATCGTCGTCTCTCCCTGTCCCGTGCCGATCACGGTTTCGTGATGGCGCGCCCGGATCGGGCCGGATTCAGGGCGGGGACGGAGCGGAAGCGGGGCCGTTTGCGCGCGGTTTGAAGGCTAGGCCCGCGCCACGCGCACGACGACGTCGTCGACCTGAACGCCGCCCCGCTCGACCACGAGGTTCTGATAGCTGCGCTGGCCGTCGGCGGTCTGGGTGCGGACGTCCGCCGCGTCGATGGCGTAGCGGCGGCGCAGGTACTGGGTCAGCTCGCCGGCGGTGATCATGTCGTCGCCGTCGGCGTTGGCCTCGCCGCCCAGCCCGGTGCGAAGGAAGTGGGACAGGTAGCCGCCCGCCTGGAACTTGCCGGCGACGGCGCTGGTCAGGTCTTCCTCCGACGAGAACATGCCCATGACGCCCGGCCGGGTGACGACGTTGCGGGCGAAGCCGCCGGAGAAGCAGCTGTCCAGCACGATCATGGCCATCCGGGCGTTCACCGAGGCGAACATCCGGCCCATCTCCTCGTCCGAGATTTCGCCGTCCGCCATGACGATGGTCTCGGTCTTTCCGTCCGGTTCCATGGCGCTGACCGTGCCGCGCCCCTGCGAGCCGTGGCCGGAGTAGAAGAACAGGAAGATGTCGTCGGGACCCGCCTCCGCGGCGACGCGGGCGAAGGCCGCCTTCACCGCCCCGACGGTGGCGTCGGTGTTGGTGATGACCACGCTGGCGGGGTTCAGCAGGCCGTCGCGGCGCAGGTCCTCGGCCAGCTTCTCGGCGTCCTCGTCGGTGTAGGCCAGGTTCGAGGCGTAGCCGCCGTAGTCGGAAATGCCGACCATCACCGCGAAGATGCGCGGCCCGCCCTGCACGCGCTCCTGGCGGGGGGTGCCCAGGCTCAGGCCGGCGGTCAGCCGGTAGGCCCCGGTCTCGCCGCCGTTGAACGAGGTGACGGCGACGTCGTAGGCGCCGTCCGCCGGCAGGACGAAGTCGATGCGGCTGTTGGTGCCGTCCGGGCCGTCGTCGTTGTTCTCGGCCACGTCGCCCGGCCCGAGCAGGAACAGGTTGGTGTCGAAGGCGGCGCTTTCGGCCGTGATGGCCACGCGCTCTCCGCGGCGCCCGGTGAACTGGTACATGTCGACGAACTGGCCGTCGTCGAGGGTCGCGTCGCCGCGCGACAGCATGCCTTCGCGCACGACGCCGTCCTCGAAGGCGGCGACGGTCGAGGCGGTTTCGGTGGCCGCCACCTCCTCGCCCGCGCGATCGACCGCGAGGACGAAATCGCCCGTCTCGCCCGGCTCGAAACTGGTGGCGACGACCTGGTATTCGCCGTCGGCCGGCAGGGTGACGATCAGCCGGCTGTTGGTGCCGTCCTGACCGGTCTCGTCGTCGTCGTTGGCGGCGGAAAACTCGCCCGGACCCGTGATGAAGACGTACGGATCGAAGCCGGACGAGCGCAGGCGCAGCTCGATGCGGTCCCCGGCGCGGCCGTTCAGGGCGTAGGCCTGCATGTACTCCCCGGACCGCAGCGTGGGCGCGTCGGACGACAGGCTGCCCGATTCCGTCCGGCCGATCGTCAGGGTGGCGCGGCTGGCCACGACGGGGGCCGGCTGCTGTTCCTCGCCCGCTCGGGACAGGAGAAGGGCGTACTCGCCGGTCTCGTCGGCCTGGTAGCTGGTGGCGTAAATCCGCACCTCGCCGTCGGCGGGCATGACGAACTCGACCCGGCTGTTGACGGAGCCCCGGCCGGGCTCGTCGTCGTTGTCCTCCTGAAGGTCGGCGCCGCGGACGATCAGGTAGGGGTCGAAGGCGCCGGAGTTCAGGCGCACGACGTAGGTTTCGCCGGGGGTCCCGCGGAAGGTCCAGCGATCGGTGAATTCGCCCGCGTCCAGACGGTCGTCGCCCAGCGCCAGCCGGCCGGCGCCGGTCTGGCCGAGCGTCAGATCACCGCCGCCTTCCTGGCCCGACCCGGGACCTGCGCCCTCGATGACGCTGATCAGATACTGACCGTCCTCGCCCGGTTCGTAGGTGGTGGCGCTGATGCGGTACTGGCCGTCGGCGGGCAGGCGGACCGTCAGGCGGGCGTTGGTCTCGCCCGAGGCGCGGTCGTCGTTCCACTCCGACAGGCCGCCGGGGCCGCGGAGCATCAGGTAGGCGTCGATCTCCGTCGAGCTCATGTTGATGGTGACCTGCTGACCGGCGCGGCCCTGGAAGGTCCAGACGTCGACGTATTCGCCCGAGTCCAGCTGCTGGTCGCCGTCCTGCAGCCGACCCGCGGCCTCGCCGCCGACCGCGATGCGGGACTGGGCCCGGGCCTCGCCCGCGCCGATCGTCAGCAGCGCCAGCGACGCCGCCAGCCCCAGCAGGATGTTCCGAACCACCGTCGCCATGACCGCTCCCCCAAACAGCGGAACGACGCTACTCCAGCCGCCGCCCCGCTGGGAAGCCGACCGAACCTGACGACGCTTGCCAAGCGCGTGGATGCGGCGTTCTAAGGCAGGGACGCCTAGGGAGGGGCCGCGCCGCATGTTCTCAACCCTGAACGCCCAGGCCCTGTTGGGCGTGATCGTCGTCATCGCCGCCTGCTGGGGCCTGTCGGAGAACCGGCGGCGGTTCCCCTGGCGGCTGGCGCTGGGCGCGGTGGCGGTGCAGGCGGCGCTGGTTCTGGCGCTGTTCGCCATTCCCGGCTCGCAGGGCGTGCTGGCGGCGATCACGGGCGCCGTGGACGGGCTGGCGCGGGCGACGAACGAGGGGGCGAAGTTCGTGTTCGGCCATCTGGCCGGGGGCGACCAGCCGTACGAGGTCACCAACGCCGGGGCGATGTTCACCTTCGCCTTCCAGGTGCTGCCGCTGATCCTTGTGATCTCGGCCCTGTCGGCCCTGCTCTGGCACTGGCGGATCCTGAAGTGGATCACGTGGGGCTTCGGCCTGCTGTTCCAGAAGACCATGGGGCTGGGCGGCGCCTCCGCCCTGGCGGTGGCCGCGAACATCTTTCTCGGCATGATCGAGAGCCCGATCGTCATCCGCGCCTATCTGGACAAGCTGACGCGGTCGGAGATTTTTCTGATGATGGTGGTCGGTCTGGCCACGGTGGCGGGGTCCACCATGGTGGCCTATGCGGCCATTCTGGCGCCGGTCCTGCCCAATGCGGCGGGCCACGTGCTGGTGGCCTCCATCGTCTCGGCGCCGGCCGGCGTGCTGCTGGCGCGCATCATGATCCCGGAGGCGCCCGGAGAGGGCGGCGAGGTCGCCGACTATCGCTCTTCCCTGAAGTACGACAGCGGCATCGACGCCATCGTGAAGGGGACGTCGGACGGCCTCATGGTGGTGCTGAACATTTCGGCCATCCTGATCGTGTTCGTGGCGCTGGTCGCGCTTGTGAACGTGATGCTGGGCGGGTTCTGGCTGTTCGACGGGCCGGTCACGGTCGAACGCGTGCTGGGGTGGCTGTTCATGCCGCTGGCGTGGCTGACGGGGGTGGAGTGGTCCGAGGCCGGCATCGCCGGGCGGCTGCTGGGCGTGAAGCTGACGCTGACGGAGTTCGTGGCCTTCATGCAGCTGGGCGCCGTGCCCGAGGGGGAGATGAGCGAGCGGACGCGGATGCTGATGACCTATGCCCTGTGCGGCTTCGCCAACATCGGATCGGTCGGCATCACGGTGACGGGCCTGTCGGTCCTGATCCCCGAGCGGCGGCAGGAAGTGCTCGGTCTGGTGTGGAAGGCGCTGTTCGCGGGCTTCGCCGCGACGCTGATGGCCGCCTCGGTGGTCGGGGCCTTGCCGATGTCGATCTTCGGCGGATAGTTTCGCAAAGACACGCGCCGGGGCCGACATGAAGCTGTTCACCTCTCACCGCGCGCCCAATCCGCGCAGGGTCCGCTGGGTCATGGCCGAGAAGGGCGTGGAGGGGGTCGAGATCGTCGAGATCGACCTGCTTTCGGGCCAGCATCGCACCCCCGGGTACCGCGAGAAGGTGGGCGTGCCGCACGTGCCGGCTCTGGAGCTTGACGACGGCACGACCATTTCGGAATCGGTCGCCATCTGCCGCTATCTGGAGGCGCTGTTCCCGGAGCCGAACCTGTTCGGGCGGGACGCGCGCGAGCAGGCCGTGATCGAGATGTGGACCCGGCGCTGCGAGATCTATCTGGCCAATCCGATGATGCTGAACGTGCGCTTCAGCCACCCCGCGCTGGCGGCGCTGGAGGCGCCGCAGCCTCACGTGGCGGAATGGAGCCGGGTGGGCGCCGAGAAGTTCATGAAGACCCTGGACCGGCGCCTGGCCGATCACGAATGGATCGCCGAGGATCGGTTCACCATCGCCGACGTGGTGGGCTGCGTCGGCCTGGATTTCGCGCGGCTGATCAAATACCGGCCGCCGGCGGAGTTCGCCAATCTGGCGCGCTGGATGGAGGCGTGCCGCGCCCGCCCGGCGGCGCAGGCGGGCGTCTAGTCCCGCTTCTCGAATTTCCGGATGACGCCGGAGTAGGTCATCAGCACGCGCTCGCCCGTGGTGATCTGGCCCCGGGCGAAGATCAGGCTCTTGCCCGCCTTCACCACCTCCCCCGTCGCTTCGATCAGTTCGCCGACGTAGGCCCCGTCCACGAAAGTCGAGTCCAGCGACACGGTGACGCCGGAGGCGCCCTCCATCTCCTGATAGGCCGTCTGGAACAGGGCGATGTCGGCGAAGGTCATCAGGCAACCGCCGTGCATGCGGTCGCCGGCGTTCATGTGCTTGGGCTCGGCGCGGAAGGCGCAGCGCATGCGGCCGTCGGGGTCGGGGCGGAAGTAGAACGGACCGACGACCTGATCGAAGGTGCCGTGCAGGTCGTAGGTCCGCCAGCCGGCGAACTCGCCTTCGGTGACCGTGATCTTTGCGACCATCTGTTCTTCTCTCCGATGCTGCGATGCGGGATATAGGGCCATGAGCGATCCGATCGAAACCGAGATTTTCGACCTGCTGGCCAAACGTGAGCCCGGCAAGAGCATCTGCCCGTCCGAGGTGGCGAAGATCATCGCGCCGGATCGCTGGCAGCGCGAGATGGGCAAGGTGCGCGCGGTGGCCACGGGTCTGGCGCGACAGGGCCGGCTCGTGATCACCAAGAAGGGCAAGCCGGTGAACCCGGAAGCGTTCAAGGGCGTCATTCGCCTGAAGCTGCCGGACGCCGCTCCGGAGTGAGGACGCGGAGCGCCCTCTTCGGCGTGACGGCGACGCTGGCCCTCGCCGCGTGCGCCCAGCCGGAGGTTCAGACCCGTCTGACGCCGCCGGTCGACTTCACCGGCCCGCGGATGGAGCCGGACGCCTTCGTGGTGCGCGATGGCGCGCGGCTGACGATGCGGAGCTGGGCGCCCTCGGGGCGCGCCCCCGACGTCGTGCTGGTGGCCCTGCACGGCATCAACGACAGTTCGGCCGCGTGGCGTCTCGCCGGTCCGTGGTGGGCCGAGCGGGGCGCGACGACCTACGCCTACGACCAGCGGGGGTTCGGACGGTCGCCCGGTCGCGGCGTCTGGCCGGGTCCGCTGATGCAGGACGACCTGCGCGACGTGGTCGATCTGGTGCGGGCGCGTCATCCCGGCCTGCCGGTGGTCGTGGTCGGCGAAAGCATGGGCGGCGCGGTGGGGATCGCCGCCTTCGCCTCGACCCGGCCTCCCGCGGCGGATCGTCTGGTCCTGTTGGGCCCGGCGGTGTGGGGATGGTCAAGCCAGAGCTGGCTGAACCGCGCCTCGCTGTGGGTCACGGCGCGCGTCGCCGGGACCTATGCCGTCGAGCCGCCGGAGTGGGCGACCCGCGACGTGCTGGCGTCGGACAATCTGATCGAGCTGATCCGGAGCGGGCGCGACCCGGCCTTCATCACCGCCACGCGGTTCGACGTCGTGCACGGTCTGGTGGACCTGATGGAGACGGCGGCGCGTGATCTGGGCCAGACGGGCGTGCCGACGCTGTTGCTGTACGGGGCCGACGACGATCTGGTGCCGAAGCCGGCGCTGCGCCGGGCGCTGGAGCGCGCCGGGCCCGCGCCGGACCTGCGCACCGGCTGGTACCGGGAGGGGCGACATCTGCTCAACCGCGACCTGTCCGCCGTGACCGTCTTCGCCGACGTGCTGGCCTTCGCGCGCGATCCGGAAGCGCCGCTTCCCTCGGGCGCGCCGCCCGTCCTGCCCGAGCTGCGCTCGCGGTGACGTGAGGGAAGGGCGCCTTGCCTCGGCCGCTTTCGCCGCGTAAGGGCCGCCGCAACAAAAATACCCAGGAAAGGCTCGAACAGGGCATGACGCTGTTTGATTCCCCGTCGTTCGCGAACCACGAAGGCATCCACGCCTTTTCCGACGAAAAGACCGGCCTCAAGGCCATCGTCGCGGTGCACTCCACCGCCCGTGGTCCGGCCGTCGGCGGCACGCGCATGTGGAACTACGGCTCCTCCGCCGAAGCGCTGGAAGACGTGCTGCGCCTGTCGAAGGGCATGAGCTACAAGAACGCCGTGGCCGATCTGGAGATGGGCGGCGGCAAGTCGGTCATCATCGGCGATTCCAGGACCCAGAAGACGCCCGAGCTGTTCCGCGCCTTCGGCCGTTTCATCGACCATCTGGGCGGCAATTATTACGCGGCTGAGGACGTCGGCGTGTCGGTCGACGACATCGCCCAGGCCCGGACGCAGACCGAGTACGTGGTCGGCCTGTCCGGCGGCAAGGAAGGATCGGGCGATCCCAGCCCGGTGACCGCCGAGGGCGTGTTCCGCTCGACCCTGCTGGCCGCGCGCCGGCTGTGGAAGCAGGACGACCTGACGGGCCTGACCATCGCGGTGCAGGGCATCGGCCACGTCGGCGGCTATCTGGCCGACAAGCTGCACGCCGCGGGCGCGAAGCTGGTCGTGACCGACGTCAACGTGCCTCTGCTGGAAGAGGTCGCGGCCCGCACCGGCGCCGAGATCGTGGCTCCGGACGCCATCTATGACGTCAAGGCCGACATCTATGCGCCGTGCGCGCTGGGGGCGACGCTGAACCCGCAGACGCTGGACCGCCTGACGGTCAAGGCCGTGGTGGGCGCGGCCAACAACCAGCTGGCCACCCCGGAGATCGGCCGCATCCTGTTCGAGCGCGGCGTGCTGTACGCGCCCGACTACGTCGCCAACGGCGGCGGGATCATCAACGTGGCGTCCGAGCTCAAGGCCCGCCAGACGGGCGGCGCCTACGACCCGGCCTGGGTCGAGGGCAAGCTGAGCCGCCTGATGGAGACGCTGGAAGAGGTTCTGGACCGCTCGGCTTCCGAGCAGCGCCCGACGCACGAGATCGCTGACGCAATCGCCGAAGCGCGCATCCAGAAGGCCGCGGAGCTGAAGCTGGCGGCGTGATTTCGCCGCCGTCCCGACGTCCTTAACGCCGCATTTACCACGCTCCCGGCAGTTTCTGCCTAGCGGGCGCGTTCGGATGTCCCGCCGGTGTTTCAGGGCGGGTTCGCGTGGGCGGCTTCACGGCGGCGTTGCAGAGATTCGGGATCGGTCGCCTGGCGGCCGTGCTGGGCGTGGCGGCGGGCGTGACGGCGGTTCTCGTCGCCGTGATGCTGCGGATCGGCCAGGCGCCGGACGCCCTGCTTTATTCGAACCTGGACCTGCGCGAGGCGTCGGAGATCACGACGGCGCTGGACTCCGCCGGGATCAAGTATTCGTCAAAGGGCGACGGCTCGACGATCTTCGTCAGCCGCGACGAGGTCGGCACGGCGCGCATGCTGCTGGCCGGCAAGGGGCTCGTGACCCAGGGTTCGGTCGGCTACGAGATCTTCGACGAGCAGTCGGTGCTGGGTCAGACGGAGTTCCAGCAGAACCTGAACGCCAAGCGCGCGCTGGAAGGCGAGCTGGCGCGGGACATCATGTCCCTGCGCGGGGTGTCGATGGCGCGCGTGCGCATCGCGCTGCCGGAGCGGGCGCTGTTCCAGGCCCAGGCGGCTGAGCCGACCGCCTCGGTCGTGGTCGGTCTGGGTGGGCGCGAGATGACCGCCGAGAACGTGCGGGCCATCCGCAATCTGGTCGCTTCGGCCGTGCCGAACATGAAGCCGAACCGCGTGACCGTGGTGGACGACATGAACCGCACCCTGGCCGCCGGCGGCGAGGAGGACGGTTTCGGGGCCGCCGCCGAGCAGGCCAAGACGGGCACGGAGCGCCAGCTGCAGGCGCGCGTCATGGACATCGTCGAAGGCGTCGTCGGGCCGGGCGCCGCGCGCGTGCAGGTCACCGCCGAGATAGATCACAGCCGCCAGACGACGCAGGAGCTGCGCTACGACCCCGACGGTCAGGTCGTGCGCTCGACCGCGACGAACGGATCGACGGCGCAGGACACGACGGCCCAGTCGCTGAGCGGAGCGACGGCGACGGAAAACATTCCGGGCGGCGAAGGCCCCGCCGCGGCGGCCGCCGTCGGCTCCAGCCAGCAGGACACGTCGGAGACCATCAACTACGAAATCTCGAACACCACCACGACGACGGTCAAGGAGCCCGGCGAGGTGCGCCGCCTGGCCGTGGCCGTGGCGGTCGACGGCAAATGGACGCCGGGCGCGGACGGGGCGGAGCCGACCTATGCCCCGCGCACGCCCGAGGAGATCGCCCAGATCAAGGCGCTGGTCTCGGCCGCGGTCGGCATCGACGAGGCACGCGGCGACAAGCTGGAGGTGACGAACGTCCGCTTCGACCGCGCGGCCACGCCGGACGGCGGCGCGGAAGCCGGCGGCGGCATGTTCGACTTCGGCAAGAACGACATCATGCGCGGGATCGAGCTGCTGATCCTGCTGATCACCGGCGTCCTGCTGATCTTCTTCGTCCTGCGCCCCCTGCTGAAGGCGGCGACGGGCGGCGGCGGCGCTCCGGCGGTCGGCGGCATGCCGGCGCTGGCGGGCGCGGGTCCGGGCGGTCCGGCCGTGACCCAGCTGCAGACGATGCCGGCGGGCATGGGCGGCGGCGCCGTGGCGCACCTGACCGGCCCCAGCGAGATGGAGCAGCGGCTCGACATCGCCCGCATCGAGGGACAGGTGAAGGCCTCGTCCGTGAAGAAGGTGGCCGACTTCGTCGAGAAGCACCCCGAGGAATCGACCTCGATCCTCCGCAGCTGGGTGCATGAGGGCTGATGGCTCGGCTCGTCACCAAAAAGCAGGCGGTCGAGGACGTCCGAAAGCTGACCGGACCGGAGAAGGCCGCGGTCATCCTGCTGTCGCTGGGCGAGGACCACGTGCGCCTGTGGCAGGGGCTGGACGAGGACGAGATCAAGGAGATCTCGCAGGCCATGGCCACGCTGGGCACCGTGTCCTCGACGGTCGTCGAGGAGCTGCTGGTCGAGTTCGTCTCGGGAATGAGCGGCTCGGGCGCCGTCATGGGCAGCTTCGAACAGACCCAGAAGCTGTTGACCGCCTTCATGCCGCCGGATCGCGTCGACGCGATGATGGAGGAAATTCGGGGCCCCGCCGGCCGCACCATGTGGGACAAGCTGGGCAACGTGAACGAGGCTGTTCTGGCGAACTACCTCAAGAACGAATACCCGCAGACGGTCGCGGTGGTGCTGTCCAAGATCAAGCCGGACCACGCCAGCCGCGTGCTGACCGCCCTGCCCGAGGACTTCGCCCTGGAATGCGTGCAGCGGATGCTGCGCATGGAGCCGGTGCAGCGCGAAATCCTGGACAAGATCGAGCAGACGCTGCGAACCGAGTTCATGTCGAACCTGGCGCGCACGTCCAAGCGCGACAGTCACGAGATGATGGCGGACATCTTCAACAGCTTCGACCGTCAGACCGAGGCGCGCTTCATCGGCGCGCTGGAGGAGCGCAACCGCGAGGCGGCCGAACGCATCCGGGCGTTGATGTTCGTGTTCGAAGACTTGTCGAAGCTGGATCCGGGCGGCGTCCAGACCCTGCTGCGCGCCGTGGACAAGGACCAGCTGGGGCTGGCCATGAAGGGCGCGTCCGAAAGCCTGCGCGAGATGTTCTTCTCGAACATGTCGGAGCGCGCGGCCAAGATCATGCGCGAGGACATGGAAGGCATGGGCCCGGTGCGTCTGAAAGACGTGGATCAGGCCCAGATGACCATGGTGCAGGTCGCCAAGGACCTGGCCGCCAAGGGCGAGATCATGCTGGCCGGCCAAGGCGGCGACGACGAGTTGATCTACTGACATGAGCGCCGCCCGCCCCTTCTCGTTCGATCAGGAGTTCGCCGAGGACGGCCGCGTCGTGCGCGCCGCCGACTGGCGCCCCTCCAGACGCGCCTATCTGCCCGCCGAGGTCGAGGCGCTGGTGGCGCAGGCCGCCGCCGACGCGCGCGCCCAGGCGCTGGCCGAGGTCGAAGGACAGCGCGCGGCGGCCCTGGCCGTCGTGGCGGACGGCGTCGCGCGCGGCGTGTCCGCCCTGTCGGAGGTGGCGCGGCGTCATCGGGAAGACGCCGCGGGTCTGGCGCTGGCCTGCGGGCGCGTGCTGGCGTCGGCGGCGCTGGACCGCTTTCCCGCCGGCGCCGTGACCGCTGCGATCGAGACGCTGGGCCGGGAGATCGAGGCGCAGGCGCGGCTGACCGTGCGCGCCGCCCGTCTGGACGACGAGGCGCGGCGACTGATCGAGGACGCGTGCGTCCAGTCGGGCCACGCGGGCGCGGTCGCCTTCCGCGACGACCCGTCCATGCCGCCGGCGGCCTTCGAGCTGAGCTGGGCCGACGGTCGCGCCGAGTACGACCCCGAAGGCGCCGCACGCCGTCTGGCCGATACGCTGAATTCCGCCCTGGCCGCCGAGGCGGGGCACGCCGAACCGATCGATCCAGGAGCCTGACCATGGCCGCCGACCTGCCCCTCGAAGAGTTTCCGGAAGGCACGGCCCTGACCGCGGGCGAGGACGCGCGCGACAAGGCGGCGGCCGATCTGGCGCCCGTGTTCGACGTGCCGGTGAACATCGCCGCCGTGCTGGGCAAGTCGCACATGTCGGTGGCCCAGCTGCTGAAGCTGGGTCAGGGCTCGGTGCTGGAGCTGGACCGGAAGGTCGGCGAGGCCATCGACATCTTCGTCAACAACCGCCTGGTCGCACGCGGCGAGGTGGTCGTCGTCGAGGACCGCCTTGGCGTGACCATGACCGAAATCATCAAGACCGAGGACGCGGGCGCCTGAACGGCCGCCGGCAAGTGAGAGATTAGGGAGGACGACCCATGCGGCTTCTGGTGGTCGGCAGACTGAGCGGACAGCTCGCGACGGCGGTGAAGATGGCCATGGCCCACGGGGCCAAGGTCCAGCACGTCGAGCGTGGCGACCAGGCGACGGAGCAGCTGCGCCGCGGTCAGGGCGCCGACCTGCTGATGGTGGACTGGCGCATCGACATCGCCGCCCTGATCGCGGCCAACGAGGCCGAGCGCATCCACGTGCCGGTGGTGGCGTGCGGCGTCGACGCGGGACCGACCGAGGCGGCGGCGGCCATCCGCGCCGGGGCCAAGGAGTTCATCCCGCTTCCGCCGGAAGCCGATCTGATCGCGGCGGTGCTGTCGGCCGTGGCCGACGACGAGCGGCCGATGATCTCGGCCGACCCGGCGATGAAGGCCGTCATCCAGCTGGCCGACCAGGTCGCGCGGTCGGAGGCGAGCATCCTGATCACGGGCGAAAGCGGCGTCGGCAAGGAGGTGATGGCGCGCTATCTCCACCAGAAGTCGAAACGGTCGGATCGGCCCTTCATCAGCGTCAACTGCGCCGCCATCCCGGACAACCTGCTGGAATCCGAGCTGTTCGGGCATGAGAAGGGCGCCTTCACCGGCGCCGTCGCCCGCCGCATCGGCAAGTTCGAGGAGGCCGACGGCGGCACCCTGCTGCTGGACGAAATCTCGGAGATGGACGTGCGCCTGCAGGCCAAGCTGCTGCGCGCGATCCAGGAGCGGGTGATCGACCGCGTCGGCGGCGGCAAGCCGGTGCCGGTCAACATCCGCATCATCGCCACGTCCAACCGCGACCTGACGCGCTCGGTGGCGGAAGGCACGTTCCGCGAGGACCTGCTGTACCGGCTGAACGTGGTGAACCTGAAGCTGCCCGCCCTGCGCGAGCGCCCGGGCGACGTGGTGGCGCTGGCCGACCACTTCGTGAAGAAGTACGCCGCCGCAAACGGCGTGCCGGTGCGCCCGATCGGCGAGGCCGCGCGACGGGCCATCGCCGGCCACCGCTGGACCGGCAACGTGCGTGAACTCGAAAACGCCATGCACCGCGCCGTGCTGCTGGCGACGGGCGCCGAGATCGACGTCGAGGCCATCCGTCTGCCGGACGGCCAGCCGCTGACGGGCTCGACCTATGACGCCGGCCCTGCCGGCCGCGCGGCGCAGACGGCGGACGCGGTCAGCCGGGCTCACGTCGGCCAGACGGTGGCGCAGATGGAGAAGGCGCTGATCCTGGACACCCTGACCCACTGCCTTGGGAACCGCACGCATGCGGCCAACATCCTGGGCATCTCGATCCGGACTTTGCGCAACAAGCTGAACGAGTACGCCGACGAGGGCACGGCAATCCCGGCCCCCCAGTCGGGGGTGGCCGTGTCCGGCTACGCGGCCTGAGGGAGCGCGTCTGAATGGACCGCAGAAGCGTCCTGACCGGCCTAGCGGCCCTGGGCCTGACGGCGTGCGACCGCGCGTCGGGGGGCGGAGCGCCGGCGCCCGTCACCGCGGCGCCCGAGGCCATCGACCTGTCTGCGCTGGAAACGCGCGACGGCGGACGTCTCGGCTTCGTCGCGCACGACCTGGGCAGCGGCCGGATGCTGGCCTGGCGGGGGGAGGAGCGGTTCGTCTACTGCTCCACCTTCAAGATGTTCCTCGCCGCCGCGACCTTCCTGCGGGTGCAGACCGGCGAGGAGCGGCTGGAGCGGATGATCCCGATCACCCGCGCGGACATGGTCAATCATGCGCCCGTGAGCGAACCCGCGATCGGCGGCGCGCTCAGCGTCGAGACCCTGATGAAGGGCACGGTCGAGGTCAGCGACAATCCGGCGGCCAACCTGCTGCTGAAGGCGAACGGCGGCCTGGACGCCATGCGCGCTTTCTACCGCGGCCTCGGTGACGCCGACACCACGGTCGACCGCTACGAACCGGAGATGAACCGTCTGGACGGCGACAAGGACACCATCAGGCCGCTGAGTTCCGCGGCGAACCTGAAGCGCCTGCTGATCGACGCGGACACGCCGTTGAGCGCGCCGCACAGGGACAAGCTGTTGCGCTGGATGACCGACACCCCGACCGGGCCGGCGCGGATCAAGGCCGGCGTTCCCGCCGGCTGGACCGTCGCGCACAAGACCGGCACCGGCGGCTATGGGCCCACCAACGACATCGGCGTGCTGTATCCGCCGTCGGGCGAGCCGGTGATCATCGCGGCTTACCACCACGGCGCGCGCACGGCGCCGTCCGAGCGGAACGAGGCCGTGATCGCCGAAGCGACGCGCCTCGCTCTGGCCGAACTGGGCCGGGCATGACCGACGCGCCGATCATGATGCGCGACGGCATGGCGCGACCCACGGGTCGCGACATGCGCGGCTGGCTGATGCGCGGCGAAGTGTTCATGGCGATGGGCGTCATCGGCATCGTCATGCTGCTGATCCTGCCGATCCCCAGCTTCCTGCTGGATCTGCTGCTCGCGATCTCGCTGGTTTCGAGCGTGCTGATCCTGATGACGGCGCTGCTGATGAAGCGGCCGCTGGACTTCGCCATCTTTCCGACGGTGCTGCTGGTCTCGACCCTGTTCCGGCTGGGCCTGAATCTGGCGTCGACGCGCCTGATCCTGAGCCATGGGCACGAGGGCACGGCCAGCGCCGGTCAGGTCATCCAGGCCTTCGGCAGCCTGATGATGGGCGGCAGCTTCATCATCGGCATCATCATCTTCGTGATCCTGCTGGTGGTGAACTTCGTCGTCATCACCAAGGGCTCGACCCGCATCGCCGAGGTGTCGGCGCGCTTCACCCTGGACTCCATGCCGGGCAAGCAGATGGCCATCGACGCCGATCTGTCGTCCGGCCTGATCGACGAGGACACAGCCAAGCTGCGGCGCAAGGAGCTGGAGCAGGAGTCGACCTTCTTCGGGGCCATGGACGGCGCGTCCAAGTTCGTTCGCGGCGACGCCGTGGCCGGTCTGATCATCACCGCCATCAACGCGGTCGGCGGCATCCTGATCGGCGTGCTTCAGCATTCGATGGCGGCCGGCGACGCCGCCAACAGCTATGTCCTGCTGACGGTCGGCGACGGTCTGGTGACGCAGGTGCCGGCGCTGATCGTGTCGATCGCCGCGGGCTTCCTGGTGTCCAAGGCGGGCGTCGAGGGGTCGGCCGACAAGGCGCTGGTGCAGCAGCTGGCGACCAACCCCGTGTCGCTGGGCGTGGTGTCGGGCGCGGCGGGCCTGATCGGTCTGATCCCCGGCATGCCGCTGATCCCGTTCGCGGCCCTGTCGATCGGGGCGGGCTTCATGGCGTGGAAGCTGGGGCGCGAGAAGCTGAAGCCGAAGCCGACCGAGGCGGATGCGGTCGTGACGGCGCCCCGGACCGACGTCGAGGAGCCCATCTCCACCGCCCTCAACATCGACGAGGTGAAGATCGAGCTGGGCTATTCCCTGCTGTCGCTGATCAACGAGCTGGAAGGCCGGCGCCTGACCGACCAGGTGCGCGCGCTGCGGCGTTCCCTGGCGCAGGAGTACGGCTTCGTGATGCCGGCCGTGCGCATCCTCGACAACATGCGGCTGGGCACGCAGGGCTATTCGATCCGCATCAAGGAGATGGAGGCGGGAACCGGCGAGGTGCGTCTGGGCCAGCTGCTGGCCATGGACCCCGCCGGGCGTCAGGTGGAACTGCCGGGCGAGCACACGCGGGAACCGGCCTTCGGCCTGCCCGCCACCTGGATCGATGAGGCCCTGCGGGAAGAGGCGACCTTCCGCGGCTACACGATCGTGGACCCGTCGACGGTGCTGACCACGCACCTGACGGAGATTCTGAAGGAGAACATGGCCGACCTGCTGTCCTACGCCGAGGTCCAGAAGCTGCTGAACGGGCTGGAGGGGGAGGAGAAGAAGCTGGTCGACGAACTGATCCCGACGGTCGTCACGGTGACGACGCTTCAGAGGGTCCTGCAGTCGCTGCTGCGCGAAAAGGTGTCCATCCGCGATCTGGCGTCGATCCTCGAGGGACTGGCCGAGGCGGCGCCGCATACGTCCTCGGTGACCGGACTGGTGGAGCACGTCCGCACGCGGCTGGCGCGCCAGCTGTGCTGGCAGCATCGCGGCGACGACGGGGCCCTGCCGATCGTGACCCTGTCGCCGGAGTGGGAGCAGGCCTTCGCCGAAAGTCTGGTGGGGCAGGGCGAGGAGCGCCAGCTGGCCATGGCGCCGTCACGGCTGCAGGACTTCATCCGTTCCGTGCGGGACACGTTCGAGCGCGCCGCCATGGCGGGCGAGACGGCGGTGCTGCTGACCGGGCCGCAGATCCGGCCCTATGTGCGCTCCATCATCGAGCGCTTCCGCGGCCAGACGACCGTGATGAGCCAGAACGAGGTGCATCCCCGCGCGCGGCTGAGGACGATCGGCAGCGTCTGACGCGTCGCCTCAGTTGGCGTCGACGAACGCCGCCACACGGTCTATCGCCGCGGCGCACTGCGGCGTCATCGGGGCCCGGTCGAACCACAGGTCTTCGGCGTCGCGCCGGTTGGGAAAATCGCCCCACTGCTGGTAGCTGGAAATGTAGACGGAATAGCCCGCCTGCCAGTCCAGCCGCACGCCGGTCGCCTGCAGCGCGTCGTCGATCTCGATCAGGAGGTCGTGCATGGCCAGATGGACTTCCTGCACGTTGGCCTCGAACTGCGTACCCCCGAAGATGCGGACGCCGGCGCGATAGTGGCCGAGATAGTCGCCTTGGCAGCGCTTGAAGGCGTTGTAGTCGGCCTGGGTGAGCGTGGCCTGCGGCGTGGACGCCAGCGCGGCGGCCAGGGTCAGTGCGATCAACATGCGTCAGTCCTCCCGGCCGGCATCCTGGCGCCGCTTCCGCCCGCCGCCACTGACCGAAGCTGACGCGTCAGTCGCCGGCGGCGTCCAGAACCGTGGCCACCTTGCCGCCGGCTTCCATGCAGTCTTCGCTGAGCGCGACGTTGGCGGCGAAGAACGCCGAGGCGTCGGGCCGCTGGGCCGCGCCGTCCCATTTCGCCCGGCCCTGCTGGAAGGCGCGCTGGCCGGCGGCGGCGTCGAGAGCGGGGACCAGAACCCGGATGTCCCGGTCGAACTCGTCGAAGATCCCCCCGAGGCCTTCGCCCGTCTCGCGCAGGCGCGCCAGCGCCTCGGCGTCGTCGGCCAGGACGACCAGACCGGTCGCATAGGCGCCCTCGAACTGGCCATGACAGTTCTGGAAGGCCTCGTAGTCGGCCTGGGTCAGCACGGGATCCTGAACGAACAGGAGAGCGGCGGCGGCGAAGGCGAGCATGGGGAACCCCGAATACGAACGACGTTCACCTCATGGCACGGTGACGGCGCAGAAGCATCCGGATTTCAGTTCACCTCGGTCCAGCCGCCGGAGGAGGCGGTGCGGGCCGCTGCGTTGGTCGGCCGCGCGATCAGGCCCGACTGCGTGATCCAGACCTCGTACTCGGCCCCGTCGGCCATGGGCATGTAGGCGCCCCCGCCGTAAAGCGTGTCGACCGCGTCGACCCAGCGGCGATACTTGCGGGCATAGTCCCAGGCGCTGATCGACCAGGGCAGATCGACCTCGGGCGCGCCGCCCTCGATCGCATGCACGCTGCGCACGGCGGACCGTTCCTGCTCGATGGTCTGATAGCGGCCGGACAGGCGGTCGAGCCGGTACTGCGTGTCGAGGCCCAGCACATTGGCCCACGGCTTCCAGCGCAGGACCTGCGCCTCCAGCCGCCACTCGTCGCCGTGCATGGGATAGACGCCCACGACGGGCTGGGCGGCCTCGCCCGCGGCGGGTTGGGTGATCGTGGCCTCGAAATACTGGGGGCCCAGCCGTTTCGTGCGGATGGTCGCGACCGGACGCTCATAGGTCAGGCGGGAGTAGGTCTGGACGTTCAGACCCAGCAGGGCCGCGACGGCGGCTGCGGCCAGAAGTCCGCCGCCTCCCACGGCGCCCAGGCCGCCGGAAACGACCCTGCCCCTGAACACCGAACCCAGCCCGCTGAACAGGAAGATCACGCCCAGGACCGCCGCCGTCGCGGGGATGATCCACCACCACCAGACCATGTCGCCGCTCCCCGGAATTCGTCAGCCTTGACCGTTCTATAGGTTAATCCCGGCGTTCGGCGAAGGTTCACCTTCGAGGCGACTGGACTTCGCCCTTCGCGCCGACGATGTTCCGCCGCCATGTCCGCCACGTTCCGCGATCGTTTCGACGCCTTCCGCCGGTTCCTGAACACGCCCGGCTTCGGCCGCCGGGTCGTGGTGCTGCTGGTGGTCGCGCTGGCCCTGAAGCTGGCGGTGAACGTCACCGCCTTCGTCATCATCGACCGCACGGCCGAGCAGGACGCCCTGGCCCGATCGTTTCAGGAGATCCGCCGCGCCTCGCGCTCGGTGCTGATCGGGGTCCTGACCGCCGAGACCGCCCAGCGCGGCTATCTGCTCACGGGCGAGGCGGCGCGGGAGGCCGAGACCCTGGAGGGTCTGCGCCAGGTCGACCGCGCGCTGCTTGTGCTCGGCGAAGAGGCCAGCCGCGACCCGGATCTGGCGCCGCTGGTGTCGGACGTGCGGGAGGCGGCACGGGCCAAGGCGCAGGAACTGGGCGTCACCCTTGACCTGGCGCGGGGCGGACGCGTCCCCGACGCCGTGCGGGTCATGGCGACGGGGGAAGGGCAGGCCCTGACGGACCGCCTGCGCACCGGGGTGGGGGCCATCGACGAGCTGGTCGGGTCGCGACTGCAGGCGGCCAATGCGGCCTCGACCAACGGCCTGCGGACCGTGGGCGTGGTCAACGGCATCTCCAGCGTCCTGATCATCAGCCTTGCCGTCGCGATCTTCTGGCTGCTGCGCACCTACATTTCGGAAATGCAGGCGAAGCAGCTCGAACTGGATCGGCTGAACGCCGGGCTGGAGGACGAGGTGCGGGACCGGACGCTGGCGCTGACGCGCGCCAACGAGGAGATCCAGCGGTTCGCCTACATCGTCAGCCACGACCTGCGCGCGCCGCTGGTCAACGTCATGGGCTACACCTCCGAGCTGCAGGCGTCTGGCAAGGCGCTGGAGACGCAGCTCGCGGCGGTGGAGGCGAAGGCGCCGAAACTGGTTCAGCCGGAGGCCGTCGCCGCGATCCGCGAAGACGTCCCCGAGGCCATCGGCTTCATCCGCGCCTCGACCGAAAAGATGGACCGGCTGATCAATGCCATTCTGCGCCTGTCGCGGGACGGTCGCCGGGCGCTGCATCCGGAACGGATCGACCTCGCGGCCCTGGCCACCAACGCCGCGAAGGCGGTCCACCACCAGACCGACCAGCAGGGC
The DNA here is from genome assembly GCF_035935935.1 of Brevundimonas sp. Lineage (GTDB taxonomy): Bacteria > Pseudomonadota > Alphaproteobacteria > Caulobacterales > Caulobacteraceae > Brevundimonas. The sequence goes on from NZ_DASYWO010000005.1 coordinate 323,303, forward strand.
GCGCAGATCGTCGTCGGGAGCCTGCCCACCATCGAGAGCGACCGTCTGACCGTCGAGCAGCTGCTGGGCAATCTCGTGGACAACGCGGTCAAGTATCTGGATCCCGCCCGACCCGGCCGCATCCGCATCGACGGTCTCGAACGCGCCGACGGCATGGTGGAGGTCCGCGTCGCCGACAACGGCCGCGGGGTCGCCCAACGCGATCTGGAGCGGATTTTCGAACTGTTCCGGCGGGCTGGAAAGCAGGATCGGCCGGGCGAGGGGCTGGGGCTGGCGTTCGTCCGCAACGGCGCCCGCCGTCTGGGCGGCGACGTGCGCGTGGAGAGCGTCGCGGGAGAGGGCTCGACCTTTTCGCTGATATTGCCCAGAAGGCTGGTCGTGACCGCGTCCGGAGAGCCCGCATGACCAACCCCGTGAAGATCGTGATGGTCGAGGACGACCACGGTCACGCCCGGCTGATCGAGAAAAACATCCGTCGCGCGAACATCTCCAACGAGATCGCGCACTTCGCCGACGGCGGCGCCGCCCTGGACTATCTGTTCTCGGACGAGGTCAAGGCCAATGGGCCGCTGCTGATCCTGCTGGACCTGAACCTTCCGGACATGTCCGGCACGGACATCCTGGCGAAGGTGAAGGGCGACGAGCGCCTGAAGCGCGCGCCGGTGGTGATCCTGACCACCACCGACGACAGGGTCGAGATCCAGCGCTGCTACGACCTGGGCTGCAACGTCTACATCACCAAGCCCGTCGACTACGAGAATTTCGCCGACGCGATCCGCCAGCTGGGCCTGTTCCTGTCGGTGATGCAGGCCCCGGACATCGAGTGATCGACCTGAAGCGTGCAGTGAGACTGCTCTACGTCGACGACGACGTCGCGCTCGCGCGGCTCGTCCAGAAAGAGCTGGGCCGACACGGCTACGACGTCGTCTGCGCGCACGACGGCGACGAGGGGCTGCGCCTTATGGCCGGCGGAGGCTGGGACGCCTGCGCCCTGGACCACTACATGCCCGGTCGGGACGGGATCGACGTCCTGCCCGAAATGATCGCGCTGCCCGAAGCCCCGCCCGTCGTCTACGTCACCGGGGCGCAGGAAGGCGCGTTGGCGGTGGCCGCGCTGCGGGCCGGGGCCGCCGACTACGTGATCAAGGACGTGTCCTCGGACTTCGTGACGCTGCTGCGCAACGCGGTCGACGACGCCATGATGCGCCGCCGGCTCCAGCGAGAACACGAGTCCGCCCAGGCGGAAATCGCGGCCGCCCGCGACCGCGCCGAGGCGATGTTGCGCGAGGTGAACCACCGGGTCGGCAACTCGCTGCAGCTGGTGTCCAGCTTCATCTCCCTGCAGTCGCGCCAGCTCAAGGACGAGGGGGCGCGGGGGGCGCTGCGCGAGGCGCAGGCGCGCATCGAGGCCGTGGCCCACGTGCACCGTCGCCTCTACACCTCCGGCGACATGGCGACGGTCGCGCTGGACGAGTATCTGCGCGGCCTGATCGACGAACTGGGTCAATCGCTGGGACCGGACGGATCGTCGCCGGATCTGAGGCTGGAAGCCGAGCCGCTGACCGTGTCGACGGATCAGGCGGTGTCGCTGGGCGTCATCGTTTCGGAACTGGTCACCAATGCGGTGAAGTACGCCTATGCTCCGGGCCAAAGCGGCGAGATCCGCGTGCGGCTGGAGAAAGCCGACGGCCATCGCGCCGTGCTGACGGTCGAGGACGACGGTCCCGGCATCGACGCTGCCGACGACAAGCCCAAGGGGACCGGACTGGGCCGCAAGATCATCGCGGCCATGGCCGGCGGCCTGAAGAGCGCGCTGGAGTTCGATCCGGCGCACACGGGCGTGCGGGCGCGGCTGGCTTTCGATCTGTGACGCCGTCGCTTCAGTTCGGCGACCGCGAGCCCGGGCTCGACTATCGCCGCCGCCCCACCGCGTTCGGCATCGTCGAACGGGACGGTCGGATCGCCTGCGTGCGCGTGGACCGCGGTCAGGAGAGCTATTTCGATCTGCCGGGCGGCGCCGTCGACGGCGAGGAGACGGAGCCCGAGGCCCTGGAGCGGGAATTCCGGGAAGAGACCGGGATGACGATCGCGGCGGGCGACCGGTTCGCCGAAGCCGGGCAGCGGTTTCGCAAGTCCGACGGCACGCCGGTCGACAACGTCGGAGGTTTCTGGACCGCGACGTGCAAGGCGCACGATCCGGCGGCCAAGGTCGAGGACGATCATGAACTGGTCTGGCTGGAGCCGGCGCGGGCCGTGGCCGAACTTCGGCACGACGCCCACGCCTGGGCGGTGGCCAAGTGGCTGAGAAACCAGCGCAAGCTGGGCCGTATGGAACGGTGAAGCCTGCGTCCGCGCTGTCCTGACCGAAGCGGCGCCGCGTCGGCGTCGCCAGCTGGAAAGGGACCGTCCCCATGCCCGATCACGATCGCATCGAAGGCGCCGCCAAGAAGATGGGCGGCGACGTCAAGGAAGCCGTCGGCAAGATGACCGGCGACGCCAAGCTGCAGGCCGAGGGCAAGGCCGACCAGGTGGAAGGCAAGGCCCAGAACGCCGTCGGCGGCGTCAAGGACGCCGTACGCGAGCACGACGCCAAACACTGAGTTCAGGGGCGGTCGAAAAGACTGTCCAGAAGGGCGGGGTCGCCCGTCCCCCAAGCGCAGCGGCCGGACGTCGACGACGTCCGGCCGTCCTCGTCTCTGGCCTCCGCGTGGGTGCAGGTGGTCCGCGGTCGCCGGGCTGCGGCGCGGCGGCTCTCCTCCTCCCTCACGGCGCGTTCGATGCGGTCGAAGCACTCGGCCACGCCCTCGGACGTCGGGCGCAGCTCGGGCCGGCATTGCTGTGCGGCGTAGCGGACGGGATCGGCAAGCGCCTCCGGCGGCAGCGGTGTGGAGGCCATAGGGGCCGCACCCGCCCCGCGCTCGTACGATGCCGCCAGCTCGCGGTCGAAATCGTCCGTCCTGCTCGTGACGGGAGCCAATTCCGCAAGCGGGCTGCGTCCGAACACGGCGTCGTAGTTCGACCCTGGCGTGACGGATCGCGCCACGGGCGATGGCGCGACGGGATCCGCCAGGGTTCCAGCGGGCGCCGCAGGCGGCGCGGTCGAGACGACCTCGCCCGGCGGCGGGTCCTGCAGGAACAAAGCCAGGGCGGCGACGATCAGAAGCATGGGCGGTCCCTCCGCCGAACACCGTGCGCCGACCGGGTCGGCGGCCCTACTGACGCGGCCTGACGATCAGCGGGACAGGGCGCGCATGGCCTTGTCGAGGCCGTCCAGCGTCAGGGGATACATGCGGTCGTCGATCAGCTCGCGGATCATGCCGACCGAGGCGGAGTACCCCCAATAGCGCTCCGCCGACGGGTTGAGCCAGGCCACGCGGTCCCACTGCTGCGTCGCGCGCTTCAGCCAGACGGCGCCGGCTTCCTCGTTCCAGTGCTCCACCGAGCCGCCGGGCATGGTCACCTCATAGGGGCTCATCGTGGCGTCGCCGATGAAGATGGCGCGCCAGTCGCCGGGGTATTTGTTCAGCACCTCCCACGTCGGCGTCTTTTCCGAGTGACGCCGACGATTGTCCTTCCACACGCCCTCGTACAGACAGTTGTGGAAGTAGAAGAATTCCAGATGCCGGAACTCGCTGCGGGCGGCGGAGAACAGCTCCTCGCAAAGCTGGACGTGAGCGTCCATCGAGCCGCCGACGTCGAGGAACAGCAGCACCTTGATCGTGTTGCGCCGTTCCGGCCGCATGTGGATGTCCAGCCATCCCTGACGCGCCGTGCCGTCGATGGTCGCGTCCATGTCCAACTCGTCCGGCATGCCCTGGCGCGCGAAGCGGCGCAGGCGGCGCAGGGCGACCTTGATGTTGCGCGTGCCCAGTTCGACCTGATCGTCCAGATTGCGGTATTCGCGTTTCTCCCAGACCTTGACCGCCCGTCCCTGACGGCCCGGCCCGCCGATGCGCACGCCCTCGGGATTCCAGCCGCCGTGACCGAAGGGGCTGGTCCCGCCGGTGCCGATCCACTTGTTCCCGCCCTGGTGCCGACCCTGCTGCTCCTCCAGCCGCCTGCGCAGCGTGTCCATCAGCGCGTCGAAGCCGCCCAGCGCCGCGATCTGCGCCTTCTCCTCGTCGGTCAGGTATTTTTCGGTGAGCAGCCGCAGCCAGTCTTCCGGGATCTCGGCGGGCGCCAGCTCGTCGGGGCCGACGGTCTCCACGCCGGCGAAGACCTTGGAGAAGACCTGGTCGAAGCGGTCGTAGTGCTTCTCGTCCTTCACCAGCACGGCGCGCGACAGATGGTAGAAATCGTCCACGCGGCCCGACGCCACGCCCCGATCCATGGCCTGCATCAGATGCAGCCACTCCTTCATCGACACCGGAACCTTGGCGTCGAGCAGGGCGGTGAAGAAGGGCAGGAGCATGGGGCGACCCTATCAGGCCTGATCCAGCAGCCCAATCAGTTGATCGGCGTCCGCCGGCGCGGCGCTTTTGATGTCGTTGTCGAAGTAGACGAAGACGTCGCGGCTGTTCTGCCAGTCGCGGATGGCCCCGGCCCAGTCGCGCAGCGCGACCTCGCCGTAGCGCCCGTGATAGCGGCCGCCGGGGCCGTGTCCGCGCAGGTAGATGAAGTCCGCGGTCGCCTGCCACGGCGCCGGCGCGTGATGGTGGTCCGAGATGCACAGGGCGACGTTGCGGGCCGTGAGCATCGCCAGCACGGCGTCGGCGTACCAGCCGGGATGGCGGAATTCGACGCTGTACCGCCGGCCGGCGGGCAGGGCGTCGAGGAAGTCCTGCAGGCGCGCATCGTCGCGGTGGAGGTTCGGCGGCAACTGGAACAGGACGGGGCCCAGCTTTGCGCCCAGGCCCTCTGCCCTTGCGAACAGGTAGGCCAGCGGATCGGCCGGGTCGCGCAGCTTCTTGTTGTGGGTGATGAACCGCGAGGCCTTCCAGGCGAACAGGAAGGCGTCCGGCGTCTGTCCCCGCCAGGCGGCGACGGCGGCTTCCGTCGGCATGCGGTAGAAGCTGGCGTTGATCTCCAGCGTCCGGAATCGGCGAGAGATGTAGGCCAGCCGCCCCGCCGCCTTGACGTCATCGGGATAGAAGGGACCGTTCCAGTCCTTGTAGGCCCAGCCGGAGGTGCCGATCCTGACGTCGCCCATGGCAGGCCAATGGACGCGCGGGCGGCGGGTTCCCTCAGCCGCGGCGCAGGATGAACTCGTCGTCCAGCCACGTGCCGACGGGATACTGGTACTCGCCGGCCTTCTCGAACCCGTGGGCCGCGTACAGCTTCTGAGCCTTCAGATTGCCGCTCCAGACGCCGATCCACTGGGGGCCGTCCCCGAAATCCGTCATCCACTCCAGCGCCCGGGTCAGCAGCGCCGTGCCCAGCCCCAGACCCTGCGCAGACCGGTCGACGTAGAGGCGGCGCAGCTCGGCGTGGCCGGGCGTGGCCTCGGGATGGGGCAGACCATTGGGGCCGGCGTTGGCGAAGGCCAGCAGGTCGCCGTCGCGCTCGGCCACCCACCAGGCGGCGCCGGGCTCGGCCAGTGCGGTCCGCGTGGCCTCGACGCCGAACGCTTTTTCAAGATGCGCGGAGAGGTCGGCTTGCGGATAGGGGATGCCGAAGCCCGTGACGAAGGTGTCGATGAAGGTGCGTCGGCCGAGGCGGGACAGGGCCTCCGCGTCTTCGGGGCGGGCGGAGCGGATCAGGACGTCGGCGGCCATGGCGGCGCTTTAGCGGGATCGCGGCGGACGCGACAGAGGGACCGCGACAGGGCGTCGAGTCGGCGCCTATGTTGGTGACGATGGCCGTGCCGATCTTCACCCACCCCGACATGATCCGCCACGCCACGGGCGTGGGCCATCCCGAACGGCCGGGAAGGTTGACGGCCGTGCTGGACGCCCTGGCCGACGCCGGGCTGGACCACGACCGTCGGGCGGCCGTCGAGGCGGAGGTCGCGGATCTGGAGCGGGTGCACCCCGCGGCCTATGTCCGGACCGTCCTCGACGCCTCGCCCGAAGAGGGCATGCGGTCGCTGGACGCCGACACCGTGCTGTCGCCGGGCAGCGTTAGGGCTGCGCGGCTGGCGGCGGGCGCGGTGATCGACGCGGTGCGGTCCGTCGCGGCCGGCGACCTTACCCGCGCCTTCTGCGCGGTCCGGCCGCCGGGGCACCACGCGGAGCCGGACAGGGCCATGGGGTTCTGCCTGTTTTCCAGCGTCGCCGTGGCCGCCCGTGCGGCGCAGGCCGCCGGGCTGACGCGGGTCGCGGTGATCGACTTCGACGTGCACCATGGCAACGGGACCCAGGCGGCCTTCGAGGCCGATCCGACGCTGTTTCTCGGCTCGATCCACCAGATGCCGCTGTACCCCGGCACCGGGGCGGCGTCGGAAACGGGCGTCGGCAACGTGGTCAACGTGCCGGTTGCGCCTCACGCCGCCCGCGAGTCGTGGCGCGCCTCGTTCCAGGGCGGACTGATGCCGGCGCTGGAGACGTTCGCGCCGGACCTGATCCTGATCTCGTCGGGATTCGACGCTCACCGGCGCGATCCGCTGGCCCACCAGAGCCTGGAGGCCGAGGACTTCGCCTGGGCCACGCGCGCCGTCGCCGAGGTGGCGCGCCGCGTCTGCGGGGGCAGGATTGTGTCGTCGCTCGAGGGCGGTTACGACCTTGAGGGACTGGGCCGGTCCGCCGTCGCCCACGTCCACGCCCTGGGGGAGGAATGAGGATGCGCGCCGACCGGCCCACGACCGGCTTCGTCGCCGTCCGCGGATCATGACCGTGCAGGAGCCGACCGCACGCCCCGTCGCCGCCCCGATTCCCGCCGTGCCGACGGCGGGCGCGACGACGACGCGCCCCGGCTCGATCATCCTGACGCGGCATGGCGAACCGGCCCTGTCGCGCAAATGTCTGATCACCGCCCGGCAATACAAGGACTGGTGGGGCAAGTATGAGGTCGGCGGGTTGCTGGCCGGCCAGACGCCGCCGCCGGAGCTGGTCAACGCCGCCGAAGGCGCCGGCGCGATCTACGCCTCCACCCGGCAGCGCGCGCAGGAGACGGCCGCCGCCGTATCCGCCGGGCGCGAGGTGATGTCCGACGCCCTGTTCATCGAGGCGCCCCTGCCGCCGCCGAGGCTGCCGGACTTCATCCGACTTTCGCCGCGCTGGTGGGGCGTGGTGTCCCGCGTGTGGTGGCGGCTGTCCGACCGGCACCATCAGGAAGAAACGCACCGCGAGGCCAAGGTCCGCGCCGACGTGGCCGCCCGCAAGCTGATCGAGCGCGCCGAGGCGGGGCAGGACGTCCTCGTTCTCGCCCACGGCTATTTCAATCACATGGTCGGCAAGCGGCTGAAGGCGAACGGCTGGGCGCTGGTCCACAATCAGGGCTTCAAATACTGGAGCCAGCGTCGCTACGAGCGGCGCTGACCGTTGCCGGGCGCGTGCGCCGGCTCTAGGTTCCGCCGCGATGACCGACCAAGCCCCCGCCGACGCCGACCTTTCGTTCGAAGCCGCCCTGACGCGGCTGGAATCGCTGGTCCAGCGCCTCGAGTCCGGCCAGGCCCCGCTTGAGGAAGCGGTCGCCCTGTACGAGGAAGGCGCGCGTCTGAAGGCGTTGTGCGAGGAGCGCCTGAAGGCGGCGCAGCTTCGGGTCGAGAAGGTCGTGCTGGGCGCCGACGGTCGGCCGACCGGCACGGCGCCCGCGGACTTCGGCCAGTGAGCGGCTCGGCCGCGCAGATCGGGTTCGACGACTTCCTGAAGGTGGACGTGCGCCTCGGCCGCGTGGTCGAGGCCGAGCCGTTTCCGGAGGCCCGCAAGCCCGCCTTCAAGCTGAAGATCGACTTCGGGCCGGAGATCGGCGTGAAGAGGTCGTCCGCCCAGATCACGCGCCATTACACGATCGAGCAGCTTCGGGGGCGGCTGGTGGCCGCCGTGGTCAACTTCCCCCCGCGCCAGATCGGACCGTTCATGTCCGAGGTGCTGACGCTGGGCTTTCCCGACGCGGACGGCGAGGTGGTGCTGGTCGGCGTGGATCGCGACGCGGTCGTCGGCGGACGGCTGTTTTGACGGCGCTGGCGGCGAATTCGCCCGAACAGGGCGTGATCGACCGGGTGGCCGAGGTGGCGGATCTAGTCACCGTGGCGCTGGACGAACTGCTGCCGCGCGCGGACGGCCCCGAGTCGCGACTGACCGAGGCGATGCGCTACGCCGCCCTGGGGCCGGGCAAGCGGCTGAGGCCGTTTTTCGCGCTGGAGGCCGCGCGGCTGTTCGATCTGGAGGAGCGGCCGGTGCTGCGGGCGGCCTGCGCGCTGGAGTGCGTGCATGCCTACTCGCTGGTGCACGACGACCTGCCGTGCATGGATGACGACGACGTGCGGCGGGGGCGACCGACCGTGCATCGCGCCTATGACGAGGCGACGGCGGTGCTGGCGGGGGATGCGCTGCAGACGGCGGCGTTCGACATCCTGCTGGACGAGGACACGCACGACGACCCGGCGGTGCGCTGCGAACTGGCGGCCCGGCTGTCGCTGGCGTCCGGCGCGCGGGGCATGGCCGGCGGTCAGATGATCGATCTGATGGGCGTCCGCGACGACCTGGGCGGGGTCGCGCGCATGCAGCGATTGAAGACCGGCGCCCTGTTCGCCTACGCCTTCGAGATACCGCTCATCCTGGCCGACGCCGGCGACGCGGCGCGACACGCCTTGCTCAGCTTCGCCCACGACGTGGGGCTGGCGTACCAGATCGTCGACGACCTTCTGGACGCGGAAGGCGATGCGGAGACCCTCGGTAAGGCCGCTGGCGGCAAGGACGCCGCGCGCGGCAAGACCAACTTCGTCACCCTCCTGGGCGTCGATCAGGCGCGCGGCCGGGTGTCGCATCTGGCCGATCAGGCCCGGGCGCATCTGGACCCGTTCGGCCCGGACGCGGAGATGCTGAAGGCCAGCGTGGATCATGTGCTGACGCGGCGGCGTTGATCCGGCGAAGCGCTCAGACCTTCCTCAGACAATCCTCACTGGCGCTCGCGCCCTCACGCGTTCAAGAGAGAGGAAACCGTCTCCGCCCGTCACGGGCGTCGCCCGAAGTGCCCTGGATGCCCGACACGCCCCTGCTCGACAAGGTCAAGACTCCCGCCGACATGCGCGGGTTCGACCTGCCCCAGCTGAAGCAGCTGGCGCAGGAGGTCCGGGCCGAGACCATCGACGCCGTGTCGGTCACGGGCGGGCATCTGGGCGCGGGCCTGGGCGTCGTTGAACTGACCGTCGCCCTGCATCACGTGTTCGAGACGCCCGACGACATCCTGATCTGGGACGTCGGGCACCAGTGCTATCCCCACAAGATCCTGACGGGGCGGCGCGACCGCATCCGCACGCTGCGACAGGGCGGCGGCCTGTCGGGCTTCACCAAACGCAGCGAGAGCGAATACGACCCCTTCGGCGCGGCCCACGCCTCGACCTCGATCAGCGCCGCGCTCGGCTTCGCGACGGCCCGGGATCAGCAGGGCAAGACCAACCGCGTGGTCGCGGTGATCGGCGACGGGTCCATGTCCGCAGGCATGGCCTATGAGGCGATGAACAACGCCGTCGAGGCGACGTCCGGCCAGCTGATGGTGGTGCTGAACGACAACGACATGTCGATCGCGCCGCCGGTCGGGGGCATGAGCGCCTATCTGGCCGGTCTCGTGTCCGGCGGCGCCTATCGCGGCATGCGCAAGTTCGGCAAGTCGATCGTCGAGCACCTGCCGCGCCCGTTCGTGAAGGCGGCGAAGAAGGCCGAGGAATACGCCCGCGGCATGGTCACGGGCGGCACCTTCTTCGAGGAGCTCGGCTTCTACTACGTGGGGCCGATCGACGGGCACGACCTCGACAATCTGGTGCCCATCCTGAAGAACGCGGCCGCCATCACCGACAAGCCGGTTCTGGTCCACGTCGTGACCCAGAAGGGCAAGGGCTATGCCCCCGCCGAAAGCAGCGCCGACAAGCTGCACGCGGTGGTCAAGTTCGACGTCGTGTCGGGCAAGCAGTCCAAGCCGGTCTCCAACGCGCCCAGCTATACCAAGGTGTTCGGGACCGAGCTCATCAAGCGGGCGCGGATCGATCCCAAGATAGTGGCCGTCACGGCCGCGATGCCGTCCGGCACGGGGCTGGATCTGTTCGGGCAGGCCTTTCCGGAGCGGACCTTCGACGTCGGCATCGCCGAGCAGCACGCGGTCACCTTCTGCGCCGGCATGGCGGCGGACGGGCTGAAGCCCGTGTGCGCCATCTATTCGACCTTTCTCCAGCGCGGATACGACCAGGTGGTGCACGACGTGGCGATCCAGTCGCTGCCGGTGCGCTTCGCCATGGATCGGGCAGGCCTGGTCGGGGCCGACGGCTCCACGCACGCCGGGTCGTTCGACGTCGGCTACATGGGCGCCCTGCCCGGCATGGTGCTGATGGCGGCCTCCGACGAGGCGGAACTGGCGGCTATGATCGCCACCTCGCTGGAGATCGACGACCGGCCGAGCGCCTTCCGCTATCCGCGCGGCGACGGCGTGGGCGTGGAGATACCCGAATTGGCCGCGCCGCTGGAGATCGGCCGCGGCCGCATCGTGCGCGAGGGCACGGCCGTGGCCATCCTGAGCCTGGGCACGCGGCTGCAGGAGGCGCTGAAGGCCGCCGACCTGCTGTCCGCGCGCGGCGTCTCGGCGACGGTCGCGGACGCGCGCTTCGCCAAGCCGCTGGACGTCGACCTGATCCTGCGCCTGGCGCGCGAGCATGAGGCGCTCATCACGGTCGAGGAGGGCGCCATGGGCGGCTTCGGCGCCTTCGTGCTGCAGGCGCTGGCCGAGAAGGGCGCGCTGGACGCGGGTCTGAAGATCCGCACGCTGCATCTGCCCGACGTCTTCCAGGACCAGGACAGCCCGGCGAAGCAGTACGACCTCGCGGGGCTGAACGCCGAACACGTCGCCGCGGCCGCCATGGCGGCGCTCGGTGCGACCAAAGGCGCTGCGCGGGCCTGACCTTTCCGGCCATCAAAACCTTGCCGTCCGGCGATCGAGGCCCCAGTTAGGGCGCACCCCTCAACGGAGCCTTCTCCCCCGACGCCGCAGGAGCGCCGATGCCGCATGCCGAGACCCTGATCTCCACTCTGGTCGGGGGCTTCGTGTTGGCCTTCGTGTTCGGGATGCTGGCCAACCGGCTGAAGCTCTCGCCGCTGGTCGGCTACCTGCTGGCCGGCGTCGCCGTCGGGCCGTTCACGCCGGGCTTCGTCGCCGACACCGCGCTGGCCCCGCAACTGGCGGAGATCGGCGTCATCCTGCTGATGTTCGGCGTCGGGCTGCATTTCTCGCCGAAGGACCTCATGCAGGTCCGCAAGGTCGCCGTTCCCGGAGCGCTGGCGCAGATCGCGGCGGCGACCGGCATGGGCTGGCTGCTGGGTCGCTTCGTGCTGGGGCTCGGCGACGTCGAGGCCGCGCTGATGGGATTCGCCCTGTCGGTGGCGTCGACCGTCGTGCTGATGCGGGCGCTGGAGGAGCGCAAGCAGAACAAGGGCGAGGTCGGGCGCATCGCGGTGGGCTGGCTGATCGTCGAGGATCTGGTGATCGTCATCGCCCTGGTGCTGCTGCCCATGCTGCTGGCGCCCGCGGGCGAAGGCGGTGGCGCGGCGGAAGTGGCGGCCGGCGTGGGCTGGACCCTGCTGAAGGTGGCCCTGTTCGTCGCCGGCATGCTGGTCGTCGGCGGGCGCGTACTTCCCTGGGTGCTGGTGCGGATCGCCCACACCAAGTCACGTGAGCTTTTCACGCTCGGGGTGCTGGCCATCGCGCTGGGCATCGCCTGGGTGGCCTACGCCCTGTTCCACTCGTTCGCCCTGGGCGCATTCCTGGCGGGGCTGGTTTTGAACGGCTCGCCGCTGGGGCACAATGCGGCGGAGCGCAGCCTGCCGCTGCGGGACGCCTTCGCCGTGCTGTTCTTCGTCTCCGTCGGCATGCTGTTCGACCCGATGATTCTGGTCGAGCAGCCGCTGGCGGTGTTGATCGCGCTCGCGATCGTCATCGTCGGCAAGACGCTCGCGGCGCTGGCGATCACCACCGCCTTCCGGCTGGACCGCGCGACCAGTCTGACGGTCGGAGCTTCGCTGGCGCAGATCGGCGAGTTCAGCTTCATTCTGGCGGCGCTGGGGGTGTCGCTGGGCGCGATGAGCCAGACGACCCACGACCTGATTCTGGCCGCCGCCCTGCTGTCGATCTCGCTGAACCCGTTCGTGTTCAAGCTGATCGACCGGATGGGCGCAAAACCGCAAACGCCCCCGGCGAAGGCCGAGGGCGTCGCGGTTCGGGATCTGGTCTAGGCCGTCACAGCACGCCGATCATGCTGGCCACCAGCGGGTGGCGGACGATGTCGCGCTCGGCCAGATGGACGACGCCGATGTCCGGCACGACCGCCAGCTTTTCCGCGATGTCCGAAAGGCCCGAAACGCCCGGCAGCAAGTCCGACTGATGCGGGTCCCCGGTCACGACCATCGTCGAATGCCAGCCCAGCCGCGTCAGCAGCATCTTCAGCTGGGTGTAGGTGCAATTCTGGGCCTCATCCACGACGATGAAGGCGTTGTTGAGCGTGCGGCCGCGCATGTAGCCGATCGGCGCGATCTCGATCAGGCCCTCGGCCATCAGCGCCTTGACCCGCTTCATGGACAACCGGTCGGACAGGGCGTCGTAGAGCGGCCGCAGATAGGGGGCCAGCTTGTCCTCCATGTCCCCGGGCAGAAAGCCGATGGACTCGCCCGCTTCGACCGCGGGGCGGCTCAGCACGATGCGGCCGACCTTGCCGGCCTCGAGGGCTTCCACCGCCTTGGCCACGGCCAGATAGGTCTTGCCGGTGCCGGCGGGGCCAAGCGCCAGGACGAGGTTGTGATGATCGATCATGGTCATCAGCTCGGCCTGACCGTCCGACTTGGGCTTGAGCGTCTTGAGGTAGCCCTGGTCGCGCTCGTCGTTGGACGGGTGGGGCGACCAGCCGCGGTGGCTCTGGCTCGCGTGCTGGCCGGCATGATGCGGCAGCCGGCGGACCTTCGCGTCCTCGATGAACTGGCTGGAGTCGAGCACGCCGAATTCGCGCGACATTTCGCGGGTCTGACGCTTCAGGGCCGAACGCTTGGTCATTTTTGGCTCCAGGCAGGCATGAAAAAAGGCGATGCCGCGAAAGCATCGCCTCGGACGAGGGCGGGGAGGGAGGAAGCGGAGACGACGTGTCCGCCCGGGTCGTCGGAGACTTCATGCTCCAGCGGGAGGACCCGCCGACCGGAACGCAGCACGCGCGTTCTCCGTGAGGCTGACCGGACCGGGCTTGATCCGGCTTCCGATCCGGGGCGGAAATGGCCGCTTCGAATCGCATTCGCATATTGATGCTAACGTGGTTTCCAAACGCTTAAAGGGCGGATTTGGCTGAGTTTTGGAGGGGTTCGGATGAATGTTCACGCGCTCGGAGACAAGTCTCCGCGCCTTCCGGCGGACGGTGAATACTGGGTCGCTCCGACGGCGACCTTGGTAGGAGACGTGATTCTGAAGCCGGGCGCCAGCGTGTGGTTCGGCGCCGTGCTGCGGGGCGACAACGAGCCGATCACCATCGGCGAGGACACCAACATTCAGGAGAACTCGGTCCTGCACACCGACATGGGCGAGCCGCTGACGCTGGGGCGCGGCGTGACGGTGGGGCACATGGCGATGCTGCACGGATGCACGGTGGGCGACTGCAGTCTGATCGGGATCGGGGCGGTCGTGCTGGGGCGTGCGAAGATCGGGAACAACTGCCTCGTGGGCGCGGGCGCGCTCATCACCGAAGGCAAGGAATTTCCGGACGGCTCCCTGATCGTGGGCAGTCCGGCGCGGGTCGTGCGTCAGCTCGAGCCCGGTCAGATCGCGGCCCTCAAGGCCTCGGCCGAACACTACGTGCAGAACTGGAAGCGGTTCGCGCGCGACATGCGGCCGGCCTGAGGTCAGGCGATCCTGCGGCCGTCCAGCGCGGCCAGCGCCAGGCGGGGTCGTCCCGGGTCGCCCACGCCGACGCAGACCTGCGCCGTCAACCGGTGCGGCGTGCGGGCGGCGGGCGCGGGGCCGGACGCGCGCGAATAGAGCCCCAGGATCAGCTCGCGCCCGCCCGCGTCGCCGCGGAACGGCGTCAGCGTCACCTCAAGATTCAGCGGCCCGGCGGTCGCGGCGATCACGACGGGCCGCGCCTCGCGCACCGTACGGCGCAGGGCGTCGGCCACCAGCGGACGGGACGCGTGACGCCACAGCGAAAGGACTCCCGAACCGGTCAGAGGCCCGTGGTGAAAGGCCTCAAGCCAGTCGCCTGCCAGCCGGATGCGCGCGTCGTCGCCGGTCCGCTCCGCCAGAAAGGCGCGGGTCAGGCCTCTCCCCAGGGCCTCCGGCATCAGCGCGGCGCGGTGCGGCAGCCCCGAACGCGCGCCGTCGCCGCGGCTGAGGCCGGACCACAGATCGATCAGGGCGCGCGTGTCGGAATGGAACATCATCGCCGTCTCCGGGCGAGCCGGCGCAATTCCGGGGCCGGATCGAAACGGAATCGAAAGGGGCGGCGTGCTCCCCTCGTCGGCGACAACGGCCCGGTTCTTGCTGAGGAATCGACCGACTGAACCTTGTGGAGGCGACCTCATGCGGTTGCACGCGCTCACCTGGCTGCCGGCGGCGGTGACCCTGTTCGCCGTCTCGGCCTTCGCCGACGAGGCCGCGGCCCAGTGCGGACCCGTCTGTCCGCCGCCCCCGCCGCCGTGCTGCGAACCCCCGCCGCCGCCGCCCCCGCCGCCTCCGCCGCCCGGGCCGTGCTGCGAGCAGCCGCCCGCGCCCCCTTGCTGCGGCGGCGGCAATGTGAACGTGAACGTCAACGTCAATGCGAACGCCGGGGCCTCGGCCCGCGCCGGAGCCGGGGCCACGGTGATCGTGGCCGGCGGCGGCGGCGCCTACGTCAACGTCGAGCAGCCCTATCCGACGACGATCCAGGGTCTGCACGTCGGCGGCGGCATGATGCGCGAGGTCATCCGGGTGCCGTTCGAATCCCGTCGGCGGATCGAGCGCCGCGTGGTCATCCGCGCCGTCTGCATGGACGACCGCGGCCGCCCGCATCCGGCCGCCCAGGTCCGCCCGGATCGCGACGTCTGGGGCGACTACGACGGCGAATTGTTCCGCTGCCTGGCCGGCACCTACATGCAGGTGACCATCGCCGACTGGGAAGGTTCCGAGCGCTTCGACCACGGCGAGACGACGACCTGTCGCAAGGGCGACAGCCTGTGGCACGCGCCGGGCGGCACGGTGGAATGCAAGCCGCAGCGGCCCGAACGCGACTGCAACGAGCGGTCGCTGCTGCGCCGCTACGGCGTCGGCGTGAAGGTGCTGACCATGTGGTATGAGGAGACCTACACCGAGTACCGCGAAGAGGTCGTGGTGCGCGAAGGCTGGGCCGTTCAGGGCGGCGCGATCACGCTGGACGGCGGCGTCGGCGGACGCGTGTTCTGAAGACGCCGTTCAGCCGCCCGTCAGGCGGCGTGATGCAGATTGCGGGCTCGTCGCTCCGTCGACGATCCTGAGAGAGACTGGCCCCGGCTGCGCAAGCGCCGGGGCCTTTTTTCGTCTCACTCGGCCGCGGCCGCCGCAGCGCGGGGCGTCACGGTGATGCGGTAGGCGGTGGCGGGAATCAGGTATTTGGCCGCCGCCGCCTGGACCTCGGCGGCCGTGATGGCCTCAAGGTCCGATTCCGCGCTGCGCAGGGCGGGCAGGCGGGCGGGGTCGGTCTGGGCCTCCGACAGTTCGGAAATCCAGAACTCGTTCGTCGCGCGGCTGCGACGCAGGGCCTCGACGCGGGGGCGACGGGCGCGTTCCAGCTCGTCTTCCGTGATGGGGTCCGTGCCCAGCGAGGCGGCGATGCGGTCCACGTCGGCGAAGAAGCCCTCCAGCTTCTCCGGCGGCGCCTCGATGGCGGCGGAGACGTAGCCGTAGCCCGCGAAGTTGCCGGACGCCTGGGCCCCGACGTTGGGCGAATAGGTCACCGCCTGCCCCTCCCGCAGCTCCTCGATCAGACGCAGACGCAGGACGTCCGCCAGCAGGCGGACGACGCGGGCCTCGCGCACGTCCGTGAAGTTGTCCACGGCCGGCCAGGCGACGAAGCCCAGGGCCTGATCCGGACGGCCGCCATGCTTGAAGTCCAGGGGCTGGGCCGTGCCGGCCGGGAAGCGGGCGGACAGCTGCTCGGCCGACGGCTGCGACGCCGCGCTGCGGGGCGGCAGGGCCCCGAAGGTCGAGGCCACCGAGGCGATGGCCGCGTCGACGTCCACGTCGCCCACGATGACGATTTCGATGGGGCCGGAGGCCAGCGCCGGAGCGACCGCGGCCTTCAGGTCGTCGATCGACCAGGCGGCGACGTTTTCAAGCGAGGGGAAGGCATAACGGGCGTCGCCCGGGCGCAGGCGGCTGGTGGCTTCCCTGGCGAAGACGCCCTGGGTCGTGGCCTCGAGGGTCGGCAGGGCCGCCCGGAACTGCGCGCGGGTGCGTTCGAACGGTTCAGGGCGCCAGGCGGCGTCGGTCACGTAGGCGGCCAGAACCTGCATCTGCACGTCCAGATCCGCCGGCTTGGTTCCGCCCGACAGGACGAAGGCGTCCTCGCCGGCCGACAGGCCTGCGCGATAGGTCTTGCCGGTCAGCACTTCTTCAAGCTGCTGGGCGGTCAACCGGCCCAGGCCGCCTTCGGCGAAGACCGAGCCCAGCGCCAGCACGGGGAGGGGACGGTCGGTGGGCAGGCCCAGCAGACCCTGCCCCACCCGCACCGAGACGAGGATCTGCTCGTCGCGATAGTCGGTGGGCTTCACGGTCAGACGCACGCCGTTGGCGAACGTCACGAAGGTGGCGCCGACGTCTTCGACGACGGTGCGCTCGACCACCGTGCCGGCCGGACCGAACTCCGCATAGTCCCACGCCACGGCTTCGGCCGCTTCGGGCGCGGTCACGGCCACGGCCTCAGAGGCGGCCAGCGCCGCAAGCAGAGCGCCTTCGCCGCCCTCCACCGCCGTCGGGCCGGACATGAACACCAGCGGTCCGCCGCCCGTGAAGGTCGACTTCAGCATGGCGTTGACGTCCTCCACCGTCAGGCCGGCGACCGCCGCCTCGAACGTCGCCAGGTCCGTGGCGGGCGAGCTGAAGACCAGTTCCTCGCTGGTCGTGCCGACGATGGCGTTGGCGAGCGCCGGCGTGCGACGGGTGGAGGCGCCCTCGACCGCGTTGGTCAGGCCGGTGCGCATCTCGGTGATTTCGCGGTCCAGCTCGGCCTGGGTGACGCCGAACTGCGCGATGCGCCGCGTCTCCTGCTCGATCGCGGCCAGGGCGGGCTGCCACGCGTCGCCGTCGTAGTTGGCGGAGACGTTCGCCAGCAGGACGGAATCGAACAGGTTCGAGCGGCCCGCGTTGGCGCCGATGAATGGCGGCCGGGCGCCGCGCCCGATGACGCCGAGGCGTCGGTTCAGCACCGCGAGGCCCAGAGCCCGCCGGACGTTCTCCTGCCGCTTCGCCTGCGTGTCCGGCCGCTGGTCTGGTGCGCCGACCCAGGCGATCTGGATGCTGGGCGTGAGCCCGGCCTCGACGTAGAGACCCGCCTCGCGGCCCCGCGTCCGCACGGCGCCCAGATCGGGCTCCGCTCCGCCCGCATGGCTGTTGGTCCAGTCGCCGAAGGTGGAGACGACCTTGGACTCCATCGAATCGACGTCGAAGTCGCCGACGATCACCACGGTGGCCCGTTCCGGCCGGTAATAGGCCTCGTAGAACTCGACGAAGCGTTCCCGCGGCGCGTTGGACAGGACCGAGGTCGAACCGATCGGCAGACGCTGGGGCACCAGCTGCCCCGGCATCAGGAACTCCAGCTGGGCGACCAGCGCGCGCAGGCCCGGGGTGGCGCGAGTCCGCTCTTCGGACAGCACGATGCCCCGTTCGCGATCGATGGCCGAGGTCTCCAGCAGGGCCTCGCCCAGCATCTGGCGCAGGATGAAGAGGCTTTCGTCGACGGTGGCGTCGTCGGTGCGCGGCAGGTCCAGCTGATAGATGGTGGCGTCGAAGCCGGTGGAGGCGTTGGTGTCGGCGCCGAAGGCGAGGCCCAATCGCTCCAGTCGCTTGGTCAGGTCGCCCTCCGGCACTTCGGTCGAGCCGTTGAAGGCCATGTGCTCCATGAAGTGCGCCAGACCCAGCTGATCCTCGCGCTCCATCAGGGAGCCGGCGTCGATCAGGACGCGGACCGAGGCCTGCCCCGGAGGCGAGGCGTTCTTCATGATGGCGTAGCGCAGGCCGTTGGGCAGCTGGCCGAAGCGGACGTCGTCCGCCGCCGGCACGTCGCTGGCGGCCTGGGGCCACGGATCGGAGGGCTGCACGCCCGCGGCCGCGCCGGGCGTGGCCTGCTGGGCCTGTACGGCGACGGGCAGTGCGGCGCAGATCGCCAGCGACGAGGCGGCCAGCAGCAGAAGGCGGCGGGGGGAACGCATGGACGGTCAGCTCCGG
Source organism: Brevundimonas sp. (assembly GCF_035935935.1). GTDB lineage: Bacteria > Pseudomonadota > Alphaproteobacteria > Caulobacterales > Caulobacteraceae > Brevundimonas. The sequence continues at coordinate 341,813 of NZ_DASYWO010000005.1, forward strand.
AGACGGGGGCGCCGACGGTCGGGCGCCTCGGGGGGCCCGCGCAGGCGCGCGGGCCGGCGCACGGTTGCCCGCCGCCGTTCCGCCCCACAAGTTACAATCCCGTCAGTTTCCGGGGCGCGTGACGTAGAAGTTGGCGGCGTTGCCGACCGCGTTCGTCCCGGTGATGACGGCCCGGGAATCACCGGAGACGGTGGTGCGGGCCGTGGCGGAGACGTCTCCGGAGTTGTTCTGGACGTTGTCGGCCTGCAGCGTCGCGCCGCATTCGGCGCAGGCGTAGCCGGTGACGCTGTTGCCCACGGCGTCGGCCCCGACGTAGGCGTCGTAGCCGTAGGCGCCGGCGAAGCTGGCGTCCGCCTGGACGCCGCCGGTGTTGATCTGATCGTTGTCGATGCGGACGTAGATGTCGTCGTTGCCGACCGACAGGGCGTTGCCCGACGCCTGCGCATGGCTGGTCGCGCGGCCGTAGTCGTAGCTGGTGACGATCGATTCGGCCCAGACGCGCGAGGCGTTGGTCTGCTGGGCCTCGACGACGGAAGATCCGCCCGCGTTGGCGAAATGGCCGTGGTTGCCCGTGGCGCGCGCCCGTCCCGCCAGGTCCCAGGCGTTCCCGGCGTTGGCGCTGGTCCCGGCCTGCACCAGATCGCCGGTGCTGGACTGGGTCAGGCGCAGATTCTGGCTGGCCGGCGCCGTGCCGGTGTAGGCGGCCACGTTGCCGGTGGCCTGGCTGTTCACTTCGGTCGCGCCCGGCGCGTACTGGACCGCGACGTAGTTGGATGAGAACAGGGTGGCGTCGGTGTCCTGACGGATCTCACCGTCGATGTGGCCGTCCCGCGCGGCCAGCGCCACGGTGTTGGCGGTCGCCGAGGTCTCGATCCGGCCCCCGCCGATCAGGCGCGCCGTTCCGCCGGACAGGTCGGACACGGCCTCGATGCGGACCGCGCCGGTCGTCTGGGTGGCGTCCAGCGTCAGGTCGCCGCCATAGGCGCCCCCGGCCAGATAGTTGCCGTTCGCCTGCGTGACGGCGGTGACGTAGCCTTCGGTGTCGCCGTTCAGGACCAGGGTGGTCTCGGCGGAAACGTCGCCCTGGAGCTCCTGCTCCGAATCCACGGTCAGTTGGCCGGTTTCGACCGCGCCCGAGATCGTGTTGCCCGTGGCCGAGGTGGAGACGGTGACCTGGTCGTCGGCGTCGGTCGTCGTCACCGTCTGGCGCGCGGCGACGTCGCCGCCCTGGAACTGGCGGTTCAGGACGATCGGCGCGTCCGGATCCTGGGCGCGGGCCTCAGTACCGGCTGCGACGCACGTCGCCGTCGCGGCGATCATGCCAGCGAGTCGGATCAGCGCGGGTCTGGCCATTGTTCGTGTCCGTGTTGGGATAGGCCGGATAGTAGCCGCCGGTCGGGCCGTAGGTGTCGCGCAGCAGCTCGTTGCGGGTGTCCAGGCAGATCTCCGGGCCGGGCGCGCCGTACAGGTTCGCCATGAACTCGACCGTGGCCCGCTCCACCAGCGCACGCACCGCCAGCTGGACCGGCTCGAAGCCGCCTTCGCCCCCGCCGACGTCGAAGACGTTGCCGTTCAGGAAGTCGAAGACGTTGAGCGAGATTTCCCGCCCGATGATCTGCTTCTGGTAGGAGACGACGTCGACGACCTCCAGCGTGGTGGTCTGGACCATGCGCAGGTCGATGGCGACGTTCATCACATAGTAGCGGCCGCGGAAACCGCCCGACAGCGGCGTGTTGGTGTCGGCCTCTCCGCCCAGGAAGTCCCAGCCGGCGGAGCGGATGTTGTAGTTCACCTCGGTGATGCCGCCGACGATGTAGAAGTCGGAGCCCGGCACCTGGCCGGCGAGGATCTGGCGATAGGCGGCGTCTTCGCCCTCCTGCCCGGGATCGCCGATCAGCTTGTTGTTGGCGTAGCGCAGTTCCAGCTCGGACACCGAGGTGTCGTAGCGCTCCACGATCTGGGCCCCGGCCTTGGCCAGCGCCGAATAGGCCATGAGCGAGGCCCCGCCGGTGATCTGGCGGCCGCCGTCGGACGAGACGGTTCCGGTGTAGTCGCTGATCCGGCCCACCGCGATGCGCGGCGACGGCAGGTCATACTTCCGGGCATAGTCGGCCAGACAGTACAGGGCGACGGAGTAGGGCGTCGGATTGGCGGTCACCGGCGCGTTGCCGATGGGCTGGGCATAGCGCCCGTCGCCGCCGGCGACCGGCGCGATGCAGCCCCCCAGCAGGGCCGCGGCGGAACCGACGGTTCCGAGAATGCGGAGGCGGCGCAACAGTCGGCTCATCGCAGGTCCAGCCTTCCGTTGAGCGCGGTTCCGGCCCGCACGTCGCCGCTGTTCGTCTGGGTCGAGTTGACGATGACGGTGTTGTGGTTGCCCTGGACCACGACGTTCAACTGGTTGCCGATCGCGGTGGAGCCGCCGATCGTGGCGCGCCCGTCGCCGCCCAGTCCCCACGAGCCCGTGGCCGATGCGCCGCCGCTGGAGCTGGAGTAGGCCCCGACGCCGGACTGGATGATGCCGTTGACGATCAGGCGGTTGCCGTTGGCGTCGCGGGTCGTTCCGGAGACAGGCCGACCGGTGGTGTAGCGTGCGCCGCCGTAGCCGGCTTGCAGCTGGCCCGTGCCGCCGTATCCCTGGGACTGCGCCTGCGCCGCCTCGGGCGCGGCGAGGGCCAGCATGGCTCCGGCAAGAAGGCCCGCGCCGGTCAATGTCCACTTCATGCGCACGCTCCGATCTCGCCGAACGAACCAGCAAGTCACGTGCCAAAATGGGATGGAGACCTTAATGACGGCTTAGTGGCGATTCCCGCCGCCCTTCCGCGCGTTGTCAGAGGCTGATGACCGAATCGCCGACCCGCCGCGAGCCCGCCTTCAAGGCCCCGCCGATCGTGCTGCTGCTGGCGCTGTCGATGCCGGCGCTGTTCTTCTTCCAGGAACGGCTGCCCGACATGGGCCTGTCGCTGGCGCTCCATCCCCGTCGCGTGATGGAGGGGGACTGGACCGGTCTGGCCACGTCCATGTTCCTGCACGGCGACTGGGCGCACGCGATCATGAACGCGGTGGGGGCGCTGGCCTTCGCCACGCCCGTCGCACGCATGCTGCGCGGAGGCGCCGGCGCGGTCGCGTTTTCACTCTTCTATATGGCGTGCGGAATTCTGTCGGCCGTCGGGTACGTCCTGGTGCAT